>NZ_JASHIC010000023.1 GCF_030056705.1 Flectobacillus longus
GCTTTCGCTATCGTCAAAAACAATACTGTGTTTCAGAATGATTTTCAGGCAAATAAAATTGCGCTCACAAAATAATATTTGCCTGAAAGTTTGATTTTTAATACAGTTCATCACTAAATCACCATTCACTCAATATATCACACCTATTCTTTACGAGCTTGGTATTCGTCAGAAATTAATTTGAATACATAACCACTAATCCATGCTACGTCACCACCTTTGATAAAATAGAAGCGTTTTTGAACACCATCACGATTCATTTCTTTAATCAAAGTTTCTAACAAAGCAGCACCCGCAATAATATCTTGTTGGTTATAGATTTTCGTAGTGATATTTTTAACATCCTCTTCTGCAATAGCGCGAACTGCTGGATCTGTCACACGAGAAAAATCTGGGTTAATCAATTCTTCGTAGCTACTAGCACTCATTTGACGGAATTTGCGAATATCTTCCAAACTTACTTCTACTGGACGACCGATAATAGCAGCACGCTCTGGGTGTAAGAATGAGTTCATTACAAATACGATACCGCCCAATAAGAATACGTTTTTACGATTTTTCAAACCTACTTTACGATTAAGTTCAAGTGCCAACTCTTCGCCAACCACTTTTACCTCATCATTTACTCCCTTGGTATATTCTTCTAAGTTAGCGTCAGGGAGTTTTTTCTTCACAATCTTTACAAATGCCTTTGTGCCATAAGGGAAGTTTACTGCATCAAATTTTGTACGGCTCAACAAATAACCACCTTTGATATTACCACCACCAATATCCATTACTGACGACGATAAGTGTAATTCAGGAGCAACCATTGATAGGGCGCCATATTTAGCTTCATCTTCAGCCGAAATAATATCAATCTTTTGGCTTGGATTTTTCAATGCCTCACGAATTGCCGCAATAACTTCTGCTTCTTTGCCTGGTTGTTTGTCTGTAGCTTGTTTTAATCCACTACTCATAACAATAAACATACGGTCAGACAATACGTTGTTACGAACAGTAGCTGTATCTACCAAATCTTTGATAGCTGTGGCCGTTTCTTTGATAGCTTGAGTAGTCAAGGCACTAGGTTCAGTGTTGATAGACATACTCTTTTTAAGGTTGTACGTAACCCCTTTTTTAGGAGAAACAGTTACGCCAATAATACTTAGCTTTACACCTTTCGAGCCGATGTCTATACCAGCATAAAGTTCTTCTGCTTCTTTCAAACCATCGAGTAATTGCGAAATAGCTTTTTCGCTCATACCCATTTTCAATTTCTTATAAATATCAATGGCTTTGGAGAAGTTACGTGATGCTTCCAACACGTTTTCTTGGTCACGATAAAGGAAACCTAAGTTTTCATAAATGGCCGCTTCCCAGTATTCGTTGCGTCCACGAACCATTCCCAATGCTTTATTGAGATATTCTTCGGACTGGTCAAATTGTTTTACTTCACGGAGGGTATTAGCAATTTTAAGGTAACGTAATGCAGTATTTACATCTTGGGCTGTGGTTACAATAATACTACTAAGGAGCAAAAAAAGAGTAAAAATGAGTTTTTTCATGTTAAAAGAATTTTATTAAATCAGTCGTTGTGATTGAATACATATTATCTAATCCAAGAAGTAAGGAGAGAATGTCGGAGTGAGAATTTACCTTACTCTGTAATGTGTTAGAAATGACACTAAGCGACTTGTGGTTAGTAATGTACGATGGGCTTCAAACTGTTGCTGATTTGGGATTTCTGATTTCGGAAATAGGGGCATAATACTTAGCTTTTTCTCAAATAAGAGTCAAAAAAGCAGATAGTGCTTCCGCAATCCAATATTCGATATCCGAAATAGATGATGCTTAAAATCCTTCGAACAGTCCCGACCTGTGGCTAGGGATTTTGGTACAAAGGAACTTTTACTTGAGTAGGGTCAAGGTCTGTAGTATCTACTTTAGCAACGCGTTTACTCTTATTACCTTTTTTCTTTTTACTCTTACTAGCAGATTTGGTACTACTAGTACTTGTTTTAGCACTAGGGCTAGGTTTGCCCTTAGTACTTGCAGGTTTTTGTTGGAGTTTACTACTACTTATGGCAGAAAATACAGACATACTACTCATGCTAAGAACTAATAAGCATAGCCAAACACTTGACCATGTTTTGAGTGAGGGTAACACACGATTTAGCATAGGAGGATGGGTTTTACGGGTTTGGATAATAAGGAATTATCCTTTTTTGACTTTTAGTAAAGTAAGATAAAAAAAGCCTTTTTATCAATAAAATATTTGATAAATAAGTACTATCATTCAACTCAATGATTTTGATTAACCATATAGGGTCAAAAAACATACCATTACATCATAAAAAACACAAAGCTCTTTGAGAAAAACAAAGAGCTTTGTGAAAAATAAAGGTATTTGTAGATTTATTTGTCTGAAAACTAAAGGATTATTTCTTTTCTAAACCTGGTTGAAAAATTTCAAAGTTTTCATTCTTTTTAGCTTCAGTTACAATTTTTCGAACGTCAGATAATAGCTTTTTGGCATCATAAATTACGCCATCCTTAATGGTATATTTTACGCCACCTACACGTTTTACTTCATTGCTTTCGGTCAAATGAATTGCACCAGTACCATACAAAACCTTGAGGTTTTTGAGTGGGTTTTCTTCTAAAATTACTAAATCTGCCAGCTTGCCAGTTTCCACACTACCAATTTTGTCTTGCATACCAATGGCCTCAGCCCCCTTGAGAGTTGCCGCACGAATGACTTCGAGTGGGTGAAAACCTGCTTCTCTCAACAACTCAAGCTCACGAATATACGCAAAGCCATAAAGTTGGAATATAAAGCCTGAGTCAGATCCAGCGGTTACTCTTCCGCCACGATTTTTGTATTCATTTACAAAGTTCATCCATAAACGATAATTTTCTTTCCAAGCTACTTCCTGCTCTGTTCCCCAATCTTGCCAATACGAGCCATGCGAAACACGAGAAGGCTGATAAAAACGCCATAGCTGCGGCAATGTATATTCTTCATGCCATTCGGCACGACGAGCCAACATTAATTCACGATTGGCTTCGTAAATATTGAAAGTTGGGTCAATCGTAAAATCAAGTTTCAATAATTCATCCATAACCTCATTCCAACGTTTTGAGCCAGGCTTGGCAGCCTGTTTCCAGAGTTTACCAGCTTCTTCAAAACGATTTTGCTCATTGCCATAATTGTAGTCTGCTGGGTAGTCCTGAATCGTTTGGCTATCGAACAATGCTTCTGGCAAACCATACCAGTGCTCCATCGAAGTCAAGCCCGCTCTTGCAGAGTTGAGTACATTCCAACGAGCCACATCGACTTGTGCATGGTGGCAAGCCGAACGAAGTCCCAATTCTTTATTACGACGTAGCGCAGCGTCCATTACTTCGGGTCTGGCTCCAAAAAACTTGATACCATCGGCACCTTTCTTGGCATTGTCTTCTACCCAAGCACGAGCTTGATCTGCTGTAGTGATGCTCTCCTTCGAACCCATTCCGAAGGCTGTATATGCCAATATACGAGGAGCGGTGATTTCATTTTTCTCGGATTTCTGTTTCTGGTCTAAAACCCAATCCAAGCCATTTCCTGCCGAAGGGTCACGGATGGTGGTAATACCATGCGCTAGCCAAAGCTTGAAAACATACTCAGCTGGCGTACCTTGCGAGCGACCACCAATATGTCCGTGCATATCCACAAAGCCCGGGAGTACATACATGCCTGTACAATCTAGTTCTTTGTCGCCTTTGTCGGCTTTGGGTCTGTCCTTAGGGTCAATGGGCACGCCAGGATAGCCAACTACCTTGATTTGAGTGATTTTGTTTTTTTCGATAACAATATCACAAGGTCCTTGCATAGGAGAGCCCGTTCCATTGATGATGTTGACTCCTCGAATAATCATACGATTAAACTGACCTTCGCCTTCGGAGCGAGAAGGAGCTTTGGGGATTTGGGCAACAACAGTTATGCCTGCGCATAGTGTCAGAAGTAAGAGTTTGATGCGTAAAATTTTGTGCATGAGATATATAAAGGTTGATGAGTAATAAGAGATGGTAGGGCTTTTAGTCGTAGGAAAAGGTAAGTGGAGTACAAAAGCTCAGAACCATCCTTACACAAGTTAGTGATTTTGACTAAAATGTGTAACTTGCTATGGAACAATTCAACAAACTTCTTAGATATGAATCTACAAATACTCGACAAATGGATTCGAGGGAATTTTCTTTTTCTCTGTATTATTTTGGCTTGCCTCTTTGCTGTGTTTAAAAAAGCGACTATTTTTCAAATAGAAAAACCTACCAATACTATCGCACCCTTGGAGGATAACCCTCTCGCCAAAGACCAAATGTTTCAGCAATATTGGAATACAGGATTGTCAGAGATTAATACTTACGAAGTAACACAAACGATTGATACAAGCCAAAAGACAGGACAAGCAGAACTGGTTTTTACGATAGTAGATTTTGATACTAAAAAACACGGTCAAGTTACTTCATCGAACAAATCTGAGTCTACAACTGTATTTAAACAAAATTTAATACAGAAAATTGATACAGGAGTATATGAATATTCTTTGATGAACTCTACTTTTACGCCCACAAATTATGTGGTATTTCCTCATGCCTTAAAGGTAGAATATGCTAAACAAAATACGCAAGGGCAGGAATACAGCCAAGTGAATTGGCAAGGGCAAACATTTTTGTATAAAGGGAAAAGTGATTTCCAACCAAAAGCTCAACAAGATATTAGTGTAAAAACGGCATGGCTCGAGGACGAACTCTGGAATAGAGTACGCCTTAACCCACAAACTTTACCAGATGGAGAAATTGAGATGATTCCTAGTCTTGAGTACCTTCGTAGTACGAATCAAAAAGTGGAAGCCATTTCATGCAAAACTGCATTTGAAGAGAAGAAAGATTCTGTAAGTAAGCAAGTGTCTAAATGTTATACCATAGAATATCCAGAAAAACATCGTAAAGTTAGTATTGTATTTGAAGCTCGATTTCCTTACAAAATTTTGAATTGGGAAAATACAGTAGAGGAAAATGGCAAAGTCAATACTATGAAGGCTCGCTTAGTTCAATCTAAGCACATAGCCATCAAATAAGAAGAGGTAAGGCACAACGCTAACTTTACAATTCATAAGACAAAATGCCCGTTTATCTGTTTGCTCGATAGATTGGTCAAAATGATGAATCTTCTTGGATTTTGAATTGTAATTTTATCATCCTCATATATAATGTTAAACAACAAACATGAAATTTCTCGGATTTAAGGTCTCGAGTAAGCTAATAAGTTTGAGCCTTTGCTTGATAGCGGGTACATTACTTTGGGCTTGCAATGGGCAAGACAAAAAACAAGAAAACACATTGCCCGAAACCAAGATTTGTTCTATGGTATTTATCGACAAATCAGTAAGTGTAAATGTGGATAAAGGTTTTGCGAATGAGAAATACACAAAAATTATCAATGACTTAGTAGAAAAGAATATCAGAGGAAAAGGCGATAAGTTAATTGTGTATTTTATCCATGAAAACACCGCAAAAGCTAAAGTGGCAGAAGTAATCAGTCGAACCGAAATGGACGAAACTGAAGGATCTAATGTCAATGATTCGGAAGCACTCAAAACAGAGTTTTTGCTGGATTTGGGTAAAGAAAAAAGTATTTTCAAACAGTTAGTCGTTAAACAACTAAGCGCTCGAAATACTTCGAGTAGCAACGAAAGTACAGATATTTTGGCTTCGCTCGAATTAATTGAAAAAGAAGCTGCCAGAGGATATGATGTCAAAGTCTATTATCTGTCAGACATGGTCGAAAGCATGAAGGGCGAACATCGTCGTGATTTTCACAAAAATCCTCCTGCCGACGATGCCGCCGCAGTAGGTTGGGCCAGAGAAGATGCTAGTAATTTAAAAGCTAACCTCAATAACCTGACTTCTGTGCAGGTATTTGTGGCAAAGCCCTTTGAACCAACAGCTTCTACTCGTGTAAACAATCCTGCTGTTTCGGCGTATTGGGAACGACTTTTTGCCGAGTTGGGCGTAAGTACCGAAGTAGAAGAATTGTAAAAAAAGGCTGTGAGAAACGATAAAGGTTTCTCACAGCCTTTTTCGGTAAATTATAGCCTCGATGCTTGACCCAAGTTTGCCAAAATCCTCATTTCTAAGTTTTTTGTTGTAACTTTGCAGACTTAATTAAAATGTAGAAATGTTGAAAACTGATAATTCTCGCAATTACAAATTTTATTAAGCTAGAAAACGACTTTCAAGCAACTAATTGAATGAAAACGAAAACGTTAAAAAAGAATAAAGTAAATATAGTTACATTAGGTTGTAGCAAAAACGTGGTAGATTCAGAAGTAATTTATACCCAGCTCAAAGGCAATGGTATGAATGTAAGCCACGAATCTAAAAAGGACGACTCAAACATTGTTATTGTAAACACTTGTGGCTTTATCGACAATGCCAAACAAGAATCTATCGATACAATTTTAAGATATGTAGATGCTAAAGAAGCAGGAGTTATCGACAAACTTTATGTAACAGGCTGTTTGTCGCACCGCTATAAGGATGATTTAGAAAAGGAAATCCCAACGGTTGATGCTTTTTTTGGTACAAACGAATTACCTCGTTTGCTCAAAACCCTCAAGGCAGATTACAAACACGAATTGATTGGAGAGCGCTTGTTGACAACTCCAGCACATTATGCGTATTTGAAAATTGCTGAAGGTTGCGATCGCCCATGTTCATTCTGTGCGATTCCATTAATGCGTGGAGGTCACATCTCTCGCCCAATCGATGAGCTTGTAACAGAGGCTAAATCTTTGGTGAAAAGAGGAACGAAAGAGCTTATCCTAATTGCTCAAGACCTTACGTATTACGGGTTAGATATTTATAAAAAACGTAATCTTTCTGAATTGCTCGACCGTCTATCAGACATTGAAGGGATGGAATGGATTCGTTTGCAATATGCTTACCCAGCAGGCTTCCCGATGGACGTATTAGATATGATGGCTGCCAAACCAAATATCTGTAATTATTTGGATATGCCTTTGCAAAGTGGTTCGACAGAGGTATTGAAGAAAATGCGTCGTGGTATCACTCGCGAAAAAACAGAAGACCTTATCAATGCGATTCGTGACAAAGTACCTAACATTGCTTTGCGTACAACCTTAATTTCTGGTCACCCTGGCGAAACCGAAGAGGATTTTGAAGAAACCTATCAGTTTGTTGAAAAAATGCGTTTTGACCGTCTTGGGGTATTTACCTACTCGCACGAAGAAAATACGCATTCGCATACTTTCGAAGACGATATTCCAGAAGAAGTAAAACAAGAACGTGCTGACGAAATTATGGCATTGCAACAAGAAATCTCTTTGGAATTGAATCAAGCAAAAATTGGAAATACTTACAAAGTGTTGTTCGACCGTAAGGAGGGAGGATATTTTATTGGTAGAACCGAGTTTGACTCACCAGAAGTAGACAACGAAGTATTAATTCCAGCCAGTCAATATGTTCGTTTAGGTGATTTTGCAAATGTAAAAATCACTTCGGCTCAAGAATTTGATTTATATGGCGAATTAGCCCAGTAATAAATAAAAAGCCTGCAAGAAAATTTTCTTGCAGGCTTTTTATTTAGCGCTAAACTTTATTCAAAAAGCTTGAATAAGGTCTTATGGCTTAAATTTTTCATACACTTCTTTGCCTGTAGTAGCATCCTTGCCCCAAAGCTCTATATAGTTGACCGATGGCATCAATCCACTTTCATCCACGCTGACAAATACCTTTTTTAAGATTTGCATTTTTCCGTTAATTGGAAATAGCGCTACAGCTTCGCCATGATGGTCAATTTTTACAATAAATCTTCTTTTACGATAAGCCAAAAAGTGACCTTCATAAGCATTTACTTCACCTTCGATAGCGCTAGTGTGTAAGCCATAAGCCAAGGTTCGTTGAATGTTTGATAACTCTTGCTTTTTTCCCCCTTCTGTATATCTAATCCAATAGGTATGAACGGGGTTTTTATGATCTAGTTTATTGTTAGATAATACATTGGCATCATATAAGATTGTATTGATGTTGGAGCTACGCTGAATATAAAAAAGGCGATTAGGTCCCTCGGCTGGAATAGGAAACTGTTCTACTGAGGCGGGAGTATTATGCTTGTTTTTTTGCGCAAAGCTTTCTGAGTGATTAACAAATAATGACAGAGATACTACAAAGGTGAATATGGCTGTCTGAGTGACTTTTAAGAGTTGCATTATTTTTGAAATAGTCCTGTTATAAATTTAAGTCTGCAAAGGTAATCAACGCCGTTGAGTTAATTCGTAACAGAACGTTAGTATTTTGTAAAAAAATAGCCAGTGATTAAAGACGAAACAACAACGAAGAAAATAAGCAAAGTGACATCCGACGATCAGATAACAATAGTTTTTTTTACAAAAAATAATTAATTTAGAAAGTCGGATTACCCATTTTTTCAATCTCCAAACATTCCATTTATGTTAATTCGTCAAGCATCCGCAAACGATTTACCTTCAATTCTCCAACTGTATGCCGAAGTGCTAGACAAGGGGCAGGTGTTATCTTTGCCAGAAGCAGAGGCTTTGTTTCAGAAAATGTCCAACTATCCCAACTACAAGATATATGTAGCAGAGCTCGATAGTCAGGTTGTTGGTACTTTTGCCTTGCTAGTGATGGATAACTTGGCACATCGGGGTACTCCATCAGGAATTGTCGAAGATGTAGCAGTACAAGCGAATTTACAGGGAAAAGGAATTGGCAGAGAAATGATGCAATTTGCGATGCAAGTTTGCAGCGAAGCAGGATGCTACAAATTAGCGCTTTCAAGCAACCAAAAGAGGGTCGAGGCGCATGCTTTTTACGAATCCTTAGGCTTTGATAAACACGGCTTTAGTTTTCTTGTTCCTACGCTTCCTTAAAAGAGGAAAAAATAACATCTTTTTGCTTTTTTATAAAAAAAGTACTAATTTTGTACCAGAAAAATTAGGAAGAGGGGTCGGAAATCCCTCTTTTTTATTTTGTATTACACATTCAGACCAGAAAGTCATAGAGGAGGGTGAAGTAGTGGTTTTCTAGAGTTTTTCATCTTCATGCTTTCTTTTTTCTTTCCTGTAGGCTTCAAAAATAAGTATGTTAAAAGATAAAATTGCAGAAATGCTTGAACCACTTCTCGAAAACGGGTTGTTTTTCGTAGTGGATTTACAAGTCAATGTCCTAAAAACACGTATCAACATTACGATTTTAGTGGATTCAGATGAAGGCATCAAGATTGAGGAATGTGCCAAGATTAGCCGAAAATTGGCTAATGGAATCGAAGCACAAGAACTCATCCCAACAGCTTATAACCTCGAAGTCTCTTCTCCAGGTATCGATCAGCCTTTAGTATTGACACGTCAGTACCTCAAGAATATTGAACGTACGCTCAAAGTACAAATAAAAGATAGTGCTGAAAAAGTAGGCGTGCTACAAGAGGTGAAAGAGGATGGTATCATTCTGTTGGAAGAGCCTAAAAAGAAACTGAAGAAAGGTGAAGTAATCGAACCAGAATTTATTTCATTTTCGAATATAGAGAAAGCAAAGGTACAAATATCGTTTAAATAGTGGCTGCGTTACTTGGCGTAGAACTTGTTGAGCGAATTAGTAATAATTCAACACTCCAGAGTCTTTTCTGTCAAGTTATTCAATCATTAAAAATTATGAACCAATGAATAGTGCAGAGTTAATAGCGTCGTTTGCGGATTTTGCCAAAGAGAAAAGCGTTGACCGCCCGACGATGATTAAGGTGTTGGAAGAGGTGTTTCGTACAATGATTCGTAAAAAATACGGAACAGACGCCAACTTCGATGTAATCATCAACCCGGAAAGCGGGGACTTAGAAATGTGGCGTACCCGTGAGATTGTCGATGACAACTCAGAAGATATTTGGGACTATGACAAAATTCCATTGGAAGAAGCTCGTAAAATCCAGCCTGACTTCGAAATTGGCGAAGAAGTGGCTGAATTGGTAAAGCTAGAAGACTTTGGTCGCCGTATTGTACAAACGGCTCGTCAAACCCTAATCCAAAAGGTTAAAGACCTTGAAAAAGAAAGCCTTTATGACAAATATAAAGACTTGGTAGGTGAGATGGTTTCTGGCGATGTTTACCAAATTGTTGGTAAAGAGTTAATCATTTCTGATGCAGAAAAGAATGAGTTGATTCTGCCTAAAGCAGAAATGATATCTAAAGATCGTTACAAAAAAGGTGAGCCAGTACGTGCGGTTATCCACCGTGTAGAAATGAATAATGGTACGCCAAAAATCATTTTGTCTCGTACTTCTCCTGTATTTTTGGAAAGATTATTCGAACAAGAAATCCCTGAAATCTATGATGGTCAAATCATGATTCGCAGAATTGTACGTGAGCCAGGCGAGCGTGCCAAAGTTGCTGTTGAATCTTATGACGACCGTATCGATCCAGTAGGAGCTTGTGTGGGTATGAAAGGTTCTCGTATTCATGGAATTGTTCGTGAATTACAAAACGAGAATATCGACGTAATCAACTATACCGAAAACCTTGAGTTGTTGGTAGCTCGTGCACTTAGCCCAGCTAAAGTTAGTTCGATGACGATTGATAAAGAGCGTAAACGTATTGCGGTGTATTTACAACCCGACCAAGTGTCTTTGGCAATTGGTAAAGGTGGACAAAACATTAAGCTTGCTGGCAAGTTAGTGGGTTACGAATTAGATGTGTATCGTGACATCAAACAAGAAGAAGTTGATGATGAGGATGTGGATTTGACAGAATTCTCAGACGAAATCGAAGACTGGATCTTGGAAGAGCTTCACCGTATAGGTCTAGATACAGCCAAGCAAGTACTTAAATTGAGTAGCGAAGAACTTGTTCGTCGTACTGAATTAGAGGAAGAGACAGTGAACGAAGTCCTGTCAATTCTACGTTCTGAGTTTGAATAAGATTGATTGAGTGAATGATAGAATGATAGAATAGTTGTTCGAAAATTTCAGGCTTCGGCTTGAGCATATCATTTACTCAATTCAAAACTATTCTATCATTCAGTCCCGTCAACAGGTTTTCTCAAATAGAATTCTATTTGATGAAATTCAGACAAAACAAAAACATTCATAACATTAATCAATTAGTATTATAGAAAAGGAGATAAGCAAAAGTATGGCAGAAGATAAAATGATGCGTTTGAGCCTTGTGGCAAAGCAGATTAACGTGGGTATCTCAACCATTGTTCAGTATCTCTCTGCCAAAGGTCATAAGGTTGATAACAACCCCAACACCAAGTTGAATTTCGAGCAGCTAAAATTATTGGCGAAAGAATATCGCAGTGATAGCTTACTCGATGGCATGCAGCCAGCAGCACCAGTTGCACCAAAAGCGGCAGAGGAAGCACCAACACCAAGCCCTAAAAAGCAAGACGATGGTATGCCTTTGTATTTCCGTGAAGGAGCTAATGAAGCAACCAAAGCAGAAGATAAACCCAAAGAGGTAGTACCTGTTATTGAGCCAGAGAAAATCACGGCACGTGCAGAGGTAACTTTCAAAGTATTAGGAAAAATTGAATTAGATGGAAAAGGAAATCCTGTGCCTCCAAAGCCAGTAACGCCTCCCGTTGAACCCAAGCCTGAACCTAAAGTTGAAAGTGTCATTGTTGAAACGCCTGTAGTCGAAACCAAAGCGCCTGAAGCACCACAAGCTGCAGCGACTCCTACAGAAACGCCAGCTCCAGTAGCACCAACTCCGATTACTGCTGAACCTAAAGCTGAGTTGCCAGTAGCAGTAGCGCCGACACAGAATGAGAATACTCCTAAAGAGGAGGTAGTTGTTGAAAGTAAAAAAGTAATTGCAGAAGAAAAACCAACAGTTAAAGCTGAACCTGCTCCAGTGGTAGAAGAGAAAAAACAGCCAGAGCCACAGCCACAACCTGTAGCTAAAATAGAAACGCCTACTGCTGCTGAAGTAAAGGCACAACCTCATGCTCAAGTGCATCAAGGCAATCGCCCACAACAGCATAATCAGCAAGCGAATCAACAGCGCAACAACCAACAGAATCATCAAGGCCAAAAGCCTAACAATAATCAGTCAAATCAAAACAAACTGCAAAATCCTGTGCAACAGCCACAACAGCCTAAGCCACAGCCAAAGCGTTATGATGAGGTTCCAACAGATAGAAATATCGAGCTTATTGAAGCTAAAGGAGAAACCTTAAAAGGCTTAACTGTATTAGGTAAAATTGAATTACCAGTAGAACAGCCTCGTTCTTCTAATAATAAAAATAAGAAGAAACGTAAACGTATTAAGCCTGCCGAAAAGGTTACTGAAGCAGAAATCCGTAACGAAAAAGGTGCACCTCGTCCTAAGAAAGACGAACCTAGCAAACCTGGAGATGGTAATAAAAAACCTCAAGGTCCAAATTCTGGAGGAGGTAATAATAATAACCATAGCCACAACAATAATAATACAAATAACAGTAACAATAATAATAACAAGAAGAAGCCTAAAAAGGACGAAAAAGAGGAAGTTTCTGACAAACAAATTCAGGAACAAATCAAAGCGACAATGGCTCGTCTTCAAGGACAAACCTCAAAAGCAAACTTTGGTGCAAAAGAACGTCGTGAAAAACGTAAAGTTCGTGCCGAGCGTGAAGAAAAACGCCAAATGCGTGAAGAGGAAGAAGCAAAAATCCTTAAAGTTACTGAATTTATTTCTGCTAGCGAGTTAGCGTCATTAATGGATGTTTCTGTAAACGAAGTAATCTCTACTTGTATGAGTTTAGGTATGTTCGTTTCAATCAACCAGCGCCTTGAAGCAGATATTATTGCGATTATTGCTGAGGAGTTTGATTTTGAAGTACAATTTGTATCAGCAGAAGAAGAAGTTGAAGCTGCTCTTCAAGAAGAAGCAGATGCTCCTGAAACTTTAGAAATGCGTGCTCCAATCGTAACGATTATGGGTCACGTTGACCACGGTAAAACTTCCTTGCTTGACTATATTCGTCGTGCTAAAGTTGCCGCTGGTGAAGCAGGTGGTATTACTCAGCACATTGGTGCTTACTCTGTAAAACAAGAAGATGGTCGTCGTATTACATTCCTAGATACTCCTGGTCACGAAGCCTTTACAGCGATGCGTGCTCGTGGTGCTAAAGTAACCGACGTTGCTATTATTGTGATTGCTGCCGATGATGCCGTGATGCCTCAAACAGAAGAAGCTATCAACCACGCAATGGTAGCAGGTGTACCAATTGTATTTGCATTCTCTAAAGTAGATAAGCCTGGTGCCAATACTGATAGAGTTCGTGAGCAATTAGCTGCCCGTAATATCTTGGTAGAAGAATGGGGGGGTAAATACCAATCTCAAGAAATCTCTTCTAAATCAGGGATGGGGGTTAACGAATTACTTGAAAAAGTATTGCTAGAGGCCGAACTACTTGAATTAAAAGCTAATCCAAACAAACGTGCCGTTGGTACAGTTGTCGAAGCATCTTTGGACAAAGGTCGTGGTTATGTAGCCAATATTTTGGTTCAAGCAGGTACGCTTCGTATTGGTGATATGATGTTGGCTGGCGCTCACTACGGTCGTGTGAAAGCAATGTTTGATTACCGTGGTAAAAAATTAAAAGAAGCAGGCCCTGCGATTCCTGTACAAGTATTGGGATTGAGCGGTGCTCCAGCTGCTGGTGATAAGCTGAATGTAATGGAAAATGAGCGTGATGCTCGTGAAATTGCGAACAAACGTGAGCAAATTATCCGTGAGCAATCACTACGTACTCGTAAGCACATTACACTCGAAGAAATTGGTCGTCGTAAAGCAATTGGTACATTCAAAGAGCTTAACGTTATTGTGAAAGGTGACGTAGACGGTTCGGTAGAAGCGTTATCGGATTCATTACTAAAACTTTCGACAGAAGAAGTTCAAGTACGTATTATCCACAAAGGTGTTGGTCAAGTATCAGAGTCAGACGTATTGTTGGCTTCTGCTGCCGATGCCGTTATCGTGGCATTCCAAGTGCGTCCAAGTACAAACGCTCGTCGCTTAGCTGAAACTGAACAAATCGAAATCCGTACATACTCAGTAATCTACCAAGCAATCGACGAAATTCGTGATGCAATGGAAGGCTTATTGGCTCCTACATTCGAAGAATCTGTGACCGCTAATATCGAAGTTCGTGATGTATTCAAAATATCTAAAGTAGGTACTGTTGCAGGATGTTACGTATTAGATGGTAACGTTAAACGTAATAATAAAATCCGTATCGTTCGCGACTTCGTAGTAGTTCATGAAGGTGAAATCTCTGCTTTGAAACGTTTCAAAGATGATGTAGCTGAAGTGAAATTTGGATACGAATGTGGTCTTTCTATCAAAAACTTCAACGATATTCAAGAAGGTGATATCATCGAATGTTACGAAATGAAAGAAGTAAAACGTACACTCTAATATTGAAGAGCTAAAAGTATTAAGCATTAAATATGCTTAAGCCGTAACTCGTTTTATATAGTAAAAGCACCGTAGGTGTGACAGAAAACCACAATGTTGGATAATGTTACACTTACGGTGCTTTACTTTTTAAATGAGTAGTCTGATTACCAAAGAATAAATATATTTTCTAGACTTTAAATGTCAAAGAAATAGGTTTGCATCTACTTTATATCAATAGGAACACCATTAACGGCATATCCTGTAATTTTAATCTCTGTGCGGCGATTCGCAGCATGTTCAATCTCACTACAATTTATGCCATCGGCGCATTTGTTGACTAATTGGCTTTCACCATATCCTTTAGCAACAATACGAGTCTTCGCTATTTTTCCATGGCTTACAATATATTCCACAGCAGCTTCGGCTCTTTTTTGTGAAAGATTTACATTATAATCAGCACCTGCTCGACTGTCGGTATGTGAGCCTAGTTCGACACTGATACCAACATTATCAGTTAATAATTGGATTAACTTATCTAATTCTTTTGCCGCATCGGGTCGAATATTTGACTTGTTGAAATCATAATGAATATTTTCGACCTTGAAAACATCATTTAATTTGATGCGCCTCATCCCTATTGCCCCCTCTATCAAGTCTGTTCCACCACCCATTCTCGACATATTTTCAATCTCAATACCTGCAATGCAAAATACTTTTTGAGGATCTTGTAGATAACATGCCGCGTTAAAATTGGTTCTTTTGGTTAAATATCTCGTGCGCTGTCCAACAATATCATAATCAAAACCTCTCTCCAATGTAAAGGTGGCGTATCCATCGAGCACTACCGTCGAATCAGCTAATTTGTTTTTAGTTAAGTTAATTAATTTAAGATAAGTGCCAGTGAGTTCCTCTTGGGTTTCTTTGTCATACACCCTTATTTTAACTTGATATTTTTTGGCAGGCTCTTTCATTCCTTGCGAAAAAATAAGCGTTGAAAAAAGACAGAACAAACCCATAAATGAGGTTTTGAGGAGTGTGTTTTTCATGATTTTAAATAATGTTTAATAGAAGTTGGGCAATTTTAATGAAAAATATATTTCAAAGTGCTTATTTTACGTTTTCTCTTTGCAAACTACTTTAACTATTTCAATCTTTTGAGAGAACATAGGATGAAAAAGCTATATTTATCACTAACATTATTCATAGGAATGCTATCGGCACAAAGTTGCAACGAAGCAATCAATCCCAATGCCGAGGCTATAGCTTCGCTTCAGTTAACAAACGCAAGAAAGAAGCTATTAGTAGATAAGACTTGGAAGTTTTATTTGTATGTGACCAAAAACCCCGATGGTTCTACTTTTACGAATTACTCTGTAAAAGACGGAATAGGTCTTACGTCAGATTATTCAAAATTCACCTACATATTTAAGTCTGATGGTACTTTTATGCTGGCATCGGCAAATACCTCTCTTCAAGGGAAATGGGAGTTGAGTTCTGATGGTAATGCTATCAGTACCCAAATTGGTATTGGCTCTCCAATTACTTATGCAATAGAGACACTAACAAGCGACGAATTAGAAATCGAATCCAGTTCGAGCAAATTGAAGTTAAAAATCTAAGATATATCTCTAGATTGAGTATGATATAAGCCCGTAAGAATAAAAACCTTACGGGTCTTTTTGTATCTTTGTGGTCTCTTAAAAAAAATCATAAGATATTGACAATGCAGCAAGATATTATAGTAATTGGTGGTGGAATCGTTGGTTTGGCAACGGCACTCAAAATAAAAGAACAACGACCTGATTTGAAGGTATTAGTACTAGAAAAAGAGACTGAAGTAGCCAAGCACCAAACAGGAAATAATTCAGGTGTAATTCACTCAGGATTGTATTATAAACCAGGCTCACTGAAGGCTACCAATTGCATACGTGGCTATAATATGTTGATTGACTTTTGTGAAAAAGAACAAATACCCTTCGAAATAACAGGCAAAGTTGTAGTAGCAACCAACGAAGAGCAACGCCCATTATTGAATAATCTTTATGTGCGTGGTCAGCAAAATGGTTTAGAAGGATTGCGAAAAATTTCGGCACAGGAAGTAAAAGAATACGAGCCTTATGTAACGAGTGTAGAAGGTATGTGGGTACCTCAAACGGGTATTGTAGACTATAAGGTGGTAAGTGAAAAATATGCAGAAAAACTTCGTAGTTATGGTGCAGAGTTGAATTTTGGAGAAAAGGTAATCGGAATAACAAAAGGACATTCTTTATCTATTGTTAAAACCGAACGCAATACGTATGAAACCAAATTGGTTATAAATTGTGGCGGTTTGTATTCGGACAAAGTAGCCCAAATGTCACAAGAAAACCCAATTAATGTTCGTATTATTCCATTCCGTGGCGAGTATTATAAAATTCGTCCTGAAAAACATTACTTAGTAAAAAACCTTATCTATCCTGTACCTGACCCTAATTTTCCTTTCTTGGGTGTTCACTTTACTCGTATGATGCGTGGAGGTATTGAAGCTGGACCAAATGCCGTTTTAGCGTTTCGTCGTGAAGGGTACAAAAAAATGGATATCAATGCAAAAGAACTTTATGAAACCCTTACTTGGCCTGGTTTTCAGAAAGTAGCAATGAAATATTGGGAAACGGGTTTAGGCGAAATGTATCGTAGTTTCTCAAAAGCAGCTTTTACCAAAGCACTACAAGAGCTAATTCCAGATATTCAAGAAAGTGATTTGATAGAAGGTGGAGCAGGAGTTAGAGCTCAAGCTTGTGACCGAGAAGGAGGCTTACTCGATGATTTCTCGATTATCGAAGACACTAAAGTGATAAATATCTTAAATGCTCCGTCACCAGCGGCGACTTCATCGCTGTCAATTGGACAAACCGTCTCTGAAATGGCTTTGAAACGTTTTTAAGAATAAGTCTATTGATTTAGAATAGTAATATCTAAAAATTACTTAAATCCAATAATCCTGTATAGTTGCCATTCTTAACACCTTTGATATTTTTATTTGATAATATAACTTATATTTGTTTTACTAATCCACCAAGTACAGAGAGAGTTACTATTGAATTAGATATTTTTCTAAATAAATATGATTTTTTCGAGCGATAATAATAAAAATATTACAAAACGTTTAAAGTTTCATTACATTCTTTTAATTTGCAACGTTTTAGCAAAGATATTTTCGCTAAAATAACCACTTAAAAAATTGCGTTTGTAGTTCTGCCCAACCGCACACGCTAACCATGAGATCAAAACGTTAAACTTTATTTTGTACAATTTTAGAAATGGTAAAGTTTGAGAATAAAACCTTCACCCTCGGTGAGAAGTTAACCGATGAACAAAAGGAGTATTTCCGCAAATATGGAATTATTCAGTTCAAAAACTTCATAAATCAAGATACAGTAAAACTTTTCATCGACGAATTGCAAAAAATCGAAAAGCAATGGCTTGACGAAGGTGTTGAGAAAATCAATGGTATTCCGCTGAAGTTCGGGAAGAACGAAAATGGGGACAAGATGATTCAGCGTATGTGCTTTACTAACAAATATAGTAAGGTGTTAGGCGAATTAGTTAAAGACCCTCGTTTGCAATTGTTGATTGAACTACTTGCCCCTTACGACGGACGTATCAGTGAGAACGAAAAAGATGGTCTTGTATTTAACCATTATATCAACGCTCAAAACTCGAAGTTCTCACAAATGGGATGGCATACAGACAGCCCACGTGATTTGTTTTTGGGACAAAAAATCCTTCCTATGCTCAACGTAGGTATTCACTTGGATGATTGCCCAATGTCAAACGGAGGATTAAGAGTATTGCCTGGTACTCAAAACCAAAGTGTATTGAAATTGTTGTTCGGTAAAAAACAATTTATCGATCACACTCCAGATGCTCGTGAAGTTGGTTTTGATATCAACGCTGGAGACTTGACTGTACATGATGGTCGTTTATGGCATCGCGTAGAAGTATCTCCAAACTTTGGTGAAGCTTCTCGTCGTCGTGTAATGTATGTGCCAATTATTACAGGTAAATACATGCCAAAAGATTCTAATAGTAAAACTCCTTTCTACCACAGATTTGCAAAAGTGGTTCAGAAATAAAACGAAAAGGGCTGTTGCAAAGCAGCCCTTTTTATTTTAGTTTTATTCTAGACGCACATCCCCAAGTTTTATAAACCTCCTAGCGATAATTTCTCCATAAAGGATTGTAAAATAATTGTGGCAGATACCTTATCAATATTTCCTTTCTGGCTTCTGTCTTTTTTAGAAGCACCTCCAAGTATCATAGATTGTAAAGCCATACGCGATGTAAAACGCTCATCATGCAAATGAATTGGCGTTTCAGGAAAAGCTTTTTGTAGATGTTTTACAAAAGTCTTTACATGTACTGTATTGTTGGTGTCTGATCCGTCTAAATGTACTGGCATTCCTACCACAAAGCATTCTACTTCCTCTTTCTTTGAATAATCTATCAAATATTGTATGACATCTTTTGAATGTACTGTATCCAAAGCCGATGCAATAATTTTGAGTGGGTCAGTCACAGCTAGCCCGACACGTTTGGTTCCATAATCTACTGCAAGTACACGTCCCATTGATTTTAAGTTAGTTTTAACAAAGTTACATCAAAATGATTGGTCGGGTAGTAGTTTTTTGTAACTTTATATAGATTTGAAAGTATGAAGATTAATTAAATTAGTATGATGAAGGATAAGCAGCCAGTTAATAGTTCACTCGTCGTCAAACTTCCCATTATTGTAGCTATTTCGGTAGTAGGAGGGATGCTTATTGGAGCTAACTTTTTTGGAGGACAATCCAAAATGAGTAATATTTCTCGTGGAGTTAATAAATTTCGAGAAATCCTTTCTCTTGTCGAAACTAGCTATGTTGACTCTGTCAATACTGATACATTGGTAGATTACTCTATCAAAAAAATGCTTGAAAAATTAGATCCTCATACAGCCTACTTTGGTACAGAAGAAGCTGCCATGGCTCGAACTCAACTTGAGGCTGGATTTGATGGTATTGGTATCGAATACAATCTTTTCAACGATACAGTCTATGTAATGAGTGCCATGCCTGGCGGTCCTGCTGAGCTAGTAGGTATTCGTAGTGGCGATATGCTCGTGGCTGCTGATGGGGCTTCATTGGTAGGTCCAAAGGTTAATTCAAATGTTATTTTTAATAAACTTCGAGGAAAAAGAGGTACGGAAGTAAAAGTAGAAATTTTGCGCCATGGTGAGTCTGCACCACATACTTATACCGTTACACGTGACAGAATTCCTACATTTTCGGTAAGTGCTGGATACATGGTCGATAATCAAACGGCTTATATTAAAATAGATAGATTCATGGAATCTACCTATCAAGAGTTTCGCAATATCTTGACCACACTCAAGAACCAAGGTGCCAAACGCCTTATGTTAGACTTGCGTGGCAATCCTGGTGGCTATAAAGATAGAGCCGAAAAGGTTGTTGATGAGTTATTGGGAGGAGACAAAATGATTGTGTACACCGATGGAAAGGGAACACAATATGACTCCAAAACCATGACTAAGTTTGATGGTATTTTTGAGAAAGGGGCAGTCATGGTACTTATCGACGAAAACAGTGCTTCTGCATCAGAAATTGTTGCTGGGGCTTTACAAGATAACGACCGTGCCTTGATTGTTGGGCGTCGTTCCTTTGGTAAAGGATTAGTCCAAATGCCTGTGAGTTTATCAGATGGCTCTGAACTACGATTAACGATTTCTAGATATTACACTCCAAGCGGACGAAGCATTCAGAAACCGTATTTATTAGGACATGAAAAGGAATACGATAAAGATTATGACGACCGTATTAAACGAGGAGAGTTATTCAATTCAGATAGTATCAAATTCAATGAAAAGCTAAAGTATCGTACCACTGGCGGTAGAGTAGTATATGGAGGTGGTGGTATTACACCAGATGTGTTTGTGGGTCGTGATACAACTTATTATACAAAGTATATTTCGGACTTATGGGGCAAAAATATTATTCGTGAAATAGCACTTAATTATGCTAATAGCCATCAAAACGAGCTAAGTAAACAGTCATTTAAAGAATTTAATAAGCAGTTTGTTGTTTCGGATGATATGTTAGCTTCTCTCAAGGCTTTAGCAAAACAAACAAAAGTACAACATAGTGAAAAAGAATATCAGCGTTCACTCCCTTACATAAAAGCCCAAGTGAAAGCCTATATTGCCAGAAATGTTTGGTCCAAGAAGACCATCAACAATGGCTTAAATAATGAGTATTATCAAGTAATGAGTACCACCGATGAAACGCTTCAAAAGGCATTAAGAAGCTTCGAAAAAGCCGAAAAGTTAGCAAGAGGTGAGTTGGTTGAAACGCTGTCTCATTCATATAAGAGATAATAAAAAAGCTCGGTTATAATCAACCGAGCTTTTTTATTATCTAATATTTCTTCGTAATCGACTCAACGATTGAGGCGTTATACCTAGAAAGTTGGAGAGATATACTTGTGGAACTCTATTGATTAATTCAGGTTGAAATTGAAGCATCTTTTCGTATCGCTCTTGTGCTGTTTCCGAAATAAACGAACGTAAACGTATCTCTTGTTCAAGAGCTACTTGCTCATAAGTAAGTCTTCCAAATTTATCCCAGTTATGATATTGGTTACAAAGCTTTTCAAGAGTCTCTTTTGAGATAACACATATATCTGTATCTTCAATAGCCTGAATGTAATCATTGCTCGGCTGATTGAGCACATAACAAGTCATGCTGGTTACAAACTGGTTTTCTAGCGCTAATTGAAAAGTGGTTTCTTGGTTATTTTGCACAAAAAAAGTTCTCATTAAGCCTTTGTTGATAAAACCAATAGCGGTATTATATTCTCCTGACTTAATAAAATATTCCCCTTTTTTAATAAACTTTTCTTCAAAGAGGCTATGAGCTGCTGTGATTTCTTCATCAGAGAAATCTACAAAGCGTCTCACAAATGCAATCATATTGGGCTTCATAAAGTAAAAATCTTGTTAGAAGAGACTAACTTTGAATAAGCATCAATACTTATTCAAAGTTATTGGCGTAATCGTCAATTTATGTTTCGATTTTTAAATATAGGTATTTGAAAGAAGTATTTAAGATATTGTAGAATATTATCTGCCAGAGAATGGAATAAATCTTTTAAAGGAAGTATTCTACTAAATAAAAGAATAATTAACCATTGATAAATAACTCATTTGTAAAATGAAGCAGTATGTGATTTATGCCTATGATGGCACAGACAAACAAGCTCTTGAACGTAGAATGACCGCTCGTCCACATCATCTTGTAGTAGCCAAACAACTTAAAGCCAATGGTAACTTTATTATTGGTGGAGCTATTCTAAATGATGAAGGCAAAATGATAGGCTCATCTATGATTGTACAATTTGAAACAGAAGAAGCACTCTATGATTGGTATAACAACGACCCTTACATAACTATGAGCGTTTGGGAAAAAGTAGAAATAAAACCATTCAAAGTAGCAGATGTATAAATACCAACGCTTGGCAATCCTATATTTTAGAGATTGCCAAGCGCCTTAAGATTAAGTAAATAGTTGACTAATTTTAGATAGTGGCTTCATCCAAAGAGTGTACCATTTAGGCTTCAATTGATTGAGTTTCCATGCTCGACGGTCCTCCATGTTGGCACGGTAGCGGTGCTTCCATGATGCTGTGCTAGTGCCACCATTTCTCATAGTCATCAATACTTCAGGAATATAACCCGCCGATAGCCTGTGTTTGTACATCATACGCAGCATAAGCTCATAATCGCCAGAACAGGTGAAGTCTGTGATATAGTTTCCGTATTTCACAAAAGCTTCTCTTTTGATATAACATGAAAGATGTGGTGGCATCCAACCTTTAAGCCAATTTTCAACATTATATTCTCCCGAACTCCAATATCTGACAATTTTTTCGTCGTTATCAGGATTGATGTATTGTAAGTCTCCGTAAATAACATCTTTTCCAGTTTGTATAAAGGCCTCTGCCACATGATCAAGTACACTCGAATTGGGCAAAAAATCATCTGAACCAATCGTACCAACAACATCGCCAGTTGCAAGTTTTAATCCTTTGTTGAGAGCATCATAAATTCCTTTATCTTTTTCTGAAATGTACTTGATGCGATCGCCGTAAGATTTTAATATATCAACTGTTCCATCTTTTGAAGCTCCATCCACAACTATATACTCAACATTTGGGTAGTCTTGTGACAAAACACTGTCGATTGTTTGTCTGATAGTAGCTTCGCTATTGAAAGAAACAGTAATAATGGTTATTTTCATAAATCAAGGTATTAATCTTTTGCAAAGATAAAGAAGACCATCGGTTTATGAATGATAACTATTCTTTGCGACTCTAAATATTTGAAGTATGGAATGAATACATTCGAATTTTTGTCAAATAGATTATTGCTGGCAGAAAAACATATTTAATTTTATTGATAAAAAATAAAACAAATGCCAGTCAACTCTGGATTGAGTTGTAGAAAAAAAGGATTAACTTGAGATTTTTGAAATGAATTATTCAAGTCCCAATTTTCAAAGACTTATGTATATTTTACCAAATAAAGAAAAGAATACTTACGATGCCATAGTGGTTGGTTCGGGCGTAAGTGGCGGATGGTCGGCCAAAGAACTTACCGAAAGAGGACTAAAAGTGTTAGTGCTCGAACGTGGTCGTATGATAGAGCATGTAAAAGACTATCATACAGCATTGATGAATCCGTGGGAATTTCCACACGGAGGTCAAGTGCCTCTAGAGGAAATGAAAGATTATCCAATCCATCAGCGTACAGGTTTCACCATTACTGAATCTACCAAACATCATTTTGCCAAAGACATAGATTTTCCTTATGTCGAAGAAAAACGCTTTGATTGGATTAGAAGTTGGCAAGTAGGAGGTAAGTCTATTACTTGGGGGAGAGTTTCTTTACGTTTGAGCGATATGGATTTGGAAGCCAATGCTAAAGAAGGTATAGGTGTAGATTGGCCTATTCGATATAAAGATCTTGCTCCATGGTATGCTCATGCCGAAAAGTTTGCAGGTATTGCAGGTAACCGTGATGGTATTCCGCACTTGCCCGATGGCGTTTACCAGCCACCCATTCCAATGACTTGTGTTGAAGAACATTTTGGGAAAGAGCTCAAAACAAAATTTCCTAATCGCCATGTGATTCACTCACGTACGGCAAACCTTACGCAGCCGACTCCTGAACAATTGGCATTGGGTCGTGCTAAGTGCCAGCTTCGAGATATGTGTATGAGAGGATGTCCATTTGGTGCTTATTTTAGTTCGCAGTCTGCAACTTTTCCTGCAGCACGCAAAACTGGTAATCTTACCATTCGTCCACATTCGATTGTCAACTCCATTATATACGATGAGAAAAAAGGGAAAGCTACTGGTGTAAGAGTTATTGATGAAAATACCCATGAATGGACGGAGTTTTATGCAAAGGTGATTTTTCTGAATGCTTCAGCATTAGGCTCAACCTATATTTTGATGAATTCTACATCCAATCGTTTTCCCAATGGATTAGGTAATGACAGTGGTGCATTAGGTCATTATTTGATGGATCACCATTTTGGTATTGGCGCACGAGGAAAACACGACGGTTATAATGATAAATATTACCTAGGACGACGCCCTAATGCGATTTATATTCCTCGTTATCGAAACATTGGAAGCGATAAGCGTGATTACTTGCGTGGATTTGGTTATGAAGGAGGTAGTTCAAAAGATAGAGGAGAGTCTCAAGAAGAGTTTGGCGCTGATTTTAAAACACAAATCACACAACCACTCGGAGAGTGGAACTTAGATATTATGGGTTTTGCCGAAACATTACCAGATTATAAAAATCATGTCAGATTGAGCAAAGACCAAAAAGATAAGTGGGGGCAGCCGCAAATGATTATGTCGGCAGAGTTTGGAGAGAATGAACGCAAGATGCGTATCGATATGAAGAATGACGCAGCTGAGATGTTGGAATCTTCAGGTTTTAAAAATGTAGAAACGTATGACTACCAACCAGGTTTTGGTTTAAGCATTCACGAGATGGGGACTGCTCGGATGGGACGAGACTCCAAAACATCAGTATTGAACTCTCAGAATCAAGTTTGGGGTTGTTCAAACGTTTTTGTAACCGACGGAGCTTGTATGACATCATCATCCAATGTGAACCCATCATTAACGTATATGGCACTATCGGCGAGAGCCGCTGACTTTGCTGTAAAAGAATTGAAAAAAGGCAATTTATAGAGTCTACTAAATCAGGAAATATATTAATTGTAGATGAGTCATCCTTTATTGAGTGAATTTGAGATTGAGTAGATGAGTGATTATTCTTTAAATCTATCTTTTAACAGTAGAGACGTAATGTTTTACGTCTAAAAATGAGTCATCCAGTATTCTAATATTCAAAGCGGTTGAAAAACAATTTTCGACCGCTTTTTTGATAAACAACTAGATAATAATACTATTCCGAAATTCGGGATAACCCATGTTTTATTGAGGGTAAAAAAAAATGAAAAAAAATATTTTTTTTTCGATGTAACTCATTGTATTTCAAAAACTATTCTCTAATTTTGCAGTCCAATTAAGGTATCGCAATTCGCTGTGTCTTACAAAGGGTTGGCAGAACTCAGTAAGAATTTAAGAGATACGAATTAAAAGATAATCTTCTTTGGAAAGTACAACCACGAAGCCCCGCAAAGAACTACAGTGGTTGATTAGTGTCAGAACTGATACTGGCTTGCTTTACTGAATGCCCAGTTTGCAAAGTTGAGTATTAAGCTACACAGGACTCGTCTCACGAGCATAGTCTCGTCCGCACTTTTCTTGTCGCTTTTTTTCTCAATTTTCTGTCACTCAAATAGTTTTGAGATTTTTTTGTGCACTTTT
Organism: Flectobacillus longus; assembly: GCF_030056705.1. GTDB lineage: Bacteria > Bacteroidota > Bacteroidia > Cytophagales > Spirosomataceae > Flectobacillus > Flectobacillus longus. The sequence goes on from NZ_JASHIC010000023.1 coordinate 25,386, forward strand.
TTGTTAGTGCCAAATAAAATCCCGACCTTTGCAGTCCGTTTTGCGTCGAGCAAATAGCTCAAAAACGTAACTCGTTGTAAATAAGTTTTTTATTTTATTTTTTAACGTTTTATTCAATAATAAAATGTCTGGAATTATCGGAAAGAAAATCGGTATGACTAGCCTCTACAATGCTGACGGCACTGCTGTTCCTTGTACGCTAATCGAAGCCGGCCCTTGTGTTGTAACGCAAGTAAAAACAGTTGAAAAAGAAGGCTATAGCGCTATTCAATTAGGCTACGGCGAGAAGAAAGAGAAGCACACTTCTAGACCATTGTTGGGTCACTTCAAAAAAGCAGGAACTACTCCAAAGAAAAAATTGGTTGAGTTCAAGTCTTTCGAACAATCACTTGAATTAGGTGCAGTTATCACTACTGAGCTTTTTGTAGAAGGCGATTTCGTTGATGCAATCGGTACTTCAAAAGGTAAAGGTTTCCAAGGTGTTGTTAAACGTCATGGATTTGGTGGTGTTGGTGGTCAAACACACGGTCAACACAACCGTGGACGTCACCCAGGTTCTATTGGTGCATGTTCATTCCCATCTCGTGTATTCAAAGGTCTTCGCATGGCGGGTCGTACAGGTGGTAACCGCGTAAAAGTTCAAAACTTACAAGTATTGAAAGTTTATGCTGAGAAAAACCTTATCGTAGTGTCAGGTTCAGTACCAGGAGCGAAAAACTCTTATGTTATTCTTGAAAAATAATCAATTTGAAGATTTGAAAGGATGCTAGCCTTTCACACAATTGTAGGTTCGGCCATCAAGAATAAAGATTTTCAAATTTTCAAATTCACAAATTTTCAAATTGAAAAATGGAATTATCAGTATTAAATATACAAGGCCAAGATTCAGGTAAGAAAGTAGTACTTTCTGACGAAATCTTTGGTATCGAGCCAAACGAGCACGTTGTTTGGTTAGATGTAAAGCAATTCTTGGCTAACCAGCGTCAAGGAACGCACAAAGCAAAAGAAAGAGCTGAAGTTGCTCGTTCAACTCGTAAGTTGAAGCGTCAAAAAGGTACAGGTGGTGCCCGTGCAGGTTCAATGAAATCACCATTGTTCAAAGGTGGTGGTCGTATTTTTGGCCCAGTACCACGTGACTACTCTTTCAAATTGAATAAAAAGGTTAAGACTTTGGCACGTCAGTCTGCATTTGCTGCAAAAGCACAAGCAGGTGAGGTTTCTGTATTAGAGAACTTCTCTTTGGAAACTCCAAAAACTAAAGGCTTCTTGGCTATCTTAAACGCATTGTCATTGACAGATACTAAGACTTTGGTGATTTTGCCAGAAGATAACCAAAATATCTACTTGTCAGGTCGTAACTTACCAAAAACTAAGGTTATTTCAGCTGCACAAGTAAATACTTATGACTTAGTAAATGCAACTCGTCTTGTTATCTTAGAAGATGCTGTTGCAAAAATCGAATCATCTTTCAGCAAATAGTTATCAGAACATAAACTGATGACAATTAACGTCATAAAGAAATGAGCATCATTAAAAGACCAATTCTTACTGAAAAAACTCAGGAGTTGCAGAAAGGCGGTCAGTACGTTTTCGAAGTAGCAGTGAAATCAAACAAGATTGAAATTGCGAAAGAAATCAAGAAAATGTACGGAGTTGACGTAGCATCTGTAAATACACTTCGTCAATTTGGTAAGAAAAAATCAAGAAGTACAAAATCTAAAATCACAACTGGTTATACTTCTACTTTCAAGAAAGCAGTCGTTACAGTAGCTAAAGGCGAAGTAATCGATTTCTACGAAGGTATCTAAGACCAGTGAGAAAGCGAAAGCTTTCAAACAATTTATGGGTGTTCACCCCGATAATTTGAACAAACTAGAGAAATGGCAGTTAGAAAATTAAAACCAACGTCTCCGGGTCAACGTCAACGTATCGCTCCAACTTTCGAAGAAATCACAGCTTCGAAACCGTATAAACCGTTGTTGGCTCCAATTAAGAAAACAGGTGGTCGTAACGCCTTTGGTCACCGCGCAATGCGCTATATTGGTGGTGGTCACAAGCGTCGTTATCGTTTGATTGACTTCTATCGCGACAAGTTCGATGTAGAAGCTACAGTATTAACAATTGAATACGATCCAAACCGTACAGCTCGTATCGCATTGATCGAGTACACAGATGGTGAAAAGTCATACATCATTGCTCCTTCAGGTTTGAAAGTTGGTCAGACAGTAGTGTCTGGTACAGTAGTAGCTCCTGAAGTTGGTAACACAATGCCATTGTCAAGCATTCCAGTAGGTACAATTGTACACGCTATCGAGCTTCGTCCTCGTGGTGGTGCTGAATTAGCTCGTTCTGCAGGTACTTATGCTCAATTGTTGGCTCGTGATAGCAAATATGCTACATTGAAATTGCCTTCAGGTGAAATGCGTATGGTGTTAGTGAACTGTTTGGCTACAATTGGTTCAGTATCTAATGCTGACCACATGAATACAAACTTGGGTAAAGCTGGTCGTCACCGTTGGTTAGGCCGCCGTCCAAGAGTTCGTGGTGTAGTAATGAACCCAGTTGATCACCCAATGGGTGGTGGTGAGGGTCGCTCTTCAGGAGGTCACCCACGTTCACGTAACGGCTTGTTAGCGAAAGGTAAGAAAACTCGCGACAAGAAAAAGCATTCAAATCGTCTAATCATCAGTAGAAAGAAATAATACATAGATGGCACGTTCATTAAAAAAAGGACCTTATATTGACTACCGCCTTGACAACAAAGTAATTGCTATGAATGAGTCAGGTAAAAAGTCAGTTATCAAAACTTGGTCAAGACGTTCAATGATTTCTCCTGATTTCGTTGGACACACTTTCGCAGTGCACAACGGTAACAAGTTTATCCCAGTATATGTAACAGAAAACATGGTAGGACATAAACTTGGTGAATTTGCTCCAACACGCAATTTCCGTGGTCACATCGCTAAAAAAGATAAAGGCAAAAGATAATAGGGGATAGTGGAATGAGGATTGCGGATTGTAAGATTCAATCCTGATAATCCAAAATCCCAGAACCTAAATCCGAAATTATAGAAATGGAAGCAGTAGCTAAATTAAACAATGTTCCGACTTCACCTCAGAAAATGAGAATCGTGGTAGACATGATTAGAGGTCAGAAAGTTAACAAGGCTTTGGGTATCTTGAAATATGAGCCTAAAGTTGGTGCTAGATTTGTTGAGAAATTGTTACTCTCAGCAATTGCTAACTGGCAAAACAAGCACGAAGACGTTAAGTTGGAAGATGCCGACTTGTACGTTAAAACCGTTACGGTAGATGGCGGTAGCTCTTTGAAGCGTTTGCGTCCAGCTCCACAAGGTCGTGGGTACAGAATCTTGAAGCGCTCAAACCACATTACATTAGTGGTTGCTTCAGCAAGTGCTCCATCAATCGTAACATCAGAAGAATAATTAGAGAAAACATCTAAATATCATAAAATGGGACAGAAAGTTAACCCCGTTGGTCTTAGACTTGGTATCGTCAGAGGTTGGGATTCTAACTGGTACGGCGGTAAAAATTTTGCCGACAAGTTAGTTGAGGATGAAAAAATCCGTAAATACGTAGCCGCTCGTATTCCAAAGGGTGCAATCTCTAAGGTAATCATTGAGCGTACTTTAAAACGTATTACTTTGACTATTAATACTGCTCGCCCAGGTGTCGTTATCGGTAAGGGCGGTCAAGAAGTAGATAAAATCAAAGAAGAATTAAAGAAAATCACAGGCAAAGATGTTCAAATTAACATCTTTGAAATTAAACGTCCTGAGATTGATGCTAAATTGATTGGCGAAACTATCGCTCAACAATTAGAAGCACGTATTTCTTTCCGTCGTGCAATGAAGCAATCTATTGCTTCTGCGATGAGAGTAGGTGCTCAAGGTATCAAATTGAAGCTTTCTGGTCGTTTGGGTGGTGCTGAAATGGCTCGCTCAGAAGGATACAAAGAAGGACGTATTCCTCTTCATACTTTGCGTGCCGATATCGACTATGCAGTATCTGAAGCTTTGACAGTTTATGGTAAAATTGGTATCAAAGTTTGGGTATGTAAAGGCGAAGTGTACGGAAAACGTGATCTTTCTCCAAATGCTGGTATGTCAGCTCAACAAGCTGGTGGCGACTCTCGTGGTGGTAACAACAACCGTGGTGGTCGTGATGATGATAACGGACGTCGTGGACGCGACAACCGTGGCGGTCGTGGTGGCGATCAGCGTCGTAACAACAACAATAACAACAACCGTGGTGGTGGTAAAGGAGGAAATGCCAACAACAGAGGAGGCGGTAAGAGATAATTTTTAATCTTAGTTTCAAGTCGCAAGTCCTAAAGTTACTTTAATGTACTTTATGACTTACGACTTAGAACTGAAAGACTTCATAAGACAATGTTACAACCAAGAAGAACCAAGTTCCGTAAGCAACAGAAAGGTAGAGTGAAAGGTTTGGCTACTCGCGGTCATGAAATTGACTTCGGTACATTCGCTATCAAAGCTCTGGAGCCAGGACGTATCACTGCTCGTCAGATCGAAGCAGCTCGTATCTCAGTAACTCGTGCAATGAAACGTGAAGGTCAGGTTTGGATTCGTATCTTCCCTGACAAACCAATCACTAAGAAACCAGCCGAAGTTCGTATGGGTAAAGGTAAAGGTGCTCCAGAATACTGGGTAGCTAATATCAAACCAGGAACTATCTTATTCGAATCTGCTGGGGTACCTTTGGAATTGGCACAAGAGTCACTTCGTTTGGCGGCTCAAAAATTGCCACTTCGTACTAAATTCGTAGTTCGTAGAGATTATCAAGAATAGTATATCATGTCGTTGGAAGCCTCAAAACTTCTAACGACTCCATGACTGATAAAATAATGAAGAACGCAGAAATCCAAAAATTGAGCCTAGATGAGTTGAAAGCAACTCTAGCTTCAGAAAAAGATGCTTTGGCACGTTTGAAGTTTGCTCACGCTATTTCTCCAATCGAGAACCCTTTGCGCTTGCGTGAATCTCGCAAATTGATCGCTCGTTTGGAAACTGCTATTACAGCAGCTTCTAAATAATAGGAATTTCCTATCATTTTATTTAAACTGAACAGACCTCATCAACATACCGCTTGAGGTCAATCTAAAACAACCAAATCCAACGATGGAAAGAAATCTAAGAAAAGTAAGGATTGGGCGTGTGGTGAGCAACAAGATGGATAAATCTATCACCGTCGCCGTAGACAGAAAAGTTAAGCACCCTCTTTATGGTAAGTTTATGTTGAAAACTTCCAAATTGATGGCTCACGATGAAAGTAACGAATGTGGAATCGGTGACACAGTGAAGGTTATGGAAACCCGTCCTTTGTCAAAGAACAAGCGTTGGAGATTAGTTGAAATTATCGAGAAAGCGAAATAATTCACTACTCCAGTTTTTATCCAACGTTCAACATCACTACCCTATATAGTTAGTGGTGTATCGTTAAATTTAATTTTTTCGCAATCTTTAATATACCAAACAAACAATGGTACAGCAAGAATCAAGACTCGGCGTTGCTGATAACTCAGGTGCAAAAGAGGTACTGGTTATCCGCGTGTTGGGCGGTACAGGAAAAAGATATGCTTCTATTGGTGACAAAATTGTAGTAACAGTGAAGTCTGCTTTGTCGTCATCAAGCATGAAGAAAGGTACGGTTTCTAAAGCCGTAGTTGTAAGAACTAAAAAAGAAATTCGTCGTAAGGATGGATCATATATCCGTTTCGAAGACAATGCCGCAGTTCTTTTAAACAACAATGACGAGCCACGTGGTACTCGTATTTTTGGACCAGTTGCACGTGAATTGCGTGACGCAGGTTTCATGAAAATTGTTTCATTAGCTCCAGAGGTACTTTAATCATAATTTGTAATCATCATGGAAAGAAAGTTTAATAAGCAACCGAAGTTGCACATCAAAACTGGTGATACTGTTGTGGTTATCGCTGGGAACGCTAAGGGTCAAACAGGCGTAGTTAAAAAAGTTTTGATTGATAAACAACGTGCTATTGTAGAAGGCGTAAACTTTATCACAAAACACGTTAAGCCTAGCGCTGCTAACCCTCAAGGTGGTATCGTTAAAACAGAAGGTACTATCCATATCTCTAATATTGCAGTTTCTGAGAACGGTAAAGCTGTTCGTACAGGTCGTAAATTGAACGAGAATGGTAAGTTGCAAAGATTTTCTAAAGCAACAGGTAAATTTATCTAATAATTCAATGAAGCGGTATCTTTTGATACCGTGAAAAGTGGGTCGGAAATCCACATAAAGTTTTCATAATAATGGCAACTACAACAAGATTAAAGGACAAATACGTTAGCGAAATCGTTCCTGCTCTAAAAGAGAAATTTCAATTCAAATCAGTAATGCAGGTTCCTAAGATTACTAAAATTGTAATCAACAAAGGTATCGGTGCTGCTGTAGCTGACAAGAAATTGATCGATACAGGTGTTGAAGAACTAACTCTTATTGCTGGTCAAAAAGCAGTAGCTACAATGTCTAAAAAAGCTATCTCAAACTTTAAGTTACGTGAAAACATGCCAATCGGTGTGAAAGTAACTTTGAGAGGAGATAAAATGTACGAATTCCTTGATCGTTTGACTACAGTGGCTCTTCCACGTGTACGTGACTTCAAAGGTATCTCAGACAAAGGTTTCGATGGTCGTGGTAACTATACTTTGGGTGTGAAAGAACAAATCATCTTCCCAGAGATTTCTATCGACAAAGTGAGCAAAATCTCTGGTATGGATATCACTTTCGTTACGACTGCAAATACAGATGCTGAAGCTTACGCTTTGTTACAACAAATGGGTATGCCTTTCGCTAATTCGAAGAAGTAATAAACTATGTTATCCGTTATTCGTCGTCCCGACTTCGGAAACGCCATACGGATAACGAATAACAGATAACAGACAACTGATAAAAAGATTCAACCAACATGGCAAAAGAATCAGTTAAAGCAAGAGAAAGAAAAAAAGAAGCAACAGTTGCTAAATACGCTGCTAAGCGTGCTGCTTTAAAAGCTGCTGGCGACTACTTAGGTTTGGATAAATTACCTAAAAACGCTTCACCAGTACGTTTGCACAACCGTTGTAAGCTTACAGGACGTCCAAGAGGTTATATGCGTAAATTTGGCATCAACCGTGTGACTTTCCGTGAAATGGCTTCAGCAGGATTGATTCCAGGTGTGACAAAATCAAGCTGGTAATACTCTTACGATAAAAATTTGTCGTAATCTTTATTAAAATCAGCCACTTATGGTTGTTTTTTTAAATCCAATTCCGTAATTTTGCGAGCCTTTTCCCAAAGAAAAGTTCGTTTCAAATATCGAAAACAATGACAGATCCAATAGCAGACTACTTAACACGATTGAGAAATGCCATCAAGGCACGTCACAGAATCGTTGAAATTCCTGCTTCTAACATCAAAAAGGAAATCACTAAAGTGCTTTTTGATAAAGGATACATTCAAAACTACAAATTTGACGATTCATCAGTACAGGGTACAATCAAAATCGCTTTGAAATACAACCCAGTTACTAAACAACCTGCAATCGTTAAATTGGAGAGAATTTCTAAACCAGGTTTACGTAAATACAAGGGCGCAGATGAATTGCCTCGCGTATTGAATGGTTTGGGTGTAGCTATCCTTTCAACATCAAAAGGTGTTATTACTGACAAAGAGGCTCGTACACTTAATGTAGGTGGCGAAGTTCTTTGCTACGTATATTAATCTTACATTTGGGGAATAAGTCTTATACAGGTTTGTTCCCTAACTTATTTTCAAATAACGCTGAAAGAGGAGTCTCTCCTTCATTTAAGCAAAAACACAAAAGTCATGTCACGCGTTGGTAATAAAGTTATCACACTTCCTGCCGGAGTTACTGTAACAGTAGAAAAAAGTACAGTAACTGTAAAAGGCGCAAAAGGTACTCTTTCTCGCTCAATCGATCCAGATATTACTGTAGAAGTCGAAGGAAGCGAATTACGTGTACAACGTCCTACAGATCAAAAACGTCACAAAGCTCTTCACGGTCTATACCGCGCATTGATTAACAACATGGTTGTTGGCGTAAACGATGGTTTCAAAAAAGAAATGGAAATTGTCGGTGTAGGTTACAAAGCTTCTAACCAAGGAAACCTTCTTGAATTAGCGTTAGGTTATTCTCACGCAATCTTCATGCAAATCCCATCTGAGTTGAAAGTTACAACTGCAATGGAAAAAGGTCAAAACCCTAAGGTTACTTTAGAAGGTATCGACAAAGAATTAATCGGCCAAGTTGCAGCTAAAATTCGTTCTCTTCGTAAAGTTGAGCCTTACAAAGGTAAAGGTATTCGCTTCGTGGGTGAGCAAATTCGTAGAAAAGCTGGTAAAGCTGGTGGTAAGAAATAGAATTTAATCATCGTGGGTCGGTAATCCACAAAACTATATAAATTAATGGCTTCGCAAAAAGAATCAAGAAGACTTCGTATTAAGTTGTCTATCAGAGCTAAAATCTCTGGTACAGCTGAAAAGCCAAGATTGTCAGTGTTTCGTTCAAACTCGGGTATTTATGCTCAGTTAATCGATGATACTAAAGGCTCTACATTGGCTGCTGCTTCATCTAAGGAATTAGGTTTGAAGAATGGTAATGTTGAAAGTGCAAAATTAGTAGGTGCTAAAATTGCAGAGAAAGCTTTGGCTGCAGGTGTTTCAACAGTTGTTTTTGACCGTAACGGTTACTTGTACCATGGTCGTGTTAAAGCAGTTGCTGAAGGTGCAAGAGAAGGAGGTCTTAAATTTTAATTAGTCAATTTGAATTTGTGCAATGCGGATATCCGCCGTTCCAAAATGAAAGTTTTTGATGTTAAAGCACAGATTTCAAATTTTCAAATTCAACAATTTTCAAATTAGAAAAAAATGTCGCAATTAATATCAAAACCTATCAAGGTTAACGAAGGCGAACTAAAAGAAAGAGTTGTTGCTATCAACCGCGTAGCGAAAGTAGTAAAAGGTGGACGTCGTTTCAGCTTCTCTGCTATCGTAGTAGTTGGTGACGGCAAAGGTGTAGTTGGCTTCGGTTTGGGTAAAGCAAACGAAGTAACTGACGCTATCTCTAAAGGTATCGAAGACGCTAAGAAAAACTTATTCCAAGTTGCTCTTTTGAAAGCAACTGTACCTCACGAACAAATCGGTAAGTTCTCAGGAGGTTTCGTATTGTTGAAGCCAGCAGCTCCAGGTACTGGAGTAATTGCAGGTGGTGCAATGCGTGCTGTATTGGAAGCTGCTGGTGTTCATGATGTATTAGCTAAATCAAAAGGTTCTTCTAACCCACACAACGTGGTAAAAGCAACAGTTGATGCGCTAGTTAAAATGAGAAATCCTCATACAGTAGCCTTCCAAAGAGGAGTATCTTTAGCAAAAGTATTTAACGGATAATTTATTTTAGTTGATGTAGCAGAGCTTGCAGTATTACTACAAGCTCTGTTCTTAGACTCCAAAATATAAAACCATGTCAAAGGTAAAAATTACTCAAGTTAAGAGTACAATCAAGCGTCCTGAAGTTCAAAAACGTACTATTCAAGCTTTAGGTTTGGGTAAATTGAACAAAAGCGTAGAAAAAGAATTGAACCCAGCTATCTCAGGTATGATTCGTGCGGTTCAACACTTGATTGTAGTTGAAAATCTTTAATCCGAACCATTAGGTTTGATTAAGCGAGTCATCTCACGGTGAGATGGCGTTTAGCAATTATTTAATTTCCAAAAAAATGAATTTATCGTCATTAAAGCCCGCAGTGGGCTCTACTAAGGTAAGAAAAAGAGTTGGTCGTGGTGCAGGTTCTGGTTTAGGTGGTACTTCTGCTCGTGGTCACAAAGGTGCTCAATCACGTTCGGGTTACTCTCGTAAATCTGGTTTTGAAGGTGGTCAAATGCCTCTTCAACGTCGTATTCCTAAATTCGGCTTTAAAAATATCAACCGTGTTGAATACAAAGCAATCAACTTGGACACTATCCAAGCTTTGGTTGACACTACTGGTGTAACTGTAATCACTCACGATGTATTGTACCAAAATGGTTTGGTTTCTAAAAATGACTTGGTAAAAATCTTGTCACGTGGCGAAATCAAGTCTGCTGTAGAGGTACAAGTTAAAGGTTTCTCTGCTTCTGCTAAAGCTGCTATTGAAGCTGCAGGAGGTAAGGCAGTTGTAGCTTAATTTTCAATTGAAAAATCGATAGACAACAGAAATAATTAAGTAATCATTGTAAAATCTGGCAACGGATTTGTAAATAACGAAAAAGTTGAACATCTTTCGAGTTATATTCTATAACGATTACTTAAACAGATAGCATGAACAAGTTTATTAGCACTATCAAAAACATTATCTCAATAGAGGAGTTAAGAACTCGTATTCTTAACACCCTGTTGTTTATCACCTTTTTTCGCCTTGGATCTTACGTTGTTTTACCAGGTGTAGATGCCACTAAGTTAGCGCAGAAGGGTGAAGGCGGTTTATTAGGTTTGTTGAATATGTTCTCAGGTGGAGCGTTTAATAACGCCTCTATTTTTGCCTTAGGCATCATGCCATATATCTCTGCTTCTATTGCAATTCAACTTCTTACAATTGCATTGCCATATTTCCAAAAGATGCAGAAAGATGGTGAGTCTGGTCGCAAAAAGTTAAACCAAATCACTCGTGTTCTAACAATTTTTGTGACAGCTGCACAAGCCTTTACATATTTGCAAGTAACTATTCCTGCTGAAGCTATTCTAGTTTCTCCTTGGTCTTTCCGTTTGTACTCAGTAATCATTTTGGTTGCTGGAACTATGTTCTGTATGTGGCTTGGTGAGAAAATCACAGATAAGGGTATCGGAAACGGTATTTCAATGCTAATCATGATTGGTATTGTTTCTCGTTTTCCTGCATCTTTATTAGGTGAAGCTCAATCAAGAGGTATGTCTGGTGCTTTATTATTCATTATCGAGGTTGTTGCCTTGTTCTTTGTTGTAATGGGCGCTGTGATGGTAACTCAAGCTGTACGTCGTATTCCAGTACAATACGCGAAGCAAGTGGTAGGAAATAGAGTTTCAATGAGTGGCGAGCGCCAATATATTCCTCTTAAGTTGAATGCCGCTGGTGTAATGCCAATCATTTTTGCTCAAGCATTGATGTTTGTACCAGGCCTTGTTGCTCAATCATTAGCAGATAAGAGTGAAGTAGCTCAATCAATCGCTCAGGCGTTTGGTGATTTTACTACTTGGCAGTACAATTTGTTATTTGCATTTTTAATTATAGTATTTACATTCTTTTACACGGCTATTTCTATTAACCCAACACAAATTTCAGATGATATGAAACGTGGTGGTGGATTTGTTCCAGGTGTTAAACCAGGAGAAGCTACTTCAACATTTATTGCTGAAATACTTGATAGAATTACGCTTCCTGGCGCTTTCATGTTGGCAATTATTGCAATTTTACCTGCAGTTGCTAGTATTTTCGGAATCACTCGTGGATTTGCTTCATTCTTTGGAGGAACTTCTCTTTTGATTTTGGTTGGCGTTGTACTTGATACACTTCAACAAATCGAAAGCTACCTTTTGATGCGTAAATATGAAGGTTTGATGCAATCGGGTCGTGTAAAAGGTAGAACTGAAGCAATCGCTCAGTAATATCAGATGATTTATTTAAAAACATCTTCAGAGTTAGAAGTTATCCGTACAAATGGTGTAATTCTTGGAAAAACTCATGCTGAAGTAGCCAAGGTAATTAAGCCTGGCATTACTACTAAAGAACTCGATAAAGTAGCCTACGAGTATATTAAAGATAATGAAGCTCATCCTTCTTTCTTGAATTATAATGTAGGTGGTCATAAATACCCAGCATCTTTATGTATTTCGGTAAATGACGTTGTCGTACATGGAATTCCTAATAATTATGAGCTGAAAGACGGAGATATTATTTCGATTGATTGCGGAGTTTATAAAAATGGCTTTCACGCAGACAGTGCATATACTTATGCAGTAGGCAATGTCAAAGAAGAAACGCTTCAGCTCTTACGTGTCACTAAAGAATCGTTGTACTTAGGTATTTCGCAGGCTGTAGCTGGCAAAAGAATTGGGGATATTGGATTTGCTATTCAGTCATATTGCGAGAAAGCAGGATTTACAGTTGTGCGAGAACTTGTTGGGCATGGTGTTGGTAAATCACTTCACGAAGGTCCAGAAGTAGCTAATTACGGAAGAAGAGGTGATGGTGCAAAACTTAAAGAAGGTATGGTAATTGCCATTGAACCTATGATTAATCTAGGAAAGAGAGCTATTCACCAAGAAAGCGATTATTGGACAATTAGAACTCAAGATCGTAAACCTTCTGCACATTTTGAACACACAGTTGCTGTTAGCAAGGAGCAAGCTAGTATTCTAACTACCTTTGATTATATAGAAGAGGTATTGAAAAGCAGTGAATATTTAGCCCAAATCTAAGACTCTTTTGAGGTAGTTGTTAATCGTTGACTCGTTCAAATTTATTCATCACGCGAATTACGACTAACAAATAAAACAATTTTATGGCAAAACAATCATCCATTGAAGTTGATGGTATTATCATTGAAGCACTTTCAAACGCTATGTTTAGAGTTGAACTTGAAAATACTCATCAAGTGATTGCCCATATTTCTGGTAAAATGAGAATGAATTACATTAAGATTTTACCAGGAGATAAGGTGAAACTAGAAATGTCACCTTACGACTTGTCAAAAGCAAGAATCGTGTATCGTTACAAATAAAAAGACAGTTGGCAGTTAGCTGGGCAGTTTGCAAAAGCTAATCCTTTGGTACTGTCAGAATGAATTGACAACTTATAAGACAATACTACAATGAAAGTTAAAGCGTCTATCAAAAAGCGTAGTGCTGAATGTAAAGTAATCCGTCGTAACGGTAAACTTTACGTTATTAACAAAAAAAATCCAAAGTTCAAACAAAGACAAGGGTAATACTATTTGAGGCAGTAGTTGCGAAATTACTTTCCTTAAATTCCCTAAAAAACTAAAAAAGCTTTAGAACAATATGGCTCGTATTGCAGGGGTTGATATTCCCGATAAAAAAAGAGGCGAAATCGCTTTGACCTATATCTTCGGTATCGGTCGTAGCACTGCTCAGAAAATTTTAGCCCAAGCTGGCATTTCTTTAGACAAGAAAGCTGGTGAGTGGAACGATGAGGAAGCTAGTGCCATCCGTAACATTATTGCAGCTGAATTCAAGACAGAAGGTCAACTTCGTTCTGAAATCCAGTTGAACATCAAACGTTTGATGGACATTGGTTGTTACCGTGGTCTTCGTCACCGTAAAGGCCTTCCTTTGCGTGGTCAAAGAACTAAGAATAACTCTCGTACTCGTAAGGGTAAGCGTAAGACAGTTGCTAACAAGAAAAAAGCTACTAAGTAATAATTAATATAATGTAGCAAAAAGTGCCCAAGATTCAATTTAGTTTGAAAAACTCGGTATAGCGCATTATTAACCAAACTCTTAAAATGGCACAAGCTAAAAGAAAAGATAAAGCAAAAAAGAGAGTTGTGATTGTGGAGGCATTAGGCCAAGTACACATCAAAGCTTCTTTTAACAATATCATTATCTCTATCACTAATAGTCAAGGACAAGTTATTTCTTGGGCTTCAGCTGGTAAAATGGGCTTCAAAGGCTCTAAGAAAAATACTCCTTACGCTGCTCAGACAGCGGCTAGCAACTGTGCTGTTGTAGCTGTTGAAGCTGGTATGAAAAAGGCTGAAGTTTTTGTTAAAGGTCCTGGTGCTGGTCGTGAATCAGCTATCAGAACTATCGCAAATGCTGGTATTGAAGTTCTTTCTATCAAAGATATTACTCCACTACCTCACAATGGCTGTCGTCCTCCAAAACGTCGTAGAGTATAGTTTAAGGCTGTTACATTTTGTAACACTTTTGTAAAAGCATTGCGAAGGGTAATTAGTAATTATTACCCTTCGTTTTCATGTTTCCAATAACACTTAATTACTTCATTGAGCAAAAGAGGCTCATTGACTCAATTTCTTATAATAATGGCAAGATACACAGGTCCAAAATCAAAAATTGCTCGTCGTTTTGGTGAGCCAATCTTAGGTCCAAGCAAAGCGTTGTCACGCAAAAACTACGGTCCAGGTCAACACGGAAAAGGAAAACGTGCTAAGCAATCAGAATATGCTTTGCAGTTGAAAGAGAAACAAAAAGTGAAATACACTTATGGTATTCTTGAAAAACAATTCGAAAATCTTTTCCATAAAGCTGCCGTAAGAGAAGGTATCAAAGGTGAAAACCTTTTGAAACTTTGTGAAGCACGTCTTGACAATACAGTTTATCGTTTAGGTATTGCTCCAACTCGTCGTGCTGCACGTCAGTTGGTTATCCACAAGCATATCCTTGTTGACGGAGAAATTGTTAACATCCCATCATATTCATTAAAGCCAGGACAATTAGTTGGTGTTCGTGAAAAATCGAAGTCATTAGAAGTTATCACTAACTCTCTTGCTGGAAGAGCGGTTAAGCGTTTTAACTGGTTGGAGTGGGAAGCATCTACTTTGACAGGTAAATTCCTTTCTTACCCAGAGAGAAGTGACATTCCTGAAAACTTCAACGAGCAGGCAATCGTCGAGCTTTACTCGAAGTAATCGTAGCTTTAACAAAACTATTTATCTACTTGTTTTGTTAGTTGTAAATACGAAAAACTTTGTTAGCTGTAAAATATCGAATATCAATTTACTTGGTATTCGATATTTTATAAAACGGAGTAGGGTAATTGCCGTTATAATTCTTGCTTTGAAAATTGTATTATAGTAAAAAAAAACAATTTTGTCAAGATTTTTTTCAAAAAATACTCCACAAATTCCTAAAACTCACGAAGTTATTTAGTATATTACGCTCGGTTACTCTATTCTTATAAAATCTAAGATAAATTAAGCTACGAAATATGTCAATATTAGCATTCCAAATGCCCGACAAAGTCGTTATGGAGAAAGCTGACGACTTTCACGGGTTATTTGAGTTTAAGCCTCTCGAAAAAGGCTATGGCGTTACAATCGGTAACGCACTTCGTAGAATCTTGTTGTCTTCACTCGAAGGCTACGCTATCACTAGCGTGAAAGTAGGTGGAGTATTACACGAGTTCTCTGCTATTGAGGGTGTTATTGAGGATATGACTGAGATTATCTTGAACTTGAAAAAAGTTCGTTTTAAGAAAACTCAGGAAATTCTTGAAAACAAAATCAATGTAAGAGTAAAGGGCCAGACTACGTTGACTGCTGGAGACATTAACAAATTTACAAACTATTTTGAAATCCTTAATCCAGATTTAGTAATCTGTAATTTGGACGAGTCGAAAGAGTTTGAAATGGAGATAATCGTTGAAAAAGGTCGTGGTTATGTTCCTGCTGACGAGCCTCGTAATGTAGAGCCTCCATTTGGTCATATCCCAATCGATGCTATCTACACTCCAATTAAAAACGTGAAGTTTAGTGTAGAAAACACACGTGTAGAACAAAAAACTGACTACGAAAAGTTAATCTTGGATATCGAAACTGATGGTTCGATTCATCCTGAGGATGCTTTGAAAGGTGCAGCGTATATATTGATTCAGCATTTCATGTTGTTCTCTGATCAAACAATGACATTCGAAGCTATGAAGGCTGAAGATGAAAATGTAGTGGACGAAGAAATGCTTCACATGAGAAAATTGTTGAAGACACCATTGGCAGATCTTGATTTGTCTGTTCGTGCTTACAACTGTTTGAAATCAGCAGACGTTAGAACTTTAGGCGATCTAGTTAAATTGGAAATTTCTGACATGATGAAATTCCGTAACTTCGGTAAGAAGTCATTAACTGAATTGGAACAATTAGTAGAAGAAAAAGGTCTTCACTTTGGTATGGACGTAGCTCGCTACCGCTTGGATGAAGATTAATAATAGGAAATGCAAAGTTATACTTGGTAAGTCATTACACATTGTATAACTTTGCACTCCAATTTTAACCAGTAGTAATAGGTGGATGCCCCCAAGGTTATCTAACCGCAGCGAAACTCGATTTCGCTTTCAACTTACGAACAATAATGAGACACGGAAAAAAATTCAACCACTTAGGCAGAACTGCCTCTCACAGAGCCGCTTTGTTATCAAACATGGCTTCTTCTTTGATTCTTCACAAAAGAATTCAAACTACTGTTGCAAAAGCTAAAGAATTAAGAAAGTATGTTGAGCCTTTGATTACAAAATCAAAGACTGACGATACTAACAGCCGTCGTGTTGTGTTTTCTTACTTGCAAAGCAAAGAAGCTGTTAAGGAACTATTCGGAACTATCTCTGAGAAAGTTGCTAGCCGCCCAGGTGGATACACAAGAATTATCAAGTTAGGAAATCGTCTTGGTGACAACGCTGATATTTGTTTAATTGAGTTAGTTGACTT
Source organism: Flectobacillus longus (assembly GCF_030056705.1). Taxonomy (GTDB): domain Bacteria; phylum Bacteroidota; class Bacteroidia; order Cytophagales; family Spirosomataceae; genus Flectobacillus; species Flectobacillus longus. The sequence goes on from NZ_JASHIC010000023.1 coordinate 41,859, forward strand.
CAACGAAACTTTATTGGCTGCTGTTACTGAGAAAGCTGCTAAAACTCGTCGTAGCCGTCGTTCGACTAAGAAAGCTGATGCATCTGGTGCAGAAGTTGTTGCTGAAACTCCAGCTGTTGAAGAAGCTCCTGAAGCTCCAGCTGCTGAAGAAAAATCAGAAGAATAGTCATGATGTAGTCCTGACACTAAAGCCTCAATCGTTTTTGATTGAGGCTTTTTTTTGCGCCCTCTGATGAGCAGTTCTACTCAAACTTTTAATAATTCAAAATTTCAATGGGAAAATGATAAATCTCATTTTCCAAATTTGAAATTGTCATGATATACAAGGAGTTGATTACAAAATCTCTTCATTTTTATTCATTTTCGCTTAACTTTGCATAATTTTTTAACCAAAGAGCAACCAATGAAAGTAACACAAAGCCAACCAGCGATTTTGTTGTTGGAAGACGGCACAGTTTTTAGAGGCAATGCCCTCGGAAAAATCGGGACTAGTGGCGGCGAAATCTGCTTCAATACGGGGATGACTGGGTATCAAGAAATTTATACCGACCCTTCGTACTTTGGACAGGTGATTGTAAACACAACCTCTCACATAGGTAACTATGGTGTAGTCAATGAGCTTGAAGAAGAATCAGCTTCAGTTAAGATTGCAGGGATGGTTTGTAATGAGTTTTCGCCAATTCACTCACGTAAGACTGCTGATGAGTCTTTGCAAGAGTATTTTGAAAAGGCGGGTATCGTAGGTATTTCTGGCATTGACACTCGTCAGGTTGTTAGACATATCCGCGAAAAAGGTGTAATGAACTGTATCATTTCATCTGAAATTTTGGACATAGAAGCTCTTAAGGCCGAACTTGCAAAAGTTCCTCCAATGGAAGGCTTAGAGTTGTCTTCTCAAGTGTGTACTCAAGAGCCTTATTTCTTAGGTGAAGAGGGTGCTGAGAAAAAAGTGGCAGTTCTTGACCTTGGTGTAAAGAAAAGCATTTTGTCTAACTTAACAGACAGAGGTTGTTATTTGAAAGTGTTTCCTGCAAAAACTAGCTTCGCTGAAATGGAAGCATGGGCTCCAGATGGATACTTTATCTCAAATGGTCCTGGCGATCCAGCGGTAATGCCTTATGCAGTTGCAACTGTAAAAGAAATTGTAGAAAACGAAAAACCAACATTTGGTATTTGTTTAGGACACCAAATCTTAGCTCAAGCTTCAGGTTTGTCTACTTATAAAATGAAAAATGGACACCGTGGTTTAAACCACCCTGTAAAGAATCTAATTACAGGTTTATCTGAAATTACTTCTCAAAACCATGGTTTTGCAGTGAGAATGGAAGAGTTAGAGGCTAATCCATCAGTTGAATTGACTCATATCAACCTTAATGATAAAACGGTTGAAGGGTTACGTCGTGTTGATAAGCCCGCATTTTCGGTGCAACATCACCCTGAAGCATCTCCTGGCCCACACGATTCAAGATACTTATTTGATTCTTTTGTGGAAATGTTATAAAATTGTAAGCGGTTCGAATTTCGAACCGCTTTTTTTATAAGGTAAGAGATGAGACATTTTATTAATTATCATATATCACATTGTCTCTTTATCCGTAGTTTATACTTTTCAAAGGCTATTCTTGATTGCAAAATAATAGCACAAGTATGTAGTATTCTATTTGTAAATTATGATAGAGTTAATAGTTACCAAAGATGGTTCACATACGATATTCGACTCAGAGCTTGGAGTTTGGCATCACTCAGTGAATGGAGCTTTACAAGAGTCAACACGAATTTTTATTGAATTAGGCTTGTTAGAAAAAGCTCGTGAAGGAAAAGAAATGAAAATCTTTGAAATGGGCTTTGGCACTGGACTAAATGTGTTGTTGACATTGATTGAGGCTCGAAAGCATAATTATTATATCGATTACACTACTTTAGAGGCATTTCCTTTGCCTGAAGAGAAGTATGAGGCTTTGAACTATGATTTATTATTAGATTCAAATGTATTACAGCAATTACATCAGCTTTCATGGAATCAAAAGCATGATGTCATGAACGGCTTTTCATTGACAAAGATTCAGAATGATTTATTAGAATACCGATTTGCTCAGAAGATGGATTTAGTATATTTTGACGCATATTCTCCCAATACACAGCCAGAGTTGTGGACAGAAGAGGTTTTTCGGAAAATTTATGATGCAATGAATATAGGGGGCGTTTTGATGACTTATTGCTCAAAAACAGTTGTAAGGAAGACTTTGTTGGCCGCTGGTTTTAATGTAGAAAAACACCCAGGACCACGTGGTAAAAGAGAAGTATTAAGGGCAATAAAGGTATAAAAGCGAGCTATCTAGATAGCTCGCTTTTATACCTTTATACTAATTGGCAAGGAAACCCAAATAGACAATTCTCTTTAATCATTTTTGCTACACTTTTAGGAACATAATCTTCCCAACCACTTTCACCCGACTGAATCATTTTTAGAATACTATCCGTGTGGATACTCAAGAGATTTTTGTCGTAATTCAATACATCTTCAAATTTATCATTGTCGAGCATATATTGAAACAATCCTCTGAGATGAGCAGGTGGGCTAAATTCTCTTGATGTAACTACATTACCATCCGAATCTGCCGTTGGATATAGATACAGTTTAATTTTAGTTCCAAAGAGTGTTGCAAAAGCCGCTAAAATACCTCCTGTAAGATTTTGATAGTGTTTCTCTTCGAAGATATAGGCAAGGTTTGGCATACCCATAATCAATGCCATGCGTTTTTGTGTGAATCTGTTCAGATATGAAATGAGCTTATAGTACTCATGAAAATTCGAAATCAATACGGTTTGTCCAAGCGAACACAAAATATCTACACGGTCGAGGAAGTCTTTTTCATTAATTTCCTCATCGCCACTTTGTAGGCTTCTCAATGTAAGTTCTGAGAGTACTACTACTTTATCGTCATCAACATCTGGCTCATTTTCGAATTGCATTTGACCTTTTTTCAACATATCCACAAATACATTGGTTACAGGGCGGAAACGTCCACGAACTGCCAAAATATGTTTTTTGTAGAATGCTTCGGAAGGGTTCATTACGTTGCCATCAGGTCCAAATAATGCAGCATTGGTAAATCCTTTTTTTACAAGGTATAGCGACATCAAACGGTTATCTACATCGGCAAAATCAGGGCCAGCAAAACGAATCATATCAATCTCTATGCGGTCGGTATGAAGGTCGTCCATCAGCGATTGCAAAAGTATTTCGGGTTGTTCATGATAAAAGAAACAACCATACACCAAATTTACACCAATAACGCCCAAAGCCTGTTGCTGAAGAATATTGTCATTATCCTTCATACGTACGTGAATAATCACATCATTGGGTTCAGAATCAGGATGTAACTGAAAGCGAAGTCCAATCCAGCCATGAGGATCATTGGTTTTCTGATAATTCAGAGCCGCTACTGTATCAGCAAAGGCAAAGAACATTTTTTCTGAGGCACTTTCAGTAAGACGAACATTGAGGAGCTTATACTCACGATTGAGCATCTTAACCAAGCGCGGTTCACACACATATCTACCAGAAGGCTCTTCGCCATAAATAGCATCTGAAAATGCCATATCGTAAGCCGAAATCGTTTTGGCAATCGTACCAGAGGCACCACCAGCTTTAAAAAAGTTGGCTGCCACATCTTGACCAGCTCCAATCTCAGCAAAAGAACCGTAAATGCGACGGTCTAGGTTGATACGTAGAGCCTTTTGTTTTGTGCCTAAATTCTTATCGTAAGTAATCATTAACAGTTGATAGTTTGCGGTGACTGGTTGTATAAAGATAACCTAAATTCTCTACTAATTTATATAAATAACCCTAGTTTTAATCTATTTTCTTGAAAAGATACAATTTTAATTAAAAAAATCTTCAGAAAATCAAAACCGAATTAAAATCCAATTAGAAATCAAAAAACTCAGTCAGCTTAGTGTTAGAATCATCATATCTAACCAACATAACTCCTTCTTAATTAGTTTGTTGATGATACAATGTTAGCCCTGCAATGGGTGTTTCGGCAATAATACCAATTGTACATTCCTTACTAGCAGCTACTTGGCGTAGAATATCAGAGTAGTAAAAGGCTACAGAGCCCGTAAAATGAATTTTATATTGACTAACTTCGGGATATTTGAGTAGGTATTTTTCAAAAAAATCCGCAAATGCGTCGAATAATAAACGATAAACAAATGGATGTTGGCGATTATCAAAAAGAAATTTTGAAAAAGAAGCAAAATAACGATTCGGAAAGGGTTTGTGATAAGCATTATCTAGAATCTCAAGGCGGTCTTTGGCACCATATCTTTTCTCAAACTTGTCACGTAAATCCATAGGCAGATCCTTGTGCAGATACGCGAGTACCAATTGTTTGCCCAGATGCCCACCACTTCCTTCGTCACCAAGCCAAAAACCTAATGGCGGAACCTGATGTGCAATTTGTTCACCGTCATAAAAGCAAGAATTAGATCCTGTGCCCAGAATACACACAATACCACTGTGATGCCCAGCTAAGGCTCTTGCTGCCCCCAACATATCGTTGTGAACATGAATGCTGTCACAATCAGGAAACACATTTTTGAAGGCTTCTATTAGTACCTGAGATTTTTCGGAATTGGTAATACCGGTACCATAGTAATAAATCTCGCTTATGGATTCGTGAACTTTTGGTAAAAGTTGCCCTCTGAGCTCGTCAGCGATAGAGGTACTATCTTGATAATAGGGATTGAATCCGATAGTTTTGACTTGCTGAATACTGGCATCAGATGCCACAAGACGCCAATCTGTTTTACTAGATCCACTGTCTGCGATTAGAATCATTGTTTTTTAGTTTATTTTGAAAGTAAATAGCACTTCCATACAACCTTTTTGAGAAAAAAATAGTCATAATAAATGTTGATTAAGCTAGTTGACCAATTACGGTAAACTTCTCAAAAACAGAGTCATTATGTGGTGCACTGGTTAATTCAGAAGTAAGATCTTGTCCAGCCCAATGCTCGTAATGCTTACCATTTTTCCAAAGGCGAGACTTGCCAACATCATAAATAAGTCCTTTGTAAGCAATCCAAATTTCTTCACGGTCTTGACCGTTGCGTAACGCGAGTTGTGATTTGGTAAAGGTTGGTAACATAGTATAGTAAATGTCGGGGGGATTATTAGATGCAAAAATTCATTATCTCTTTGTTGAATTCAACTAATTTTATCTATTTTTATCAAAAAAATTAAAATTTTAAATAGTTATGAAAAAAATATTGACCCTATTGCCTTTAATCGTATTAATAGCTGGCGCACTTTGGGGCTGCGGAGGTAAAAATACTGAGCCCACAGTTGAGGAAAAATTAACACGTGTTTGGACAGCAAAAGTTGTAAAAGAAGGCTCAGATATCGTTTACGATAAAACAGCTTCAAGCAACAAAATACCAGGCTATGCCAACTACAAATTAGATCTTACTAGTAAAACTGCTGCTAAATTAACTGAAAAAGACGGTGTGACATTTACAGGAACATGGTCTATTTCAACAGATAATACTACTTTGACTATCTCTAACTTGACAAGCTCGTCGGGTGTTCCAACTGGTACAAATGGTACATTAGCTTATAAAGTTATTGGCACTCCAACTACAGCAGCAATTACTCTCGAAACAGCAACAGCTTATATAAAGGCTAGTAATACAATTGCAAATTATCAATTGACAAATCCTTAAATCAAACTTGATATATACTTTGAGGCCGTTCGACTAGCTTGGACGGCTTTTTTTTTGATATAGTACAAAATTGCTCGGCACTAAAAGACTGATTAACTTTGCAATATGGAAACAAGAACTGAATTGAGTACAATTGGCGAATTTGGATTAATTAAAAGAATCGCCGAAAAATTTCCGATAGTGCAATCTGGCTCTATCAAAGGTATTGGAGACGACGCCGCTGTTGTAGATACAGAGGGTAAAAAATTATTAATTTCGACAGACTTATTAATGGAGGGAGTACATTTTGACTTGGCTTACACTCCCCTGCGCCATTTGGGTTATAAGGCTGTAGCTGTGAATGTTTCGGATATTGCTGCCATGAATGGAATTCCTAACCAAATAACAGTAAGTTTGGGGTTGAGTAACCGTTTTTCGGTAGAAGCCATTGAAGAATTATATGAAGGAATCAAAATAGCTTGTGAAGAGTATAATATAGATTTGATAGGAGGAGATACTTCTTCATCGAGAGGGGGATTGGCTATATCTATTACAGTTCTTGGAACTGCCGATGAGCACCAAATCGTGTACCGCAATACAGCCCAAAAAGGGGATATTGTTTGTGTAACAGGCGACCTTGGCGCTGCTTTCATGGGCTTACAGGTATTGGAAAGAGAAAAGCAGGTTTTCATGGCAAACCCAGATATGCAACCAGAACTTAGCGATAAAGATTATGTTGTAGAGCGTCAATTAAAACCGACTGCTCGTATGGATGTGATTCATGAGTTAAGAGCCTTAGATGTAATTCCTACGGCTATGATTGATGTATCGGATGGTTTGGCAGCAGAACTACTTCATATCTGTAAAAACTCTGGTATTGGAGGAGTGATTTTTGAAGATAAAATGCCAATCGATGACCAAACATACTTGACTGGTACAGAATTGAATTTTAGTCCGATGACAGCCGCATTGAATGGAGGCGAAGACTACGAGTTATTATTTACAGTAAGTCAAGAAGATTATCAGAAAATCGAACAAGTAAGCGAAATCACGCCAATTGGTTATATTACTAACGAAGTTGAAGGCGCACATATCATGATGAAGTCAGGTAGTTTAGTAAAATTGACTTCGCCTGGTTACGAGCATTTTTAATAATTTCACGAGATTTTCGAATATCCAATCATTCCTAGCCATGTTATTGCAGATTAATGTTACTGAATTAGGTTCTTTCTTAAAATACGGAGTAACAGGTTTGAGTGCCATCGCATTTATTCTTTCGTATTTCTTATTGTTTAGAGAAAGTAGTCGTCCCAAACCCAGACCTGAAATTATCAAGACGATTCGTTTGTTTATGTGGGTAACGGTCATACTTGGGGTTGTGTCGGGGGTATCTTCAATTCTAAAGCCTGATACCTCTGGAGATACAATAGTGGTGTCTAAGCCTAAAAGAATAAGTCCCCAAAAAGTAGTTCCGCATAACTCATTGGCATCATCGAGCGATGAATATACGGTAGAGATTTTTTATGAAAATCCTAAAAGGGCTTTGGCAGAAGATTTGGCTGATGTGTTGAAAGATAAAACTTCCTACGAGGTGAAAGTGTCGGCATTGTCAACTACTAAAAAAAGCTCTCTCAAAATAACTAGTTGTCAGATTCGACATGAGTTACAGGAATCAAAAATTGCGGGCAAGCTTAAAAGTATTGCCGAAAATGTTTTACAAGACGATGGCGTAGAATTTAAGTTGAAACAAATAACATCAAGCTCTCCTAATTATGTGAGTATGTTTGTTTGTAAGTAACAATAAACATGAGTCATCCCGAATTTTAAGATTAAGGTTATTCTTCAAATTTTCAACAAAAAAGCGGTCGAAAAATATTTTTCAACCGCTTTTTTGTTGCTACTATACTAGATTTTATTCAGCTCAAGACGCAATCATTGCGTCTCTACTACTAGAATACAAATTTTAACATAATCACTCATCCGCTCAATCACTAAATCACTAAATTAGAGATGACACATGTTTATGGCAATTATCTACTTTTTACAAATATTGAGTAAATAGTTTTTTCAAAGCAGATTCTTCCTGATATCCAATAGCACGCATTTTTTGTGTACCATCTTTAAAGATTAAAAACGTCGGAATTTCGTCAATATGATATTTTGTTAGAATAGCGCGATTGGCATCGGCATCGACTTTTACAATTAATACCTTTCCTTTGTATTCCTCAGAAAGTTTTTCTACGGCTGGCATCATTTTGATACATGGTCCGCACCAAGGAGCAAAAAAGTCTAAAACCACTACAGAATGTTGAGATAACATACTCTCGAGTTCAGTATCGCTAATAGCTTTGCTGTTAGAAACCTCCTTGCTTCCTTCTATAGGTTTCATTTTGGTCGTCCATTTCAAATATCCACCTTGTAAGTCATATACTTGTGAAAAACCGCTTTTGCGAAGCGCTTCTGTAGCAGCGGCACTTCGTCCTCCTGATAAGCAATAGACAAAGACTGGTTTAGTTTTATCGAGAGTTTTGATTTTTTCCTGAAAATCAGCCCCACGATAATCAATGTTGGTTGCTTTGGGTAAATGCCCCCCTCCATATTCGCCTGAAGTACGTACATCAATTAATTGAGCTCCAGTAGATTCAGAATATTTTTTTTCAAAATCCTCTACGGACAAAACTTGTGCATGGGAAAAACTATAAAATCCCAAATAAACGATTGTAAATAATATAATTTTAGAAATAATATTTTTCATTTTTTTGTGCATTGACATTAATAGATTATGAAACAATTGGAAAAGTACAAGGAATCTTGAAAAAACACTTATTTTTGTGAGAAAATTATTCCTTTTTACTGGGTTGATAGAGGAAAATTTGACGAACTTACAGTCAAATTCATTTAGAGATACATCTCAAGAATCATTTCCCCTAAATTCACAAGTTTTTAACCAAAAACAAAAATTACAAAAGATGAGTGCTATTCAGTATGTTCATGCTAGACAAATCTTGGATTCACGTGGTAATCCAACAGTAGAAGTAGATATTCGCACAGAAGCTGGTGCTTTTGGTCGTGCAGCTGTTCCATCAGGTGCATCTACAGGTATTCACGAAGCTGTTGAGTTACGCGATGAAGATAAATCAGTTTATGTTGGAAAAGGTGTATTGAAAGCCGTAGAAAACGTAAATGAGGCTATTGCTGCGGAAATTCTAGGCATCGAAGTAACAGAGCAAAACCTTATTGACAAATTGATGATTGAACTCGACGGTACTGCTAACAAAGGCAAGTTGGGTGCAAACGCAATCTTGGGTGTATCTTTGGCAGTAGCTAAAGCAGCAGCACAAGAGTCTGGTTTATCTCTTTATCGTTATGTAGGTGGTACAAACGCAAACACTTTGCCAGTACCAATGATGAACATCTTGAATGGTGGTTCACACGCTGATAACTCAATCGACTTCCAAGAGTTTATGGTAATGCCTGCAAAAGCTGAGTCTTTCTCTCACGCTTTGCGTATGGGTACTGAAGTTTTCCACGCTTTGAAAGGTGTATTGAAATCTAAAGGTTATTCTACAAACGTAGGTGACGAAGGTGGTTTTGCTCCAAACATCAAATCAAACGAGGAGGCTATCGAAATCGTATTGCAATCAATCGAAAAAGCTGGCTACAAACCAGGTGAAGAAATCTTCATCGCTATGGATGCTGCTGCTTCGGAATTCTATAACGAAGAAACTGGTCTTTATACATTCAAGAAATCTGATGGTAAGCAATTAAACTCTATGGAGATGGCTGCTTACTGGAAAACTTGGGCTGACAAATACCCAATTATCTCTATCGAAGATGGTATGGCTGAAGATGACTGGGCTGGTTGGGCTGAGCAAACTAAATTAATTGGTAGCAAATGCCAGTTAGTTGGTGATGACTTATTTGTAACTAACGTAAAACGTTTGCAAATGGGTATCGAAAAAGGTGTAGCTAACGCTGTATTGGTGAAAGTAAACCAAATCGGTTCTTTGACTGAAACTATCGATACAATCAACTTGGCTAAACGTAACTCATACAAAAACATCATGTCTCACCGTTCTGGTGAAACTGAAGATGCTACAATTGCTGACTTGGCAGTAGCATTGAACACAGGTCAAATCAAAACTGGTTCGGCTTCTCGTTCTGACCGTATGGCTAAATACAACCAATTGCTTCGTATCGAGGAAGAATTAGGCGCTAACGCTTACTTCCCAGGTTTGAAATTCTAATTGGGAAAACCATATTTACAAAAAGACTGGCAAAGCAATTTGCTGGTCTTTTTTTTTAGATTCGCCACAGGATGATAACTCTTGTCAACACTCCACAAATTAGCTCTTATTTTTGAGTTTAATGATAGACAATAAACAAGTGCAAATTCTCTGATTCGGTTTACTGATAGCCAAATAAATATGATAATTTTACATGATTGAATAATCTATATAATCCTATGATACGTTTGTTGTTCACAAAATACCGATTTTATACATTGAGCTTTATGGCTTTGACAGGGTGGATGTTAGTTTTTGATGATAACGACATTTGGACTCAGTTTAAAAGACGTGGAGAGTTGAGTCGTTTGGAAGACGAGAAAGTCTATTACCAAGAAAAACTTAAAGAAGTTCAACGAGAGCGAGAGGAGGTATTGGGTAACCCTAAATTAATAGAGAAATACGCAAGAGAAAAATACTTGATGAAAAAGCCTAAAGAAGAAATTTATATTTTAGTGGATGGCGATAATCAGCCTGTAGAGAAGTAATAAATTTTGAAGATATCGAAGAGAATCACAAAACCTCAATATCATTACCCTTTTTGAATTATATGATTAAAGTCCTGTTTGTTTGTACTGGAAATATTTGTCGTTCGCCGATTGCGGAGGAAACATTCAGACATGCTGTAAAAAAACGAAATTTACAAAGAGTTGTCCAATGCGATTCGGCTGCTACACATAGCTATCACATTGGCGAATTACCCGATCATCGTACTCGTAAAAACGCTAGTAGTCATGATATAGAATTACTTCATCGTTGTCGTAAACTGACTGGAGAAGATTTCTCCGTATTTGATTATATCGTAGGTATGGACGACTACAATATGGATAACATCCAGTCTATCTCGTATAGAGCTACGGGAATGCATCAACCTGAAGAGATTTGTTTTTTGTATCGTCGTTTCGACCCAGAGGTCGCTATCCCCAATCGAGATTTTCCTATAGATTCTACCGAGTATAAAATCCCTGAAGTTCCAGACCCTTATTATGGACAAAATGAAGATTTTGAAAATGTCTATCAAATTGTGAGTCGTTGTGCGGAGGAGTTTTTAGATTTTTTGGTTAGAACACATGGATTGCAATAAGTTATTTGAATATAGAAAAATTGAGACTTTTCTTGAAACGCCTAAAACCCGAAATTTATGGTGAAGCACGTCAAAATAATATTGATAGGCCTATGTCTTGCCTCCAATACTCATGCGCAAGTATGGAAAGATTCGGTGGAAGTTTTTCGTGAAAAATATAAAAAAGCGTTTCTAGAAGAAGCTAATAGTCCTCTCAAAGCAGATGATTTACAGTATCTCCAGTTTTACGAACCAGATTCTTTGTACCAAGTAGAAGGAAGTTTTTCTAAAATAAGTGATGGAACTATATTCAAGATTCCAACTTCAAATGGGAAATTCAAGGAGTATGTCAAATACGGAGAAGTAAGTTTTGCTATTAATGGCAAAGCTTTAAAGCTGAATGTCTATCGGAGTTTAGCTTTGATGCAAATACCCAAATATCGAGATTATTTGTTTGTGCCTATCAAAGATCAAACTTCTGGTAAGGAAACCTACGGTGCTGGACGGTACTTAGATGCAAGCCTGAAAGATATTAAAGAAGGAAAAATACAATTAGATTTTAATAAACTCTATAACCCTTATTGTGCTTTTAGCGAAGGGTATAGCTGCCCGATTCCTCCTAAAGAAAATCATCTACCTATTCGAATTGAAGCAGGAGAAAAATTGTTTTTAAAAGAAAAGGGTAATAATCACTAATTCCAGTGAGTAATGATAGGGTAGTTGAGTGTAAGTCGAAGACTATTTTCCCTAAAAAGGATTAACTTGCATAAAAATCCCTTTTGACGGTCGTTCTTCACAAAGTTCGGCCTGAATAAATAATAATAACCAATTAACCAAAAAATTACGTGAACAAGAAGGTCGTATTAATGATTTTGGATGGCTGGGGTATCGGTACTAAGCCAGAAGTATCGGCGATTGAAGCCGCTAAAACGCCATTCATGGATTCTTTATATACAAAGTATCCACATTCTAAATTGGAAGCCTCAGGTTTGGCTGTAGGTTTGCCAGCTGGTCAGATGGGTAATTCAGAGGTAGGTCACATGAACTTGGGTGCAGGGCGTGTAGTTTACCAAAACTTAGTAAGAATTAACAAAGCAGTTGACGAAGGTACATTGGCTCAAGAGCCAGTATTGGCAGAGGCTTTTGAATATGCAAAATCAAATGGGAAGAAAGTACACTTGATCGGTTTGGTATCAAACGGTGGTGTTCACTCTCATATCAATCACCTAAAAGCACTTTGTACTGCGGCTAATACAGCAGGAGTAGAGGAGGCTTACGTTCATGCTTTCACAGACGGTCGTGATACCGACCCTAAATCGGGCGTAGCTTTCTTGACCGAATTGCAAGCACATATTGCTACTACAGGTACAAAAATCGCTTCGGTAACAGGACGTTACTATGCAATGGACCGCGACAACCGTTGGGAGCGTGTGAAATTGGCGTATGATGCCATGGTAAAAGGAATAGGTGAAAAAGTAGCTGCTTCTGGTTTAATTGATGCGATTTCTGCTTCGTATGAGGCAGGTGTAACAGATGAGTTCATCAAGCCAATTATCGTAGAGGAAAACGGTGCTCCTGTGGCAACTATTGCTGAGGGAGACGTAGTACTTTGTTTCAATTTCCGTACCGACCGTGGTCGTGAAATTACGCAAGCCCTAACACAGCGTGATTTCCCTGAGCAAGATATGCAAAAACTATCTTTGTACTACTTGACAATGACCGAATACGATAAGTCATTTGAAGGTGTAAAAGTAGTATTTGACGATAGCAATATTCCAATGACTTTGGGTGAAGTATTGCAAAATGCAGGCAAAAAACAAATCCGTATGGCGGAGACAGAAAAGTATCCACACGTTACTTTCTTCTTCTCTGGCGGTCGCGAAGAGCCATTTGTAGGACAGACCAATATCATGCGTGCTTCGCCAAAGGTAGCAACTTATGATTTAGCTCCTGAGATGTCTGCCCCGGAATTACGTGATGCTTTGATTCCTGAATTGGAAAAAGAAGAAGTAGATTTCGTATGTTTGAACTTTGCGAACCCTGACATGGTAGGTCATACTGGCGTTTTCTCTGCCGTAGTTAAGGCTGTAGAAACAGTAGACCAATGTGCTCAAGCGGTTGTAGAAGCTGGTTTGAAACATGGTTACTCTTTTATCATTATAGCTGACCACGGTAACGCAGACTTCATGATTAACGAAGATGGTTCGCCAAACACAGCGCACTCAACTAACTTGGTGCCATGTATTTTGGTCGATAACGAATACAGTAACCCAATCAAAGATGGTAAATTGGGCGATATTGCTCCAACCATTTTGGAATTGATTGGCGTAGCGCAACCAAAAGAAATGACAGGTGTAAGCTTGTTGTAATTTAGGGAAAATATTTTATCGAATCCCCGTGTAGATATGATTTACACGGGGATTTGTTGTTTTCAAGAATTCTATATCCTTATAAATATCTTCTTTTTATACAACCAATTTAGAATCAGCCAATAAATCAGTAACATCAATCCTCCATGGATTAAGGTTTGGTACGAATCCCCTAAGATATTAGCGTAATTTTCACCAAGATGAATTTTCAAGGATTTTGAGATATAAACGCCTAAGGCATCAGCAATACAATAAGCTGCTATAGAGTTCATTCCAATAACCTTTAAAAAATAGGCATCTGTAGATTGCTTAATATCGATGACCCAATAAAAAAATGCCAAAAGTAAAAAGCACCAACCACCGCTAAAAATCACCCAAGTTGGCGTCCAAATACGTTTTACATTTGGGCATATTCCTAAAGTATCAAGCATTGTACCTAAAACCAGTCCTGAGACACCTAAAATTAAAAAACGCTTTAGCTTCTCTTGAGATGAGCTACTCGACAAGAAGATATTACCAGCCAATAAACCCAAAATCATCGTTCCTAATGTGGGAATAAAACTTAAAGTTGCATAACCACCTCCATTGAATAAAAAGGGTTTTTCTCTTGGAAAAAGATTGAGAAACCATTGGTCAAATGCCCATGCTAAATTGGTGTTTTTGTTCCAATGGGCAGCAAACCCAGATAGGTTATATTCCCAATCTTTCGTAACACCTGCATCGGCATAATTAAAGTTGGCGTCAGGTAAGGGATATAGCGCAAACGCTAGCCAATATCCTATTAAAATTATTACAAGAGCTGTTATCTGAATTTTCTGCGAACGAAATGCCAATAAAAATAAAAAGGTATATCCTAATCCAATTTGACTGAGGGTATCTTCAAAGGTAAAATAGGTTTGTGTTTTATATTGAGAACGTAAAAATATACCAAGGACAATTAAGATGAGTGAGCGTTTGATTGTATGCCAAAGTGCTTGACTAAAAGAACCTCCTTTACTGAGTCGGTTTGCTACAGAATATGGTAATACTACGCCTACCAGAAATGAAAAAGAGGGTTGAATCAAATCGTGTAAGGCGCACCCAACCCATTCGACATGGTCTTGGTGATGTCCTAGAAAAGCCCAGAAAGAGCTATTAGGAAGTGCTTTGGCAACGTCGCCAAGATGAAGCACTTCGGCCATCATGAGTAGCATAACAAATCCACGGTAGATGTCAGCGGAGGCAAGTCGATTTTGAGATGTCATTTGTTTAGGGATTAGCTCTCAATATATCCAAATGCTCAGATATTTCTGATAGGGTATATGCTGAATCGCGTGTATCGATTCAATATTTTATGATAAATCTATTTGAAATCAAGAGTCAGAAAAAAAATACTGCTCTTTCTTATCTTGCTAATGAATTATTACGCTTAGACAAGGAACGACATAAAAGGCTTTTGTGTTAATTTTGTATCATGAAAAACATTCTAGCTAGTTTATTTTTAATGCTTTCTGTAATGGCTTGTAATCAGCAAGTAGAGCAAAGCAGTATCAGATATTTTGACCTAAAAGGTACTTTCGAAACACAAATCAAAGAACTATCTCAACGCAAACCTGCTGTTCAAAAATCAGTAAAGGTTGGTACTACAACTGATGCCCAGACTAAAGTCATTCAAGATTGGGAAAAGGAATTGGACTTTTTTATTCAAGCAGATTTAAACAAGCCTGCTTTTATCAATAGTTATCAAATTACCCAAAATGACTCTTTGGTTGTTTACAAACTCAAACCTACCGAGACACAATTAGTAAAGGAAATAAAGCTGACGCTGAAACACGGAGAGCTTCAAAGAGTATATGCTTTGCTGTCGGACGAGAATTATTTATACAAAACTCGAAAAGAAATCAAAGCTGATTTTGCCCAAAAGCAACTCAAGCATTATGAAATTGATGGATTTCAACAATTAGTATTTGGGGAGAAAAAAGCTTACCAAATCAAAGCAACTATTCAGTAAAGTCCAATCTTCAATTATTCTAGTATGTTACAAAAGTTTTGGCTCAAGCTGGCGTTGATTATCACGATTCCATTGATGTCATTGAGTCTGATGGCTTATATGGTCGATTCGGGATTACGAAAATCAAATCATACAGCATTAGCCGAATGGAATGCGTTATTCAATGCCAAAATCAATGCTGATTTGCTGATTTTAGGGTCTTCAAGAGCGGCTTTTCATATTTCTCCTTATATTTTGGATACTACATTACGACTCAATTCCTACAATTTGGGTATGTCTGCTTGGCGATTTGATATGCAATGGACTCGTTTTAAGTTGTATTTAGAACATAATAAGGCTCCAAAATACATTGTGCACAATGTGGATTTGTATGGCTTTGCGAAGCGTAAAAATTTGGTAGATTATCAACAGTTTTTACCCTATCTCAACGAACCGCTCCTGATGAATAACCTGACAGGTATAAAAGGCGAGTTTAATAATTTTCAAAAATATATGCCCATGTATAAATATGCCAATGATTGGGATTTAGCTTGGGAAGGTTTTAAGTGCTATGCTGGTGTACCTAATGTGGCTCATACAAACAAGTATAAAGGCTATCAAGGTAATGATATACCATGGGATAATCAGTTTGAAAAGTTTAAGAAAAAATACCCCAAAGGTATTAATTATGCTATTGAAAAGGATGTAAAGACAAGTTTTGAGGAATATCTACAGTTTTGTCAGAAGAAAGGAATAAAAGTTATTTTGGTGTATGCCCCTGAATATTTCGAAGTACAACCTTTTTATAAGAATAAGAACTCATTCAATATACTTTGCCAGAACGCCGTTAATAAATACGGATGTACTTTCTTAGACTATACCAATGATTCTTTATGTTTTGAGAAAAAATGGTTTTATAATTCTCAACATCTCAATAAAAAAGGAGCGGAGGTTTTCTCAGCAAAGCTGGCAAAAGATTTGAAGAAGCTAGGAGTGGGAAGATAAAGCGCAATCTGAATAAATATAAATCATCTCAAATTTAGTGAGTTGTGATTGAGTGATTTTTATGAAATTTGTATTCTAGCGGTAGAGACGTAATACTTTACGTCTAAAACCGAGTCAGAGAGAACATAGTTGTATTAAAAAAGCGGTTGAAAATTGTTTTTCGACCGCTTTTTTAATGAAGTTTACAGAATCATCGTGGTTTCAAAATTCGGGATGACTCATATTTTTGGATATTACTATTTTCTCTTCAAACAAGCCATATAAAAACCATCGTATCCGTCTTCAGCAGGAGAGGTGCGACGTTCTTCTAATAATTCCCATTGCTCGCCTTGTTCTGCTAAGAAACGACGTACATGGTCTTCACTTTCGGAAGGTAGCAAGCTACACGTTGCAAAAACCATTTTTCCACCCTTTTTCAACATAGAGGAATATTGTGTCAAAATGGTATATTGAATTGTGCGAAGATTTTCGATAAACTCTGGTGTAAGTTTCCATTTAGCATCAGGATTACGACGAATCACACCTAATCCAGAACATGGAACATCGAGCAACAAACGGTCAGCACTTTCTTGTAAACGCTTGATTGTTTTAGGTTCAATCAAACGTGTTTCGAGGTTCATGGCACCAGCACGGCGAGCACGTTTTTGTAATTCTTGAAGCTTACGCTCTTCCACATCCATCGCAATAATGCGCCCTTTGTTTTCCATTAATGCCGCAATATGCAAGGTTTTGCCACCTGCGCCTGCACAAGCATCTATTACACGCATACCAGGTTCTACATCCAACATGGGTGCTACCAATTGCGACGCAGCATCTTGTACTTCAAAAAAGCCATCTCTGAAAATAGACGTTTGAGAAACATTTGGACGACCTTCCAAGATTAAGGCATCTGGCAATTCGTTGTTATAATGCGCGTGGATATCTTCGTCGCCTAATAGGTCTGCAACATGCTCACGGTTAGACTTTAACGAGTTTACACGCAGTACAACAGGTGCCTGATCGTTGAGTGCATGAATTTCATCATTCCATTTTTCGGCGCCTAATTCAGCTTCGCCAAGGGCATCTAACCAATCTGGTACGGACTCAATGATTTTGCGGATTTTTTTAGCGTCCTCGTAGCGACTAAAAACACGGTTTGTATTCACCTTTGAAAACTCTACCCAATCAGGTAGACGAAAAAGTGCTTCATCTGAATTGGCATGTTTGGCCTTGAGCAATTGCCATGCACCAAAAGCTTGCCAAAAATGGTATTTATTCAGGGTTTCTGGCGCTTCAATAACGAAGTGAAGCAAGCGCCACCAACGAACGATTTCATAAGTGTTTTCGGCAATGAACGAACGGTCACGGCTTCCCCACTTACGATTTGATTTTAGTACATATTCTACAGCACGGTCTGCTTGGCGTTTATTCAAAAAGATTTCTTGTAAAGTCCCAACAACGGCATCTGCCAAAGGGCGATGTATTCTCATGTGATTGTAATTTTGTATGAAACTACAAAGTACCGCATTTTTTAGGAGTTTGGAAAGTTTGAACATCTCTTAAGTCGATATTTCACTCAGAATCAATTCTCAAGAAAACCTTTCATTTTGATTCTATAATCACAAATCTTCCTGTTACCTTTGTAGCCCGATTCGCTAAATGCTTATCCCTTACCACGTAATCCTGTTAACCGATTACACAATCTCGTAAAAAAATTATGTTTTTAGATAAAATCAAATCAAAAGAGTCTGGTATTTTATTGTATGGAATTACGCCTCCCAAAGCACAGGTTGGCCCAGAAAAAGTAATAGAAATTGCGGAGAAAACATTAGCTCGATTGCATAATCTTGACATTGATGCTTTGGTTGTATATGATGTACAAGATGAATCTGCTCGTACTAGTGAAGAGCGCCCATTTCCATTTATTAGCGCTCATGACCCTTTTGAATTTGCCAAAAATCACTTATCCTCTCTACAAGTACCCAAAATCATCTATCGTCCAGCTGGAAAATTTACGCAAGACGAATTAAATACTTGGTTAAAAGATGTTGTGAATCATGGCTTTTCGCCTGTATTTGTGGGAGTGCCTTCACCAGACTTTGTTCCCGTAACGAGCTTGCCAGAAGCGTACAATGTTTGGCGACAGTACCAAGACCAGTCTGTAATTGGAGCCGTAACTATTCCCGAACGTCATGCGGTATTGAAGGATGAAGACCAACGTATTTTAGATAAAGTATCGTCGGGCGTAAGCTATTTTGTATCACAATGTGTATTTAATGTAGATTATGCTAAAGCGATGTTAGATGCTTTGGTACAAGCTTGCCAAACAAAAAATCAGGAGATTCCAACAATTATATTTACATTGACTGCTTGTGGTTCGGTAAAAACACTCCATTTTATGGAATGGCTCGGCATACATATTCCAGAGGAACTAAAAGAAGAATTTAAGACTTCAGAAAATATATTAGATAGATCAGTAGAAGTATGTATCACGATTGCAGATGAGTTAATTAAATACTGCATTCAATTAGGCGTACCAGTAGGATTTAATATTGAAAGTGTAGCAATTCGTAAAGAAGAAATCGAAGCGTCGATTGCTATGGTAAACCAAATAGGAGAGATGCTAAAAGCAGAAGGCCTACGAAAATAATAATTGGAGCCAACAGTAGAGACGTAATATTTTACGTCTCAAGCCAAGTCAGATTAAAAAAAGCGGTCGAAAAATAATTACCGACCGCTTTTTTTATGAAATTTTGAGAAGATTATGGATACTAAAATCTGTAATTTCAGATCTTTAGACGTAAAATATTACGTCTCTACCAGTGACATTACACAATTAAATTTTTACGCACCAAAAAGGTCGCTTGACAAATATCTGTCGCCACGGTCACAGATAATACATACAATTACGCCTGATTCAAGTTCTTGTGCCAAGCGTACAGCTGCTGAAGCAGCACCACCGCTACTCATTCCTCCAAAAACACCTTCCACTTTTGCTAAAGTATTGGCCATCGCACGAGCTTCGTCTTCTGAAATATCCATCACACGGTCTACACGACTTGGGTCATAAATTTTAGGAAGGTACTCTTCAGGCCAGCGACGAATTCCTGGGATTTTTGAGCCCTCTGTTGGCTGACAACCTACAATTTGGATAGCAGGATTTACTTCTTTCAAAAATTTAGAAGTGCCCATAATCGTACCAGTCGTTCCCATTGAGCTTACAAAATGCGTTACAGTTTGATTGGTATCACGCCAAATTTCAGGGCCAGTACTGTGATAATGAGCCATGTAGTTGTCTGGATTTGCAAATTGATTTAACATTAAAAAGCCTCCTTTCGCTACTTGAGCTTCTGCATAGTCGCGAGAGCCTTCGATACCCTCTGAAGCTGGTGTAAGTGTGACCTTAGCCCCAAATGCTTCCATCGTCAATACTCGCTCACGAGTAGAGTTTTCTGGCATCACTAACTCGATTTCAATATCAAAAAGACGAGCAATCATAGCCAAGGCAATACCTGTATTTCCAGAAGTAGCTTCAATCAATTTAATTCCAGGTGTGATTTCGCCTCTTTCTAAGGCACCTTTAATCATGCCATAAGCTGCACGGTCTTTGACAGACCCCCCAGGATTATTGCCTTCTAATTTTCCTAAAATTTTTACATTAGGATTAGGGTTAATACGGTTTAGTTCAACCAGTGGGGTATTTCCCACCAAATCCAAAAGTGTTGCCATAATTTGTATTTTATATGAGCCAATTGCTATGTGATTCTAATCAGTGTACTACAACTAACACTATGAGAATAGCAATTTGAATAGTTTCTAATAATTTACAGAAAGGTTAATTTGTAAAACAAGAAGCGAATTTCTGAATAACTTCGGCTCAAAATCCACAGCCAATCGCCCAATGCTTAATTCAATATTTTTACTTGCTCTTGATGGTAAATTTTGGTTTGTGGAGGCACGCTGCGTGTTAGCCACACATTACCGCCAATAATAGAGTGAGCTCCTACCACGGTTTCTCCTCCCAAAATGGTCGCTCCCGAGTATATTACGACATGATCTTCGATAGTCGGGTGACGTTTGAGCGATGCCATTTCTTTACTGACCGACAAGGCTCCCAATGTTACACCTTGGTATAATTTGACATGTTTTCCTATTGTGGTTGTTTCTCCTACAACAACACCAGTACCATGATCTATCATAAAATACTCATCAATATCAGCGCCAGGATGGATGTCAATTCCTGTCTTAGAGTGAGCATACTCTGTCAAAATACGAGGAAGCATTGGCACATTCATTTCATAAAGTGCGTGTGCTAAACGATATAAAGCGATTGCATAAAAGCCTGGATATGCTCTAATAACTTCATACTCGCTTTGGGCTGCTGGGTCACCAAGCAACGTAGCTTGAACATCAGTCAGTAAAACTCTGTAAATGTCGGGGAGCTTTTGAATATAGTTTGTTGCTAAAATGCGAGCATCTTCATCGAGATGCTTTTGCATAGAGCGCAATAGCCGTGTGAGTCGTAGCTCAATTTGGTCAAAAGCTTCTTGAAGTTCATCCAAACAGCCATAATGTCTTTGGGTCTGCTCTGGAAAAAGCGTGAGCATAATATCGGTAAATAACTCTTTGACCGCCGACGTAGAGGGAAAAGTATTGGATTTGGTATGTTTTTGGCTTAATGCCTCTAAAAAGTCTTTTGGTAACATGTAAGCTGAACGTCTGATAAACGTCTATTAATCATTGAGAAATTATGAGACAAAATTAGGTAATTGCACCTAGACTAACGAATATCCTACTAATAAACTTGGCTATTGCTTTATACCCTTAAGATATTCTAGTAGCCGATCACTCAGGATGAATACAAAAATGTGTTAGGGCAATCAAATATCAATGTTGTTTTAACGATAATAATGCCAAATAGATTCGTATTTTTGTGAAATAATCTCAAGAAGATAAGATCCTAAATCTTCGATTGACAAATAAACACTTGTTATAAAAAGCTTTCTAGTAAATGACTAATCTCAAAAGTATTTATTGCTGAAATACAGCTAGTTATTGGTTTAGATTGAAGGTAAAATTGATTTTCAAAAATACACTAATAGCTATACATTTTAATTAGTTACTTTATCGTTGTTGCCAAATTATATTTTGTATTTTTGTCAAAAAGCAAGGAAAAATTATTAATTTTGACTACTATCTGATTGAAAAATTAGGTATGGTACGTTTTTAACAAGAAAAAATTTCACTATGTCAAGTTTAGCTACTCAAAAAGGTGTATTGCATGGAGATGCAGTGCAAGAACTCTTCGAAGTTGCCAAAAAACATCAATTTGCATTACCAGCTGTTAACGTAACAGGTACAGACACTGTTAATGGTGTATTAGAAGCTGCAAAAGCTGTTAATTCTCCTGTAATCATCCAGTTTTCAAATGGTGGTGCTCAGTTTTATGCTGGTAAGTCTTTACCAAATGGCAAACAAGAAGCATCTATTGCTGGTGCAATCTCTGGAGCGCATCACGTACACCAATTGGCCGAAGCGTATGGCGTGCAAGTAATCTTACACACTGATCACTGTGCAAAAAAATTATTGCCTTGGTTAGACGGTCTTTTGGATGCAGGTGAAAAATTCTATGCACAATATGGTAAGCCACTTTTCTCTTCACACATGATTGACCTTTCTGAAGAGCCTTTGCACGAAAACATCGAGATTTGTGCAAAATATCTTGAAAGAATGGCTAAGTTAGGTATGACTCTTGAAATCGAGTTGGGCGTAACTGGTGGCGAAGAAGATGGCGTTGACAATTCAGACGTTGATTCATCTAAATTATATACTCAACCTTCTGAAGTAGCTTATGCTTACGAAGAATTGAGCAAAATTTCTCACCGTTTCACTATTGCTGCTGCATTTGGTAACGTACATGGTGTATATAAGCCAGGTAACGTGAAATTATCTCCAGTAATCTTACACAACTCTCAAGAGTTTATCAAAGAGAAATACGGTTTGGAAGCTGAAAAGCCTATCAACTTTGTATTCCACGGTGGTTCTGGTTCTTCTCGTGAAGAAATCCGTGAAGCAATCTCTTACGGTGCTATCAAAATGAACATTGATACAGATTTACAATGGGCATTCTGGGAAGGTATCTTGAACTTCTACAAAGAGAAAGAAGGATACTTGCAAGGACAAATTGGTAACCCAACAGGTGAAGATTCTCCAAACAAGAAATACTATGACCCACGTGTTTGGTTGCGTAAAGGAGAAGAAACTTTCGTTAGCCGCTTGAAATTGGCATTCGAAGATCTTAACTCTGTAGATGTTAACAAATACTTGTAGTAATACAACATAACATAAGTTCGAAGCCGTTCAATAGGATTTATTGAACGGCTTTTGTTTTATCAATTAATGCAATCAATTTTGTTACCTACTAAACATACCGAAATACTATAGAAATTAAGAATTATGACCATTTTGATTGTAGAGGATGAAGCTATTGTAGGCATGGACCTCGCTGCCAGACTTGAGGCTGAAGGATATGATGTATTGGAGGTGGTGGATAATGGTAAAGATGCACTGGCTTTATTTAAAACCAATGAGGTGGATTTGGTGCTATTAGATATTCAGCTCAAAGGCTCTTGGGATGGCATTGTTACTGCACAACATTTGAAGCTAATAAAATTGGTGCCAATTGTTTATTTATCTGGTCAAACAGATGATGAAACCTTAGAACGAGCAAAAGAAACGTCTCCTTCGGCTTATTTGACTAAGCCAGTCAGTAGCATTGCTTTACGTATTGCAATAGATCTTGCTATCCATAATTTTGCCAAAGCAAAAGAAGAGTTATCAAATGTTAAGGTTTTAAATCCTACTCAGAAGGAGCCTGTTGCAACTCGTGAATCAATTCTTCAGATAGATAACTTTATCTTTATTAAACAAAGTTACCAGTTTAATAAAGTCAAACTTAGTGAAATTTTATACCTAGAATCTGATAATAATTATGTTCATATTATCACCAGTACCAAAAAATTCACACTACGTTTGACTTTAAATGGTGTCTTAGAACGTATCAATTTCGATAAACTAGTTCGAACACATCGCTCGTTTGCTATTAATATAGACCAAATAGAATCCTTCAATGACCATGAAATTATTATGGGAAAACATACGATTCCTTTAGGTCGAAATTATAAAGACGACTTTATGCGTTATTTTGATTTTCTCTAAAACTATTTTTCTTTTCTACCATCGAAGCTGTAACCTCGTTGAGTACTCGGATTTTTTCCTGAAAATCGCCTTGAATTGATTTTCGTATTTCACGAAGATTATCCAGAAGATTTTGAATATTGTCTGGAATAATGTCATCCAAAAACTCTCGAATACGCTTGGCCATGGTAGGAGATTTGCCATTGGTAGAAATAGCAATTTTTAAATCCCCTTTCTGAACAATCGATCCAAGATAAAAATCGCATAAGTGTGGTGTATCAGCCACGTTGCAAAGTATGCGACGCTGTTTGGTTATTACTTTTATTTCGGCATGTAGCTCAGGGTTATCTGTTGCCAAAATTACTAAATCTTTATTGTTTAAGTCATGGATATCAAACCTCCTTTCGATGATTTGGACTTGAGGATAATTCGTAATGTAATCTCGCAACGCTGGCAAAATCATAGGCGCAACAACAGTTATTTGTGCCTCGGAGCTATTTTGTAACATAGCCGAAATCTTTTCAAGACCAACATTTCCGCCGCCTACCAATAGAACGTCAAGGGTATTGAGTTTTAAGAATATAGGGAATAAATCGTTTTGTGCCATAATTTTGGAATGATTGTATTTTGGTAAGACGAAGTTCTATAAAAATGTTTGAAATCTGCCTGAAAATAAACAAAAAACCTCGTCGGGAAGCCCAACAAGGTTTACGTAATCAAGCATTTATATAAAACATTTTTGGAACCTCTTAGGTTGAAACCGTATCAATCGTTGCTCGAATGGCTTTTTTATCGATTTTTCCTACAGAGGTTTTGGGAATCATTGTCGTAAAATTAATTGCATCAGGAATGGTCCAAGGAGTTATCTTTCCAGCATCAACAAATGGCTTCATGTGTGCTTTTAGCTCTTCTTTGCTTAAACTCTTTCCTTCTTTCAAAACAATAAGGGCATAAGGTCGTTCGCCCCATTTTTCGTCAGGAATTCCTACAACAGCTACTTCTTGAACAGCATCAAGTGTGCCAATCATATTTTCGAGATCTATCGAGCTTACCCATTCACCACCAGATTTAATCACATCTTTTATGCGGTCACTGATTTTTAGAGAATAAGCTTCATTAAGAGAAGCCACGTCACCCGTATGTAACCAACCATCTCGCCAGAGTTCTTCAGATTTTTCAGAATCTTTAAAATACCCTTGTGTTAGCCATGGGGTTCGTACAGTAATTTCGCCAATATCTTCACCATTTGATGATATAATTTGCCCTTCCGAATCTATAAGCCTTAAATCAACTAATACAGAAGGAGTACCTGTTCGAGTACGTGCTTCTACTTGAAAATCAAGATCTGGATTCATCTTATCCACAGCATTCATATAAACAGTGGACAAAATTGGACAAGTTTCAGACATTCCATATCCTGTTATAACATCTACGCCTCGTTGCAATGCCGCTTTTGCAAGGGCTTTAGGTAAAGCTGAACCTCCAATTACAACTTTCCATTTGGATAAGTCAATTTGTTGGGTAGCTGGGTGCGATACAAACATTTGTAAAATAGTAGGCACACAATGTGAAAAAGTGGGTTGTTCTTTTACAAAGCACTTTAGTACAACTTCAGGTTCAAATTTTCCGATGTACACTTGTTTGGCACCAGCCATAGTGGCCACATAAGGAAAGCCCCATGCGTGTACATGGAACATCGGAGTCAAAGGCATATAAATATCAGAACTATTGAATCTGCATGCGCCATCTACCGTTCCGAAGGTAAAACACAAAGCAAGCGTATGCAATACAAGCTGACGATGTGTGAAAAATACACCCTTAGGATTGCCTGTGGTACCAGTCGTATAAAAAGTTGTTGCAACGGCATTCTCATCAAAATCTTGAAATTGAAAATCAGAAGACGCTTGGGACAATAATGTTTCGTATTCACCCAAAATCGGTAGTTTGCTACTTTGTGGCATTATTTGACCGTCAGTACATACAATTACACCTTTTACCGTTGATAATTCAGATGCCAAAGACTCCAGCAATGGTAAAAAATCAAGATGGCAAATAATGAGAGCATCTTCTGCATGGTTGATAGTGTACAAGATTTGCGCAGCAGATAGTCGCCAATTAATGGTATGAAGTATATTTCCAGTCATTGGAATACCAAAAAAACATTCCAAATAACGGTGTGAGTCATAATCCAAAACAGCTACTGTCGAAGCACCATCTATTCCCATTGATGAAAGCACATTTGCTAATTGCGCTACACGTTGATTGAGTGTGATATAATTATATCGAATAAGGTCACGATAAACTATTTCTCGGTTGGGTTCTAGCTTTGTAGAATAAGCCAAAATACTTTTAATCAACAACGGATACTCAAATGCCTGAGAAGCTACTGGAAGTTTCTTAATTTTCATAATTTCATAGAATTAAGCATTTTTACTTAAAATATTTATAAAAAATATAAAATGGTTAATGTTTTTTCAAATATACAAAACTATTTCAAATTAACAGCTACAAAAAAAATGAATCCATCGTAGATTAAATTAGCTACGCAGAATTAAGTAATACTTGAAATAAGCAGGAATGATATGAATCATTTTTGTCTAAGAAAAGGGACTAATCGAAAAATTAAACTATTAAATGTTGATTATTTCTTATATGTTTGTCGAAAATTCGATATATTTCGAAAACCAATCTATTGCATCGCGCCTAAGAGCTAAGTAAAAATCAAAAAAAGAAGCCGATTATTATTTCAATAAAATCTTAAATATTTCATAATCAACTTAAAAGCATTGTGTAAAGGGTTGAGATACTTTTATGTAGTAAGTTGAAAACAGAATAGCCCTAAACAGTAGAGAAAGTTTGATGGGAAACTTCTTAAAAAGGAAGTAAATAACCATTATACCGTTTAAAAAGTTTACCTTTTTTTCTATGGTATATCATTACTCATCCCTTAAATTTACTTAGTGTTTAGCTATTTAATTGCAACTTTTGCGAATACTCAAACACTACTCATTTGAATTTGATTCGCACATGATGAGTAATCTTAACCTAATATCGTTTCTTAAATACTTGTTAACTTATGAGCACCCTTACTCGCAACAGTTTTTTAGCTTTAGCATTATTAGTGGTAGGTTCTGTGACCTCATGGGCTAAGCCATTGACAGAAGGCGGAGTCTTGTCCAATAAGAAGCCAAAAGCATTGGAGGATGCAGCACCTGTTGCTCCTTATGCAACTTTTAAGGTACTCAAATGTGGGTACGAGCTTAGTCCAAGTGATGAAGGTCTTTATGTAGGCTTGATTGCTGAGAATTGTAACTCAGGAACAGTTCACTGGTATAACAGTTCGAATAACTCAGAGATTGGTACAGGTGCATACCTCGAAAATCGTATTACTTCTAATACAAGTTATTATGCCAAATGTGAAGAAAGCTCAGTGTACAGCTTACCATCGGCATCGGTGAATATTCCTTATGCTAAGGTTCCTCCTAAGCCTCAGGTATATTCTGTTAATACAGGAAGTTTTACTTACTACGAAACATGTCAAGGTCAAAATAAAGAAGAAGTTCGCTTAGCTTCTACTGTTACAGATCCTAGTTTTGAATACATTTGGGATCGTGATGGAATGGACGGCGTGACTTCTGCTAATACAAAAGGACAAGGAACTCCACAAATTGCAATTGACCTTACAGGACGATATTTGGTAAAGGCTATTTCTAGAAATTGCCCTACGCCTGCAGGTGTCCAATATAGCAATGACATATTTGTATTATTTATTGAAATCCAACAACCACCTGTTCTTACTGGTGATTCAGTGTTTTGCCAAGGAAAGAAAGTATCTTTAAAGGCTAGCAGTGATGGATTTGTTTACTATAAATGGTATGTAAATGGTGTGTTCCAAGACTCATTGGGAAAAAAGAATACTATAGAATTTAATAAAACTGCTAAGATTCAGGTACAAACTATTGAAGACCGTCAGTCTTGTTATTCAAAGCTGTCGAACCCTATCAACCTGAAAGCGCTTAATGTTCCTGCAAAACCAGTAATTACCCCTTCGAAGAAAAATGCGGGTATCTGTGTGGGAGATACTTTGACTTTGACATCTAGTTTAGGATATAAGTATGTGTGGAATACTGGAGCTACAACTGCTAGCATAAAAGGTATTAGTACCGTAGGTAAATATGCAGTACAAGTAATAGATACAAGTGGTTGTGTGTCGCCAACTTCTGATACTACAATTGTGAAAGTATATGCTAACCCTGCAAAACCAATTATTTCAGCTGATGGACCATTAGCATTTTGTGATGGCTTTAGTGTAAACTTAACGTCGTCAACTCAAAGTAAATATGCTTGGAGCTCTGGTGAAACAACTAAGAGTATCAAAATAACTAAATCTGGTTCTTACACAGTGGCAGTTCGTGATACAAACAGTTGTTTGTCTCCAACTTCTGACGCAATTCGTGTAACAGTATATGCTTTGCCTGCCAAACCAACAATTACTGTTAAGGGTGATGGCTTAGTGAAAGTTTGCGCCGATAGAAGTATTGTATTAGAATCTTCGGTTTTAGCTTCTGGAGAAACAACAAGATTCAAATGGACAACAAATGATACTACTCGCTCGGTAACAGTGAAAGTAACCACTAAAGCAGCCGTAAGAGTCATCGACCCTAGAGGTTGTGTGTCGCCATTGTCAGATACAACAGCAGTGACAGTATTACCTCTTCCAGCAGCCCCAGTGGTTACAGCAGAAGGTGCAATAACATTCTGTTCAAGAGACATCACAGACTATACAAAAGAAAATAGCGTAAGATTGACAGCTTCTAGTTCAAACGAAGTTACTTGGAATACAGGCTTAGTTAGTAAGGTTCTTGATGCTGTAAAATTATCAGGACAGTATTCTGCAACTGCAAAAGATGGTAATGGTTGTGTATCTGCTCGTTCAAATGTTATTACTGTTACAGTAAAAGAAAGTCCTAGTGCTAGCGCCGCTAGTATCGCAAAAGATGGTGCATTTACATTGAAAGCTACTAATTTCCCAGATGGTACAGATTACCAGTGGAAATATGGCTCTGAAGTATTAACATTTGTAGAAGAAAGCATCAAAGCTAATCGTTATGGTGACTATTCGGCTCGTAGAAAAGTAGTTTATACTGTACCTGCTCCATTAAACACATTGGTTTGTTATACTGATTATTCTAAGGCTTATACCTTCAAGGAAGAGCCAGAATTGAAAGGACTAGCAATATATCCAAACCCAAGTAATGGTCTAGTGACTGTAGAAACATTGGAGAATTATAACAAAGTAAGTTTCTCAATCTATGATATGATTGGTCGTCTGATTTATACAGGTTCAATTCCTACTATTACAGGTAAAGTAGTAGTAGATTTAAGAAACCAACCAGAAGGCTCTTATTTGTTCCGTTTCCAAGCAGATGGTTTTGAATTGACAAAACGTCTTATTGTTAACAGATAATCAAAATATTTCCAGAAAAGCCCCGTCATTCTATGAGTGATGGGGCTTTTCTTTTATGGAAACTTTAACAAATCAACAAACCTTATGAAAAAAGAATTATTCTTATCGCTATCTCTGTCATTTTCTTATGTTGTAACGCAGGCTCAATGGGTGCAACAAAATATTAATACAACCGCTAGCTTCAGAACAGTACATGCTGTTTCTGAAAAGAATGTTTGGATAAGTGGTAGCAAAGGCACAATTGTAAGAACTACAGATGGCGGACAGCATTGGGAAGTAACCAAGGTTGCTAATGCTGAGAAACTAGACTTTAGAGACATTTATGCCTTCAACGAAAACGAAGCGATTATTGTGAGTGCTGGCGAAGCCTCTGAAGGTGCTGCCAAAATTTACCGTACTGAGGATGCTGGACAAACTTGGAATTTAGCTTTCCAAACAGAAGAGAAGGGCGTGTTCTTTGATGGAATAGACTTTTGGGATAAAAAAACAGGGCTTGTTTTTTCAGATCCTATTGAAGGGCATTGGTACTTGCTCAAAACGATTGATGCTGGTAAAACTTGGCAAAAATTAACTACAACAGATTTGCCAGCCAACAAAGGCACTGAGGCAGCCTTTGCAGCTTCAGGGACAAGTATGGTTACCGTAGGTAAAAAACAAGCTTATATCTGTACTGGTGGAGCTGAGTCGGCACGAGTATTTAGAACTTTGAACCAAGGAAAAACTTGGGAGGTAATAGATACCCCTGTTCCTGCAGGTAAAGCATCGGGTTTATTTGGAATGAGGTTCTGGGATAATAATCATGGTGTAGCTGTAGGCGGGGATTATTTAGAAGTTGAAAAAGACTTACCTAACGTATTGGTTACTACAGATGCAGGCAAAACTTGGCACTTAGAAGCTAATACAAACCCTGTTGGCTTGAAGGAGGGAGTTGCTATTTTGCAAAAGAAAATCCTTGTTGCTGTTGGACCATCAGGTACAAGCTATTCGAAAGACTTTGGTAAAAGTTGGATTATGATTGATAAAACACCATTTCATGCTATCAGTATTGTTGGAAATAACGTGTGGGCAGTAGGAGGAAAAGGAATGATTGCACGCTTAAATATAGATTTTTTAAAGTAGATAATAAATATCTAAAACGAGTAAGCTAAGGGTAAAGTAAAAGAAATAGTATTTGATAGATACGTTTCCTTCTACTTTACCCTTTCTACATATAATTTTTATTTTCCTTTTACAGAAATCATCAACACGCCTATTAGGACTATTATGGTACCTCCTATTTGCCAAATACTGATAGGTTCGGCTAGAAACACATTTGCCATAATTATCGTGGCAACAGGCCCAATACTACCAATAATTGAGGCATTTCCTGAACCAATCTTTTTAATACCGTCTGAAATCATAAATGAAGGAATCACCGTTGTGAATAATGCCATCACAAAAGAAAGCAGATAGGCTTCTTTAGGGTATGAAAACAAGCTAGGATGATTGGTCAGAAAGAAATGTCCCATCACAATAGCTGTTGAAATCAGCATAGCATAACAAGTAAATCGTAAAGAGCCAATCTTAGGAATCATCTCTCCACTTCCAATTAGATATAAAGCATAAGTCAAAGCACTCAGAAATACTAGAAATGATCCTACTAGTAAATCTTTTTGCATACCAATTTTTAAATCAGGAATAAAAGAAAAAAAAACGCCTAGATAGGTGACAATTAAAGCTAAATACTGGATTTTTGTAATTTTCTTTTTCAAAAAGATAGCTGATACAATAACTACAATCGTTGGATACAAGAAGAGAATTAACCTTTCTACACTGGCTGTTACGTAGTTTAAGCCCCAAAAGTCAAATAATGCAGCCAAGTAATAGCCTACAATACCGATTAGTATCATTGTTATCCACTCCTTATTGCTGAGTTTTGGTTTTTGTGTATCTTTTAAGTTTTTGAATACCAAAATACCCAAATAAAATGGTGCCGAAAAAAGCATTCTAAGGGCGAGTAGCGAAATAGTGTCTACGTGATAATGTAGATAGTTATATCGTACCAATACGGCCTTACCAGCAAAGGCTACCGCACCTACAAAAACAAGAATTACTCCTGCGAAATAACTGGACTTGTGGGTTGATTTTGTTTTCATCTAGTTTGTAAACTTTGTGCGATAAGAAATTAGTTTAGTTATGAAAGACTCTTACGCTTATCGCAAAACAAAAAAGAGCCTTCCTTATGCAGAAAGACTCTTTTGAGTAGTACTTTTTACCCATGACAAACCTTCCTACAACAGAAAACTGTTGAGCCAGAGTGTCATGATAAAAGTACAATTGTAAGCCATATTCGTAAAGACAATTCTATCAGTTTTAGCTGATTGTCATTTTCTTATTTTTTTCTAAAGAATAATTGAATTGGAACTCCAGTGAAATCAAAGTGCTCACGCATTTTATTTTCCAAATAGCGTTCATAACTTTCTCTAATGTACTGTGGTAAGTTACAAAATAACACAAAAGCTGGTGATTTGGTTGGCAATTGTGTCAAGTATTTAATTTTGATGTATTTACCTTTCCATGCTGGAGGAGGGTAGTTTTCGATTACTTGAAGCATAACATCATTTAGTTTAGATGTTGGAATACGCTTCGTTTTGTTTTCGTACACCTCTAATACCTTTTCTACAGCTTGGAAAATACGTACTTTATCTTTTACCGAGGTAAAAATCATTGGCATATAATTGAGAGGAGCCAAACGCTGACGAATAGCATCTTCCAGACGCTTTGACGTCATAGAATCCTTTTCAACCAAATCCCATTTGTTAATCATTAATACAATACCTTTTTTCGCACGGTCGGCCATCGAAATGATGTTCATATCTTGTGCCTGCAAGCCCGTAAGAGGGTCAATGGTAGTGGCATCAATCACAACAACTGCGATGTCACATTCTTCCATCGCTTTTAATGAACGAAGAATAGAGTAATATTCTAAGTTATCATCAATTTTGGCTTTGCGACGAATCCCTGCTGTATCTGTAATGATAAACTCTTTTCCATACAAGGTATAGTGATTGTCGATTGCATCGCGTGTTGTTCCTGCCATATCAGTAACAATACTTCTTTGCTTACCTAATAAAGCATTCAAGAATGAAGATTTTCCCACATTCGGTTTACCTAAAATAGCGATTTTAGGAATATCTTGATGAGGATTTTCAACGCCTTCTTCTTTAAAATGACTTACAATGCCATCTAGTAAATCGCCTGTACCCGAACCATTTTCGGCAGAAATAGCAAAAGGTTCGCCCATGCCTAATTCATAGAACTCTACTGCTGTCAAGCCTTTTTCGAATGTATCTGCTTTGTTGGCAGCGATATAAACGGGCTTTTTTGAACGACGCAATACATTGGCAAAATCCTTATCCAAATCGGTAATACCCGAATGGCAATCTACTACAAATAATAACACATCTGCTTCGTCGATAGCTAATTCTACTTGTTCACGAATTGCCCCTTCGAATGTGTCTTCTGACCCGTGCACGTATCCACCTGTATCAATAACGGTAAAGTATTTACCTGTCCACTCGCCAAAACCGTAGTGACGGTCACGAGTTACACCAGATACGTTGTCCATAATCGCCTTCTTTTGTTCGATAAAGCGGTTGAATAATGTAGATTTACCCACGTTTGGGCGACCTACAATCGCTAAGATATTTGACATTTTGTTGGTTGTTTGAGCTGTTTCCCCAATTCATCCTGTCGAGCTTGTCATTGCAAGAAGGTTGTTAGAAATGGAGCACCTCTGGTTAAAAATAAATCTATGACACGAAGGTCATTAAAATCCTAATTGGATTGTTGGTTATTGGCAGTCAGTATTTAAAAAAAGACACTTTCGACTGATTACCTAAAGCCTTTCGTCAAAATAGGAGAGTAGCACGACTACTTGTGCTCATTAATCTTGGCTATAGCCAAACTGCTTGAGCTTTTGGGCTTTCGAACGCCACTCTGGTTCGACTTTCACAAATTGTTCTAAGAACACTTTTTTACCAAAGAATCTCTCTAATTCTTCACGAGCTTGGGTTCCAACTTTTTTGATAGATTCCCCTTTGTGACCAATAATAATGGCACGTTGGGTTACACGC
This sequence comes from Flectobacillus longus, assembly GCF_030056705.1. Classification (GTDB taxonomy): domain Bacteria; phylum Bacteroidota; class Bacteroidia; order Cytophagales; family Spirosomataceae; genus Flectobacillus; species Flectobacillus longus. The sequence continues at coordinate 75,018 of NZ_JASHIC010000023.1, forward strand.
TCCACGTAGATTTCTGATGAAATTCTGATAATATGATCTTCCTCTTTAAATGCTGTAATAGCAACTTCGCAAGAGTAGGGAATTTCTTTTTTATAGTTTTTGAAAATTTTCTCACGAATAATTTCCGAAGCAAAAAAGCGTTCTGGCTTATCTGTCAATTCATCCTTTTCGAAATATGGAGGATGATTAGGAAGACTGTCTACGATAGTATCAAAAATAGAGCCTATATTCTTTTGACTAAGTGCCGAAATTGGAATAATTGCTTGCGTTGGGAAACGTTCACGCCAGTGAGCAATTTTTTCTTGTACTTGTTCTTCTGTTGCCAAATCAATTTTATTAATTAGCAAAAGTACAGGAACATGATTGATGCGTGCTAGTTTGTTGATTACATCATCTTCGTCATATTTTTCGAAAATATCAGTAACAAACAAAATAATGTCTGCGTCCTCTAAAGAACTATGCACAAAACTCATCATAGATTTGTGTAGCTCGTATTTAGGCAAAATAATGCCTGGAGTATCAGAATAAACTAACTGAAAATCTACTCCATTATGTTGTCCATTCAAAATCCCCATAATACGATGGCGAGTTGTTTGGGCTTTGGAAGTGATGATAGAAAGACGTTCACCTACCAAAACATTCATTAAGGTAGATTTACCCACGTTGGGTTTGCCAATAATGCTGACAAAGCCAGCTTTGTGATTGATTTGTTCCATGACTAGTCCACGATTACCCTTGTCATGTTAATGGAGTCCCGTACAAGATAAGAAAACTCTATCCAGGATTTAGAATGGATTAACCACTGTTTTCTAAATTCCCTAATGATGAGTGTTTTGATGATGCTCGGGAGTTACCGTATCGGGCGATACAGCTCCCTATGGAATGACAACGATAAATTATTAAAAAATAAAAAGACGAGCCATACTAGCTCGTCTTTGCCTTGTAGCAGGAGCAGGACTCGAACCTGCGACCTTTGGGTTATGAGCCCAACGAGCTACCTACTGCTCCATCCTGCGGTGTTGTTTTTGTGTTTGTTACTGGGTTGCAAAATTAGGGAGTTGAAACGTTAAATGCAAACTATTGAGAAAGAAATTTTTAAAATTTTTAAAAATAATTTGCAAGTATTTGTATTTCAGATTGTTAAAAATGTAAAATTTTTCAAAAAATATCTGTGATTATCTCAGAATTTCATAAAAAACAAAAAAGGAGGGCTCCTTGGAACTCTCCTTTTTTGTTTTTTATGAAATGTACACCATGAAAATGGACAAAATCAGCTACTAAAACATGCCTTTTGCCTTACGGACATCTGGATTTACCTTGTCACTTTCTACCAAGCCATCTCTCAAACGTAAAATTCGGTGTGCGTATTGAGCAATATCATCTTCGTGAGTTACCATTACAATCGTATTGCCTTTTGAGTGTAATTGGTCGAACAAATCCATGATTTCATAAGAGGTTTTACTATCAAGGTTACCTGTTGGCTCATCGGCAAGTAGGATAGAAGGGTCGTTAACCAAGGCTCTGGCGATAGCCACACGCTGGCGCTGACCACCTGAAAGCTCATTGGGTTTGTGACCTGCACGGTTTTCTAAACCAACTCCTTTGAGAGCGAGCATCGCTTTTTCGATACGGTCGGCTTTTGAATAACCTGCATAAATTAATGGCAGAGCTACATTTTCCAATGAAGACTGACGAGGCAATAGGTTAAAGGTTTGAAATACGAAGCCGATTTCTTTGTTACGAACCGTTGCCAAAGCATCATCGCTCATTTTACTCACATCTTGTCCATTCAAAATATATTGTCCCGAAGTAGGTGTATCCAAACAGCCAACAATATTCATTAAGGTAGATTTACCCGAACCCGAAGGTCCCATAAATGCCACATATTCTCCTTTGTTGACAGAAATAGAAATCGACTTGAGTGCGTCTATTACCTCTTCGCCCATGATATAGCGCTTTGAAATATTGGTAGTTTCAATAATTTTCATGAATGTTTGAATGGTTAAAGTGAAAGTAAACTCCTCATACAATAGGTAAAAGGAGACTTGAGCTTTTTTCCTAAAACAAACATAGTTATTTATTGAAAACTAGCACTTTGTTTTTCGATAAGAGCGATTTTAGCTTGATATTGAGGCAGAAAACGCTGATAATCGGTAGGGAAGCGTTTTTGAAGTTCTTTCAAGGCATCTTTGGCATAAGTTCCCATTCCAATCGAAAGGCTTTGTAATATATACATTTGCCAGATAGCAGAATTATCTTTTCGCCATTTTAACGCATTATTTAAGATGCGATAAGCTTCTTCCGGTTTTTTATTATTGTTATAAAAAACACTCACTTTTTCCAAGACTTTTTCATTGAGAGGATGCTGATATATTGCCAACTGAGCAGCTTTAGCATCTACAATATTTTCGGAAAAGGTGTCGCTGGTGCTCTCTTTTTTGACCAATGTATTTAACAGCACTTGGTAATACTGTGTTTTGCTTGAACTGGTATCTGAGCTTGCCCAAGCTTGTAATTGTTCAAAAGTAAGCTGTTTGTCACCTTTGTAGAATTGTTGCATAGCATGGGCAAATTCTAAATCTTCTGAATATTGGTCATTTTCGGCTTTTTGTGCGAAGTCACGTAGCGGAATCAAAGCGCCAAGACTTTTCTGAAATAAAGCCGCATTGTAAATCCAAGCAAAAGTAGATACATCCAAGGCTTTTTGTTGGTTGGCTGAAACCTGAACCACCTCAGCTTGAGCTTGCGTACTTAGTTTAAGAGCAAGTGCGTTGGCCTGATAGCTTGGATAATCAATTGCTTTGAGCTGTTGCGTATATTCTTTTTGAGTAGCCAGTTTACCATTTTTTGCCCAAAATGCTACCAAATTACTAGCAGTAATAGGGGAATTGTTAGAAAACTCTTGAGCTTTTTCTAAATAAATCAAACTGGAATCTAGTTGTTTTGCTTTGTTATAGAGATACGCTAAGTTCGTAAGAATTTCAGTGTTTTGAGGAAATAGTTTACTGGCTTCTTTGAGGGTAAACATAGCGTCAAAAAAGCGATCACGGTCAGAGAAAGAGCGAGCAAGACCTTCGTAAGCATAAGGTGAAGGGTTTTTGGCTAAAGCTTTCTTAAAATAAATGGCTGCGGTTTCGTTGTCATTTTGTAAGAGTGCCAAGCTCGCAAGAGCGTAGTTGGTTTTATGATTTCTGAATTCTGCTCCTAAGGCCTGTTTGTATGCAACCTCTGCGAACCGATAATCATGATTTGCAACTTGATGGTCACCTAATGAATTATAGTAGGATGCCACCGCTTGATTAAGCGTGTAGAATGATTTCATTGAAAACAATGCCACCAAAATAATCAACGCCATGATACGAAATACATAAATAGGCAAACTCAATGGCTTGTATAATACTTTCGAAACGGGTAAACCTTGTTGGAAAAGTCCATAAAAATTAGAAAGTACATACAACAGGAATAGCATACCCATAACCAAGTTGGAATAGGTAATAATGTCTTCCCAGACCTCTATCATCGGGTCATTGGCGGTTGCGAAAGCATAAAAAATTCCTGAGATACTTAAAATTGCTAAACCAATATATATCAAGGCTGTAGCAAACTCGTGGTTGAGTACCTTTGCTGCCAAAATCATACGGTCAGTGATACTCCAAATCCCTAATATCGTAGATACTCCAAATAGCAGAAATGGATTGAGATAAAGCATATCCCAATCGATTACTTTGTTGTTGTGAAGAAAAACCAACAGTATGTTAATCCAATAAATCAGTGTAAGTACCACAAAATTGAGTAGATTTTGCGAGCCTTGAGCGCGTGTACTGATAAAAACAAACCATTTGGGAATCTCGTAAGCAATTCCAAAGGCAAATAGAGCACCCAAAATAAAAACTTGGGGAATGAGTTGAGTAGAAAAGTGAGTAATTGCACTTAAATAAGAAGATAGTTTAATCAAAATGCTTCCTATTACAAGCCAATATATTACAAAAGCGATAAAACGTATGAGGGCTGAGGTATTTCGTTTGAAGGCATGAAAAAAGTAACTCAAGCCCGCAAAACCAAGAATTATACCGAATCCTACCCAATTTCCTGTACGATTGAGAAACAAATCCCATTGTAGAGTCATAAGAAGAAATACACTTAATCCTGTAAAAATTAAATACCAAGTACGAGAAATGAAGGTAATTCCAGTATGAATTAATGAAAATGCGACAATAATTAAAATAGTAAAAATCCAAGATGCTTCTATATTAATACGCATAGTAGAAGCCAAAAACTGCTCACGAATAATATATGCTTTGCTAGGAATATGCAACATTCCATCGGCACTTTGGGCTGGGTCGAGGCTGATGGTAATATCATCTAGTTCGCTTAAGATGTCCCAATGAATGACATTTTCTAGATAATTGACATAGTAATAGGCCAAACCAACCAAGCTAGCCAGTAGAAGAGCGAGTGCAGAGAGAAAAAGCCACTGAGTATTTTTTTGCCAATGTTTCCAAAAAGCGAAAGAATGATTCATGAATTTGAGGGAATAAAATGATGCTAAACCACTACTGGTCGAATTAGTAGCGCAATAATACAACGAATTCTTTAGAACGTGTACCTTAAAAATCGAGCTAATTAGTCAAAGTCAATAAACGAGTAAGTTGAATTTGAATTGTTCGAGGATTTTTTTTTTGGAAAATTTCGAAAAAAAATCTCATTTTGAAAAGATGAAAATTTGGGCTAATTTTTTTTGCCAAACTTCTTCAAAAAACGATTTATCTAAAATAAATAGATTTTTTTGGAACATTGAGGAGGAAAAATATGGCAAAAGTAAGAGTGTGCTGTAAAAAAAGCAGGATGGCGATAGAAGCCAAACTAAATAAGATTCAACAAAACCTATACCTTTTCAGCAAAAAAACTGGTAAAAATCCAAAAACAACAATTGGTTATCTGAGATTTACAGAGTAATTTTGCGCTCCGAAACGGTATAGCAAATTCACACTTTGCTTAATCACTTGATAATCAGATAACAAAATCACAATACAAAATGGCAAATGCAGTCAATAAAGGAAAGGTTACGCAAGTAATCGGTCCGGTTGTAGACGTAAGCTTCGAAGGCGAAGGCTCTAAGCTTCCTGCAATCTTGAATGCCTTGGAGGTTAAGAAAGCCAACGGCACAAAAGTTATCCTTGAAGTACAACAACACTTAGGTGAAGACCGTGTACGTACAATCGCAATGGAGGGTACAGATGGTCTTCAGAGAGGTCAAGAAGTATTTGACTTAGGTCAACCTATTTCTGTTCCTACTGGCGACGCTATCAAAGGACGTTTGTTTAACGTAGTAGGTGAAGCAATCGATGGTATTCCTCAACCAGTATCTGCTACAAGATTGCCTATTCACCGTCATGCTCCTAAGTTTGAAGAATTAGCAACTTCTACTGAGGTTTTATTTACAGGTATCAAGGTAATTGACTTGCTTGCTCCTTATGTAAAAGGTGGTAAAATCGGTTTGTTCGGTGGTGCAGGTGTAGGTAAAACTGTATTGATCCAAGAACTTATCAACAACATCGCAAAAGCTTACGAAGGTCTTTCTGTATTTGCTGGTGTAGGTGAGCGTACTCGTGAGGGTAACGACTTGTTGCGTGAGATGATTGAATCAGGTATCGTAAAATACGGTGATGCTTTCAAACACTCAATGGAAGAAGGCGGATGGGATTTGAGCAAAGTAGATGAAGAAGCTTTGAAAGAATCTCAAGCTACGTTTATCTTCGGTCAAATGAACGAGCCTCCAGGTGCACGTGCTCGTGTTGCTTTGTCAGGTTTGACAGTTGCTGAATACTTCCGTGATGGTGATGGCGAAGGTAAAGGACGTGATATCCTTTTCTTTATCGACAACATCTTCCGTTTTACTCAGGCGGGTTCTGAGGTATCTGCCCTTTTGGGTCGTATGCCTTCAGCCGTAGGTTACCAACCAACATTGGCAACTGAAATGGGTGCGATGCAAGAGCGTATTGCTTCAACAAAACGTGGTTCAATTACTTCAGTACAAGCGGTATATGTACCTGCCGATGACTTAACTGACCCTGCTCCTGCAACAACATTTACCCACTTAGATGCTACTACGGTATTGTCTCGTAAAATTGCTGAGTTAGGTATCTATCCTGCGGTAGACCCATTGGATTCTACTTCTCGTATTCTTTCTGCTGACGTATTGGGTGACAAACACTACAATACTGCTCAACGTGTGAAAGAAATCTTACAACGTTACAAAGAATTACAAGATATCATCGCTATCCTTGGTTTGGACGAATTGTCTGAAGAAGATAGATTAGTTGTATCTCGTGCTCGTCGTGTACAACGTTTCTTGTCTCAACCATTCTTCGTAGCTGAACAATTTACAGGCTTGAAGGGTGCGTTGGTAGACATCAACGATACTATCAAAGGTTTCAACGAAATCATTGATGGTTTGTATGACCACTTGCCAGAAGCTGCATTCAACTTGGTAGGTACTATCGAAGATGCAGTTGCTAAAGGTGAGAAATTGTTGGCAGACGCAGCTAAATAATTTGGAAATTTGAAAATGTGTCAGTTTGAACAGAATTGACACATTTTTGATTTGAATTCTCTTCAAATTTTCAGCTTCTCAAATTTTCAAATTCTTATAGAAATGAACTTACAAATTATTACTCCGGATAAGACGGTTTTCTCTGGTGAAGTATCAGTGGTAACCTTGCCTGGAACTAATGGTTCTTTCCAAATTTTGAAAGACCACGCCCCAATCGTTTCTACGTTGGGTAAAGGCACTTTGATGGCTGATAAGCAAGAATTTACAATCGACGGCGGAGTGGTTGAAGTAGTTAACAACAAAGTGCTAGTTTTGGCCGAAGCTGTTTTGTAATTTGCTTTACAATGCCTTCTTCAAAAGCGATACAGTCTGACTGTGTCGCTTTTTGTTTTTTATATGTTTCTACAGTTATTTATTTCTTCCCAAATCTAAACTTACTTTTTCTTCGTAGATATTTTCAGAACACTTCAGATAAGTAAAAAAAGTTAGCTGTTATTAGTGTATTAGTTATTTTAGAATGCTTTCATAATCATCTGAAGAATACTACCAAAATCTGCCGCAGATATACTGTTAATTTAATCTTTTTTGCCGTATGGAAGTAACCAACCCATGGATAAATGATTACTATATCTCAAGCTTTTAGTTAATTTTTATCTGGAGTCTTAGCGTGCTGTTGTTGTTTTGAGGCTTTTACTCCTGTTAACCATTCTTAGTTCTTAAAATTTGAATCCTTTATTGTAAAAATATTGGTGATGCTCCTTTGCATTCACCCTGATACTTTATTGTCCTTATTTACTAACCTTATTTTGTTTTATGTGGTATAATTCATTGCTCGAAAAAGATCTATTGCCCGATTTTTTAATTCGATATGGTATTCGACAATTGGTCGAACAGCGTTTGAAAGATGAAAATAAAGGCGAAACAGAACTGCAACATCAATATTTTCTGAATCTCCTTGAGGAGCTTCGTAACTCGCCTATTGCTATCAATACAGCAGAAGCAAACGAACAGCACTATGAAGTGCCAACCCAATTCTATCAGTATTGCTTAGGGAAGCATCTCAAATATTCTTGTGGTTATTGGAAAGAAGGGGTAACCGATTTGGATACTTCCGAAGCTGATATGCTTGAACTAACTTGTCAACGTGCCGAATTAGCCAATGGACAGGATGTGCTAGAGTTGGGATGTGGATGGGGATCACTGTCATTGTACATGGCTGCCAAATATCCTGCAAGCCGTTTTACAGTAGTATCAAACTCCAAGACACAAAAGGCTCATATCGACGAACAAGCTCGTCAAAGAGGCATTGTAAACCTTCAAGTAGTTACTTCAGACATCAATGTGTTTGATACTCATAAAGATCATTATGACCGTGTAGTATCTGTCGAAATGTTTGAACACATGCGTAACTACAGACTTTTACTACAGAAAATATCGTCATTCTTGAAGCCCTCAGGAAAGCTTTTTGTTCACATTTTTACGCATAAAGAATATGCCTATAAGTTTGAAGTAATTGACGAGTCCGACTGGATGAGTAAGTACTTCTTCACAGGAGGTATTATGCCAAGTGACCATTTGTTATTTTACTTCAATGACCATCTTTCGGTAGATAAGCATTGGCATGTGAATGGTACGCATTATGGCAAAACATCAGAAGCATGGCTACAAAAAATGGATGCTCACAAAGCACAAATTATGCCTTTGTTTGAGCAAACCTATGGGAAAGACCAAGCGGTGAAATGGTGGGTATATTGGCGTTTGTTTTATTTGGCTTGCGCCGAATTGTTTGCCTACAACGGCGGTAATGAGTGGATGATTAGTCATTATTTATTTAAGAAAAACTAGATGGAAAAAATAGCAATCATAGGGACTGGCATTGCTGGGATGGGATGCGGTCATTTTCTCCATCAGGATTATGATATTTCTCTTTTTGAACAAAATAACTATATCGGCGGGCATACCAATACTGTGACCGTCGATGAGGAAGGTACTCCTGTACATATCGACACAGGATTTATGGTCTTTAATTTTCAGACCTATCCTAATTTGTGTAAACTTTTTGAGGAAATAAAAGCTCCTATCAAAAAGACGGATATGTCTTTTAGTGTACAACATTTGCCTTCACAACTCGAATACTGTGGCTCTGGACTCAATGGCTTATTTGCGCAAAGAAAACAGCTTTTTTCGTTGAAACACTGGAAAATGCTTTTGCAAATCGGTCGTTTCAATGAGCAATCTATCAAGATTTTGGACGACCCCAAATATCAGAATCATACCTTGGGGGAATATATCCGTGAGTTTGGTTTTGGCGAGGATATGCTCTGGAAATACCTTGTGCCTATGAGCTCGGCGGTGTGGTCGACACCTATGGAATTGATGCTCGATTTCCCTGCTGTTTCCTTGATTCGATTTTTTTATAACCATGGTTTTCTGGGACTCAATACGCAACATCAGTGGTACACACTCGATGGTGGAAGCCGTATGTATCGAGATATTTTGATAAAACCTTTTCAAGAAAAAATACAGATAGGTCGTGCTGCGGTAAGTGTCAAGAAAGAAGCAAACGGCGTGAGCGTATTGCTTAGTGATGGCACAACTGAGCTTTTTGATAAAGTTATCATAGCCACTCATGGCGACCAAGCGTTGGGCTTGCTCGAAGAGCCCTCTGTTTTACAAGATAAATTGTTATCTAAGTTTAAGTACCAGAAAAATATTGCAACGCTACATACCGACGAGTCTATTATGCCTCAAAATCGCTTGACTTGGAGTAGCTGGAATTATCGAATTGAAGCAACCGAACAAGGTTTGCAGCCTTCTATTATTTATTGGATGAATCAGTTGCAAGGTGTTTCTAAGAAGAAAAACTACTTTGTTTCGATTAATGCTCAGCCTAATATCGACCCTTCCAAGATATTGAAAGTGATAGAATACGAGCATCCGCTGTTTGATGTTCCAGCTATGCAAGCACAGCAACAATTGCATTTGCTGAATACCGAAGGAGGTATTTATTTCTGTGGAAGTTATTTCAAATATGGTTTCCATGAAGACGCTTTTGCTTCTGCGGTGAACTTATGTAGAACGCTTACGGGCAAAAATATTTATGGCTCATGAAATCCTGTATCTATGAATGTAAGGTAATGCACCAGCGAAGCGAACCCATCAAACATGGATTCACGTATAAGTTGTTTATGTTTTACCTTGATTTAGATGAACTTGATATCATTCCAAAACATGTGAAATGGATTAGTCGAAATCGTTGGAATGTGTTTAGTTTTTTTGATAAAAACCATTTGCAGTACCCAAAAGAAAAGCCTGAAACTAATAAAGGTGTCAAGGAGCAAATCTTGACGTACTTGCATGCCAAAGGAATAGATTTGAAAGGTGGAAAAATCATGCTTTTGACCCACCTTACTACATGGGGGTATCAGTTCAATCCTGTATCATTTTATTACTGTTTTGATGAAAAAAAACATCCTGTATGTGTGGTAGCGGAGGTGAGTAATACATTCAGAGAAATGAAACCCTATTTGATTCAGTCTTTTCTGGAAAAGGAAGATCGCTTCGAACATCGAGAAATCAAGCATTTTTATGTGTCGCCTTTTATTGATATGGATGCCGAATTTGACTTCAAACTTCATATACCCGACGAGTCGTTGCACGTTAGAATAGACGATTTTAAAGCTGATAAATCCTTTTTCAAAAGTACGCTTTGGGGTAAAAAGAAGCCACTAACCAATGCCAAAGTAGCTTGGTATGCGATTCGATTTCCGATGATTACCCTTCGTATTATGTGGCTCATTCATTGGAATGCTTTTGTATTGTGGCTGAAACGGATTCCATTTTATGCCAAAAAATCGCATCCAGAGCTTCAAAGAGACATATATCGACCCCTTTCTCACTAACCATAAATCCTTATTTTGTTATGACAACAACTTTGAAAAATACACAGCGTACCAAACCTAGTTTTTATCAAAAAGCGATTTTGGATGTTTTGCAAAAAATGACCTTGGGTAAATTACAAGTGACATTACCTAGTGGAGAAGTGTTGTTTTTTGGAAACACGCAGGTCTTTCCAACAGCTAAAATTGAGATTAAAGACGAACGATTTTTTAAGCATATCATGCTTTACGGAGATATTGGTTTTGGCGAAGCGTACGTAATGGGCTTTTGGGATACCAATAATATTACGCAGGTAATTCGTTGGTTTTTGGATAACCTCGAAAATGTCCCTGTTATTTCTGGTAATAAAACCCAAAACTGGCTTTTGAACCTACTCAAGTTGAGTAATAAAATCTATCATTTAGGGCGTGCGAATAGCTTGGATGGTTCTAGAAAGAATATATCCGAACATTATGATTTGAATAATGATTTTTTTGCGCTGTTTCTTGACCCTTCTATGACCTATTCAAGTGCTTATTTTAAAGAAAAAGGCTTGTCATTAGAAGAGGCTCAACTCGAAAAGTATGAACGTTTGTGCCGTCAGTTGCATCTCAAATCTACCGACCATGTACTCGAAATTGGAAGTGGTTGGGGCGCTAATGCTATTTATATGGCCAAAAATTATGGTTGTAGAGTTACTTCTGTAACTATCTCGGAAGAGCAACATAAGCTGGCGACTGAGCGAGTAAAAGCCGAGGGCTTGAGCGATAGAGTCGAGATTTTGTTGAAAGATTATCGCCTGATTACTGGAAAATTCGACAAGATTGTTTCCATCGAAATGCTAGAAGCAGTTGGACATGAATTTCTGCCAGTCTATTTTGCAAAATGCAACGAACTTCTCAAAAAAGATGGTATTCTGGCTTTTCAAGTAATTACTAGTCCTGATTCTCGCTATGAATCTTTAAGAAATGGCGTAGATTGGATTCAGAAATACATTTTCCCTGGCTCGCTATTGCCTTCGGTAGGAGCTATTAATCAGGCTATTAATAAGACTAGTGATTTTACATTGGTCAACCTCAAAGATATGGGCTTGGATTATGCCTATACTTTGAAGTTGTGGTATGACCAATTTCATCAAAATATTCATCAGGTCAAAGCGCTGGGCTTTGATGATACGTTTATTCGTAAGTGGAGTTATTACTTGAATTATTGCGAAGCGGCCTTTGCTAGTCGTAACATTCATGTCATGCAGTTGACTTACACAAGACCTAATAATACCACTAGATAAGTTTTCATCTCTATATCGTTAACTCTCAAAACAAGCCTGTATTTTTGGCATAATATTTTTGGTAAAAGTAATTGACGTAAAATTGGGTCAATTGCTTTTACCAAAGATGTTGAATATTGCCTTATCACAAAGTAGAAATAAACTTAAGATAGAAACACCTGTGTTTTGAGAAAATGAAATTTCCCTTCTATTGCTTTTTGTTACTCATGATATTTGTTTGGGCATGTAACTCTTCGGAGACTCCCAAGCATGTCACGCCTGCCTTTTATTACTGGAAAACTGTTTTTAAGTTATCCAAAAACGAAGAACAAATCCTTACAGATAATCATATACAAAAGTTATATGTCAAGTATTTTGATGTTGATTTAGATGAGCGTACCCAAAAGCCAACCTTCAAGGCATTGTTGATTCCTAAGCAAAAAGTACCTCAACAACTGAGTGTTATTCCTGTGGTATATCTGACCAATCAAACTTTGAAATGGCTTGAACCTCGTTATTTAGAAGACTTTGCGGGTAAAATAGTAGATAAAATAGAGGTTGTTCATCAGAGTTGGACAGGCGAACCTATAGGAAATAATGAAATTCAAATAGATTGTGATTGGACATTATCTACCAAGAAAAAATATTTTACTTTATTAACGATTCTTCGTAAGAAGTATCCTCATATCAGCGTTACGATTAGGTTGCACCAAATAAAGTTTTCTGATAAAACAGGCGTACCCCCTGTTGAAAGAGGTATGTTGATGTGCTATAATATGGCAGATTGGAAAAATGAAAAAACGGCAAATTCGATTTTTACGCCCGATGTCCTAAATCAATACATCGGAGAATTGTCAGAATATTCTTTGCCATTGGATTTGGTAATGCCTGCGTTTCATTGGACTATAGGCTATCGAAATCACCAATTTCAGTATTTTTTGAATGCTGTTAGTTCCAAGGATTTTAGCAGTATATCTTTATTTGAAAAAGATAAAAATCGTTTTATTGCGCAGCGAGATACCACTTTATGGGGTATTGGAATTCGAAAAGGAGATGTGTTCCGAACAGAGGAAGTGGCTTATAAAGACCTCTCAAAAGGTTGTCGATTGATAAAGAAGAAAATATCAAATCAAAAACTTACATTTGCCCTATATCATTTGGATTCCGAAAGTCTCAAAACTTACACACATGAACAAATTAAAGAACTATATCAATCTAAGTAAAAAGTCTGTTGCCTCACTTGTAATTTTTACTATTTTGGCCTGTGGTCCTGGTATGGTAGATTATGATGAATTTATGAGTTTTTTCATGCCCGAATCTGCTACCGTAAAAGGGGGCGATTTAAAATATGCGTATTCGTCTCAGTTTTTTTATAATGATTATGACGATTATAACGTCAGCAATGAAGATACTATTGATCACGAAAAACCACTCAATATTTCAGCTTGGAGTAAATATGTAGGAGGAAAGGTGTCGAAAAAACAAATTGAACAATCACTTTACAGCACTTCTTCAGCATTACAAGATTGGTTGGCAAGTCATCAAAAAGCTGAGGCTGCCGATTACATTACATTTGTACGTAGCATCGACCAAGCGTATAAACGAGAAACTGTTGACTATTTTACAGAAACTAAAGTAGATACAGTTGCCTTGGTCGAATTATTTACAAATGCAAAAGCCGCATTGCCCCAGCTGAAAGATGAGTTTGTGAAAGAACGTTATGCCTTCCAAACAATCAAGTTGGCAATGATGAACGACCAACCTCAAGAAGCCTTACAAGTATATGATGCAACAATAAAACCTTTGAAAAAAAAGACCTATATCTCCGACTGGGCATTATCTCGCAAGGCTGGCGCACTTATTGCTTTGGGCGATTCTGTACAGGCGTATTACGATTTTGCACAAGTATTTGACCGTTGTCCAAGTCGTCGCCATGCGGCAGACTTAAGTATTCGCTCAAGAGGAATAGGATTTCAGGAAGGAGCTATTGCTTTGTGTAAAAATAGCCATGAAAAAGCGGCAGTGTATGCCTTTGCTGCTATCAAACCTAATGAAGAAGGGTTGAAGTTTTTAGAGAAAATGGTTGATTTAGACCCAACACATCCTTTGATAGAGCTGGTGATGTCAAGAGAAATAAACAAGAATGAAGCGCTTTACTACAAGCAAGTAAGTTATTGGTCTGGCGAATCCGATGCCAATAAAGAGAAAGAAAATCATGATAAGGCTATTCCATACTGGCAAAAGCTAAAAGATTTTGCTACTGCTTGTTCTGCTAATCCACAAGTTCCTAAAACAGGTTTTTGGTTGGGTGCTTTATCTTATTTAGAATATATAGAAAAGAATTTTGACAAATCGGCTGAATATTTGGCTGAAGCGAAATTGGTGGTTAAGCCTAATACTGGTTTGAGTAAGCAATTGGAAATTCAAGAATTGTTATTGCTAAGTAATAAGTCTCCCAAAATTACACCAGAGTTAGAAGACGAAATTACACCTGTATTGGCATCATTTGTCAAACCAAAGGATTTTCGTATGAGTAATGCTTTAGCGGAGGCTTCAAAGCAATTGGTGGCACGCTATTATGGTCGTTTGCCACACGAGAAGGAAGAAAAACAAGGCTGGTTGGCTAGTTGTATGAATAAGAAAAGCGAACCCGAAAAGGTTACGATTCCTTATCCCAAAGCCAAGGCATATTTGTTGGCTGTATTGACAAGCTACCAAACAAATTCTGGTTATGAATATGGTGGATATATGTCGCAAACTGATATGTATGCCATAGAAGATACCACCGAATCCAAAACCATCGAACAAGTAATTGCCTATTTTCAAGAGTCAAAAAAATCAGCTTATGATTCTTTGCTTCAATCGATGACAGGCTTTAGTCAAGATCATTTGTATGTATTGTTGGGTCGCCGTGCCTTGTCGGAGCATGATTATGCTAAAGCAACTAAGGCATTCGAAAAAGTAGCGCCAGAGGTATGGCGCCAAGAACCTTGGAAGAGCTATTTTAACGAAGACCCTTTCTTTATGACTACGACTAATAAAGAAAAGCGTGGTATTTATACTCCTGTAACTTTTGCACAAAAAATGCAAGAGTTAGCGAGTCGTTTGGCAGATAATCCAAATGATTTTGAAGCTGCTTATTTATTGGGTTGTGGAGCATACAGTATGTCGTATCAAGGTAACTCGTGGGTGTTATTACGTCGCCAGTGGAGCTCGGGCGAAGTTAATGGATATGTGCAGAAAGATTATGAGACCGATTATTATTTGGCAACCAAAGCAAAAAGTTATTTTGAAACAGCCTTAAAAAGCCCTGATACTGAACTAGCGGCTAAAGCTGCCTTTGGGGCTGCCAAATGTGAAAACGCAGCCTTCTTTGTTCATGCCAATAGCCAGTCTGGTGAAGAAGATTACACCGTATTTGAGGCCAGAATCGCTAAAGATAAGGTACGTGATTACGAGCACTATTTTACACTTTTAAAAGAAAAATATAAGAATACTAAGTTCCAGAAATCCTTAATTCGTGAGTGCTCAGATTATAGCACTTTTGTGAAAGTCAAGAAGTAATAGTTCTTTAAACGTCGGCTAGTCAAAGAGATAGAATACCTATTCAGTTTGATAAGCAGGCACTTTTTTGTATTTTTACCGTTAAGAATTAACACAAGAAACAATGAAAAAAATATTTCTCTTCGTAGTACTGGTATTTTCTTTAACTAGTTGTCAAAAGGCTGTTTACTTAACAGGAAGTTTGATGCACACCTTACAAGAAAACGAGCTGGATTTAACAAGAATACAATTCTACAACGACAATCCGTTAGTTTTGGAAAGAGAAGTACCATCTTCAAATGCTAATATCAAATCTGGTAAGGTGTTTTTTAAAAACGGACGATATATTAATCGTATATCCTTGGATAAAAATACACCAGGGATGGTTCAGCGTGAAGAAAATGGTTCTTTGTTAATTACATTCGAACAAACATCTGATGGTGAAAACTGGCTACGTTTTGGTGCTGTTCCAGGAGAGAAAGGAGAGTACTTTTATCAGTTAATTGATCAGAAAGGTAGCCCTAGTTTTTCAAGAATTGATTACGAAGGAAATATGTATTTGGTCATATATCCAACTAGAGTAAGATTACTACTTTCAAAAAGTGTTCTAACAAATCTGAAGATAAAAGAAAGACACATGAAAGGAGTACGTGTAAAATAATTTGTGATTTAATAGATAAAAAAAGAGGCTCAAAATAAGCCTCTTTTTTTTATCCATTGAAATAGAGCACTTAACGATAGAATGATTCAGTAGTGTAAAAAGCAACTTTTTTTGATTATCAGAGAGTTAATGGCGTGAAATTTGATTCGTTATAGGTATCCGCCGTAAACCAACTAATCATTTATAAACTTGCATGAAATATACATTTTGGCTCAATTTATGCGTTTTAACAAGCGCTGTGATTAATCTATCTTTTGTTGCTCCATTACCATATCATTCCAAAAATAAAGTAAAGCAACTATTTTATAATAAGGAAGTTGTATTGCTCTTAAATGCTAATGAAGGTAATAATGCACCCAAGTCATCATTACGAGGTAGAGCCGTAGGCCTTTCAAACGAACTTATTAATCTTAAGACCATTTTGGAAAATGACCAAGTAAAGTTTACTTGGATTGCTCAAACAAATGATGTAAAGAGATATATCCTTCAATCAAGCTCTGATTTAGAATCTTATGTAGATATCGCCGAGATTAAAGCAGGAAAAAGTAATGAATTACTTAGCTATACAGATGAAATTCGCTCTCAAGATGCTGCTAAGTTTTACCGTATTCTAGCTGTAAAGTCTGATAAAAATATTCAGGTATATGCTCCATTAGCGATATATCGACCAGATTTTAAAGGAGTAACAATCCATAGCGACGAACAATCAGACATGATTCGTGTTAAACAAGATGATGTTGATACAGCCGAAATCCTAGTAAGTACAGCATCGGGAATGGGTGTACCATGCCAAGTAATGGTAAAAAGTAATTCAGAAGCAATTTTGTGGCCTAGTTACGAATTGTCTAATGGAGAATATAGTGTACGTTTGCGTACTACAAAAGGGGAAAGAAAATTCAGACTTCTTGTAGCCAAACCCGATAAAATGTTTTAATATCATCTACCACTAAATAAAGTTTGCAATAAGGATAGTCGAAATGATTATCCTTTTTTTGTATAAATAAATACAATGTTATGCTTGCATAATAATATATTCTTGCCCAAATTTACATTCACATTAGTATGCTAAGCATACTAATGTGAATGTAGTTATAGCTATTAGCTAAATTCTTGCCTCGTCCTATAATAAGTGTTGATGCAGCATAGTGATTTATGAATTTAAAATCAGTTAGATAGGTGTTTTATCTTTTAATTAGGTCGATACCCAGATATACATATTTTAGGCTCATAATTTTTGACTCTGTACTCATACTAAGCTTAGATGATTTATGTCCCAATAATGAAAATCTTGAAGAAATATGAAAGCTGACAAAACCGTAGACTATCACATCAAGGCAGGATGGCATGCAATTAGCAGAATGTATAATTCTTATGCAGCACAGTTCGATATGACAATGGCCATTGGGTATGTTTTGTTGAATATCGACAAAAATGGTACGCCTGCTACCAAAATAGCTCCCGCACTAGGACTAGAGCCTCGTAGTTTGACTCGTATGCTCAAATCCCTCGAAGATAAAAAGTGGATTCGTCGTGAAACTGACGAAGATGACCGTCGTGTAGTAAAAGTATATTTGACTGAAGAAGGTAAGCGCAAACGTGATAAGGCTCGTAATGGCGTTATTATGTTCAATAACCTGATTTATGAAAAAATCGGAGAAGAAAAATTGCAGACTTTTTTTGAGGTAATGGAACAAATCAGCGAGGTTGTTGACTCAGAAGCTGCCAATTATAAGGCCGAAAATATCGAAGAGTTTCTATAATAAATAAGTACTAAATGTCGATAGTAACAAAAGATAGTATATCATTGTTTTCTATTTTGATTCTATAAAAAATACTATTTTTACTTTTTTTGAAAATATTTTAAATGTTATGCTTGCATAACATTTTTTTTATTTATTATATTTACAAAAAATTAGTATGCTTGCATACGATAGTCTAGCTTTTAGAAAATTTTCGAATCGTAAAATATTCAAAATATGGTACTTACAGATAGCAAATCATCCATCAAAGGAGGAGAGTTCTTGATTAAAGACATTGATGCTTCTCAAATTTTCATTCCTGAAGAGTTCAATGAAGAGCAACAAATGATTGCTCAAACCTGCGTAGATTTTTTGCGTACAGAGGTACATCCAAAACTTGATGCTATTGATTATGCTAAAGATACAAGTTTGATGGTGGAGCTGTTGGACAAAGCAGGCGAATTGGGCTTGTTGGGTACGGCAATTCCTGAGGAATATGGTGGTTTTGGAATGAATTTCAATACATCGATGCTTGTAACTGAGGCTTGTGGTGGTGGTCATTCGTTTTCGGTGGCACTTTCGGCACATACAGGAATTGGAACATTGCCAATATTATACTATGGTACAGAAGAGCAAAAGGCTAAGTATTTACCAAAATTAGCAACAGGTGAATGGAAGGCAGCTTACTGTTTGACAGAGCCAGATTCTGGTTCGGATGCTAATTCTGGAAAAACTAAAGCAGTATTATCTGAGGATGGTAAACATTATATCATCAATGGACAAAAGATGTGGATAACCAATGGTGGTTTTGCAGATTTGTTTATTGTTTTTGCTAAAATTGATAATGATAAATCCTTGACGGCATTTATTGTAGAAAAATCATTTGGTGGCATTACCATGAACGAAGAAGAGCGCAAAATGGGTATCAAAGGTTCTTCAACTCGCCAAGTCTTTTTTAATGATTGCAAAGTACCAGTCGAAAACCAACTTTATACACGTGAAGGAGGCTTTAAGATTGCTGTAAATATCTTGAATATTGGTCGTATCAAATTGGCTGCGGCTGTAGTAGGAGCGAGCAAAGGAGTTATTTCGACAGCTGTAAACTATGCTAATGAGCGTAAACAATTTGGAACAAGTATCTCTAGTTTTGGGGCTATTAAGCATAAAATTGGTGATATGATTGCTAAGGTTTTTGCTTCAGAATCAGCTTGTTATCGTGCAGGACAAAACATAGACGATGCGATTGATACTTTACTTGCATCGGGTATGGAGAGTGGACAGGCAAAACTCAAAGGAGTAGAGCAGTTTGCTATCGAATGTGCTATGTTAAAAGTTCATGGTTCGGAGGTATTGGACTATGTTGTAGATGAAGGGGTACAGATTTACGGAGGTATGGGATTTTCGGCTGAAGCACCAATGGATCGTGCTTATCGTGACTCAAGAATCAACAGAATCTTTGAAGGTACCAATGAAATCAATCGCTTGTTGTCGGTAGGTACCATCGTAAAACGTGCCATGAAAGGTGAATTGAATTTGATGCCGGCAGCTATGGCAGTTGGTAAAGAAATTTTATCAATACCTGATTTTGGAGTAGTAGAGGAGGATGGCTTGTTTATTCCAGAGAAAAAAGCCATCAAAAATATGAAGAAAGCCATTTTGATGATTGCTGGTGCGTCGCTTCAAAAGTTTATGATGAAGTTTGAGGAAGAACAAGAAATCATTATGAACTTGGCCGATATGTTGATTGAAACTTATGTGGCTGAATCGGCGCTGTTGCGTGTTGAAAAACTGATTATACTTCGTGGAGAAGAAGCTTGTGCTTTAGAAAAAGATGCTGCATTGGTGTACTTACACTCGGCTATCGACAAGTTGAACTCTGCTGGAAAAGTAGCTATCACGTCATTTGCTGAGGGCGACGAATTACGAGTAATGTTGATGGGATTGAAGCGCTTCACGAAAATCGAGCCAATTAATTTGAAAGACGCAAGAAGAAGATTGGCTGACGCTGCTATCCAAAAAAACGGATACATTTTCATATAAAGGCTTGAAGCCTGTAGCAGACAATAATTAATTCGCTTACAGTTATTGCATTGAAATTTATAAAAGGGGATTTTTAGGTAAATAGAAAGGAGGTGATATTTTCACCTCTTTTTTTGTAAGTGCTGCTCTTTTGAGCATAAAAAAAGTCACTCCGTAAAGAGTGACTTTTTTTATATATTGCTTTAGTCAAGAGACTATTTCTTCTTAGCTTCTTTAACTTTTGCAGCTCTACCGTGTTTTCCACGAAGATAGAACAATCTTGCACGACGTACTCTACCTTTACGCAATACTTCGATTTTGTCGATGTTTGGTGACAATAAAGGGAAAATTCTTTCAACACCTACACCGTTAGAAATTTTACGAACTGTGAAAGTCTCGCCAGCACCGCTGTTACGACGTTGAATCACAGTGCCTTGGAATACCTGAATACGCTCTTTGTTACCTTCACGGATTCTAACGTGTACGTTCAAAGTATCACCTGCTGAAAACTCGGGCAATTCTGCACGGCGTGCAGCGTTTTCAGCCTCTACCAATTTGATTAAATCGTTCATCTTGAATGATTTTTGTTGTTTAAGTCCTAAATTTTTTGACTTGATTAATAACTAGCGGTGATATTAAAGGTCTGAAAAACAATACATTATTGTAGTTTGACTGCCCAATCACATAATTACTAAATCTTTGGGGGTGCAAAGTTCCGAAAAAAAATATGTAAAACCAATAAATTGCTTAAGGATTTTAGAAAAAACTTGGAGGCTTTATGATGCATTTGGCTGTAAGCTCTAAGCATTAGATACAAAAGCTTCAATTTTTCATCAGAAATACTGTTTAACTTTTAGCCTACAGCATAAAGCCTAGAGCTAAAAGCGAATAAAACTATTTTACTTTTGCCACTAACTTACTTTTGCACACATATTTAGCTTTTATACAATGAAAAAAATATTTGATGCCCAGCAGATTCGTAACTGGGATGCTTATACTATTGCACAGGAACCTATTACTTCCATTGATTTGATGGAGCGAGCCTCTGAAGCATTTACGGATAGGTTATTGTCACTTTTTTCAGACAGCGACTTTACGATTTTTTGTGGAAAAGGTAATAATGGAGGAGACGGATTGGCTATTGCTAGAATACTTGCCTTAATGAATAAAAAGGTTGAGGTTTATGTCATAGAATATAGTGCTCAAGCTAGTGCTGACTTTTTGATTAATTACGACCGACTAGCTAAAATAACCACTGTGCATACCATTAGTAGCTTGAAGGATTTTCCCAATCTCAAGCAAAGCTGTGTTGTGGTAGACGCGATTCTTGGGTCTGGTGTGAATAGACCAGTAGAAGGTATTTTGAAAGATGTTATTCAGAAAATAAATCAAAGTAAGCTTCCTATTATTTCAGTAGATATCGCCTCGGGACTATATGTTTCTCAGCCAATTGCTGAGGACAATACCATTATTTGTCCTGATTATACCCTGACTTTTGAAGCTCCAAAACTAGCTTTTTTGATGCCTCAAAATCTACAATATGTGGGTGAGTGGGAATGTGTCCCTATTGGTCTTTCGAGTAAATATGCTCAAAATACAATAACTTCCTATTTTTGGACAGATAGGGTGTCGCTTAAAAAAAGGGCAAAATTTTCACATAAAGGTACATTTGGGCACGCTTTGCTGGCTGTCGGAAGTTATGGCTCGATAGGAGCGGCGGTACTTTCAGCAAAAGCTTGCTTACGTTCGGGAGTGGGTTTACTAACCACCTATATACCCTCTTGTGGATACCAAATTATGCAGGTGGCTGTTCCAGAGGCCATGTGCCAAACAGATCCAGCAGAAAAAGAATTAAGTATTTGTCCCAACCTTGAGAAATACACCGTCATTGGTGTAGGGTGCGGAATTGGGAAAAGTCATAAGACTCAGGTTTTTCTAAGAGAAATATTATTAAGAGCTGAATGTCCTGTGGTATTGGATGCTGATGCGCTAAATATTGTGGCTGAAAATCCAGATATACTTGCTAATATCCCTTCAAAATCGATTTTAACACCACATCCCAAAGAATTACAACGTTTGATTGGAGCTTGGAAAAATGATTTTGACAAACTAGAAAAAGTAAAAGTGTTCTCTCAAAAATATGATTGTATTGTGTTGATAAAAGGTATGCACACCGCTATAGTTTTACCCAATCAAGAAGTTTATTTTAACTCGACAGGTAATGCAGGAATGGCTACGGGAGGTAGTGGCGATGTGTTGACAGGTATTATCACAGCATTAATAGCCCAAGGGTATTCGTCGGAAGAGGCTGCGATTATTGGTGTATTTAAGCATGGTGAAGCAGGAGATATGGCAGCACAGGAAAGAGGACAAATGGCAATGCTACCAAGTGATATTATTGAAAAATTGAGATGGTAAACACGTAAGTCATTTCAAATTTAGTGATTTAAGAAATTGTGAATGAGTGATTTTTTAATAGGAATTTTACTAGTAGAGACGCAATGATTGCGTCTAAAGCCGAGTCATGTCTAGCATGGTAGTCTCAAAAAAAGGCGGTTGGGAAATATTTCCCAACCGCCTTTTTTTGATGAAAACTTGGAGAATAATTCCAATCCTAAAATTCGGGATTACTCATATTCTTATTTCAACAATTGATACACAATAAATGCCGATAAGTATGCTAGCGTAGTCATATAAACCAACTGAATAGCAGGATAGCGCCATGATTTTGTTTCACGATATGTTGTAGCCAAGGTACTCATACATTGCATAGCAAAGGCATAGAATATCATCAGCGAAAAGCCTAATGCCGCGTCGTACATCGGTTTGCCAGTTTCAGGGTTTATTTCTGCACGCATACGATTCATGACAGTGGTGTTTTCGTCGTCTACTTCGCCTCCTAAACTATAAATTGTGGACATAGTTCCTACAAACACTTCACGTGCTGCAAAAGAAGTTAACAAGGCAATGCCGATTTTCCAGTCATATCCTAAAGGCTTAATAGCTGGTTCGAGAACCTTACCAAAATGACCTGCATACGATGATTCTAGTTTTTGAGCAGCAATTTTATTTTCTAAATCCGCTCCTGTTAAAGTTGGATTTTCAGTTTTCACTTTTTGTTCTGCTTCTTGCATTGCATTGCCTGGACCATAGCTAGCCATTACCCAAAGCACAATCGAAATAGCAACGATAATTTTACCCGCTTCAAATACGAAAGCTTTGGTAGAATTAAGCAAAGAAATCATAATATGTTTGAAACGAGGACCTTTGTAAGAAGGAAGCTCCATGATAAAATAGCTTCTTTCTTTGGCTTTTAATAGGACTTTTAAAATCCAAGCCGAAAGAATTGCCATCCCAAAGCCTAGTAAATACAAACCAAATAATGCTACACCTTGTAAGCTGAAAATGCCAAAAAGGGTGCTCTTTTCTGGAACAACTAAGGCGATTAATACCGTATAAATGGGTAAACGCGCCGAACACGACATCAATGGCGTTACCATAATAGTAATCAAGCGGTCTTTCCATGAACCAATGCTACGGGTACTCATAATGGCAGGTACCGCACATGCTACACCTGAAATAAGTGGCACAACGGATTTACCATTCAACCCAAATCTACGCATGAGTTTGTCCATGATAAACATTACTCTGGACATATAACCTGTCTCTTCCAACAAGGAAATAAACAAGAAGAGGAATACGATTTGAGGTACAAATACGACCACACCTCCAATACCAGCAATCAATCCGTCTGTCAATAAATTAACTAATTGACTTTCTGGAAGGGTGTCTTTGAGGTATTGATTGAGCCATGCTACACCGTTATCAATCAAATCTTGTGGATATGCCGCCCAAGTAAATACTGCTTGGAACATGACAAATAAAATGCCCAAGAAAACAAAATAACCCCAAAACTGATGAAGAAAAACTTTATCCAAACGATCAGTCCAAGTTTTTACAGGCTCGTCTTCAACAGGAATTTGATGTAAACAACCATCTACGATTTCATTAAGTACTGCGTAGCGAGAAACGGTTTCTTGAGCTTGAAATTTTTGTGAATTCCAGCCATATTTTTCTTGAAGTTTATCAAAACCTACTCTTTGCTCAGTATTGAATTGCTTCAGATTATCGTGTTCCGAAAGCCATAACAAGGCGTGGTAATCGTCGGTATCACCATATTGCTCCTTGATTTCATCAATCAATTCGGGCGAATATTCTACAGGTAACGAGTCGTTAGAATTGAATCGTTGCTCAAGCGTCTTGTTTACTGCAAGGCGTAAGCCATTGAGTCCGATACCTTTTTTGGCATTGACTTCTGCAACTTCTACGTTGAGCTCTTTGGCGAGCTTAAAAGAATTGATTACGATACCTGAGTTTTCGGCAACGTCAATCATGTTGAGTGCCAAAACGGTAGGAATGCCAAGGTCACGAACTTGGCTAAATAGTAGCAAATTGCGTTTAAGGTTAGACGCATCGGCTACTACTATGGCCATATCTGGATAGTCAGGATGTTGTGGGTTGGCAAGGATGTTGATAACAACCTGCTCGTCGACTGATTTTGGATATATACTATAAATCCCCGGTAAATCTAGAATTTCGGCTTCAGTGCCTGTCTCCAAATTCCATTTCCCAATCAACTTGTCCATAGTTACGCCTGGAAAGTTCCCCGTTTTTTGACGGAGACCTGTAAGGCTATTGAACAAAGAAGATTTTCCAGCGTTGGGATTACCGATTAATGCTATTTTGGGTGATTTCTTCAAGGCTATTAGCAATTTTTGGCTTCAAACTAATAACGTAAAAACGCATAGTTTGTTCCTATCTATTCACTTTGTTATTGATTAGTCTTTTATGAAAATAGAATAAATCCAAGACTAACCAAAGTGGTATTATTTAAGCAACAACAATAGTTGAGGCTTCATCTTTTCGCATTGACAAAACATAGCCAGAAACCTTTACGGCGATTGGATCACCAAAGGGGGCAATATGTGTCATTGTTACTTGAGTACCGGGCAAGCAGCCCATTTCTAACAATTTGAGTGATAGAAGTTCGTCGCTAAAGCTAACAATCACGCCCTTTTCCCCGATTTTCAAATCCGCAACTGTTCTCATGATTACGCTTTCGATTAATAGTAGTTGTAATATAAAGTACAAATTTCTAAAGACTTAACAATTTATGAATTTGCACTTTATTTAGACTTATTCAAAACAAGTGCAAATAAACAAAGAGTTCCTTGTTTAAAGAAATATTTGCGAACTAAACCTCAAATTTTCTTTTTGATTATGATTTTAATCATTTTGAAACATTAGTTTTTGCATTCTATTTGTCCTCGAAAAATCTCCCTCCAAAGTTGTTGAGCGAATGTCTCAAAATATTACTTCCTTTTTGAGTTTGCAGTTTGTTTGTGTCGTAACTTTGCGGAAAATTTTGAAAAAGGCTATCCAAATTTGACTCATCAACATTATGCCAAATATAGCCTCAGAGAGTTATTCGATATGGTAAACGAAATAAAAGCATTAATTGACAAAGAGATACGATTGGAGTTGAGGCAAAAATATGCTATCAATGGGATGCTTTTATATATTGTGAGTACGGTATATGTGTGTTATTTATCGTTTCGGCTGAAAACGAACCATATCGATAAAATTACTTGGAACACGCTTTTTTGGATTATTATTCTTTTCACAGCAGTTAATGCTATTGCCAAAAGCTTCACGCAGGAGCGTTATGGGCGTCTTCTATATTATTATACCTTAGCTAATCCAGTAGGAATTATTGTTTCGAAAATTATCTACAACTCTATCTTGATGTTGGTATTGTCATTGGTAGGTTTTGGGGTGTATGGTTTGGTGATGGGAAATCCAGTAGGTGATGTAGGGTTGTATTTGGTAGCACTTATACTGGGAGCAATTGGTTTTGCAAGCACACTCACGATGATTGCTGGTATTGCATCAAAAGCCGAAAACAGTGCAACATTGATGGCAGTATTGAGTTTCCCAGTGATTATTCCGATGTTATTGATGTTAATAAAAATATCAAAAAATGCACTCGATGGACTAGATAGAGGAGAAAGCCTAGACGAAGTAATGATTCTTTTGGCAATTGATGCTATCGTATTGGTGTTGTCGGTGATACTTTTCCCTTTTTTGTGGAGAAGCTAGAGAATTGAGTAAATTATAGTTATTACTAGGCAGTTGTAAAAAAATAGGGAAAACTCAATGATTCAACATAGAGTTAATAAATGATAAAATGAAACAGAATTGGTATAAGTATTTGGCAGTATTGATGCTGTCGTATGTAATGGTTTGGGGCTTTTTGGGACATATTCCTCGTCAGCCTGTATTGCACGAAACGGCTCGAAACTTATATTTCCACGTGCCGATGTGGTTTTCGATGTTTGTAATGTTGACGATTTCGGTTATCAATTCTATCAAGTATTTGAGAAATCCACTTACTGTTATCGATGACAAAGCGGAGTCTTATGCCTATACTGGAATTTTGTTTGGTGTTGTAGGTTGTGCAACAGGAAGTATCTGGGCACGTTATACATGGGGTACTTGGTGGACCAATGATGTAAAACTCAATGGCGCAGCTATCGGATTATTAATCTACTTTGCTTATGCTATTTTGAGAGGCTCGTTTGAAGACGAACAACAAAAAGCACGTATTTCGGCGATTTACAACATTTTTGCTATAGCATTATTGATTCCTTTACTAATCATTTTGCCACGTATGACCGATTCGTTGCACCCAGGCAATGGTGGTAACCCAGGTTTTAAACCAATGGATACAGAAGGTGCTATGCGTATAGTTTTTTATCCTGCTGTAATTGGGTGGATTAGCTTGGGCTATTGGATTACCAATCTTCGTTTGCGCATTCGTAAAATCGAAAGACAAGCGAATGAAGCCTAGATAAGTTTTGGGTGGAGAGTTGAGCATGAGAATTTTTGCTGGATTCATCATTTACAACACAGCCCTTAGAAAAATTACTTATTTCTTAATTAATAAAGTCTTTTACTAAACAAAAAGCCAAAAGTTGATGACTGATGGCTCGATAGATAAAATGAAAAAGGTATTATCAATTTTAACCCTAATGCTAGTTTCGCTAGCTTCTTTTGCTCAAGACAATGCTGCTGGTGAGCCAGAAATGGCTGATAAATTATATGCAGATGGACGTATCTATGCGGTAGTCGCTGTGGTGGTTACTATCTTTTTAGGCGTAGTAATCTATCTGGTAACATTGGATAAGAAAATTTCAAAAATCGAAAAAACTCTCAATTCGAAATAAGCGAAATCTCAAAAAGACGCATCAATAATCATGAAAAAAACACACATCTTCGGACTAATTATCATTGCCATTGCAGTGGTGATTTTGGTGTCAACGGGTACCGACGCTAGTACTTATGTTGACTTTGGTGTAGCCGAAAATATGGCTAAAGACGGTAGTGCAGAGAAGGTACACGTAGTGGGTAAACTAAAAAAAGATGCTGGTGGTAATGTTACAGGAATGAGCTACAATCCTGCACTAGATGCCAATCACTTTGAATTTACATTGGTTGATAACAAAGGACGTGAACAGAAGGTTGTATATGATGCTCCAAAACCTCAAGATATGGATCGTTCTGAGCAAGTCGTGATTATTGGTAATATGGAAGGTCAGGTTTTTAAATGTGAGAAAATCCTTTTGAAATGTCCTTCTAAATACCAAGATGGAAATGTGGATTTCAAAGAAGTAGAAAAACCTGCTTCTAAATCATAATTCGGCAGTTGGCTGTTGCCATATAGTTGATTCAGACTTACTGCTTACTTCAACAGATACGACTTCCAAACTCTTTTACTGAGCGTAGGAGTCGTATTTGTCTTAAAAATGCCTCAATGGTATTCAAAAATTAGGGTCTATCTCCCCAAACCCATTTTATCAAGATGTTACATACAACTATCGGAAATGTGGGTCATTTGTGTATTATTATCTCGTTTGTGACGTCGGTAATATCTGCATTTGGCTATTTCAAATCACTTCAAATTAAAAACCTCGAAGAACAAGAGTCTTGGAAGAAATTTTCTCGCTATTCTTTTTACCTGCATGGTCTTTCGATTGTAGGAGTAATTGTGGCGCTTTATTCCATTATTTATAACCACTATTTCGAGTATCAATATGCTTGGTCACACTCGTCGATTGCACTTCCTGTATATTATATTGTGTCATGTTTTTGGGAAGGTCAAGAGGGTAGTTTCTTATTGTGGATTTTCTGGCATGCGCTTTTGGGCTTGATTCTTATCAAAACCAATCGCAAATGGGAAGCTCCTTTGATGGTAGTTTTTGCTACTGTTCAAGCTTTTCTTTGTTCGATGATTTTGGGGATAGTATTACCACTTATTGACTTCAAAATTGGTTCGTCACCATTCTTGTTAATGCGTGAGGCTATGCCTGATTTACCAGTTTGGAAAATGAACCCCAACTTTGTTCCAGAAGATGGACGTGGCTTGAACCCATTGCTTCAAAACTATTGGATGGTAATTCACCCGCCGACCTTATTCTTAGGCTTTGCTACAACCTTGATTCCATTTGCTTATGCGATTGCTGGTTTGTGGCGTGGAGAGTACAAAGAATGGATTCGTCCTGCTTTGCCTTGGTCGTTATTTTCGGCGGCAGTACTTGGCATAGGCATTATCATGGGAGCTTATTGGGCTTATGAAACGCTCAACTTTGGTGGATATTGGAACTGGGATCCTGTTGAAAATGCTTCTTTTGTTCCGTGGTTAGTATTGGTTGCTGCAATTCACTGTATGATTATTTACAAAACCAATGAGTCGGCGTTGCGCATCTCATTCATTTTGGTAATTACCTCCTTTATTTTGGTTTTATACTCTACTTTCTTGAACCGTAGTGGTGTGTTAGGCGAGGCATCGGTTCACTCATTTACTGATTTGGGTCTTTCGGGACAGTTATTGTTATATCTTTTATTCTTCTTAGTAGGGGCAGTAGGTTTGTTGATTTATCGTTGGAAAAACATCCCAACAGAAGAACAAGAAGCTTCGGTATATAGTCGTGAATTCTGGATATTTATTGGCGCTACAGCTTTGTGTTTGTCGTCTTTCCAAATTATTGCGGCAACGTCTTTGCCAGTATATAACAAAATTGTGGAGGCATTGGGCTTTGTGTCTAAACTAGCACCACCTGCCAATGCACCTACTTATTATTCAAAATTCCAGTTGTGGTTTGCCGCCGCAGTAGCTATTCTGACTGGTACTGGACAATTTTTTTGGTGGAAAAAAATCAAAAAAGAAAACGTATCTCAGCACTTCTTAACACCTGCTTTGGTGTCTTTGATTTTGACTTCTTTAGGTATTTTAGCAACGACCAAATTAGAGTTGGGAGATTTTTTCAGTAACCCAACCTATATCGCTTTACTTTTTGCGTGTATCTATGCTTTTGTCACCAACGGAACAATTTTATTTAATATCGCTCGTGGCAACTACAAGTTATCAGGTGGTGCTGTAACGCATATTGGTTTTGCGATGATGCTATTCGGTATTTTGTATTCGTCGGGTTATTCTAAAGTAGTTTCGATTAATACATCGGGTTTTGCTATTTCGAATAAAGATGAAGCTTTTACCAAAAACAACGATAAAGAAAATAAAGAAAACGTAGTATTGTGGCTGAATACGCCTTTAGAAATGGGCAAGTACACGCTTACTTACAAAGGGGTACGAGTAGAAGGTCGTGAGTTACCAGAGTATGTTCGTCCTGAGCTGGTAGACTTAATCGAAAATGATTTTCATGCAGTAGCCTTGCAGGACATCGAGCAACAAGGTAAAAAGTATTATGCCAAAGGCGATACTTTGCCAGTTTTTCCAGAAAATAAATATTACGAAATAGATTTCCGTGATAAAGATGGTAAAGTGACAACGTTGTATCCTCGTGCTCAAATCAACAAGAAAATGGGGAATGCTTTCTCGCCAGACTTGAAACACTCTGCATTGGGCGACCTTTATACTTATGTGGCTTTGGCGCCAAACTTGGATGAGAAGGAGTGGAGCAAAACGGAGAAATTCACGGTTGCGGTAAAAGATACCTTTTTCTTGAATGACTATGTGGCTGTATTGGACGAAGTAAAACGTGTAACAGAATTCGAAGGAAAACCTCTTGGACCACAAGATGCAGCTGTTCAGGCACGTATTTTGATTTCAGGAAAAGAGGCTATTCCACATGAAATAAAGCCAGTTTTTGTGATTCGTGATGGTATGGTAGCTATGCCGCCAGTGGAAAATGCGGAGGCTGGTGTACGAGCAAGATTTGTGAGTGTAGATCCTCAGACAGGTAAATTTACCTTTGATATTAATACAACCCAAAGAGATTTTATCATTTTGAAAGCCATCGAAAAACCTTTGGTAAATATCTTGTGGATAGGTACAATTATCTTATCAATCGGTTTCGTGATGGCAACAATCCGCCGTTATCGTGAATTTAAACTGATGCGAGACAAAGGATTTTAATTAAGCACAAACTCATGAGCAGAAAAGAAATATTATTGCTGTCAGCAGCTTTAGGCTTTTTGATAATTTGGGTTCTTGACCTTCGTGCAGGAACTCCGCCAGAGGTAAATACTTTTTGGACAAAGATTTTTTACCATTATAGCTGGCTGATGATGTCTGTAGGTTGTTTGTTTTACTTTCAGTACTCCAAACAAATACGTTTGAAAAAGGAAGAACAATCCAATAAAAGCGATAAGAAAGAGCCTGTTGGAGACCTCAAAAAGTCGCAACGTCAGGCTTTGTTAAAAGGTAAGAAAAAGTAAAATTCAGCTGTTGGGCTTAGTATTTAAACATTAAGATTTTGTAAAAAAGCCCACAGATGTCAAATTTTTAGGGAGAGCGGTTTGATAAATCGCTCTTTCTTTTTGAAATTTGACCAAAAATATGCAATTTGATGTTTAGAGAATGTGAGTTTTTCTAAACCATACCTTCGTATTGTGTTGTTAATAAAAACACAAACGTTTGTCTAACTCGCAGATATAGATGTATTTAACTAATCCAGCTTCCGACATCTATGTCTTCTAATTCAAAATTGAAACCAACCCCAAATGGACTCCCAACAAGCAATAGGTGTTATATTATCAATGGTTTTTTCAGCATTCTTTTCAGGTGTTGAAATGGCATTTGTTTCGGCTAACAAGTTATATTTTGAGCTACAAGCCAAACAAGGTGTAATCACTGGACAAATTATTTCAAGATTTATCAAAAATCCTTCTAAGTTTATCGGTACCCTACTTATTGGCAATACGTTGTCGTTGGTAGCTTATGGTATTTTTATGGAAGGTTACCTGCATCATCAGATTGAGCACTATTTTCCCGTTTTTGGTACAGGGCTTGTACCTGGACTTATCGCTTCAATCTTAGGAACTGTTATTATTTTGGGTACTTCTGAGTTTACACCCAAAAGTGTGTTTTTACTCAATCCAGATGGCTTTTTGGAGGTTTTATCTATTCCAATCTGGATTATTTATACGCTCATGTATCCTTTGGTTTGGGCAATTGTAGGCCTTTCAAGTTGGTTTATCAAAAATGTACTTCGCTTAGAATATTCGGAGGAAAAGCCTGCTTTTGGCTTGACGGACTTGAACCATTACATGCAAAATCTTAATCGCAAAATTTCGACAGAAGAAGAAGCAGAAGTAGATACCAAAATCTTTAATAATGCCTTAGAATTTAAGCAAGTAAAGGTGAGAGATTGTATGATTCCTCGTACTGAGATTGTAGCCATAGACTTCGAAGATGGTATAGAAGAGCTAAAGAAAACTTTTGTGGAAAGTGGTCACTCAAAGGTATTGGTTTATAAAGATACCCTCGAAGATGTTGTTGGTTATTGTCATTCAGTGGCTTTGTTCAAGAAACCTAAAGATATTCAAAGTATTCTGAAGCCTATCTTAATTGTACCAGAGGCAATGCCTGCCAAAGATTTAATGCTCCGTTTTTCTAAAGAACGCAAATCTTTAGCCTTAATCGTAGACGAATTTGGAAGTACTTCGGGTTTGGTAAGTATGGAAGACGTAATGGAACAAATTTTTGGAGATATTGAGGACGAATATGATGATAACGAAGATTTGATAGAGAAGCGATTAGAAGATAAAGTTTATCTATTATCAGCTCGTTTAGAAATCGACTATCTCAACGAAAAATACGAGTGGAATCTCCCAGAAGGCGATTACGATACCTTAGGAGGTATGATTATCAGTATTAATGAAGATATTCCAGAAGTAAACGAAACGATTATTGCTCATCCGTTCAATTTTCAAATTATCTCCATGATGGATGCCCGCATCGATACCGTGAAATTGACCATTATTGGAGAAATTGAGCGAAAAACAGAAAGCTTTTCGATGAAACATTAAGGTTGAGTGGAGAGTTTTAAAAATTTACATATTGTAATTCGCAATTCTGCATTAATATTTAATAGACAAAAGAAAAGGGATAGTAAGCATCGGCTACTATCCCTTTTCCTTTGTCTATGATGAAAAACATTTTATAAAATAACCCTCAAAAGCGTTTGGCTTTTCATTTCCGTCTCATACCATTCTTTTACTGGATTTGAATCCTCGGTAATACCACCACCTGCAAAAAGTGTAGCTTGGTTTCCTTGAATTTTCATCGTGCGTAGGTTGACAAACAAATGGCTTTCGTCATGAATGTTTACAGGTCCTAGAAAACCACTGTAATATTCTCTGGAATGCAATTCATTTTCGGCAATATAGCGTAAGGCTGGCTCTTTGGGCATACCACATACGGCTGAGGTTGGGTGCAAAAGGTCTATCATAACAGTGCCCAATTGCGGAAAATTTACCTCATGGGTATTGACACTATAATCGGAGCGAAGGTGCATCAAATTACCTGCCTGAACAGTTTTGGGGCCTACTTCGTAATATTCACGAAGACGAATTTTTTTGAAGCATTCAATGATATATCTACTTACAAAAGCTTGCTCTTCGATTTCTTTAGATGCCCAACGAATTTCGGCAGGATGATATTTTTCTCCATTTGTACCAATCGCCGATTGTGTACCAGCCAAAGACATGGTTCTAAAAATACCCTCTTTGTCCATGCTAATAAGCGTTTCGGGAGTTGCGCCAAGCCATAAAGCCTTTTCCTGTGGTAAATACACCAACGACACAAAGGCATTTGGATATGCCACACAAAGCTTGTTGAATGCATCAACAACCTCAAAGTTTTCGGGCAAAGTAATTTGCTTTGTTCTCGAAAGTACTACTTTTTGCATATCACCACGCTGAATAGCATCTATCGCATCAGACACCATTTCGGCATAAGTAATTTCATTGTAAAGCGATGATTCGGTAGGCGACTCAAAGTTTTTGGTATAGTTTACGGTAAAACTAGCTGATGAAATGGGAGTGTCCTCATGTTGTTCGTCGTAGGTGAGTTGAACTTTTCTGAAAAACTCTTGGGCTTGTTCCGAATTAGGTTGAATATTGTTTTCTACCAATTGGTTATCTTGGTCGAAATGATAATATAAATCTCCTTTCAAAAACAGTGATTCGCCAATAAAAGGACTCATTGCAAAGCCTGAAGGAAGCTCCTCTAAATCGATTTTTGCTTGGCTTGCGCGCCCTGATAAATCTATAAGTAATTGTTTTTCAGTGGATTTGGGTAATCTCCAAAGAGCAACGGGTAGCCCTTCTGAAATAGCAGTTTTCCAGAAAAATTCTAGTTGTGGCACTTGCGTCGAAATATGAGTTTCCGAAGTTGGAGTCATATTTTTGAAATGTTTATATACGTCTGAAAGATATGTTAACTGTTTGTTTATTAGATAGTTGAGTAAAATTAATCCTTAGGATATTTTTACATTTTCAAATATAACAAAATTTAGAAATTACTTGTTTCAAAAAAATAGAAAAATCCACAAACCTATTTGCTATTACTTATTTAATATCAATCACCATGGTTGTTAATCGGCTTACACAAATTAAGTCACCAGCCTCGTTGGTAATTTGGGTTTCCCATACTTGGATATTTCTTCCGATTTTGATAGGCTTACATTTACCATATACAAAACCTGATTTGGCAGACTTGAGGTGATTTGCATTTATTTCGACGCCAACTGCTGTTTGCTTGGAAGGGTCAGGCAGGCTCAGGAAAGAAGCTATACTTCCCATTGATTCGGCTAGTACTACCGAAGCACCTCCATGTAGAAGTCCCATAGGTTGTTTGGTACGATGATCAACGGGCATTTTGGCGACAAGATAATCGGAAGTAAGTTCTACAAATTCGATTCCCAAATGGTCGAGCATATTGTTTTGTCCCATGGCATTTAATTGCTCAAGGCTGTAAGAAGTATTAAACATAGTGAAGTGAATTAAATTTTTCTAAAGATAAAAAACCTTAGAGGTTTGACCTATTTTTCATTCATTGGATTAACCAAAACTGTCAAATAACCATTATTAAGATAGCTGGCTATATTATCATTTTTTTAACAAAATCTTACTTTTCTGTCAAAAATCATCTCTTTTTTAGTCATGAGATAGCATAATCACCTAAAAAATGTATTTTTGTGACAATTTTTCATAGCTCTATATTACTCCATATCAAATAAATAGCATGTCTAATACCCAAAGCAATATTCCTACTAAAAAAACAATTTACCTGATACGTCATGGTGAGACTGACTTCAATCGCCAAGGTATCGTACAGGGAAGTGGCGTAGATTCGGACTTGAATGAGCTTGGACGTGCGCAAGCAGAGGCGTTTTTCCAAAGCTATCAAAACATCAATTTTGACAAAGTATATACATCTGCTCTTAAAAGAACTCATCAATCTGTTCATAAATTTATAGAATCTGGTATTCCTTGGGAACAACATTCAGGATTAAATGAAATAAGTTGGGGTATCAGAGAAGGACGTGTACCAAATGACATAGATAACGAATATTATAAAGTTCTTATCGATAGTTGGGTTACAGGAGGTGTCGATATGGCAGCAGAAGGTGGCGAAAGCCCTTTACAAGTATTAGAAAGACAAAGGCCTGCTATTGAAACAATTTTGTCTCGCCCACATGAAGAAACTGTTTTGGTTGCCATGCACGGTCGTGCCATGAGAATTATCCTGACGATGTTGCTCGATAAGCCTCTACATGAGATGGATACATTTGAGCACTCAAATTTGTGCCTATACAAGTTGATTTACGATTACGAAACCCAATCATTCTTTGCCGAACTCGAATGCGATACTACGCACTTGTTTGGTCTATAGTTTTGAGAAGTCTATATGTTAAGAAGCCCATGGCAATGGGCTTCTTTTTTTATTAATAATCACACAAAGAACGATTTATTTTACTAGTGAAAAATCTGTAAATTGCTGTAAACTATATTTCATCAAGATGTCAAGATTTATTAATCCATATACCGACTTTGGTTTTAAAAAGCTTTTTGGCGAAGAAGCTAACAAAGAGTTGTTGATTGATTTTCTGAATCAATTGTTGCCACCTCGGCACCAGATTACGGAATTAGATTTTCGTAATGTAGAGAGCTTTGCAGAACTCTCGCATGAGCGAAAGGCAATTTTTGACATACATTGCCAAACTCAAAGTGGAGAGCGAATTATTGTGGAGATGCAAAAGGCAAAGGTTAATTACTTCAAAGACCGTTCTCTTTTCTATTCAACTTTTCCCATAAGAGAACAATCTAAACGTGGAGAATGGGATTTTAGATTAAATCCTATTTATATGATTGCTATTTTGGATTTTCAATATGATGAAAAAGAAGAGAAGCAAAAGTTTTTGAGAAGTATAAAGTTGAAAGACCAAGACGGGGAGATATTTTACGATAAGCTTAACTTTAAGTTTTTACAAATGCCTCTTTTTGATAAGCAAGAAAACGAATTAGAGAGTCATTTTGACAAGTGGATTTACTTCTTGAAAAAGTTAGAAAGCTTTGATGAAATACCAACTATATTGAAAGAACCTATTTTCGAAAAAGCTTTTGGCGTTGCAGAAATTGCCAATATGACTTCGGAGCAGTACGCCGAATATCAAGAAAGTTTGCTTACCTACATTGAGGTCAAAGAGGTAGTCAAAACAGCTAAAGATGATGGAAAAAGAGAGGTGGCAAGTGAATTAAAAAAACTTGGAGTAGCCTTGGAAATTATAGCACAATCCACAGGGTTATCAATACAGGAAATTTTATCGCTTTAGGAACAAATAGAATGACTGAAGCCCATCGCCATGGGCTTCTTTTTTTGTGCCTGATTATGGGAGGCAACTATTGAAAAATGTATTTACTAATATTTTTCTACCCTAAATCCAAACCTTTTATCATCTCCTGATGCCATTCAATGATTTTGTGGGATAAATGTGCTTATTTTAACTGTAATTTTAAAAGAATCCTCCTGAGTAAAGTAGGTATGAGTTATTATCCCCAATATACAATTGAAGGTATTAAAAACTTGTAGCCAACTCGTGTAAGAATGATTCAAAAACAATCTTTTGCTTGGCGACTCAAGCATAAACTTTTATCAATACAGACGAATTAGAATAGAAATAATGCCAAGAATCAAATTATATTGGACTCTACAGATTGTTGGTTGGCTAGCTTGGCTTGCCAATGAAGCATTGATTTATGTAAACTCTTTTGGGTGGTCGATTGACTGGTTTATTTCGGCAGACTTGAATATTGCTTTTGCCATTTTCTTGACACATAATTTCAGAAAAGTAATCAAAAAATATGGTTGGGTCGAAATGCCCATTCGTCAGGTAGTACCTCGTATTTTGGGCTCGGTGGTGTTGATGTCGATGATGATGGCGAGTATCAATATTCCGCTAGATGGTTACATTTTGCGCGAACGTGAGCATGCTGACTTTTGGTCGATATTTTTCTTCATACAGTTCAGTTTCAGCTTCATGAAGCCATTGATGATTTGGACTTTGTTCTATTATGCGTCTCATTATTTTGAAAGAAAATCAGAAATTGAGGTCGAAAAAGTTCGTTTAGAATCCTCTATTCGTGAAACTGAGTCAAAGGTTTTACGGGCACAAATGAACCCGCATTTTATGTTCAATGCTCTGAATAGCATTCGTGCCTTGATTTTGGAAGAACCTGAAAAAGCACAAAAAGCAGTTACCCAGTTGTCGAATATTTTGAGAAGCTCGTTGCTGGCCGATCGACGTAAAACAGTTTCACTTTCAGAAGAACTAAGAACGGTTGAGGATTATTTGGCTCTCGAAAAAATTCGTTATGAAGACCGCTTGCAAATACGTAAGAATGTTTATCCCGAAACACTTACTTGCCAAATTCCACCTATGTTATTACAAACTTTGGTCGAAAACGCTATCAAACATGGTGTTTCTAAGCCTGTGAAAGGTGGATTTGTGAGTATCGAAACCAAAATGGTTGATAGCAAAGTAGTAATCGAAATTAGTAATACGGGCGTTTTAGAGACTACAGAGTCGGGAGGTTTTGGGCTCGAAAATACAGCACATCGCTTGGAGTTATTATTTGGTGCTGAAGCCAAATTTAAAATTTATCAAGCGTCCAAAGACGTAGTGACTGCCGAGATTACCGTGCCGATCCCGAGTCAGGTTGTAGAAAATAAAGATAATCCTTTTGCTAAAATCACGCATATCGTGCGAGGATAAACAATAGGCATTAGTCTTCAGTAATATACTTTTTAAATATCCAACGCTATTACTCCAAAACCGAATGAAAGCAATTATAGTTGATGACGAAAGGTTAGCACGTAATGAATTGAAACGTTTGCTAGAAAATTTTCCTAAAATCAATATTGTAGGCGAGGCACCCAATGCCGACGAAGCGATTCAATTAATTGATGAACTCCACCCTGACCTTTTATTTTTGGATATTCAAATGCCAGGCAAAACTGGGTTCGACTTATTGGCTGAGTTGGACGGCAATGTCCCAGAAGTGATTTTTACGACAGCGTACGACGAATATGCCATTAAAGCATTCGAATTTAATGCGCTTGACTATTTGCTCAAACCTATTGAACTACATCGTTTAAGTGAGGCTATCCAAAAAGTAGAGGAGGAGTTTGAAC
Organism: Flectobacillus longus; assembly: GCF_030056705.1. Lineage (GTDB taxonomy): Bacteria > Bacteroidota > Bacteroidia > Cytophagales > Spirosomataceae > Flectobacillus > Flectobacillus longus. The sequence continues at coordinate 112,737 of NZ_JASHIC010000023.1, forward strand.
GCCAAAAACAAATCTCTGATACTGCCAAAGAAGGCGCATCAGTTTTGAGCGAAAACGATCAGGTTTTTGTTAAAGACGGTGAAAAATGCTGGTTTGTTCGTTTAGGAAATGTTCGTTTGTTCGAATCAATGGGCAATTACGTTCGTTTGTATTTTGATGACCAAAAACCATTGGTTCTTAAGTCGTTGAATGCCCTTGAAGAACGCCTTGACCCTAAAGTATTTTTCCGTGCCAATCGTAAACATATTATTAACTTGAAATATATTCAAAAAATCGAGCCTTGGTTTTCTGGAGGTTTGCAAGTAACCCTTCGTGAGAGTGGCGACAAAATCGAAATTTCTCGCCGTCAAGCTATTAGATTTAAAGAGTTGTTGAGTTTGTAGAATAGTTATCAGGCATCAGGCAAAAAGGCACCAGTTTTTATTAACTAGTGCCTTTTTGCCTGATGCCTAGTCCCTTAAATTCTATCCCAATATCCTTCCCCCACCTTTATGATGAATTTCGGCTTCGCCTAGTAGATAACCATAGTGTTTGAGAGAGTCAATATTATCAAATACTACCTTGAGTATTGCTATAAATGGCAAAGCCAGCACCAAACCCGAAATACCCCAAAGTTGACCACCCAAAATCAAAGCAATCATAGCTGCTAGTGGATTAATACTTACTTTTGAGCCTACAATATGAGGTGTAATGAAGTTCCCTTCTAAAAATTGCACAAACAAAAATACGCCAGCCACTCCCACAGCATACATTGGCGAATCTTTGGTAATAAGCGCCATCAGCATCGGTAAAATTGAACCTATCATGATACCGATGTAAGGAATCAATAGTAAAAAAGCTGCGAGCGTTCCGAAGAAAATGGCATATTCAATGTCCAGTAACCACAAACCGAAGGTATTGAGTGCTGCTACTATCAAAATTACCGTGAATAATCCCAGCAAATAACTCTGAACTACAGTATAGATTCTGGTACAAACGAGGTCTATCTTTTTACGATTTCCTCTACCAAAAGCTAGATAAAAGAAACGACGGAAAAAATCACGATAGAGTAAAAAGAAAAACACAAAAATAGGAATCAACATCGCTGACGATAGCGAGTTGAGTGTTGTTCCCAGAGCGTTAGTAATGATATTACCGCTATTTTTGAGCAAAGTCAACGACTGATTGCGAAGCTCAGTCACTTGCTTTTTGCGACTGATATGCAAATTGTGTGATGCCCAAGATTGTAGTTCATTGATGAATGTTTCTCCTTTTTTCAGAAAAGTAGGAAAGGTATCTGAAAAATCGGCAATTTGCAGTGCTATTAGGCTAATGACCCCAGCCATAATTGCCAGTGTAACCAATAGACAAACAAAGATGGCTAAGGTTCGTGGAAAATGCCATTTCTCAAGTCGATGACACAAAGGATATAGCAACATCGAAAATAAAACGGAAAACGAAATTAAAATAAGGATTTCTTGTAAAAGGTACATCCACCAAACAATAACTGATACCGTTAGAAGGCCAATGAGTAATTTGATAGATGGAGGAAGCTTGATTTCTGATAACATAGCAATGGATTATAGTCTTGTCGATGCTTGAGAATAAAAAGAGATAAACCTTATTTTCAAAAATACTTAAAAAACTGAAAATAGCTACCTTTATTATTAAGAACCTAAAAATACATACAAAACAATTTATGCTCAAATACAAAATTTTATGGTTCTTATTTAACCTAAAAGCATCATTAGCAGGTTACCGACATGAGGTTCATGAATTAGGTTTTCAGAAAGGGGAAAAACATTTAAAAGTTGAAAGAATAGGATACCTTCCTAAACAAGTCGATGAGAGTTCTGGATTGGTATATCTAGCTCAGGATTCAACCTTATTGACTCATAATGATAGCGGTGGTGCCCCTCATATTTATCAAATAGATTTGTCTGGAAAACTACTAAATACATACCCTATTCCTCAGACTGAAAATGTAGATTGGGAAGATATGTCAGCCGATGAGCAAGAAAATCTTTATATAGGTGATATAGGTAATAATTCGCATCAACGTCAGGATTTATGTGTGTATAAAATTGATGCAAAATTGGGTGAAAATTTACTCAGGATTCCAATCTATTATCCTAATAATCAAATAATACCTGATGCCGAGGCCATGTTTGTTGCACAGGATTCTATCTATGTTTTTACCAAGAATTTGGATAAATCGGGAACAGACTTATTTGTGAGGAAAGTTGGTTCTAATGCTGATACTTTACGGCTCAAATCGCATATCAATTTGAGGACACCAATAACTGGTGCAGCCATTAATCCACAGAAAAATAAATTTGTGTTAATAAGTTATGGAAAGATTTATTATTTTAGAATTATAGAACACCAAATAGACTTTTTGAACCCGCTTTATTGTTTAAATTTCCCCCATAAACAGACCGAATCTATAGCATTTTTAGATGAAAATGTAGTAATTATCACCAATGAACAGGGTGAAATATATAGGGTCTGTGAGAATTAACAATTCCTTAATATTGAGATAACTAATTTTGTATTGGCTTTTGAGTGTAAGTAGTTATCAGCCGCGTTACTTAATGACACTTAATGCTGGAGTAATATTGGATTAATTTTTAATTAATAGCATCCAGTGAGTTGATTTTGTTGAGTAATGATACTTTCGCTCAACGACTAATTATCAAATATATGAGCAATACGCTACCAACTCCCAAAATCCTTTTGGTCGACGACGACCCAGATATTATTGAGCTATTAGAGTATAACCTTACCAAAGAAGGATTTGATACGGCCTCGGCAACAGACGGGCTTCAAGCCTTGGAGGTAGCAAAAAAATTTAAACCAGATTTGATTTTGCTCGACGTGATGATGCCCAAAATGGATGGAATCGAAACGGCTCGTCAATTGAGATTGCTGTCGGAGTTTAAGGATACCTACATTTTGTTTTTGACAGCTCGTGCAGAGGAATACACCGAAGTAGCAGCTTTTGATGTAGGTGCTGATGATTACGTTGTAAAACCCATCAAGCCTCGTGCTTTGCTAAGTCGTTTGAAGGCACTTTTAAGAAGAGATTCTCAGCAATCAGAGGCTGAAGATAAATTGGAAATAGGCTCACTTTTCATCAACCGAGTAAACTATACTGTACTCAACGATGGTAAGTCTTTAGTAATGCCTAAAAAAGAATTTGAATTATTGTCGTTTCTTGCACATCATCCCAACAAAGTATTTAGTCGTGATGAATTGTTGGAAAAAGTTTGGGGTAGCGACGTTTACGTGGTAGAAAGAACAGTAGATGTTCACATCAGAAAACTACGTGAAAAAATCCCAGAATACTATATCAAAACACTCAAAGGTGTTGGATATATGTTTTCGGTAGATGCTTAGAGTTAATGAGATAAGATATTGACGCAATATTTTCTCTTAAATATATAAAAAAGTCCTCTCATGATGGGAGGACTTTTTTATTGCCATTTACTCATTTTGCTTAAGTATTGAAAGGATAAATTCTGCCATTGAATCAAGAAAGGATAAGATTCTAACATTTTATGAATAACTTGCAAAACAATGCTGTTGATAAGTACCCTTTATAAGACATAAGCCACCCACTTTCAAATAGCATTCCTGCCACAATTCTTTAACTAAAATTGAAAATTATATCCTTATTTTGATTTAAAATCCTAAAAAAGAGTTGCTTGCGTGGCACCTGGTAAGAGTTTTGGAATGTGTATGTATAAGACTATTTTTCATGTATGTCTGTTTTGTGTTTTAGTATGCTCTAGTTGTCATTCTCAACAAAACAGAACGGCTGAGCTCACCTCTAAATATGAGTTTAGAGCCGTTTGGATAGCGACAGTCGACAATATAGACTGGCCTCGTAAGGGTCAATATAATTCAGAAGAGCAAAAAAGAGATTTCATCAGGATTCTAGATGAGCACAAACGCTCTAACATGAATGCCGTGATGGTTCAGGTTCGCGATGCTTGCGACGCCTATTATGCCAAAGGTTTAGAACCCTGGTCCGAGTTTTTGACGGGTACTCAAGGCAAATTTCCTTCACCATTTTACGATCCCTTAGATTTTATGATTCAAGAGGCTCATGCTCGCAATATGGAATTTCATGCGTGGCTAAACCTCAATCGTGCTACCTTCAAAAGGGCTGGTTCTATTATGCCTGAGCATATTAGTGTTACTAAGCCCGAATGGATGATTCAGTACGATGGACAAAAAGTATTAAATTTTGGTATTCCTGAAGTGCGCGATTATATTGTACAAGTAGTAATCGAAATACTCAAAAACTATGATGTAGACGGAATCCACTTTGATGATTATTTTTATCCTTATCCTGTGCCAGGTCAGCAGTTAAATGACCTCGACACTTTTCGAAAGTATGGAGCAGGTTATAGAAATATCGAAGATTGGAGAAGAAGTAATACCGATATTTTGATTCAACAAATAGGGGAGGCGATTAAACGCATAAAGCCTTATGTAAAATATGGTATTAGTCCGTTTGGTGTTTGGCAAAACTATAGCCCTATTGTAAAAGTAGGCTCTAAAACACAAGCTGGAACTACTTCGTATCAAACACTATATGCTGATACTCGTAAATGGATTGAGAAAGGCTGGGTAGACTATATAGTACCACAAGTGTACTTTGAACGTAGTCACCCTAAAGTACCCTACAAAATACTAACCGATTGGTGGAGTCAACATACTTATGGGCGTCATTTGTATATCGGGCATGGTATTTATAAAATCAAGTCAGGTTGGAACAATGCCGAAGCTACAAGTCAACTTCGTTTAGATAGAAGTAATGCCAATATTCAAGGTGGGATGTTCTTTAGCTCAAAGTGCCTAACAGAAAATTATGGGGGAATTCAAGATTCCTTACGCGCATCGTTATACCATTATCCTGCTATTATTCCTCCTATGAGATGGAAAGATAGTATTGCACCCAAACCACCCCAGAGAGTAATAGCCTTGAAGGATAATGGACTGAATAAATTGGTTTGGCAACCAGGTGAAAAAGCTTCTGATGGCAACGAAAATGTGTACTTTGCGGTTTATCGATTTGAAAAAGCAGAAAAAATTAATCTTGAAAGGATTGATAAAATTCTTTATGTTGGAAGAGACGTTACTTTTTTAGATTATACTTCCGAAAGAGCCAGAGGATATGTATATGCAGTAACTTCCTTTGACCGACTACATAACGAATCAACACCAACGATGGTTGTTGTAAATTATGGGGATACACGATAATTTAACGATTGGCTTGTTACCTTGAACAAAATGGAGGTCATTTAATTTCTAATCCCCTATAGCGCCGTGCCTAAAATGGAGGATTACTGTAATAGAAATAAACCCCTCAAGTGTCAAATTTGATAACTACACAGCGTGATATACTGTACGAAGGATTCCCAACTATTGCAGATTTGGGATTTCTGAAATATTAAAAAACACCTTCATTTTTTATAAAATAGGGTAAAAAAGTATATTTCACTTCCGCAATCCAACATCCGATATCAGAAATAGATGATTCTTAAAACCCTTCGTACACTACTAATTCAGCATTATTACCTAGTAATACTGCCCTCTGTCGGCAGTATTCCAACGAAGACCGATTGAGAGAAGATTGGTAACAGAATTAAGGCTGCTTTGTTGACTTTTAAAATCTCTATGTAAATAATGTAAGTCGACAAAAAAGTTGTGTTTGAACTGATACGAAGCTCTTATATCATATGTCAAATGCTGCGAAGCTACACCCTGCCCCAATGTATTTCCTTCGTCGTCTTTATACAAAACCCATCTACTTCGAGAATTGTAATCTAACAGAATATTTCTTCCCCAGTTGGTTCCATTGCTATCGTCGCCATAGCTGGCAAAAATTAATCGCCCTACTAATTGAAGCTTGGGAGTGGGCTGAGCTCGTAGAGTATGAGTCCATTCATAAAAATTGGCTCCTAATGGGTGGGCAAGTGCTTGGTTATAGTGTGAATAACTAAGCCCCGTATAGCTATGACTATAAGTATAAGGTCTTGCAACATTGTATTCACCTTGGTAGTCCAAATGTTTAATGCCTAAAACGTCGATATATTTTAGTCCTAGCTGTGCTCCATATTTATTGGTCCAAGAGCCTGTATTCGAAAAAATCTCTTTTATAATAAATTCATCTAGCATGAATTGACCATATAGAGAAAACTTTTTAGCAAAATTGTATTTGAAATCAAGTCCAACCAAAGCATTATCCCCACTTCCTTGAAAACTTTCCACAAAGCGATAGAAAATAACAGGATTGAGATAATTTAGTTCAAAACCACCTACACCATTTGTACTATCCCTTTTGAAAATCACACTTTCAGTCAGTCCAATGTTTAGTTTTGAAGATACATTGATGCTCAAATGGTGCATTGCCATGTATTTTTTAGGAAAGGTTTGGTCTGGAGAAATACGGCCAGGGTTGATAAGTTCAGCAAATAGATTTTGGTATTGGAATGCTCCAATTTGGGTTGTCAGCTTTAAAAATAAGTAAGGCGCTGCATTGTCGGAAAGAATCATAGAACGAAACCCATTCCCAATAATATTTTTGTCATGCCCAAATTGAATACCAATGTTTTTGGTAGCTTGGAAAGTTAAGTAGGCACGTGCAGAAAAGAAATCTGTAGTCAGAGGGTCTTTTTTAAAGTATTTTGTTAAACCCTCTCCTGGCATTCCCGCAATTTGAGTAGCAGTTGTAGGGGTATTTTGATTAATATAGTCTGCATAACCTTTGATATAATCTGGTATTCTAGAAATGTTGTCGGTCATGTAGGTATAAAACCCAATTTTGCTATTAATCATCCCTCGTATTTCGATACCACGGGTATTGAGTGAATAAAAAGACTGATTACCACCCGATACTGAGCCAACCTGTACATTCATAACAGGATTAATGTGGATATCTATGTCATCATTGTGGACAGAATAAGCATCAGATGGTTTTTTATAAAAATATTTCCATAGTGATTTTTTGCTACTATCTGTTTCTTCCGAAATCCATTCCCAATTATCATTTTTAAAATAGTTGAAGTTAAACTCGTCAATCTTATCAGCATGAAGACTAGTGTCTTGGGCGACAGTTTCGATAAATTGTGCAACATCTTTACGGGTATAGGGCTTGATACCTGTGTGAAAAGTTTTTGAGAAACGCCCATATTTAATCTCATAGCGGTCTAACAAGTCATAATAGTCGGCATTGAGAGGCACAAAAACACTTTGAGCTTGGGAGCTAGTGATTACTGCAAAAATGAAGAATATTAAACCTAAAAGGCGTTGAGAGAACATAAGCAAGGCTTGTATGAAACAAGATTAAGGTTTGTATATAACAAATGACGATAGAGTTGTAACTTTGTCATAAATTAAAAAATGCTACTTTGCTATGGCCATAGGGAAATATTTTACGGTAATGGTGGCTACTGCAATCAAATTTTTTAACGGTCCTATTGCGGGACTATTATTGGAATTGACGTGGTGGGAGACCGCTGTATGTACCATTTTAGGAATGATGCTTACCGTAATTAGTGTTTTGGTAATAGGAACAAGTGTTCGTAGCTTGATACAAAAATATAGAAAAACTCCTGCAAAGCTATTTTCTCGCCGTACAAGATTTGCGGTAAGATTATGGAAGAGGGTCGGTATTTGGGGGATATCATGCTTTACACCCTTGTTTTTTACACCAATAGGGGGCACATTATTGGCGCTATCTTTTCGGGTACCTGTGCTTAGAATTCTAATTACAATGAGCATTTTTGCTGTATTTTGGGGCATCACACTTACGTATGCACTTTTTCAGCTTAGTACTTTACAAACATTACTTTTGCACAAATAAAAAGGATGAGGTAATAAGCCTCATCCTTTTTATTTGTATTATTTTTTCTTCATATAATCACCTCTAGAGAAAAACTTCTCAATCATACAGTAAAGTAAAATAAAGAAATAACGACTACCCATTTCCTTAATCTTGAGTTTTGACTCTCCATACTTACGGTTAGTCCAACTGTTAGGTACGACTGCATAAGAATAACCTCGTACATACGCCTTCAAAGGTAGTTCAACTGTTAGATTGAAGTGTGGAGACATGAATGGTTTAATACCTTCGATTGTTTCACGCTTGTACAATTTAAAAGCATTTGTAGTATCGTTGGTTTTGATACCTGTAGCAAGCTTGACAATGAAGTTGGCAATGCGGTTGATGAATAATTTCAAACGAGGATAATCATACACTTTTCCACCTTTGATAAAACGACTTCCAAAAACAGCGTCTACATTTTGTTCAACCATGGTATTGTAATACTTCACCAAGTCTTCTGGGTCATCAGACATGTCAGCCATCATAACAGCTACACAGTCTCCCGAAAAACGCTCTAGACCATAACGAACTGCATATCCAAAACCATTAGGCCCCTTGTTGGTAAAATATACCAAGGTAGGAATTTCAATCTGTAAAGATTTTAAAACCTCTTCTGTACGGTCTTTGGAATTATCGTTTGTTACACAAATTTCGTGGTCAATATTGTATTTCTTTAGTGTTGCATACAGGGTTCGTAGGGTTTCAGGAATAGATTCCTCTTCGTTGTATGCAGGGATAACAACACTTAATTTCATTTTTACGATGTTAATTTTATTTGGCAAATAATAATTAAGTTGGTGGGCAAGATTAAATTAATTTTACCCGCATTAATCTCTAGTTTTTTTGCATTCGGCTAAAAGTTAAAAAGTATTTCTCATGAAATAATAGAAGCTTTTTTGCCTAATGCTTACAGTTTATAGTCTAAAGCGTATTAATGCAATTTTATTTTGCATGATTACTTATTTAATCTTACAAATCTCAGTAGAGTCTACTTGTTGTATCAATTCGTGATATTCTAGTGCTGGAATAAAATGCTTTTGAGTACGATAGTTTAATACGGTGAAAACTAAGAAAAGTGAACTCAAAAAGGCTTGTAGAATTACGATTACAGCAGTCGAAACCAATGTTGTTGCCCAGCCTGGCGAAGCATAAGGAGTTGTAAGACGAATGATTGATACAACCAATGCCACCAAGATAGACAAAACAACCAATACCAGAGAGCTTATGACGATTCGAACGGCTACAGTATCAAGATATACAGAAATGGCACTTAAACCGTGAAGAATCAGCGATACAAAATTCATTTTAGACGTACCCGCCAAACGAGTACCTCTAATAATAGGAACAGAGTTGTATGACAATTTAGAACGAATGACTCCGCCCGGAAAATGATTCCAGATTTCGGAAACATACGCTAATTTCTTAGCTTGTTCAAAAGGAAGTATGCAGAAGTTGCCAAACTCAATTACTTTTCCTGTTAGTAGACCAAAAAGGCCTTTATATACCAAATATCCTATTCTAAAGATGAGCCCTTCACTACGTTTGGCACGTTTGGCAAAAACAATTTGATTGTTTTTTAAACAAGCGTTATATAAGCTTTCTATGTCTTCAGGACGGTCTTCTCCATCTGAATCCATGACTAAGAGATAATCAAACGTACGCTCTTTTGTGAGAAAGGAAAGGCCAAGAGCAATAGCCTTTTGATGGCTAACATTGCGCCAAAGTCTGATAATTTCAAGTTTGTATGCTGAAAAACGATTTATATCACAAGGAATAGAAGAACAATCATCCACAATGGCAAAAGAGAGTTGCTCAAAGAAGCTCGGCTCAACAGTATGTTTGATACGTTCAAGTAAAAGCTCTAAAGCATCCCAATCATTGTAAAGAGGAATAAGAATTTTTATGGAATTGGGCATGATGTTTTTAATTGTAAATACCAATAAGCTGTTTTAGTTGAAAGATACCTTAATCATAAAGACCAACATTCTTTCAGCTCACATTAGGGGCTTTACCTTACCATACATTTTCTAAATCTTTTGATTCATATAAGTGATCACGGTCTTGGTAAACAGAATCTTTCCCTGCTTTTAGTCGTAGGTTATCTTTCTTGGTTAGTTTAAAGATAAATGCAATAGGGGTTAAGAATATGAAAAATATGATAGATAGCAGAATTTTTGCATTAAAACCTCCTAAAATTAAGGCAAATTTACTCCAAATCCATGTAATTTTTTCACTCAAAAAATCTGAAAACACTCCCGTTAATCCAATAATTAAAGAAGCAATTAATAGAGCTTTTGATTTGAATACAACATATAATACTAGTAACCCTACTGTAATTACAAGCATGGTTTCAAGATTTTTCTCTCTTTTCATTAAATAATGCAGTTTTAACTCCAAAGAAACAAAGCTTTGGATAACATATTCTGGTGAATATTGATAAATAAAAACAAGAGAGCTATAACATGAAGATTACAGCTCTGCTTGCGGAGGTCTTTTGTCTAGAATAACGTATAAATAAAAGGAGCTATGGCCGAACCACCACCAATTACAATTAGCACACCAATAAGTAAGAGCACGATAATTACTGGTAAAAGCCACCATTTTTTGCGCTCTTTCAAAAAGCTAAATAAGTCTGTTAAAAAATCCATTTTATTAATATTGAGTTTATGCTATATGTTTTAACCTTTAATTTGAGTTCTGTGCTTCTTTAAATTTTTGTACTAAAGCCTTCGTAAATACTTGGTTTCCTAAAGCCGTAGGATGCTCATCATAAGGAATGGCATACTTAGGGTCAAGAGGGTTAAAGAGTTTGGAAAGGTCAATTACTTTTACATTTCGATCTTTTAGTAATCCAATAATTAATTGGCTATCAATTGTAGTAGGATAAATTACTGCATAGAACGGTTGGTGTGGAAATTGGGTCTGAAAAGACTTTGATGCTCCAGCAATAACATCCGCCGTTAAAGCATAATCATCTTTGGTTATTTTGAAAGGATAACCTACTTTGAAAAGCTTCAAAAGATTACTACCTAACATTGTATCATAAACTAATGACCGAAGCTTACGACCTGTTATGAATAAACCTGTATGTTCTAATTTCCCTGATTCATTATGGAAGTAAGGAGCGTTACCACGATTGTAACCAAAATTGGTCATGGTTCCGATTACCCTATTTACATGATCATCGATATAAATGTAGAAGCCTACTCCTTGCTTTTCTTTTACGATTTTTGAAGGTGCAGGGGTTTCTAGTCGAGCCAGTGCTTGATGAGGTCCATAACCACTGTAAGCAAAGTTATAAGGATGAAAGTTTGTGGTATATTGACCGAAGTAAAAAGGAATTGTCTCTGTACTTTGAACTCCTTCTCCAAATGTCATCGAACATCCATAAAACTGTGCAAAATCAGGAGTTTTTTTGATACTATCTACTGGTGTAATACGAAGACTATTGCTATCTGTTTGATAAGTAATATGATAAATAGTCTTGCCATTTACTTTTTTGATACCTGAGTAAGTTCCATTGGGTTTAGGCTTATACCCCAAAGTCGTATCCATCTCCATTGAATGTTCTGGACCTTCTACTTTAAGTCCTTTACTGGCTTGGGCTTTAAGAACCCAACCTGAACCTATTTCAAGACCTACTACTACCAAAATTGTCATAAAGATAGCTAGGAATAGGTTCAGAAGCCCTTCAACCTTGAACTTCACACCCGCCCATAGCGCCCATAACAAAGCAGCCCAAAAACTCCATTTGCTCACAAGTGCCATCGGAATGCCAGCAACAATCATGTTTCCGTCACCCTTTACTAAATCTAACAACAATAGACTTGTACTACCCAAACATAGTAATATCAATCCAATGGCTATAAGAATCGCATAATTTCTTTTCATAGAGTCAATGGTTTTAATCTAGTTTGAATTCGTTTTTCCATTCATCGCCTTCCGTCCATGCAGGTTGATTTTCTTTTGAAAACAAGAAGTTTCCAACTACCAAATAGTCCATTTCTGTACGCATAAGGCATTTGTAAGCATCTTCAGGTGTACAAACAATAGGTTCGCCACGAACATTGAATGAGGTATTTACGACAACACCATATCCAGTTTGTTTCTTGAATTCATTGATTAATGTCCAGTAACGAGGGTTTGTTTCTTTATGAACAGTTTGAATTCTTGCCGAAAAATCAATGTGAGTAATTGATGGTAAATCAGAACGTAAATAATATAGTTTTTCCATCAAGGGTAATGAACGATAATTTGAAGGAAGAGGGTTACGGCGTTTTTCTTGTACACCATGTACCAATAGCATATACGGCGAATCACCATCCAGTTCAAAATAGTCTGCTGCGTCTTCGGCTAATACAGACGGTGCAAATGGACGAAAACCTTCTCTATATTTTATTTTTAGGTTGAGTTTCTTTTGCATTTCTGAGTTTCGAGCATCGCCAAGGATACTACGTCCCCCTAGTGCACGAGGTCCAAACTCCATTCTTCCCTGAAACCAGCCCACTACATTTCCTTCCGATAGGATTTGTGCTGTACGAGAAGCTAGTTCGTCAAAATTCTCAAAATAAGTAAACTCAGCTTTGTACTTACGAGCCATTTGTTTTGTCTCTAAGTCTGAAAATTCAGGACCTAGATAAGACCCCTTCATTTCGTCGAGGGCATTTGGTGTGAGCTTTCTAGCTTGTTTGAAATAGATGTATTCTCCAGCCAGAGCAGCTCCTAGTGCACCACCAGCATCGCCTGCCGCAGGTTGGATATATACATTCTCAAAAATATTCGCTTTTTGTAATTTACCATTAGCAACGCAGTTGAGAGCTACACCACCTGCCAAACATATATTTTTAGAACCAGTAAGACGTTTAGCTTCTTGAGCCATTTTTATCACGATTTCTTCAGTTACTATTTGAGCAGCTAATGCAAAATTACAGTGAATCTCCTCCAAATTAGATTCAGACTCACGGCGTTTAAATCCAAAAAGAGCCTCCCATTCTTTGTCTTTTACCATACGAAGACCTGTAGCATAGTCAAAATATTTTTGATTTAGCCAAATAGAACCGTCTTCATAAATAGTAATAAGTTTTGTTCTGATAATGTCAGCAAACTGATGCGTTTGTTCAGAATTAGGGTCACCATAAGGAGCAAGCCCCATAAGCTTATACTCTCCAGAATTTACTTTGAATCCAGCAAAGTAGGTAATTGCAGAATATAACAATCCCAGCGAATGAGGGAATTGAAGTTCTTTCAGTATTTTGAGGTCTTTGCCCACCCCATGACAAATAGATGCTGTGGCCCACTCACCTACGCCATCTATTGTAAGTATTGCTGCGTCTTCAAAAGGAGAAGGGTAATAAGCACTAGCGGCATGTGATAAGTGATGTTCAGGAAATAATAGCTTTACCTTCTTTTTATCAAAGCTTCCAATTTTGAAGAGCTCTTCATAAAGCATACGTTTAAGAAACATCTTTTCTTTTAACCAAACAGGAATTGCTGTCAGAAAAGAAAGAAGTCCTTTGGGCGAAAAAGCATAATATGTTTCGAGCAAACGTTCAAATTTCAACAAAGGTTTGTCATAAAAGACAATAGCATCAAGCTGATCTAAGCTCAGTCCAGCCTCTTTTAGGCAATATTCAACCGCAAGTGTTGGAAACCCTGGGTCGTGCTTGATACGAGTAAAGCGTTCTTCTTGTGCCGCAGCAACAATTTCACCGTTTTGGGTAATCGCAGCGGCCGAGTCGTGATAAAAAGCAGAAATACCTAATATGTTCATCAATACAATGCCACAAGGGCCTATTATGTTACTTGGAAATTGCACATCAAATTAAAGAATTAAACCTCCAATGATGTACAGTAAATTAGATAATTGAACCTTATTTTTAAAGCATTTTGGAATACTAAAAAGCTTTAAAAAATAAAATCCGATTAATCGACTTAGTAAATTTAGATTATTCGATTCAGAATGATAACAATCTATTGAATCCAATAAAGGGAGTAAGTCTACTATTGATTGAAGAAAGAGTAGCTTGCAATTTTGGCAACAAAGCCAAAAACTTCATAATAGTAAAATATGAATTTCTCAAATATAGCTTCCTCGTATCTAAATTACAAATGTTTATAGTTGCTAACCACTGTTTTTTGATGACAAACCAAGAATGAATTTAAAAATTTAATGATTTAATAAAGAAGGACTTAAGAATCAATCCTAAGTCCTTCTTTATTATAATCGGCTAGTGATACCGTCGTGAATTTGTTGGAGCGTTTCGTTCAAGCCATATTTCCAGTTCCAAGTTGGATAGTGTTCTTTAAACTTCGAAAGGTCAGAAATGTACCAGATGTGGTCACCAATACGATTAGTTTCTGAGTAGCTATAACTCATTTTCTTGCCAGTGATTTCTTCACAAATTGTGATACCTTCTAGCATTGAGCAGTTGGCAAAACGACCACCTCCTGCGTTATATACTTCGCCTACACGTGGGTTTTGATAGAAATGCCAGAACATATTTACCAAGTCATAAGAGTGAATATTGTCACGAACTTGCTTTCCTTTATAACCAAAAATAGTGTAATGGTTGCCAGTAATAGCACATTTCATCAAATATGCCAAAAAGCCGTGCAATTGCGTACCTGAGTGGTTTGGACCAGTCAAACATCCACCACGGAAGATACCTGTTTTCATGCCAAAATAACGACCATATTCTTGTACCAAAATATCAGCTGCTACTTTAGAAGCGCCAAACAACGAGTGTTTTGTATGGTCAATACTTAAGTTTTCATCGATACCGTTTTCGAAATATTGGTGATTTGAGTCAATTTCCCAACGAGTTTCAGTTTCGATTAATGGCAAAAAGTTCGGATTGTCTCCATAAACTTTGTTGGTCGATGTAAAAATAAATACAGCTTCAGGACAATGCAAGCGAGTCATTTCAAGCATATTGAGTGTACCGTTTGCATTTACTGAGAAATCTGTGAAAGGTTCTCTGGCAGCCCAGTCATGAGAAGGCTGTGCCGCAGTGTGTAGAATCAGTTTGATATCGGCACCAAATTCTTTGAAAATAACTTCTAATTGAGAAGCTTCTCTGATATCAGCTTGATAGTGCTTATAATTAGCAAATTGTTCTTCTAGACGATTGCGATTCCAAGCAGTTGAAGCCTCTTGACCGAAGAAATATTGACGCATATTGTTATCAATCCCAATTACAAGGTCAAATTTTTCAGAAAAGAATGATACTGCTTCACTACCAATAAGGCCCGCTGAGCCTGTTACTAATGCAATGTTCATAATTATAAAAAAGAGGGGTTTAAATCGAGAAAGAATAGGTTACTACTCTGGTGTCTTTCTAACTAAAAAGCGTTACAAACAGAGTTGCAACGCTTTTATCATCTATAAAAAAAGATTAAAATCTTAAAATATTAATTGCCTTGTGTAATTTCAGCAGCTGGACCGTATAATTTTTCACGGATTTTTGCGGCTCTTACTTCGTTTTCTGGCTTAGCTGTATATTTATTTTTTGTTTGGCGTGCAGCACTGTCAGGGTGAACTCCGTACACATACTCATCTCCTGCACGTAGGTCTTTTTGCTTGATAGTGTTGTTTTTTTGGTAGTCACAAGCTACTGCTAACATGGCTACTGCTGCGATGGCTAAGATATTTTTGCGATTCATTGCTATGTATTTATTTGACTCGTTATCAGAAACTAGGTTACAAAAATAGCCCCAGTTTTTTAATTAAAAAAGTTTCTTGCAAAGTTAAACAACCTTTTTTCGCAAATATGATATATCAATTCTCTTACAGGTATTTAGAATAAATGAAACTTGTATTATTCTTAGAATGGTAAACCTATCGCAATGTTTAAAATTAAGTTCTCTTTACGCCAATCAGAACTCGAAAAATCAATATCTTTAATAACCCATCTCTCTGATTCGGGTAGGTAAGGTTTACGTAATGGTGTGGCCAAGTCAAAGCGCAAAAGTAAATACGTAAAATCAAAGCGTAAGCCAATTCCAGCTCCTACAGCAAGCTGTTTATAAAAATCTTTGCCAAAAACACCATCAGCGCCATACAAAACTTCATCTTTATACATCCAAACGTTACCTGCATCTACAAATATTGCACCTTGTATAAAGTCATTTACCTTGGCTCTTAGTTCGGTATTCATTTCTAGTTTCATATCTCCAGCTTGTGCACCCAAGAAAGTTGTCGCATTGTCGCCAGAGGCATAATAAGCTCCAGGACCAATACCACGTGCCACAAATGCCCTGATACTATTGCTACCACCCACAATGTATTGCTTCGGAAATGGAAGGGAATTGGAATTGCCATAAGGTAAACCAAAGCCAAGCATGACACGATTAGCCCATTTGATTTTACTATTAATAGTTTTGCTATATCGCATATCCAAATCACTTCGTATATAGCGTGCATAACCGACACCAAATAGAGTTTGAGCTTCATTCGTTGAATTGGCAGATTTGGCAAGTACACTTGCTAAGTTTCCTGCAATTTCAAAACTTCCCGAAAGGGCAAAGCTTGAGCTTTTGGTAGGTCTTGGATTATAAAAAAACTGATAGATAGAACTTGGTATAATCGTGTTTTGATCTAAAATCGTACCTAATTGCTGGGGTGCGAACATGATCATATAATTGATATAGTCAAATGAAAAATCAAATGTCCGTACATAACTGATAGAGAGTGGTGTAAAAGTATGCCTCAATGTTGAGTTTTGACTCCAATCATAAGCCAAAGAACCACTCAAAGAGGTTGTACGATACATATTACCTCGATTAATGTATTCATAATTAACGTTGAAGGTAGTAGAAGGTAAAGACTGGTTTCGAGTTGGATTGAACTTGATAAATGGCACTGCAAAACGTGGTAGTGTAAGCGAGGTTGCTATTTTATAAGTTGAGTTGTTGATGGCATTGGCACCGCCACCTACTTGAAACTGGAGACCTGTTGAGGCTGAAATGGTAAAGATTTCGGCGCCTCTAAACAAGTTCAGGTTTCGCCAGTTTACGGCAAGATCAGTACCGTTAAAGTTATTTGACTTCGACGAGCCACTCAATTCTGCTTGTAAAGATTTATGTTTTTGAGGAGTCAAATAATAATAGACATCCAATAATGCCGAGTCTGAGCGAGGAACTAGCTCAAACTTATTTTTGACAAACTTAAAATTTTTGAGATTAATCAAACGAGACAATGATACGTCCTGAAAACGGCTCGAATAGTTACGACCATGACGAAATCCAATGGCATCAGCAAATACTTTGGGACGGTACCTATGAAGTGGGTCTTGAATACGGATGCCTTGGTAGTTAGTAGATTCTGTAACGATAGTATCAGTTTTAGAATCTCCATAATCGGCTATTACATGAATATCATTTATGTAATAAACCTTTTTGGCTAACTGAGCTACGTTAGGTTTGATTTCGACCAAAATATCTACTTTGGTCTTTTTACTCATTGAATCCGCTTTAAATATAACGTAGTCGGGACGAAAATAATAAAATCCTCGTTGTTTCAACTCTCGCTCAATACGATTGCGCTCTGCTACTAGTGTTTCATAATTATATGGATTTCCTTTCACTAAAAGCGTTCTTTTCTGAGTATTGAGTAATGCTTTGCCAAAGGCACTGGTATCTCCATCTGTCTCAAAATGAATTGAATCGAGCAAATATTGCGGTTTCAAATTAACTGTATAAATCGCTTTGGCTAAACGTTTTTTGTCCAGAATATCGCCAGATGTTGTAGTACGGAAAAAACCTTGATTGTTTAATAAAACATTGATTTGTTTGGTATTGGCATTAATAACGCCACGGCTTGCTAGTATAGGTGGTTCACCAAATTTGCGGCGAAACCATGACCTGAACCCCTTGGGTTTGCGTGGATCGCCCATAACATAGTATAGCCATACTCGATACGGAAATCCCATGATAGCAGTATTGGGCTTAGGTCTTACAAATTCGGCTAATTCGATAGTTACACGCTCTATTTCTGATTTTTTGATACTCGAATCCGCCTTGATTTTAATTTCGGCGCCAGTGTATAGGCTTTCGCCAGCAGGTAGCTTTTTAGTTACCGAGCAACTGGCTAGTAGAAGAATAAGGCCGATATATAGAGCACTCTTATGAATCATGTTTGTAATGGCTATTTTAGGCTTTGAGCATTTTGCTATCGGCCATCAGATATAAGTTTATATTATTGTTTTGCTAAAGGAGAAGCTTTATTTTATCCGATAGCTATGACTTTCTCATTATAAATTTCTGCATTAAGCCATAGGCTTTATGCCTAACGCCTATGGCTTAATGCAATCTTATTTTGCATTATTACTTATTATTTTTTTGAAAAAACTCTTTTACAGACTGATATTCCAAGGTAATGACAAAACTCACACCTGTTTCTACTACAAAACCTTCGAGTACTGTCTGGAATTGATTTTTACGAAATGCCCTAAAACGATACCTACCGTCTTCGGTAAGACTGTAATTGACGGCTACGTTATCGAATACTTCAGTTGGATTTCGTTGCACACCGTTGGTGTTTTCAAGTTCAAAGTTTTTCCCAACTTCAACTTTTAATCTATCATTGAAAAAGGCTTTGGATAGTCCAAGGTTCAAATCTGTTCGGGCAGATGACTGACCCGCGATATTACTTTGACTCGAATTAAGATTTACGCTCAAATTTACACCTTTAATAACATCAGCAGCCAGCCTTTCTAGTTGGTCAGAAAGAAGTTTACTTACACTTTGACGAGCAATGGCTTCGGGGTTGATTGTTGAGAAAAAGTCGGATGATTTTTCTGAGAAAAATCTATTTAAAATCAATAAAGCAAAAACTTGTTTGTTGTTTTCTGCAATATCTGTTTGAGCCAAATATTTTAATCTATCATTTATTTTAGTTTTGACATCGTTGTCTATGGCCAGTTGTGTTTTGTCATTCAAGGTAATACTAAAAGACGTTTCCAATTTTTTCATTGGACCGTTGAGGTTTAGATTTACATCAAAAGGCATTTTTTGACGATATTGCGATTCGGTTGAACTTAATAGGTCGGAAGGGGAAGCCATTGTCTGGTAAATCGCCGTAATATCGATATTGCCACTCAAAGGGTCACCCATCCAAACGATATTACTGCCTGGCTTGATTTTAAACTGTTTTTTGAGGAGTTCAAATGACAAATCGTAGCTCCCTTCTGTAAGTGAATACATCCCCAAAATGTAAGGTTGACCATTGGAACTGATCCCTGCATTGAGTTGGGCTTTGCCACGTACTTTGAGGTTATCGCCGTTTAATTCATCTACAACAATGGTCATTTCTGACTTTTCGTCGGCTTCCAATAACAAACTTACTTCCGAGATAAAACTAGTATTGTATTTGGTCTGAGTGTTATTGGTTGAGTCTTTGGTCAATGCTTTTTTATTTTTATCCACAAAAACTACCACATCGTTGATGGCTTCTTCGCTTACGCTATTGTCGGGCATCAAAACGAAAATGCTACTTTTCTCAATCAACTTTACATTGCCATCAACCACTGCCGTACTTGTTGAGCCACTGATATTCATGTTGGCATCAACAAAGGCTTTTCCATAAAAGAAATCATTGTCTTTGCGAGTTGAATTGAGCACCATGAAGTTTTTAGTAGAAATCGCCAATTTGTATTCTACTTCAGGAAGTTTTTGGAAAATGACTTTACCATTAACTCTCAAAGGTTGGTTGAGCGTATCGCTGAGCGTAAAGTTTTTGAATTCCATTTCATGGTTTTGGAAATAGATTTTTTGTTTATCAATCAAGAGTTTTGTACCTAATTGAGAAACATCAAATGCTACTTTTTCAAAACCAATAAATCCTGCAATATCTGGTTGTTCGTTTGCTCCTTTAATTGTGATATTTCCGTTGAGACTACCATTGGCTCGGCGCATTTGCCCAAAACTAAACGCCTGAATAGTTTTTGTACTTAACTTGTTGATATTCAATGAAAAGTTAAGTGGCTTTTTGTCCCCCAAAATATAGTTTCCAATCAATGCTATATCATTTTGGTCATTTTTTAAGGTGGTATTTACCGAAATCTTCTCAGGCGTTTCATTATACACATGTGCTACCAAATCCCCAATAGGTGTGTTTTGGAAAGTAAAACCTTGTACCGTTACATCACCTGTAAATGAGGGCGATTTCATATAGTTTGCCAAAATGATTTTTCCGTCGATGGTTCCATCTGCAATTGTGGAATCAGGATATACGAGCTTAATCATTTTGTGTAAATCCAGTTTTTGTGCAAGAATCTCTAACGGAGAATTTGGCGCCATTTCTGGCGTATGAATCTGAAGTAATTGTTCTTGGTTTTGTAAAGAAAAATTACTCACAATCAATCCCGCTTCTCCGTATTGTAAGAAACCTTCTTCGGCAATTTTCCAAGGCTCATAATTCAGTTTTAAGCCATTAGGTAGAAGGTTAATTCTGAATTGGTCTGAAAAGTTGGCGACCTGACCTGCCAATCTATGATGCTCTTTTTGAAGAGAGTCTAATAAAACAAGGTTAAATTTTGCTATATCGTCGTTTACTTCTCCATTGAGCTTAGTTTTAAGCATTTGAAAAGCATTGAACCCCAATTTTTCTAAACTTGTTTGGTAAGTAATTTTGCTCGAATCAGAGCGCATGCCAAAGGCTATTTGTTGCACACGAATGGTATCGTATTCAACAAAAGGTATTTTCAAATCCATTTGCATGGTATGACCAGCTTCGTTGCTCAGTGTGGCGTTGAACGTCGTAGAATCTAGTCTGGTCAAAGCTGGTACAAAAGCTTTGATGGCAGGGTGACCAATAGCTTTGGCTTTGATGGTAATGTCGTAAGGCTCGGTGATGAGCTTCGGATTTTGATTCGGGATTCTGAAGTGACGATTAATATCTGAAATGATAATGTCGGCTAACTGTACATAATTAAATTGACCAAACATTTGGGCTTGCAGAAATGGCGCTTGAATACTGAAAGCATTACGCTCATTATTGTTTTGCGCCAAAATCTTAATATCGTCCAGAGGAATAGGCTTACCATCTTGCGTCACAACGGCTTCATCAATCGTGATGCTGCCATTGAACTTAGCAGGATTAGTATTGGTCAAATTCATTTTTACTTGTCCTTTGATAGCTATGTCATCGGGGTAAAGATGAAGGTTTTTGAGCTTGAGCTGTTTAATAGCTAAAGTACCTTGAATGGCAGGATATTCGTTTGCTAGATTGGCTTTTGCTTGTAGATTGAAATTTGCATTTGGGTCTTCAAAAAGAGCATTAATCTGCGCTTCTTGATTACGAATTGTGGTGGAAAACTGCAAATCTTTATAGTCATATCCCTTGATGGCTGCTTGTTCTATTTTGCCTTTTATTTCGGCATCCATAGTTTTGGGATTCGTTCCTTTTCCATGAAAATCTGTTACTAATGTCATTTTGCCATATTGCTCTGGCTGTTTGAGTAATTTGCCCAAATCAAACTCGTTGAGCGATAACTGACCGTTGTATTGCTGTTTGTTCGGAACGATAATATTGACAAGTGTACCTTTAAACTGTGCTTTGCCAAGGTCAGAAATCAATTGTGTATTCACATTCAGATTATTGACTTTGCCTCCGATTGTCCCTTTCAAAACAATCGTTTCAGGCAATTCAATTGTAGTTGGAAGCATTTCTTTTGGTACGATTTTCAGAATATCACTTTTCGTAACTGCCACCTCGTCGATACCAACTTTTACACTTGTTTTTTCAACAGAAGGTAAACCAACGATATTGCCATGCAACTGAATTTTGCTATGGTCAAATCCTTGGATTGTCAGTCCTGCGATACTCAAATTGTTGACAGTACCTGTGGCTCTGCCTTTGAAACGCAATACTTCCTGATTGTTTCCAGCCAGAGGAGGCGTTTGAGCCAGTTGTGGCGCAAGTAAGAGTATGTCAGAAAAGGCTATTTTGCTATCTTTGAGGTTGACTAAAACCCTTGTTGCTCCTATGTTTTTACTTAGCTGGTCGAGGGAGTTATAACTTAGACTTACCTCATCACGAATGATACTTTTGGGTGTTTGAATAGTAAGTTTTTTTAGAAAAGCTTGTTTATCTGTATAGGCAAAGTCAGTTTGGAGTTTCTGTAAAACAAAACCGCTTTTTTCCTTCATAGAAATATTCTGAAGCCAACCCGTTACTCCTTTTGGCGAGTATTGAATTCTTTCAGCTTCTATATTTAATGGCGTGATGCCGATATGTGCAGGGTCAAGACCTTTGCTCTGACGAGGTTTTCCCAAATCATCATAGGCAATGGCGTTATTTTTCATCAAAATCTTTTGAACACCAAACGTCCATCCTTTTTCTGGAGTTTTAGATTGTGCTACAGTAGGAGCAGGGACTGGCTTTTGGGAAGATTTTTGTGTTGGCTTAATGCTAACTTTAATAGATGAATTGTCGAGGTAAAAGGTTTTGAGATGAATCAGTTGATCTGCCATCGAAAGCTTATCTGCTTCGGCACTGGCTTTGGTAATGCGTCCTTTGGTTGAAAGTCCGCCTACTTGGTCGCTAATATCAAAGGCTATATCGTCGAGGTTGACTTTTTCGATACCAAAATTTATAGGGCTTGAATTAGTATCTGGAGGCGATACTTTTAATGCTGGATAGGTTTTTAATCGCAAATTAGCTCCATTGAGCTTCGTATTTGCTAGTTGGTAAGTAGATGAATTAAGGTCAATTTTCTTGAAAGAAGTTTCAAACGATTTGAATGCTACATATGCATCAGTACCGATGACGTTATCCAGATAAGTAACATGAATATCTTTTAGACTTACCTTGCCAATGTTCATCACCAAGCTACTAGATGTTGTATCATTTTTGGCAGGAGTCGTATTAGGAGAGGCGAAAGCTTTTACAATATGGTTAAAATTGAAGGTAGTATCAGGTAAAGTCCTTTTGATTTTGGCACGGATACCTTCCAGTTCAACTTTATTGATGGTCACTTTGCTTTTGAGCAAAGCAAGCATATCCAAGTCTACATACAGTTTTTGGGCAGCTACGAGTGTATCTTTTTTATTATCAGCTACAAATACCTCGTCGAGTTCAATCCAGTCGGGGATGTGATAGGCAATACGTTTGGCTGATACTTTCGAGCCAAATTTGTTTTCTAAAAATTTTGTCACTTCCGTAGTAACTAGCGCTTGTCCACTTGGTGTTTGCAAATAGACAAAAGCCCCTATAACTAATAGGAAAATGATAGCAATTGAAAATAGTATGATGCGGATATATGACTTCATAAGTAGGGTAAAAAACATTATGAGTAGTGTTTTATGACTCAGAATCATAAAAGAACTACTCATAATGTTATCTATCAAAAAGCACTTTGGGTTGTAAGGTTATTACAACTATTTTTTGAATACACTGGCTTCAATTTTATCATTGAATGTCACCGTTGTTGTTACTTTAGTATTACGTTTTTCAACAGTGCTATAATAGGTCGATGCACTTGGGTAGCTGATGCCGTATGGAGTTTTTGTATAGGTTGTAAACTCCTGAGTGATTTCTTCTCCTGACGCCAAATTGGTTTTTAGTTTTGACAGAAGATAAGTCGTAGCATCAAAAAACAAGTTATATTTTACATCTTTACCTGACAATTCAATTTGATGAACAGGCTTTCCATTGTCTGCTTTCAAGCCCACATAGGTTGCAATATATCCTTTTTTAGCATAATTAATAAATGGCAACAAACCATCGTTCATTTCACGTTTTAGACCAGCTTTATCTTTGTCGCTAAGGTCTTTTGTTTCATAAACGACATTTTTGTCAAGGCTACCAGTTGGCACTCTAAAATAAGCTTCAGTTGGATTAGCACCGTAAATAAAATCTCTTTTTAAGATAGTTTTCGTTTTTAAGATACCTTGATTAGCTACCGAAACTTTAGTTTCTTGGGTAAAGTCTGTTGGAGCATTTGCTACAAATGCCTGCTTGATGGTATAACTATTAACACCTTTCCACAATTCTGTACCGCCAGTTGCATCGTAATATCTGTCAAAAATTTCGTCTGCAGTTTGAGCTTGGACCTGTAGGATAAGTGCAAAAAGTAGTCCAAAAATAAAGCTAATCTTTTTCATAAAATAGATTGTTTAATATGTCTGTAAATGCGGTATATATCTTCTTTTATTCTTGAAGTACAGTTTCTTGTAATGAGTACATAAACCTTTCCAAAAATCGAGAATATACATCTTTATAACAAATTTAACGGCATAATATTTTAATAGTCACTTTAAAACCTTACTTGTTAGACAATAAATTGAGTGTAAGGTTCAAAATAAAAATTCAGGCTAGATTTTTCTTGAAAAAGTCCTAGCCTGAATGTTAGTGATGCATTAGGAATGTACGAAGGAATTTAAAAATCATTCATTTTGGATATCGGATGTTGGATTTCGGAAGTGTAAGCTTCTATATTTTAGAAAAAATAATGCTATTGTACTTTATTTCCGAAATCAGAAATCCCCAATCTGAAATTGTTTGAAATCCTTCGTTGCTACTTGAATTTTGCGTAGAGGGTAATAGTATTTGAATTCAAGCCATTAGAGCGCATATAGTGTCCATAGCGAAGCTCAAGCGATGCCCAGCTTTGGATACCAAATACACCATGAGGAGGCATAATACGAATACCCGTGCCTACCATATTGCTATTAAGTTTCGATAAATCGTAGTCACTTGTATAATATTGGTCACTCAACTTATGCGCACCATAAGCGGCAAAGTAGTCTGCAGCAGTTTGCGTATAATAACGATAGTATGGACTCAAGGTTAGGAATGGCGTCATTTTGATTGGGGTTTCCAATTCAAATGTATGAGCCTTTACGCCCCAGTTGTCTTGATAATAACGATAGAATGTACGAATTACGACTTTGTTTCCTGCAAAGTAATTCAAACGAGCGCCAATAGGTAATTTGAATCGTGTATCAGGAAGTTCTTCTGACTTTACAGTTCCATCTGTGAAATACACACGTTGATATTTAGTTGCCAATAAGCCTGCTTGATAGGCTGGGTCAACTGTTAGTAAAACCTGCATTCTTTTGTTGACAACTTGTGCCAAAGAAAACGAAGAGCTGTAAGAATTACGAGGTTTGTAATCGACTGGATATGGATCATGCTCGCCACCTGAGCCATAGAAGTAGTAAGTGCCATCTGCTCGGTAAATGGTACGAAGTTCGGATGGTAGAATTACTTTCCATGTATCAAAAAACGCATTTACTTTGGCGCTAAACTCACGGTTACCATCTTTGGATGTTTTTGAAAAGTTTAACCCTGTTCCATACGATTTGTAATCGTACTCGGTCGAATACGAGGCTACTGCACCGAAGGTTGTTCCTTTTTTTGCATTATTCACGCTCCATGCCAACGACGGATAAATACGCTTGTCAGTCATGGAGGCAGATGATACAGTGTATGGGTCGATTTTGTCTGAGGATGCCGACGAATAGGCATCTACACCCAATTCAAAAGTAAAGAAATGTTGACGAGCTTTGCTATCCCATTTCGAGAAACGAATATCAAAGGTGTTACCAAAGTCGGTTAATTTTTCGGTACCAATACCGCCCGTTACAGCCGAGTTGTTACCATCTTGATGATAGTAACTAGACACAATATTGATTTCTTCTACTTTTAACTTACGGCTTTGGTAATTGCTAGTATCCGCCGTTTTTTGAGCAGATGCACTAAGAAGTACACCCATATATAAACCTATCGCCAGTGTAAGCTTTTTCATATTTCAATGAATTTAGTGTAACTGTACCTCAAAAGAGTCTTGATATTGTACACAAGAGCTATTATTGGTAGCACACAATTGGTAAATGATTTTGCCTGTGATTTGAGTGTGAGATTCAAGAATTTGAATGGCTTGCGTAAATCGTGCTTTTTTTTCAAAATACACTACTTGTCCTTTCCAGAATGTATCCCAAGTTTTGTGAGGATTAATGGATTTTAGTCCTCCAACGAGTTTAAAACTGGTATTAGGTTGAATTACCAAATAAGCAGGCTTAGGCCCTGGCACAACTTGTGCGTCGCTAGCATATAATTTCCAGTTAGGAAAAATTTGTGCTTCGAGGACTAGTTGGACAGTTTCGCCTTTTTTCGGGTATTTTTTGGTGGTAGATACCGAAAATTTGGCTCGTTTGGTCTGAGCTTGTAGAGGGGTGTTCCCTATACAAAAGACAATTAGTAGTATGCTTAAAAAACGATTTATCATAGACTAGTTACAGCCACAGCCACCACCTGTTTTACCGCCGTTGGCACCCGAAGCGCCTTCGCGATACAGTTGGAAGTTTTGTTCAAATTTGACAACCTTACGAGAACTCAATTCCATGTCAGAATCATTGATATATGCCTTTTGATAAGGCTTTACAGTTTGGCAAGCACTTGTGGCTAGGCCTCCCATCAATAGCAATGCTGCTACTTTTATGTTAAAACGTGTTGACTTCATACTCAGAGTTGATTTGTTTTTGAAATATCAACAAAGGATTGGCAATATGCGAAAAGTTGAAAATTGTAAAACGGACAAAATATAATTTTACGATTGGGTAATCATCGATTTTCGGACTGCACTATTACTTTATGTTAATATTCCGTGAGGTATAAATTTTGTTTTGGTCATCAATAATAATACAAGCTATCTGTCGCATTTGGTTGATTAAGTCCAGTCCGACTCTGATACCCATCACCATCACGGGAGTAGCCATGGCATCAGATAATTCTGCGTTGGGACTTATAATAGTTACGCTTTTTATGCCTGATACAGGTAAGCCTGTTTGTGGGTCGATGGTATGCGAATATTTTTTGCCATCAATCATCACGTATTTTTCATAATTGCCAGATGTAGCCACAGCCACATCGCTGATTGATAAATACGAGAAAGGGCTTTCGCCAGCTTGTGGATTAGCAATACCAATGGTCCAAGGTTTTCCGTTTGGCTGGTTGCCCCAAGTAGAGAGGTCACCAGCAGCATTGACAATACCGCTTTTTATACCTAGCGATTTTAGTAATTGTTTAGCTTTTTCGGCGGCATAACCTTTTCCGATACCACCAAATCCAATACGCATGCCTTTTTCTTTTAAAAAAACCGTATGACGTTCTGGATTCAAGATTACATTTTGATAATTAATCAAACGAACAGATTCCAAGGCAATTTCTTTACTTGGCAATGCGGTCATGTTGGTATCAAAATTCCATAAGCTTTTGTCAATCGAGCCATAAGTAATATCAAATGCACCTTGGGTTAGCGCTGATATTCGTTGTGCACGAGCAACCAAATCAAACATTTCGGCGTCTACTTCAACAGGAGCAATTCCTGCCATCGCATTGACCTTATTGGTTTGACTTTGGTCGTTGAAGGTAGTCAGAAGTCGTTCTATACGCTTGATTTCTTCTACGGCTTGGTCGATACAACGATTAGCGTAATCGGCATTATCGTCGACTACGCTAATTTCAAAATAATTACCCATCAAGCGATGACCTTGCTTATGTACTTCGACTTGACTCATGCTATTTGGCATTCGTAATCTTGTTAATTTGAGAGATAAATTCTTCAGGAGGCGTGTTTGTATAGCCATCCCATGTTTTTACGACTTTACCATTGGCATCAATCAGTAAAGTGTAAGGGAATTTACCTTCGGGATTATATTTTTCTGCTAAAGCTTCATTATGCTCGGTTTGCTGTGGGCTTAACTTGTTTTTAGACAGTCTAGGGAAATCCGCACGAACTAATACCAGTTTTTCAGTAGCAAAGTTTTGAAAAGTACCTGTTTCAAAAACATCCTTTTTCAATCTAATACAAGGTACACACCAGTCTGAGCCTGAAAAGTTCAGCAAAATATACTTGTGTGATTGTGTAGCTTCTTGCTTTGCAGAAGCAAAGTCGGTTTTCCATTCGGGAGCTAGGCTCAAAAGAAAGGAAATAACAAAAGCACTTAGTATTTTCATCTTTTTTTAAGTTATAGATGGCTTTATCCGAAAACATAGCCATCGAAGTTGACATTACTCTTATGTTCTAAGAATAAATACGTAACGAATTCCCAGATAGTTCGGTTTTGTACACACTTAATCCTGCACTCGCATAACTATTTAACCCAACACCTGCTGTAGTAAAGCGAGCGCCGTGTTCTGTACAGTAAAATTCATTGTTTAGAAATACTACTTTTGTTCTTGCTTCATGTGTACAAATGTGCGATCCTGCCACATAAGTTCCTTGCGATGTACGTGCTACCACAACATTGCTATTGATGATATAACCACCGTTGTTTTTTAAGGCAGCGTTTGCTGAAATTGTTAAGTCGAGTGTAAAATCTACACTTCCTGGGGTTGCAATAGGAGATAAATCTGAACTTTTGCTACAAGCTGTTAGAAGAGTCATAAGGGCAGCTCCGCCAAACCCTGCATTTTTTAAGAATTCGTAACGTGTCATTGTTTATATGGTTAGTAAATGGACTTATTCGAGTTGTGAGTGCTGAATTTGGAGTTTTGAGTTTTAATAATTAATATAGGTAATTGCTTGATATACAGTCTTCCATCTTAACTGTTAAAGGCTTTTTCTCTTTATTCAGAATTTAAGTATTAATGCAAAATAAAATTGCATTAATACGCTTTAAGCCGTAGGCAAAAGAGCTTAAATTATTTCATGAGAAATTCTTTTCAACTTTTAGTCTACAGCATAAAGCCTAGAGCTTAATGCGGGTGAAATTTAAGATTATGCTTGGGGCTTTCAGGTAACGGCTTTCGGCGGTGGGTTTTGGAAAAAGCATGACTGTGGTTATTAAAAAACATTTTAACACTCTTTGCCTTGTGCCTGTTGCCTAAACACATAACTCAAATCTTATTCTACACGATTACTTATGCTTATGAGCAATTTTATGAAATTTCTAGTGTATTACCATTGACGGTCACTGTATATACTGCCAAACCTTTTGCTCCATAACTATTGAGCCCAACCCCCGTTGTGCTATATCTAGCACCGTGTTCTGAGCAGAAAAATTCACCATTTAGAAACGTTACTTTTTTCTTGGGCTCGTGACTACAAGTTTGTGTTGCTGCCACATAGGTATTTTGAGCAGTACGTGCTACCACAATGCTGTTTACGATAATATAGCCCCCACTGTTTTTTAAAGCCGCATTTGCTGTGGCTGTTAAGTCTACAGAAGCTAGAAGAGTCGAACTTGAAGAGCCAGAGGAGGTTCCTGACCCTGAGGTAGAACCCGATGTCGTTCCCGAACTAGATGAACTGCTACTACTCGATGATGAACTTGAACTGGTGGTCGAAGTGGGAGTAGGGTCATTATTAGATTGGCAAGAGGCAAGCAATGCCATTAATGCGCCTCCCTGAAAGCCCATTGATTTTAAGAATTCATAACGTGTCATTAGATGAAAGATTTTGTTGAAAATATATGGTTAGTCTAAATGTAAAGGTGGCGCATGTAATAATCGTGTAGCAGAAAGATGAATGATTAGTTTGAAGATTTCATCCATAAAACTATGGATGAAATCTTAAGGCAATTATGCTAGTGGATGTTGTTCGACCAAGTCAAAGAAATACGTCGGAGTATTTTCTGACGACAAATCTTTTAATTCAAATGTAAGTTCTTGGTTTGCAATCGTAATAGCCATCTGAAAGCCTTTGAAAAGCTGTAATCCAAGTGTTTGTTTACACCAATAACAACACTGAGAAAGCTTTTGTACAATTTCATCGTAATGAGGTCTTTGCGAGGTTTTAACCGTACAAAGCATCATACTTTCTGATACATTCATAATTATTTGTTAATTAATTTGGGGAGATAGTTTTTGATCATAAGTTTCTCGTTCCTTTTCGGATTATCTGCATAATTTTCACGGGTGGTGTAATTTAATAAAATTCCTGCACTCTGACGGGCTCCATTTGTATTTGGTACTGACACACCCATTACAGTCAAAGCCTTGTTAAACAACGGTTCATAATCGTTACCCAGAGGCTGTAGTGGCAACACATTATCATCTACAGCATAAGTTGGTGCGATTCCGTTTATATTTCCATAGTCTGATTCTCCATTAGCATTTTGGGTGATACCCAACATCATATATATACCCCATTTCCAACGTTTTTGGTCATCAGCCACCAACGTCCCAAACAGGTTTTTCCCATAGGTATGTTCTCCAATCGTAATTACCTGCATATATGGCTTTAATCCATTTATCACCAATTCACTTGATGATGCCGTACCATTGGATGTTAATACGAACACACGGTTTAGATTATTGCCAATATTATTTTTTTCAATAGAAAAATAGTTGTTAAATATATTGCTTCCATATTGTTTCGCAAAATAAGTTTGGTATTTACTATTGTATTGGTCTTTAAAAAAAATCTTATTTGTTGTTAGATTATTCACAATCAACGATGCCAAAGTTGTGGCACTACTGATATATCCCCCTGGATTAAATCTTAAATCTAATACTAGCTCATTGACACCTGCGGCTTTAAAATCTGCAAAAATACTACGCAACTGATTGTCGTATTTCAAAGTATCACCAGTGTCAAGTCCAGGTACAAATTGTGAATAAACCAAATAACCTATAGTTTTATTGGCTGAGGTTTTTTGAACAATACTTGAAAATGCAATCGGATTTTCGGTGACTTCTGTTTTGGTAACAGATACCGTGTTCGAAGTGGCAACAATACTGCCATTGGTAATACTTCCTAAGGTAAAAGTAACGGTTTCGTTACCCATCAAAGATGAAAAATTACTACTAGTAATATTTTGTCCATTGATTTTTACGATAATATCACCTCTGTTTAGGCCTACTATCGCAGCAGGGCTTCCTGCGATTACTTGAGTTAAGACAACCCCTACATTGGTTTGTGTATTGTCCAAATAACCAAGCATGTAGCGAATGCCAAAAACTTTTGACACACCATTAAACTCTTTTTCGAGTTCATCAACATCGTCTGTTACCATCGAAAACCTATCGACAGTACTGCGTTGATATACCAGCTTTTCAAAGAAATCATCAGAGGCATCCGTTAACGATAACGTACTAATGGCTGGCAACTGATCGTACCAATAATATGCGTCTGACATCGTATCATAAATCCACTGATTAATCTGCTGGGTATTGTCTACAGGAGTAACTGTTGTGTCATCCTTTTTTGAACATGCCGTAAATACCAACAGACTAATACTGAGTACTGTTATAAATTTGATGATGTTGAAACGTAGCATACTATTCATAAAATTTAGTGAGTTTTATAATGCTTGACTTCTTAGCTGAGACTAATTGTCACATAGCTGGAAATAATATTGATGTTTACGAACTTCAAAACGATAATGTTTGAGTATCTGACTTGCTAACACTCGATGCCCAAGTGCATTGAGATATTTGCCATCGTTCAAGAAAAAATAGGGGTGAGGTTCAATCACCTCCATTGTTTTGAACCAATTAAAATCCTGTGCTTTACAAACATCTCTAAGAACATTCTCCCCAAGATTTCTTAGTAGTTGCGTACATGGATTCAAACTAGGCTGCGGACCAAGTAAGATTACTTTTTCTTTAAAATTTTGAAGAAGGTTTATCATCACTTTGAGTTGTCGTTCAAAGTGCTTGATAACACCAAGCTTTCCTGTACTCGCCATTTTATTTAATAGCATCCTTTTGACATAAGGAAGACAAGGAAAGCTTAAAGAAGGTTGCTTTAAAGTAGGGTTTGGTCGATATAATTCCCGCATTAGTCCCAAATTAGCTGGAACAATAATTGTTTTTCGGTACATTTCATCCGTTTCTACCCTATGATTAAATGAATGAAAAGAGTCATTAAATAAATCTGCCCAGGGGCGTTCTCCATCAAGCTCATCTAATCCACTTTGAATGATTATTAACTGATAATTAGAAATATAGTTTCCAAGCCCCATGAGTGCCTCAATGGTTTTGTCCATGGAAAAGTGCACCAGGGTATCTACAATGACCTGCTCGTGGTCGAGTGTACTTACACTTTCGGTAAGTACATCGATAAAACCCTTAGATGCAGCGACACCATATCCAAAAACTTGATGCCCACCAATGACCAAGATTTTCATGTTGTATTAATGCTGTTTTTTGAACTTGTTCCTCTATACGTTATTTGCTCTTCTTTTGAAGTGAATGGTCAAACAGTCCCAACTTCAAGCCTATATTTACCGATGGACCACTCACTTGGTTATAATCTAGTGTATTAGTTGAGCGACGATTGTCAATACCAGCAAAACGATAATTAGCACCTACAAAAACCTTAGCATATTTGAATAAATTACCTTCTAGATTTATACCTCCTTGTGCTACAAAAAAACGATTTCCAAAGCCATTTCTCGATGGTCCACCCCAAGGTTGTGGATTTCTATTGTCATTGTCTATCCCAAGCCTATCATTGGCAGAGCCCATGCCTAACAGCACTGGAACACTAAAGTGAAAGCGTTTGCTAGGTTTGAAAGTATATTCCACTTTTATACCACCATATCTGAAATCAACACCATCTCCATTGCGAAATCCACGTCCTGTACTATAACCACTTAGACCGATGCCTAATTTTTGGTTCAATAAAATCATCGCCGAGCCTCCAAACAAAGGTTTTACATGACCATCCAAATAACTAATTTGAGTTTCGGGAGCTACATACAGACCTATTTGCTTTATTTTTACAGGTCTAAGTCCTTTTAAAATGTATTCTGTTTTACTAGAATCTTTTACCGCAGCGCTTTGCTGAGCAATGGTGCTACCAGTCATGGTAGTTAGGATAATTAATACAAGTATTCTCAACTTTTTCATAAAATGTATATAATAAATGGTTCTTACTATACAGTTACATACCAAGATTTGAGTTTACTCATTCTCAATATGTTATTGGTTTGAATTCAATAAACATGACCTTAATCGTGTGATAAAACGTTGCCTAATTTTTTTTTTTTTTTCAGGCAACGGAAAACAACAAATACCAGTCAAACTATTTAGAAGAATTTTAGATAAGGAAAAATAACAGATGATGATAAGTATGGTTGAATATCAGTCCGTTACATGCGTAGATAATCTGTTCAAATGTTTAACTTAGCTTTATAAAACACTTAAGCCTTTGTTTTTCAGAAAAAAAAATACCGACTTTGACAAGGATGACCTTGAAAGTGTCTTAAGAGCTTGCCGTGAACAAAATCCCGACGCTCAAAAGGTACTCTTCAAGAGTTACTTCAGTTATGCCAAAAATATCTGTCAAAGGTATGCCTCCAATCAGGAAGATGCGGAGGAAATACTTAATGATGGCTTTATGAAGGTATTTCAAAATATCCATCGTTATGAAAATATTCAATCGTTTAAGGCTTGGTTTCGAACGATTCTCGTAAATACGTGTATTAATTACTATCACAAACGAGAAAAGAACTTATACAGCCTAGAGGTTGAGCATGCAACTATGCCTGTTTATGACGAAAACGTGATTGATAAAATGGCGGCTGAGGATATTTTGGCCTTGGTACAGAAGCTACCCACTTCATATCGAACGGTTTTTATGATGCACGTAGTAGATGGATATAATCACCGTGAGATTGCAGAGATGTTGGGTATCAATGAAGGAACGTCACGTTCTAACTTTATGAAAGCCCGTTTGAAACTTCAAGAGATGATAAAGACATATTATCCGCATTTATTTTCAGTCGGATTAACGAACAATTTTTATGAAAACTGATCAATTTGATGATTCTATCAAGAAAAAACTTGATGGTATTCAGCCCACTTTTCAGGAGGAAGACTGGGACAAATTCCAAGCTTTCGCTCAAGCCCATCAAGTACCATATTGGAAAGTACTTGTGAGCAAACAAGCACTGTATATTGCCGCTAGCATCACGATTGTTAGCCTACTTTTTACCACCTTAACTCAATACTATGCAAAAAAAGATTTACAGCAACAATTAATTTCAGTAACCCAAACAAAGGATAGTCTTTTGGTAGAAAAGGAAATGCTAGTGCAGCAGGTAGAACAACAAGAACAAAAAAATGCTGAATTAGCTCTTGCCTTAGGTAATAGTCAAAACCAAGAAAAGCGATTGGATGCTTTCGTTCAGAAATTGACTGTAGAAAAGCACCAACCGATCGAAACTGATTTTAATTCAGGCGATTGGGAGGTGGCTCACCAGGGTTCTTTACACAAAGGGCAAACGGCGTTTGGTAATACCGAAAGAGATAGTCAAGGCAACTTGATTATCAAGAGTTCTGATGAATCTGATAAATCAATTGCGAAAAATTTGGCTATTCCAGATTGGCGTAAGTTGAAGCCCAAAACTTGGAAATTGGATTCGGCTGATACCAAGGCTCAAATTTCGAAGACTAATTTTACTTATTACGAACCTGAAGATACCACGCAAGGACCACAACGAATGCGTTTCTCGCTGGCCGACGCCTATGTGCGTGCTGGTGTTGGAGGAGTAGTCGCTAAAGCACAATTGGGTGTTGGCGCCCATGTAGAGTTATTTCTAGATAAGCGCTTGAGTATCACAGCAGGTATTCAATATTCGCAATTGGCTTTACAGCGTTATCCTAACGACGAGCATTTTAAAATGCGTAACGATTTTGATTTTAGAGTAAATTTTGCTCCAAAGATTCCATTTGGTGCACCAATCAAAAATATTCAAGAGCAGAGTTCTCTGGTACAAATACCAATCCGAATAGGCTATTATTTGCCTTTAAAGAGTGATTTTTATCTACTTGGTAAGGTAGGAACAGACTTAGATATTTCTGGCACTAGAAGAGTCGACTTTGATTTTAGAGATAAAAATATAGAACAAACAATCAATAATGTTAATTCATCATTAGAGACTAAATTATTTAATAATTACGTAGTTTCATTGGGGATGGAGAAGCGTTTTAATAATTTCTCGATACAACTGACACCAACTTATATTTTTGAACAAAAAAGTGTGAATTATCGTAAGGATTATGGACTAGGAGGGGAGCTGAAATTGAACTACACATTTTAATGAGAATCATTTTGAATTTTAGATAGAGGCTAAAGCCTGTCGTCCTTATCGAGATGGCAGGCTTTTTTGTTAACCTATTTTCGAAAAAAGACAAAAAAAAAGCTAATTGAAAATCAGAAAACCTGTGCACTGGTTATTCTAATTTTTAATTAGCTTTTAGGAAGTACTCAAACATATTAGCTCATAGACTAATTTATCGATTGCTTGAGTGACCCGACGTTAACACTATGCTCATGAGGCTTCTTTAATCCCCGCCATTGAATTAAAGAGCTATGACGTGCTTGTGATTATTTATACAAAAGTACTTCCGTTTATGTTTGGGAAAAAACGTACATATACGAACAGCATGATAAATGTAATGAACAGGCTATTTTAAATAACAAACAGCTTTTTTGTACTATAATACAGACTATTTGCGGGTGGTAAACAGATATAAGCAAAAAGCATTTGCCATTAAGATTGAAGGACTTACACCTCAATCTTAATGGCAAATGCTTTTTATTTATGCGGTAATAATATGTTAGCGATTCATTGAAGCTAAGAACTCTTCGTTACTGCGTGTATTTCTCATTTGTTGTAACAAGAAGTCCATTGCTTCTACAGAATTCATGTCGCTCATGTGCTTGCGCAAAATCCAAACTCGTTGTAGAGTCTCTTTGTCCATGAGTAAATCTTCACGACGAGTACCAGAAGCAGGAACATCGATAGCAGGGAACATACGACGGTTAGATAACTTACGGTCGAGTTGTAATTCCATGTTACCAGTACCTTTAAATTCTTCAAAGATAACTTCGTCCATTTTTGAACCTGTATCAATAAGGGCAGTTGCGATAATAGTTAAAGATCCCCCATTTTCTACATTACGTGCTGCACCAAAGAAGCGTTTTGGTTTGTGAAGTGCATTGGCATCCACACCACCAGATAAGATTTTACCTGACGATGGAACGACAGTATTATACGCACGAGCCAAACGAGTAATAGAGTCAAGAAGAATAACAACATCATGACCACACTCAACCATACGTTTTGCTTTCTCAAGAACGATACTTGCAACTTTTACGTGGCGTTCGGCTTGTTCGTCGAACGTTGATGAAATTACCTCTGCACGAACACTACGTTGCATATCAGTAACCTCTTCAGGACGTTCATCTATAAGTAAGATTAGCAAATAAACTTCAGGGTGATTTTTGGCAATAGCATTAGCAATCTCTTTCAATAAGACTGTTTTACCCGTTTTGGGCTGTGCTACAATCATACCACGCTGACCTTTACCAATCGGTGCAAATAAGTCAAGAATACGAGTTGAATATTGATCGCCTCTTGAAGAAAGGTTTAACTTTTCATCAGGAAACAACGGCGTTAAGTATTCGAAAGGAATACGGTCACGAATTTCTTCGGTAGTTTTACCGTTAACAGACTCTACTCTAAGAAGGGCAAAGTATTTTTCACCTTCTTTGGGAGGGCGAATCGCTCCACGAACAGTATCACCCGTTTTAAGGCCAAAAAGCTTGATTTGAGAAGGAGATACATAGATATCATCTGGAGATGCCAAATAATTATAATCAGCCGATCTCAAGAAACCATATCCACCATCTTGCATGATTTCGAGTACACCTTCGTTTTCGATGATACCGTCAAATTCACGGATAGCTTGATTATAGATAGGTTTACGAACAGTAGCAGCAGTATTTGGCGCAGTGTTCGGTTTGTTGCCTTCAGGACGAATATCTGTTGGGGGATCTTGTTTAAAACCTAAATCAAAATCTTCACCTCCTGTTGTGATAAAAGAAGTATCGATGTCAGCAAATTCGTTTTCTACATCTTCTGGCAAATCGATAACAATTGGGTCTTCATCAAAATCAAAGATAATATCTTCTACCGCTTCAGTTTTGGCTTTAGGCTCTTTAGCGGTTCTTGTTCTGACGGTAGTTTCCTTTAAAGCAGGTTCCAATTTAGTAATTGGTTCTGCTTTTGCGATTGTGTTGGCTTCTGCTACAGGATTATCAACTTTTTGAATACGTTGTCTTTTTGGGCGTGGGCTGTCTGAAGCAGGGGCTGTGTCTTTCCTCACTTTTCTCTCTGGTTTTTGTTCATTTTCCATAGCATCGCTAATTGCAGGAGTCGATAACGGGGTGTTACCTTTTACCTGCTGGTCAAATATTTTATAGATGAGTTCTTTTTTTGGTAGGTCAATTGTATTGTTGATATTTAATTTTTGAGCAAGTTCACGAAGCTCCGATACGAGCTTAAACTCTAATTCTTCAATAGTATACATACGAGTAAAAAATAAGGCTGATAGTAATGAAAAGAGCCTTACAGGAAAATGGTGGTTAAGTCGTCTTTACAGTCGTACAACAAGATGATAAATGTTACAATTAAAATTCGGAAATCTGGTACGAGGTGGAAGATAATTGTTAAGCAATTATTAGTAAGGAGCTTAACTGAAGAATATCACTGAACAGTTATTCGTGATGCAATGATAATACCAATCTTTTAATTTGTCAAGGAGTTTGGTTATTTTTTTAAGTCTATTCCCTGTATCCTAGGCTTTTATCGGCTATTTATTTTTCTGACAATTTTACCGTACAATGGTTTAAATCATATCTGAAAAAATATTAAAATATCAATCATGATGAAAAAAAATATAAAGGTAAATATGTGAGTATTGCCTCAAGTGCATTGTATTGAGATAGTTAGGGTTATCTCATTGGTCAGACTTGTTAATAATCATAATTAATCGTGCAGAATAAGATTTAAGTTATGTGTTTAGGCACTAGGCAACAGGCACAAGGCACAGAGTGTTAAAATGTTTTTTATTACCCACAGCCATGCTTTTTTCCAAAACCCACCGCC
>NZ_JASHIC010000024.1 GCF_030056705.1 Flectobacillus longus
GCTTTCGCTATCGTCAAAAACAATACTGTGTTTCAGAATGATTTTCAGGCAAATAAAATTGCGCTCACAAAATAATATTTGCCTGAAAGTTTGATTTTTAATACAGTTCATCACTAAATATGAGATGACTCATATTCACCAAAATATTATTTGTTCAATAATTCATCGAAAGTAATACCAATATAGTAAGTTGAACCTACCGAAGCACTACCATACGCTTGGAAATATGGATTACCAAATAGGTTAGTTGCACCCACTTTGATAATCGACTTAATTGGCGCTACTTTATAGCTAAATTGTGCATCCAAGTTATTAATAGCAGGAACAACAGTATTTGTGAAAATAGGTACATCAGTTGTTGTAGGCAACGGGAAGCTCGACTCCCAAGTAAATGCATCTTGGTGGCGGAATGAAACATTATATCCCCATTTGCTACCACTTGTAATACGTTTCCCAAAATTAAACTTCATACTGTATGATGGTGTGTTAAAACCTGCATAAGGTACTTCTGTAGAAGCTACGAAATTATTCATTTGGTTGTGTGAGATATTCGCACCTACCGAATAACCTTTATCCAATGAGTAGTTTAAGCCCGCTGACCATCCTGAAATGGTAATATCCTCATCAGAGTTTGCTGCTCTTGAATAACCAGCACGAGTACTTCCACTACCCAAACCTGATTCAATTGGTAAGCCAGGGCCAGCCGCTGCTGTAGGAACTACAATAGTTGCACCGCCAATAAAGTTTTTGTACACGCTGTAATAATATGATGCGTCAACAAACAAACGTTTTGCGATTAAGCCTTTGTAACCAATTTCATACGACTGAATTTTTTCAGTCGTCAATGGTTTTGATTTGTATTTAGGTAGCGCCGCCAAAGCATAAGCAGGTGTAACTTGAGTAGCTACTTCTGTAACTTTTTGCTTAACTGTATTTTGAACATTTGTCTGAATCAAAGTTTGTACTGGAGCCGAAGTCATTTGTTGAGTTACTCCTGCTTGGATTGCTGCTGGTGCATTAGCTGCTGGAAGTTGCCCTGCGGCTACTGCCGCCTGTACCTGAGCCGTTACGGCTGCTGTTACTTGCGCTTGAACTGCTGCGATTACTGCTTGTTGAATCGTTGCTAGTTGAGCTGTTACTGCTGCTGTTGCATATTGTACAGCGGCAGCTTTAACTGCATCTGTAAGGTATTTTGAATTGGCACCATTCTTTGCAAGATCTGTAGCAAATGCAGTTAGGGTTTCACGAGTTACACCTGTTGCTAACTTATAACGAGCATCAAATTCTGGTAACCCACCAATCAATGTTCCTGCTGGAGTAGCTAAGTCAATATATTGGTTTTGAGTCGTAGGAATACGGAAACCTGTTTGGTATGACAAACGGAAGTTATGGTCTTGGCTAGGTGATAATACCGCAGAGAAACGTGGGGTATATTGACCTTCAAAATTTTGGTTTTTGTCATATCTCAACGAGCCTGTCAATTTTAAGTGGTCGTTTAATAGATTTTTTGATGCTTGGATAAAACCGCCATATTCATTAATAGAAATTGAGCCATTTCTTCCCTCTTTCATATCTGAAAACAAAGTGCCTGCCGAACGCAATTCATAGCTACGGAAGTTGGCTCCAACTGTTAAATCTAAAAATTTGATTTCATTTTTAAAGTTGTAAAAACCTTCTACATGATACATATTACTCTTGTCTGCAAAAGCACCACCACCTTGTGTAATAGGAAGGTTACGGTATTTTTCTAACAACGTATTAAACGCTGCCGAACCAGGAGCTGGCATATTACGATCTGCAAATTGACGAGCTGCTAAGTGAGCTACATCTTCTGCCGCACCAGCCTGACGAGCTTGTAAGAATGCACCTGCATATTCGGTGTACCAAGTAGTATTTGATTTGATTTCGTTGAGCATACCTACAGCCGCCAAACCAGCAGTATAAGAACCGCCTGAACGCTCCTGAGTAGTATAGGCACGTAGGTTAAAGTTATCACCACGCAATTCTAATTTCGCTTGTGTAATATTAAAGTCACGCAAAGAATAACGACCTGTACCTGTATAGAGCGTAGTACCTTCGCCATAGTTTAATTGAGCGATAGCTTCTACTTTTTCTGTTAAACGATAATGTACAGCACCATTAAATTTCAAAGATTTAGTATTGTTATCCACTAAGTCCTTTTCCAGATAACCTGTACGGCTTACGTTTGCATTTGGCAATGCTGCATTCAATGAATTCAAGTTTGTTTGAATTTCATCGCCATATACGTTCATACCATCATAATCAGTTTTTGTACCAGCCCCACGACTAGGGTCAGCATTGCCACCTAAGTTAAGGTTGGCATAATTGGTAGCTTCCCAGTCTTTCGCACGGATATACGAGAAGTTTAGTTTGAAGGCAATTTTGTTATTGAAAGCTTTCGCAAAGCGAACTGACATATCTGTAAAAGGAGTTGTTGCTGTGCTACGGTTGCTAGCGTGCATAACGCCCGATTTTACGTTTGCGCTCAAACCTTGATATAAGAATGGGCTTTTACTATTCATCAAAATCAAACCGTTGATAGCATTAGGGCCATAAAGTGCCGATGCTGCACCAGGCAATACCTCTACATTTTCAACGTCTAGCTCTGGCATACCGATAATGTTATCTACTGCAAAATTCAAACCTGGAGCAGAGTTATCCATTCCATCAATCATCTGAACAATACGAGGGTTACCTGTCGAGCCAAACCCACGCATATTGATAGATTTGAATAACAGCCCTTGTGTAGCCATATCAACGCCTTTCAAGTTGGCTAAGCCATCATAAAAGTTGTTTGAAGCTGTTTGCTGGATAGCTTTCAAGTCCATTTTTTCTACTGAAACAGGCGATTTCATGACACTTTCTTCTACTCTGGAAGCCGCAACTACCACTTCTTGTCCCATCACGTTTTGTTCTTCTAAGGCAACAGAAAAATCCGAAGTTTTATCAGTTACTTTAAGCTCCTGCGTGGCATAGCCCACACTTGATACCGCAATTGTAAAAGGAACAGGAGTATTCGTTTTTAAAGAGAAATTACCTTTGGCATCTGTAATTGTACCAATCACTTTTCCTTTTACCGCAATACTAACCCCAATGAGCTTTTCTTTGGTAGCAGAATCAAAAACCTTACCTGTAATGATGGTCTGCGAAAAGCTTGTGAATGCACAGAATAGAAATAAGACACTGGTAAGCAGTCTTATTGTAGTAGATAGTTTGTTCATACGTTTTTTAGTGAATTAAGATTACGAAAACTGGTTGCTTCAAAAAGAATTGTAGATTTACAATTGTTTAAAAATTATGCCGTTTGTGTTTCAAAACGATTTTAAACTCTTCTCAGCTAAACAGTTGTTTGATTCGTAAATCTAACTAATGTTTAGAGAATTTAGTTAATATGAAAATGGTTTTTTTACAAATTTTTCAAAAAATCATACAATAAGATAACTTATGCGTTTTTACCTCCTGATTTTTGCATGGCTTATTCTTTCTTGTCAAAGAGTTCCTTATCAAATACAGAGCCATTATAATGAAAATACGAATCCTCCCAAGCCAAATTATGCCTTGAAGGAGCATTGGGCATCATTGCCTGACAAAAATGATCCTGCCGACCGAGTGCCGCTGAAGTCAGATTTTGCTGATAATCAGGCACAAGCTAAGGTGGATATTTTCTTTATTCACCCTACTATTTATACTCAAAAGCCTCAAGGTGTTTCCGAATGGAATGCCGATGTAAATGATGCTGATATGAATCAAAAAGTAGATGAATCTACCATACTCAATCAGGCATCGGTATTTAATGGGGCAGGTCGTGTATATGCTCCTCGTTATCGTCAGGCACATTATCATGCGTTTGTTACTGACAATTTGAATGATAAAGTAAAATCATTGGACTTGGCGTATTCGGACGTAAAGGCTTCTTTTGAGTATTACCTTCAACATTACAATCAAGGACGACCCATTGTAATTGCCTCTCATAGCCAAGGTACTGTTCATGCCAAAAGATTGATAAAAGAGTTTTTTGATAAAAAACCTTTGCAGAAACAATTTGTAGTAGCGTATTTGGTGGGTATTGCTACACAGCCTAATACTTTTGAGTCAATCAAAGCATGTGAGAATGGAGACCAAACAGGCTGTTTTGTTTCATGGAATACCTATGCCAGAGATTATTATCCGTCATGGTACAACGAAGGACTCAATACTTCTGTAAGTACCAACCCCTTGACATGGAAACTTGATGAGGAGTTTACACCTCGTTCTTTGAGTAAAGGTGGTGTTGGGCTAAAATTTACTTTTGTACCCAAAGCTGTAGATGCTCAAAATCATGCAGGAATGTTATGGATTAATAAGCCTTATGTAAAAGGTAGATTTTTGCTAAATACCAAAATTTGGCATCGAGCTGACTACAATTTATTCTATGGAAATATCAGGGAAAACGTGGAAAATAGAGTGGAAAACTATTGGCGAGAAAAGTAATTGATAAGTAAGTATGAGTGCTGAATTGTGAGTGATGAGTTTTGAGTGTAATTTTATGATTACTAATATTTTATCTCATCAATTTCTTGAATTTAATTTTGCACGACTACTTAAGTTAGTAGGCAAAATTAAAATAAATTTTACCCGCATTAAGCTCTAGGCTAAAAGTTAAATAGTATTTCTCAGGAAGTAATAGAAACTTTTTTGCCTAATGCTTGCGGCTTATAGCTTAGAGCATATTAATGCAATTTTATTTTGCATTAATACTTAGGTATGAATCAAAAAAGGCACAAAGTGATTATTCGCTTTGTGCCTTTTTTGATTTATTATTTAAAAACCATGAGCTAATTCCTAATGGTTAAACTAAAAATCTACTCTTCTGCAAAAGAAATAAGATGTTTCACCTGTGTCAGAATCTCAACATTGTCGGGGCAATCTAAGTCTTGACCGATAACTTGATAGCCCGTAATCAAGATTTTAGTATTAGGAAAAGTGTGTGCTAATTTATAGACGTACTTTTGAATTTCATCTTGTGCAGGTACGCTTGTAATTACAGTAAACAAATAATCGGGCTTGTGTACATTGTAGGCAAATACGAGTTCTTCGAAAGGAAGACTTTGACCAAGATACACCACTTTGTTTTGTCGTGCACGTACTAAATAGTTAGCAAATAGTAAGCTTGTTTCATGTAATTCTCCTTCAGGTAAAAATAAAAGATATTTTTTTGCCCCAATTTTCAATGATGGTAATTGTCCATCTATAGCTACGATAATCTTCTGACGAATCAAATTTGAGATAAAATGCTCTTGTGCTGGACCTATTGAGCCTGTCATCCATAGAGTACCAATACGGCTCAAGAAAGGATAAATGATGTTTACCATCATATTTTCAAAGCCAAACTGTAGGGTATTAGTACTAATAATTTTTTCAAAACGATCTTCATCCAAATCTAACATCGAAATGGTAAGGGCATGAATTTGGTCAGGATAATTCATCTGTTTATCCGAAATAACCATCACCTCACGAGCCATAGAGTCGGGACTCATTTGTGCTATTTCCGAAATTTTGTATCCGTGTTCTTTTAGCAAGGCAATATTCAATACGAGCTTCAAGTCTACGTCATCATAAGTCCTGATATTGGTATCGGTACGTGTAGGCTTGAGAATCTCATATCGTTGCTCCCAAATTCTGAGAGTATGTGCTTTTATGCCAGATAATTGTTCGAGATCTTTGATAGAATAATTGCTCATGGTTGGTATTGTTGGTCTTTTTGCCCTAGCACCTTAACTAAAAAAAGAGGAATTCTAGTTTTGCTTGAGATATTTATCCAAACGGTAAGAGGTAAAACCTTTGTTCAATTAAAAGGTTTTACTTTTCAACAAAATTAATTCAATTATTCAACATAAATAAAATTGTATGTCCTGCAAAGAACAAACATTGTAGGACAAGTAACAAAATAGCTAGTGGGTTGTGCTTAAGAAATTGGCTAGTGCTAAAGTAATAGCCTAAGATGGAAGAAATAATCCACCATGCTATATAGTTGCGAATAGGAATAATATTATTGTCCCATTGCCAAAAATCCAAGGCTATTGCTACAGGCTCTATGAGGTAATCTAAGCTAGTCATTAGAGTCCCAATTAATATTCCTTGCACAATGGGATGCCAAGAAAACTTAAAATGTTCTCTGATTTTTTCCCAGAAAATACCGCTACAATACACTAATATGAACCAATTGGTTCCAATAACAAGCGGAACTTTAAATAGTTTTGTCCCTAAGCCAGTACCATATTGATATACACCAAAAATAATACCCGTGTGTACTCCAACTACTTCAATCCAATAGCCTACCAAATAACAAATGATACCTAAAATGATAAAGTTTTTACGAAAATCTTGGTGGAAAATTAATAATAATCCAGCCGAAACCCACAAGTTAAAAGCCGATAGTTCTTGGAAAATAGGCTTTAATACTGGAACCTGTAACCCAATTAATCCCACTGTGTACATGAGTGTTAAAATGAATTGGGTCGTTTTAGTATATTTTTCAGTGAGTAATTGTCGTATTGAACTTATCGTCATAAATGTTTTTAATCAAAAAGCCTAGTCGAGACTTTTATTATTGTTGTTGAACAAAAGTTTCACATCAATATATGATCTTACCTTTATTAGATTAACATATCTTACAGCGAAAGGTTTAAAAAACGCATCGATATTCCTCGATTTGGGTGTATATAAAAAAAGTAGGCTTCGAGAAAATCCCAAAGCCTAGCATTTTAAATTTAGTCAAGGTAAAAAAGTGTATCAAAAATAGAGAAATGAAGAAATGACTTTTTGATAAAGAAAATTTGCATTCAAAAATCTCTAATCAGAAATCAATAAAATCCTTTGTTCGCTTTAGCCATTTCACGAAGTTGGGTTGTTGGTCTAAAACGCTCCCCGTAGGTATCTGCCAACCTATCACATTCATTTACAAAATTCACAATTCCCACTGTATCCACAAAAGAAAGTGTTCCTCCCAAATAAGCAGGAAATCCCCAAGCAAAAATAGATCCCAAATCGGCATCGAGTGGGGTTCTTAGAACGCCTTCTTCAAAACACTTTACC
This sequence comes from Flectobacillus longus, assembly GCF_030056705.1. Taxonomy (GTDB): domain Bacteria; phylum Bacteroidota; class Bacteroidia; order Cytophagales; family Spirosomataceae; genus Flectobacillus; species Flectobacillus longus. The sequence continues at coordinate 7,096 of NZ_JASHIC010000024.1, forward strand.
GTTTCGAGTACTTGACGATAAAAAAGTCGCTGTTTGATTTCGTCTGCTGAAGGTTGTACTGAATTTAAGGGAAATAATTGAGATAATCCTTCCCAAAGATACTTTTTCTTTCCTGTAGATGGGTCAGGGTATTCATAAAAGCCTGCTTTGGCTTTTTTACCTAAACGTCCCATTTCTGTAAACTGCTTACTGATTTGATACGCCGTATCGTCTGGCGACAGTACGCCAGCTTGTACAGACTCGTGCGAAATTTTGTAAGCCAAATCTAACGCAACCTCATCTGAAACTGCCAATGGTCCAACAGGAAAGCCCATTTGCTTAGCCACATTTTCAATTACCACAGGATTTACGCCATCTTTTAACAACTCTAATCCTTCAGAAGTATAAGTGCTAAATACTCTCGAAGTATAAAAACCTCTCGAGTCATTTACGACAATTGGCGTCTTGCGGATTTTCTTGACATAATCCATTGCCATGGCGAGAGCATATTCACTGGTTTGTTTACCAACGATAATCTCCACCAATTGCATTTTATCTACAGGTGAAAAGAAGTGAATACCTATAAAGTTCTCTTGCTTTTGGGTAGCTTTTGCCAGTTCTGTAATAGGAAGAGTGGAAGTATTTGAAGCAAATACGCCATCTTCTCGTAAGAATTTTTCTGCCTCTTGTGTAACACTAGCCTTAAGGTTGGGATTTTCAAACACCGCCTCAATAATCAAATCTACACCTTGAAGTAATTCATAGGTATCTGTAGTGTGAATAAGCGTTAAAATTTGCTCTGCTTTTTCGGCAGTCATTTTACCACGCTCAATACCTTTTTGTAGTAGTTTACGAGAGTAATCCTTGCCCTTTTCCGCATTTTCAAGTGAAGTATCTTTTAATACCACTTTCAAACCTGCCAACGCCGATACATAAGCAATACCAGCGCCCATCATGCCAGCACCTAAAATTCCGATACTGTTGATTTGCGTTGGTGGGACATTTTTGGGTCTTCCTGCTCCTTTATTGACTTCGTTGAGTCCAAAAAAGGTCGTTCTGATAAGATTTTTAGCAACTGTCGAGTTGGCTACTTTTACGAAATGACGAGCTTCGATGACAATGCCTCGGTCAATATTGACGAGTAAACCCTCGTACACACATGACATAATTTCGATAGGTGCAGGATAATTCCCTTGGTTTTTGGCAAGAGTCATGGCAGTACCGCCCATCATCAACTGAACACCTTTAGGCGTTAAGACATTTCCTCCTGGTACTTTGAAGTTTTCTCGTGCTTTAATTTTACCCGTTTTTCTATCCACTTCGTCCCAAGGCTGTACAGCAATAGGATGAGTTTCTATCCATTCTACGGCTTTTTGTAACATTTCTTCGGGTGAGTCAGCTAATTGGTCAACCATTCCCAGAGCCAAAGCATCTTTAGGCGAAACTCTTTTCCCTTCGAGCAATAGCGGCGCGGCCGCCTCCATTCCAATCATACGGGGTAAACGTTGTGTACCGCCTCCACCTGGCAACAAGCCAATAGTTACTTCTGGCAATCCAATAATGGATTTTGGATTATTGAGTGCAACCCGATGATGGCAAGCAAGACAAACCTCGTATCCTCCACCCAAGGCCGTACCATTCATAGCCGCTACTATAGGCTTTCCATTAGTTTCCATTTTTCGGAAAATGGTATTCAGACTCATAGAAAGTTTAAAAAGTTCTTCTGGTGCTCGTCCATTATTTTGAAGAATCATTTTCAAATCTGCCCCTGCAATAAACTCAGGTCGTTCAGAGGTCAGAATAATTCCTTTAACATCAGAATTGGTATACACTTTTTCAAGTGCTTCGGACAATGCAGGAATAGATTCATTGTTGAGCACATTCATAGGCTGATTGGCAATATTAATGCCTAGGACAGCGATATTGTTTTGGATATTGATAGTAATCATTTGTGTCGTCATTAAATAGAAATTGAATCATCATTTAAGTATTGTAGAGCAAACTCTAAATACGCTCAATAACGGTGGCGATTCCCATACCTCCTCCAATACATAAGCTGGCAAGTCCAGTTCCTTTGCCCGTACGCTCCAATTCATCAAGTAATGTCATCAAAATGATTGCCCCTGTAGCACCAAGTGGATGCCCCAAAGCAATAGCCCCTCCGTTTACGTTAACTTTGCTGTGATCAACTCCCAAAACGTCCATAAATAGCATGGGAATAGCTGCAAATGCCTCATTTATCTCAAATAAGTCTATATCCTGAATGTTCATCCCGTTGCGTTTGAGCACTTTCTGTGTAGCAGGAATTGGACCTGTTAACATGATTGTAGGCTCAGAACCACAAACCCCAAAGGCAGAAATTTTAGCTCTTGGTTTCAACCCCAATTTTTCGCCAATAGCTTTATTTCCTATCAATATTCCAGCTGAACCATCTACAATTTGTGAGGAATTTCCTGCGTGATGTACGTGATTGATTTCATTAAGTTCTGGATATTTCATCAGCGCCAACTGGTCGAGTCCCATTTGTCCCATCATTTCAAAAGAAGGGCGAAGTTTTGCCAAACCATCTACTGTGGTATCTGGTCGCATACCTTCATCATAGTTGAGCACCTCAATTCCTATTTCATCTTTTACCCCAAACATTGAATGGTTGAAGCGTCCATCTGCATGAGCTATTGCTGCACGTTGTTGTGATATAACCGCAAATTGGTCAACAGCTTGACGTGAGTAACCATATTTGGTGGCAATCAAATCTGCTGAGATACCTTGAGGAACAAATTTGTGGGTTGCAATAAGTTGTGGATTCATCATCATTGCACCACCATCGGCACCCATCGCCACACGTGACATTGACTCGATACCTCCTGCAATCATCAATTCTTGCTGACCAGACATGATATAAGCCGCAGCCATATTGACAGCTTCCAAACCTGACGAACAAAAACGGTTGATTTGTACCCCTGCGACTGATTGTGGATAACCCGCAGCCAAAACAGCTGTCCGAGCTATATCAGCACCTTGTTCGCCAATAGGCGTTACACAGCCCATAATCACATCATCGACCAAGGAAGTATCAAGTTGGTTGCGGTCGCGGAGTTGTTCTAATACTTGTTGCGCTAATTGTACAGGTTGAATATCGTGAAGTGAGCCATCAGACTTACCTCTACCACGAGGTGTGCGAACGGCATCATAGATATAAGCTTCGTTCATAGTTAAAGCTAGTTTTTGATGATTTGAATACCAGAGAAGAATAACAATGCTAAGTTAAAGTAAATAGGTATGCTTGCATAATAATTTTATGTAATTTTTTTAATAATAAATTTAGTTTTGTAGAGAATTTGGTATCTTGTTGGTGAAAAATCTTCTTTAGATATTTATGTATAGAAGAGCTTAACAAAGAGTATAATTTTTGTGGATAAATGATTCTTGCTTCTTATACCAAGAATCATTCTGTTGAAAAAAGTATAATTTATGTTCTTGTTAAATCTTTGAAAATGAATTGATAGTATAGGATTTCTTTCCCAAATTTCTTAATCAACTCAAACATTTTAACCATGCATCATTTACTTATCGCTTCACTGCTTTCGGTAGGACAGCCTACAGCTCAGTTGTCTGACATGACGATTTCTCAGACTATTTCAGTACAAGCTGATTCATTGAGTTTCAAAGACTATTTTGGGAGTTATAAAATGCAAGCCAACGACCAGATTCCTAAAATTAAGATTTATTATAAAAATGGCTCATTGGTGGCTTTGGCAGGGGATTATCCTGAAACCAAATTGAGTAAAAAACAAGATGACGAATTTGAAGAAGCTAATTATGGCGCTGCTGTATTTTTTATCAGAAAAGATGGAAATGTGGTTGGCATTAAAGTAGTCGTACAAGGACAAGAAATGCTTGGCGATAAGGAGATATAAAAAAACTTCTGACAAGACAGAACACAATTATCCAAAGCCGCCACTTTGTACAATAAGTTTGTTTAGTTTGTCAGAAGTTGTATCAATTTTAATTAACCCTTTACTCAGCCGCCACTAAGCAAGTTGGTTCAACAATTTTGTGATTAGTTATTTAGTAAATACAAATTTATTTGTCGCAACATATATTGACAAAAGTCAATGGTTGAATTATTAATTTATTTTATAGTTGCTGAAAATTGATGTTAAATGGAAAAGGTGTCAAGTAAAGCCTCGACACCTTTTCTTTAATCTATTGCCTTTGTCTCTCTTAGATACAATTGCACCGTATTTTCGAGTCCATAATAGAGTGCATCGCACACTAAAGCGTGACCAATAGATACCTCTAACAGGTTAGGAATATTTTGTTGGAAGTAACGAAGATTTTCCAAACTCAAATCATGTCCAGCATTGATACCCAAACCTAGTTGATTGGCAACTTGGGCAGCACTTACAAAATCTTTAATAGCTGCTTCACGGTTTTGTATATAATGCTCAGCATAAGGCTCAGTATAAAGCTCAATACGGTCAGTGCCCGTCTCTTTAGCTCCTTCAACCATGCGCTCGTCAGCATCCACAAAAATTGATGTACGAATTCCAGCTTCTTTAAACATCGCAATTAAATCTTGTAAGCGACTTTTGTGCGTAATTGTATCCCAGCCTGCATTGGAAGTAATAGCACCAAGTGCATCAGGTACGAGCGTTACTTGAGTAGGTTTGGTTGCCAACACTAACTCTACAAACTTACCTTCGGTAGGGTTACCTTCGATATTGAATTCTGTTGTGATGATTTCTTTTAAATCATACACATCCTGATAACGAATATGGCGCTCGTCGGGACGAGGGTGTACGGTAATGCCTTCTGCACCAAATCGTTCGCAGTCCATAGCTACTTTAACTACATTAGGATTGTTGCCACCTCTGGAGTTGCGAATGGTAGCTATCTTGTTGATATTTACACTAAGTTTAGTCATAGTATTCAAAAGCAATGCTCGACAAAAGTGCTTGAATGTCGAGAGTAATGGTGAATGATTGAATAGTTTTGTATTTTTGTAAAAACTGTACAAAATTTCTGTGAAGTTATAGCATAGCTCCTGTTATGGAAATGTTTTGCGGATGATTTTTGTTCAAAAGTAAGAAACAGTATTTTGGGTATTGGGTTTCAGCTATCGGTTTTCGGGTCAATAAGAGAGAGTTGATGATATGCCTTTGGCTAATACCTACGACTTACAGCTTAATGCGTATTAAGGCAATTTTATTTTGCATTAATACTAAACCATTAGTTAGCCTATAGCCTAATGCTTACAGCTAATACCCCTTAATTTTAAAACAATTATTTATCAAATAGAACCATGTCACTAAAAACAAATATCGAAAGTGGTATCAAAGATGCCATGCGTGCCAAAGATCAAGATCGTTTGAGAGCGCTTCGTGCCATCAAATCTTTGATTTTATTAGAAGAAACATCAGGCAACAGTACAGGCGAATTGACTACAGATGCTGAAATGAAAATTTTGACAAAAGCAGCCAAACAACGTAAAGATTCAATGGAAGTATTCGTGGCGCAAGGTCGCAACGATTTGGCTGAAAAAGAACAAGCAGAGTTGACTGTAATTGAAGAATTTTTGCCAAAACAATTAACAGAAGAAGAATTAAAAGCAAAATTGTCTGAGATTATTGCTCGTGTAGGTGCTTCTGCACCTTCAGACATGGGTAAAGTAATGGGCGTTGCTACCAAAGAATTGGCAGGTTTGGCAGATGGAAAAGTTATTTCTGCTACAGTAAAAGCGCTTTTAGGATAGTTTTTCTTAAATTTTCGACTGTTGATTTTGATACATTTACTCAAAATCAACAGTTTTTCAACCTTTTATTTCGTGAAAGTCATTGATATTTTTATACTTCTTCCAATCCTTTGGGGAGCTTTTATTGGCTACCAACGAGGTATTATTATTGAAGTAATTTCTATTTTGGCTTTTATTATTTCTGTCATTATTGGCTTCAAAACGCTAGGTGTAGCTTCGGACTGGTTATCGCCCTATATGACTAGCAAGGTAACAGATAGAGTTTTGCCCTATGTTGGTTTTGGAGCGGTCTTCTTTCCGATTGTGTATCTTATCAACAAATTAGGTTGGGTACTTCGCAAATCTATCAAAGCAACGGTATTGGGGCAGTTTGATTCCTTGGTAGGTGCGTTGGTTGGTGGCATGACTTGGGCTTTTGGTATTAGTATTATCCTATGGCTTGGCTCAGCAATAGGTATGCAGATTCCTCCCAAAAATGAGAAAGGTCCTTACTATTTATTACCCATTGTAAAACCATTTGCTCCTTCAATTATAGAAAAAGCTGTGGATAAAGTCCCTACACAAATCAAGAGGTTTAGTGAGCCACATAAATCCTAAGATTGTTTTCCCACAACAAACTAATAGAATGTTATTAAATTGTAAAAAACTGTATAGCAATTGTTTATAAGTTTTTAAAAAAATACAATGAATCCATAAAATGCGATAAATCATTATATTTAACTACCTCTCTGAATATCAATCCCATAAAAATTAGTCGTACCTTTGCAAAATCAATCACTTGTTTATTAAAACTAGACTATCCTAGGGTAGTTGTAGCCACAAAAGACATGAGTAGCGCATTGAATTAGAAATGTGGAGTGCCGTCGAAAGTGGGCACAAAATGATAGCGCTAATATTTACTCATATCGATTTAAGTATAAAGTTTATTATGGAAGTTGTAGTAGCTAACAAAAAAGATATTAGAAAACTGAGCCTTAGCCAAATTAAAGAGTTTTTGGTAGAAAAAGGTGAGCAAGGATTTAGAGCCAAGCAAATATATGAGTGGCTTTGGAAAAAATCTGTACAAAGTTTTGATGAAATGACAAACCTCTCTAAAAAGATGAGAGAGACATTGGACGAAAACTTTGAAATTCGTGCGGTTACAGTAGCTGAAAAACAAGTGTCATCTGACAAAACGATTAAATCTTCGTTTCAGTTATTTGACCAAAATCTGGTAGAAGGCGTACTTATTCCAGCAGATGACCGTATGACAGCTTGTGTGTCTTCACAGGTTGGTTGTTCTTTAACTTGTAAGTTTTGTGCTACGGGCTATATGGATCGTAAGCGAAACCTTGACCCTGCCGAAATTTATGACCAAGTGGTGCGTATCCGTGACCAAGCAGAAGGGCATTATCAAACCCCATTGACCAATATCGTGTACATGGGTATGGGTGAGCCTTTGTTGAATTATACCAATGTATTGCAGTCAATCGAACATATTACTTCGCCAGAAGGCTTGGGTATGTCGCCAAAGCGTATAACTGTGTCTACAGCAGGTATTGCTAAAATGATTAAAAAACTCGGCGATGATGAAGTAAAATTCAACTTGGCTTTGTCTTTACATGCTGCTAATGATGCGAAGAGAAATCAAATCATGCCTATCAATGAGAGTAATACTTTAGAAGCACTCAAAGAAGCATTGCAGTATTTTTATAAGAAAACAGGAAGTAGAATTACACTCGAATATATTGTGTTTTATCGCTTCAACGATACCTTGGAAGATGCTAGAGAGCTTTGGCAATTTGCTAAGCAATTTCCATGTAAAATCAATATTATTGAATATAACCCTATCGCAGAAGCAAACTATACCAATACCGATCCATTGACTTTAGAAAAATTTGCGAAGTTTTTAGAAGAAAAAGGAATGGTTGTAAATGTGCGTCGCTCGAGAGGAAAAGATATTGATGCAGCATGTGGGCAATTAGCAGGTAAAAAAAAGACTGAAAATTAATACATTTGTAGTACCACATATTTAGTACAAATTTTTTGAACAAAAAAAATCAACAACTAGTTAATATTCAACACTAACCCTATAATCTTTGAAGATAATACCCCTTATGAGGGATTTAGAATCGATTATACAAGAAAACCATCTCAATGGAAAAAGTAAGTTTCAACAACAAAAACAGTGTGTTTTTTAATGCGTTACGCAAAAAAGTAAACGATTATTTTCAAACAAACCAGATTAAGCCAACAGGTAATTACAAGTTGTATTTCAAATCAACAACCCTACTTGCGAGTGCAGTTGCGTTGTATTTGATTTTGGTGTTTTTTACGCCAACTGCTTGGTTGTCTATTTTGCTTTCGGCTTTATTAGGGTTTAATATGGCTGCGATTGGATTTAACATCATGCACGATGGTGCTCATGGAAGCTTTTCGGAGCGCAAATGGGTAAATGAATTGATGGGGTATTCGCTGAATATGATTGGCGGAAGTGTGTATCTGTGGAAATTTAAACACAATTTCAATCATCATTCATTTACTAATATTGATGGTATGGATGATGATATTGATATTAAGCCTTGGATTCGTGTAAGCTCAACTCAGGAAAAATATTGGTTTCACCGTTTCCAATATATTTATTGGGTGTTTTTGTATGGTTGGACGTATTTGCTTTGGATTTATTGGCAAGATTTTCAAAAATATTTTACAGGAAAAGTAGGCGAAACAAAATTCAGAAAGATGGATACCAAAGAACATCTTATTTTCTGGATTACAAAAATCGCCTATGTGGCAGTTTTTGTAGTATTACCTATTTACCGTTTGGGAATTGTAGATGCAATGATTGGCTATTTTGTTATTGCCTTTGTTTGTGGATTTGTTAGTGCGGTAGTATTCCAGTTGGCACACGTTGTAGAGCATACAAGCTTTCCTATGCCAGATGAAGAAACGTCTAAGATTAATGTAGAATGGGCGATTCACCAAATTCAAACTACAGCTAACTTTGCTACTCGTAGCAAAATTGTTTCATGGTTTACTGGAGGTCTTAATTTTCAGGTAGAACACCACCTTTTTCCTAAAATTAGCCATATTCACTATCCCAAAATCAATGAATTGGTAAGAGAAACTTGTCAACAATTTGGTATAGAATACCTTGAGTATCCAAGTGTTTTGAGTGCATTGAGATCTCATGTAACTTATTTGAAACAAGTAGGTGTTGCATAAGTAATAGCGAGTTATTGATAACTCAATTTGATTATAGAAAGTCCATTGTATCAATTTTGATGCAATGGACTTTTACTTTTATAATGGTCTATTAAAATAGATAGTTTGTCGTACAAAATCTTCTTTTGGGCGATTCACCTACAGAATTTTCCTTTTCACATTTAATCACTTATTTTTCAATAACGAATCCTCATATCCGCAAGTCACAAGTATTGTAATCAATCAAAACCCATCAAGGATATGAAATTCAAAATCACGATTGCCAGTGCAATTTTATTTACCACATTGATAGCCATAAGCTGCAAACAAGACGAATCCGTAGTTTCGTCTTCAGCTACAGCTTCTATCTCTACTTTAAACTGCTCGTCTACAACATTTTCGGCAACGCCTGTAGCAGGAACAGCTTTTACAGGAACTGCCACCGTACCATATACTGGCGGTAATGGAGGAGCTTATGCTACTGGTACGGCTGTTGCATCGACGGGAGTAACGGGTTTGACTGCTACCCTCACAGCAGGAACATTAGCTTCGGGTGCAGGTTCTGTGACTTTTGCCATTACAGGAACACCAGCTACAAGTGGCACCGCGAGTTTTGCTATTACAGTGGCGGGTCAATCCTGTACTTTTTCCTTAACAGTTAATACTACTAGCTCAGGTTCATCTTCAGGATCAAACGGTACAGGGACAGTATGGTCTGTAGATACCGATATTACTAATATTGTAGCTATGGCAGAGGCATTCAAGGCTACACTTTCTTCTACTCAAATCACCTCATTACAAGATACCTACAACAAAGCTCATGCCCAAAAATGGTCAAATCTACCTGAAGGGTTGTATCGTGGTCGTTCAGGATTACAGTCGGGTACATTTAGTACTGCTCAATGGACAGCTTTTTACAACCTTCTTAAAGTGGCAACCAGTTCTGTAACTAGTGAAGGCAATGCGGAGTATTTAGGTATTTTGGCGGCAGACGATTACTTAAATTCTATTGGAGGAGGCTCTGACTATGGTTCGGGCAATTATTATGTTGCCTTTATAGGCACACCTAGTACTACAGGACTTTGGTGCTTGCAGATAGGTGGGCACCACGGTACGATCATTTATACTTACAATGGTGGAAAAATGACAGGAGGTACACCTTCTTTCCGTTCTACTGAGCCATTTCCTACCTATACTTGGAAAACCGTGACTTACAATCCTATTCAACAAGAATTAACAACTTTATCAAATATGTTAAAAGGATTAAGTTCGACTGAATTGACCACAGCAAAACGTTCTGCAGCACAAAATGATTTGATTTTAGGACCAGCTCAGGATGATAAATTTCCAACGACCAAAACAGGCGTAAAAGCTGGAAACTTGACTTCGGCACAACAGGACTTGGTGTTGGCTGCTATCAAAACATATACAGATGATTTGGATGATAAAGCCTCAGCTGCCATTTATGCTAAATACAAAGCGGATATTGCTGATACCTATATTTCGTATTATGGTACAACAGACTTGACCACCAAAGGTGATTATGTATTAATTGATGGCCCGAATGTATGGATTGAGTTTTCGATGCAAGGCGGTATAATCGTCAAAACTGCGAATCACCCTCACTCAGTTTGGAGAGATAGAAAAGCTGATTATGGTAGCAACTAAGTATTAGTGCTGAATGTAAAATTGCATTAATACTTAAGTAATCGTGCAGAATAAGATTTAAGTTATGTGTTTAGGCACTAGGCAACAGGCACAAGGCACAGAGTGTTAAAATGTTTTTTATTACCCACAGCCATGCTTTTTCCAAAATCCACCGCCGAAAGCCGTTACCTGAAAGCCCCAAGCATAATCTTAAATTTTATTTTGCCCACTAACTTAAACTTAATATTCCTAAACTCGCCACTTTTACTTATGTCGTCCGTTAATCTTAAATATATATACCTTTTCATAGCATTTCTTACGAGCATCCAGCTTTTGGGGCATCCTATGCCAAGCTCGATGGTGGTACTCAAGGTGCATGAAAAAAGTATTTCTGGAGAAATACAATTACCCTTAGGCGAGCTCCAATCAGCTATTGGTATGGGAGTTGACGACCATTCGGAGCACTTGGTAGAACGCCTTGGTGATACACTTCGTCATTATTTAATGGCACATATTCGTCCAAGAAGCTTTGATGGAAAAGCTTGGACTGTAACCTTAGGGAAAATGTGGGTAACTGAGGAGAAAGCCAATCGAGCAACGGGCGATTATAGAGAGTTGATTGTGATGTTTTCGATGGTGCCTCCTGAGCATTATGATTTACGAAATTTCTACTTTGACTATGATGTGATTTTGCATCAAGTAGCGAGTCACCAGATTTTAGTAAATATTAAAGAAGATTGGCAACAAGGTTTGGTTTCGGAAGATTCAACTTTACAACAAATTGGCATAATAGCTCTGGACGTTCCAAGTGGTAAGATACCTGTTTTTCAAGTAAGCTTACAACAAGGTAGTACTTGGCAAGGCTTCAAGAATATGATAGTGCTGGGTATTGACCATATTGCAGAGGGCACAGATCATATTTTGTTTATTTTGACCTTGTTATTGCCAGCGATGCTTATGGTTGAAGATAAAAAATGGGGCGCTTATAAAGGGTTCAAACCAAGCACATTGACATTACTTAAAATAGTCACAGCCTTTACCATTGGGCATTCATTAACCCTGCTATTGGGTGCTTCGCAATGGTTAAATTTACCCGTAAAACCTATTGAAGTCTGTATTGCTATTACGATTTTGATTTCTGCAATACATGCGTTCAGACCTCTTTACCCTAAAAGAGAAATCTTAATTGCAGGAAGTTTTGGGCTAATTCATGGGATGGCTTTTGCCGAAACTTTGACTAATTTGGAGCTTTCAGTCAAACAAATGGTATTAAGTATTTTGGGCTTTAATATAGGAATCGAACTGATGCAGTTATGTATTATTTTAGTAATATTTCCTCTATTACTCTTACTTTCTCAAACTCGATACTATACCATTTTTCGTCAAATTGGGGCAGTGATAATGATTGTAATGGCAATAAGCTGGATGGTTGAAAGAATAATTGAGTAGGCGATAGTTGAGCGTTTTGTTTTTAATAGAATAAAAACAAAACGCTCAACTAAAATTATTATCTATACTTCAATTTCTCTTCTTCTAAGTCCAAACGATATAAATGACGACGAACGATACCTTCGTCTACTTCATGGTCTTTGTTCCACTCTCGAAGCCACTCTCGCTGGTGATTGATCATATCTACATATACCAGTTTACATTCTTGGTCGAGGCGAATATTATCAAATTCTTTGCCTTCTTCTTCCCATTTTTCCACAATCTTTTTCAGAATAGGTTGTCTTGTAATTTGCTCTTCATAATTAGCATGTAAATAATCAAGACTTTGGTTGGTTAATCTACGATACATATCCTGATAATGAGATTCGCCAGGCAAAACCTCGTTGTCTCGCAAAAGATTGATTTTCTTTATCAAAATAGGTAAAGTCAATCCTTGAAGCAATAACGTTAGCAAAATCACGATAAAAGTGATAAACAAAATCAAATTGCGTTGTGGAAAAGGTGCCCCATTTTCCAGCGTTTCAGGAATCGAAAGTGCTGCCGCCAAAGATACCACACCCCGCATCCCTGCCCAACCAATGACTAATGGCGCTTTATACCCAGGATTTCTTTTTTCGGCTACGGTAATAAAATTTCGAGCTATGAGCGTAGTGACTACTGCACCATACGCCGATAAAATTCTACTTACCATCAACACCACGGTAATTAATACGCCATAACCTATCGCTTCATTTACACTTACGTTTCCTAGTCCCTTTGTAATGGTGGGAAGTGCAAGACCAATAATCATAAATACTAAACCATTAAGTACAAAACAAAGACTTTCCCATACCGAAAAACCTTTGATACGCCCGCTACTATTTAAGAAAAGGTGCTTTCGCTGTGCCAAAAATAAGCCTCCACTTACCACAGCCATAACTCCTGAACTATGTACCGTTTCAGCCGCGATATACATCATATAAGGAGCCACAAGCGTCAATACAATATCCATATTGACATCGGTTGGTAATAAACGGTGTGCTTTAAAAAAGCCATAAGCTACTGCCAAACCAATTCCAATACCTCCAAATACCATCCAGCCAAAACTCAAAATAGCGTCATGCCAAATAAACTGCCCTGTGCCTACAGCAATTAAAGCGAAACGGAATACAATCAAACTTGAGGCGTCGTTTAATAAACTTTCACCCTCAATAATTGATTGATAACGACTTGGAACGTGTACAAACTTCATAATAGCGCCTGCACTTACAGCGTCGGGTGGCGACACAATACCTCCTAACAAGAAACCCAATGCCAAAGAAAAACCTGGGATATAGCTATTGGCAACAAGCGCCACGACAAAGGCTGTGAGAAATACAATTAGAAAGGCAAAACTGGTAATAATCCGCCTCCATTTCCAAAGTTCTTTCCACGAAATAGACCATGCTGCTTCGGATAATAGCGGTGGCAAAAAGATGATAAAGATTAATTCAGGGTCAATTTCGATGTCAGGAACACTTGGAATAAAACTTAAACCAAGTCCGCCTAATACCAATAAAATAGGATACGCCACTCTGATTCGGTCGGCGACAATAATCAGAATGATAATGAGTAAAATTAAGGATAAATAAAAAGGAAAATGATGTAACATGCTTGTAGGGCTTGATTTACTTTTAGGTTTGGATATTAGAGAAAAGGTACTAGGGTGTGTATTTACATTGTTTTTGAGCTTTTATGTCTCAAATCTCTTTCTAATCTACAAAAAACTCATGAGAATGCTTATAATAACAGCAATAAAGGCGTAGGGAAATGTTCTCCTTACGCCTTTATTGCTGTTATTTCATTCGCCAACCATTTCTTAAACCATGTCACTTTTTCTTTGCTAATAATGATGTCTGAAGGTGCTTTGGGCTGAGTTTGGATATTCACTCGACTATGTGGATAACTCTCGATGGTGACAACACATTCTCTGCTGAGTATAAACTGCCTATTGGCTCTCACAAAATAGGCTGGGTCGAGCTGTTGCTCTAAATCTTCTAATTTGAACTCTAAGCTGTATTTTTTCCCATCTAATAATTGTCCATAAACAATACCTTGATCAATATAAAAAAAAGCAAAATCTTCAGTTTTAATAGGAATAAGCTTGTCTCTAAATTTGACTAAAAAACTTTGTCGATAATTCTTTGCCATAAATGCCTGTTGTGCAAGAAGCGATTGTAATTGTGAATAATGATAAAGTTGTTGGTTCTTAAACTTTTGAATCGCAGCCGTAAGCGCTTCTTGATCGATAGGTTTTAATAGATAATCAATACTATTAAGTTTGAAAGCACGAATAGCATATTCGTCAAAAGCAGTGGTAAAAATAATGGGTGTTTCTAAAGAAATTTGTTCATATATCTCAAAAGAAACGCCATCTGATAACTGTATATCCGATAAAATCAAATCGGGCATTGTATTTTGTTGAAACCAAGCCAAACCTTCTTCAACGCCTTCAATGATGTGAATAATTTCTACAGGAGTATCTATCTGTCCCAACAAAAATTGCAATTGGCTTGCGGCTGCGGGCTCGTCTTCTACAATGACTATTTTTAGTGGATGATTCATTTTTATGATTGCTTAATCAAGGGTAATCTAACGGTAAATAATGTACCTTTTTGAATCGAAATACTTTTGCCTGTCATAAGTTTATATCGATTGTCTAAATTTGCTAACCCAATGCCTGTACCTTCAGCATGAAGTTTGGGTGAAATTTTATTCGAAACAAGGATATGTTCTTCTTCAAATGAAATATCAACTTGCAATGGCTTACTCGATGACACCACATTGTGTTTGATAGCATTTTCTATCAATAACTGAATCGAAAGAGGTAAAATCTGATAAGGTGTGGGCTCTATTGGACTAATATTAATGTGTAAATTATTACCAAAACGCATTTGTAACAAAAAAACATAGTTTTCTACCAATATCAATTCATCTTTTAAACTCACTAACTGTTGTTCCTGCATACTCAACGAATAGCGCAATACCTGCGAAAGTTTTTGTAAATATTCCTGACTTTTGGCGGTATCTTGGTTAATTAACCAACTGAGGGTATTGAGTGAATTGAATAAAAAATGAGGATTGAGTTGATTTTTGAGCGCATTTAATTGAAAAAGCACGTTGTCATGTTTCAATTGCTGGTTTTCGAGTAAAAGTGCATTTTTTCTTTCAGCCTCAATAAGATTTTTGCTCCATAGGTACATCATGACTATCACTACCGCTCCACGCATGATAATCGATGAAATCATGCCCATTCGCACAGGAAGAAATAGACTGTTGAGTCCTGCCAACATAAAGCAATAACCTATCAATAAACCAAAAATCACAAGCATTTTGAAGCGATTTATCCAGATATAGGGCGTTTTCTCCATCAAAACACCTACCACGCTTATCCCAAGCACAAAGCAACAAAATACCTGTACTGTTACATCAATTAAGGCAATTTGCCAATTGTGTAAATGTTCTAAGTTGAGAATAATAATCGGTAAATTGACCAGAAGGGCAGCTAATAGTGCCATCCCTCCTATTACCCGCTTATATATGAAGTTGTTGAGCATGAAAATTTGAGCGTAAACCAATCAAATCTACAAAAAAAACAGGTAGTTAAATTCACTTTCTCGGTGAATAGGAAAAGCTTGTCGGTGAAAAGGGTTTTTGTTTATTTCAAAAGACTATCTATTTCAATTTGAAGGGCTTTTGCTTTTGTGAGTGCTTCATCCATTGGTAAACCCTCAGGCATTTCTGGGCGTGTGTGCTGGGTAGCTCGAAGCCAAGCGTTTTTGAGGATATTATGTCTTGCTTGGATTTTTTGGAAAAGTAATAACAGATTACTTACCGAGCGATTAGGATATAATTCTGTCCAAACCTCTGCATTTTTGGCTTTTTTCAAGCCAAAATAGGTCAAAATATTTCTACAGATTACCCAGTGTCCTTGTGAGTTGGGATGCACACCATCGGAGGCGAGTGTAGCATCTGGGTTTTTCTTTTTCGCTTCTTCCAAAGCCTTTTTCATAGGAAAATGGGTGTCAATAACCTCCCATTTTTTTTGAGCAATAAGCCATTGTGCATAGCGATCCATGACCTCAGCGTAGTTGAATGTCGCGTCGTTTTTCTTTTCTTCATAAACCGAAGGTGTCACATGGATAATTTTTGCCCCCATGGCTTCTACTTGCTGATGAAGTTTTTGGATACCTTCCTGAAACTTCAAAAAACGTTCTTCTGAAAAAGGCTGATAAATACCATCGTTGATGCCATAAGTAGCAATAACAACATCTGGATGAATCATTTTCAAAACCCTATCAAGACGCTCAAATAATACTGGGCGAGGGAATCGACCATTGGCGTGCCCTTCTTCAGAAAGCCCCGAAACTGTCTCGCTCGGAAGTCCACAATTATAAAACTCTACCTTACTTTCTGGATTTTGTAAACGATAAATCGTTTCGAATAGCTGTATATATTCACCCGAATAGGTAATACTATTTCCGAGAAATAATACTTTTTTGACCGAAGGATCAAAAAACTTTTGGCTAAAGCTATGTTGACATAGAAGCATTAGTGCAACCCCAAGAAAGCAAAGAGAGATCTTTTTCATAGTTGTGCGAGGAGAATACATATAATTGAAGCTGTTTAAGCTTTATTTTTTGAAGAGATTAGTATTAAAGTTAACAATATGTCTCGTCTTTGGCTAGCGATTCTACTTAGCAGTTGAGTTTATTCATCTGTAGCTGATGAGCTTTTTGTAAAATCAAACATTTCGTTGAAAATACCTCTTTTAGCTTGCCAATCTTGTACAGCTTGTCCAGTACCTGCTGGCCAAGGCTTGATTTCTTCAGGTTTTAGACGTTTGTAATCCACCAATTCTTCCGAAAGTTCGATATTGCCCGTAGCTTTGATGTGATAGGCAATAATCAACTGGTTCATTCGATGAAATTCATATAGGCCTACCAATTCTACGATTTCGCCGTCAAGATTTAGTTCTTCTTTTACTTCACGAATAATTCCCTCTTCTGGCGTCTCTCCAGACTCTAAAAACCCTGTAATGAGGGCATACCATGTGGCTGGCCAAGCGGCATTGCGTGCCAAAATAATTTCTCCTTCATGTTCTACTATGGCAGCTACTACAGGAATAGGATTGTTCCAGTGGACATATCCACATTCACTTTCGTCGGGACAAAAATGTCTATCTCTGCCATCTTTGATTTTATACACGAGTTCTTTTCCACATTGTGGACAAAATTTCATCTTTGTCATCAGAATTTACGAATAAGTACAACACCTGCTAATAATAAAAGTGCCCCCAAGAGGCGTCCTGCCGATATTTCACGTACAGGGAGATTAAATAAACCCAAATGGTCCATTAGTATCGAAATGGTCATTTGCCCAGCTATCACCAAACCAAAAGTTAGGGCTACTCCTAATCGAGGCATTAATACCACAATCGTGCTTACATAAAAAGCCCCTAAGATACCCGCTAACCAAACATACCAAGGTGCTGTACGGAATGCCGTAAATTGTTGCATAGGGATCTGGGTGACAACTGCATAGACAACCAAAGCAATGAGTCCTGTGATAAATGAGAGGATAGCCGCCAAAATCGGATGACCTACAATTGCGGCCATTTTACCATTAAATGCAGCCTGCGTAGGAAATACAGCCCCACAAAGAAAAGCTAAGAAAATAAAAATGAATTGTTGCATTTTATAGGTACAAGAGAGATTGTAATTGCTCGATAAATAGTAAATTGGTTGAAAGGCGTTTGCCTTTTGTAAACTTTCACCAATTTCATCAAAAACTATGAGAAAAACATTTTACCTCAAGATTCTGTTCATTTTATTTTCTTCTCAACTCTTTGCCCAAGCTCCCACGAATTCTTTCAAAACGGATAAAGCACTGGAGAAAAAGCTTCAAGTTCTCGTAAAAGACTTTCAGGGTGTAGCAGGCATTTATGTGAAACATCTGAAAAAAAATACGGGCGTTGCTATTCAAGCAGATACCGTTTTTCCAACAGCAAGTATGATTAAAGTACCTATAACCATTGGTTTGTTCAACAAAATCGAAAAGGGCGAATTGGATTATCATGCGATTCTTACTTACAAAGACTCCCTTTTGTATGCGGGAGAAGATATTTTAGGATCGTTTAAGGATGGTGAAAAAATCGCTTTGAGTAAAGTTGCTATGCTGATGATTACTACTTCTGACAACACCGCCAGTCTTTGGTGTCAGGCTATGGCTACTGGCACAGCTATCAACGAATGGCTAGCTGCTAATGGTTTTGAAAATACTAGGGTCAACTCGCGTACTGCTGGTCGTGAAGCGTATCGAAAAATCTATGGCTGGGGACAAACTACCCCTAGAGAAATGGCTGAATTATTAGTAAAAATTAGAAAAGGAGAAGTAATAAGCCCTGCTGCTAGCGAGCGTATTTACCGCAATATGGTGAGGATTTATTGGGATGGCGAAGCCCTAAGCCAAATTCCTCCAACGATTCAGGTGGCATCTAAACAAGGTGCAGTAAATCAGTCAAGGTCTGAGGTGTTTTTAGTAAATGCTCCTTCTGGTGACTATGTAGTTTGTGTTACCACTAAAAATCAAAAGGACGAATCATGGACGAGAAATAATGAAGGGTATCAATTATTAAGAAACGTTTCTAAAATAGTTTGGGAGCATTATGAGCCTAAATTCCAATGGACAGCACCAGCAGAAATAGAAAAATGGTACTGATTGGGGTAAAATAAAAAAGGTTATCTGAAAAGATAACCTTTTGGGGAGAATGATGGGGCTCGAACCCACGACCCTCGGTACCACAAACCGATGCTCTAACCGACTGAGCTACACTCTCCGTTTTTTTGGTGATGCAAAATTAGGTATTTTATCAATATTAGGCAATACTTTGAAGCTTTTTTTATTAAAAAAAATCAAAGTATTGCCTAAGTTTTTGATTATCTATGCTTTAGCTGATTGGTATCTAGCTTCAGCAATATTCCAGTCAATTACATTCCAGAATGCGTCGATATAATCTGGGCGTTTGTTTTGGAACTTCAAGTAGTATGCGTGTTCCCAAACGTCTAAGCCGATTACAGGAAAACCCTTAACATCAGCTACGTCCATCAATGGGTTGTCTTGGTTTGGCGTAGAAGAGATAGCGATAGAACCATCTTTTTGAGCTACTAACCAAGCCCAACCTGAACCAAAACGACTGATAGCCGCTTTTTTGAATTCAGCTTTGAACTCATCGAAAGAACCAAATTTAGCATTGATAGCTTCAGCCAATGCACCTACTGGAGCACCACCACCGTTTGGAGAAAGAATGTTCCAGAACAAGTTGTGGTTGAAGTGACCACCGCCGTTGTTACGAACTGCTGGCGAAAGCGTGCTGATAGAAGCCAAAAGTTCTTCCAAAGACTTACCTTCTAATTCTGTACCTGCTACAGCAGCGTTCAAGTTTGTTACGTAAGCATTGTGGTGACGGTCATGGTGAATTTCCATTGTCAAAGCATCAAAATGCGGCTCCAACGCATCGTTAGCGTATGGTAGTGGGTCTAATACGAATGCCATTTTTTTAAGTTAATTAAGTTAATTGAGTTTAAAATATATCTGTCAAGTACTTCTGAAATAGATTGCCTAATTAAAAACTTATATAGGTACTACAATCTATTACTAAGTCGCCTTTGTTTTTGACTATGAGTCTTTATCTAAAAAACTGCCTTCAGCGGCTATAAGTTCCTCTAAGGGTTGTTTATTAAGGAAAATCTAAGAACTGAATGAGCCAATGGTAAGAAGAATATACTACCGTAGTTTTTTGAAAAAGCTTTTGAGCATACTCTCACATACCTCTTGTAACACGCCAGTGATAATTTGTGTTTTGGGATGATAAATTTTTGGACTTACTTTCGAACAGCCTCTTTTATCGTCCATAGCACCAATGACAATTTTTCCTATTTGAGACCAATACAAAGCTCCTCCACACATAATACAAGGTTCGAGTGTCACATACAAAGTACAATCTCGAAGGTATTTTGCTCCGAGTGTATTGGCTGCTGCCGTGAGTGCTAACATTTCAGCATGAGCGGTCACATCCTGTAATAATTCGGTCTGATTATGTGCTTTAGCAATGATGGTGTTTTGACAAACGACCACTGCCCCTACTGGAATTTCCCCTTTTTCCATGGCTATCTCTGCTTGGTAAAGTGCCAATTGCATAAAATACTCATCCGAAAAAAGGGAATTATTCTTTTGCATTAAAACTCTAATTTTTCTTCTTGTTCATACGCCAATCCTTGTGTGGCACGGTTACGAAGGTAAAAATCTACCAAAACTAATGCTGCCATTGCCTCTACAATAGGTACTGCACGAGGTACTACACACGGGTCGTGGCGTCCTTTGCCAGAAACCGTAACGATATTACCTTCTTGGTCAACGCTCGCTTGGTCCTGCATAATGGTTGCTACTGGCTTGAAGGCTGTTCTGAAGTAAATATCAGCACCATTTGAAATACCACCTTGGATACCTCCAGAATGATTGGATTTGGTTTTTACTTGTTCATCTTCGATAAAAAACTCGTCGTTGTGCTCAGAGCCGTACATTTCTACGCCAGCAAAACCACTGCCATATTCAAAGCCTTTTACAGCATTGATACTTAACATGGCTTTACCAAGCTCGGCATGAAGTTTATCAAATACTGGTTCGCCTAAGCCCACAGGTGTGCCTGTTACCACGCAGTCAACAATTCCTCCAATTGAATCTCCTTTTTTACGAGTTTCATCAATATAATCGAACATTTCTTGCGCTAAGGCTGGGTCTGGACAACGAACAGCATTATCTTCTGCCAATGCCAAGTTGAGCTCCTGATAAGATTTTTCTAATTTTAACTTACCTACTTGCGAAACGTAAGCTTTGATATCGATACCAATATTTTTTAATACCAACTTTGCCAAAGCTCCCGCTGCTACACGAGCCACTGTTTCACGAGCAGAACTACGACCTCCACCGCGATAATCACGGACGCCATATTTTGCTTGATAAGTAAAATCAGCATGCGAAGGTCTAAATTGTTGTGCAATATGCGAATAGTCTTTCGAACGTTGGTCACCATTCCAAACCAACATAGCTATTGGTGTACCTGTGGTTTTTCCTTCAAATACACCCGAAACTACCTGAAACTCGTCTGCTTCGCGGCGTTGCGTTGTAATACGTGACTGCCCTGGCTTACGGCGGTCTAACTCACTTTGAATAAATTCAGCATCAAAAGGAATTCCTGCGGGACACCCATCTACCACTACCCCAACTGCTTGTCCGTGCGATTCACCAAAAGTGCTAATTTTAAATAATTTACCGTATGTACTGCTCATTTTTTGAATGATTTGACTCTTGGCAAGGGGTACTTCAAACCGCCAATGAGTCGATGTTATTGTCTGGTTCTTTTGCCTGGTAAAAACAGGTAAATCAATCCTGCAAGCATAATGATAATGATGATATTTGCTTCGTTTTTGAGAAGTCTAATCAAATTACTTGTTCCTTCGGGTGTCGAGATATTCTCTAGTCCATCATAAATTGTCGAATTTTCAGCATTAGGAGTATCTACTGTGCTTATGGTTCGACCTGTAGTATGGATAACCACCTTGGGCTTAAGCGTATCATATTGAGCTGTTGTTGGATTGAAAAATACCCAATTGAAATACTTTGACATTGCAAAGTTACCAGCCTGTTTGGGAATAATATGAAAAGTAAAAGATTTTGTACCAATAATTTTACTGCCTTGTGGCGACACAATCGAGTTAATATCAGGTTGAAAGAAGTCGAATGTACTATCATTTTTTACTTCAGGCAAACGAATTACTGAGATATTTCCATCTCCAATAATTTGAATTTGATAGTCAATAGATTGTCCTGTTTGTGCTTTACTATTACTGATATTTTCTTTTAGAGAAAAGTTGCCAACCGAGACCAGTTGCTTAAGAGGGTGAGTAGGTAAATCTTTGGGTTGTATTGTAAATGCTTTACTCGAAAAGGTTACATAATTACGCTTTTTAGATTCTTTTTCGTCAAAGTCTTTTAGCAGTCGGAGATTTACTACTGGTATGCTTATCTTTTTACTGTTGAGGGGATAAAAAGTTGCTTGATAAAACTTGTATTGAGTGTAGGTTCGTCCATTTAGTTTGACTATCGAGGTTTGTGGTTCGGTAAGCCCAAAACTTTCTTCCCAGCAACTTTCAGGTTTTATTTTTTTTATAATTTCAGGAATTTGAATATCGTTTTTATCAAATTGTATATCAGCGGTATTGCTTTCGGCTACATAAAAAGCCAGTGTTAAAGTGAAATTTTCACCCACATAAGGTGCTAACTTGTTGGTACTTATAGCCAAGAAAGCGTTTTCTTTTACATTTACTAAGTCTTTTTGATTGCCTTCAGCTACTGACTCTAATGTTTCTTCGTTCTCAGTTTCAGAATTCGAGCTGGCTGTAGTTTTATTAACAATCACAATAACTCCTTCGTTTTTGATTTCTACGCCATTAACAAGCACTCTAAACGGTTTTATTTTTAAAGTACCATCTTTTTTAGGTTGATAGTTTTGGGTAATATTATAAGTTACTGTGGGCTGTCCATTGATGACCGAACGGGCAATGGACTTCGAGTACCCACGTTTGGTAAACTCTGTAAACTCGGGAAATTTACATTCAGGAAAAGGCTGGTCAGGACTTGTTTTTACGACTGTTGTTATAGTAAAAAATCCATCCATCGGGATGGTCTTCTCACCCAAAATAAGCATGGGTGCGTTTTCCTGAGCTAAAAGAGAGTAGCTGAATAAAAAACAAAATAATATTGGAATATTGATATATTTATTTGTAAATTTCACCGTTTTTCGTCAATAGATACTATTTTATGAGTTTTGAATGATTTAATGTTTTCAATTCCAGATTTATTCGTTGACGAATATGACACACTAAAAAGAAAACTTTGAGTTTGGGATGAAGAAATGCCTATGTGTCTGAAGTGTTAATTGTTAAGCAATTTACGACTTTTACCTCAAGAAGACACTATTCAAACTTAAATAACCGTTTAACCTAGTAACTTAAAAACCAAGATTATTAAATCTAATTTAAACTATGACAGCTTTAGACTATGTCAAAATGATACTTGAAAAAGTAAGTTTCGACGCAAAGTTATTTGAAAAAGAGCTAAGAAAGGCAATTAAAAACTTAGCCATCGATGAAATTAAGTTCTTGCATGAATGGTGTTTTGAAAGATATGGCAAGACGTACGAAAAGTTAATTACTAAATGCTTTAATCGTTTGAAGAGGAGAATCCCTCTAAGGTTAACGTAGTTTCGATATAATCTGATGGCACAATAAAGAGGCCTGTATCTAAGTATAAAAACTTTGGTACAGGCCTCTTTTATTACGTATATAATATATTCATTAACAAATAGTTATGGAGAAATTTTTTTTGAATATACGAGTTGTATTATTGATATTTATCATTAATTTGCAAGTATGTGGAAAACTCAATGGTTTAAGAAAAGCCCCATTTCTGCATATCCACTACCACTTTGTTTACATAATCCTGTTAGCCTTGCGCAATTGAATTTTACTAAAACAAGCATGTTTCATATCAATCATATATTCCAACATCTCAAGCGTTGAGGTCATTAGTAGAGGTGACTGACAAAATACCTTCGGCTGATGACCATATTATTCACTAAAAATTGAATTAGTTATGGGTCGGAAAGTCTTAGTATTAAATCAAGATTACACAGCATTAGCCGTTTGTTCTATTCCCAAAGCATTTTTGTTAGTGTACCTAAATAAGGCCGATTTGGTGGCCGAATCCGAAAACGAGCAATTACATAGTATTTCTCGGGCTTTTCCTATGCCTTCGGTTATTCGCCTCCATAAGTATATCTATATGCCTTACAAAGGTGTTATTTTGTCTCGTCAAAATATCTTCCGTCGTGACCACAATGTATGTCAGTATTGTGGCTCCAAAGATGACCTTACTCTGGACCACGTTATGCCAAAGTCGCGTGGGGGGCGTACTACATGGGATAATCTTACGACAGCCTGTCGAAGATGTAATTCGAAAAAAGGAGATTTAACACCAGAAGAAGCTAATATGCCACTCAGAAGCAAGCCATTTAAGCCTTCATTTATTATGTTTCTGCGTGATTTGGGTGGAAACCTAGAATCAAGCTGGATTCCGTTTTTGGGAAAAAGAGAGAAGGCAGTATTTTAATTTGAAAATTTGAAGAGGTGATGATTTGAAGATTTGAAAAATAGTATTTGTAGTTGAATACAAGTACAAAAATCCCATAAACAAGTAGCAATCGCATAAAGTGTTGCGTTGTCTTATAAAATCATTTTCAAATCTTCAAATTTCCATATTTTCAAATCAGATTTATTTTTTCTTGTAAAGAGGCACGGTACTACATGGCTCGCCAAACATGAGGCTTTTGACGTGAGGCATGAGCTTTTGAGTAATTTCTACATACGCTGATGTAGGAACAGGTACTTTTGAACAACCTTTTACCACTACTCTTGCATCTGCATAATCCAAAGGATTAATTTTGGCAATAGCGTCATAGTACAGCTTGTCTTCGAGTTGTCTCAAATCACCGTACACTACAGTATTTGCATAAGGACTTAATTTAAGTGATAAGAGCATGTAAGCCCAAGTAGGAACAATGGCATCTTCTGAGCAAATGATAGCTACATTTTTACCTTCATAGATAGACCAATCATGATTTTTGAGAAATTCACGGAAATCTTTTTCTTTCAAAATCATTCCCATAAATAAATTGTCTTTCAGATCATAAATCACTCTTTCGCCTTGATGATAATAATCCTCAAGGTCGAGTGTAACCAACCCACTGCTGGCTACTTTATTGATAATTGGGTCGTCTAATTCCATAAAATAAAACTTAAAATTAATGCTTAATAAATGTTAGACCTTATTTTGGGCATTTTTGGGAGTTGTTCCAACAAAGTCTTTTAAATAGAAAGGCTCAAAACTCACCACATTTTCAAATGCTTGCTCTTGAAAAGCCTTGTAAGCTAGCACACCTACAGTGCGAGCTGACGGATATAGCTCTGTACTTGGAAAATGAGCATTAGAATGTGTAATTTGGCTTTTGCACTTGGTAGCGCCATCTCCAAAAAATACAATAGGCTGTTTTTCTAATAACTCAATAAAAGCGGTTTCGTCAATAATTTTGGCCTCAATTTCACTAATCGTTTCCATTTCAGTATTCCAAATACCACAATACACCTCCATTCTACGAGCGTCAATCATAGGACAAAGTAAAGTATCTGCACTATACAAATCTTTGAGTTGTGTGGCCATTGCTTCGAGGGTATTTACAGAAAGTAAAGGCTTATCTAAAGCAAAAGAAAGGCCTTTGGCAGTAGAAACACCAATACGCAAGCCCGTATAAGAACCTGGACCTTTGGCAACTGCAATGGCATCGAGTTGAGAAAGCTCAAAGCCAGCTTGTTTAACTACATTTTCAACCAATGTAGTCAACATACCTGAATGAGATTTTTCGGTAAATAATTCTGAAAGACCTAAAAGCTTGCCTTCTTTGTGTAATGCTACGGAACAAACTTTGGTCGAAGTATCGATACTAACAATCAGAGACATAATGATTTGAGATTTCGCTTTGCGAATGTTTTTACTTGGGAGTAAGTCAAAAACTGTATGAATTCAATCTCCCACTCTATCTAAACAAAAATGTGCTTGAGAATTGCTCCCCAAGCACACAAATTTACGAAATATTTATAGCCAGAATACTATTTCTTTCCTTTCAAGATATTGTTGTAACGGTTCATGTCGCCAAATAATTTGAGGGCGGCCTGTATTTCTGGGTCTTTAGCAAAAGATTGTTCGCGAGTACCTTTCTGCAAGTAGTAGTGCACTACAATTTCTTGCTCCAAAGCTGTTTTGATTTCATCCTTAAACTTCATCATATCAGCTTCTTTGTTGTGTGAAAGTTTTGTACGTAAAACCTTCAATTGGTCGGCTACAGCGTCATAATACCTTTCTTTTTTAGCTGAAGCTTCAAGTTCGTTCAAGTCCTTTTCAGCCTGAGTGGTATAGTCAAAAGTTTGTGTAGCGGCCCATTTAACAAAATCCTGATATTCGGCATCACTCAAAGAAAATTCTTTAGCAGGCTTAATCGTTGGATGCTCAAAATGGTATTTGATAGCATAATCAAACAAAATCAATCTTCCTGATAATGATTGGGTTACTACCGCAGGAGTTGGTTTTTCGACTTCAACATCAGGCAAAATACCACCACCATCATAAACAGTACGACCACTACGAACGGTTTTGAAAGCCGTCATGAGCGAATCTGGCAATTTTCCTACACTACCATCAGGGTTGCGGTGACTATAGTCAATAGCCTGAATACAACGACCACTCGGGATATAGTATTTGGCAGTAGTTACTTTGAGTTTGGTATTGTAAGGTAAATCACGAGTGATTTGAACCAGACCTTTTCCATAACTTCTTTGTCCAACCAACACTCCACGATCGTAGTCTTGGATAACACCTGCTACGATTTCGGCAGCCGAAGCACTTCTCGAGTTGGTCAACACCGATATAGGCATATCTACATCTACGGCAGCTTTTACCCCCGAATAGGTTTTGTTCCACTCTTCGACTTTTCCTTTGGTCGAAACTATTTCTGAATCTTTTGGTAAGAAAATATTACAAATATCTACCGCCATGTTTAGGAGTCCTCCTGGATTTTCTCTCAAGTCAAGGATGAGTTTTTTCATTCCTTTTTCTTTCAATTCAGCAAATGCCTGACGAACTTCTTTGGCGGCAGTTGTATTAAAATCCTTGAGGTCGATATAGCCCACTTCGTCGTTTATCATACCGTAGTATGTTACGTTCTTCATTTTTACCACATCGCGTGTTACGCTAATATCTTCGAATTTGTTGCTACCGTAGCGTTTTACTGTAAGCTTTACAAGAGTCCCTGTCTGACCTTTGATGAGTTTGCCGGGGTCGATACCTTTTTTATTTAGCTCAATACCATCTACTTTTACGATTTCATCGCCAATACGAAGCCCAGATTTTTCAGCTGGAGTTCCTTCATCGATTGCCATTACGGTGATGCGTCCCGAACGATTGCCCGTTACAATGCCGATACCATTGTATTTGCCCGTAGTCATTGTCATATAGTCCTCAATATCGTCTTCTGCATAGAATACGGTATAAGGGTCAAATGACTTCAACATGGCGTCGATAGACATTTTAATGGTACGATTTGGATTTATTTCATCTACGTAATAGCGATTTAGCTCTTTGAAAAGCGTAGCGTAAATATCAAGGTTTTTGGCAATTTCAAAAAAACGCTCTCCTTGGTCGGTAAATGAAGCAAGAGATAAACTTCCAACAAGAGCAGAAGTCGCCAAAAGGGCTCGGTAAGGTCGTTTTAATTTCATAATAGGATTAATTCAGCTTTCTACACCAATGAGAATATAACGAAGTACAATAATAAAGAGATATGAAATTTATTTATTGCTATTACTTAATTAAAGATTTTAAAGTTATTAGCGCTCTCACAAAGACCTCATTTCAGTTTTAGTTACTGTAGATGTAATTGTAAATTTTTCAATGCTATTTGAATAAATTTTGGATTTGTAAATAAGGTTTTTTTTCTATCACTCCAATTTTCCAATTCTTTTATAATCATTTCTTGAGTATTTACTTTCTTCTCAACAATAATAAAATCAATTGTCGATAGCAATTCTAACCCATACTGAGAATAGAATCCACTCAAAAATGATTTTGTGTTTTCGACAATGGCTTTATAAGTAATATTTTCTGGTTTATTTAAAAACTCCTTTACGTCAGTTTCTGCATCAGGAATTAAACCTAATTCTTCGAAAGGCTTTCTATCTTTAGAGCTATAGCCCATAACATAGCTACCATTCAGATAATACAAAACATGTTTTACTTTTCCAGAATAGGGGCCATAAAAATTAGGTTGAAAGTCTAACTTAAAAATGTCTTTCGCACCAAATCGCTGTAGGAAATAGGCTATTTTTTCGGATGAAAATTCTGAAACAAATTCGCCATTTTTTACTAGTTCATAAAGTACAGAAAGCAACATAGCTCTTGCGGGAGTAAGCTTTACTCTTTCTTTTCTCAGGACTTCTTGAATAGCATTATTGGGTTCATAAATGGTTATATCGCAGTCTAAATCTTTCAAATATTTTTCTAATAGCTGTTTTACCTTATTCCAATCTAATCCACCATTACCTGCACCAAGAGGAGGAATTGCTATTGATTTGATATTATTTTCTTTTATAACTTTTATCAATTCTACTAATCCTGTCTCAATATATTGGTATTCTGAAGGGAGTCGCCAATGAGTTTTTGTAGGAAAGTTAATAATAATCTTTTTTCCTGTTAATAAGGATTCTTCCTCGTTAACTAGTAGCTGGCCAATTTGTATTTCTTTATTTTTACAAGCAGAGGCATACAATTTAAAATTTCTAGGAAACATACTTTTAAATTGTAACGCGATACCTTTACCCATTACACCAACGATGTTAACAGTATTTACTAAAGCGTCTGCTTTACTTTCTAATAAATTGCCAGTTTTGTAGTGTATCATCCCTAAAAATAGTATTCAGTTTTTACATGAACCTTGTTTGTATTGATACCAAGGTTAATTAATATGTTTTTTGCATTTTCATTGTAAGTAAGATACCCTAATATAGCATTATTAGGAACATCACCTAAAACTAAGAACTCTGCTTCTTTTCTTCGCTTTTTATCCAAATCATCTTCATCTTTCCAATATTTGGCTTTAAGGGCATTTCTATCTAATATATTGTCAATATTTTGAATATCAGCGATGGTATATTGGGTACTAAATCTATCTACTGCATGTCCGTCAGTAAATACAAATTCTAAATTTTTATCTAGGATTTTTTGAATAGAACTCACACAATAGATAATTTTTTCTGGAGATATTGGAGCTACCATATTAAAGCCATTTTGAATTACGTAAAGCATAGGTGTTCTTGCCCCAAAATAGAACGGAATATAATCCCCTAATCGTCTGTTATTGTCTAATATAAAGTTGTTTCGCGTAGAAATTAATTGACTATCGCCAATCGCCACAAAATTAGTATTAGCATTTTCTGAAGAAGAATGTGTTAGTCCATTTTGAAGAATATGAGGTATATTATCAATATGGGTCATTCTAAATAAGTAAATCTTATTAAAATCGGGCATTCTATAAAAGTGACCTTTGAGGTTGAATTATTGATTTTGCTTAACGCTTTATGATTAATATAACAAATATTACAAAGGAGTCTCTTTCCGAAAAGATAAATTTACATTTTATGCAAAATACTCTTCATCGACTTTTCGATTTTAGCAAAGTCTTCGATTTTTTTACCAATATACACAAAAGCGATGGATGCTGGTAGAGGGCTGTCCTTTTTTTGAAGCAGGATAGATTTGTTGAGACGATACGCCTCTCTGGTGCGACGTTTGACAAGGTTACGGTCAACGGCATGTTTGAAATAACGCTTAGATACAGAGATAAGCATCTGAGGAGGTGTAAGTTCTGTATTTTCGTTAGATAATTCTTGTAGAAAATAAGAAACACGAAAAGGGTAGAGAAAAACCGATTTGGTGTTTTCACTACCCTTGTCAAAGAGGGAACCAATTACCTTCTTACTAGAAAGTCGTTCAGATTTCTTTAAAGTTGCTTTCATGCAAAGTCTCATGTAAGTGTTTCTGGAATCGCGTTGAGCAACTGTTCACACGATACTTGAAACACGAAACGCAGAAACTTTGTATTATTTACCTCTCTTCTCGTCTGAAACTGTCAATTTGTGTCTTCCTCTTGCACGGCGAGCTGCCAATACACGGCGACCATTTGCAGTTGACATTCTTTCACGGAATCCGTGCTTGTTTTTTCTCTTTCTTACCGATGGTTGAAACGTTCTTTTCATTGCTATTGAAAATTGAAATGCCTTTTACAATATAAACTGACTGATTTTCAGAGATATTTTGAAAAATTATCAAAGGATGTCTGAAGTATCAGTGAAAATTTTCAAAATACAAAAATCTTTTGTCCCGAAATTAGGAGTGCAAAGGTACTTAATTATTTTTTAATTGCAAACTACTTTTGCAAAAGATTCTAAATGCTTGGAGGTTGATTATGAGTTACTTTGGTTTCTTTATGAATAATAGTACCTTGCGACTTTAGCTATATCAATAAAATATGAGATACAAAATTTATGCAGAAAATCCACAAAACCATTTCTTGACTGTAGAATTGGAGGTGGAGAATATTACATCTGACCGCATTAAAATTCAATTACCCGCTTGGCGTCCGGGACGTTATGAGCTACAGAATTTTGCAAAAAATATTCAACAATTCGAAATTTTTGACGAATTGCAAAACCCTGTGGAGTTTCATAAAGTAAACAAAGACCGCTGGAAAGTCTATACCAAAAATATCTCAAAACTAACTATCAGACTTCGTTATTACGCTTATATTCAGCATCCTAATGGCGTTTTTGCCAATGCAGGTAGCTCGTATGTCGACGAAAATACAATGTATGTCAACTTCGTAAACTGTTTGCCTTACGTAAGTGGGCGCATGCACGAGCCTTGTACTGTCGAGCTTGGAATACCCGATAATTATAAAATCGCTTGTGGGATGCCAATAGAAGGGAAAACTTTGTTGGCGCAAGATTACTATCAATTGGTAGACTCTCCAGTATTGGCAAGTCCATATTTACAGTGTCAAACGTATAAGGCAGCGGGTATTCAATTTTATGTTTGGTTTTTGGGAAATTATCAGCCAAACTGGGAGAAAATTCTTTCAGATTTTGCTCGTTTTTCTGAAAAACAAATTGATATCATGGGAGATTTTCCTGAAAAAGACTACCATTTTATCAACTGGATATTGCCTGTAGCCTTCTATCATGGCGTTGAGCATCGTAATTCAACCATGATTGTACTGGGTCCAGATACCGAGGGCGACGGTCTTTATACAGATTTATTAGGAGTAAGTTCACATGAGCTATATCATGCTTGGAATATTTGTAAGATTCGTCCCGTGGAGATGATGCCTTACGATTTTACTAAAGAAAATTATTTTCCTACTGGTTTTGTAGCAGAAGGTGTTACCACGTTTTTGGGTGATATTTTCTTAAAACAGTCAGGTGTATTTTCGTTGGATGCCTATTTGAATGAGTTT
The DNA here is from genome assembly GCF_030056705.1 of Flectobacillus longus. Taxonomy (GTDB): domain Bacteria; phylum Bacteroidota; class Bacteroidia; order Cytophagales; family Spirosomataceae; genus Flectobacillus; species Flectobacillus longus. Next base: position 38,361 of record NZ_JASHIC010000024.1, read on the forward strand.
ACTACGACCATTCGTCGCCATTTTGAACAAGATGGACGTTCGCCAATGTCATTGGTTGAGGCTTCGATGGACTTGTGGCTTGATGGTTATAGCGCTTCGATTCCTAATCGTCGTGTATCGATTTATAACAAGGGAGCGGTTGTTGCCTTTTTATTAGATGGTTTGATTCGTGAAGCAACTCAGCATCAAAAATCTATCCATGATGTAATGCGGTTGATGTGGGAAAAATTTGGAGATTCTGGACTAGGGTATTCTTTATTCGATTATAAACAATTAGCTGAGCAAGTATTTGGAGGTAGTTTGGATACCTATTTTGCAGAATGTATTACTGGAAATATTCCTTTGCAAGAACAAGTACAAGCACGCTTGGCATGGTATGGAATTGAGGCTAGTTTTGACGAAAATCTTCGCCTCACGGTGGGACAAGTAGATAATGATAATGAGAATTTACGTAATTGGTTGGGCTAAAGGCTAGTTGTGATGTAACTTTGCTATCTAGTTTGGTCGAATAAAGACCCATTGCTACTCGAAATATTTAGAAAAATGAAAGATAAAATTAAACAATTAGCTGCATCCATGGCGGGTGAGTTTGTGGCCAATCGTCGTTATTTGCACACAAACCCAGAGCTTTCGTTCCAAGAATTTAATACACAAAAATACGTAGCCGAACAGCTAAAATCGATGGGAATCACTCCTACCGAAATTGCTAACACAGGCTTGGTGGCAACCATCGAAGGTCGTAATCCTGATAAAAAAGTGGTGGCTTTGCGTGCCGATATGGATGCTTTACCGATTGTTGAAGCCAATGATGTACCTTATAAATCACAAAACCCTGGTGTAATGCACGCTTGTGGGCACGATGTGCATACGGCTTCTTTATTGGGGACTTCACGAATTTTGAGTCAACTCAAAAATGATTTTGAAGGAACGGTAAAATTGGTATTTCAACCTGCCGAAGAAAAAGCCCCAGGTGGTGCCAGCATTATGATTGAGCAAGGTGCTTTACAAAATCCTGCTCCTCACAAAATGTTAGGACAGCACGTAGCGCCTAATATTCCTGTTGGGAAAATCGGTTTCCGTGAAGGAATGTATATGGCTTCGGCAGATGAATTATATTTGACTGTAAAAGGAAAAGGCGGGCACGGTGCTATGCCTGAAAACTGTATTGACCCTGTTTTGATTGCTTCGCATATCATTGTGTCGATGCAACAAATCATTTCTCGTAACCGTAATCCTCGTTATCCTTCGGTTTTGACTTTTGGAAAAGTAATTGCCAACGGAGCAACCAACGTTATTCCAAATGAGGTGTATATCGAAGGTACTTTTAGAGCGATGGACGAGCAATGGCGTGCTGAAGGCTTGGAAAAAATCAGAAAGATTGCCGAACTAACTGCCGAAGCTATGGGTGGAACGTGTGAGGTATTTATCCAAAAAGGGTACCCTTTCTTGCAAAACGAACCAGAATTAACACGCCGTATGAAAGGCGCTGCTATTGATTATATGGGACAGGAAAATGTGATTGATTTGGATATTTGGTTGGCTGCTGAAGATTTTGCCTTCTATACACATCATGTAGATGCATGTTTCTACCGTTTAGGAACTCGCAATGAAGAAAGAGGCATTATTTCGGGAGTACATACGCCAACATTTGATATCGATGAAAATGCGCTAGAAATTGGCGCTGGTTTAATGAGCTGGTTGACTGTTCAAGAGTTACAGACTTTGTAAGCTTTAATTTTCTGAAACAGAACTATATGAATATCGGGTAGAGTGCATAACTTTACCCGATATTTTTTTAGATACCCGATACCTAAACATGGATTCTATGAAAAAACTCATACTCTTTAGCTTCATTTTTGGCGTGTTTGCCTGCAAAAGTATTCCCAAAGAACAAGAAATTACCGTTGGTTCAGGAGGTGGATTTGCTAATTTATGGCAGTCTTATACCATTAAACCTTCTGGAGAAATTCTTTATCGAACTAATAAAAGCGACTCGGTAAAGGTTATTCAAAAGCTTACAAAAGCCCAAACTAAAAAAATATTTAGTACCATCAAAGGGCTTCGTCTTGATAGCTTGTCACAGAATGAAACGGGTAATATGAACCATTATCTCGTTTTTTCGGAGGGTAAAAAGTTTTCTTACAAAACCCAATGGACCAATCCCAAGAATGTGAATGATTCTATCAAAACATTTTATCAGTCACTGATGGACAAAATCAAAAATTAGGATTGAAAATAGATAAAAACATTTAAGCAATCTCAACGTATTTATGCTTCCCAAAGACAGATTTTCAACACAAGCCAATTTATATGCCCAGTTTCGCCCGACTTATCCACAGGAACTTTATGATTTTATCTTTCAATATGTGGATAAGTTTGAAAATGCTTGGGATTGTGCCACAGGTAATGGTCAAGTAGCAAGAGTTCTAGCCCAAAAATTTCAGAAAGTCGAGGCTACAGATATTAGTCAAAAGCAGTTAGATAATGCTTTTCAGGCTGACAATATTCATTATCAAATTTCACAAGCTGAAAAAACGCCTTTTACAGAAGCAACTTTTGATTTAATCACAGTCGGACAAGCCATTCACTGGTTTAATTTTGAAGCTTTTTACCAAGAAATCAAACGAATTGCAAAGCCCAATGCGCTATTAGCTTTTTGGGGATATGGCACTTTATTGATAGAAGAAAACCCAACTTTGAATCAAGATTTTCAACATTTTTATCAAGAACAAATAGGTTCGTACTGGGATGGCGAACGTGGTCATATTGATCAAAAGTACAGCACAATTCCTTTTCCTTTTGAGTCCATTCCTACGCCTGAGTTTTCGATGCAATATCTTTGGGATTTTGACCAGTTGGAAGGGTATCTAAACACATGGTCGAGCGTCCAAAGATACATACAGCAAAATGGCAGTAATCCTGTTACGGAGTTTATACAGCAATGCAGAGAGAAATACACGGAGAATTTGACGTTTCAAGTAAGCTTTCCGATATTCTTGATAGCAGGGAAAATTGAGCGATAACATAAAAAGTGCTTGCTTTTATATGTTTGTCTGTGTATCTATAAATACAGCCTTAGACGCCAAATAGTAAGCCTATTGCGTATTAATAATTTTTGTATTCACAATTCATAACTCATAATTCTGCACTATAAATTAAGTCCGTTAATTCTTTGGTATTATGAAAAAAACTTTACTTTTTATGGCCTTGCTAGGATGTATATCTACAGCACAGGCGCAAAAAACTTTCAAGCAAAAATCTAAATCAGGGCAAGGTACAAGTCCAAGTTTACCCATGGTAGATTTTTCGAAAAGTGTAGAACCTTCTTCTTTTTCTCGTTATAATTTTCAGTATTCGAATAGTGTTTTTCGAGAAAATTTGATGGCTAAAAAAGATGGCTTGAGTATTTCGAGAGATGAAAATGGTATGCCATCGTTTATCGTGGGTAAGCCCAAAAATCTTTCTTCTAATACTACTACAAAAGCTGGACGTTCTTCTGAAGCTTCGGCGGCTTACAGCTATTTGTCGGCTGTCCAGAAGTATTTACATTTCAAAAATGTAGAAGAGGAGTTTGATGTTAATCAGATTGAGAATGATAACCTTAATCAAACTCATATCCATGTGCAACAGATGTACAAGGGCATTCCTGTGTATGGGGCTCAAATTATGTTGCATACCAAAGACGATGCCGTGGAGGTGATGAATGGTAAGCTTTTCCCTACACCGAGCTTGGCTTCGACCGAACCTAGTATGGGAACTGAGCAGATTGCGTCGGTGGCTATTCAGGATGTTCAGCAACAAACCAAATTTCGTACTTTGAGTTTTGCCGAAAAAGCTCTGCTGAAATATGAAAAGCCTCAGTCAAAACTTTTTGTTTATCATAAAAACGAATCAGTAAACGACCAACACTTGACTTACGAAGTAGTGGTTCGTCCTAACTTTTTGGAAAGATGGATTTATATGATAGATGCCAATTCGGGCGAAATTTTAGATAAGTATAGCTATACCTGTACACTTGATGGCCCTCAAAAAGCCAATGCTGTTGATTTGAATGGTAAATCTCGTTCCATCAATACCTATTTGGTTGGTTCAAATTACTATATGATCGATGCCTCAAAAAGTATGTACAAAGGCGGAACAATCAATGTCGAAAATCCGCAAGGTGTTTTATGGACGCTCAATGCCGCAGGTTCATCTGTAAATGATGTAACCGTACGTCAGGTATCTTCTACCAACAATACTTGGACAAATACAGAGTCCGTTTCGGCACATTATAATGCTAGCTTGGCGTATGATTATTATGAAAAAACCTTTGGTAGAAAATCTTTAAATGGCAAAGGAGGTAGTATTATTTCCCTAATCAACTTGACTGATGAAGATGGAAAAGCCATGGACAATGCTTTTTGGAATGGCGAATTTATGGGCTATGGTAGAGGAGCCACCATGTTTAAACCATTAGCAGGAGGACTTGACGTAGCTGGACATGAAATGACTCACGGGGTAGTTGAAAATACAGCCAACTTAGTATATCGTGGACAATCAGGTGCGATTAATGAATCGATGGCAGATATCTTTGGAGCCATGATTGACCGTGATGATTGGTTTATGGGCGAAGATGTAGTAAAAGGCTCAAAGCCATTAAGAGATTTATCAAATCCTAATCAAGGAGGTTCAAGCTTGCGAGATGATGGTTTTCAGCCTGCTAGCATGAATCAATATTATACAGGTTCGGAAGATAATTATGGAGTGCATATCAACTCTGGTATCGTAAATTATGCGTATTATCGTTTTGCGACTTCTATTAATTCTAAGGAAAAAGCTGAAGCAGTGTATTATCGTACCTTAACGAAATACTTGACCAGTAGCTCAAAGTTCCTTGATTTGCGTCGTGCTGTGATTCAGTCGGCTACAGATTTGTATGGAACAAATAGTGCTGAAGCAAATGCTGCCAAAAGTGCTTTCGATGCAGTTGGTATTACCGACTCGAATCCACCAAATACAACGCCAAATACAGGAACTACCACACCAGTACCAGCACCATCCAATGATGTTCCAACTAAAAAGGGCTCGTCCTTTATCTTGAGTTACGACCCTAAAGACAAATCATTGTATGTTTTGGACACGGTTGTAAATACTAGTACGTATGTTTTGATTGCCAAAAATATTGAGCTAAAAAACAAACCAAGTGTTACCGATGATGGCAAATATGCCTATTTCGTAAAACAAGACAATGGTATCTATCGCATTGATTTAAGTACGGTAAAAACATTTTCTCCTAACGACCAAAGCTCAACTATCAAGCAAGAACTTATTTCTGCTGCGGGTTGGGATAATGTGGCGGTTTCGAAAGATGGTAAGCGCTTAGCCGCTATCACGACCAAAGTCGATACCAGTATTTATGTTTATGACCTAAGTGCCTCAGGAAGCTCTATTCCTGGGCGTAAGTTCAGATTATATAATCCAACCTATTCGGGTGTAAAAACAGGTCAAGTACTTTATGCAGACTCATTTGAGTGGGATTATGATGGCGAAAATTTAGTTTACGACGCCTTTAACCAGTACAAAACTGCTACTAATTCTAAAATTGAATATTGGGATGTAGGTTTTATCAATGTTTGGAGTAATCAAAAAAATACTTTTGGGACAGGTATTGTCAATAAACTCATTAATGATTTGGTCGAGGGAGAAAACGTTGGTAGTCCTGCTTTCTCTAAAAACTCTACCAATATGTTAGCTTTTGATTATTTCTATTCAGATAGTCAAAGTGATGATTATGCCGTTTTAGGAGTCAACTTATCTCGTCCTTCTGATTTACAAATTACAGCCATCAATAATACCATTGGTTATCCAGAATTCTCAAGAAGCGATGATTATGTGATTTTTAATGCCCTAGATGCTAAAACGGGACAAGAGAATACGGATATTATTCAATTAGACAAAAACGATAAACGTGTAGGTATTGCTTCTACGCAAAAGACTTTAACTCAAGAATCCTCTTTTGCCGTTTGGTACACAAATGTGGCTCGTACTTTACCTCAAAAGAAATCTCAGGCTTTAACTATTACCAAAGTTCCAGATAAAACGGTTGGCGACGCAGCCTTTACTATTACAGCAAGCTCAAATTCAGGATTAAGTGTGATAACGTCTGTACTAGGAGGACCTGCTTCTATTTCTAGTAATAGAATTACGTTAAACGGAACAGCAGGACGTGTACGCTATGGAGCTTATCAGGATGGTAATACGCAGTATTATGCCGTTTCCCAGATAGACTCATTCTGTGTCAATCCTGCAAAACCTACCATTTCAGTTGTGAAAAAGACTGATGCTAACGGTGATTATTGGGAATATACCTCAAGTGCTACCACTGGAAACGTATGGTACAGAAATGGCACAGTTTTGAGCGATCAAATAGGACTTCGCTCAATTGCAGTGACTTCGGGTTCTAGTTTTACGGTACAGGTCGTAACAACTGATGGTTGTAAAAGCGTGATGTCGGATGCTCGTCAGGATGCTCCAATCGGTAAAGTTTTAGGTTTTGAACCACTGGATAGCAAAGGCGTTATTGTTTCGCCGAATCCAATACAAGATATGACCAAAGTGCAAGTTGGCACTCAAAACAGAATTGAGTCCATCCATGTCATAAATGTTGAGGGAAATATTTTACAGACGATAGAAGGCAACAAACAAAGTGAACAATTGATTAATCTTCAATCGCTTCCAGCAGGTAATTATATCTTGGATATAAAAACTAAAGAAGGTAATGGAAGACAAAAAGTAATCAAATTGTAGTCACAGAACACTTCTATTTTGTTAAATAGCGTTGCCGTACAAAGGCGTTAGGATACATTCATCCTAACGCCTTTTGTTTTTTAGAAGTACTAGGTTAGTTTTACAAAAAAGGGAACAGGCATCAGGCAAAAAGGCAAGAGTGTTTTTCGTAGTAATTCATACTATTGCCTCCTTGCCTGATGCCTGACCCCTCAAAAACTCATTTCATCATCTTATTTCAAACCTGAAATTATGTTAAAAACTACTTTATTCTCGCTTGCAGCGGGATTAGTATCTCAGGCGATTGTAGCACAAAATAGTGAAACCTATTTTGCATCTTTCCCTTCAATCAGCCCCGATGCTCAAACTCTTGTGTATTGTTTTGAAGGAGATATTTGGAAAGCTGACCTCAATACCAAAGTCTCAACTCGGCTCACAGCTATGCGAGGTACAGAAAGTCGTCCAAAAATCTCTCCTGATGGTAAATGGTTGGCTTTTACAGGCTCACAGTATGGTAATCCAGATGTTTATGTAATGCCTCTCGAAGGTGGTGCTATTCGCCAGTTAACTTTTCATGATACTCAAGACTACGTGGAATCTTGGTCGTGGGATTCAAAAAGTATTTATCTGAGTTCGGGGGCACAAAATGATGGAACAGCCTATAAGCTCGATCTTAGTGGAGGTACTCCTGTACGCTTATTTTCTCACTTTTTCAATCGTATCCACAACGTAGCCGAACACCCAACTACGGGTGAAATATTCTTCAATGATACTTGGGAAAGTGATAACCAAAGTTCTCGTAAAAGCTATAAAGGGGCGTTTAACCCAGATATTCAATCATATAATCCCAAAACTAAGGCCTATAAGCGCTATACCAATTATATTGGTAAAGACCTTTGGGCAAGCATCGACCGTAGTGGCAATGTCTATTTCGCTTCGGACGAAGCCAATGGTCAATACAATTTGTACACTTTCCAGAATGGACAAAAAGTTGCTTTGACGCAATTTCCAGAGGCGATAAAACGCCCACAAGTGAGTGCTAATGGACAGAAGGTCGTTTTTGAAAAAGAATACCAATTATATGTGTATGACGTTGCAAGTAAGACTTCTCAAAAAATTAACCCTAATCCACTACGCAACTATGTTTTGCCACACGAACAAGACTTTAAGGTAAGTGGTAATATCGCTGGGTTTGATGTGTCGACAGATGGCAAAAAGTTAGCTTATTCATCAAGAGGAGCCTTATTTGTTTCGGATGTTGAAGGCAAATATATTGCCCAAATTCCAACCGATACTCGCAATCGTGTTGTGGAAGTAAAATGGCTTTCAGACAATAAAACCCTGCTTTTTTCACAAACTACCGAAAAAGGTTACTACAACCTTTTCACTATTGCAGCAGATGGTAAAGGCAAGGCCAAACAACTAACTTCTGACGAGCAAAATAACCGTAATATCACCTTCAATAAGGAGAAAACTCAGGCTGTATATATTAGTGGTAAAAATGAAATTCGTGTACTAGACCTCAAAACACTTGCCTCGAATACGGTCGTTAAAGAAGAACTTTGGGCGCTATACAATCCTAAACCCTATTTTTCGCCTAATGGTGAATATGTTATGTTTTCGGCCTATCGCAATTTTGAACAAGATATTTTCTTGTATCATTTGGCCGATAAAAAGCTGATTAATCTCACCAACACGGGTATTACCGAAACCAATCCATATTGGTCACCCGATAGCAAATATATCTATTTCGAGTCTGACCGTACCAAAGCTAGTTATCCTTTTGGCTTGACCAACGGGCGTATTTATCGTATTGCCTTGAGCAAAATAGATACTCCTTTCAAATCTGATAAGTTTAATGACTTATTTAAGGAAGAAAAGAAAGAAGAGAAAAAGGACGAGAAAAAAGAAGAACCTAAAGACGCAAAGGCTAAAGGCAAAAAAGAACCAGAGAAAAAAACAGAACCAGCTCCAGCGCCTAAAATCGTGCCTATTGTGATTAATATGGAAGGATTAATGCAGCGATTCGAGCAAATTAGTCCTGATTTTGGTTCTGCCGAAAGCCCTGTTGTTTTCCAGAAAGATGATAAAACTTCGGTACTTTTTGTTTCAAATCATGAAGGAGGAAATGGCGCATTATACAAAACAACTATAGCTCCTTTCGCCAAAAACAAAACTGAAAAAGTAGAAGGTGCTACCGTTTACGATTATGAAGTTGCTGTGGCTGATGGTAAATACTTCGCATTGGTTGGTGGAAATATCTATAAACTCAATCTCGATGGAAACAAGCTTGACAAAATTGACTTGAATTTTACTTTCCGTAAAAACTTAGCCAATGAGTTTCAACAAATGTTCTATGAAGCTTGGGCGGGTGTACAAGAGAATTTTTATGATGAAAAATTCAATGGTTTAGATTGGGTAAAAACAAGAGAGAAATATGCAAAGTTTTTACCTACTATCAACAATAGAGCAGATTTGCGTACTTTGTTGATGGATATGTTAGGTGAGCTAAATGCTTCACACCTAGGATTTTCGACTGATGGTGACGAAGATGCCACTTTCTACAAAGCAGTTTCTCAGAATGTAGGTATTGTTTTCGAAAACGAAAACCCTTATGTGGTAAAATACGTAATCAAAAACTCTATTTCGGACAAAGCAGATAAAGATATTCGTCCAGGCGATAAATTAGTTAAAGTAAATACGGATAGCATTGACGCCAGTGTTAATCGTGATTTCTATTTCTCAAAACCATCTTTGGATGACGAAATTAGTTTGACATTTGAGCGTAGTGGAAAAACATTTACGACCAAAGTACATCCACAACGTAGTTATGCCCAGATTCGTGGTTTGTATGACGAGTGGATTGATCAAAATCAAGAGTATGTCGACAGCAAATCGAATAAGCGCATTGCTTATGTTCACATGAGCGACATGGGACGTGGTGAGTTTGAAAAGTTTATGATAGATGTTACTTCAGAAGCCTATAACCGTGAAGGTTTGATTTTTGATATTCGTAACAATAGAGGAGGAAATGTACACGATTTGGTCTTGAATTTCTTATCGCAACGTGCCTATTTGAAGTGGAAATATCGCGAAGGGCAGTTTACTATCCAACCAAATTTCAATCCTGCCGATAAACCGATCGTTTTGTTAATCAACGAACAATCTCTGAGTGATGCCGAAATGACAGCACAAGGCTTTAAGCAGTTGAAGCTTGGCAAAATCATTGGTACAGAAACCTATCGTTGGATTATTTTTACTTCAGGTAAAGGTTTGGTAGATGGTTCATTTTATCGTTTACCATCATGGGGATGCTATACTTTAGATGGCAAAGATTTGGAAAAAGAAGGCGTAAGCCCAGATATTTCGATTCCTCAAACGTTTACTGACCGTCTTGAAAACAAAGATCCTCAATTAGATAAAGCCATTGAAGAGATTTTGAAATCATTGAAATAGTGGACATGTATTTTGGAATGCTTAGATACAATTTCCAAAATACATCAATGCTTAGCGTCTCAAAGAGATGTCATGTTGAAACGTAGTATCCAAAAAGGCGGTCGAAATTAGTTTTCCGACCGCTTTTTTGATGAAAACTTAGAGAATAACCCCAATCTTAAAATTCGGGATGACTCATGTTTATTTTCCTACAAATCAAACAATCGCTTAATACATCTTTATGTATCTATTCGTTGATGGCTTTTTCAGTTTTATGAGGCAAATAGTTGGTCTTTCTATAATTGATTCAATCGAGTCTGCGGGAACATTCTTTTTCACCCAATTCATATCATTTGTTAATATACAAGAATATACAAAGGGTCTCTGCTCATTTTTTAATACTTGAAACGCTTTTTCATAGCCAATATAATAAAAATCAATTGGCTTTTGGGTTAGAGTTTTGTAAGCGGCCCAATAATGGAAATACCCCAAACGAGACATGTAGGCTATAGATTTGTCCTGTTTATTTATATGTGGATAAATATCCATAAAATCTTTATAAGTCTGATTTCCTGTTACTCTGAAGTATTGTTGCTCCTTTGAAATATTATAAATACTTTGTTTGTCTTCATTATAATATCCCATATCGTCCAGCTTCGAAACAAGTTTCATTCTGTCCCAATAGCCTAGTTGTTTTTGGAGTTTATAGCATGGTAATGGATTTTTGAAATCATACAAACCAGATAGATCTCGTTCATAAGTAGCTACTTGACTTTTATCAATACATAGAAAATTTGGAGGATATGCCAGTGCATATTTGACAATACCTCTAATTGAGACAAGAGGCTTGTTAGGGTTTAATAATATAAAAGGCAAAGAAGTAATCAATCCAATCCAAGTTAGATTATATAAAAACTTAGATGAGATTTTGGAGAGAGTGACCGAAATAATTACACAACCTAGCGCAAAGAAAGGAATGTGTGTTCGCGTACTCCATAGTTGAAATTTTAGAAAAGAACAAAATAGAATAAAGCCACTTATCATGCAGATAAGTAATAGTGTTTCGTTGATTTGAGGCTTGACCCAAAAAAAGCTTATTAATGAAACAATAATTAAAAGAAATAAATAAAGATTACTTACAGTATCTTCAGTTACGACAAATCGGACTTGGTATTTATCTGCCGATAATTGCATATCATTAACATCTATACCAAGAGAACTATGGATATCTTGTACAAGATTAGCAACCTGTTTATTGTAGTTTTCATTTGGAAAACCTAGATGTAATGAAAGATTTTTGAGGGTATTCCCTAACGTAAATTTTACGCCATGTTTTTCGGTTGCTAGATTTTCTGCATTAAGAATATGAGTACTTGGAGGATGAATAGGGTGCTCAAATAGCTGATAGTTTCTGCTAAAAAATGGAGTGAAGACTATCCCATAAAAAACAACAATCATTGCCAAGATAAGACCTGATTTTACGAGAGGTTGATTCAAGAGAATTTTAATGCCAAACCAGATACAGAAAGGTAATGCGAAGAAAAAGATAGTATATTTTGTAAAACAACCAAATACTAATGCAAGAGCCATAAAAATGGCGTTACTCGTTTGTAGTTTTTGAGAATACAGTAAACCAAAATAGACAAAAGCTAAGAAATAAAAGCATGCTAAGTAGTCAATTTGAGTACTGGTACTTTCAAAAATACCGATTGGCAACGAAATCAATAATACACTACTCAAAATTTGAGTAAGAGTATCATAGCCCAAAAATCGCACAATAAGCCCTACAATGATTGTACTACTAATGACAGCCGTAAATTGGATAAGATTAATAAACGAATCTGACGGGCTTACTGAAAGTAAATGAAGCTGCCAATATTCACCCAAAATGTTATGATATAATTGCTGAATATGAAGTGTTGGATAATGATAAAGATTATGAAACTGTAGCCAACTAATTACTCTAGTTAAATGATAATTGATAGAATCAATATTGTTTGGAGATGCTGTAATCGCAAGATAAAAGAGGGGTAATATATATATAACTCCCACAAATCCCAGTAATATCTTATATGAAAAAGGAATATTCTTGAGAACGTTTATCAGAGGACTTATTCTAATTGGTACTCTTTTCCAAATACAGTAACCTACAAGAATGATAAAGGTACCTGTCCAGAAAAGGCAAATGTTTGTTTCTGAGAGTATATCAAATGCCGAAAATACTTCAGTACTTATGAACACGCCTACGGTAGATATAAGTATAGATTTTAGCCATGCCTCTCTTAGCATTAGAGACGTTATTGTTTTTTGTGCAGACCTATTAGGTACAATAATAAATGTCAGAAGTATAATACTGCTAACTAGAAAAAACAAGTAATACATTTACAATAGAGATTTTGGGCAAGCCTTATATTTTACATACTCTTGGTGTATAAATAAGGGCTATAAGGAATTAATGATAAGGGAATATGCTTTTGTACAAATATAATTAATAAAGTTAGCTATCTATATTGAATCAATATTATAAGTAAGTAATCAAGTAAAATAAGGTATCATTGATTTTGCTTTTTTTAATAAATTTTCTGTAATGTTGGTGAAGCACCTATTAAAGGTGCTTATGCTAAATTTAGAAATAGCTTTTGATACTAATCAGTCGCCAAGAACCTTTATCTAAACTTATTTTATCTAATTTTGCATGATAACAGATTCGTATCGTATGTCATCAAATCAATCAACTACACAAATTGACTTTTTTCAAGAAAGACAAAAGCATTTTGAAACTCTTCAAGCGCAAACTCAAGCGCAGTATAATCAGTGGGCAATTATCCGAGCTGTTTATTTTTTATTATGGTGTGGGCTTTCTTATTGGGCATTCGAAGCATTATCTCCTTGGGTGTTTTTAGGGATTTTGTTCCTTGGTTTTGGGATATTTCTTTGGATGATTAATAAGCATTTGGCCATCAAGGCACAAAAGCTGCGCTATCAGCTATTAGCCAATCTTAATGAAGACGAAGCTTTACGTTTGCAAGGACAATTTGTTAGGCAAGAAACAGGTGAGATATATGCCCAAACGCAACATTTTTATGCTTCAGATTTAGATATCTTCGGAAAGCACTCCATTTTTAAATTACTTAATCGTACACGTACCTATACTGGAGCGGAGGTTTTGGCAGAATGGTTACAATGTTCAGCTGATAAAAATACTATTTTGACTCGCCAAGATGCTTCTGCTGAGTTGAAAGAGTTGATAGATTGGCGACAGGGTTTAGAAGTAGATGCTTGGCAAATCGAAGATGTCCATCAGCCTATTACCCCTATCTTGGAATGGCTTCAATTACCTTCATTTGAGATTTTGAAACAAAAATATTTACGATATTTACTCTACTTGCCATATCTCAGTATTCCTGTAGTATTGGCATGTATCATCGATGTTTTGCCCCTACAATGGATTTTGGCGGTGTTTATTATTCATGGATTTATCTTACGAAAAGTCAGTGGGTTATTGGGACAGTATCTTGACAAAACTTCGTCTGTTGCGAATGTTCTCAAGGCCTATGCCAATCTGTGTAAAAGCATTGCTGAACCCAACTTTAAAAATCAACATTTGCAGAAACTTCAATCCGAAGTACAACAAGCTACCACACATATTCAAGAATTGAGTGTATTATTAGAAAGGATTGGTAATCGTCAAAATCCTATTTTTGCGCTATCTGTCGGAATGCTGACACTTTGGGATTTACGTTATTTTATCCACTTGGAAAATTGGCGTGCTAAACATCAGAATCAACTAGCTTATTGGATTTCTATTGTGAGCGAAGTAGAAGCTCTCAGTAGCTTGGCGGGACATAGCTTTGCAAATCCGTCCCATATTTTACCCCAAATTTCAGATAAAGATTTTATCATTCATGCCACACAATTAGGTCATCCTTTAATCAAGGCAGAGAAGCGTATCTGTAACGATATTCAGATTAATGGGCTAGGACAATGCGTGATTATTACAGGCTCAAATATGTCTGGAAAGAGTACCTTCCAACGAACAGTGGCTCTCAATACGATTTTGGCATTGGCTGGAAGTGTGGTATGTGCCCAACAGTTTGAGTGCTCAGTGATGCAAGTATTTACTAGTATGCGTACTCAAGATTCTTTGGAAGAAGATACATCGTCATTCTATGCAGAACTCAAGCGCTTGAAGCAATTAATTGATTGGGTAAACGAAAAGCAATCCTTACCAACATTCTATTTCCTCGACGAAATCTTAAAAGGAACCAATTCCAAAGACCGTCACGATGGTGCAAAGGCCCTGATGCTCCAATTGCATCAAGCTCAAGCCTCAGGTTTTATTTCGACCCACGATGTTGATTTGGGAGATGAGTTTAGTGAAAAAGGTTTTGTCAAAAACTATAGTTTTTCGTCAGAAGTAAGAGATGGTAAATTAGTTTTTGATTATACACTAAAACAAGGAATTTGTAGAAGTTTCAACGCAAGTCAGCTGATGGCTCAGATTGGGATAAAGATGTAAGGAAAGGGTAAAATTAAATTGATTTTACTCGCAATAGGCATTACGCTATACGCTGTAAGCTAAAAGTTAAATAGTTTTTTATGAAAGAATTTAAGCATTTTTTCCTAATACCTTACAGCCTAAAGTGTACCTTTTTAGAGAAATGAGGAATAAAATAACTTTTATCAATCATAATATTGCGTATTTTTGATTGATAAATCTTAAAGATATTCATCATGGCATGGGTTTGGCAACATAAAGATTGGGCAAATTTTGAATATGATAGCACAAAATTGCATCAATATGAATCTGATTTTTTACTGAATGCAGGTAGAATTTTAGGGTTGATACAAGTAGTGGAACAAGAGGGGCTTAATACTTTAAAAGTAGAAATTCTTTCACAGGAAGCCCTTTCTACTTCAAGTATTGAAGGGGAAATCTTGGATAGAGATTCTGTTCAAAGTTCTATAAGAAAATATTTAGGACTTCAAACCGACTTCCGTCGTGTCGAACCAAACGTTGCTGGCATAGCCGAAATGATGGTTGATTTATTTCAAAACTATGACACAGAGCTCACTCACGAAATGCTTTTTGAATGGCATAAAATGCTCATGAATGGGAGACGTGATGTTGACAATATTGGAGGCTATCGTTCACATAATGAACCTATGCAAATTGTTTCTGGTAACCTTTCCAATCCCAGAGTTTTTTATGAAGCTCCACCTTCACATTTAGTTTTATCAGAAATGGATAAATTTATCAATTGGTATAAAACTCAGCTGATGACGAATATTCCAACTTTAGCTTTTGCTGGTATTACACACTTATATTTTGAAATGATACATCCATTCGAAGATGGAAACGGACGTATAGGGCGAGCTTTAATCGAAAAAGCAATAGCCCAACGCTTGGGAAAACCTATATTTATGTCGATGGCAAAGGCTATTGAAAATAGGAAAAAAGCCTATTATGAGGTTATCCAGAATTGTAATCATCAACTACAGATAGATAAGTATCTTGCCTATTTTGCACAGACTGTTCTAGAATCACAAGAATATACGATTCAATTAATCCATTTTATATTATTGAAAGTAAAACTGTTTAATCAATTTCAAACTCAGCTAAACGATCGGCAAATAAAAGTATTATTGAGAGTATTTGAAGCAGGAATGGAAGGCTTTAAAGGAGGTTTGAGCGCTAAAAACTATCAAAGTATTTCTCAAACATCGGCTGCAACTGTTACTCGTGATTTACAAGAGTTGGTAAATCTTGGCATTCTAATAAAGACTGGAGAATTGAAAAGTACTCGTTATTGGTTGAATAAGCAATTGGATATTTAGAAAAGTATAACAAATAAAAAGGGTCTCAGATGTGTTTCTGAGACCCTTTTTCTATTACTCTACTGCTGGTTTCTTACGGAAGTACTTAGTACGAACTCGTTCGTTGATGTAATACATACAAGGAACGATTACGAGTGTAAGTACTGTCGAGAAGCTCAAACCGAAGATAATAGTCCAAGCCAAAATACCCCAGAATACCGCACTGTCACCACCAAAAGCAATATGTGGATTGAATTCGGTAAACATTGTTACGAAGTCGATACTCAAACCTACAGCTAACGGTACAAGACCCAATATAGCAGCAGAGGCTGTCAACAATACTGGTGTCAAACGCACGCTACCAGCTTCGATAATGGCTTCTTTCAATTCATATCCACGACCTCGCAGCTCGTCGGTAAATTCTATGAGGAGGATACCGTTTTTCACTACAATACCCGCTAAGGCAATAATACCTACGCCCGACATGATTACAGAGAATGTCATTCCGAATACCATAAAACCTAACAATACACCAATCAATGATAACAAGATGGTGCCAAAAATGATGATTGGTTTTGAAATAGAGTTAAACTGAATAGTCAATATCAAGAAAATCAATAAGATAGCACCACCAAAAGCCGTTCCTAGGAAGTTGGCAGTTTCGGCTTGTTCTTCTTGCTCTCCGCCCATTTTCACAGTATAACCACTCGGAATCTCTATATCTTTAATCAAATCATTGATTTGAGCTACAATTTGGTTTGCGTTATAACCCGCTACTACATCCGAACCAAGCGTTACAACACGTTGCTGATTCTTACGGTTGATTTGACTAAATGTGGTCGAGTAGCTAATCGTTGCAATTGAGTTCAAAGGCACTTGGCGCAATACACCGCCCATGGTCATATCACGATAAGTGATATTCATGCTCAATAGTTTTTCGATTTGATTACGATCACTTTGTTTGATGCGCAACTGGATTGGATATTCGTCTTTATCGTCACGGAATTTTGAAATCTCCGAACCAAATAAAGCAGTACGAATCGCCAAGGCTACTTGTGAGGACGAAATCCCCTCTCGTTGTGCTTTTTGTTTATCAACATCAACGATAATTTCGGGTTTGTTGGTAATCAAATCACTTTTTAGTTCATCAATACCTTTGATACCTGACTTCTCGATTCTTTCCTTAACGTCTTTTTCAAGTTTTTGTAAAACAGTAAAGTCATCTCCAGCGATTTCAATAGCAATTGGCTTACCAGTTGGAGGACCATTACGCTCTCTTTCTACAGAAATCTCACTGCCAGGAATAGGTGATTTTTTGAGCTCATCACGAATTTCTTGTAAAATACTTTCAGACGAAATTTCTCCACGTTCTGTCTTTTTTACAAATGCTACCGTCACTTTTGATTTTTGTGGAGTAGCCGAACGATCTGGGTTTGTTGGATCACCTGCGTTTTTACCTACGTTCGAGATTACCGAGTTAACCGCTATTTCGGCTTTGTTTTTCTTGATAATATTGAATACTCTTTTCTCAATAATCTTCGTGACAGAGTCAGTTTTGCGTGCATCGGTACCTACAGGCATTACGTTGTAGATATAGACATAGTCAGGGTCGCCACTAGGGAAGAAAATTACTTTTGGTTGTACAATTCCCATCATGATGAATGTAAATATCAGCAAACCAAAAGTAGCAATTACAACACCAATAGGACGTTTGCCATGAATTACCCACGCAACAACAGCACGATAGCGATTTTTGAATGCAGGAAGTGCTGTTTCTTGGAAAGGCACGATGATTTTGGGCGATAAGATAAAGTGGTTGAAAAGGTATAATGCAAGAATAAATACAAACAAGTTACCAAGTCCAAAGTTGATGAAATAACCCACTACCGCCAACAATCCCATAACAATCAAAGGCTTTTGCAAAGACTTAATACCTTCTACATGGTGTGTTTCTTCGTCGTGGCGCTTCATAAATGATACTGCAAATACAGGGTTCATTACGTAAGCAACCAACAATGAGGCAAACAACGTATAAATCAAGGTAATAGGTAAGAATTTCATAAACTCACCTACAATACCTGGCCAAAATAACAATGGTACAAATGGCGCAATCGTAGTAAGCGTACCTGACAATACTGGTAAGAATACCTCTGAAGCAGCTAATTTTACGGCTTCAACAATGCTCAACTTACGGAATTGGTTGAAAATACGGTGTGAGTTTTCGATTACCACAATGGCATCATCTACCACAATACCCAAACCTAGTAAGAAAGCAAACAATACAATCGTATTGAGCGTGAACCCTGAGAAATACAAAGGAATAAAGGCAATCAACGCTGATAATGGTACCGACAGACCTACAAAGATGGCATCGCGAACACCCATAAAGAACATTAGGACGAATACTACAAATAGAAAGCCTAGAATTACGGTATTCACTAAGTCATCAATATCGGATTTTGTACGTTCTGATGAATCGGCAGTGATTTGTACTTTTACACCTTGTGGTAAACGAGTCTCCTCGTATTTGTCCAAAATCTTTTCAATTTGCTCTGAAGCCGAAATCAAGTTGGCTCCACTACGTTTAATAACGTTAAGGGTAATAACCGAACGGTTATCTAAGCGAGCAAAATCCTGACGCTCCTCATGACTGTCTATTACCTCTGCAACGTCACCTAAGCGAATCATTGCACCTGATGACGAACGCAACATGATGTTAGCGATTTGGTCAACCGTTTTGAATTCTCCTTTTACACGAAGTGTACGGCGTACGCCATCGACATTAAGATCACCACCCGAAATGTTGATGTTTTCACCTTGAACAGCCATTTGAATATCTGTAAAAGATAATCCTGAAGCCTGCGCTTTGTATAAGTCTAGGTTGATTTGAATTTCACGATTCAATGCACCGACGATATCGACACGGGTAATTTCAGGTAAACCTTCAATCAAATCTTGTAATTCTTCGGCATAATCTTTTAGCTTTCCTAAAGGGTAATTACCCGCCAAGTTGATGTTCATAATCGGGAATTCCGAGAAGTTCACATCTTGTGCCGTTGGTCCCGAATCTAGCTTTTGTGGTAAATCTTTCTTCGATTTATCTACCGCATCACGCACACGTTGTAACGCATCCTCAACCTTTACATTGGGGTTAAATTCAATCAAAATAACCGAGACATCTTGCAAGGCGTTAGATTTGATACGTTTTACCCCTTGAATCGTTTTTAATTGCTTTTCAATGGGTTTGTTGATTACGTTTTCAATATCCGCAGGAGTTGTACCAAAGTAGACAGTTTGCACATAAATCTGTGGTACTTTAATGTCTGGGAATTGCTCTTTGGGAAGGCTTCCGTAGATACCTAAACCCGCTAAAAACACCATAAAGGTGAAAAGGTAAACAGTGGTTTGGTTGGAAGCAAGCCATCCAATCATCTTATAGATTCCACCACTACCATGAGGTAATTCTTGTATATCTTTTTCTTGATTTTCCATTTTAATAGAGATAGTTATACAGCCATTGGCTTGGCGCTATGGTCTGTCGACAAGCCAATGGCTTGCCTATTTATCTTTAGAAATGCTATTGTTGAGATTGGAATGTGGATAAATAAAAGTTATCCACATTCTTAAGGCTCATGTGGATTAGTAACTCAAAGGAGTTCCATCAACTAAGTCTTGGTATCCTTGCGTAATCAAAAGTTCACCTGCTGAAAGTCCTTCAAGGATTTCGATATTGCCATTATAGCTCAAACCAGTTTTTACTTTACGACCACGTGCTACTTTTTTACCATTTTCGGTAACGGCTACATAAACGATATTGCCTAGTTCTGTATTCTGAATTAAGTTTTGAAGAATCACGATTGAGTTTGCTTTTGACAAGTCATTGATCGTCATGATAGCTACTTGGTTAGGCTTTAATTGACCGCCCAAGTTTGGTACTTTAGCTTCTACGCCAAAAGTTCTTGAAACTGGATCAACTAAGGCGTCAACTACGCCTACTTTTGTATTCAATTCCTTGTTAATATCTGGGAATTTCACATTTAGAGCATCACCACGTTTTACAGAACCCAAATAGGTATCTGCTACTTTACCTACAACTTTCAAATTACCTACATTTACTAATTGGAAAATAGGTTGTCCTGGCATACCCATTTCACCTACTTTCTGGCGAACAACCTCAACCGTTCCTGCAATTGGAGCATATACTTTGGTCATAGCCAATTGTGCTTCCATGGTTACAATACGTTTTTCTAGAGCTTCTTTATTGGCTTTTGCTTGAAGGTATTGTACTTCAGTACCAATTTGTTGATCCCAAAGTGCTTTTTGCTTGTTGAAAAGCGTAACGGCTAAATCTAATTGTTGCTTGATTTCGGCCATTGACTGCTTCAAAACAGTATTGTCTATAGTTGCAACTAATTGTCCTTTTTTCAAAGCTTGACCTACGGTTACTAAAACGCTAGTCAATTGTCCACTCATTTGTGGAGTAACTTGTACAATATTTTCAGAGCTTACCAAACCTTGAACTTCCACGAAGTGCTTAAAGCTTTGCGCTTGAATTGGGCTTACAGATACTGTTACGATTTTTTGTTCTTCTTTTTTCTCTGTTTTACCTAATTCTTTTTCTAAGCCTTTGATTTTAGCTTCAATTTCTTGTTTCTGAGATTTTAGGGCTTCTAGTTCAGCTTTTTTATCAGTTGATTTATTGCAGGCTGCCAATAAAAATAAGGCAGAGGCTATTGCTAAGTATTGCTTTTTCATTATTTCTTTTTTGCGATTTTTAGTATTAGGGATTATTCTACAAATAACTTGCCTTTGGCTTTGTCAAGATCAACTTTAGCAATTAGCACGTTATATAAGGTAGCAAAATAATTGTTTTGAGCTTCTTTGTAAGATGATTCAGCATTGACTAATTCTAAGTTTGTGCCAACACCTTGTTCATATTTGATTTTGGTTACACGAACAACTTCTTTTGCCAAATCCATATTATGCTTTTGTTCTTGAAGCGTTTCATAGGCATTTTTCAGGGTAATTTGACCTTGTTTTACTTGTAAGTCGATGCTGTTTTGTAAGAAGGTAAAGTTTTCTTTAATCTTCTGTACAGCATTGGCAGATTGGATAATTTTGTATTTTTTCGAGAATCCGTCAAAAATTGGAACTTGAATAGAGAAACCAAGTGTGGCTGCGTTAAACCAAGGTTTGGTAATTAAATCACCAAATTGTGGACGACCCGTCGAATACCCATACGTACTTGTAAGGAATACCTTTGGCAAATAACCTGCTTTTTGGTTTTTCAAATCTAGTTGAGCCAAACGATCTTGTGTTTTCAACATCGAATATTCGATACGGTCATCATACTGGAAAGGTGTTTCGTTTTCTGGCAAAAACTCATTCAAGTTGACACTGCTCAATTTGTCCGTTACAGCTACTGGTTCAGTTAGAGGTAAACCCATCTGAAATTTGAGCAAATTGTAACTTAATTCTTGTAAGCGTTCTACATTTTTGTACTCAATCGAAAGATTGTTTTTTTGTACCTCTAAACGTTGTACGTCAAGTTTTTCAACGAATCCTTGTAGATTTAATGCTTTGGTTTGATTGAAAAGAGAGTCAAGGCGACCGATATTAAGCTTAAGGATTTCCAAACGCTCTTCATTGACAAGAATACCATAATAGGCTTTCGTGACGTTTTCTGCAATTTGTTGCTTTGTTTGCGTAAGAGACTTGGCCGATAATTCCTTATAAACATCTGCGGCTTTTAAGCCTAAGGTATATGAACCATCAAATAATAACTGGCTCAAGCTTGCAACAGCACTACCACTATTGCGCACACCAAATTCAGCTGCTACTACGTCGCCTTCTTTGGCATTTGGATCAAATGTTTTGGCTGGAATAAATACCCTTTGGATGATAAGGTTGTTGGTGTAACCAATGTTTGCATTTACTTGTGGCAATCCCATCGCTTTGATTTCATTCACCTTTGCGCTAGCATTCAATACATCAAGTTGTGCGGTTTTTACATTCGAATGGTTCTTTACTGCATAATCTATCGCCTCCTTGAGCGTGTAGCTTTGTTGGGCACGAGCCACTACCGAAGTAAGCAATATACTGAAAGTCAGTAAGCTACTTTTAAGTTTAGTTTTCATTTTTGACTAGATAATTAGTAAATTTTTAAAGAACATATATGCTTTATGAGTTGAGAATAAGAATAATTGAATATTTGTATGTGGTAAGAAAACATATCAAATCACTGATTATCAATAACTCATTAACTCAATAGATTGAGATAGTTATTATATAATTTGAGACCTTCGTCCGACAAGACACCTCTAATAAAATGATCAATTAAGGCGATTTGAACTTCAATAAACGAAAATCTATCAGGTGGAAAAACTTGCATGTCAAACGCAATAAAAATTGATTCTAAGTGTAGCTTAGCTATGATTTCTACTTTGATTTCTGGTCTAAACAACCCATCAGCGATACCTTTTTCAAGGTCTTTAATCATTTGAGTCAGAATAAAATTCTGTTTATGCTCCATGAATAAATTCCAAGCACGAGGGTGATATTTCTTGATGTCGTAAAGCATCGTTGGATTGATTTCGCAAAACGACTTTTTGAGCATTTCAATAGTTTTAACCATTTTTTCGACCACATTCTTCGAACTGTCATTCATGGTTTGGTACTCACACTTATCTTCTTCCAATTGATGTACTGCAACCTGAAAAACGATTTCGTCTTTATCTGAAAAATGTTGATAAATGGTTTTCTTAGAAATCCCCAACTCTTTGGCAATGTCGTCCATCGTTATAGATTTTACTCCATAACGCATAAACAAACGACCGCTAGTTTCAATAATTCTTTCCTTCATTTCTAATATGTAAAATTGCTAATGACCTGATTATATGGTAGGTTTTGCAAGTTTATCAGAGGTTGGAAACTTTCGTGATTAGAATAGTTTCTGAAGGCAAAACTATGGAAACTTTAAAAAGGTTCAAAGTTTTCTGTGATTTTTTGTAGAAATGTTCTGCTAGTATGATGAATGGAAATCAGTATGGATAAGTGGTAATGACTTGATAAAGAAGTTTTTGTAAAATGTAAATATGTCTGGAAAAATTATGACAAATTGTATTTAACAAAGGGGGATATACGATAAGAACTAAATATGTAGAATATTATGCAAAGATAAATTTGTAAACAAGTGATTTTTGGAGGATATAGACTGTTTACTTAAGGTATGGGAATACTTTCTTTTACCTTAAGTAAACAGTCTAAAATTATGAACTTTTGACTATCTACCGAAGTCGTCTTGTAAGCGAACAATATCGTCTTCGTCAGATGGAGTTTCAGGATCGGTATGTTGCCAGATTTCTGCTACTACCCCCCAAGACTCTAAGCCGATTAATCTATGGCGTTCGCCTTTATCCATTTGAATAAAGCTACCAGATTCTAATCTTTTTACTTCATCGCCTTCTTCGTCGGTTGGGCTAATTTTTACACCTACAGTTGTACCTGCAATAACTTTCCAAATTTCGGCACGACGAAAATGGTACTGCCAAGAAAGACGTTTTTCGGGAGCTACTACTAATATTTTTGGACTCAACTTGTTGGTAATCTGAATTTCAGACATTTCCAAATGTGGAAAATATGTACTTGCAAAAGCAGGAGCTTGTGTTTCGTCGATTACAAAAAAACCACCCCAAGGACGAGTTTGATCTTGTTTAACAACATTAAAGCCAAGGGTATTTAATTCTTTGGCAATTTGTTCAAAAATTTCTTCTTTACTTGAGTTGGGAGAGATATTTAGGTTCATAAGATAATTGTTAGTAAAATGGATATATAATCATCACAAAGAGATTTTCATGTGTGACTCATACCCTATTTAAGAGATATATCAAAAGGGAATGTTGTATCTAGCCTTATTATATGTACAAAGTTACAATCCTTTATTTATAGAAAAAGTACCATAAAATAATTTCATTTTTTCTTAAAGAATATCTTCATTTTATGCAATTCCTTTTTGCCACTTGTTAAAATACTGAATGTTAAGTATTTGATGCTTGAACCTATGAATTGATATTTGTATAAACCTTGTATGTCAAAATTAATAGCTCAACATCACTCTTATGAACAAAAAAATCCCACCCCACTTGACTATTGGGAGAAAATATTTCTATTTTTCCCAAGACATTATGTATTTTGAAGGCTCTATCAACTATACCTTTGTTTACCTGCAAACAGGTAGAAAAGATATTATGGCTCAGACCATAGGAAGAGTTGCTACCAAAACGGATGAAGGCTTTGTGCGAATTAGTCGCAAGCACCTTGTCAATCGCCAGTACATTCGCGTAATACACCGCGACTACGTTGAATTGCTCGACAAGAGTATTTTACCAATTGCCCGCCGTAGAAGGGGCAATATTTAGGAACTGATTGAAATGAGATACTAACATGAAATTTATATTATTCTACCTAACACAAAAGGAGTTGCTCACACAAGCAACTCCTTTTTTATTCTAAAATTACATACTCCAACCTTGGCGATATTCTCTTTTTACGAATTGATTTGCCTCTTCAAAATTGGTGATACGCATATTTTCGCCATCCCATAATAGTTTTTTACGTCCAGGGTAATCATATTCTTGTAGCCATTGTTTGTCTTTTTTAGGCGTACGATAAAAGTAACTTCTGATTGCCAAATTACCCATCAATACGGTTTCTGACATTGGTCCTGCATAATCAAACGATGAACTCAATGGTTGATGTTTGCCATATCCATCACGGCAAGCCTGAAGCCATTGTTGGTAATGACCTTCGTTGTCGGCACCCACAACTCTCGGAATCGAAATAGGCAGTTTATCGCCTTTTTCTTTGAGTTTGGTTTCTGGCCAAAGCGAAGGGTTGGCACCATATACACCACACATCATTACGCCTTTTGTCCCCATAAGCAATACACCGCCGCTCCAGTCGCCTAGTTTTACATCGGCAGGAATTTCTTCTGGACGCTCAGGCATAAGACCTCCGTCATACCAAGTCATTTTTACAGGATCTTTACCTTTTCTTGGGAATTTGAGATGAATCATAGACGAAGCAGGGAAACTTTCAGGAAAGTAGCCTTGTTTAAATGGCCCAGTCCAGCCATCGCTCATACTACATTCTACTTCTGACGGATGACCTAATCCCAAAATACGATAGGGTGGATCCATCATGTGACAAGCCATATCGCCAAGCGAGCCTGTACCAAAATTAACCCAACCACGCCAGTTGAATGGGTGATACCCAGGGTTATAATCTTCATAAGCTGCTGGTCCTAACCATAAATCCCAATCTAACTCACTCGGAATATCAAATTTACCTTGTGGTTTAGCCAAACCTTGTGGCCATACAGGACGATTGGTCCATACGTGTACTCGATTTACCTCTCCAATCAAGCCAGCTTTGTACCACTCCATCATACGACGAACCCCATCGCCCGATGAACCTTGATTGCCCATTTGAGTTACAACCTTGTTCTCACGAGCAGCAATAGTCATTTTACGAACCTCAGCAATGTTGTGAGCCAAAGGTTTTTGTACGTAAACATGCTTGCCCATTTGCATGGCAGCCATGGCAATTACATAGTGTGTATGGTCGGGTGTAGATACAGTTACAGCATCAATGTTATTTTTCTCAGCCTCTAAAAGTTTTCTGAAGTCTTTGTAATACTTAGCATTAGGAAACTTTTTGATAGCATTTGCCGCCTGACGGTCATCTACATCGCAGAGAGTAGCAATGTTGTTTCGACCATTGTCCCAAGCGCCATTTAAGTCTGTCCAACCTTTACCACCGCAACCAATGGCTGCAATGTTGAGTTTGTCAGAAGGAGCCGTAAAGCCTTTACCAAGAACATGACGAGGAACGATGTAAAAACTTCCTAGAGTGAGAGATGCTGCTTTTAAAAAATCTCTTCTAGATGAATTGCCTGAGCCAGTTGGTGGCAATTTTGTTGAATCAGTCATTTTAATAGAAAATTAGGTTGAAAAAGAAGACGAAATAGGTCGTTTTGAAGGACTTATAAATATACTTAAAAAGTGCCTTACTCAAAGCTATTATGAAAGGAATTACTTGTTGTCCTTGTATGTCGGTATCGGTAAAGTGTTACAAAATCCAAAATACTAGATTAAATTTGTAAAGCCTTGAAGGCTTGTTCTGGTATTTGCTTCAGCTCAAACTTTTAAACAAACAATATTTCTGATGAATTTTGAAACATTAGCCATAAAAAGCACCCAAATGACCGACGCTAACGCTGGTGCGGTTGCTTCGCCAATATACCTTTCAACTACTTTTGAGAGAGAAACAGACGGGTCGTATGCTCACGGATATATTTATTCGCGCAACGATAATCCAAATCGGCAGTTACTCGAAAAAAGCTTTGCTGTTCTCGAAGCAGGAGCAGTTGGTTTTGCCTTTGCTTCGGGAATGGCCGCGACTACTGCATTGTTTCAATCTTTCAAATCTGGAGACCACATCATTACACCCGACGATGCTTACTTTGCCACTAATGTATTGATTGAAGAAATTTTCTCTCATTGGGGGCTTACACTTACCAAAGTCGATACTACTGATTTAGAGGCTATCCAAAATGCCATTCAACCAAATACTAAATTAATTTGGCTCGAAACTCCTTCTAATCCTCAACTAAAAGTTTCAGATATTACAGCTATTGCAGATTTGGCGCATCAACATGGTGCTTTGTGTGCCGTAGATAATACTTGGGCAACACCAGTTTTACAGCGTCCATTATTGTTAGGAGCTGATATTGTGATGCATTCTACCACAAAATATTTTGGCGGACATGGCGACGTGCTGGGTGGAGCTTTGATTTTAAAAGAAGAAGGAGATTTGGCAAATAAAATCAGAACAATCCAAAAATTGACAGGTGGAGTTCCTTCTCCATTCGAATGTTGGTTGGTAGCAAGAGGAATTAAAACATTGTCTCTACGTGTAAAGGCTCAAACTGCCAATGCTCAACAATTAGCAGAATATCTTACTCAACATCCTGCTATTGAAGTAGTACACTATCCTGGTTTGTCGTCACATCCGCAATATGCAATTGCTCAAAAACAAATGTCACAGGCAGGAGCCATGTTGTCGGTACAAGTAAAGGGAGATGCTATCAATGCAATGAATGTTACTGGAAAACTACAATTGTTTACCACAGCAACTAGTTTGGGAGGAGTAGAAAGTTTAATAGAGCATCGCAAATCGGTTGAAGGACCAACCAGTCCAACGCCAGATAACTTGCTACGAGTATCTGTAGGTTTAGAAAATATAGAAGATTTGATTGCCGATTGGGCTCAAGCGCTTCAGTAATCAATCGGAGCTTTGAGCTTTCAGGATTCGGCTTTCGGGTAAAAACAAAAAATAGCATTTTACCGATTTAGTTCGATTGCTGAAAGCTCAAAGCTTATTCTTGAAATATACTTTAATCAAGCTCTACCTCTTGGTGCATTTGTGGAATTTCGATGTGTTTGTATCCCTCTTTCTCTAATTTTCCTTTGAATATTTCTTGTGTATCTAGCTCGCCATGAACTAAGAAAATTGTTTTGACTTGTTCTTTATTTTGGCATTCTAGATAAGAAATAATCTCCTGATAGTCTGCATGCGCCGAAAAAGAATCCATTACCAATACTTCTGCTCGAACGTCGTGATACTCTCCAAAAATATGTACTCGTTTTGCACCCGATTTTAATTGTCCTCCCAAACTATCTGGAGAAGTATATCCTACCAAAAGAATACAACAGCGAACATCGTTGATGTGATTAGCGATATGGTGCTTGATACGTCCAGCTTCAGCCATACCCGATGCCGAAATAATAATGCAAGGTTCGGTGCTATCATTCAACTTTTTTGATTCTTCAACAGAACTGACATAACGTAGATTTGGAAACCCAAAGGCATCTCCATCGCCTTTTTCGAGATAAGATAATATTTCAGGGTTAAAACATTCTGGGTGGTTTTTCATGACCATCGTAGCACTAACCGATAGTGGAGAGTCTACATACACTTTGATTTTGGGTAAATGGCCTTCAGATTCTAACTGATCGAGCGCATATACTAATTCTTGTGTACGGTCAATTGAAAAGGCAGGAATAATGAGTTTGCCTCTTTGTTCGACGCAAACTCTTCGTACAATTTTGAGCAAATTTGCCTTTACATCGGCTTCGGGCTCATGCAAGCGCGAACCATAAGTAGATTCACAAATGATATAGTCAGCTTGTGGAAAAGCTTCTGGACTTTTGAGAATTTTGTCATGTGGTCGACCAATATCTCCCGAAAAGAAAACATGAATTGACTTGTCTCCTTCTTTTATCGTCAAAGAAATCGCCGCCGAACCAAGAATATGCCCCGTATCGGTAAAGTAGACAGATACTTCTTCACAAATTGAAACATCTTCACGAAAATTGATGGCTTGCATTTGCGCTATGGTTTGTGCTACATCGTCTTCAGTGTAAAGATTTTCGAGTAAAGTTTCTCCCCTTTTTTCACGACGCTTATTGATTCTTGCCAAGTCGTTTTCTTGAATCCTTGCCGAATCTCCAAGCAGTAAAGTAGCTAAATCTTTGGTTGCAGAAGTACAAAAAATCGGTCCTTGAAAACCTTTGGCTACCAAACGAGGCAACAGCCCCGTATGATCGATATGTGCGTGAGATAAGATTACATAGTCAATTTCGGATGGTTCAAATCCAAACTTTTGGTTCATATCCTGTGTATTCAAACCCTGAAATAATCCACAGTCTAACAGGATTTTAGTGCCTTTTTCTGTAATTAGCAAGTGTTTTGAGCCAGTCACACGTTGTGCTGCTCCGTGAAATTGAATTTTCATATTATCAAGTCTAGGAAATTTTAAGTTACTTGGCTGTTTATAAAACAAGCCTTATTTTTACAATTTATCAAAACATTTTTTCAATGTCTCTATCAAAGCTAGAATATTGGGCAAAACGCCTTTATCAATCACGCAATTGGCGAATATTTTTTGTTGTAATATTTCTATTAGTGAGTTTAGACATTGCTTTTGCTGTTAAAGTCAATCCTCAATATTCTACAGTAATTACTGATTCTGACGGAAAAATATTGCATGCCTTTCTAAATCCTCACGATAAATGGCGAATGCAAACTGAACTTAAAGAAATAACCCCAACCCTCGAAAAGGCTATTATCTTTAAAGAAGACCGTTGGTTTCGTTACCATTTTGGTATCAACCCTATTGCTGTAGGACGTGCTTTTTTCAATAATATTATCAAAAGACGGCGTACTTCGGGAGCTAGTACGATTACCATGCAAGTAGTACGTTTGCTTTATCCACAAGAGCGCACTTATTGGCATAAAATCACCGAAATGATTCGAGCTGTACAACTTGAGTTACATTATTCTAAAGATGAAATTCTACAAATGTATTTGAGCCTTGTTCCCTATGGGTCTAATATCGAGGGTCTAAAGTCTGCTTCAGTTTTGTATTTTCAAAAGTCGCCAGATGTTTTGAGTTTGGCAGAAGTTACAGCATTAACAATTATTCCAAATCGACCTTCGAGTTTGAGATTAGGGAAAAACAATACATACATTTTACAAGAAAGAAATAAGTGGCTGCAGCGATTTGCAGAAGCAGATCTGTTTGCGTCTCAAGATATAGAAGATGCCTTGGCAGAACCTTTGCAAGTACGACGACACGAAGCTCCTAAACTAGCTCCCCATCTAGCATATCGGCTCAAAACTACTTACCCTAATGAGCCAACGATACATTCGAGTTTGCATAGAAATTTACAACTAACATTAGAAAAAATCGTTCAAAACTATGTTAATAGATTATATGGTATCAATATCCATAATGCGGCAGTGCTGTTGATTAATAATCAAACCAAACAAGTAGAAGCTTACGTAGGTTCAGCGGATTTCAACAATCCTGTAGATGGCGGACAAGTTGATGGTATCCGAGCGATTCGTTCGCCTGGGAGCACGCTCAAACCTCTATTATATGGTATAGCTTTGGACAAAGGAATTATCACGCCGAAGTCCGCCATCAACGATGTGCCAAGTAATTTTGGAGGCTTTGAGCCAGAAAATTTTGACAAGCAATTTCATGGAAAAGTTACAGCTGAATTTGCTTTGGCGAATTCTCTTAATATTCCTGCGGTAAAATTGTTGAAAGACATTTCTACAGCCAGTATGATTGAAAAACTAAAGAAAGCAGAATTTCAAACAATCAAGAAGAATGCTTCGAAACTAGGATTATCACTAGCGCTGGGAGGTTGTGGCGTTACTTTGGAGGAATTAACCAATCTTTTCAGCAGTTTTGCCCATCAGGGAACATTTACTAAAGCTACTTTACTGGCAGAAGAAAATCCCAATAAACCTACAGAAATCCTTTCGGAAGATGCTACGTTTTTAATAAACCAAATTCTTAGTCAGATAACCCGTCCTGATTTACCCAACAATTATGAATATACCTATCGAATGCCCAAAATTGCTTGGAAAACAGGAACTTCGTTTGGTAAAAAGGATGCTTGGAGTATTGGTTACAATGCCAAATACACTTTAGGGATATGGATAGGGAATTTTTCGGGTGAAGGCGTGCCAGAGCTTTCGGGTGCCAATATTGCTACCCCACTTTTGCTCGATATTTTTAACACAATTGATTATAATTCTTCAGCCAAATGGTTTAGCCCAAGCGCTAATTTGGCCATGCGAAAAGTTTGTGCCGAGACAGGGTCTGTTCCTAGTGAATATTGCAATCACCAAATCACAGACTATTACATTATGGGAGTATCTAATACGCAAAATTGTACGCACACCAAAGCTGTTTGGGTAAATCCATCGGCTACAATAAGCTATTGTACTGTTTGTATACCAGATAGTGGTGTAGTACAAAAGCAATATCCTGTCTTTGCTCCCGAACTGATTACATGGTTTCAAACACGACATATTCAGTATGAGCAAATACCGTCACATAATCCTAAATGCACAAGAGTTTTTAATAATAACGTTCCCATTATTTCATCACCCAATGATGGGGCGGAATACTGGATAGAATCTAATGAAACTGTAAAGCTACAATTGAGCTGTCAGGTTGGTAATGATGTCAAAACGATATATTGGTATATTAATGATAAGCTCTATCAAAAGAGCGCTCCACATCAAGAAACGTTTTTTTATCCTGAGGCAGGAAAAATAAAAATTTCGTGTACCGATGACAAAGGTCGAACGGCTCATATTTATATTCAGGTAAAAAGAAATTAAATAGTAATCCCCAATAGAAATTATATGAATTAGTTAAATCTTAAAATTAAGTAATCATGACTCAAAACTAAATCCTCTTTAAAATGAGTATGTGAATAAATATGTAATGATAGCTTGATTAATATCAGTATAACTAAACTCTAATTACAATTTCACTTTGTCCCTTCAAAATAGACTTCATTCGAATAAAAAGGGCGTGTAAATAAGAAAAAACACAAAACCCTCTAATTTTTTCTTATAACTATTTGTATATTAAGAAGAAAGCCGTAATTTTGCAGTCCGTTTCGGTAGCAGCACAACGTTTGCCTGTTGTGAGATAGAGCAAGATGCTGTAAATCAGAAAGTTCAGTTACAAATTTTCTTACCTAAACGCCCGACTTCAATCAGGTAGGGAAAGCTTCCACCCCAACTGGCAGAGAGAAGTCAATCTTGGCATTAAATTTCGCAATCATGCGAAAAAGTTTAGCGTCACAATCCAACATTTAAAGACATTACAAAGAAATGGCAAAAGAAATAGCTGGCTACGTTAAGTTGCAGTGCAAAGGTGGTGCAGCAAACCCTTCACCTCCAATCGGTCCTGCTTTGGGTTCTAAGGGTTTGAATATCATGGAGTTCTGTAAGCAGTTCAATGCCAGAACACAAGATAAACCAGGTGTTATCCTACCTGTATTAATTACTTACTACAAAGACAAATCATTTGATTTCGTAGTAAAAACTCCTCCTGCTCCAATCTTGATTTTGGAAGCTGCTAAGGTGAAAATTGGTTCAGCTCAGCCAAACTTGAAAAAAGTTGGTTCTGTAACTTGGGACCAAGTACGTACAATCGCTGAAACTAAAATGCCAGACTTGAACTGCTTTACAGTAGAAGCAGCAATGAGCATGGTAGCAGGTACAGCTCGTTCTATGGGTATCACAGTTACAGGAGAAAAACCTTTCTAATTTGAAGGTTTGATGATTTGGAAATGCGAAGATTGAAAAATACGTCATTTCAAAATCTAAACTTTTTCAAATTAGCACATTTTCAAATTTTCAAATTGAAAAGAAATAATGGCTAAGTTAACAAAGAAACAAAAAGAGGCTCTTTCGAAATATGACAAGGCGCAAGCGTATTCACTTACGCAAGCGGCTGAGATTTTGAAAGAGATTTCATATACGAAATTCGATAGTTCTGTAGACATCGACGTTCGTTTGGGGGTTGACCCTCGTAAAGCCGACCAAATGGTACGTGGCGTAGTAGCATTGCCTCACGGTACAGGTAAAGATGTACGTGTATTAGTGCTTTGTACTCCTGACAAGGAAGAGGAAGCTAAAGCTGCTGGTGCTGACTTCGTTGGTTTGGACGAATATATTCAAAAAATCGAAAAAGGTTGGACTGACATTGATGTAATCATTACTATGCCAACTGTAATGGCTAAAATCGGTCGTTTAGGTCGTGTTTTAGGTCCACGTGGCTTGATGCCAAACCCTAAGTCAGGTACTGTGACTTTGGAAGTAGGTCAAGCTGTGAAAGAAGTGAAAGCTGGTAAAATCGACTTCAAAGTTGACAAAACTGGTATTATCCACACTTCAATTGGTAAGGTTTCATTCGAACCTTCTAAGTTGGCTGAAAACGCTCAAGAATTGATCAACACTTTGTTGAAATTGAAGCCATCTTCAGCTAAAGGTACATACGTGCAGTCAATCAATTTGTCTTCAACTATGTCTCCAGGTGTTCAAATTGACAAAGCAACAGTTAACGGTTTGTAATCATGACGAGAGAAGAAAAAGCAGTCATTATTGGTGAGTTGAGCGAAAAGTTCGCTGCTACTCCATACTTCTACATCACTGATACCGGCGGGTTGACCGTTGCAGAAGTAAACGCATTCAGAAGACTTTGTTTCCAACGTGGTTTAGAATACCGTGTTGTTAAAAATACTTTGA
The DNA here is from genome assembly GCF_030056705.1 of Flectobacillus longus. GTDB lineage: Bacteria > Bacteroidota > Bacteroidia > Cytophagales > Spirosomataceae > Flectobacillus > Flectobacillus longus. The sequence continues at coordinate 71,565 of NZ_JASHIC010000024.1, forward strand.
TTGCTAAAGCACTTGAAACAACTGGTGTTGATTACAGTGCTTTCAATGGAACAGTTTTGAAAGGTTTGTCAGGTGTAATTTTCTCACCAGAAAACCCTAAAACTCCAGCTAAATTAATCAAAGACTTCAAAAAAGAAGCTGGTAAAGATAAGATCCGTTTCAAAGGAGCATCTATTGAAGGTGGTTTGTTCATCGGAGAAGATCAATTAGTAGCTCTTGAAAATGTGAAGTCAAAACAAGAGATGATTGGCGACATCATTGGATTGTTGCAATCTCCTGCGAAAAACGTTGTTTCTGCTCTTCAAAGCAGTGGAGGCAAATTGGCAGGTATCTTGAAAACTTTGTCAGAAAGAGAAGGATAATAACAGACCATTGGTCATTCTTCCTTGAAGACATACTCTTTGAAAGAGGCTTCCAAGCACAATATAACGCATATAGTAAATCAAAATCGTAAACAATTAAAATCTATTAATACAATGGCAGATTTAAAAGCATTCGCTGAACAATTAGTAAATTTAACAGTTAAAGAAGTTAACGAATTAGCAGCTATCTTGAAAGATGAGTATGGTATCGAACCTGCTGCTGCTGCTGCAGTTGTTGTAGCTGGTGGTGGTGCTGGTGAAGCTGCTGAAGCTCCTGCTGAGAAAACTTCTTTCGACGTAATCTTGAAAGCTGCTGGTGCTAACAAATTAGCAGTAGTTAAATTGGTGAAAGACTTGACTGGTCTTGGCTTGAAAGAAGCTAAAGAAGTAGTTGACGGCGCTCCAAAAGCTATCAAAGAAGGCGTTTCTAAAGAAGAAGCTGAAGGTTTGAAAAAATCTTTAGAAGAAGCTGGTGCTGAAGTTGAAGTTAAGTAATTAACACAATATACAGTATAAAAAAGAGTCATAACCTTAGGTTATGGCTCTTTTTGCGTTATATGAACTTTTATTAATGATTTGTAATTTTTCTTTTGTAAATGAATTAGTTGTGCTAGGAAGGTTTGCTGTAGGACTCTAAAACTGATTAATCCAAAATCAAATATCCGATACCCCAATATTCGGGTATCTCTCATGTTCAAATTTATCTTTAATTTCTTTTGGGTGTATTCCTTTTTACAAACTCATCAAAAGAAAATCCTCCAGAACCTATTACCGAAAATACCATAAGCATAATTAACACAAATACCGATAACCATAACTCAGAGTTTAAATAACTAAAGCCATTTCTGAGGTTGGTAAAGAAAACTGCTACAATCATGATAGGAAGCTGAGCAATCGATGCTGTTCGAGTAAGACAACCCAGAAGAATCATGAGTCCTCCAACCAAATGTGCAAACGCTACATAATGCACTGCCACAACTGTCCAAGCATTGAAATGTAATCCCTGAATTAAAGTTGCAAGATAGGTGGTATCGCCAATAAAGCTAACCCCTTTCATGAAAAGCAAAACGCCCAAAAAAATACGTACGATGTCGAGCCAAGCAGGATGATGCGTGTCGCCCCAATGCTCAATTTGTTCGAGGGTTGTCATAGTCGTAAAAAGGTTTGATTTAGAGGAAGTTAAATGTTTTAAATGACAATGTCAAGTATATTTAAAGATGAATCTTTCAAACCTGTAATGTTTGGTTTTAGGGGTATTTTTAACAAGTATTGTTCTTTATAATTCATTTTTTTTACAACTCCAAATTTTCCTGCTAAAAACTTGATAATCAAAGATTAATTTGGTAATTTTGCAGGCTATCAAAGATTTTACGGATTTTGCATCCCTTTTGATAAGTACTTGGTTCCGAAACACTTTTCTTTTTTCGTAGGAAGATTAGCAAAGGGAGGCAATGATACTCACATCTACGAGGCTTCATTTGGCACAAAAGCCAAACTTGTCAGTTTTGCAAAGAGGACCCTTACTTACCATTCTTTGCTCATTGATACCAACTGATAACAGTAAACTTTTACAGTAAACTTCAAAACAGTAACAGCCTTGGCACACATGACAAACACTGGCAGACTCGCGTTCGCCAAAGTTAAGAATTTGCTTGAGTACCCAGATTTCTTGGATATTCAGGTGAAGTCATTCCAGGAGTTTTTCCAATTGGAAACTCCTGCTGAAAATCGTAATGACGAGGGTCTATTTAAGGTTTTTGCTGAGAACTTCCCAATTGCGGATTCTCGTGAAAACTTTGTTCTCGAATTTATTGACTATTCGGTTGACCCTCCAAAATATTCGGTAGATGAGTGTATTGACCGTGGTCTTACTTACTCAGTACCTTTAAAAGCGAAACTTCGTTTGATTTGTAATGATGACGACAACGAAGATTTCGAAACAATTGAGCAAGAAGTATTCTTAGGAAATATTCCTTATATGACTGAGCGTGGCTCATTTGTAATCAACGGAGCTGAGCGCGTAATTGTATCTCAATTGCACCGTTCTCCAGGGGTATTCTTCTCTCAAAGCCGTCACACAAATGGTACTAAGTTGTACTCAGCTCGTATTATTCCTTTCAAAGGTTCTTGGATTGAATTTGCAACTGACGTAAACAACGTAATGTACGCTTACATCGACCGTAAGAAAAAGTTCCCTGTAACAACTCTTTTGCGTGCGATTGGTTTCGGTTCAGATAAAGAAATCTTAGACTTGTTTGGTCTTTCTGAAGAAGTTAGAGCTGATCAAGCTACTTTGAAAAAAGCAGTAGGTCGTCGTTTGGCGGCAAGAGTATTGAGAACTTGGCAAGAAGACTTCGTGGATGAGGATACTGGTGAAGTAGTATCTATCGACCGTAACGAAGTATTGTTGGAACGTGACTCTGTTATTTCTGCCAATGACATCGAAACAATTTTAGATGCAGGTCTTGATACAATCATTCTTCACAAAGAAGATATGAATGTAAACGATTATAATATCATTTATAACACGTTACAAAAAGACTCTTCAAACTCTGAAAAAGAAGCGGTTGAGCAAATTTACCGTCAGTTGCGTAATACAGAAGCACCTGATGAGCAAACAGCTCGTGACATTATCCAAAACTTGTTCTTCTCTGACAAACGTTACGATTTAGGTGAGGTTGGTCGTTATAGAATTAACAAGAAATTGGGTCATGATATTCCAATGGAAACGAAAGTATTGACAAAAGATGATATTATCTCGATTGTTAAATACTTAATCGGTTTGATTAACTCAAAAGCTGTAGTCGATGATATTGACCACTTGTCAAATCGTCGTGTTCGTACAGTAGGTGAGCAATTATATGCTCAGTTTGGGGTAGGTTTGGCTCGTATGGCTCGTACCATCAAAGAACGTATGAACGTTCGTGATAACGAAGACTTCAAGCCAGTTGATTTGATTAATGCTCGTACGCTTTCTTCTGTAATCAACTCGTTCTTCGGAACCAACCAGCTTTCTCAGTTTATGGACCAAACAAACCCATTGGCTGAGATTACTCACAAGCGTCGTTTGTCGGCCCTTGGACCTGGTGGTCTCTCTCGTGAGCGTGCAGGTTTTGAGGTTCGTGACGTTCACTATACGCACTACGGTCGTTTGTGTACGATTGAAACTCCTGAAGGTCCAAACATCGGTTTGATTTCATCACTTTGCGTTCACGCAAAAATCAACTCGATGGGCTTTATTGAAACACCTTATCGTGTAGTAGAAAGTGGAAAAGTACAAGTAGATCAAGTTCACTATTTGACAGCAGAAGAAGAAGATGGTAAAAACATCATTCAGGCAAATGCTTCTTATGGTGATGATGGTTTGTTTGAAAGTGACCGTGTAAAAGCTCGTTTCGAAGGGGACTTCCCAAGAGTTGACCCACAAGAGGCTCAATTCATGGATGTTGCTCCAAACCAAATTGTATCGGTTGCGGCTTCTTTGATTCCTTTCTTGGAGCATGATGATGCCAACCGTGCCTTGATGGGTTCAAACATGCAACGTCAGGCCGTGCCATTGTTGCGTCCTGAAGCTCCTATCGTAGGTACAGGTCTTGAAGCTCGTGTAGCACTTGACTCTCGCACATTAGTTGTGGCAGAGGCAGATGGTGTTATTGCTTATGTAGACAGTATCAAAATCGTTGTAAAATACGATATGTCTCCTAATGAGTACTTAGTAAGCTTTGAAGGTGATACAAAAGAATACAAATTGATTAAGTTCCGTAGAACTAACCAAGATACTACAATCAACTTGAAGCCAATTGTTCGTAAAGGACAACGTGTACAAAAAGGACAAGCACTTTGTGAAGGTTATGCAACACAACAAGGTGAATTGGCACTTGGACGTAACATGAAAGTAGCCTTCATGCCTTGGCAAGGTTACAACTTCGAGGATGCGATTGTAATTTCTGAGAAAGTTGTTCGTGATGATATCTTTACTTCAATCCACATTGAAGAATTCGAACTAGAAGTTCGTGATACCAAACGTGGAGAAGAAGAATTAACAGCTGAGATTCCTAACGTTTCTGAAGAAACAGTGAAGAACTTAGATGAAAACGGTGTTGTACGAGTAGGTTCTGAAGTAAAAGAAGGAGATATCCTTATTGGTAAAATCACACCAAAAGGAGAATCTGATCCAACTCCAGAAGAAAAATTACTTCGTGCTATCTTCGGTGATAAAGCTGGTGATGTGAAGGATGCTTCTAAGAAAGCACCACCATCATTGAAAGGTGTTGTTATCGATACCAAATTGTTTAGCCGTCCTAAGAAAGACAAAGACGAGCGTGAGAAAGCGAAGAAAGAGTTGACAATTTTGTCAAAACAATTGTCAAGAGACCTTACTTCTATTCGTGCTACGATGATAGGCAAAATGGTTGAATTGTTGGAAGGTAAAACTTGTAACGGTATCAAACATAAATTCGGTTCGGTTATCCTTGAAAAAGGAATCAAGTTTACAGCTCGTAACATTGAAGAAGCTTTGTTCCCTGCTAAAAACTTGTACCGTGACGATAGCTCATATAGTGTTCCTGAAGAAGCTAACTTGTTGGCTGACTTGATTTTGGAAGAAGCTAGTGAAGATGATGCTGCCAACAAATTGTTGTTACTGTTGGTGAAAAACTATAATGTTCGTCGTAACGAATTAGTAGGTCGCTTCAAACGTGAGAGATTCGTATTAGAAGTAGGAGACGAATTGCCAGCTGGTATCGTGAAATTAGCGAAAGTATATATCGCTAAGAAACGTAAGTTGAAAGTGGGTGACAAAATGGCGGGTCGCCACGGTAACAAAGGGGTTGTGGCTCGTATTGTACGTGACGAAGATATGCCATTCTTGGAAGACGGAACTCCAGTAGACATCGTGTTGAACCCACTAGGGGTACCTTCACGTATGAACATCGGTCAGATTTATGAGACTGTATTGGCTTGGGCAGGTGAAAAATTGAACAAGAAATACGCTACTCCAATCTTTGACGGTGCTACAGAAGCAGAAGTAGCTCACGAATTGACATTAGCTGGATTGCCATCTTGGGGTCGTACATACTTGTACAATGGTCTTAGTGGCGAGCGTTTTGACCAACCAGTAACAGTAGGTATTATTTACATGCTGAAACTAGGTCACTTAGTAGATGATAAAATGCACGCACGTTCAATCGGACCATATTCATTGATTACGCAACAACCTCTTGGTGGTAAAGCACAGTTTGGTGGTCAGCGTTTTGGTGAAATGGAGGTTTGGGCACTCGAAGCATTTGGTGCTGCTAATATCCTTCAAGAAATTTTGACAGTTAAATCCGATGACGTAGTAGGTCGTGCAAAAGCATACGAAGCTATCGTTAAAGGTGAAAACATGCCAAAACCAGGTATTCCAGAATCATTCAACGTATTGATCCACGAACTAAGAGGTTTAGCTCTAGAAATTACGTTGGAATAATAAATGATAAGGAAACTAGGTGTTTTTTTACTAGGTATAATACCTCCTTTAATGTTTGCCTATTTCTGTTTTTATCATACACAAAACCTTGTGATATTTGATGACTACACAATGGTAGCAGGAGCATTTTTAGGAGAACTAAAAGCATCAACGATTAGTGAAAAATTGACCGCATTGTTTGCGCAGCACAATGAGTATCGATTTCCTATTTTGACGCTGATGAGTATGTTTCAATATAAGGTGTTTGGTCAGATTCATTTCAACTATTACCCTTACATAGGTGACTTCTCATTGCTAGGATTGTATTTAGTAGTGTATAGTACCTTCAGAAGAGTTCAAAGTAGTAGTAAGCTGTTGCCGATGGTATATCTTATGTTTCCATTACATATCTATATCATTATTACTTGGGCAAACTCTTCGTGTCAGTACTTATGGGCTTTGTTTTATAGTATTTGGACAGTATATCTGTTGTTACAGAAAAATTCTAAGTGGAATTATCTTGCATTTGGAACTGTACTAATGGGCATTTTTTCCTTTGGTAGTGGCATTTTTGCCCTACCATTGGGAGCTGTCATTTTATTAGTAGAAAGAAAATATAAGTTGCTGTTTGCATGGTTGACTTATGCAGCGATAATAGTCGGATTTTATTTTCATGGTTACCAAAAACAACCATTTATTGAATTAGGACTAAAAACGTTTCAGGAGCATCCTACTTATATTCCTTTAGGTTTTTTGTATATCTGGGGCGGATGGGCTGATTTATCCTTGTCGGCATTGAGTTTTTGGAAAGCTACAATACCGGGTATTGCAGGTTTTTTAACCTTACTCTTGGTATTTTATGTTTTGTGGAAATCTTTTCTCAATATGAGGTTAAAAGATCAAACTACGCATTTTGTAGCATCATTTACGTTTTATACGCTTGGATATTTGCTTTTTACCACCAGTGTAATTGCATTTGGTCGAACAGGAAGTGATCCAGAATTTACGATGTTAGTTTCCAATCATCGTTATTATGCTTTCATGGCACTGGCGCTAGTGTATGGATATTTTGTGATGAATGTAAGGTTTGCTCATTTTGCAAAAATTGCTTTAGGGTTTTCTATGGCAATCTTCTTTTTAGGATATGCAAAATTTTGGGGACTAATGTCTTCACGAGCCAAACTTTTAGCAGCAGTAACATTTAATCATTACTATGATGGTGTTCCTCCTACGCATCCGCATTATAACCCATTCTACTTTATTAAAAAGACGAACGATTCATTAATGAATCATTATAATGCTTATGTTTTTCCAGCAACACCCTTGCATAAAGAATGGAAGGCATTTGCGGAAAAACCAACTTTTGAGAAAAATACCTTGACTTTGCAATCAATAGTGACAGATTCAACGTTGACATTAAATGGTAATAATCTAGAGCAATCTGGACTTCATGGAACTTATTACTTGTTGAAGTCGAAAGAATATCTATTTGTTTATAATCCTAGTAGAGTTCAGTTGGCATCTAGAAAGCCATATTTGCAAAGTTCAGAATACAATACGATTATACCCAAAGGCGAACTGCACAAAGGATCTTATGATTTAATCTTGTGCAATTATCAGAATTCGGAAGCTAAATATTATAAAACAAACCTTAAATGGGATATTTTATAAATGAATATGCTTCCAAAGTTTGTAGATACCGAAGCTAAATCGTGAGGTTATTTTTCTGAAAGTTAATTCCCAGGGAGAAATAAAGCCATGCGCTAATTTTTCCAAACCCTTAGATATTTTAAATTAAAAACAGATTTAAAAATGTCATTCAAAAAAAATAGAAAATTAAATAGCGACTTCCAGAGAGTAACAATCTCGTTGGCATCGCCAGAGTCAATTCTTGAAGGTTCGCATGGCGAGGTTACTCAACCTGAAACCATCAACTATAGGACTTACAAACCAGAAATGGGAGGTTTGTTCTGCGAGCGTATCTTCGGTCCAACGAAAGACTGGGAATGTCACTGTGGAAAATATAAGCGTATTCGCTATAAAGGTATCATCTGCGACCGTTGTGGTGTAGAGGTTACTGAGAAAAAAGTACGTCGTGAGCGTATGGGACACATCGAATTGGTGGTTCCTGTAGCACACATCTGGTACTTCCGTAGTTTGCCTAACAAAATTGGTTATTTGCTAGGTCTTTCTACAAAAAAATTGGATCAAGTTATCTACTACGAAAGATACGTGGTAGTTCAACCAGGTATCAAAGAGGAAGATGGTGTTAACAAAATGGACTTCTTGACTGAAGACGAATATTTGGACATTATCGACAAATTGCCTCGCGAAAACCAATTGCTTCCTGACGAAGATCCTCAAAAATTCATTGCTAAGATGGGTGCTGAGGCACTTGAAATGTTATTGAAACGTACTGCGTTAGATGATCTTTCTTATAGTCTTCGCCACTCGGCTGCTAACGACACTTCTCAACAACGTAAAGCTGAAGCTTTAAAACGTTTGAAAGTAGTTGAAGCTTTCCGTGAAGCTGGTACACGTATCGAAAACAGACCAGAATGGATGGTTATTAAAATGGTTCCTGTAATTCCACCAGAATTACGTCCATTAGTACCTCTTGATGGTGGTCGTTTTGCTACGTCAGATTTGAATGATCTTTACCGTCGTGTAATCATTCGTAACAACCGTTTGAAACGTTTGATTGAAATCAAAGCGCCTGAAGTAATTTTACGTAACGAAAAACGTATGCTTCAAGAAGCTGTTGACTCATTGTTTGACAACTCACGTAAAGTTAACGCTGTACGTTCTGAAGGTAACCGTGCTTTGAAATCTCTTTCTGATATGTTGAAAGGTAAGCAAGGTCGTTTCCGTCAAAACTTGTTAGGTAAACGTGTTGACTACTCTGGTCGTTCGGTAATCGTAGTAGGTCCAGAATTGAAGATGCACGAGTGTGGTTTGCCAAAAGATATGGCTGCCGAGCTATTCAAGCCATTTGTTATTCGCAAATTGATTGAGCGTGGTATCGTTAAAACGGTAAAATCTGCTAAGAAAATCGTTGATAGAAAAGACCCTGTGGTTTGGGATATTTTGGAAAACGTAATGAAAGGACACCCTGTTCTTCTTAACCGTGCCCCAACGCTCCACCGTTTGGGTATCCAAGCATTCCAACCTAAGTTGATCGAAGGTAAAGCTATCCAATTGCACCCATTGACTTGTACGGCCTTCAACGCCGACTTTGATGGTGACCAGATGGCGGTACACGTACCACTAGGTCAAGAGGCTATCCTTGAGGCATCTTTATTGATGTTGGCTTCGCACAACATCTTGAACCCTGCCAACGGTGCGCCTATTACAGTACCTTCTCAAGACATGGTTCTTGGTTTGTACTACGTAACAAAAGGACGTAGACATACACCAGAGTACCCAATTGTAGGTGAAGGAATGAAATTCTACGGCTTTGAAGAAGTAGTAATTGGTATGAACGAAGGTAGAGTTTCGAAACATGCTAATATCGAAGTAAAAGCTAAGGTTCGTAAAGAAGATGGTACATTGGTTGAAGAAATGGTGAAAACTGTTGCAGGTCGTGTATTATTCAACCTTTGCGTTCCTGAAGAAGTAGGATATATCAATGAATTGTTGACTAAGAAGAAATTGCAACAAATCATTTCTCAAGTATTTAAAATCTCTGGAGTAGCTCGTACTGCTAAATTCTTAGATGATATTAAAGAATTGGGTTACCAGATGGCCTTCAGAGGTGGTCTTTCAATGGGTATCGGTGATATTATCGTACCAGAAGAAAAGGCTGACTTAATTACTAAAGCTACTGAAGATGTAGCTTCTGTAACTGATAACTACTTGATGGGTCTTATTACCGATAACGAGCGTTACAATGCCGTTATTGATATTTGGACGAAAGTAAACTCGAAAATCACGGATACGTTGATGAAGCAAATGGAGAATGACCAACAAGGCTTCAACGCTATCTTTATGATGATGCACTCAGGTGCTCGTGGTTCTCGTGAGCAGATTCGTCAGTTAGGTGGTATGCGTGGTTTGATGGCAAAGCCTCAAAAGAACTTACAAGGTTCGGTTGGTGAAATCATCGAAAACCCAATCCTTTCTAACTTTAAAGAAGGTCTTGACGTACTTGAGTACTTTATCTCAACGCACGGTGCTCGTAAAGGTCTTGCCGATACAGCCTTGAAAACGGCCGATGCTGGTTACTTGACTCGTCGTTTGCATGACGTTGCTCAGGATGTTATTGTAAACGAAGAAGATTGTGGTACATTACGTGGTATCCAAATCGCTGCGTTGAAAGATAACGAAGAGATCATCGAACCACTTTCAGAGCGTATCTTAGGTCGTGTGTCAATTCACGATGTACATGATCCAGTTACTGGAGATTTGCTGATTCCAGCAGGTGAAGAAATCACTGAAGAGATGGCAACAAGTGTAGATGATACAGCTATTGATTCTATCGAGATTCGTTCGGTATTAACTTGTGAAACTCGTAATGGTGTTTGTGCTAAGTGTTATGGCCGTAACCTTTCAACAGGTAGAATGGTAAGTATCGGTGAAGCTGTAGGGGTAATTGCTTCTCAGTCAATCGGTGAGCCAGGTACACAGTTGACACTTCGTACATTCCACGTTGGGGGTACTGCCCAAAACGTAACATTGGATGCAACGATTAAAGCGAAATTTGATGGTATCATCCGTTTCGAAGAGATGCGTACTGTAGCCTCTGTAGATCCTGAAGGTAATCCAGTAGAAATTGTAATGGGTCGTTCGGGTGAGGTTCAAATTGTGAACCCAGCTACAAACCAAGTATATATCACAAACAACGTTCCTTACGGTGCTTACTTGCGTGTGAAAGACGGACAAACCATTGCCAAAGGTACAGAAATCTGTGCTTGGGATCCATACAACGCCGTAATCCTTTCTGAAGCTGATGGTATTGCAAGATTCGACTCAATCGAAGAAAATATCACTTACAAAGAAGAAGCCGATGAACAAACTGGTTTGAGAGAAAAAGTTATTATCGAATCTAAGGATAAAACAAAGAACCCTTCAATCGTAATTGTTAACAAAAACGGTGAAGAAACTTCTTTCAACGTACCTGTGGCTGCTCGTCTTTCTGTTGATAATGGAGCTGTAATCAAACCTGGTCAGATTCTTGCTAAGATTCCTCGTGCTGCTGGTAAAACTCGTGACATTACGGGTGGTCTTCCACGTGTAACTGAGTTGTTCGAAGCTCGTAATCCATCTAACCCTGCCGTAGTTTCTGAAATCGACGGTGTAATTACATTAGGTGGTATCAAACGTGGTAACCGTGAAATCTATGTGAAAGCTAAAGATGGTGCTGAACGCAAGTACTTAGTACCACTTTCGAAACACATCCTTGTTCAGAATAATGACTTTGTTCGTGCAGGTGTGCCTCTTTCAGATGGTGCAATTACGCCATCAGATATCTTGGCTATCAAAGGACCAACTGCGGTACAAGAATACTTAGTAAATGAGATTCAGGACGTTTACCGTTTGCAAGGTGTAAAAATCAACGATAAGCACATTGAATGTATCGTTCGTCAGATGATGCAAAAAGTAGAAATCGTTGACTCTGGAGATACCATGTTCTTGAACAATCAGAATGTAGATCGTTTTGCTGTACGTTTGGCAAATGACGATATTCTTGATAAGAAAGTTGTTGTAGATGCAGGGGACTCTGATAAAATGAAAGTTGGTATGATTGTAACGACTCGTGCGTTGCGTGATGAAAACTCTTCATTGAAGCGTCGTGACTTGCGTAAAGTAGAGGTTCGTGATGCTCAACCAGCAGTATCTCAACCAAACTTGCAAGGTATTACACAGGCGTCATTGGGTACTGAATCATTCATCTCGGCTGCGTCATTCCAAGAAACAACTAAAGTATTGTCTGAAGCTTCAATCAGAGCGAAATCAGATGGCTTAGATGGCTTGAAAGAAAACGTAATCGTAGGTCACTTGATTCCAGCAGGTACTGGTGTTCGCAAATACCAAGATTATATCATTACTTCAAAAGAAGAGTTACAGCAAATCGAAACAGCTAAAGAACAGCAAGCTCAACAAAAAGTGGGTGGCTATCGTAAAGCTCGTTGGATTGTTTAGTCCAAACTTCTTTTTGAACATATTTTCAAAGGCTCTTAGATTCAGTTCTAAGGGCCTTTGGCTTTTTTTATAAAAAATACCAGAATCTCAAAAGGGATAAATGTTGGTTTTTAGGATGTAAGTGTTTGTTTTACAGTTGTTTGTGGTTTATTTTTTGTAGGAATTTTTAACAATATTTTTCAAAAAAAGTCTATTTATCTATTTTAAAGGCTTTTGAATAACTTTTGGACACTTCTCTCAGCAAAAGAAAAAAATCTTAATTAAAAGCTTGAATAATTGAATAGGTAAGGTTTTTGATTAAATTTGAAAATCAAACTTTTACGTTTTTAAACTATGGCAAATCAACAAGACGAAACACAAATTAATGTAGAGCTTACAGAGGAAATGGCTGAAGGCGAGTATGTAAACCTTGCAATGATTGCACATTCACAAAGTGAATTTGTAATTGATTTCATTAAAATGATGCCAGGGTTACCCAAAGCACGTGTAAAATCGCGCGTAATAATGACGCCTGATCATGCTTACAGATTATTGAATGCTTTGAAGGACAACATCGCAAAATATGAAGATGCTTACGGTAGTATTTCTGATGAGAAAGGTGCTATAGGCTTCCAATTTCCAACAAATTATAGTGGACCAGTCGGAGAAGCATAGTATTCGATTTGACTATTTACTATGAAAACTTAATCTTATTGTTTGGTTAAACTATCGGGTTTGAGCCAATTTGTAGCTTCTCAAAATACAAAAAGTCTATCATATTGGACATATAACTCATGCCCGAGAGCACCAAGCCTCTACTTGTATTATATACATTTCCAACCTAAAGGTTTGGGACACATCAACTCCTTAAGAAATAATATCTCCAAAATAGAGTAGAATAAACCCCTTATTCTACTTTCTAGTCCAGTATGTATTTACAAATTATATTCGTTGTGTGATGGATCTTAAACTAACTAAGTCATTTTTGTCGACAGCTACTGCCCAATTTAAAGGACAAGTACAAGTGCCTGATGAAGCGCTATTCTCTTTACCTGAAAAAGTATTACAGTTTGGTACAGGTGTATTATTGAGAGGCTTATGCGATTATTTTATCGATAAAGCTAACAAACAAGGTGTTTTCAACGGAAGAATCGTTGTCGTAAAATCTACAGATAAAGGCGATGCTGATGCTTTTAATGAGCAAGATGGCTTATATACACATTGTATAAAGGGCTTAGAAAATGGCAAGTTGATTGAAGAAACAATCATAAATAGTGCTATTTCTCGTACTCTATCTGCTCGTAATGAATGGAGCGCTATCTTGGAATGCGCACGCAATCCTGAAATGCAAATTATCATTTCGAATACAACTGAGGTTGGTATCGCATTACTAGAGTCGGATAAAGTAACTTCTACACCGCCACAGTCTTTCCCTGTAAAGTTATTGGCGTTCTTATACGAAAGATGGAAGTATTTAGGTGGTTCTGCTGAAAGTGGTATGGTGATTGTTCCGACAGAGTTGATCGTTGGTAATGGTGATAAATTACAAGAAATTGTTTTAGAACAGGCACACCGTAATGCACTTGAGCCTGAATTTATAGAGTGGATTGACACTCATAATCGTTTTTGCAATTCATTGGTAGATAGAATTGTACCAGGAAAGCCAGAAAACTCAACAGAAATTTTACAGAAATTAGGTTATCAGGACGACCTTTTAATCATGTCGGAAGTGTATCGTTTATGGGCTATTCAAGGCGATGAACACGTTCGTAAAGTATTAAGTTTTGCACAGGCCGATGAAGGTGTTATTATTGACAAAGACATCGAAATTTATCGTGAACTAAAACTTCGTTTGTTGAATGGTACGCACACCCTTATGTGTGGAATGGCGTATTTGTTAGGTTTTAAATACGTAAAAGACGTTATGGCAAATGGCTATATGAGCCGTATTATTACCAATCTAATGTTAGGCGAATTGTCGTTGGCAATTCCATATAAAGTAGATTCAAAAACGGCCGACCGTTTTGGACGTATGGTGCTAGACCGTTTCCGTAATCCATATATCAATCATAAGTTGTTAGATATTACGGTACAGTATTCGGCCAAAATGCGTATGCGTAATATCCCCATTTTGATGGAATACTACCGTGAGTTTGGTCGTGCTCCAGAATTATTTGCGATGGGCTTTGCAGCTTATTTACAGTTTATGCACGCTGTAAAAGAGGTAAATGGCAACTATTATGGGGAGTGCAATGGAGAACATTATCAAATCAGCTGTAATTACGCATCTTATTTTTATGAGGCTTGGGATAATTTTGATTTGCATAAAGTATTATCCAATCGTAGTCTTTGGGGCGAAGATTTAACCCAACTAGCAGGCTTTGAAGAATCAGTAGCTAAGTATTTGTAATATATAGTCGTGTGCAAAGATTATTTGTTATTTCGGGATAGGGGTGAAATCGTATAAACCCTTTTATAGATGAAATAAGCACTTTGTACGCTATATCAAAATATAAAGGGCGTTCTATCTCATAATGAGTTTAGAACGCCTTTTTACATTCCTAAAAATAAGATTTTTGAAACGTATTTGTTATCTTTCGGAAAGCTAGGTATTATAACCATTAAGGAATCTGAAATCATGAAAAAAGTAATCACCTTTGGCGAGGTCTTGATGAGACTGACTACGCCTAATTTTGCAAGATTTTCACAGTCAGCCGCTTTCGACATCAACTTTGGTGGTGGCGAGGCTAATGTGTCATCTTCTCTTGCAATTATGGGTATTCCAGCAAGTCATGTTACAGTATTTCCTGATAATGACCTTGGCTATGCTGCCCGCACTACTTATCTCAAATACGGTGTTGGTACGGAGTTTATGCAAATGAAGGGAAATCGCTTGGGTATTTATTTTGTAGAAAATGGTGCCGCTATGCGACCTTCTAAGGTAATCTATGACCGCTTTGATTCTGCTTTTGCTTTATTGAACCCTGCTGATTTTGATTGGGAAACTATCTTTGCCGATGCACAGTGGTTTCACTTTACGGGTATATCTCCAGCAATATCAGCATCGGCAGCAGAAGCTTGCTTGCAGGCTGTAAAAGTGGCTCGTCGTATGGGGCTAACTATTTCAGCAGATGTTGGTTATCGTAAAAACCTTTGGCAGTGGGGCAAAAAGCCCAGTGAGGTAATGCCAGAACTAATCTCGTATTGCGATGTAATTATTTGTAGCAAAGGCGATGCAAATGATATGTTTGGGATTGCACCTAATGATGAAAAGGGTAGTTTTAAATCTATCTGTCAGCAGATTTTGACACAATTTCCCCAAGTAAAATTTGTATTGAATACCAAAAGAGGTCAAATTTCAGCTTCACATAATACCCTTTCAGGGCAATGCTGGAATGGCACCGAAATGATTAAAACGAAAACAATCGATATCCCTAATATTATAGATAGAATTGGCGGAGGCGATGCCTTTATGGCGGGTTTTATCTATGCTTATATTACATTCCAAGATATTCAAAAAGCATTAGAATACGGTGTGGCGGCTTCAGCCTTGAAGCACACAGTGGAAGGCGATTTTAATTTAGCTACTTTGCAAGAAATTGAAATGGTGGTAAAAGGTGATGTAAGCGGTAAACTCAAGCGTTAATCAATCATTATTTTTTTCAAAATTGACATAGATTCTTCAATTTCTGAAAGAGTCATCGAGGCAAACCCAATCCTACAAGCATTTAAAGGCTTATATGCGCTCCCGTTTGGCAAGTATAAGCCTTTTTTATGGGCATTTTCGGATAAACTTTCTAGAGGATATTTTTCAGAAAACTTCATCCAGATAGCCATACCGCCTTGAGGTTTTTCGAAAGTAACTTTTTCTCCTAGCTCTTTTTCAAATAATTCACAGGTAAAATCCCGACGCTGACGATATTCTTTGAGGGCTTTGGTTACATGTCGTCTGATAGTGCCATTTTCCAATAAATCAGCCAAGCAAGCTTCAAGAATAGTATCGCCTTGGCGATCAATAATCCTTCTGATTTTACCTAGTTCTTCAATGATATCAGGAGTGGCTACCACATACCCTACCCGAAAAGTTGGAGCAATGAGCTTGGTAAACGAACCGATATAGATAACTCTTCCGTGCGTATTAGCACTTGCCAATGGTAATACTGGGCGATTAGCATAATGAAAATCGTAGTCATAGTCATCTTCGATAATCCAAAAATGATAAGTTTCAGCAAGCTGCAATAAATGTAAACGACGCTCTGGTTTTAGCGTGACCGTAGTCGGATGATAATGGTGTGAGGTAACATACACCATCCGAATAGGATGTTTTTGACAGAGTTTTTCTAGCGCATTTGTATCCAAACCTTCTTCATCTACAGGAATAGTCATTGTTGTGGCTCCAAAATGCTCAAAAGTTAAATTGGTCGCTTGATAACTCAGCTCACCAACTACAACCAAGTCGCCTGAACGTATGAAAGCATGAGCTACCAAATAAATTCCCATTTGACTTCCTCGCGTACTTAGGATATGTTCGGCATCAATGGAAAGCCCTCTGGTTTGATTGAGTAATGTTGCTAAATTTTCCCGAAAACGACGTAATCCATAAACTTCCGTGTAATTCAATAAAGCAGGTTCAGCGTAGTTGATATAATGTGCATAACGTTTAGCCAATGCTTCCCTTGGAGCTAAACGAGAGTCAGGCAGGCCATCGTTAAAGGCGAGGCGATGTTGAATTAATTTAGGTAAAAACAAACCCGAAGCTCGGTTGTTAAGGATACTATCTTTTTCGCCCGTTTCATTTATTTGAGTAGAAATAAATCCTTTTGCTTGAACTATTGGAAGTTGATTACTCACGAAAACACCTCTTTTCGGTAAAATTTCAATCCATCCTTGTGATTGAATCTCTTCATAAGCCTGAATTACGGTCTGACGATTTATTTCTAATAAATCAGCCAAGGGACGAGACCCCAAAAGTTTACAACCTTTTGGAATAATCCCACTTTGAATATGTTGAATAAAAGCATTGGCAAGCTGTACATATAAAGGCACTGCCGAACCGCGCTCCAATACTAAGATCGACTTATAAGGAATTTGCATCTGGACTATTTCACTGTTTACAACTGGACTAATAAACTATGCCAGTAAAGATAGAAATTTGTAACATGATTTATCAACATATCTGTTAACAATTCACATTTACAAGAACTTATGGAAGATGTTAATTTAAAACCAAGTCGATTAGTAAAAAGAGCTAGCTACGATTCCGAACAAATTTATAGCATTCTCGACGAAGGTTTGGTTTGTCAAGTAGCTTACGTAGAAAATGGTAGACCAATGATGATACCAACAGGATATTGTCGAATAGGAAATAAGCTCTATATACATGGCTCGGTTGGGAGTCATTTTATGCGAAGTCTCGCCGATGGTCGAGAGGTTTGCCTATCTGTTTCATTGTTGGACGGTTTGGTATTAGCTCGCTCAGCTTTTCATCATTCGGTCAATTATCGTTCTGTGGTAGTATTTGCGCAAGCCGAACTTATCACCGATGAACAAGAGGCATGGGATGCTTTAGAAGCCTTTACCGAACACGTTATCAAAGGTCGCTGGGCAGAAGTTCGTGAGCCAGATGCCTCTGAAATGAAGAAAACAATGGTTTTAGCATTTTCGTTGGAAAAAGCTTCGGCTAAAGTACGAGTAGGTAATCCAAGTGATGATGAAGAAGATTATGAATTACCAGTTTGGGCGGGAGTTTTACCCTTAAAACAAGTTGCTCAAGCTCCAATTACTGACCCACTCATGCGTCACGAAACGCCAATTCCTGATTATGTAGCAAATTATTCTCGCGGAAAATAAGTCTTAATCTCTAAATCAGAGAGGGTAACTTGTTGCCCTCTCACTTATTATTCAAATCTTTCTTAGGAATGATTGGGTAAAAAAAAACAAAGATTGCCTTTATAAATTAATCGCATCTTTTCATCCTAATCAATCTTAAAATGCCCTTAGAACAAACATTTCGTTGGTTTGGTCCAAAAGACCCTGTATCATTGGCGCATATTCGTCAGGCAGGAGCTACAGGTATCGTAACAGCACTTCACCATCTGCCCAATGGCGTAGTTTGGTCATTAGAAGAAATTTTAACTCGTAAAGCCGAGATAGAAAAAGCAGGACTTAATTTTTCTGTAGTAGAAAGCGTGCCTGTACACGAAGACATCAAAAAGCGTTCTGGCAATTATTTGCAATACATCGAGAATTACAAGCAAAGTTTGTTAAACCTAGGCAAGGCAGGAATTGACACTGTGTGTTACAACTTTATGCCTGTATTGGACTGGACTCGTACCGATTTAGATTACCCATTAGCTGATGGTTCAACAGCCCTACGCTTTGATGCTACCGAATTTGCAGCTTTTGAGATATTCATCTTAAAAAGAAAAGGCGCAGAAGAAGGTTATACAGAAACCCAATTACAAAAAGCACATACTTGGTATCATCAAGCAAGTGAAGCTGCCAAAACTAAGTTGATTCGTAATATTATAGCTGGTTTGCCAGGAAGTGAAGAAAGCTTTACAGTAGAAGAATTTGCCGCAGTATTAGAAACCTATAATGAAGTAGGAGATGCCGAATTGCGTGCCAATCTTTATGAATTTATTCGAGCTATTACTCCAGCAGCCGAAGAAGCAGGTATCAATTTAGCCATTCACCCCGACGACCCTCCGTATCCAATTTTGGGCTTACCAAGAGTCGTTAGTACCGAAAGTGATGCTCGACAATTATTGGCAGCTTACGAAAGCACTAATAACGGCCTTTGTTTCTGTACAGGCAGTTATGGTGTTCGTGAAGACAATGACCTAGCGGATATGGTTGAACGCCTAGGAAACCGTATCAACTTTATTCATTTGCGTGCAACCAAGCGTGATGTAGAAGGCAATTTCTATGAAGCTGACCATCTCGATGGCGATGTAGATATGTATGGTGTTATGAAAGGTCTTGTTTTGGAGCAACGCAAACGTATAGCTGAAGGTAGAGAAGATTATCGTTTGCCGTTTCGTCCAGATCACGGTCACCGTATGTTAGATGACTTAAATCCTGAAAAACGTACCAATCCGGGTTATACTGCTATTGGTCGTTTGAGAGGTTTAGCTGAGCTTCGTGGATTAGAGCTAGGAATCATAAGAAGTTTGTAAAATCTTAAGCCTATGTCAAAAGCATAGGCTTTTTTATTTTTAATTTAGGGAAAAAGTCGAGTTGTATTACTTTAATAATATAGTATTGTTAAATCCTTGCAGATAGTCATAGAATATCCTCAATAGAAGTCTAATTTTGATGAACTATTGAGTACAATTTTAAGATTATCGGTGTACTATCGACCATTGACTGTCAAAATACTTGAATAAAAGTGTTTTGACAGTCAATGGTCGAGGTACATAAACTTAATTTTCTGAAAAATTATGAAAAAAGTATTTTACCTACTAGCCAGTATATGCCTATTGGCTACAAAAGCCGAAGCACAAGAAGTGCAGAGGATTGAAGGTGCTTTGAAATTTTTGGTAATGGGCGATTGGGGACGTGTTGGCGAAGACCACCAAAAGCCTGTAGCAGACCAAATGGGAAAAGTAGCCAAACAAATTGGTAGTGAGTTTGTCATTTCTACGGGAGACAATTTCTATCCAAGGGGTGTTCAAAGTGAATTTGACCCACTGTGGAAATATTCTTTTGAAGATATATACACTGCCTTTTCGTTACAATGGGATTGGTATCCTGTATTAGGAAATCACGATTATGGTGGCAACCCCGATGCACAAGTAGCTTACTCAAAAATTAGTCGTCGTTGGCGAATGCCAGCTCGCTATTACACCAAAACCTTCCAAATAGATGGAGGTAATGAAGTGTTAGTAGCGTTTATTGATACCAACCCATTGATTCCTGATTTTTATAAAAATAAAGATTACGGTCCCAATGTGATCAGTCAAGATAGCACAGCTCAGAAAAAATGGTTAGACAAGGTATTGTCGACAACTTCTCCAAAAGTAAAATGGAAATTGGTAGTAGGGCATCATCCATTGTTTACGGCTACCGAAAAACGCAGAGAAAGTTACGATACTAAGGCGGTGAGAGCATCTTTGAAAAGTGTTTTGGATAAGCATCAAGTAGATGCCTATATCTGTGGGCACGACCATGACTTACAACATTTACTTCCTCCAGGTAAAACACACTATTTTGTGTCAGGGTCTGCTTCTGAAAGTACAGCTATAGGGACATTACCCATTAGTAAGTTGGCTAGCAACGAATATGGCTTTATGGTGTTTTCGGTAACGAGCAACAAACTCAATGTTCAAGTGGTAAATCAAGACGGTAAAGTCATTTACACAACAGAACTTACCAAATAAGATTTAAAAGATTTAATTAAAAGCAAAGGGATTTTGTGTTACAGCTAGCACAAAATCCCTTTGCTTTTTTATATGGAAAATACGGTAATTGTTACAAAGCCCTAATTCTGAGATAATTATTAAACGTGTTGATAAAATAATTGTATCAAACCTTTTGTTTATCAGAGACTTTACGTAATTTTGCACCCCTGATTTGAGCGACTATCAAATGAATTTCTTAGAAAAGTGCAGTTGAAATCATTCAAATTAGGAAAGTGTATCTCTCAATAACAACAAGACAAAATGCCAACTATACAACAGTTAGTACGTAAAGGTAGAGAGCAAATGACTTGGAAGTCAAAATCTCCAGCCTTAGATTCTTGTCCACAACGTCGTGGCGTTTGTACAAGGGTATATACTACAACGCCAAAGAAACCAAACTCTGCGATGCGTAAAGTAGCCCGTGTACGTTTGACAAATGGTAAAGAAGTAAACGCATACATTCCAGGTGAAGGTCACAACTTGCAAGAGCACTCAATCGTATTGATTCGTGGTGGTCGTGTGAAAGACTTACCAGGGGTTCGTTACCACATTATCCGTGGTGCATTGGATACTGCAGGTGTTAACGGTCGTCGTCAGCGTCGTTCTAAATACGGTGCTAAACGTCCTAAGCCAGGTCAAGTACAAGCTCCAGTAAAAGGCGGAAAAGGCGGTAAGAAAAAGTAATTTGAAAATTTGAAAATTCGTTAGTTTGAAAATGTAAAGTATTCATTTTCAAATCTTCAGATTGTCATATTTCCAAATTCAACAACCAGTCCAGTATGCTAAGTTAAGAGCAGAAGCTTGGGCTATCATTAAAAAACTTAACAAATCCAATGAGAAAGGCAAAACCAAAGAAAAGATACGTGTTACCTGATCCTAAATTTAGAGATGTAATGGTAACTAAGTTTGTTAACAACTTGATGTACGATGGTAAAAAATCAACGGCATTCAACATTTTTTACGGTGCATTAGACAAAGTTGAAGATAGAACAAAAGAAAACGGTTTGGAAACGTTCAAAAAAGCTTTGAACAACGTAATGCCAGCTGTAGAAGTAAAAAGCCGTCGTGTAGGTGGTGCTACATTCCAAGTACCAACAGAAGTACGTGCAGATCGTAAATTGTCAGTAGGTATGAAGTGGTTGATTCTTTATGCTCGTAAGCGTGGAGAAAAAACAATGGTCGATCGTTTAGCTGGTGAAATCATCGCTGCTGCTAAAGGTGAAGGTGCTGCTGTTAAGAAAAAAGACGATACACACCGCATGGCGGAAGCGAACAAAGCGTTCTCACACTTCCGTTTCTAATTCTAATCAAGTTAACAACACTCAGAGATACACACAAAGAAAGGCAAACTCAGTAATGGGTTTGCCTTTGCTTTTGTTATAAAGTACTATTGATAAAATATAACATTGTATTCAGGTTATTTACTGTTTGAAAATCAGTATTTTATAAAGTATTTATGATTTTTTGCTCAAAAAGTTTGGTAAATGCCTTGTGAATTCCTAATTTTGCATTCCAAACAAAAGGGTCTTGTGGCCGAGTGGCTAGGCAGAGCTCTGCAAAAGCTTCCACAGCGGTTCGAATCCGCTCGAGACCTCAAAAGCGTAATTAGTGAAAGCTAGTTGCGCTTTTTTTATGCCTTCTTTTGCTAAAACTTGATTATATCTTCATAAAAGTAAAGCCAAAGAGATAGTCTTAATAGGATAAGCAAATACTTTTGAGCATACTTTTTTTAATTATCTGCTAAATAAGTTTTATTACTTTTTCAAAAGTTTATCTTCTCTTAGAGTCGGGGCTGAAAAGTAACAAACCTCTAGCTTTATCTTTATTTATTAATATTTTTTCTTCAAGGATAGAGTTAAAATCTACTCTCTCAATAAATAAGTACTTTTAGTATTTTTCCAAGAATTAGTATTTTACAAAGATTACTAATTCTATCATATTGCTATGCTATTTTTGCTGTATAAAAACTGAGAAAAAAAATGATAAAAATCATACTGATGTACGCAAATTGAACAGTGACAAGGATGGTGGAATCAAAAAAATGAACTAAATTCGAAGCTTTAATTTAGTATATTCAGTATCTCTTAAATGCTGAATAAGTAAAGCTAAGTGAATCAAAATGAACTAGCTGATTTTGTGGAAATTATATAGGAGATTTTTAAGCCGTATATTCAACAAAATTGCAAATAACTTAGAATTGTTCTAAATAGTTCGTAACTATACTAATTTTGCTGAAAATCAATAATAAATAAATTGGTTCGTAATTATTCCGATTGTACTTTTGTGACCCGAAATAGTGTGTTTCTTCTACTTTTTTGCCTTATTTTTTCGATTGAAAAGTCTAAAAATAAGCGGAAGTCTCAGATTATTAGGTAAATAGTTTAGCGTAGTACTTAATTATTAAAATTAGTTTATAGATTCTTATGATAACCATGAAACGCTTGAAAATTGTTGCTTTGACAATGCTACTGGGAATGTTTGCCTCGGTTGTAAGAGTAAATGCTCAGGATGTAGCAGAAGGAGAGCAAATTTTCAAAAACAACTGTGCGGCTTGTCACAATACAAGTGCAGAACCTTTAGTGGGGCCAGGCCTTCAAGGTGTAGGTCAAAGAAGACCGTTGGATTGGATTGTAAAGTGGGTTCACAACCCTCAGGCTGTTATCGCCAGTGGTGATAAATATGCTAACGATCTTTACAACAAGTTTGGTAAGGCTCAGATGACGGCATATCCGGGTTATTCGGAAGCTCAAATCAAGAGTGTACTTGCTTATATTGATGCTCAGAATGCAGCTCCAGCTGCTCCAGCAGCAGGTGCAGCCCCAGCGGCAGGCGCAGCTGCTCCAGCAGCGGAATCTAACGGTGGAATGCTACAATATATCCTAATCGCACTTCTTGGTGTGATGGTGTTGGTATTGGTTGCATTGTTGTCAATTGTTACTACGCTCTCTAAATTGGCATCGGTATCTGCTGAAGAAGCTGAAAGTATTCCTTTGTTACAAAGAATTGCTGAAAATGGTAAAAAATTAGCAGCAAATAATGCTTTCAAAACAGGTGCAGCTCTTTTGATTACCTTATTGATTGGTAAAGCAACGATTGATGCTGCTTATGGTGTAGGTATTCACCAAGGATATGCTCCTGAACAGCCAATCCATTTCTCTCACAAACTTCACGCAGGTGACTATCAAATCAACTGTGGGTATTGCCACACAGGTGTTTACAAAGGTAAAGGTGCTAACGTTCCTTCTCCAAACATTTGTATGAACTGTCACAATACAATCAAGCGTGAGTCTCCAGAAATTCAAAAAATTTACCGTGCTATCGAAAAAGATGAGCCAATCCAGTGGATTCGTGTTCACAACTTGCCTGATTTGGCATACTTTAACCACGCCCAGCATACTAATGTGGCTGGTTTAGAGTGTCAAAACTGTCACGGTGAAATTCAAAAAATGGAAGTAGTAGAACAACGCTCAACATTAACAATGGGTTGGTGTATTGACTGTCACAGAAAAACTGACGTAAATACAAAAGGCAACGCATATTATGATAAGCTTGTTGAAATCCATAATAAAGAAAACAAAGAGCCTTTGAAAGTTGCTAACATCGGAGGTTTGGAGTGTTCAAAATGTCACTACTAAGAAGTCAAATGTCAGAAGCAAAAAACAAAAACGTTTTTCTTGCTTCTGACTTGTTACTTCATTTTAATATTCAATAGTTTCTGTTTATACTATTATAATATATATGGAAAATACTACAAAAAGGTATTGGAGAGGGATTGAGGAGTTAACTAACGATGCTGAGTTCGTTAAATATGCAGACCGTGAGTTCGGTGATGCCCCATCAGCAGACGAGAAAGAAGGTGCTATCTTCGATGGTACAGGATCTCATCGTCGTGATTTCTTAAAAGTGTTAGGTTTCGGTATGTCGGCGGTAGCATTGGCAGCTTGTGAAGCTCCAGTTAAGAATACGATTCCGTACTTAAATAAGCCAGAAGATGTTGAGCCTACTATTGCTAACTGGTATGCTTCAACTTTTGTAGATGGCGGTGAATACGCTTCTATTTTGGTAAAGACACGTGAAGGTCGCCCTATCAAAATTGAAGGTAACAAAGCTTCTTCTGTATCTAAAGGTGCTCTTTCTGGACGTGCTCAAGCGTCTGTTTTGAGTCTTTATGATAACGAAAAACTAAAAGGACCTCAAATCGCAGGTAAGGCTGCTGATTGGGCTTCTGTAGATAAAGAAATCATCTCTGGATTGGCTAAAGGTGGACAAATCAGAATTGTAACAAATTCTATCTTGTCTCCTACGACTAAGAAAGTTATTGGTGATTTCGTTGCTAAATACCCAACGACTAAAGTTGTTACTTATGACGCAAACTCGTTGTCAGGTTTAGTCGCAGCTAACGGAGTACTACCAAGCTTTGATTTTAGCAAGGCAAAGACAATCGTTTCTTTGGGTGCTGACTTCTTAGGTACTTGGATTTCTCCATCTGAATTTGCTGCACAGTGGGCTAAAACTCGTCGTGTATCTTCTGCAAAAGGTGGAAACAAAGAAATGTCTCGTCACTATCAGTTTGAGACTATTATGTCTAACACTGGTGCTAACGCTGACTACCGTGCAACATATAAGCCATCTCAAGAAGGTTTAGTTGCAACAGCTCTTTATAATGCTGTAGCGGCAAAAGTAGGTGCTCCTGCTTTATCAACATCTGCGGTAAAAGTTGAGTATTTGGAGAAAGCTGCTGCTGACTTAGTTGCTTCAAAAGGTGCTTCTATCGTAGTATCTGGTTCAAATGACGCTTCTGTTCAAGCTGTTGTAGCTGCAATCAACGGATTGGTTGGTGCTTATGGTACAACAATTGATTTAGGAACTCCAGCTAACTACCGTCAAGGTTCTGATGCTGAAATGAATCAGTTCATTAACGAAGCTAAATCTGGAGCAATTGCTGCGGTTATCTTCTACAACGCAAACCCAGTTTACAACCACCCACGTGGTGCTGAATTGGCTGAAGCTCTTCCAAAAATTGCTTTAACAATTGCGACAAACGATAGAGCTGACGAAACAGCTTCATTGGTAAAATATAACACTCCTGACTCTCACTTCTTGGAGTCTTGGAACGATGCTGAGCCTAAAAAAGGTTTCTTCTCATTGACTCAGCCTACTATTTCAACGATTTTTAAAACTCGTCAAATTCAATCTAGCTTATTAACATGGGCTGGTTTGAATGCTGATTATGCAACATATTTGGAGACTAACTGGACTAGCAACATTTTGAAAGCTGGAAAAGTACAATGGTCACAAGTATTGCATGATGGTGTTTATGAGTTTGGTTCAACACCTAGCGCTGCTGCTCCTGCTGTGAACTTGGCTGATGCCGCTGCTGCTATCTCTAAGAACTACAAAGCTTCTTCAGATAAATTAGAATTAGCAGTGTATGAGAAAGTAAGTATGGGTACTGGTTCTCAAGCAAACAACCCTTGGTTACAAGAGTTGCCTGAGCCAGTGTCTAAAGCTTGTTGGACAAACTATTTGGCAGTTTCTCAAAAGACAGCTGCTGAATTGAAATTAGAGCAAGACAAAGAAGCTGAGTTGACTATTGGTGGCAAGTCTATCAAATTGCCAGTATTAGTTCAACCAGGTCAAGCAAATGGTACTATCGCTGTAGCTATTGGTTACGGACGTACAAAAGCTGGTAAATCAGCTGATGGAGTAGGTGCTAATGCTTATCCTTTCATCTCAACTGTTAATGGTACGTTAGCATTCTTCAATACTGGAGATGTAGCTATCAAATCAACTGGAGAAGAGGTTAAAATTGCTCAAACACAAACACACAATACTGTAATGGCTCGTGAGGCTGTTGTTCAGGAAACAGTATTGTCTGAATACAAAAAGAATGTAGAAGCAGGACGTTTCAAACCAGAAATCTTAACAGCTGAAGGTAAGAAAACTGCAACTGATATTTCATTGTGGAATGGTCACAAATACAACAACCACGCTTGGGGTATGGTGATTGACTTAAATACTTGTACTGGATGTAGTGCATGTGTGGTGTCATGTTCTGCTGAAAACAACGTTCCAGTTGTAGGTCGTCAAGAAGTTATCAACCGTCGTGAAATGCACTGGATGCGTATCGACCGTTATTATTCTTCTGATGCGGATATCGAAGATTTAAAAGGATTGGAAGTAGCTTCTGAAAACCCAGAAGTTGTATTCCAACCAATGTTGTGTCAACACTGTAACAACGCTCCTTGTGAAACAGTATGTCCTGTATTAGCTACTACTCACTCAACAGAGGGCTTGAACCAAATGACTTACAACCGTTGTATCGGTACACGTTACTGTGCTAACAACTGTCCATACAAAGTACGTCGTTTCAACTGGTTCCGTTATTTCCAAACTGACGATTTCGATTTCCATTTGAACAATGACTTAGGTCGTATGGTATTGAACCCAGACGTAACGGTTCGTTCACGTGGGGTAATGGAAAAATGTTCGATGTGTGTTCAACGTATCCAAGCTGGTAAGTTGGAAGCTAAGAAAGAGAAGAGAAGACCAAAAGATGGAGAAATCCAAGTGGCTTGTGCTCAATCTTGTCCAACAAGCGCTATTACTTTCGGAGATATGAATGATCCAGAATCAGAAATTTCAAAAGTATTAGAAGCTGAAAAAGTTGGCCGTTCGTTCGGTGTGATTGAAGAAATCAACGTTAAGCCAAATATCTCTTACTTAGTAAAAGTACGTAACAAAGAAAGAGAAGCAAAAAAGGCTGAGGGCGAGGCAAAAGAACACGCATAAGTAAAGAAATTAGAGAGGGAGAAATCCCTCTCGTATAAGAACATAACGAATTTAAAACTATTAAATCTTAAAATATGTCGCACGTAGTATCACCAATAAGAGAAACCCTCGTAGGAGGTGGTAGATCTTATCACGATGTAACACAAGACATCTGCAAGCAAGTTGAAGGTGAACCAACGAAAGAGTGGAAAATTGCCTTTTCTGTGTCTTGTGTGATTTTCGCCTATGGTGCCTATTGTTTAGGTTACACATGGTGGCAAGGAATTGGAGTTTGGGGTTTGAACAAGACCGTAGGTTGGGCTTGGGACATTACAAACTTCGTATGGTGGGTAGGTATCGGTCACGCTGGTACGCTTATCTCTGCTGTATTGTTGTTGTTCCGTCAAAAATGGAGAACTTCAATTAACCGTGCAGCAGAAGCGATGACAATCTTCGCAGTATTATGTGCTGCTTCATTTATCTTGGCTCACATGGGTCGTCCTTGGTTGGCTCACTGGGCATTGCCACTTCCAAACACATTTGGTTCTATCTGGGTTAACTTCAACTCACCATTGGTTTGGGACGTATTTGCTATCTCAACTTATCTTTCTGTTTCATTGGTATTCTGGTATTTAGGTCTTATTCCTGACTTGGCTACAATTCGTGACCGTGCTCAAACTAAGGCTTCTAAATTCTGGTACGGCTTGTTCTCTGTAGGTTGGACTGGTTCTGCTAAAACTTGGGCTCGTTATGAATATGTGTCTTTGATTTTGGCGGGTATCTCTACCCCTCTTGTACTTTCTGTACACACAATTGTATCAATGGACTTTGCTACTTCGGTAATTCCGGGATGGCACACAACTATCTTCCCTCCATACTTCGTTGCGGGTGCAATCTTCTCAGGTTTTGCTATGGTGCAAACTTTGTTGTTGATTACTCGTGTTGCGTTTAAATTGGAAGATTACATCACAATGGAACACATCGAAATGATGAACATCATCATTACAGTAACAGGTTCTATTGTTGGTATTGCTTACTTAACTGAGTTCTTCATTGCTTGGTACTCAGGTGTAGAATACGAAAGCTACTGTTTCATCAACCGTGCATTTGGACCGTACTGGTGGGCTTATTGGATGATGATGACATGTAACGTAATTTCTCCACAGTTGTTCTGGTTCAAGAGTATTCGTACAAATATCCTTATTTCATTCATCCTTTCGGTTGTTGTGAACGTGGGTATGTGGTTCGAACGTTTTGTAATCATCGTTTCTTCATTGCACCGTGACTATATTCCATCTTCTTGGGCAATGTTCTCTCCAACGATGTACGATATTGGTGACTATATTTTCTCATTCGGTTTATTCTTCACATTATTCTTCTTGTTTGCTAAGTTTTTGCCAGTAATCAACATGGCAGAGGTGAAAGCCGTAATGAAAGGAGTTTCTTCTAACTATCCTTATAAGAAGAAATCTGAAGGAGGAAAAGAATCCGTTACTCATTAATAATCATTCAAAAGGGAAGGTGCAGAAAACTTCTGCACCACTTCTAACTTTTGAAATTAATATCAAGACATAACGAATATTAAAATGAATACAACAGAAAAATACTTGGTTGGAGTTTACGACGATGAGGACGAGGTATTACACGCAGTAACTGAAGTAAAAGGAAAAGGCGTGAAAATTGAAGAAGTATATACTCCTTTCCCAATCCACGGACTTGATACTGCTATCGGTCACCCACGTACAAGAATTCCTATTGCTGCATTCTTGTTTGGTTTAACAGGTTTGACTTGTGCTCAGTTCTTGATCAATTATACAATGGTTTTTGACTGGCCAATGATTATTGGTGGTAAGGATTTCTTTGCATTGCCTGACTGGATTCCAGTTACTTTCGAAGGTACAGTATTGTTCACTGCATTTGGTATGGTATTTACCTTTTTTGTATCAAATAGCTTGTGGCCAGGAAAAACGCCTAAAACGTTTGATTTAAGAAGTACTGACGATAAGTTCATCATGACAATCAACATGGGAACTAATAAGAAATCAGAAGCTGAAATTGAAGAAATTTTGAAAGCTTCGGGTGCTATCGAAGTGAATGTAAAGCAATTTTAAACATTGATTCATAGGAATACCCTAAAGCAATGTTCAACGACTAATTAAAATCAAAAATATGTTAACTAATAAATACATAGGTCTGTTTTTATCGGGAGTTGTTGCTTTATCTGCAACTTCTTGTAAAGATAGCCATAATGACACAGGGACAGAGTTTGCGCCAAACATGTATCACTCGGTTGCATACGAACCAATGACACAAACTGAGGGTGAGTTGAATACAATCAACCCTTATGGTATGAACATGCGTACTCCTGTTAAAGGAACTGTACCACGCGAAAAATTTGCTGCGGCAGATGGTGATACCGTAAACAGCAAATTAATGAAAATGGATATGATTGCTCGTAATATCGGTAAAGACGATATGGCTTCATCTGAGGCTTTGTTGTCGAACCCATATCCAGCAACCCCTGAAAACATTGAAGCAGGTAAGACTCAATATGAAAGATATTGCCAACACTGCCACGGTGAAGCTGGTAAAGGCGATGGCTTAGTAGCAAAAATGTACAAAGGGGTTCCAGTTTATTCATCGGATGCCTTGAAAAGTGTAAACGACGGTCATATTTACCATACTATTACTCATGGTAAAGGACGTATGTGGTCACACGCTTCTCAAATTTCTTCGGCAGACCGTTGGAAAATTGTACTTTACGTACATGAATTGCAAAAGCAGTAATTTACAGTTTTGTAGTTATTACGCTTAGTCAAAAAAAGCATCAATTTAGATGCAATCTTTCATACTATTAAACTTACAAACTTATAAGTATAATGGCGGGACATTCACATTTTTCCCCAGCAAACGTCGAGGAGTTTTATGAATTTACTCCGGAGGCACGCAAGAGAGTGATCACAGCAATGATCATTGGTGCTGTGCTTTTGGGTATTGGCGTTTTCTTTTTAGGAAGTGGTGAGCACGAAGCTGCTCACGCAGTGGCAGGTCATGCTGCTGAACATGGCGGAGAGCACCTTTCTGGTGGTGCTGTTTCTCACCATGAAACATCTTGGAATCCACTAAATCGTCTTTGGGTTAACCTTTGGATGAACGGTGTTTTCTTCTCAGGTATTGCCGTAATCGGTATGTTCTTTGTTGCAGTACAATACCTTGCTAAGGCAGGTTGGTCGTCTGTAGTAAAAAGAATCCCTGAAGCTTTCCCTAAATTTTTGTATTTTACTTTCCCTGTATTGCTTTTGTTATTTGTATTCAAAGGTGATGTGATTTTCCACTGGATGCACCATGGAATTACAGACCCTGCAAGTGAGCATTATGATAAAATTATTGCAGGTAAAAAAGGATATTTGAATTTCACATTCTTCTTAGTTCGTTTGGTTGCCATCTTTACTGTATGGATTGTTCTTTGGAACATGATGCGTAAAAAGTCAATCGAAGAGGATTTGAATGGAGGAACACAGAACTTTTTTGATATGGTACGTATCGGTACTGGTTTCGTTGTAGCAATGGGTATTTCTTCTTCATTGTCTGCTTGGGACTGGGTTATGTCAATCGATACTCACTGGTTTTCAACAATGTTTGGATGGTACATGTTCTCTAGCTGGCATGTAACTGGTTTAGCTACAATTACATTGACTGTATTGTTCTTGAAAGACAAAGGATACATGCAGTATGTTAGCGATAGCCACTTGCATGACTTAGGTAAGTTTATGTTTGCATTCTCTATTTTCTGGACTTATGTATGGTTTGCTCAATTCTTGTTGATTTACTATGCTAACATGCCAGAAGAAACTATCTATTTCTTAGAGCGTTGGGAAGGACACAACAAAGTGTACAAAGCAGTTGAAATCTTGAACGTATTCATGAATTTCTTCTTCCCATTCTTAATCATGATGACTCGTGATGCAAAACGTACTCCGATTTTCTTGAAAATCTGTTGTTTCTTTGTCATTGTAGGTCACTACTTGGATTTCTACCAGATGATTATGCCGGGTACGGTAGGTCCTCACGGAGGGTTCGGATTAGTTGAATTTGGTAGTGTTATTTTGTTTGCTTCAGCATTTGTATATGTTGTTTCTACAGAATTGACAAAAGCGTCTTTGGTTGCTAAAAACCACCCATTCTTGGAGGAGTCGCTTCACCACGATATTTAGTGGCTTATCGGGTGCCTACGGGCATCCGATAATTTTCTCAAAATTTTCGGATTCAGTAAAACAATTTTGCTGAACATCATATTTTAGAATTAGATTCAAAACAATAAATTAATTCAGACATGACATATCTAATAGGTCTTTTGTCAGTAGTATTCTTAGTTTTGGCAATTATGATTGTCTCTAAGAGTATTGCTCTTTCGAAAGGTATTCAGGGTGCTGATGACTCCGATGCTCGCGTAGATGGGGCCAATAATGGTAATGCCTTTGGTTTTCTAGTATTCCTTGTATTGGGTTCTATTGCCGCTGCGTGGTCTTTTCTTCACTCTCAGCCAGACTTTTTACCAATTGCTGCTTCAGAGCATGGTTTGAAAACAGACCAAATGTTCTGGATTTCAATGGGTATTGTTACTGCTGCGTTCTTCTTAACTAACACATTGTTGTTTGTTTTTGCATTCTTGTATCGTTACAAGAAAAACAATGTAGCTACTTTCTATCCAGTAAACCACAAGTTAGAAATCATTTGGACAATTATTCCAGCTATTGTAATGGCCGTTTTGGTATTTACAGGATGGAGAATTTGGAGAGATATTACAAAACAAGCTCCAGAAAATGCAGTTGTAATTGAAGTAACTGGTCACCAATTTGGTTGGTATGTACGTTACGCTGGTAACGATGATAACAAGTTGGGTAACCAAAACTATAAATTGATTGACGATACAAACCAAATTGGTATCGACTTTACTGACGAGAGTTCTTTTGACGACTTTACAGCAAACGAATTGCACTTACCAAAAGGTGTACCTGTTTTGTTGAAAATTAAAGCACAGGACGTACTTCACTCTGTTTATTTACCATATCAAAGAGTTAAAATGGATGCCGTTCCTGGTATGCCTACTAAATTCTGGTTTGTGGCAAACAAATCTACAGATGAAATGCGTGCAGAGTTAGGTAAATCTGATTTCAACTATAAGTTGAACTGTACAGAAATCTGTGGTCGTGGTCACTTCGGTATGGCTATCACAGTATTTGTTGATGAACCAGAAGATTATAAAGCTTGGGTTGCACAACAGAAACCTTTCTTGACTCAAAATCCTGACTATCTAGCTAAAGTACCTGAAAAGTTGAAAGGAAAAGCTCAAAAGTATGTTCCTGCTGAAGCTCCTGCTGCTGAATCAGATAGTACTCAAGCTGCTGCTGGTGCAGCTCCTGCGACGGCTTCTTTGAGAAGATAATCAATTTTTGAAATAGAGTTTGAACAAATACTATTAGAATAATCATTGTAATCTATGGCAACTGCGACACTACACGCAAACGACGCTCACGCACACGGTCATGACCACGAGCACGAGCATCATGAGCCTGGCTTCATCAGAAAGTATATTTTCTCTGAAGACCACAAAACAATTGCTAAGCAATATTTGATTACAGGTATCATCTGGGCTTTCTTCGGTGGTGCTTTGTCAATTATCTTCCGTTTACAACTTGGTTTCCCTAACATGAACCTTGACTGGTTGAAACCAGTATTGGGTGAGTGGATAGTGGAAGGTAAATTGGAAAAAGAGTTTTATCTAGCACTAGTAACAATGCATGGTACTATCATGGTATTCTTTGTATTGACTGCTGGTTTGTCGGGTACATTCTCAAACTTCTTGATTCCACTACAGATTGGAGCAAGAGATATGGCTTCAGGTTTCCTAAACATGTTGTCATATTGGTTCTTCTTCTTATCATCTGTAATCATGTTTGCGTCTCTTTTCATTGAGACAGGTCCTGCTTCAGGTGGTTGGGTAATTTATCCTCCATTGTCTGCACTTCCACAAGCTATGCCAGGTTCAGGCTTAGGTATGACTATGTGGTTGACAAGTATGACATTCTTTATTGTGTCTCAGTTGTTAGGTGGTGTTAACTATATCACTACAGTTATCAACTTGCGTACAAGAGGTATGTCATTTACTAAAATGCCTTTGACTATTTGGGCGTTTTTCTTTACTGCGGTATTAGGTTTATTATCTTTCCCAGTATTGTTGTCTGCTGCTTTATTGTTGATTTTTGACCGTAGCTTCGGTACATCATTTTATCTATCTGAAATCTATATCGGTGGTGAAGCGCTTCCAAACGTAGGTGGTTCAGCTATTTTGTACCAACACTTGTTCTGGTTCTTAGGTCACCCTGAGGTATATATTGTATTGTTGCCTGCTTTAGGTATTACTTCTGAAGTTATTGCAACTAACGCTCGTAAACCTATCTTCGGTTACCGTGCCATGATTGGATCTATGATGGGTATTACAGTTCTTGCGTTTATCGTATGGGCTCACCACATGTTCGTAACTGGTATGAACCCATTCCTAGGTTCAGTGTTTATGTTCTTAACGTTGATTATTGCTGTTCCTTCAGCAGTTAAGGCGTTTAACTACATTACAACGCTTTGGAAAGGTAATATCATCTTTACACCGGGTATGTTGTTCTCTATCGGTCTTGTATCGTTGTTTATCTCTGGTGGTGTTACTGGTATTATCTTAGGTAACTCTGCATTGGATATCAACTTGCACGATACATATTTCGTAGTAGCTCACTTCCACTTGGTAATGGGTGCTGCATCTTTCTTCGGATTGTTGGCAGGTGTGTATCACTGGTTCCCTAAATTGTTTGGTCGTATGATGAACAACACTTTAGGTTATATCCACTTCTGGTTGACATTTGCAGGTGTTTACTGTGTATTCTTCCCAATGCACTATATTGGTATCGCAGGTTTCCCTCGTCGTTACTATTCATTTACTGCTTTAGCAAATAATGCACAAGATACATTTGCTGATATGAACGCATTTATCTCAATCGCTGCGATTTTGACTTTTGCTTCTCAAGCAATCTTTGCATTCAACTTCTTCTATTCAATTTTCAAAGGTAAGAAAGCTACTCAAAACCCTTGGAATTCGAATACTTTGGAATGGACTACTCCAATCATTGTAGGTCACGGAAACTGGGAAGGAGAAATTCCAGCAGTATATCGTTGGCCTTATGACTACAGCAAGCCAGGTTCAGCATCTGACTTTATTCCTCAAAATGTTCCTTTCTCAGCAACTCCTGAGTCGAACTTACCTGAGGAAAATGAAGAAATTGCTAACGAAAAAGAAATTGAAGGTTTGTTGGCAGTACAAAATGATGTTTACAATCATTAATAGCTCCATATATTGATTTGAGAATGTAGAGTGTGGAAAATCTACACTCTACATTCTCAAATTTATTTTATGAATTACCTAATTATACTTTTCAAGATTTGATTCTTTTGAATCAGTCTAAAATCCAATTTTAAATTTATGTGGTTCCGTAAGCTTGGTCTTGTTACAATTGTCTCGATTTACTTATTAGTATTGGCAGGTGGTATTGTAAGAAGCACGGGGTCGGGAATGGGTTGTCCGGACTGGCCAAAGTGTTTTGGCATGTGGGTTCCTCCCACAGAGGTAAGTCAGTTACCTCCAAATTATCAGGAAATTTATGCTGAGAAGCTTCATGGAGAGGTAGAGTTTAATCCTGTAAAAACATGGATTGAATATGTGAACAGATTGATTGGTGCGTTTACAGGTATTGTCGTTTTTGGCGTATTTGTAGCGTCGTTTAGTTACCGTAAAAGAGATAAAATATTAATATTCTTATCATTTTTATCGGTAGTGTTGATTGGTGCAAATGCTGCATTAGGAAAATTTGTAGTTGACTCGTTTTTGAAACCTGGTGTTGTTACAGCACACATGTTGTTAGCAATTTTAGTAGTATTTGTGCTACTTTACTCTATAGCAAGAGCGTGGTCTGAAGTTATTGAGACTGAAAAAGTTACAAATAAATCCATTTTAAACAAGATATTAATGCTTCTTTTGATTTTGTCAACCGCTCAGGTATTGATTGGAACACAGGTTAGAGAAGCTATCGATAAAATTATTGCAAATCCAATTTTTGGTTACGACCGCTCTACTTGGATAGAGCAATTAGGTTTGTCTTTTTACATACATCGCTCTTTCTCATTAATATTATTAGGACTACATGTTTATTTGATTATTCAACTCAAAAAGAATATTCAAGCAAAAGGAATTCTTTATAATTTCCTCAGGGCATTAGTACTTCTAGTAATAGTTGAAATTGTATCAGGCGCTGTAATGGCGTATTTTAGTGTACCAGCTTATATTCAACCTGTACACTTAACATTAGCAATTGTAGCACTTGGATTACAGTTTGTAATCTTATTGTTACTCAATTCTGGAAAAGTATTTCAAAAGGAAACGGCGTAAACGAACGTCAAGTAACAAATGGTTACCACAAACGAAAACATCTCAATAGGTATAGCTGGTAAAGTAAAAGCATATTATGAGTTATTAAAGTTTAGATTATCGTTCTTAGTAGCATTTTCTGGAGCATTTGGCTATTCACTTGCCGTAGAAAGAATCGATTGGGAACGATTAACCTTGATAAGTTTGGCAGGTCTTCTGATTACAGGAGCCGCAAATATTGTCAACCAAGTTAAAGAGATTGAGCTAGATAAACTCATGAAACGTACAGCTGGTCGACCTCTTCCGACAGGGCGGTTATCTGTCAAAGAAGCATCAATATTTTGTTTGATTTTGTTATTGCTATCAAGCTATATATTGTTTTTTGAGTTCAACTTCAAAGCAGGTGTTATTGGCGTTCTTTCATTTATTTTATATGGATTTGTATATACTCCTCTCAAAAGAGTAGGTCCCATTTCTGTATTTGTAGGTGCAATTCCTGGGGCATTTCCTCCAATGATTGGTTGGATTGCCGCTACAAATCACTTTGGATTAGAGCCTGGTATTTTGTTTGCTATCCAGTTCTTTTGGCAATTCCCCCACTTTTGGGCGATTGCATGGGTAGCTGATGAAGACTATCAAAAAGCAGGATTTAAAATGCTTCCTAACAATGGGCACAAAGATTTGCGTACAGCAATAACCATTATGATATATACCATATTTTTGGTTCCATGTGGTTTTGTTCCTTATATGCTTGGCATGGCTGGCGTCAATTCTGCAATGATTGCTGTACTTTGTGGAGTATTGTTTTTATCTCAAACCTTTTACTTGATGATGAAGCCAACAGATAAATCAGCGTTAATGATGATGTTTGGCTCCTTTATTTATCTCCCTATCGTTCAAATTGCTTTTTTGATGGATAAGGTATAGTTTGTAAAATATTTAGAGAGAAACAACAAGCAAAAACTTAATATAATGACACAAGAACATTTGAGAGATATAGATATGGGTGAAGAGCCTGTAAAAACTATGTCGATGAACCCAAAGAAGTTTATGCTATGGCTTGCAATTGCATCAATTACAATGATGTTTGCTGGTTGGACTTCTGGATATTTAGTAAGAAAAGCTGAAGGGAATTGGCATGAATTTGACTTACCAAATATTTTCCTGTATTCTACAGGAGTATTAGTCGTAAGTAGTGTGTTTATGCATTTGGCAGTAAAGGCAGCAAAAAAAGATAACTTCAATACACTCAAAATAGCAATTTCTATTACTTTTGCATTTGGGATGGCCTTTTTGTTTATGCAATGGTATGGCTTTTCAGACCTTGTAAAGAACCAATTGCACTTCTCTGGAAGTGATGTCGCATCCTCTTGGATTTATATTTTTGTAGGTATCCACGGGTTGCATATTATCTCAGGGTTGATTGTACTTTTATTCTCGTTGGTATCATCTTTCAGATTGAGTATCAACTCTAACAACCTAACACGCATACAACTTTGTGCCACTTATTGGCACTTCCTTGATGGACTCTGGTTGTATTTGTTCTTTTTCTTGTATTTTAATCGTTAGTATTTAACGGTAATTGATAATCTAGTAATTAATATTTAACCAAAAAAGTAAAAAAGATGTCTTCAATTCACGCAGCACCTGCTGTTCCTGAGAAACTGACATGGGCGGGTGGTTCAGAACCTTTGAAAGCGAGCTATGGAAAACTAATGATGTGGTTCTTCTTGCTTTCAGATACTTTTACATTCTCAGCGTTGTTGGTCTCTTACGGAATGATCCGTTTTAGTCAACCTGCTTGGACAGGCGCTCACGAAAAGTTCTACTTCGCTACAACTCACTGGCCTATCCCTGAGAAAGTATTCGAGGCGATGCCATTCTTCCACGGCGAAGCTCCATTGGTGTTTGTTGGTATTATGACATTCATCTTGATTTTTAGTTCTGTAACAATGGTATTAGCAGTAGAAGCTGGTCACAGAGGCGACCGTGCTGCTGTTGAAAAATGGTTGTTGTGGACAATTATCGGTGGTTTTACTTTCTTAGGTTCTCAAGCTTGGGAATGGTCTCACTTTATTGCTGGTCCTCATGACCTAGTAAAAGCAGCGAAAGATGCTTTGGGTAATCCAATCGTTGGGGCTAATCTTACAGAAAACCCTTATGGACCTCCAGCATTTGCAGACTTGTTCTTCTTTATTACAGGTTTCCACGGAACTCACGTATTTTCAGGTGTAATTTTGATTATCATGGTGTTCTTTAACACTGCTACAGGTTTGTACGACCGACGTGGTCACTACGAGATGGTAGAGAAAGTAGGTCTTTACTGGCACTTTGTAGACCTTGTATGGGTATTCGTATTTACATTCTTCTATTTGGTTTAGTCTTTATGAGAAAATGTCATGGGTAAATTTTATCCATGACATCATATATTTTTGAAAATATCTCTGAAATTATGGCATCACACGCACACTCTCACGCAACTGAGGAAAAAGTAATTCCACCAGCACAAACTGGCGCTATCTGGAAAACATTCTGGATTCTTTTGATTTTGACTGCGATTGAATTTATTATCGCATTTACAATGCATGCAAGTAGTCTTCGTGTAGCAATCTTTGCTGGAATGACTATTGTTAAAGCATTCTATATCATTGGTGAATTCATGCACTTAAAGCACGAAGTAAAAACCTTGATTTGGATGATTTTACTTCCAGTTGTTTTTGTTGTATGGTTGTTGACTGCATTACTTTTCGAAGGCGGTCACTTGTATTGATCATTAGCAATAAAGGTAGGCTGGCAAAATGCCAGCCTGTATTTTATTCAAGTGTAAAGCATGATAAATATGCAAAAAGGTATAAAAGCTGGAATTCTAATCGTAGCATTAGCGGTTCCAGCTTTAATTTTTTTATTCTTGAGAGGTTTTGGTGAAAACCATTACAAACTCCCAAAGTTGATTCCTGTGATTGATTCAACTACAGGTTATATTAAAATGAAGAAAAACCCTAATCCAAAATGGGATGAACCCGAAATGGATACCGTTTTTCATACTATTCCTGATTGGACATTGACTAATGAGGAAGGTAAGTCGTTTTCTAATAAACAGCTTGCTGGAAAAATTTATGTAGCAGATTTCTTCTTTACAAGATGTACTTCTATCTGCCCCAAAATATCTACTCAGCTGACAAGAGTACAGGATACTTTTGGACAAGACAAAGATGTCGAATTTGCGTCGTTCACGGTTGACCCTTCACACGATACGCCCGCAATGTTGCAAGAATATGCCAAGCAATATGATGCTATTCCAGGGAAATGGCATTTCTTAACAGGTACACGTCAGCAATTATATCCATTGGCTGTAAAAGGATATTACATCCCTGTGGCGGATGCTTCTGAATATGATAAGGCTGTAAAAACCCCTGATGAGACTTTTATTCATTCAGAAAAATTAATTCTAGTAGACAAAGAAGGTTATATTCGAGGATTTTATGATGGAACAGATAAGAAAGATGTAGATCGCCTGATGCTCGAAATTAAAGTACTTCAAAAAATTTACGAAACAGAAAAGTAATTATTGAAGTTATATCAATAAAAAAACTTAATAGATAATTCACACATGGCATCTTTCTCGATTCAGAAGGATAAAAAGAACGATAAAATCGTTAATATCCTTGCTATCGTTATTCCAGTTGCGGTTGCACTTTTAATAGGTATTCGCCAAAAGATTGATTTAGGAAGTTGGACTAAAATATTGCCACATGTAATTGGTATTTTAAATACCACTACTTCCATTACACTCATATTAGGGTATTCTTATATTAAAAAACAAAACCTTGAAGGGCATCGCAAAATGATGATGCTTTCTTTTGCACAAGGAGCATTGTTTTTGGTACTTTATATCTTATATCATATTTCAAATGATTCAACCCCTTATGGAGGAGAAGGTCTATTACGCCCCATTTATTACTTTTTCTTACTTACTCACATTCTGTTGTCTGTAGGAGTCGTTTGGTTTGTACTTAAAGCAGTATATTTTGCATTGAGTAATCAGATAGCAGAACATAAAAAAGTTGTAAAATGGGCATTTCCTTTATGGCTTTATGTATCTGTAACAGGCGTAATAGTTTACTTGATGATTTCTCCGTATTATCAATAATTCAAGTTTTATGAAAAAGGTATTATTAGTTTTATTGCTAAGTGTAGTTTCGACTACCATGAGTTTTGCTCAATGTGCTATGTGCCGTTCAGTAGTGGAAAGTACCGTATCGAATGGAAGAAGCCAAATTGCATCAAATCTAAACACAGGAATTTTATATCTCCTATCTGTACCCTATGTATTGGCAATGGTCATTGGTTTTCTTTGGTGGAGAACTTCCAACCAAGGTTTAAGCCCAAAAGATATTATGCGTCAAAAACTGAAGCAAGCATTCAAATAACAAAAATCCTGTCTCGAACGAGACAGGATTTTTGTTATAATAGGCTTAAATGTATGCCTATTCCCAAAGAGGATAGTGTTGAAGTCGAATCTGTTCTCCAAAAAATATTTTTGTAGAAGTTTCAAATGATTGAGTATAATCAGAAACATAAAAGTGACGAATATGAGCGTTCATTTCATTGAGTAAATGATTGCTTTCTAAATAATCATAAAGAGATTTTGCTACAATTTCAGAAGTATCTAATACCGTTACCTTTCCATTATAGTATTGGTTAATCTGTTTTTTGATAAGTGGATAATGAGTACAGCCCAAAATTAACGCTTCGATATCGTCTAATGTATCGTTTTGGAGGTATTCATTAATAATACTTTCAGATATGTTATGATTAAAAAAACCTTCTTCGATCATAGGAGCTAAAAGTGGCGTCGCCAAAGACTTAAGCGTAATTCCTTTTTCAAGAAAGTCTATCTTTTTTCTGTAAATATTGGAGTTTACGGTTTGTTTGGTACCGATCAACCCAATGGTTTTGTTGGCATAATTTTCTCCAAGAAAAGCCACCACAGGGTCAATTACATTCATGACTTTCGCCTTGCTACCCACATATTCTTTGACTAATTCGTACGCAGCTGCCGAGGCCGAATTACAAGCAATTAAAATTACCTTGCATTTTTGTTGTAATAAAACATTACAAATTTTGATAGAATATGCCTGAATGGCTGTCGCAGACTTGTCGCCATAAGGCAAATGTGCGGTATCACCAAAGTAGATGATATTTTCGTTTGGGAGTAATCTCGTAACGGCATGCGCTACGGTGAGTCCACCAATACCACTATCAAAAATTCCAATTGGAGCGGATGTATGCATAAATAAGGTTGAGTAAAAAGGAATTGCCGAAAATATAAGCTGTTTTTCAGAAAAAATTTCGTAAAGTTGAAAATTCATTACAACTCATGCAACCTTTCTAGCACCTTTTTCATCTACCTATTACAAAACTAAACCAAGACAATTATCGTGAAAATTTTACAACTCGGCGGTTTATCACTCTTTCAAAGTGAAGAAGCTTTGGTTAAAGCCTGTCAGAAAGGCGACCCCAAAGCTCAGCGAAGAGTGTATGAAAAATACTCCTCCAGAATGCTTGGAGTATGCTTTAGATATGTGCACGATGATTTTGAGGCAGAAGAAATAATGATTGAGGGCTTTGTGAAGGTTTTTGAAAAAATAGATACTTTCAAATTAGAAGGAAGTTTTGAAGGATGGATTAGAAGAGTCATGGTAAACGAAGCATTAATGTACTTGAGACGTACTAAAAATGCAAAACTTGAAATGAGCTATGATAATATCCTTTACGAACCAGAACCCGAACAATTTAGTACACAATTAGAGGTGGATGACCTAATGAAGTTGATTGAAACATTACCTATTGGTTATCGCACAGTCTTTAATTTG
This sequence comes from Flectobacillus longus, assembly GCF_030056705.1. Taxonomy (GTDB): domain Bacteria; phylum Bacteroidota; class Bacteroidia; order Cytophagales; family Spirosomataceae; genus Flectobacillus; species Flectobacillus longus. The sequence goes on from NZ_JASHIC010000024.1 coordinate 113,012, forward strand.
TACGCCATCGAAGGTTATTCTCATGCAGAAATAGCTGCATCTTTAGGAATAACAGAAAGTACTTCTAAATCACAATTATCGAGAGCTAGAGTTATATTGCAAAATGCAATAGCTCAACAAAAATCAACAGTTAATTAGCAAACAAAATGGAAAAGCATAATATAGATAAACTATTTGACGAACGTTTGCAAAATTATGAGCGCAAACCTAGACCAGAAGCATGGGATAAGTTGCAGGCTAAATTACAACAAAACGAAACCAAAATAGTACCTCTGTGGTGGAAAGTAGCAAGAGCGGCATCAGTTGTGTTCCTCTTAGGAACAGCAGGGTATTTTGTATGGGAAACTACTACAAACCCAGAAGTTGAAGGCTCAAATGTTGCGGTAGTAAATAGCCATCTAAAAGCAAAAGAAGACAAGCTAGCTCAACCTAAGAAATCAATAGTGTTGGAGAAAACGGGTAATGGTGAAAATAAAATCGAAGAGTCTTTAGCACAAGCAAAGCCACTTTTGAATAAAATAAATAAACAAACCACTCACAAGAGCTCAGTCAAAGAGCATTTTAATAAATTAATTGAAGTAACTAAAGATACCCAAGAACCAGTATTGGCTCAGAAGGAAACGCCTCAACCATTACCAAAAGTTACTAACAATACTATCATACTGGTAATGGAACGTACTCCAGAGCAAACTACACCTAAAACTGCTGAGACGATTGTGTTAAGCATGGTAGAAGCTCCCGCAGGTCCAGATACAGAAAGACCGGGATGGGTTGAAGAAGCGAGTAATAGAAAAACAACTAAATTAGGTAAACTTTGGCAACAACTCAAAAGAGCTAAAAATGGAGAAGGAGTGGATTGGAACGAACTTGGTGTGAAACCACAAAAAGTACTTGCACGTGCTGATGCGAAGCTAGAAAATACAAAAGAAACAATCGTGGAGTCAGTGAAAGAAATAAAAAATAACGAAAAATAAACATATCACGCAACCTAAGGCAAACGACTTGCATCTAGGAGATATAAAACAAATTAGAACTTTCTAAATCGAGTATAAATCATAAAAGTCATGAAATCTATAAGCCAATTAGATGTAACAGTAAACTGGGTAAAATTGTACATCATCGCATTTTTTATGGTATTAGCAATTCAGCCAACAATTGCAAGAAATATAGAGACTGATTCTACAGTCATCAAGATAGATAAAAGAAACCAGACCGTATTGGAAGGAGGCAAGCCCAATGTAAGTTTGAAAGAAGACATTCAAGCTCTTTTTCAAAAGAGCGGAATGACCTTAGATGATGCTACTTGGATTGGAATCAGAAGGGTTGTTAATAGCGATATAACAAAAGATACTGTTTTGGTTATATCTCAAAATAATAAAACAATTAATGTAGCTATCAAAGCCAATGCTCCTTCTAATGCTACAATCAATAGCGGTTCGTCAGGAAATAGTGGTTCTAAAGGAGGAATAAGTGTAGGTCTTGGAGGAGTACATATTCAAGATGGAAGAGATGAAGTCCACGTAAGTGTTAATGGCGTAGTTGTAAAAGATGGTAGCGAAGAAACCAGAGTGATGTGGAGAGATACAGCAAAAGTGGCTCGTCGCAACGGAGAATTTGCCTCACGTTCAGGATTTAATATCTATTTTGGCTTAAATAGCTTTACCAATACAGGCTCGATAAGCGGTGTTTATAATACAAAAGACTTTGAATTAAGTCCATTTGGCTCTCGTTACTTCGGTTTTGGATGGACTCGTAGCGCAGCTATTAGTAAAGGAAGCAGTGCAGCTTTGAAAATAAGCTACGGATTGGAATTTTCTTGGTACAACTTCATGTATGAAAACAATAGATATGAAGTAAAAGGAAATAATAATATAGAATTTAAAGATTATGTTGACGACAAAGGGCAACCTGTAGACTTGTCTAGAAATAAATTAACTGTAGCCTATATTAATCTTCCAGTAATGCCTTATGTAGCATTCAAAAAGAGTAGTACAGTAACATATATCGGATTTGGAGGATATGTAGGCTACAGATTAGATAGCTATACAAAGACAAAAGAATCTGACAGTGGTAGAAAACTTTGGAATCATAGCAGTTTTTACTTGAATAATCTTAGATATGGACTTGCATTTGAGCTTGGTTTGAAAGATTTTCCAGATTTATTCGTGAATTATGATTTGTCACAATTGTACCAAACAGGCTATGGACCCAAAATTAGTGGCTTAAGTTTTGGTATTCGCTTCTAAAATTTCAAAAAAAAAGTAATTTTTTTTCAGGGCTTAATGTACTAGATAAGTAGTATATTAAGCCCTGATTTTTAAAATATTACAAGAATAATTACGGAATATTTAGCTATGTTTTTTGAGTTTTATTGAAAAAAAAGTGAAAATTTTTTTTCAATAAAGTTTTGACTTAATCAAAAATCTACCTAGTTTTGCACACTCTTTCACGGGAACGTTACAAGAAACGAGAACAAAAGAGAAAAATGAGGGGATATACCAGAGTGGCCAAATGGGGCAGACTGTAAATCTGCTGACTTATGTCTTCGGTGGTTCGAATCCATCTGTCCCCACAAGTTTAGAGTTTTAGGGAAACTTTTTCGAAACTTTTAAACCAGTTATAGAAAAGCGGGAGTAGCTCATTTGGTAGAGCGATAGCCTTCCAAGCTATAGGTGGCGGGTTCGAGCCCCGTCTCCCGCTCAAGAGATTAAGATGGTTGGTTGTTAATAGTTAATAGTTAATAGTTTAGCGAATTAGCGATTAACGATTAACCATTTTTGTTTGTGGTCTACTTCAGTTTGGACTCACGAGAAAGCATTCAACGTCTGCCTTTGTAGCTCAGTGGTAGAGCACTTCCTTGGTAAGGAAGAGGTCGGCAGTTCAATCCTGCTCAAAGGCTCCATTCAAAACAACAAATAGTTAAATAGGAGCTGTCAAGTATCTTTTATCTTTGGTTGTTGGAAGTTGAAAGGTATCAATTTTTTCATTCTTTTTATAAAACTAATTAAGAACTAAATAATCATGGCAAAAGAGAATTTTGACCGTAGTAAACCTCACGTAAACATTGGTACTATCGGTCACGTTGACCACGGTAAAACTACTTTGACTGCTGCCATCACTAAGGTGTTGTCAGAAAAAGGACTTGCTGAAAAGAAAGATTTCTCATCAATTGACTCAGCTCCTGAAGAAAAAGAGCGTGGTATCACAATCAACACTGCTCACGTAGAGTACCAAACTGTTAACCGTCACTATGCTCACGTTGACTGTCCAGGTCACGCCGATTACGTGAAAAACATGGTAACTGGTGCTGCTCAAATGGACGGTGCTATCATCGTAGTTGCTGCAACTGACGGTCCAATGCCACAAACTCGCGAGCACATCCTTTTGTCTCGTCAAGTAGGTGTACCTCAATTGGTAGTGTTCATGAACAAAGTGGACATGGTTGATGATCCAGAATTGTTGGAACTTGTTGAAATGGAAATCCGTGAATTGTTGTCATTCTATGAATTTGATGGCGATAACATTCCAGTAATCCAAGGTTCTGCTTTGGGTGGTTTGAACGGTGAGCCGAAATGGGTTGCTACTATCGAAGCTTTGATGGATGCTGTAGATAGCTGGATTCCACTTCCAAAACGCGATATCGATAAATCATTCTTGATGCCAGTTGAAGACGTATTCTCGATTACAGGTCGTGGTACTGTAGCAACAGGTCGTATCGAAACTGGTGTTATCAACTCTGGTGATCCAGTTGAAATCTTAGGTATGGGTGCTGAGAACTTGAAATCTACTGTAACAGGGGTTGAAATGTTCCGTAAAATCCTTGACCGTGGTGAAGCTGGAGACAACGTAGGTTTGTTGTTGCGTGGTATTGACAAAGAATCTATCCGTCGTGGTATGGTTATTTGTAAGCCAGGTTCAGTTAAGCCTCACTCTAAATTCAAAGCTGAGGTTTATATCTTGTCTAAAGAAGAAGGTGGTCGTCACACTCCATTCTTTAACAAATACCGTCCTCAGTTCTATTTCCGTACAACTGACGTAACAGGTGAAATCATGTTGCCAGAAGGTATCGAAATGTGTATGCCAGGTGATAACTTGACTATCGACGTTACATTGTTGAACAAAGTAGCTATGGACAAAGGTCTTCGTTTCGCTATCCGTGAAGGTGGACGTACTGTAGGTGCTGGTCAGGTAACTGAAATCTTAGACTAATCCTAAGATTAACCATATTAGAAAGGCACTGTCGAAAGACAGTGCCTTTCGTTTTTATAGGCCTTTTATGAATAGATATTACCTGAAATAATAAGTATTTTTCACACATATAGAGTCAGTTAGGATGCTAAAACTCTTTTTTAGAAAGAATAAATAGGGTCTTAAGCTTTTGAAAGACAAGCTATTAAAAGCTCTTTTGAAAATAAAGAGAAAAAATATTAAATAAACCTATACTGAGTGCTTGGAAATGCAGAATCGAACTGCTACCTTTGCATTCCAAACAATACGGGCATAGTATAAAGGTAGTACAGAGGTCTCCAAAACCTTCGGTCTGGGTTCGAGTCCTGGTGCCCGTGCAAAGTAAGTTCCGATTTTTAGTTTCGAGTTTCAGATTAATTATTTAAATTAGTCGGAATTTTAAGCTAGAATTCGGAACTTTAAAGTTTATAAAGGATAGCATCACTTTTTACAAGCGAAAAGCAAACCAAAGAAAGCTCGTAGCTTCATAACATTACAAAGAACATGAATAAGTTAACACAATTATTTAAAGATTCTTGGACTGAAGTTACAGAAAACGTAACATGGCCAAAGTTTAGTGAATTGCAAGCAAGCTCTACGCTAGTATTGGTTGCTTCTTTGATTTTTGCTCTTGTGGTTGGTCTTATCGACTTTTTGTTCAAGTCTGGTCTAGAGTTGTTCTATCAGTCATTCTAATTGAGCTGACGAACTGTTCTTTTACAAACAGATTTTGTTCTCAATCTCAAAGAAATCATTATTAAAGATGGCAGAAACTAATTGGTATGTCTTGAGAGCAGTTTCAGGACAGGAGAAAAAGATAAAAACATATCTTGAGAACGAGGTGCAAAGACAAGGTCTTACAGAGTACGTTCCTCAAGTGATGTTACCTACTGAAAAGACTTACGAAATTCGTAACGGTAAGAAAATTGTTCGTGAAAAAACTTTATTTCCTGGTTATGTTTTCGTAGAAGCAGATATTAAATATGGTGAGGTTTCACACATTATTACTTCAATGCCAGGTGTAATTGGTTTTTTGAGCTGGAATGATGGTAAAACGTCTAAAACACCTATACCTTTACGTCAAAGCGAAATTAAGCGTATCTTAGGAAAAATCGACGAGGTTGCTCCAATCGAAGAAGTAGCAACATTGTCATTTACAAAAGGAGAAACTATCAGAGTTATTGATGGTCCATTCTCTTCTTTTGAAGGTACAGTAGAAGAAATCTTCGACGATAAGAAGAAATTGAATGTTATGGTTAAAATCTTTGGCCGTAATACTCCAGTTGAACTAAATTACTCTCAAGTAGAGAAATAATAATATTTGACTTTCGTATTTAAAGCGTCCTTGTTGCAAGGACGCTTTATTTGTTTACAGCTATGAACTTTATGTATTTAGCCCATAATTATTTGACCAATTTCGAGGATAAAGTATGGCCCGTACTTCTTCAGTATGGAACAAGGGTATTTATGTCGCTCTTGTTGTTTTTGATAGGACGTTTATTGATTAAGAATGCGATTGGCTTAATGCATTCTAAAATGCGCTTAGAAAGTATCGATCCAGACGTTCAACCTTTTTTGGCTTCGTTGGTAAGAGCAGCTCTAAATATCATGCTCGTGTTGAGCTGTGCAAGCATTTTAGGAATCGAAACATCTTCTTTTATTGCAGCACTCGGTGCAGCTGGCTTAGCTATTGGTTTAGCTTTGCAAGGAAGCTTGTCAAATTTTGCTGGAGGAGTACTTATTTTAGTTTTTAAACCATTCCGAGTAGGAGAATTGATAACTGTTCATGGTTATACTGGCTACGTAGAATCGATTCAGATTTTTAATACAGTGATCAGTACTACGAGCCATCGAACCATCATATTACCCAATGGGAGCCTATCCACTTCGCCAGTAGTGAATATTTCAAGAAAAGGAATTATTCGATTGGATATGCAATTTCAAGTGGCGATGTCCAATGACATAGATGCTACTCGAAAGGCTATTAGAGCGGTAATAGAGGAATGTTCTTTTGTGCAAAAAGATAAAAATAATGATATACTAGTTGGTAAACTTACCGACAGCGCTATTGTCTGGGAGGTGAAATTGTGGGTAAATGCCACCGACTTAGATAAAACGCAGTATTTTATGAATGAACATATCAAAAAACAATTTGATAGTGTCGGAATTCAATTCCCTGATCCTATAATTACAGTAAAAAGTATTGGCTAATTATAACAAAAGCCCCTTCGTGAACTCAAAAGCACGAAGGGGCTTTTGTTTTTTATCGGTATAAATACTTATTTTAATAGGGTAAGTTATATTTTGGTAAAATGTAGCATAGAGGATAGACTTAGTTTTTTTATAAATTTGTAATACTACGATAACTAATCACCAAGAAGTTTTGATGCAAACCAAGGATACATACTTATGGGAAACCTTTTTAACAGGGGAGCGAGAGGCTTTTGAGGCTATTTATAACCAACATTATAAAGCCCTCTACGAGTATGGGATGCGTAAGTTGCAAAATGAAGAACTCGTTCGCGATTATGTACATGATTTGTTTGTAAAACTCTGGATGAATCGTACTACAACAGGCACGACAGATAATATTCGCTATTATTTGCTGGCGTCACTCCGCAACTTTATCCTCAACCAAACTACTAAGAAAAGCAACCTGTATTATGTGGATATGGAAGAGGCCGAATCTTTTCATATCACTTTTAATGCAGAAACAGAACTTACTAAGCTTGAACAAACAGATGAACAAGCTCAAAAGGTACTTCAGGCTTTAAATCAACTTAGCCCTCGACAAAAGGAGGTGCTTTATTTACGTTATTTCGAGGAATTGGAATACAACGAGATTGCAGCCATGATGGACATCTCGGTAAAAGGGGTGTACAAGCTCAATAGCCGTGCTTTGGAAACCCTACGTGGCATTTTGGATATGCCAAACTCAAGTATTATCAGTCTTATTCTACTTCTTCGTCTCAAAGGAATTCTCTAAGAACGCTTTTGAGACGATATGCTCATCTATTTTCTACTAATTAAAAGTCATTTTCAATTAATCATATCTCTGTTATCAGTGCTTGTCTCATATTTTTGAGTAAATGATGAAGCTATCTCTACTCTGTTTATGCACATAGCTATGTAACATTCTGTAACAGTGCTTCTTAAGACATTTTTATTTTAAATAAAAGAGAAAAGAAATAAATCGTTAACTTTCTGTTTATCAGTTCATTATCTTGATTTTAAATAAATAGTTACAGAAATATTAAAAAAAAGTGAAAAAAAATTGGCTTCTATGGGGTAATGGCAAAAATTATTCGGTTTGTATATATAGAAGCCAAATAAATCTGGCAATAGATGGAAAAGTACAATACATATTCTACGGAAGATTTTTTGAGTGATGCGGGTTTTATCCGTTGGGTCAAAGAAGGTGCAGAAGAAGAACGTCAACAGTGGGAAGAATGGCAAAAAAGCCAGCCCGAAAATTTGAAAGCGTATCAACAAGCATTGTTGATATTAAGAACCGTATTGACCGCTGAACGCATTGAGCCAGCGAAAGATTTTGGCGCAAGCCTATTTGCAGATATTCAGACGAGTATTGGACAACAAGAAAAACGAAATAAAATTATCAAATGGGTAAGAGTTGCTTCGGTTGCCGCAGCAGCTATGTTGACAATAGCGATAGGAATCGGTTGGTATGCACAATCAATGATTACTATTTCGACCGAATATGCACAGCAAAAAAGAATCACCTTGCCCGATAATAGTATAGTGACCTTAAATGCCAACTCCTCGATTAGTTACCATCGAGCTTGGGCTTGGCAAAACAAACGTGAAGTGTGGGTAAGTGGGGAAGTGTATTTGAATGTAAAACATTTGAATGCCGACCCCACTCATATCCAAAACAAGGAAGAGTTTCGCCTGCATGCAGGCAAAATATTGGTGGATGTCTTAGGTACAGAATTTAATGTAAAACAGCGTCGCCAACAAGTTCAGATTGCGTTGTTGAGGGGTAAGATTAGAGTGCAAGCTGAAAATCAGTCTCAGGCTATTATCATGAAGCCAGGAGAGATTGTCCGTTACAATGGCATTTTGCAAAAACAAACCCTAGAACAAACTCGGAACGTGCCCGAGGCTTGGCTCGAAGGAAATATGGTTGTAAGTGGTCTGACTGCACGACAGATTATTGACAACTTCGAAGATACCTACGGATACAAAGTCATTCTAGAAGACTCAACCCTAGCGTCCAAGCAAATTGATGGAACTATAGCCTTCAATAGCGAGGAGACTATCCTTTACACCCTATCCAATATCTTAAACGTAAATATCTATAAAGAAGGAAGAATCATTTATTTAAGATCACGGTAACATCGTATGAAACATTCGATTTCGAAAATACTGGGCACCAGCGTATTGTTGGTACTCCTGAACTTTATTGCTTTTAGTCAGCAAAAAACGATTCCTTTGAAGGATGCTATCTCTCAAATAGAGAAAAAATTTAAAACCAAATTTGCTTATGAACACAATTTACTAAATGGTAAAACGACCCAAGCATCGGCATTGAATAACTCCTCAGTTGAAGAGATATTGAAGGATATTTTATATCCTAATAACCTACTTTTCTTGTACGTAAGTGGCAATTCGTACAGTATTGTAGCCCGTGATGCTCGGTTTTTCAAAAATCCCGAAACTCCAGCCGAACCCCCAAGAGCAAATGCGCCAACTACCATTGAAGCTCAAGAAAATAAAGATGAAGATTTGATTCTTAGAGGAGCTATCACAGGCATTGATGGTGTTTCATTACCTTGGACCAATGTTTGGGTAAAAGATACTCGAAAAGGTACTACTGCCAATGAGCGTGGTGAATACAATCTTTCGGGAATGAAAGCTGGCGATAAGCTAGTGGTAACTTATGTAGGTTATAAGGAAAAAGAGTTGACCATTAAAGGTATCGGAACTCTAAACATACAGATGGAAGCCGAAGCAAGCAAGATGATGAACGAGGTAGCTGTAGTTAGTACAGGTTATCAGTCATTACCTAAAGAGCGTGCAACGGGTGCTTTTAGTAGTGTGAGTGCTAAAGATTTAGAAAAAATCCCAGTACCGAATGTTATCCAAAGATTAGAAGGACTAGTGCCAGGTTTGGATGTACAGACCTATTCAGGAGATAACACATTTACTTATAACAACACTCGCTATTCAATTAATGGTGGAACTCGTACCATTGGCGCATCTGATTATAATATGTTGATTCGTGGTGTGACAACCAACTCTGGAGAAAAAATGCCTTTGATTGTCGTAGATGGCTCTATTACAGATTTGGATTTGAAAACCTTTAATCCAAGAGACATCGACAATATCACTATTCTTAAAGATGCAGCAGCAGCCTCTATTTGGGGAACAAGAGCTGCCAATGGCGTAATTGTTATTACTACCAAGAGAGGTTCGAACAATCAAGCGCCTAAAGTTAGCTTTTCTGCTGATTTTATGTCAAGTGAACGTCCTCGTTTGAATTACCTCAAATTGATGACCGTTGACCAAACTATTGATTACGAACAGGAAATTGCAAATAAAGGATTGTTGATAAATCCTCTTACGACAACGTTGTTTCCTCAAACCGTAAGTCGTGCAACAGATTTGACATTACAGTTGAAGGCGGGAAGGCTTTCGCAAACGGCATACGATGCGGCTATTAACGATTTGCGTACAAAAACGAATGGCTTAGATCAAGTATCAAAGTATATTCTGACGCCTGCGGCCAATCAGCAATACAACTTCTCGATTATGGGAGGAGGTAATGTTTCGAACTACTATTATGGTTTGTCATACAGTAAAGAACAACCATCGACAGTAGGAACAAAAGGCGAGCGTATGACTTTGACTATGAATAATACTTTCAAAGTTTTTAACAAAGTAACGATTGCTACCAATCTCAAAGCGTCATTGTTCAATTACCAACAAGGAGCCGTTGGGTTATCAACGTTGTTTTCACCTAGCTTAACCATATTTATGCCTTATAATCAATTGATAGATGATAATGGCAATCGAGTATCATATTCAAGAAACTATTACAGTAGCTATCTAAGTGGACTAGAAGCCAAAGGATATATGCCTTGGCGATATAATTACCTTGACGAACAAGATTTTGTAAATAATACAGCTTATGATAATAACTATTTAGCTACCGTAAATGTAACAGTACCCATTTTTAAAGGATTATCAGCGATAGGTTTTTATAGTAATGAAAGAACATTCTCATTGAGTAAAATCTATAATTCGCCAGATACTTATTATACACGAGATTTAATCAATATGTCGACAGTAGCAAATGCTGCTGGGCAATTGGTAAATGCTGTACCAAACGGAGGCGTTTTGCAACAAACCAATACCCAACTCAATAATTACAGTTTGAGAGGGCAGTTGGCATATAACGAAAGTTTTGGAAAAGAACACCAAGTAAATGCTATAGCTGGTGCTGAGATTCGTGAGACAAATGTAGGACAAGGTAGTGCGACGCTCTATGGGTATAATATGCAAACAGGTATTGCTCAGAATGTTAATTATGCTTCGACCTATACAACAGCAATAGGAGGAATCTCTTCATTAGGAGGTTCACCAACGCAAGGTGATAAAACACGCCGTTATTTGTCTTACTACTCTAATGGCTCTTACACTTTTAAAAATCGCTACGTGCTTTCAGGAAGTGCTCGTTATGATGACTATAACAATTTTGGACTTGCTCAGGAGTTTCGTGCTACCCCGCTTTGGTCAACAGGCTTGAAGTGGAATGCCGACCAAGAGGAGTTTTTGAAAGGGGTTTCTTGGATAAATACGTTGGGCGTAAGAACAACTTATGGAGTAAATGGTAATATCGCTACAGATATGTATCCATTTACAAGTATGTATGTAGCAGGCTCTGATTTCACAACGACCAATCCTTACGGCGATATTTTGAATCCTGCCAATCCAACATTGCGTTGGGAAAATACTTATGTAACCAATTTCGGCTTAGACTTTGGATTATTCAACAGACGTCTGAGTGGTAGTATCGACATTTATAATAAAGAAGGTCGAAATATCATTTATGAATTTCCTGTAAATCCCACTTACGGTGTCAACACGTTGAAACGCAATACCACCTCACTTTCAGGTCATGGTCTCGAGGTAGCACTTAGAGGCGATGCCGTGCGTCAAGACAATTGGGGTATCCAAGCTGGGGTAACGTTTTCTTATAACACCAATGTCGTAACCGATACACGTTTTGTACCATCTTCTTCATTTTTATCTAATCCAATTAGTCAAACATGGATTAAAGGATATACAACAGATAAGTTAATGGTATATCAATTTGCTGGCTTGGATGCGACGGGCATGACGCAAATTTTTAACGAAAAAGGTGAAAAAGTAGCTGCAAGCCAGTCAATCACTTCCATCGATGCTCTCAAGTATGTAGGTCGACTAACAGCGCCTTATTTTGGGTCGTTCAATGCTACGTTGCGTTATAAGGCATTTTCGTTATATACCATTGTCAATTATAGTTTTGGAAATGTGTTCATAAAACCTTCGGTATCGGCGTATCCTGGTACAGCTCGAAATACAGGTTTGAAATATGATTTGAGTGCGGATATTGCCAAACGTTGGAGACAAGCAGGAGATGAGCTAACCACCAATGTACCAGGAATGGCAGGAATTTATGCTTCTTTGAGTCTTTTCCGCTATCAGTATTCTGATATTAATGTATTGCCTGGTGATTATGTGCGTTTGCGTGAAATCTCATTGACTTATCAAATAGAACCAAAAATCTTAGAAAAATTGGGTATCAAGTCTGCTTCGTTGGGAGTTGCTGCACGTAACCTCGGATTGATTTGGACAAAAAATAAAGAAGGTTTTGATCCTGTATTCGCTAGTCCACTATCTAGTACAACATTGGGATTACCACCATCAAGATCATTTACAGCTTCGCTTAACGTAAACTTCTAATGAATAAAGTCGTGAAAAAGATAGCAATACTTTTTAGCCTTGTGAACCTAGGATTGTTTACAGGTGGATGTGAAAGCTTTGTGGATATAAAAACACAAGGGAGCTTGGTACCAAAAGATGTAACCAATTACCGTTACTTACTCAATAATACTTCGGCTTACGAAACAGGGATTATCCTAGGTGATTTGGCTAGCGATGATATAGCCATCGTGGATGCCGCTCAGCAGACGAGTTTGTTAAACATTTCGTATAGCTATTATAAAAATACCTATACATGGCAAGATGATATTTTTCCACTGAGTACAAGTTATGAAAATGACACCGACTGGAATACCATGTATGCTCGTATTTTCAGAACGAATACGATTATTAGCGAACTGCCTACGAGTAATGGTCCTGAAACAGATAAGGCAAAACTAACGGCGGAGGCCTTAGTACATCGTGCAGATGCGTACTTGACATTGGTAAACCAATATGGCAAACCATATAATACCACTACAGCATCGAGTGACTTGGGAGTACCGCTTTTATTGACCCAAACGTTTTCTCAAAGTCTAAATCGTGCAAGTGTCGAAACAGTTTATCAGCAGATTATTGCAGATTTGAAGCAAGCATTGCCTAATCTGCTTGCTACGCAACAATATAATACTTTGCCATCTAAACCGTCGGCGTATGGACTGTTGGCTCGTACCTATTTGTATATGAGCAACTACAAAATGGCGGAAGCGTATGCTGATAGTGCTTTGGCATTGAGAAGTACTCTCAATAATATGGCTACCATGACAGCAACAAGTACTTTTCCTAAGCGCATTAATGACCCTGAAATTTTATTGTCAAAAATTGCTTCTTACGGAACGAGCGCTTACACGCCAACAGCTATGCGCTTAAGTGACGATTTATTGTCGCTTTTCGATGCCAATGACCAACGTTACAATCTATTTACTGTGCCAGCTTCTCGTGTGTCATCAACCTATACAGGGCGTTATTTTTACCGTGAAATTATCACAGGAGAAAACAGAAACCTTGGTCCGTCTGTACCCGAAATGATGCTCATCAAAGCAGAATCTTTGGCAAGAGCTGGACAGGCTGCTCAAGCGATGACATGGGTTAATAACCTTCGTAAAAATCGTGTTTTGTCAACAGCCTATACACCTTTGACAGCTACCTCGAATGATGATGCTTTGGTAAAAGTAATCAATGAGCGCCGTCGTGAGTTTTGTTTCCGTATGCTTCGTTGGTGGGATATGCGTCGTTTGAAAAGTGAGCCATTGTTCCAAAAAACAATCACTCGCACATTCAATGGCGTAACTTATACTTTAGCTCCAGACAGTAAACGATATGTGTTACCAATTGCACAATATCTTACTAAAATGAATCCAGAACTCGTTTCTAATCCTTAATAATGAATCAGTCAGAGTGTCTTTGTGGCACTCTGACTACCCCAAATTATGTTACGCAAACTTATTGGCATCTTGGGAATTTCGGCTTTTTGTCCCTTGTATGCTCAAACAATTCCCGAAAGAGTGGAAGCCTTGATTATGGCAATTAATCAAAAGAATGTTCCTCTATTGCTCACAATGGTAGACGACAGTTGTACTATCGCCAATTTACCCAAAGGGCAAAATGCCATTATTCTGCCAGCCATTTTAGAAAAATACGTCGCTATTGCTAGTTATAAAATCGTAAGCCAAGAGGCGAATGGTGTTTTGACAAAAGTACAACTTGACGTAAAATATCAGGACAATAAAGAGGGGCATCCTTATTTTGTTTTTGGAAAGGAAAAAGTGAAAGAACTCGGGATTATCAAATCGGCAAGAATCCCCGAACCAGAAATGCCAATCTTAGCAGGCATTTTTCCTGAAAAGGTTACGTTACCTTTTAATATGCGTAATGGATTGATATTTATCGAGGCAGAACTCAATGGTCAAAAAGGTTATTTTCAGCTCGATAGTGGTTGTCCTGTGGTAATACTCAATCGTCAATATGCTTCCAAAATTCAAGGGAATCCCTTCACTTCTTTTTCTGGACTGAATGGTTCGATGAAAGATGTTCGTTTGTCAAATGTGGATAATCTGAAAATAGGAACGATAGAAATTTCCAACAAAACACTGGTTTCGTCTCCTATGGAGAAGTCAGAGTTTCCCTTTTTGGGCTTATTAGGTTATGAATGGATGAAAGACTATGTCGTAACTTTTGACTACAAAAATCAATTACTGACTTTAGAAAAATCACCCAAACTTACCAAAGCTTTGTTGAGTATTCCTTTTTCTCAAGAAAGACATATTCCAATTATACCTCTAACGATTCATGGAAAAACATACCAGTTGGGTATCGATTGTGGCGCTAATGCCAATGTGATATATCAGCCCTATAGCTCGGCAATTAGTCCGCTGTTGGAAGAGGTTATGACCGAAAATGTAGGTGGAGCAGAAGGTAGCACTCAAAAGAGTATTACGGGCTATTTGCCCGAGGCCAAATTAGAATCCTTACTTTTTAAAGATATGTTTATGGCTATGACCGAAAACAAAATTAATGTGGACGCTTCTCATCAACTGCCTATCCAAGGATTGTTGGGAACGCCATTTCTACAACTTTATAAGACAGTCATCAACTTTCCTACAAAAACCATCGCTTTTTACAACAATTAAAAATTACGCTCTCCATGAAAAAGATGCTCCTAGGATTTATCCTACTATTTGCTCAAGTGTTGTTTGCTCAAGACCCTAACTCTAGGGTGAAATTTGAGCCATTTCGTGCAAAACCTGGCCAAGAAATTACGATTACCTATAATCCTGAAGGGTCGCCTTTGGCAGGGAAAAAAGATATTAAGGCTGTTGTTTATACCTACGAAAATTATGTTTGGCAGGTAAATGATTTAGCTTTTAAGGAAGAAAAGGGGATCTGGAAAGCTAATATTAAGCTATCAAATACTTGTGGCATGTTGAGCGTAAAGTTTAAAAGTGGAGAATTAGAGGATACCAATAATGATTTTTCATTTACTCAAATGTTGATTGATGATACAGGGCGATTTGCTCCGGGAGGATATGCAGGTTGGGGACTTATGCGTGCCGCAAACTTTGGTTACGGAGTAAAGAACTACTTAGAAAAACAGAATATTAGTGACTCTGCGGTGTATTTCTGGCTAAATCAAGAAATTAGTTTCCATCCTAAAGAGGCTAGTGAAGAACTTTCGGTTCCTTTCTGTCAAGCATTATTCAAAATGCAAGGTGAACCATCTTTGCCAAGAGTGAATCGTGTGGTAGCTTTTTTGAAGAAAAGCCCTACTGAACAGAATTTGATGAGACTATTGTCTATTTATCAACATCCATTAAATGATAAAACAACTTCTGACTCTTTGGAAAAAGTTATTTTGAGTACTTATCCATCGGGTGATTTGGCACGATTGAAAGCCTATCAACAACTTAATTTTGAACGTGATTTTGGAAAGAAAATCGAACTGTGTAAGGCATTTTTGAAGCAGTTCCCTTATCGTGATGCAGACTATACATTCAATGAAAAACGAATGGTAAACTATACCAATGTGTATCTGTCGATGGCTATTCAAGCGATGATGCAAAAAGATTATGCTTGTTTGGAAGCCCTCAGTGCTGAGTTGCCAGCGGTGAGTATCCCAACACTTTACTATAAGTGCATCGATATTGCGCATAAAAGAAAGGATGTTGATGATTCACAGTTGTTGGCTCCTGCTAGAGCAATGGTCAAAAGAATGGAGTCATTCAAAAATCAACGCCCTGTTGAATATTGGTATCTGTCACCGAATGAATGGGCTGTAGAGTATGAAAAGATTTTTAACCAGAATCTGGTACTTACTCAAATCGGTATTTTACGCAATACAGGCAACTTTGAGGAGGCAATGGATTTAGCCAATCGAGCTCAGAAACATTTTATGTTCAAATCAGCTATGCTCAATAACGAACAGGCTTTGTTATTAGACCATTTCAAAAAATATGATTTGTTACAGGAAGTGTTGGTGAAAAGTATTTACGAAAATCAGAGTTCACCAGAAATGTTGGATTTATTGAAAAAAGACTATATCCGTGCAAGAGGTTCTGAAAATGGCTTTGACACTTATGTCTCTGGACTTAAAAATCCTGAATTGGCAACCAAAGAATTAGATGAGCTAAAGTCTATTATGATTAATAAAGCCCTGCCTGATTGGACGATGAAGGATGGCACAGGAAAGACAGTGAAGTTTAAAGATTTGAGAGGAAAAACAATCGTGATGGATTTTTGGGCTACTTGGTGTGTACCTTGTAAAGCGTCTTTCCCCGGCATGAAATTGGCGGTAGAAAAATATAAAAATGACCCGAATGTAGTGTTTTTCTTTGTTGATACAGAAGAACGTTCTCCTAACTACAAACAGGAAATTATGCAATATATCAAAGACAATAACTATCCTTTTACTGTGCTTTTTGATAATAAGTTACCAAATGAAAAAGCAAATGACGAAGTGTTCAAACGCATTTGTAAGGCATTTACGATTTCGGGTATTCCTCAAAAACTGATTATTGATAAAAACGGAAAACTACGTTTTATCACTGTAGGTTTCAAAGGAAGTGCAACGGGTTTGGCAGATGAAATTTCGGCAATGATTGAATTAACCAAAAAAGCAGAATAGCAATGAAAAGTGTAGTAGTAGGAGTGCTTTTAGCCTTGGTAGTAAATTATACGATTCAAGCAAAAGGAGTAAAAAGTGATAGTGTGACTTATACAAGAGGTAAAATCACCTACGGGGCGACGTTTTCTTTACCTGACAATTCAAAGAAAGTTCCTGCGGTGATTTTTATCTCGGGTACAGGTCCACAAGATCGTGATGGCTCAATGGCTGGATTTAAATTTTTTGCTGAACTGGCTAGCTATCTCAACAGTCGAGGTATTGCAGTTTTGCGCATAGACGACCGAGGCGTAGGCAAAACAACAGGTATTTATCAGAAAGCAACTACTGAAGATTTTGCCCAAGATATAGAAGCAGGAATTGATTTTTTGAAAAAACAGCCTCAGGTAGATACAAAAAAGATTGGACTATTGGGTCATAGTGAAGGTGGTGCTGTGAGTTTTATTGTTGGCTCAAGACATAAGGATATTGCGTTTTTAGTTAGTATGGCGGGTTTGGCTACCAAAGGAATAGATGCCTTGCGCAAGCAAAACGCTGCCTTGGTAGCTTCTGCCAAAATTCCTGATTATGACAAAAAGCGCTATAACGAAATCAATGAATTGATGTTCCAGACGGTGTACGACAACGTGGAAAAAGATTCTCTAGGTTTGGCAAAGGCTATGCAGGAAACCTATGATACATGGAAAAAGAAGGATGATGAGTATGTGAAATCTTTAGATATTAAGTTTGATCATTTTCGTTTCCCCATTTACTCTTATACCATACAAGCGACTGGCGCTTGGTATCGTTATCATATAACATTTGACCCTGCCAAATTTATTCCAAAAATCAAGGCTCCGATTTTGGCTTTGAATGGCGATAAAGATTTGTTTGTTGCTTGTCAAGATAATTTATCAAACATTGAAAAGTTAGCAAAAGAAGGAGGCAATAAGGATGTTACTACCGTTGTGGTTCCCGATGTCAATCACCTGTTTTTAACTTGTCAAGACTGTACTCCTGCCGAATATAGTAAGCTCAAAAAGGCATTTCCACCTCAAGTGCTCACAACCATTGGCGATTGGATTGTAAATCATACCAAATAAGATTTTAAATGTTCTAGTTCATGAAAAAGCTCTTTTTCGTGCTTTTCTGTAGCCTGTCTCTTTGGGGACAGGCTCAGATATTTACTCCTGTTTCGTGGAAGTTTAGTGCCAAAACTTTAGAAAAAGGTGAGGTTGAAGTGATTTTAACTGCACAAATAGATGCAGGATGGCATATCTATTCTCAACATGTAAAGTCTGGAGGACCTTTGCCGACGACCTTTTCTTTTAAATCATCTAAAGAATACGAGCCTATTGGAAAGGTAGAGGAACGTACCAAGTTGATGGAAGGTTTTGAGAAAACTTTCAATATGAATATTAGCTGGTTTGAAAATCAGGCGGTTTTTGCCCAGAAATTCAAACTCAAAAAGCCTAATTCTGTTATCAAGGGTTCGTTGGAATATATGGTTTGTGATGATGAAAGATGTTTGCCGCCTGAGGAAGTTGATTTTAAAATTCCTGTTAAAGCCATAGGAGTGGAGGAGGAAATAGCAGTAGCGGAACCAACTATCATTCCATTACAGACTGAAGACTCTGTTACCAAAAAAGTTTTCAAAGAAGATACCTTACCACAAAGTAAAAGTGATACAGTAGTCAAATCTGTCGAGGCAACAGTCACGGCGCCACCTACCGAAACTAATGCTGATTCGTTGTGGATGACTTTTATTGCTGGACTACTTGGAGGCTTAGCAGCAGTGTTTATGCCATGTATATTTCCTTTGCTTCCCATGACCGTAAGCTTTTTTACCAAACAAGCAGAAAGTCGTTCGGCAGGAATTCGTGATTCCTTGGTATATGGATTGTCGATTGTGATTATCTATGTAGCCTTAGGTTTAATCATAACCATCGTATTTGGAGCTGATGCGCTTAATAATCTCTCTTCAAATGGCGTATTCAACTTTATCTTTTTCTTGATGCTAGTTATTTTTGCGGCGTCATTTTTAGGGGCATTCGAGCTAGTTTTGCCAAGTAGCTGGGCGAATAAGCTAGATCAAAAGGTGGATAAAGGAGGTTATCTCGGCATATTCTTTATGGCCTCTACCTTGTCGCTAGTGTCGTTTTCTTGCACGGGACCCATCATTGGAACATTGCTTGTACAAGCTGCCACTACAGGTGCTATTTTAGGTCCAGCCGTTGGAATGTTAGGTTTTGCTATTTCCTTGGCTTTACCATTTACACTTTTTGCCATGTTTCCATCTTGGCTCAAAACTTTACCAAAATCAGGAGGATGGTTGAATTCTATAAAAGTGGTATTAGGGTTTTTGGAGCTTGCTTTATCCTTAAAGTTTTTATCAAATGTAGACTTGGCTTATCACTGGGAGTGGTTGGATCGAGAGGTATTTTTAGTATTATGGATTATCCTTTTTGCCTTGTTGGGCTTTTATTTATTAGGTAAAATCCGTTTTGCGCATGATACACCACTCGAAACAATTGGCGTTCCTCGCTTCTTTTTGGCTGTAATCTCTTTGAGTTTCTCTCTCTATATGTTGCCTGGACTTTGGGGTGCACCTCTAAAAGCAATTTCAGCTTTTTTACCACCACAACAAACTCAAGATTTTGATTTGTATTCCCGTTCGATGGGGCAACCTAGTATTTCTACTACCAATACCCATAAGTACGGCGAAATTTTTCATGCGCCATTGGGCTTAGATGCGTTCTTTGATTATGATGAAGGAATGGCTTATGCCAAAAAAGTAGGAAAACCAGTGCTTATAGACTTTACAGGTCATGCTTGTGTCAATTGTCGTAAAATGGAAGCAAGCGTGTGGCCCGACGCATCGGTATTGAATCAAATCAAAAATGATTATGTGTTGATTCAACTTTATGTGGATGACCGTACCGAACTACCTGTTGAGGAACAAAAAGAAATAGATGGAAAGCTTGTTAAAACATTAGGGAAAAAATGGAGTGTTTTGCAAACGACTCGTTTCAAATCCAATTCGCAACCATACTATGTACTAATCGACCCTCGTAACGAGCAGGTACTTCAAAACCCACAAGGGGCTAATTTTGACATTGCTGCATTTGCTCAATATTTGAAAACTGGCGTAGAGAAGTATCTATAAAGGAAGCGGTGAATTTGCGCAGGCAATAGAAATTTATTGAATATTCATGAAAAAGGCGGTCGAAAAATAATTTTCGACCGCCTTTTTCATATTAAAATTTATGATGTACTGATAACTAAAAAAGCACTCACGATTCAGCATTCTAAAACTATTCCACTGTTACACTTCCTGCACCGTGGTAGCTTCTCAAGTCAGCGTTGTACATGGCATCAGCACTTACGGGACCTTGGGTGAATTTCCCTTTAGATACCGCTCTTACCAAATAGTAAAAGCTCTTACTGGTACCATTGATGCTTGTAAAGAAATTGATACGATCATCACGAATATCGAAATGCTCAGGTGAGGCTTGGTCTTTTAACCACGTAAGCTCTCGGTCGGCGTTGAGGCGTGGGTTTTCGATTTCAAAACCTGCTGGAAGCATATCTGTAATTACAATATTGTCTGTTGGTACTTGACTCGACAACGTAACTTTTACAACAATCAATTGATTTTGTTTAAATCGATTTTGACCAATCACTTGTCCCGAACGAGTGTAATAGGTTCTTCGCACTTGTAAGAAATTATCTTCCTGAACAAATTGGCTATTGGCCGATAATCCCTCACTTGATAAGAAATAATACAATGCGCCTTTTCCTTTAGTACTTACACTGGAGGTTGGAGCTAAGTTTTTCATCAATAAATCAGCACCACTGAAATTCCCTATTTGTTTTCCTGAACGAACAGAAGCCGTAATTTGATTGGTCTGTGCTTTACGGGCAATTTTACCCAATGCCAAGAAACTAAAGGCTTCTTCTTGGGTCGAAAGCCATTTTTGGGTTGCGATACTCTGTGATAATAATCTAGCTAAAACTGGAATTTGCAAGTTTTGAGGGTCTACATCTACCAAGGTATTGAGGGTAAGAGCAAGTTCTCTAATTGGCGAATTGAAGTTTCCACCACTTTGACGTGAATCATTGTTCATCACAAATTGATTAGGCATGATACTTCCCTGACTTTTTGGGTCACCAATTTGAGCAAAAGCTCCTGCTAATAAATAGCGCTCATCCAAACTCAAAAGCTGTTGATTGGCTTTGTAATAATTCATTACCGCACGATTAGGTTTTCCAGATAATGCCAAAACATACAAACCATAAATATTTTCACGACTTGCAATGGTGCTTTGAGTACTTGAACCAGTAGCTGGGTCGTACAACGATGCCGATTCTGTTTCTTTCTTGTTTGATCGATTGTTAATGTATTCTAATAGTCTGCCAAGAGTATTGATATTAATTTCGTAATCTGCTTTTTGAGCTTCTATCAAAAAATGACAAGCGTAAATAGAGCCCCACCACGATTCTTTGTCTGAGCCTGTCCAATAAGCCAAACCTCCATTAGGTAATTGTTGGGTTTCTATTTTGTGAATAGCCGCCATAATGTTGGTATTGGGATTTAGCTCATTTTCTCCTGATTTCATTTGTGGTTTTTTCCCTTTTTGAATTAATCCTACAAAATCTTTGAAATATAGCTGAGGAAAAGCTTTGGACGTTACCTGCTCGATACATCCATAAGGATATCCTAACAAATGTTCGAATTTGTCAATAAACTGCACCATCGGCGATTTACTCAAAATCAGTTGTGAAGAAATCGAGCTTGGGATGAAATTTTCAGCTCCCGAAGCAATTGATTTACTCTGATTAGCAGCGATTATACCCGAAGAACTAGTTTTTAATAATGAGGTACTCGGACGAATACTAAGTCCGGTGCTTTCGGTAAATTTCTCTTTCAAACCATTGACACTAATGACTACTTTGCCCAAGCCAATCACTGGTGAAGCTTTTACACTAAAATATACCCTCGCTTCTTTTTCGGCAGGAACTACAACCTTTTGTTGACGTGTAGTCGTAATGGCTAATCCTCCAGAAGTGGCAATATTGGCTAATACCACAGCATTTTGTTTGGTGGTATTGGTAATGTTTACAGGAACTTGAATTTCATCGTTCGGACTAGCAAATCGTGGAAGCGCCGTACTGATAACCAATGGGTCTGCCACTTTCATGTTTTTGGTCGCCGAACCAAAGGCTTCGTCTTTATAACCAATCGCCATAATGCGTAAATCTCCCGAAAACTGAGGAATATCAACCTTGATACTAGCTTCTCCACTCGAATTCGTCGTGATTTCACCTGACCAAATTGCCACGAGATTAACACGTCCATTTGTCAATGGATTAACGCGTTTTTCCAAATCATAACCATCACCTCCCATACTCGACGATTGACGAATGGCGATTTCTGGCAATAAGAAAGGATATAAATCATAGCTATTGACCTCCAAAGCTTGTTTTTGATAGAAATGAGCGTGAGGGTCGGGTGTTTTGAAATTTTTCAATTGCAAAATACCTTCATCTACCACAGCTATTGTAACAGCGGTATTAGCTTTGGTTTTTACCTTAATGATTTGTGAAGTTTTTGACCTTGATCTTTCTACCGCCGCAATTTCGATAGGCAAACGACTATCTTCTTCTTCGACCATGACAGGAGCATAACCATGCGCTACCGTAAGAGGCATATTCGAATCATCGAGTGGACGAATGAGCGTAGCCGATACGTACACGTTTGGTAAATATTCGTTATCCACTTTGAAGCTCAACTCTGCTGATTTTTTATCAGTATCCAAATAATGGTATTCCAGTACTTTGTTGCGCTCTATCGTCACAAGTAGTTTTCCTGCAAATGGCGTTTTGAATAATACTTTTACCTTATCGCCGGTTTGGTATTTTTCTTTGTCAAAAGTCATGGTAACCTGTCCTTCGGTATTTACTTCAAACGAAGAGTTTTCAGTACTGCCCCAACTATAAGCATAGAAAGTTTGTGCTGTCCAAGTTTTAGCCCCATTACGATGCACCCGAATCTCGTATTCACCCGAAATCGTTGGCACAAAGTTGATAGAAGCTTTTCCTTGACTAAAATCTACCATACGACCATATACAACCTTAGTCTGCTTTTTGGAAGTGTATTTCAGTGAATTATCTGAATTCTTTTCAATAACAGTTTGATAATCGAAACGAACAATTTCGACTTTTCCCTGCGTACTCACACCCTGAGCGTCTTTGTTGAGTGCTACCAAAGGAATCTGTACGGGTGAGTTGGTACTTAGATAGGTATCATTTAACCCAATTCCATAAAATACATTTTGGGTAAAAATGTCCGACTTTTTCAAGCGATTTACTGGGCGTCCTGTTTCATCAAAAACAGTTACGTATGTTTTTGCTTCTATCACACCCATGTCTGCCATGGTTGCGGGTAATTGGAAGTTTTCGGAAGCAATACCATTTTCATTGGTAACACCTTGGCGCATGATTCCCTCAAATGCTGTATTGTCTTGCACATCAAAAACAAAGTTTTCAAATCCTTTTGGTTGGAAAACTTTACGCGACAACTTCATCTCCATTTCATAGTTACGATTAGAGGCAGGAGGACCAAACAAATTAGTGGCTGTGGCATTCACCTGCAAAATTTCGCCAGTTCGATAAAATGGTTTATTCGTATTTACATCCACCTTGATACGGTCGGGCATAAACTCTTCAATCGAAATATTTCGAGATGCCAGAATAATATCGTTACCATTTAGAACTTCCAAAACATAGGTTCCTGTCACATTGGAACGCTCAGTTGGGATAGACAAGGCAACGGCTCCTTGCTCATTGGTTTCGAGATGGAAACTTTTCCATTCTTTACCATTAGGCATAAGGATGCGTAATTTTATAGGAATTCTACCAACTGATTTCCATTGATTAGTACGAATAATAGTATTCAAGTTAATATTTTCGCCTGGGCGATAAATATCTCGGTCGCCATACATAAAGGCTTCAAACCCTGAAACGTTACTACGTTTGCCTTCTACCTCAAATCGAGAAGTTTCGACTTGAGTATCTTCCAAAAACAAATAGTTGAAATCGTCACTTGTATGTGCGGTAAGCATCGCAACCTTAAAGCCACTTTCTTTGAAATCTTTAAATACTGCAACGCCTTTGCTATCGGTGGTAAGTTTTTGGATAGTTTGGTTATTGGTAGAAATCAGTGCTATTTCAACATTGCTAATAGGTTCGGTTGTTTTGATAGAATTGGCAAATACAAATAATTCACCATCGGCTTGTTTGGTAATTAGTCCAATATCTGAAATACTCACCAATTTGGTGGCATTTTGATAATACTCATCTGTAGAGTTGACACTTACCAAATAGATTCCTTTCAAATTGTTTTGGTCAGGCAAAGATAAATTAAGGGCATGAACGCCTTTAGACTTTGGAAGATTGGTAGTTTCTACCATTTTGTTGACCAAAATGTCCGAATACAAACCTGACTCGTCTTCATAGTAGACAAAAGACTTATTGTTTCCGCCACTCTCATTTTCGTAGTCATAGTCTTGGTAACGATTTTGACGTAAAAAATTCAGAATATTATTTTCATAAATCTTCGCAATTTTTACATTCACTCGAGGAATGTTGACAATATTTAAGGCAATATTTTTATGTCCTTTTGAACTCAAATAGGTTGCCTTTTTATTCACAAAAGCCAAAGAAGCAGGCATTTGTCCAAAATACACATCTTTGGTATAGCTGTCAGACAAATTGACACCTAATACACTTTTGAGTTGCGTTTTGAGTTCAAGTAAATAAGTATCTGATTCATTGAAATCGCCAGAAATAACAAAGCCATTTTCGATTACCTCGTATTTGGTATCAACTTTAGGATTGTCAGCCTTTTTAGGAGCTTCTTTTACTTTTTGTATCGGATTGCCCAAGGAATCATATTCAATGACCGCTTCTACTGTTTCTTCATTTTGTGAAGAAGAACCATTGATAGATACTTGGTAGGCATTCGAAATACTTTCAGGTGAAATAGCTTGGTTGAATAAGACTTTGATATAGCCTTTATTATTACTAAATCCATTTTCCACCTCTTGAACCTCCAAACTACTTGGGTCTGACAGTTGAATATCGGATTCTATCGTCTCTGAAGTAGTGTAGCGAGAAGAAGGCAATGAAAGCCCTTTGTCAATGCTCACTTTGAGCGAACCGCCCTGTGATGCAATGTTATCTTGTATGCGTACAAGAACCAGCGAGGATGCATCGGTTTGTACAATCTGAGTTTTGACTTCTTGTTCTTTCTCGCCTGTGATTTTCAACAATTTGGCAACTTCCTGCGGATTAACAGCATAGTTGAAATGTAATTTCAAAATAGCAGTTCCCTGAGTCGAGCTACTAGATTTTGCCCAGTAACTTTCCGTTTTATCTAGTGCCAAATAAGGCGTATGAAATTTGAGTGTTTCGGTATCAAGGTCATATTTTTCGGAAGCTTTGTGCAAAACCAACTTGTTTATCTCGGCGGTATATTCGGTAGCTGGGTCAAAACCTACAGCAGGGGAGAATACTAATTCGTTGGGGGCAGTCCATTTAAATCGTCCTTCGACTTTAGGCGAAAACTCAATATAGTCGGTCGAATACCACGTATTGAGCTCCGAAACAGGAACAAGGTCTTTGTTGAAGGTGAAAACTAGATTTTGGGTTTGATTAATTTCCTCTTCGAAATTGGTACCACTAATTGTTACATCACCAAAATGAGAACAAGAACTAAGTATTAGCAAGAAAAAGAAAGATAATTGTACTAAAAGATTAGAAGGACGAAGCGCTTTCATTGTTAAGATAGACGATTGAAACAATCGAGAAATTTAGGGTTACTTTGCGGGCTTATTACAGGTTATGCTCAAGTGATTTGGTACAAAAAAACCAAACTTTTGAATTAACGCAAGAAGTTCCTAAATCTTTGAAGTATTCACAACAAAAATGCAAAAAATATAGTAAATGGCTGAGGAGGTTTGGGTACTAGCTTTATTAAACTATTATAATAAAATAAGTCCAAGACAAAGACTTGAATTAGTGATGAAACAACTATTTCCGAAATCAGAAATCACCATTCCGCATTATCACATAAATAGGGTTCAAATAGTGCGTAAAAAGTTTTGTGATAATAGGCTATTTTTTCTTGTTCATTTCCATCAAATAAAATCTCTGCACGTGAAATCCAGAAATCTCCGAACAGCAAAGCCTGCTCGATTAAAGGTGCAATATTTTTTTCGGGAATATCAATGAAGCCATTGGATTGCATCGAGGCAATGATATGCGTGAACTGCTCTTGTCGAATTTGCATTAGTGCCTTGAAATGTAACTTGATAGCTGGAATTCGGCGCATGATTCTGACAAAATCTAACATCAAGAATCGATATTGATACAAAATCTCAAAACTTCGATAGCTTAATTGATACAGGATTATTAGCTGATTTTCGGATAAACCAGTCATTTCTTTTGTCAACTCATTGAGTTTATCCACAAGCTGTTGATAAAGGGCTTCAATAATCACATCGGTATTAGCAAAATGATAGCATAAATTCCCATGACTTATTCCCAATTCACTCGCTATGTGTCGTACGGTAACAAAGTCAGAACCTTGTTCATTGAAAAGAATAAGGGCTTTTGCCAAAATCTTGTCTTTTGTTGATAATACCATGATGTATTACAGGTAAAATTTTAAATGATTTTTGGTTAAAGATAATATTTTTAGAACAAATGTTCTATAGATGAATACTTTTAGTACATTTGTTCTAAATTCTAAAAAGCCTTTTCAGTCATGAAAGTAATCATTATCGGAGCAGGTATTGGCGGACTTACCACTGCTATTGCTTTACAACAGTTAGGACACGAAGTGGTTGTCTATGAACAAAGTAGTGAAATCAAAGCTCTGGGCGCAGGAATTGTATTGGCTGCCAATGCCATGACGGCGCTACGAAAACTAGGGATTGAACAAAAAATCATCCAAGCAGGACGAATTGTTAGTTCTTTTGAGGTAGTCGACGATCAAGGAAATGTGCTTTCGGAGGTATATGCCCATCGGTTTTTTGAAAAATATGGTATTGGGAATTTTACAATAGCTCGTTATGATTTACACCATATTTTAGCTTCTGAATTACAAGAAGGCACTATTCAACTTGGAAAAAAGCTCAAAGATTTTACCCAAAATGCTCAATCGGTATCTGTCACCTTCGAAGATGAGACGCAAGTCGAAGCTGATGTGATGATAGCAGGAGATGGAATACATTCAATTGTGCGCAAAAAGTTACTTCCCAACAGTCGCTTGCGATATTCGGGATATACCTGCTGGCGTGCGCTGGTCGATATTAGCGATATTCCTTGTGATATCAACAAAGCTTTTGAGGCTTGGGGCGCTAAAGGTCGTTTTGGATTTGTACCTATTTCAGATACCCATGTGTATTACTTTGTGTGTATCAATGCTTCCGTAAATGACCCTCACTATCGCCATTATACTCCTGCCGATTTGGCAAAACATTTTGCTCATTATCAATTTCCTATACCTCAAATTTTGTCAGCTACTGCTATCAACAATTTTATGCAACATGATTTGTATGATATAGAACCCATTCACCAATGGGCTTTTGATAGAGTATTGTTGTTAGGTGATGCAGCGCATGCTACTACACCCAATATGGGACAAGGGGCTTGTCAGGCCATAGAAGATGCCTTGGTATTATACAATATCATGAAGCAAGAGCCTGATTGGCAGAAGATTACTAAAGATTTTGAACAAAAGCGTATGGCTAGGGTTATCAAAGTAGTGAATAATAGCTGGAATGTAGGCAAGCTTGCGCAGCTCGAAAATCCCTTTTTGATTAAGATTCGTAACTGGGTCATGAAACGTACGCCCGACAGGCTACGAGATAAGCAATATGAGTTTTTGTATGAGATAGATTTTTAGAAAAGAGATAAAATTTTCCGAAGAAATAGAAAAACTACCTTTTATCCAGAAAAAAAGACCAAAAGAAACCTTCAGAAAGCTTCGCTTGTTCTTTCCACATAGCGAAATAAAAATTCAACTATCCCAACTCTCCGATGAATAAGCTGATAATAATACCTGTGGTGACTGCTATCTTTCTGGTAATAGATTATTACGTTTGGCAAGCCGTAAAGGTATCTGTACAAAATTTTTCACAAACGATACAACAGTCTGCTCGATATATCTTTTGGGGTTTGACAACTCTCTCTCTTGTAGGTCTTTGGTTATATAATTTTACCAATCCTGATTTGCTAGGCAAGAATATAAGAACATGGATTATGGTAGGTATTTTTATGAATTACCTTTCAAAAATCTTCGTTGTACTTTTCTTATTAATTGATGACATAGGAAGATTGATCCGTTGGGTGGTACAAAAAGTACAAATGCTCACTAATTCAACTCCTGCCAGTACCACAGCTACGTCTCAAGGAGAACCCATTACTCGCTCAGAGTTTTTGATGAAAACTGCTGTTATTGCAGGTACAGTTCCTGCGGTAGCCATGACTTGGGGGATTTTGTCAGGAGCGCATGATTATCGTATTCGTAAAGTAAAGTTGGCTTTACCCAATTTGCCAAAAGAATTTGAAGGATTGACGATTGCTCAAATTTCGGATATTCACTCAGGAAGCTTTTTTAACAAAGTAGCCGTAAAAGGAGGTATCGAAATGGTGCTCAACGCCAAGCCTGATATGGTATTCTTTACAGGAGACCTAGTTAATAACCAAGCCGTGGAGGTACAAGAATACATTGATTTGTTTGGAAAAGTAAAAGCACCTCTAGGTGTATTTTCTACATTAGGAAACCATGACTATGGTGACTACGTACAATGGGCTTCTCCTGCTGCTAAGCAAAAAAATCTTAATAATTTGATTCATGCCCATAAAGTAATGGGTTGGGATATCCTCAATGACGAAAATCGCTTTATTGAACAAAATGGCGAAAAACTAGCGATTATTGGCGTGCAAAATATCAGTGGGCAAAATCGTTTTCACTCGTATGGTGACTTGGCAAAAGCGGTAAAAGGTACCGACGAAGCTGCTGTAAAATTATTATTATCGCATGACCCGACTCACTGGGATAAAGAAGTAAATACTAAATACAAAGACATTGACGTCATGTTTTCGGGGCATACACATGGTACACAGTTTGGCATTACGGTAGGAGATACCACTTGGTCGCCAGCGCAATATGTGTACAAACAATGGGCAGGTTTGTATGAACAGGATAATCAGAAGCTTTATGTAAACCGAGGCTATGGTTACATAGGGTATCCAGGGCGTGTAGGAATGCCACCAGAAATTACCGTTTTTGAATTAACGAAAGCTTAATAGTATGGATATATCGAACGATGCTGAGATTTTCTTGGCATCGTTTTTTTATAAAAACAACTTCCTTCCTTTTTCCTAAATTTCTTTTCTTATAAATATTTACAAAAATATCAATAATCCTTTGTGACCTAGAGTTTTAGCCATTGTCTTATAAAAAATAAATTCTTTGGCTATGCAAAAAAATACTTTACCTTGGCTGATTGCCCTAACGGCATGGATTGCTGGTTCGACTTACTGGCATGTCTGCAAAATCAAGGAAGTTTGTGATGAACCCCTTATAAAATCAGTTTCATCTGCAAATACCTTGACTAAACCCTCCTTTGATATTCATCATTCAGACGGTCTTTCACTGACATCTTCTGGTAATATCAAATTCCCTCAGTCTGGCGAAATACCTAATGTTTTGGAGGTACAACCTCAGCTAGAACAACTCAAGGACTATCTCGCCAAAAATCCATCGCTACAAATGCTTTTGATTGGGAAATATGCTTCCAATGAAAAGAATAACACACAATTTGCTAATCTGGGTATTGCTCGTGCCGAAGCTTTGAAGAGCATTATTTTAGGAGAAAAAGGCATTCAACAATCCATTATTACCGATGGCGTATTAAGTGATTCTTTATATTTTCAAGCATATACGCTTATTGGTGGAATAGATGTGATATTTAAGCGAGTAGCACCACAAAGTGAAACTTCGTCAAACGTTGAATCTTCTCCTAATCTCACTTTATATTTTCCTTATGCTAAAACAGATTTTAGCCATTCTGGAGAAATAGATGAAAAACTAGAAAATACCATTACATATCTTAAAGCACATCCTAATCAGCAAGTTACACTAACAGGATATACCGATAACAAAGGCTCTGACGAGTTAAACCTGAAACTATCGGCACGAAGAGCCCAAAATGTACAAGACTTTTTTGTTCGAAAAGGACTTTCTCCTGAGCAATTCAAAATTGTACCTCAAGGCAAAGCTAATCCTCAAGGTGATAACGATACAGAAGAAGGACGAAAAGAAAATCGTCGTGTAGTTTTATCTTTTTAACCCTAACTCTCTACTAATATGTTTGAATTAAATCCTCTTCTACACGAAAATGCTTGGTGGCAACATTTGATTATGTTTGTTGGTGCTGGCGTATTAGGGTATATCATTGGCTATCGAAGTGGAGAATCTAAGAGCTTTCTCCAAAATCAACTAAGTAACCTTCATTCACAATTAGAATCATGTAAAGCAAGTCTAGTAAAATCTACCCCTATTAATACTTCTACAATCTCAATACCTACTATTACTAATACCTATAATACAATGGTTGAAAAACCCGACGATTTAAAGAAAATCGAAGGCATCGGACCAAAGATTGAAGAGTTGTTGAATCAAAATGGTATTTTAACTTTTGTGCAATTGAGTCAAGCGTCAACGCATTTACTAAAGCAAGTTTTGCAAGAAGCTGGTCCACGCTTTCAAATGCACGACCCAAGCACTTGGCCTCGGCAAGCCGAATTAGCTTCGGCAGGAAAATGGCAAGAATTAGAAGACTGGCAAGATATTTTAAATAAAGGAAAAGAATAAAAAGATATGATACTATTAGCATTAAATCCACTCTCAAAAGGTGTAGCTATTTCTGAAATGCTCATCCTTTTATTAGCTATTGCATTTATAGGTTTTTTATTGGGTAGATGGGTAATTAATACGCAAAATGTGTCTCTCAAAAAACAAATGACTGAAACGGCTAACGAACTCAACTCTTGTCAAAAGCAAAAGAATTCCTAATACTTAATCACTCAAAAAGCGCTTTGGTATAACTCCAAGCGCTTTTTTGTGCTTTATAGGGGTGTTGTTCAAGTCTTTTGGTCATAAATTCGTATTTTTGCAAAAAATTAGACATTGAGCACTGTTGACTCAATACCAATTAGTTTAACTCATTACTACTGTGAACCAAGAACGTTACGCACAAAGAGGTGTTTCTGCCTCAAAAGAAGACGTACATAAAGCAATCGAAAAATTAGACAAGGGACTTTTTCCAAAAGCTTTCTGTAAAATTTCGCCTGATATGTTGGGAGGCGATGAGGCTTACTGCAATATTATGCACGCCGATGGAGCAGGTACAAAATCATCGTTGGCTTACTTGTATTGGAAAGAGACAGGTGATATTTCTGTATGGAGAGGTATCGCACAAGATGCTGTGGTAATGAATACCGATGACTTAATTTGTGTGGGTGCAACAGACAATATGTTGTTGTCTAGTACAATTGGTCGTAATAAAAACCTTATTCCTGGCGAAGTAATTGCTGAAATTATCAACGGAACAGAGGAGATTCTCCAAATGCTTCGTGACAATGGCATTGGTATCTGGAGTACAGGTGGCGAAACTGCCGATGTGGGTGATTTAGTTCGTACCATTATCGTTGACTCTACGGTAGTGGCTCGTATGAAACGTGATGATGTTATCTCAAATCATACGATTCAGGCAGGAGATGTTATCGTAGGCCTTGAATCTTTTGGGCAAGCTACTTACGAAAATAGCTACAATGGCGGTATGGGAAGCAATGGTCTTACATCGGCACGTCACGATGTTTTAGGACATTATTTAGCTGATAAATATACCGAAAGTTTTGACCCTGCCGTTCCCGAATCTTTAGTATATAGTGGCTCAAAATCATTAACCGAAACTGTAGAAGGTACGCCTCTCAATGTAGGACAATTGATTTTATCACCAACTCGCACTTATGCACCTGTAGTAAAAGCGATGTTGAAAGAGCTTCGCACTGCCATTCACGGAATGGTACACTGCTCGGGTGGAGCCCAAACAAAAGTGTTACACTTTATCGATAATCTTCATATTATCAAAGATAACCTTTTCGAATTACCTCCTTTATTCAAATTGATTCAGGAAGAGAGTGGCACTGATTACAAAGAAATGTACAAAGTTTTCAACATGGGACACCGTCTTGAGGTATATGTACAACCTCAATATGCCCAAACTATTATTGACATTTCGAAATCATTTGGCATTAATGCTCAAATTATTGGTCGTGTAGAGGGTGCCGAACAAAAGCAAGTAACAATTCAGTCTCCTTACGGTGAATTTGTTTATTAGTAAAAAGAATATTTGCTAGGAGTCAAGAGTGAAAATGATAAGCTTTTCAAAAAGACTTAATCATTGAAGCTATCAATAATATAATAGGGAGTAAAGGTCAAAGCTTTTACTCCCTATTATATTATATGGTATCTATCTTTGAGAAATGTAATGAAAAGGTAATTCGGGCAAAATAAAGGTTAATTCCTCAAACCCGAAGACCAAATCCAACCATCATAATATGTACAAACATATCTTTTTTGATTTAGATCATACATTGTGGGATCACCATCGTAACTCGAAAATTGCTTTGACTGAAGTTTTCGAGCTATTTAAGCTTCATGAAATTGGTATTCCCTCAATCGAACAGTTTTACCATAAATTCAACGAAGTCAATCACAAACTTTGGTTAGATTACGAAAGAAGTAAAATCTCACAGGCCGAACTTCGCCATATCCGTTTTCGTCAGGTTTTTTCTCAACTAGGTGTCAACAATCATGAATCATGCGACCAAGTTTCGGATACCTATTTAGATATTTCTCCTAAAAAACCTCACCTTTTACCTTATACTAAAGAGATTCTGAATTATCTCAACCCCAAATACCCATTACATATTATAACCAATGGGTTTGACGAAATTCAAGATGTGAAAATGAACAGTGGAGGAATTAAGCATTATTTTAAACATATTATTACCTCTCAAAATTCTGGATACAAAAAGCCAGACGCCGAAATTTTCCACTATGCCCTCAAGCAAGTGAATGCTAAGCCCAAAGAGTGTTTAATGATTGGGGATGCTTTCTATACAGATGTACTGGGAGCAATGCAAGTAGGAATTGATGCGGTTTTCTTTAACCCCAACGACCAACGTCATGTCGAACGCCCTACTTACGAAATCAAGCATTTGAGTGAATTGAAGGAAATACTTTAGAAAGGATTCAAGAAAGGATAGGGAACAAAAGCTGATTGAATAGTATATAAAAGAATAGGCTTTTATTCCCTTGAATTCACAAAAGATTAAAATAAAGATAACTGAGACTGATCATCTTCAGCCACAAAAAGCTTTTTATCTCTAATTTGCTTTCGATGACTATTCACAAAATCACTAAAAGCATCTATTTCCTTATAAAGCTCCGAAAAATTATAGCTATCTACCTGATAGCTTTCTACGTATACCTCCGAAAAGTCTGTAATTACATAGTCCAGTGTTTTGATTCCATAATTTTGTAAACCCAATAAATACAAGTTCTGGTGATTGTACTCAAACTTTGGTCCTGTATATACCCTTGTACTTTTTAAGTCTATAGCCTTATTATTTCCAACAATATCTACATATCCATATATAATACAGTCTTTATAACGAGTTTCGGTATAAACTTGCGTTTTATATCGAGGAGGTAGAAGCGCTCTTGTTTTTTCAATCACATATTCTGAAAACATTTCTTCGTTGGCGCCCGTCGTAATAGCCTTTTCAAAATCAATTCCTTTTTGTTGCGCTTCGGTTGTTGGGCGAGGCACACGATTAATCCTATCTAACATTTCCTGAAGGTCGACCATCAGATTTCCTTCTGAGTTAGTTTTTTCATGTAAAAACAAAGAAAATGTATTTAAAAGGGTCGGATAAACGCGAATCATAGTAAAAGCGTCAAAAGACTTTAAAAATGGAAAAACTTTAGATACTCTATAAAATTGATGAAAAGTATAAAGTGATTCAAAACTACTTTCTCAAATCACTTTATACCTGTCGACAATGCCTCAATACTATGCAATTACCAAACGCTCTACTACTTTATCGTTTGCTAGATGACTTTCTACAATTTCAGGAATATCAGATAATTCTACATTACCATAAAATACACCTTCAGGATATACCACCATTGAAGGTCCAAAAGCACATACATCTAAACATCCAGCTCTTTGAGCACGGATTTCTAGATTAAGTCCTTTTTCTTTAAGCTCATCTTTAAGAGCGTTTACCAATGCCATGCCTCTTTCTTCTCCACAACATTTTTTAGGAGCAGGCTTTACGTTTGTACAAACAAACACGTGCTTTTTGTATTTCATAAATAACAATGAGTTTAAATAGACGATTGAGCTTATGCTAAATCAATAATTCTTTTATCTGCAATTTAGGTCTTTTATTGTAAATTTGGCATTAACGAAAGTTAAGACATTAGAGATAAAGCAAAAAAGATAAGGATATTTACGCACATGACATTTCAAACGCAGGAACAATACCAATTTATTGAATCTATACTTTTCGAAAATTTAGGATACAATCCTGAAATTTTGGACTTCCAATTCTTTTATGGAGGAAATTTTAATTTGGCAGTTCGTGTAAAAGTCAAAGAAGGTGATTTCTTTATAAAATGGAATCAAGGAGATCACACTGGTATGTTCGAAACCGAAGCTCGTAGCTTGGAGTTATTAGGAAGTACTGGAGCGTTGTCAATTCCTAAAGTTGTCAACTTTGGCAAAATTGTGGATAAAGACTATCTCATGTTAGAATTCCTTTCAACAGCCCATCGTCAAAATGACTTTTGGCAGGACTTCGGACGCAAATTAGCAAAGCTGCATTTAAACACTGCTCCCAATTATGGACTCGACTATAACAATTATATAGGAGCCCTTCATCAGAGTAATGAGTGGATGAATAATGGGGTAGAGTTCTTTGTAGAAAAAAGATTACGTGTTCAGGCAGGACTAGCACTATATGAAAGACGAATCACTACCGAGTTGTATGAACGCTTAATGGGTTTTGTGCAGAAGCTACCTTCGCTTATTCCAAACGAAAAGCCCGCTCTTATTCATGGCGATCTTTGGTCTGGTAATGTAATGACAGATGCCAATGGACAAGTAGCCTTGGTTGACCCAGCCTGTTATTATGGTCTTCGAGAGGCAGAACTTGCCTTTACAACCATGTTTGGAGGCTTCGACACAAACTTTTACGAAGCATACCATGAAGTATATCCTATCGAAAATGGCTTCGGAGATCGTATCCCTATATATAACTTATACCCATTAATGGTGCATGTGAATCTATTTGGGGGAGGATATTTGGATGCAGTGGAAAAAATTATCAAAAAGTTTGAATAGAGGAGAAAAAGATTTTGACTGAAAATTGTATTATATCAAGTTGTAATTTACCTACATAGCAACCTTACTAGGTTGCTATGTTACTTTATCTTGAAATTTGTATTAAAAATTTAACAATTAAGGCTTTTGTTATCAACGACTTACAAAAAACTTTTAAAAATAGTGTCAAAAAGATTTGGATGGTTGGGAATAAAGTGGGAATTTTGCACTCCCAAACGACGGGAAAGGAATTGTAGCGAAGAA
>NZ_JASHIC010000025.1 GCF_030056705.1 Flectobacillus longus
CGTTATGAGCATTTGTCATGAAGGAGTAACCAAACATCACTTCAGTATCTATCTACCATTGAGTGATCGGTTTAACTCCCTCATTACCAAATATTATTTTGTAAGCGTAAATCTACAATGAGTGATTATTATTAGTTACATTTCACTTGTAGAGACACAATGCTTTGCGTCTGAACACGCATCATTCTGAAATAAAGTATCAAAAACATGAGTCATCCCGAATTTAGTAATTTAGTGATTGAGCGAATTAGTGATTATTTTTAATCTAGATTTTACTAGTAGAGATGCAATGCTTTGCGTCTAAAGAGATGTCATGTTGAAATATAGTATGTAAAAAGGCGGTCGAAATTAGTTTTTCGACCGCCTTTTTACATAAACAATACAATGGTTCACCTTGTAAATCCCAATAAGTACAAACAAGAGGTCTCTATTTTAAATTATTCCAAAATTCGGGATGACTCATGTTTCATGAATAGTTGGATAACTCCGCTTTAGACGCAATGTATTACGTCTCTACACATAAAATTCAACCAAAAACAACCACTCATTCACTAAATCACAATTCACTCAATATCATTAGGCAGCATAATGTAATTTGTGCTGATTGGTATGTAATAAATTTTCGATTTTATGAACTGCAATCGAATAAGTAGCTTTGAGTGCACCTACTGAAGTACCTGTTATTTGAGAAATTTCTTCATAACGCATTTCATCAAAATAACGCATATTGAATACTAGTCGTTGTTTGTCTGGCAATGTCATAATTGCTTTTTGTAAAGCCATTTGAATATCATCTCCCGAAATCAATACATCGTGATTGTGGTCAGATACAAATACCTCTGAGAAATCTTCAATTTCACAAAACTGCATTTTACGTTTATTTCTCAGAAAATTAAGACACTCATTAGTTGCAATACGGTACATCCAAGTAAACAATTGAGAATCTCCTCTAAAATTATCAAGTCCTTGCCATACCTTCAAAAATACTTCCTGCGTCAAATCATCTGCATCATCGTGCGAAAGAACCATTTTACGAACATGCCAATAAATCTTACGCTGATATTTTTGTATTAACCAATTGAATAGAGACAATTTATCTTGGGATGGCTTCATAACACAAGGGAATAGATTTTGTATGTGACAAATTTGCCCTTAAAAGCAAAAATGCTTTATGATGGTATTCATAAAGCATTCATGATTGTGGTCAGCTTTTGGGCAATTATAAACTTCTCACTTCTCCTCCCAAATTAGATTTGATACTCTTCTGAGTAGGATTTCCTTTATAAGTCAACGAGCCTCCTGTACCTGCCGAAGCATCCAAGGATTGTGAAGCAGCAACTTCTGCAATACCTCCTGTATTAACTTTGGCATCGGTTTGTTCTGCTTTCAAATCAAAAGCATGCAATTGTCCTCCTGTGTTTACTCTAACTGACTGGTATTTTGCTTTTCCTTCTAGATTGACAATAGCTCCTTGCAAACTTGCAACTTCGAGCGTATTGAGGTCTAAATCGGCTTTAATGATTGCCCCAGAGCTGCCTTCTAAAATCAAATGGTTGCCTGCCAAAACATTGCCAAACTGTACTTCGGCACCACGACCACCCTTAATACTACTCAAATCGGCATTATAAACCACTTTGACTTCATAATAACTTCCAGCATTTGCTTTTTTATCTTTTTCGGTAAGCTGTTTAAATATTTTGGTTCTTACCGACAACTCACCACCTGAAACAGAAATCGTCAAATCATCCAAGCTAAGATTGCCATGGGCTTCGGCCGTAACTTTATTGGCATTTCCTTTTACGATTTCTACTTTCATGATTCCTTGAAAGTCTACTTTAGTAAAAGCCTGAACAGTCATTTCTTGAGAATTTTGTGCCCAAGCACTTACACTTACTAAGAGTATTGCTATACTCGCAATCAATATTTTTCTCATTTCTACACAAACTTTAGGTTAAACATTACATCCTAGATGTAAAAACTAACGAAGAAGTTGCATCGATAGTGTCAAAATTTAGTAAGTATCCATTTGTGGGTCTATTTCGTAAGCCCAAGCATTGATTCCTCCTGTGAGGTTATAGAGATTATCGAATTGGTGATTTTGCTCCAAAAACTGAATAACCGAAGCCGAACGCATACCATGATGACAATATACCACTACAGGTTTGTCACGTGGGATATGCTTGATATTATTAGGAATATGATTCATCGGAATCAATACCGAATTGTCTAAATGACAAATTTCGTACTCGTTTGTATTACGAACATCGAGAAGAAATAGATCCTCTTGTGCTTCTAACTTCTCTTGTAATTCTTCGACCGAAAGTGTTTTCATAATATTCGTTTTACAGGCAATTTCTTCTTGTTCTTGTGTCTCCGACTGGCGAGCAAGTTGTTCGGCGTCTGGACGGCGTTTTACTTTTATTTTTCTAGAAGTATTTTCTAATAAATCAATCATCAAAAACTCACCACTCAATACTTTGCCTATGCCTGTTACCATTTTTACGACTTCGTTCGCTTGGTACATTCCTAGCGTGCCAGGCAAAATACCCAATACGCCAATAGTAGCACAGTTAGGTATTTCTAGTTCTGAAGGTTGTTCGGGAAACAAACAACGGTATGTAGGTCCTTGTTGACCACTGGCATCGGTGTAATTAAATACCGAAACTTGCCCTTCAAACTGGTGGATTGCTCCGTACACAAAAGGCTTATTGAGCTTGACACAAATATCATTGATCAAATAACGAGTTGTGAAGTTGTCGGTACAGTCAACTACGATATCATATTGTTGAATATACTGAAGAGCATTTTCTTTTTTGAGTCTATGCAAAATGGCTTCGACTTCGATGGTATCATTCATCGCCAAAAGACGCTTGGTAGCCACTAATGCTTTGGGATTGCCGATATCTTCCACTTTGTATAAAACCTGACGTTGAAGATTGGTCAAGTCTACGGCATCATTGTCGATAATTCCAATTTTGCCGATACCTGCTGCGGCTAGGTAAAGAAGCACTGGACAACCCAAACCACCAGCTCCCACCACAAGCACTTTGGTAGATTTGAGCTTCTCTTGTCCTTCAATGCCTATTTGAGGAAGTAGTAAATGTTTTTGATAACGAGTTTTTTCAGAAGATGTCAGCATAGTATATTGAGGTATTAAGTTGTCAGGAGTTAATCATATCACCGACAAGCAATAACTAAACGGTTATCGAGCGCTATTTTGTTTCATAAATTTAAAATAAAATAGAGCATTGGTTGTGAATATATTGGAGTGCTGAGGTTAAAAACATGATTTCACCTATATTTCACGTATTCCCATTTTTCCATGTCAAAATAACCCCGTGTAAAATACTTTTTGTCTAATGGTTTATCGTCTAGGTAATAATGTATATCCTCTAACTCATTCAAAATACCACTTGGTGGGACTTCTATAATGATTTTGTTCCATGGTTCCCAAAACTCTTTTAATATCCCATTAGTAATATTATACTGATGTAATAAACTATCTCCAGTCAGCCTCAATATTTTGTCCACACTCTCTTTATATAATTGGCCAGTATTATCTGTGAAGTTAAACACAGGCTTTATTTGATTTCTACCATTTCTATAGCGTAAATCAACAACTGGTTCTCCTGCTTTAATTTCAAGAGTCATTATAATTTTAGCATATTTTTTCTTAAAGTTAATAGATGGTAAGTCATAACTTAATAGACAATCTGCCATTGTTCTTGGAAAGCTTTCAGATCCTATTGCCGCTGTTAAAAATTCCTCTTTATAAACTCGTTCTTCATCAAACCAATATTCAAACTGATAATCTCCATTTGGATATAATGTGATTACTAGATTGCTATATATTTCACCGTGATTAGCTTTATAGATTAGGATTTCTCTAATCTCTTCATAGTATTTCTGAAAGAATTCAAAATTTTGACCGAGAATATTAGAAAGTGACTCATCATAAAAATATATACCAATAGAGGTACGGATATTTTTTACATCCCTTCCTGTCTGACAAGATACTTTAATCACTTGATTTTGGTTCTCTTCTAATAAGTCTTTACGACAGAACTCTGCAATTTGGCGTTCTTTGATAGGTATATCCATTTTTTGCGATAATTAAAACTCAGAGGGATATGATTCATTAGTTAGTTTTCTTTTTGAGCAATGGTTTGATAAGTCAAAACTCCAGACAAAACAAAAGCCTCTTCGCAATATAATTACGAAGAGGCTTTAAAATTGTCGGAGACAAGTATAACTAAACGCTCAAAGTTCCTTTGCGAGCAGCGTCAATCAAAGAAGCTTCCAAACCTTTCTTGTTGATTGTACGGATTGCTTTCGCTGAAACTTTCAAAGTTACCCATACACCTTCAGACTCTAAAAAGAATTTTTTAGTGTGCAAGTTTGGATAAAACTTTCTTTTAGTTTTGTTATTAGCGTGAGAAACATTGTTACCCACTTGAGTTTTCTTTCCTGTTAATTGACAAACCTTCGCCATGATACAAATGCGTTAATTGTTTATGTGTTAATCGCCTCACTATCAAAAAATTCTTTACTATATTTAGTCTTTTTACTGATAATAAAACATTTTCTTCAAAAGACTTTATGATAATTCAGAATTAAACTTAATACTATATTCGGCGATGTAATAGACTTGATAATCAGTGTTTTCTGAAATTGGAACGCAAAAGTATGAATTATTTTGTAAACTCGCAATTTATTATGAAAAGATTTATGCTATCATATCAAGTTTTCGCAAATTCTATCGTTTTTGAAAGAAAACCTGCCAAATTTGTATATCAAATAATACCTTATGATAAAAAAAATTGCCACTTCTTTGCTTTGGCTCAGCAGTTTACCGCTTTGTATGTACACGCTATTTGCCTACTTTTTGGGCTATACCATTGTTTGGGAGCACTGGTTTGCTGGGTTTGTGATGATGTCCATTCCTATAGCGCAAGGGGCTTGTTTGGTATTGGGGCTTCTCTGGCTATACATTAGACCTTCTAGGGCCTGGGTTTTCTTGATCATTTGGCTCATGGGCTGGCCTTTCACAGTACGAACCTTACATATTTCGCCAAATAATGATAAAATAGAAAACGACCTAACTGTTTTGAGTTATAATGTATTTAGTTTTCAAGGACTGAAGTCATCCGACAAAGAAGCTTTGTTTGACTATGTTGAACACTCCGACGCTGATATCAAATGCTTTCAAGAGTTTAGTAAAACCTCTAACGAAGAGGGAAAGTTTGCCGCAGATTTACTCAAAAAAGAGTATCCATATAGAGCACTTAATGCCAATCCAAGTCATTATTATTCAACTCTGGCGATTTATTCAAAATACCCTATTATCCGTAAAAAAGGTAAGGCTTTTCCTGGCAATAGTACCAGTAATGGGTATTTGTTGGCTGATATTATTTTCAGAAAAGACACTGTTCGTATTATCAATCTTCAGCTACAATCAATGGGTATCCGTGTGGGGAAGGTAGCCAAAGCGTTCAATAACAAAGATGAAGCCATGGTAAAAACCGAAGGAAGAGATATTCTTTCATCCTTGAAAAAAGGCTTTATTGACCATGCTCGCGAAATTAAGTCTATCGAAAAACTCATTGATGAAAGCCCCTATCCTGTTATAGTTTGTGGTGATTTTAACGAAATGCCTTATGGACTAGCGTATGGGCATGTGCGAGATAGACTTGAGAATGCTTTTGAAAAAGCTGGTAATGGTTTTGGTTTTACCCTGAATCGAAGCCCTAAGTTTGTAAGAATTGACAATCAGTTTTTTAGTGAAAAAATCAAAATACATTCTTTTACCACGCACAGCGAAATAAAATACTCCGACCATTATCCTATTTCGGCATCCTATACATTGCCATAGGCTAACAATTGTAAGGAGTCAGCATTGGCTATTTCTACCTCAAAACTTACAACTTTTATCTCTATGGACATTATTCTGACTATTCTTGCGATTGGCTTATTACTTGGTGGTTTAGCTGGGGCTGTACTTCCTATCCCAGGTCCACCCTTGAGTTTGGCGGGAATGTTTTGTTTACACTATACCCGCTTTGTCGAGTTCAATAAAAGTACTTTGGTTATATTTACAGTACTGACAGTAGCAATGGCTATTTTTGATTACTATGCGCCCGTTTGGGGAACCAAAAAGTTTGGAGGAAGCAAATACGGAGCCATTGGGTCTACGATAGGTTTATTGGTTGGTATGTTTTTTATTCCAGCGGCAGGGATGTTATTAGGTGCATTTTTAGGCGCTTTGATTGGCGAACTTATCAATGGCGCTGATTTTTCAAAAGCTTTGAAAGCTGCCATCGGTTCGTTTATAGGACTTATTACGGGCATGGTTGGAAAAATTGCTTTATGCCTTGCCATGTTACTCTGGTCAGGCTTTGCCCTTGGCGAATATATTATGATTATGTTTTTTTGAGAAAACGTAACGATTGTGGATTTGGGATTGCTGATTTCGGAAATAAAGAAAAAGACCTTTATTCTTTACAAAATAGAGAAGCCTACACTTCCGAAATCCAACATCCGATATCCGCAATACATACTTGTTACGTCTCTACAAAGTCCATTTCAGTAGCCATTTCACTAAAGCTCTTGGTTCGCAAATGGACCATGAATGAGGATTTCGCATCTTTTGTTGACGTCGCCAGCCTTGGTCTTTAGTCACAATCAATTCAGATTGAGTTGCACCCAAAATTTTTAAGGTATTAATCATTGCTACACAGTCGATAGCGTTAATATCATATAAATCTCTATTTCTTTCCTGCATTTG
This sequence comes from Flectobacillus longus, assembly GCF_030056705.1. Classification (GTDB taxonomy): domain Bacteria; phylum Bacteroidota; class Bacteroidia; order Cytophagales; family Spirosomataceae; genus Flectobacillus; species Flectobacillus longus. The sequence goes on from NZ_JASHIC010000025.1 coordinate 6,785, forward strand.
CCATTCAATCGCTATTTCGGTATATAGTCTCAGAGGAATTTTCTTTAACCAATCTAGTTGATTGAGGTCTTTTGATTGGTATGAAAAGCACGATAAGTCCTGATATTTTTGTGGATTATTTTCGGGAGTACCTTCAAATTCCGTTTTGAGTCTTTCTACCAAATACTTAGCCTCTTCGCTCGCAATAGCCGATTGACTGAGCCAGATAGTTCGTTCGATAGATTGATAAAAACGAGCAAAATCTAGTGGCGGATCTATTCCAAAAATAGCTTTAGGAATAGGGCTATTGTGTTCAACTAAGCGCTTTGCTAACCTGATTGCACCACTTCCACCTAATGAAAATCCTCCCAAAAAGAAAGGCGTTTTATGGAGTTTTAATCTTTCGGAAGTTTTATTTATAATAGATTCAAGGGCTTTTTGAGAAAGCTCATCTATGTAAAATGACGGAGGACTGGCATTCAAAAAAGGAATAATTACCAGCAAACCATTTTGTGCGGCTATCACTGGAATATCCGATTCTTTCAAGACGGATTCGGGTGTTTCGCCAAAACCTGGCAATAACAGCACCCAACCTTTAGGAGATTGAACAGGGTGTATTTCGAGCTGATATTTGACCAAAACCTCATCTGAATATTGATATGTCTGACGTTTTTGAGCAAAGCCTGTCCACGTCAATAATAAGAAAGCTATTAGTAATTTAGTCTTCATAAGTAAAAGAAGTTATTAGTCAATAGTACATCCGTTATCTTATTTTCTGATAATCAGAAGGCTATTATTAAAGTGTACTGCTACATTCATGGTCAGTTCTCCGCTGTGCGCCAGTTGTCGAGTAAGACACTCGACACTGACAGGAAAAATTCTCAACTCGTAATCCAGCACTCATACTTGTTCTATCAAAAAATGCCATCAGCTTTCACCGATGGCATTATGATTGGGTATTTTTTACCAAATACTTTTATTCTACAACTACACGCTTAACAGTGCCATCTTCGTTTTGTGTAACAGTAACGAACAAAGTACCTTTTGTGTTTTTCTTCAAATCCACTTGACCCATAAATTCGCCTTCAAAATCTTTTACCACCTGATGACCCACTTCTTTACCATTCACATCTGTAACCGAAATAGTCACATTTCCTTTTTGTGGAGCGTCAAAACGAAGGTTAAGTTTAGCATCAAAAGGTTTGTTAGGATACACTCTCAAACCATGAATCGTTTTGGATTCGCTCATACCCGGGAATGTTCCATTTCCATCAAAAAAGAAAAGATTTTTAGCTCCATCTTGCAAGCTTTTCAAACGTGGTTGAGCTTTAGCAACCCATTCGTCAGCATTAAAGTCCTTGAATCTTTTCTGCATGTCTTTATCCATTCCTTTAAAATCAAAATTGAAATTAAAGTTATCATTATCTCCGTCTATATCGCGCTCAATAGTCTGACCATCTTTTTTGATAATAATACGACGTTTCATATCTTTTCTAGGACGAGCCGCCAAAAGAGAATCACCATCACTAAATGAGAATGATTGGATTTCAACATCGTTATTTTTTTGAGCATCCTTATCAGCAAAAATCTTCATTTTAATTTTTGCTTTTGGTCCATCCGCTTTAGCCATTAGAGAATCCGTAATACCAGAAACTAATTTTTCTTTAGCTTCGCTACTCAAACCCTCCACGTTATAATTACGCTCAAAAACTTCCTTTTTGCCATTTTCGGTCGTTTCGACATGTACTTTCAATTTCCCGTCTTTCTCTTGAACAGTTTGAGAAATACTCTTGCTTTGAGCAAATGACGATACGCTTGCCAAGCACAAAATAGCTACGCTAAATGATTTAAAAGTAACCTTCATAGTTTTGTAAATTTTAATGGAACAACGTACAAGTTATCGTTTCCAAACGCTAGTGGTAAATGCGTTTTTGTTATCAAGAACAAACATAATGAACCAATTCAATATCAAAGCGTTGAACTCTGTTAAAAGATGTTAAAAGGGCTTTATGATAATACTATTCCTTCTAATTTTGCGATATACCTTTTGAATTGATTCACGCTACCAACGCGTTTGAACATTTTAAAGAAACCACTTTAAACAAAATGTTGCATCAATCCTCTGAAATTGATGTATTTAGGATAGCACTAATTGGCATGACAAAACGGAAAATACAATATATAATCGCTCTTATGGCATTTGGTTCGCTAGGGCTAATCATCTTCCAATTTTACTGGTTGGGCTTTACGCTTCGTGCCAAAAACGAACAATTTGGTAGCGATGTCCGTGATGCGATGCAACGAGTAGTAAGGCGATTGGGGCAACAAGAGTTTTTTTATTTGGCTAAACAAAAAATGGAAGTTGAGGAAAAACAAAAGCAGTTGGTAGCGATTGCCAATCCTATTTCGACCAAAGCCAAAGAACCTCATAAAACACCTGTGGCGACCAAAAGCTATCCAAACTTGCCTGCGGGCATTGAGGCGCTTGCCAAAAGCTCGTTGCCTTCCGATATTTTGGTATCTAAAAGTACCGAAATTTTACCCAATGGCGAAGTCCGAGAGTACGAAGAATGGTCGGTGAATATGGATATGGAGGAAGTCCAGAAAAGACTCAATGAAAATAAGCGTTTGGACGAAATTTTAGCAGAAGCACTAAATAATCATGCTACAGTAGCTAAATACAAACAAGATTCGGCGAAGAAAGCTCAAAAACTTGCCGAAAAACGAAAACAAGAAGAAAAAGCAAAAGCACATCAACAAGATGTTTTGGTTCATGAACATACAGACATAGACTCACAAGGGCAGATGGCTAAAGAGGTATTGAGTGATTTTCTTTTCAAAAAACGCAAAATTACTGAGCGAATCAACTTCATTGTTTTAGATTCTTTACTAAAACAGGAAATTAAAAACAAAGGAATTTCATTACCTTTTGAATATGGAATTAGTACGAAAGAGGCTCAAGTATTACATTATGCATCCTCGTTAAAATACAAAGAAAATGGTTTAAAAAGCGACAAAGACACTTATATTGTAAACCTTTTTCCTAATGATTTGAATGCCTCTGAGAGCTATTTAAGACTATATTTCCCCAACCAAGACCGCTACATCATACGTACCATGTGGGTAATGTATGCAAGCTCACTGATGCTGATTTTGGTTATGTTGGGCTGTTTTTATATTGCTGTCAATACGATTGTGAAACAAAAGCATTTAGCAGATATTAAAAACGATTTTATCAACAATATGACCCATGAGTTCAAAACGCCGATTTCAACCATTTCGTTGGCTACTCAGATGTTACAAGACAACGATGTAGCTGCCAGCAAAACAATGTTTAGTCGCTATTTGAACATCATCAAAGAGGAGAACAAACGGTTAGGCTCGCAGGTAGAAAAAGTACTACAAACGGCACAAATGGAGCGTGGCGAGTTGAAACTCAAACTAGGCTTAGTAAATATCCATCAGGTAATAGAGCATGTCCTTGAAAATATGAGTCCGCAAATTGAGCTTCGTGAAGGCGATTTGAGCTTTGATTTTAAAGCAGACAACCCCGAAATAGAAGCTGACGAAGTGCATCTTACCAATATAATTTTTAACTTGCTCGACAACGCCAATAAATATTCACCCGAAAAGCCTCAGATTTCTATTCAAACCGAGGAAACGCCCGAAGGTATTGCCATCAGAGTAGCAGATAAGGGCATTGGCATGACAAAAGAGTCTATCAAGAATATTTTTGAGAAATTTTATCGTGTACCCACAGGTAACCTTCACGATGTCAAAGGCTTTGGATTGGGCTTGAGTTACGTCAAAAAAATCGTAGAAGAGCATAAAGGTAAAATCCGTGTGCAAAGCAAACTAGGCGAAGGAAGTACCTTCGAGATTATTTTACCTATTGCCAAAAGTTAGTTAAAGTAAGTGGGTAAATCGGCTTTAAGCACTATGCAATAAGCTAAAAGTTTAAAAGGGTTTCTGATAAAATGAAGGAAATATTTTGCCTAATGCACGATAAGGGAACGCACTTTTACTACATTGGAATCCTTACCTATTCCATCGACAACACGTATAACGCTTACACATTATGAATAAAATCTTATTAGCCGAAGATGACCCTAATTTAGGACAGCTCTTACAGGAATATCTCACCATCAAAGGATTTGAAACAACTTTAGTAAAGGACGGCGATGATGCCCTTTCTAAATTTGTTTTGACAGAGTATGACTTGTGTATTTTTGATGTAATGATGCCTAAAAAGGATGGATTTACTTTGGCAAAAGAAGTAAGAATGTCTGATAAAGATACACCTATCATATTTCTTACCGCTAAAGCTATGAAAGAAGATACACTACAGGGCTTTAAGGTAGGAGCTGATGATTATATGACAAAGCCTTTCTCGATGGAGGAGTTATTGGCCCGAATTCAAGCGGTTCTGAGAAGAAGCCAAAAACAATCTACCGAAGGTGTTGTCAAAAGTAATTCATTTGTGATTGGAGCCTATCAGTTTGATGCTGAAAAACAGCTATTATTTCATGCTTCTGGTCAACAAAAACTGACCTCTAAAGAAAGTGAATTGCTAAAATTACTCTGCGAAAATATAGGCAAACCCGTAAGCCGTAGCTTTGCCTTGAAAATGGTTTGGGGTGACGATACCTATTTCAATGCCCGTAGTATGGACGTATATATCACCAAACTGCGTAAGTTTTTTAAAGAAGAACCAACTATCCAAATCATCAACCTTCACGGTGAAGGATTTAAGTTGATGAGCTAATAATTAGTCAGAAATTGAGTGATTTCTGATTGAGTGCATGAGTGATTATGTTAAAAATTATCTTCTTGCAGTAGAGACGTAATACTTTGCGTCTAAGGCGGTAGGATTCTGAAATATGCCATTAAAAAAGGCGTTCGAAATGAATTTTCGAACGCCTTTTTTAATGGAAATTTGGAGAATAATCTCAATACTATTTTTTCTCTGGTAAAAGAATAACTTTAATAAAGTCTTTACCTAAGTATTGGTTAGCTGCTTTTTTAGTGCTTTCTACCGTTACTTGTTTCATCAAAGCCTCTTCTTTCAAGACATCCTTCAAGTCTTCTTTGTATTGATATTGTCCTTGAAGATAGCCCAACCAGAAACCGTTTTCACGCAATTGTACTTCTGTTTGACGTTTTGATTCAGCTTTGAATTTATCGATGTCTGTTTGCTCAGCACCTTTGGTCTGTACAGCAGTAATTTCCGCTAAAGTACGAGTAACCAATTTTTCTACATTTTCAGGAGCACAAGCAAAACCAATTCTGAAGCTATAACGCGCCGATGGTATTTTTGAAGCCGAACCTCCTACTTGAACACCATATACACCTGCTTCTTCTTCACGTAATTTTTCAATCAACTTGATTTCTAATACTTCCGAAAGTGCCTCAATTTGTTTATCAGTTTCGGCGTTGTACACCAACGGTCCCGACCATACCATTGTTACTCTTGCTTTTGGTTCGGTGCCCTTGTAAACTGTTTTTTCAACCTTACCTTTTGGCGGATAAATACCCAAGTCTTTGGCAACTTCTTTACGTTTTAGTGAAGGTAAAGCACCCAAATATTTCTCAAATAATGGTTGTGATTCTTTCAAATTGATATTACCTACAAAGAAGAATGTAAAATCTGAAGCATCAGCAAAGCGCTCTTTATAAATGGCGAAAGCTTTGTTTGCATCAATTTTCTCAATACGTTCGGCCGTAATAGGCATACTACGTGGGTGATAGCTTGACAATACAGCAGTCAATGAATCGCTATATACTTTTTCTGGTGTCAAAGTTTTTTGTTGACTCAATAACCCATCACGTTGATTGCTCAAAAAGCCTTTTACTACTTCCGCATCCAAACGTGGTTGCATAAAATAACTGTAAATCAACTCTAATGCTGTTTCAAAATCCTTTGGTGTCGCTGAGCCACTAATACCTTCGGTAGTAGCGCCAATATATGGTGCAATTCTCACCGTTTTACCTGTCAATAACTTACGTAAGTTGATGGTATTGAAATCACCCACGCCTGAAATAGACGCAATTGTTGAAGCTAGTTTTGCATTATCAGCATCTTTATCAGCATACAAGTTTGACCCACCAACACTATAGCCACTGATTAAGATTTCGTCATTTTTAAAGTCTGTCGGTTTTACTACTACTTTCACTCCATTACCCAAAGTCAACTCTGTTACGCCAATTTCAGGAATTTGTTTTGTAGCAACAACCTTACTTCCTTTCTGTAATTTTTCAATCAATGGTTTTTGTACAGATTGGTCAACGTAAGCTGTTACATCTTTACCTGTATTATTCAACAATTCTTTGATTTTTTCGGCAGAAGGCAACTTGTCTTTATCTTTTTCTGGCGCCATCAAAACAACCGCACGGTTATCGTCTGTAATCAGCGCTTTAGCAGCCGCATTGATATCCTCAAGTTTGATTGTTTCGATATACTTTTTCGTAAAATCATAACCAAACTCAATAGAAGTAAGTACTTCATCTTCTAAAAATGCACTTACCAAACCATCTACCAAGTCCTCTGAGCTAGTCTTATCCTTTTCTTTAAAAGCATTTTCTTGACTTACTAAATACATTTTTTTCGCACGCTCAAATTCGCTTGCATTAAAACCAAATTTTTTCGCACGAGCAGTTTCTTCCAAAATAGCTTTCAAACCGCCTTCGATATTGTCGCCTTTGGCTACTACAATCGAGCTAAAGCCGTCGAGATTACTCAAGAAACCGCTGTAACCTGCTTGTCCATACAAAAATGGAGGATCAGCTTTTTGCGTTAGTTCCTGAATACGAGAAGAAAGCATGATATTGAACAATGAACGAACGATGCCATCACGACGGTCTTGATAAGTTACGTCTTTTTTCTTTGGTTGTTTCGAGATTACCTGAATCACCGTATTAGGTTGTTCTGGGTCTGTAACAATAGCAACGTCTGTTCCGCCAGTCAACGGAATATCATATTTTACTCTTGGTTTTGGATTGGCTACCGCAGGAATTGCGCCGAATTTTTCTTTAATCATTTTTTCGACCATATCCACATCCACATCACCTACTACGGCTACAGCTTGCAAGTCGGGGCGATACCAATCTTGATGAAATTGTTTTAAAACATCATATTTGAAGTTTTTCAAAATATCATCTTTCCCGATAGGCAAACGCTTGGCATATTGCGAGTTGTTCAAAATCAAAGGAAAATACTTGTCACGCATACGGGCTTGAGCACCTTTTCCCAAACGAGATTCTTCTAATACAACACCACGTTCCTTGTCGATTTCGCTAGGTTCGAGTGTTGCGTTATGTGCCCAGTCTTCCAGAATTTGGATACCTTTTTTGAAAACCTCGATAGAGTCGGTTGGTACAGGAAGCATATACACCGTTTCGTCGAAACCAGTATAAGCATTTAAGTCAGCACCAAAACGAACCCCTGATTTTTGAAGGAAGTTGACCAATTCATTTTTCGGGAAGTTTTTTGTACCGTTAAAGTTCATGTGCTCCATGAAGTGTGCTAAGCCTTGTTGCTCGTCGGTTTCGAGTACAGAGCCAGCTTTTACCATTAGGCGCAACTGAGCACGGTTTTTAGGTTCAGCATTTTTCTGGATAAAATATTTCATTCCATTGGGCAATACGCCCACACGCACCGACGGATCCATGGGTAATTTTTGGCTCAAATCGGTTTGTCCATAGCCTACAAAGCTCAAAGAGATTCCTAAAGCAACTGTAGCAATTAGGTGAACAACTTTTTTCATGAAAGTTTTAAAGTTATGAGATTTAAAAAGTATTGATTCATACGATAAGACACACTTACCGTATCTTCCAAATTTAATGAATGTTTTGATTTCACTCTATTATTCAGTGGAAATTAAAAACAGAAACCTGTGCGTTTTATTATTGAGTGAGTTAAGATTGAGTGAATGAGTGATTATTTAAAAAAGAAATTTACCAGTAGAGACGCAATGATTGCGTCTGAAAGATGTGTAATCCTGCATTTAAGTATCAAAAAAGGCACTCGAAAATTGTTTTCCGAGCGCCTTTTTTGATGAAACCATGCTAGATTTTACTCCGCTTAAGACGCAATCATTGCGTCTCTACTTCTAGAATACAAATTTTAACAGAATCACTCATTCGTTCATTCACCAAATTAGGGATGATAATTTGAGCATTGCCATTAAAATAAAATTGGTGTAGTGGCAACTCTTGTAGTTGCCGCCTTCAAAATGGAAACTGCAAGAGTTGCTACTACACCAAAAAATATGTTACTTGTTCAGGACCTAACTCATTTGTTTGAATCTTTTTTTCAAAATCAGTAAGGCAATATGTAAAGCAACGGTAATACTTACGATTTTGATGCCATTAGCCTCCTCCCAAAAATTAGAATCTTGATACACTTTAAAAGCAATAATTGCCAATATAAGAGTAAGCACTATTTGGAAAAAACTCATTATGCCAATCATCACTTGTACAATGAGCTGGCGAAGACCATCAAAACCGCGTTTCTCGTTTACCATAATAAGCTTAGAAGAAAAAGCCTCCCACTCGGATAACGATAGGGCTACCATAAGGAGATGTTAGATTATTGGACGAATAACTAAAGTTGTATAATGCTGAAATCTGGAACCCTCCATATCCTAGACCAACACCTGCCAAAAATTGAGGGTCATAGTTAAGCTTATAAGTACCTGCACTACCATAATACTGTTGAACCTCTCCTTGTGCAAAAGCCTTAGACAAAATAGACTCCAAGAAGCGAAGACGATATTGCGTAAAAAGTCTAGGCCCATATAGATTATAAGCTGTAGCACCTGTGTATTTGGTGTACTGATAATCTACCGCCAAACCTAAAGTCATTTCGTTGGTTAGTAAATACCCCGCCATCGGCGAAACTGATATGAGTGTTGGATTACCAAACTGCAAACCACCGATACCGCCCCCAAACTTCAATCTTTCACGGAAGGATAAATCTCTTACGTCTGGTTCTTCGTTTTCCTCGGCGTCGAGGTCACCCGTTGCGCCATCTTGTTTAATTACAACCGGCTCCTGCGCCCAGCTTTTTGTTATGTTACCTGCGGTTAGTAAGCAGAGAATAAGAAGTATTTTTTTCATGGTTTGAAAATTAATCTATTGTGTTTCAATAAGCTATAGATGTTTCATCTATCAACAAAAAGACGTTATCCTCGAACAAAAAGTCTTCGTTGTGAATCCTAGTTGCTTTTTTGTCTTTATAAATAGTCATCCTTTATTCATAAAGACACATTTTACATATCATTTCGTTGCAATCACTTGTATCAAACCCTTAAATTAATGGAAAGTTTGCTACATTCTTGCGTACATACGAAACAATCTTGTCTAGTTTTTTGTCTAACTTTGAGAGGACAACAAACCTATGACAATTCAAGGTTTGTTCATCCTTATTTTGCCTGTAATTGTTTTGGACAAAATTTGGCAACACTCAATCATTCTCATATTGCCAAAATTCAACTATCCGACATTTTGATGAATACTGCCGAAATCACGCTGAACCAACAGTCTTCCATAGAAAACCTCGACCCTAAAAAGAATATCATTATTAAAGGGGCAAGAGTCAACAACCTCAAAAATATTGATGTCGCTATTCCTCGTAACCAGCTTGTGGTTATTACGGGCTTATCTGGTTCGGGAAAATCCTCTTTGGCATTTGATACGCTTTTTGCCGAAGGGCAACGTATGTATGTCGAAAGCTTAAGTTCGTATGCTCGTCAGTTTTTGGGCAGAATGGAAAAGCCTGATGTAGACTATATCAAGGGTGTTTCGCCAGCTATTGCGATTGAGCAAAAAGTGTCGACCAAAAACCCTCGCTCAACAGTAGGTACTACCACTGAGATTTATGATTATCTCAAATTATTATTTGCTCGTACAGGTATTACATATTCACCTCTTTCGGGAAAAACCGTTAGAAAAGATACCGTTACCGATGTGGTTAACTGGTTGTTTGAACAAGAATCAGGTCAAAGAGTCTTAATTCTTGCGCCATTATTTTTGCGAGAAGGACGCAGTTTACAGTCCGAAATGCAGGTATTGATGCAAAAAGGCTATACCCGTATCGTGGTGGATGAGGAGACTCTATTTTTGGAAGAACTACTAGAAAATCCAGCGCGAATAGAAGAGCTCCCTCCTATTGACTTGGTAAAAAATAATTTCAGAATATTAATAGACCGATTGGTAATCAAAAAAGAGGACGACGGTCAGCCCGAAGAAGAAACACAGTTTCGTGCTTCGGACTCGGTACAAACGGCATTTTTTGAGGGAAGTGGCACATGCTATATCGAACTCGTTGGACAAGAAACAAAAGTATTTTCAGATAGATTTGAAGCAGATGGAATCATTTTTGAAGAACCATCGCTTAATCTTTTCAGCTTCAACAATCCTTATGGAGCTTGTAAGCGTTGCGAAGGATTTGGTAAAGTTTTAGGGTTAGACCACGACCTTATTTTCCCAGACCATAGCCTGTCGGTATATGAAGGGGCTATTGCTCCTTGGCGTACCGAAAAAATGGGCGAATGGCTTATTCCGCTGTTGCGCAATGGTATCAAATTCGACTTTCCTATTCATAGAGCCTATAAAGATTTAACAGAACAGGAAAAAGCATTGTTATGGACAGGAAACGAGTATTTTGGAGGTCTTAATGCTTTTTTCCAAATGCTCGAAACCGAGACGCACAAAATCCAATTTAGAGTTTTGCTTTCTCGCTATCGTGGTCGTACTATTTGCCCCGACTGTCAGGGTTCACGCTTACGTAAAGATGCAGGTTATGTCAAAATCAACGGTAAATCTATTATCGACTTGGTATTGATGCCCCTTTCAGAAGTAACAGAATTTTTTGAAAAACTGGAGCTTCCTGATTACCAAATGGAATTGTCGAAGCGTATTGTCCAAGAAATCCAAAATCGTTTAGATTTTATGAGTCGTGTGGGTTTGGGATATCTTACGCTTAATCGTCTTACGTCGACTTTATCGGGTGGTGAATTTCAGCGTATCAAATTGGCAACTTCGTTGGGAAGTGCGCTTGTTGGGTCGATGTATATCCTAGATGAGCCTTCGATTGGCTTGCACCCACGTGACACACAACGTTTGGTTTCGGTATTAGAATCGTTGAGAGATTTGGGCAATACCGTTATTGTGGTTGAACACGAAGAAGAGGTCATGCGAGTGGCCAACCAAATCATTGATATTGGTCCTGATGCGGGAAGTCATGGTGGGCAGCTTGTATTTCAAGGGAATTACGAACAATTGAGCGACGCACAAGTCACCGAAATACAAAGTCATACGATTAATTTCTTAACTGGAAAAGATAGTATTCCTGTACCAAAGTTTCGTAGAAAATCAACTGCTTTTATAGACATCAAAGGTGCAAGAGAAAATAATCTTAAAAACTTAGATGTCAAATTTCCACTTGGAGTACTCACGGTGGTGACGGGTGTAAGTGGTTCAGGAAAATCAACACTTATTCGTAAAGTGTTATTTCCTGCACTAGGAAGACATTTGGGGACATTCACTGATGAAACAGGGAAATTTACAGAATTAAGTGGCAGTCTTAATCGAATTGAGGCTGTTGAAATGATTGACCAAAATCCCATAGGAAAGTCATCACGCTCAAACCCCGTTACCTATATCAAGGCGTATGATCAAATTCGCTTGTTGTATTCAGAACAAGCTATTTCAAAAAATCGTGGCTATAAACCTGCGCATTTCTCGTTCAACGTAGACGGTGGTCGTTGTGAAACCTGCCAAGGCGAGGGTGAAGTTACCATTGAGATGCAGTTTATGGCAGACGTGCGCCTCAAATGCGAGTCATGCGGTGGAAAGCGTTTTAAACAAGAAATCTTAGACGTAAAATACCAAGAAAAGGATATTGCTGAAATCTTGGATATGACCGTTGATGAAGCGATTATACTTTTCTCAAAAGAAGACCCTAAACTGGCTGATAAACTGATACCGTTACAAGAAGTTGGTTTGGGTTATATCAAACTGGGTCAGTCTTCAAGCTCTTTGTCGGGTGGGGAAGCACAGCGTGTCAAATTGGCAAGTTTCTTAGGAAAGGGGAATTCGAGTAAAGGGAAGACCCTCTTTATTTTTGACGAACCTACAACAGGTTTGCACTTTCACGATATTAAAAAACTATTGAAAGCCATCAATGCACTCGTTGAGCAAGGCGATTCAGTAATTATTATCGAGCATAATATGGAAGTCATCAAATCGGCAGACTATATCCTTGATCTCGGTCCAGAGGGTGGCAATCAAGGAGGCTATATCACTTTTGCGGGAACTCCAGAAGACATGGTAAAAGAAGGAAATAGCTTTACTGCTACTTTTTTGAAAGAGAAATTATAAGCTACAGCGTCTCACTCAGATGTCAGCTACGCATACCTTGTGTGGCTGACATCTGAATTTTTAAAGTCATAACAATTCATCTACTATAGCTCAAACTGCTACAATAGTACTGAAAAGTTGATACAAAGTTTTAAAAGGATTATATAAAGTCAGGAAGGATTAAGGAGCTTATTTTTTACACCTTATGGCGGTAAGGAAAACGCTAAGCTACATCAGATTGAGCAGGCTCAAATCTCGACGTTTGTTTATTTGAGTACAAAATTTCTTGATAAGAAAGGGTTTTCAACATGCCTATTTTGATTCTTTTACGCACTGCTTGCGTTTCAGATTTATAAGTATTTTGCCCTCTCAATAATTCCTCTGCAATATTCGCAACAAGAAGCTCTACAGATTCTGGCGTTAAAATTACTGGCGAGTCTTTCATAACACTATTCTTTTGGTGGGTTGTGTGGTTAAAACAATCTTTTACACGGAACAGGAGAGAAACAATTGTTATTCAACTAGTTAACAACAAAGTTACAAAATTCGTTGCTTGACCGTTAACCAAAGATAGATTTTTTTAGAAATGCACCCAAAAATCATACCAAATCAATCATCGATATTTCCAATTTTATGAGGGGCTAAATTGAATAAAAATTCGCTTCAATCTCAAACTAAAAATATGTTTTTCAAACCTTTATATATTTACAAAAATGCATTTGGCGGACTTCCCAAATCGGTTTGGTTGCTATCAGCAATCATGTTTGTCAACCGTAGCGGGACGATGGTTTTGCCATTTTTAACCTTATATCTTACTCAAAAACTTCACTTCTCGGTGGCAGACGCAGGGATTGTCATGGCATTTTATGGCTCAGGAGCGTTATTTGGCACTTTTTTAGGTGGAAAACTAACTGATAAAATAGGTTTTTACCCTATCCAATTTTACAGTTTATTATTGTCAGGCATTGCATTATTGGTTTTGATGCAATTAACCTCCCTCTACAGTATTTGTGCAGGAGTGTTTATTTTTACAACGCTTGGTGATACTTTTCGCCCTGCCAATGGCGCCTCTATTGCTTATTATAGCACACCTGCAAACCGCACACGCTCGTACACACTCAATCGTTTGGCCATCAACTTAGGCTGGTCGATTGGTGGCGGTATGGGTGGTATTTTGGCAGAGATGGATTACAACTATCTGTTTTGGGGCGACGGAGTAACTTGTATTGTAGCTGCTATTTTATTAAGGATTTTAATAAAACCTCCAGTGCTTGATACGACCTCCTCAAAGTCTGCTGAAACTCATGTGAGTAATCTACCCAATTCGGCGTACAAGGATAAATTTTACTGGGTATTTTTGGCATTGGTGGTCATGTATGCGATACCGTTCTTCCAGTTATTTTCTTTGGAACCTTTATATTTTAGAACAGTCATAAAGCTTTCAGAGTCTCGAATTGGTGCTTTTATGGTTTTCAATGGTTTGTTAATTGCTACCACCGAAATGATATTTGTTCATACGGTCGAAAAACGCCTACCACGCCCTATATTGATCGCTATAGGTTTGTTACTTACAGCTTGTTCGTTTTTTGTGCTGAATATATCCACGGCAATAATGTTTATTTGGTTTTCGATTGCCTTTAATACCATTGGCGAAATGTTTGCGATGCCTTTCATGCAAACTTTAGTCGTAGATAGAGCTAATGAAAAAAATAGAGGTCAATATCTAGCGCTATATTCAATGTGTTATTCTATTGCTCAAATCAGCGCTCCCACCATCGGTGCACAGATTATTCAACGATGGAATTTTGCGGAACTTTGGTATGTCATGGGAGGATTATGTTTGACTTCGATGCTTGGTTTTTTATTGCTACAAAAGCATTTTATTAAACATTCGGATTAATGGTGTCTTTACGTGTGAGTATTTGTCATACACAATCCCTAACTTAGTACCTCAAATATTCACTCTCAAATCATTCGACTGATTGATTTTATTACATGGAACTACTCATTATTTTTTTATTAATCTTACTTAATGGCATTTTTTCAATGTCAGAAATTGCACTGGTATCTGCTCGAAAAGCCAGACTCGAATCTGCTGCGAAAAAAGGAGATAGCAATGCCAAAATTGCTTTGAGTATTGCCAATGAGCCCAACCGTTTTCTATCTACAGTTCAAATTGGTATTACTTTAATTGGAATTTTAACAGGTATTTTTTCGGGAGAAAAAATGACCAATGATATAAAAGCTTTTTACGGACAATTTGAATTGTTTGCGCCTTACCAACATACGTTGGCGGTCACAACGGTGGTTTTGTTGATTACTTATCTTTCCTTGGTATTTGGCGAACTTGTTCCAAAGCGTATTGGACTCACCAATCCCGAGTTTATTGCCAAAACGGTAGCTCGTCCGATGAATATGCTATCGACGCTTACAGCTCCTTTTGTTTGGCTTTTGACATTTTCCTCGGATTTACTAATCAAAATTCTCAACATCAAACCTTCTACCGACAGTAAAGTAACCGAAGAAGAAATCAAGGCGATTGTGCAAGAAGGTACCGAAAGTGGTGAGGTTCATGAAATAGAACAAGATATTGTGGGACGTGTATTTAGTCTGGGCGATAGAAATGTATCGTCGTTGATGACGCACCGCAACGATGTGGTATTTTTAAAATCTAGCTATTCTTCTGACCGAATCAGAGAAGTGATTCATGAAGAATTACACTCGTTATATCCTGTTTACGAAAAAGACAAAGACCATATTATCGGCGTAGTACGCCTGAAAGATTTGTTTTTGCCTCTGAGTCAAACAGACTTTGACTTGAGCTTATATCTTTCTCCTCCACAATTTATTCTTGAAAATGCTTCGGCTTACCAAGCTTTACAGCGTTTTAAGGATAGTAAAATTCATTACGGAATTGTCATTGATGAGTATGGTCAAACACAAGGTATTGTTACGCTCAATGATTTGCTAGAAGCATTGGTAGGAAACGTATCAGATTTTGACCATGATGGTTATCGTTTAGACAAGCGAGAAGATGATTCTTGGCTGATTGATGGGCAGTATCCACTGGTAGATTTTTTACAATTCTTTGATTTGCCTAATCATTTTCAAGAATACTCTTTCAATACAGTCGCTGGGTTAATTTTGAATGAATTGACGGATTTACCACAACAAGGTGATACGATTATTTGGCAAAATATGAGCTTCGAAATTATTGATATGGATGGTGCAAAAGTCGATAAACTTTTAATTAAAATCTTAAATGCAGAGGGATAATTTGAAGATTTGAATGATTTGAAGATTTGAAAATTGATTTATTACAAATTGAAAAGTTTATGATTAATGTCTAATAACTTAGCTATAACCCAAAGCTGATACCCATCTCCTACAAACATAAAAAACCCCAAACGATAATTCGTTTGGGGTTTTTTATGTTTGTAGAAATATATTTAAATTTTATAAGCCAATAAAAATGGTGACCATACTGTTTTGAGTATTCGATTTTTATGAAATCCTACTGTTTGAGCCGCAGGCGAGTTTAGGATTTCTTGACTTTCTTTTGTTACTTTTCTTGTGTAAAGACAAGAAAAGTAAGCAGTGGCAAATGGAAACTTTGTTCTTTTTACAAATACCAGATAAAATATTCAACCATATTCTAAGAAATAAAACCTTTATCTCTCAAGATTTTATCCATCAATTTTTTATCGTTATCGCTTGAGAAAATATTGAATGGCAAATAAATAAACTGATATTGACCTAAATCCAACACATAAGCTTCTTTTTCTTTTCTAGCAGTTTTAATCATATCCCATTTGATAACACCACCTTGCTCGTCTGTAATTTTCATCAAAATTTGACGACTATCGACTTCGTAGCGATATTTTTCAAAAAGTTGTTTGTATTGATCCAACTGCGTTACACCCGTAAATTGAATTGCCCAGAAAGCAACATAACCAATCGCCCCAATAAGCGTCAATACATAAATCCAGTAGTTATGATAAATACCTGTAATATTGAGCACCGCATTCACAGCGATAAGTCCAAGTGGTACAAAACCCCAATACCATTGATTTTTGACCATTTGGCTCATATTGAGAGTAATAAACTTGTTTTTATCAAGCGCATACTTTTTTGTTTTGATAGCCAGTGGATTTACTGGCATTTGCACCATTCGTCTTTGCTGACCCTGTGCATATCCTTTTGCCATGTCGTTGTTCTTTATGCTTTATTGTAAATTATGCTATTGTTCGCAAACAGACTGCAAATGTACAAAAAATAAGCGTAGCTAAGTATTTTCACTTGCTACGCTGTCAATATTTCTTAACAAATCTAAATTATGAGAGGAATTACACCAAGTTATTTGTGCTAACCTCTACATCTCCAACACATTCCAAACCATTACTTTTCTTTTCTAAACTGAATACTTTCGACTAAAAACTTATCCTGATTTCTTTTGAGCAGGATATACACCGCATAATTCCCCCGATTTGTCTTATACAGACCTCTGTAATACTGAGACAAAGAATTGGCACCTTGATGAACTAACTGAAAATCTTGAGGTGGCCAACGTTTAAAGAACGACTTTAGGATGATTTCGGCGTGCGTTTGTGAAATCTCACTAAAATCAATTTGCTCAGCATCAATCAATAAATCCACATTCTCGTCAAACATCGAAGCCAGCTCACTTGCTTGACCTTGTTTGAGTGACGTAAGTAATTTTCCAACCGCAAAACTTTGTGGGTCAGCACCGCCCCACGAAGTCCAAAATATTAAAGTAAGAATAAATGAAAGTAGTATTTTCATGTTGTGTGTCAATATAACTGGATGAAGTTATATGACAGTGAATCCGCACAAATTGTGCCAGCCCTCTTGAAAGCATTTTTTTTTGAATATTATTTAGCCAATTATCTAAAAATTTATCTTTCAAGTCTTAATATTGCGACTTGCAATCAGAATCGTTTCTATAATTCATTAGAAAGAGGTTAGAGGTCAATAAAGTTTTAATATCTTCGTATCATGGAACTAACAGATAATCAAATATTAAACCAAACACAGGTACTTCAAAAAATCAAACGCATTGCGTTTGAGATATATGAAAATAATTTTGAAGAATCTGAAATTATCATTGCTGGTATCAAAGGTCAAGGGTATTCATTTGCCAAATTACTTGCCGAAATGATTGGGAATATCTCCTCTATCAAGGCCATTGCTGTACTAATTGATATGGACAAAGAGGTACCTAATCCAAGTATCACTTTTGACTGTGAGGATAGTCTATTAGAGCAAAAAGCAATTGTTGTAGTTGACGACGTATTGAATACTGGTCGTACTTTCGCTTATGGCTTATCACCATTTTTACGTTTGCATGTGAAGCGTCTTCAAACAGCCGTTATCGTAGATCGTGGCTACCATCGTTTCCCGATTGCCGCAAACTATATCGGTTACGAATTGTCTACAACGATTAACGAGCACGTAAAAGTAATTCTAGACAGCCCAGAAGAAATGGGCGTTTATTTAAGCTAGAAATATTGAGTGATTGTTGAAATTCTCAACCATTCTGTAGAGATGTAAGGTTTTGCATCTCTACAGAATGAATTTTTTCTTAAAATCAATCACTAACTCACTCAATCACTCAATTTCACTTAACTCTTCACCCGCTTTGTACCTCTGTGCCTTTACCCCTTCCCCACTATTAAAAGCTTTCTTCTAAAACCTTCGCAAATTTTGGTAACTTTACTAAGGCAATTAATGTTATCCAATTAACGGCTTGGTGAATTACCCCTTTGCCTTTGCATTCAATTATATTCCTTATTTCATGTCCAACCTCACAGACAACACAGGCTATGAGCATATCGAAGTGCTCGGAGCAAGAGAACATAACCTAAAGAATATTGACCTCACTATTCCTCGCAACAAACTTGTCGTTATTACTGGCATTAGTGGTTCGGGGAAATCTTCATTAGCATTTGATACCATTTATGCTGAAGGACAGCGTCGTTATATGGAAAGCTTTTCGGCCTACGCCCGAAGCTTTATCGGTGGAATGGAGCGCCCCAATGTAGATAAAATCAATGGGCTTTCGCCTGTAATTTCGATTGAGCAAAAGACTACTTCCAAAAACCCTCGCTCGACCGTAGGTACTGTTACCGAAATCTATGACTTTATGCGTTTGTTCTATGCTCGTGCAGGAGAAGCATTTAGTTATTTGTCGGGCGAAAAAATGATTAAACAGTCTGTCGATCAAATTATTGATGTAATTCTCAATGATTATGACAATCAGAAACTAATCATTTTGGCTCCGATTGTCAAAGGTCGTAAAGGACATTACCGTGAGCTTTTTGTGCAGATTGCCAAATTGGGTTATACCAAAGTACGTGTCGATGGTGTGGTAATGGACATTCAGCCCAAAATGCAGCTCGACCGTTTCAAAATCCACGATATAGAGATTGTCATTGACCGTATTGTTGTAAAAACTGAAGACCGCTTCCGCTTATCACAGTCTGTTCAAACAGCCTTGAACCAGGGCAAAGGTTTGATGATGATTCGTGACGAAAAAGGTGAAGTTCGTAATTTTTCAAAATTCTTGATGGATCCTAAAACTGGGATTTCTTACGACGAGCCTGCGCCTAATACCTTTTCATTTAACTCTCCTTATGGCTGGTGTCCTTGTTGTCAAGGTTTGGGAGTAGTTGAGGAAATTACCGAAGAAGCTATCCTTCCTGACCAAAGCCTCAGTATTAGCCGTGGAGCGATTGCTCCTATCGGCGAATACCGTGAAATGTGGATTTTCAAACAATTAGAGGTTTTACTCAAACCTTTTAAAGTAAGTTTGACCACTCCGCTCGATAAATTTCCTAAAGAAGCTGTCGAAATCATGTTGTATGGTTCTGACGAACCTGTTCCAGTTCCTTCCAAAAAATATGAAGGTACCGAATGGAATACCAAATATGAGGGAATTATCAATTTTTTGAAAAGACAACAAGAAAGTGGCTCTGATAAAATTCAAGAATGGCTCAAGGATTTTATGATGATTCGTACCTGTCCAGACTGTAATGGGGCACGTCTGAAAAAGGAAGCGCTTTTCTTCAAAATAGATAACAAAAATATTGCGGAATTAGCCCAACTAGATGTCTCGGACTTAGCAAAATGGTTTGAAGGACTCGAAGATCGCATGTCTGAACGCCAAAATGTAATCGGTCGTGAGGTACTCAAAGAAATCCGCAAGCGTATCGGTTTCTTGACGGGTATCGGCTTAGAATATCTTACGCTCAATCGCCCACTCAAAACGCTTTCGGGTGGCGAAGCACAACGTATTCGTTTGGCAACCCAAATTGGCACACAACTGACCAATGTGTTGTATATCATGGACGAGCCAAGTATTGGTCTGCACCAACGTGACAACGTAAAATTGATTCAAGCGCTCAAAGATTTGCGTGATTTGGGTAACTCTATCTTGGTGGTAGAACACGACAAAGATATGATGCTCGAATCTGACTATATCGTGGATATTGGTCCTGGCGCTGGTCGTCATGGTGGCTCGATTGTGGGTCAGGGAACACCAGAGGAGTTTTTGAAAAATAATTCGACCACTGCTAAGTTTTTGAGTGGCGAGACCAATATTGAAGTACCTAAACAACGTCGTAAAGGCAATGGCAATACTTTAGTAATCAAAGGTGCTAATGGTAATAACCTCAAAAATGTTACGCTAAAACTTCCTTTGGGCAAGATGATTGCGATTTCTGGTGTGAGTGGTTCGGGAAAATCTACCTTGATTCACGAAACACTTTTCCCGATTCTTAATCGCCATTTCTTCAATAGCAAACGTGAACCTATGCCATTTAAGGCTGTAGAAGGTTTAGAGTTTTTGGATAAAGTAATCGAAGTGGATCAGTCACCTATTGGTCGTACGCCACGCTCCAACCCTGCCACTTACACGGGAATGTTTTCGGATATTCGCTCCCTTTTTTGTGAGTTGCCAGAATCTAAAATTCGTGGATACAAAGCAGGACGTTTTAGTTTTAACGTAAAAGGCGGTCGTTGCGAGGATTGTGAAGGTGCAGGTATGAAAAAAATCGAAATGGAGTTTCTACCCGATGTACATATTGCTTGCGAAACTTGTAAAGGCAAACGCTTTAACAGAGAAACATTAGAAGTTCGATTTAAAGGAAAATCCATTGCCGATGTGTTGGATATGACGGTAGAACAGGCGGTAAGCTTTTTCGAAAATCAACCTAAAATTCAGCGTAAAGTTCAAACCTTACATGAGGTTGGCTTGGGCTATTTGACTTTAGGGCAGCAAGCTACGACCCTTTCGGGTGGCGAAGCCCAACGAGTAAAACTAGCAGAGGAACTTTCGAAAAGAGATACAGGCAAAACAATTTATATCCTCGACGAGCCAACGACTGGTCTACATTTTCAAGATATTAAAGCCTTGATGGAAGTTTTACAAAAACTTGTCGATAAGGGAAATACCGTTTTGATTATCGAGCACAATCTGGATGTCATTAAAGTATCCGATCATGTGATTGACTTGGGACCAGATGGTGGTCGCAACGGCGGACAAATCATTGCTGAAGGTACGCCAGAACAAGTAGCCAAGGTAAAAGGTAGTTTTACAGCACATTTCTTGAAAGAAGAGCTTTCTTGATTTTGGAATTACGATTTGGGATTGCAGATTTGGCTTTCGAGCGAATAGAGTATATTTGGAAAAATAATTGACAGGATATGATACAAAATATTTCAATAGAGAATTTTAGATGTTTTGATAAAACCGAAATAAAAGGTTTTTCAAGGATAAATGTCATTACTGGAAAGAACAACTCTGGAAAAACTTGTTTGTTAGAGGCTTTGTATTTTGGTTTGAGTCAGGATACTAAAGGAACGATTGATACTCGTAGTTACGAAGGAACAGAAAACACAGGTTACTCTTTAATGAAAAACCAAGATATAGGAGCCATAAATTTCAAATTTACTGTAAATAATGAAGAATTTGGTTTTAAATATCAGCCCGAATTTTCATTTAAAGATGATAAAACAGGAGAAAACTTTACTCACAATAATGATGTACAATTAATTCTTGATAAGAACAGAAAATATCCACAATTATCAACACTTAATCTTAATGAGCCTAAAAAGATAAACGAAAAAAATAGTAGCTCAATAAATTTAGTTCAGCTATTTGACCAAGCTCAAATCACAGGTTTAGATAAAGAAATATTAGATAGTGTAAAAATCATCGACAGTACAATTACAGAGATTAGAACATTCGGAAGTTATCCAAATACGCTATTTCTAAAAAAGGAAGGGACTATATTTCAGCCTATCAATTATCATGGTGATGCTTTAGGTAAGGTTATACTTTATATTGGTATTATATTGAATTATAAAAAATCCATTTATAACTATCTCCTCATAGACGAAATAGAAAACGGCATCCACTACACCGCCCAAAAAGAAGTTTGGCAAATGCTTTTCAAATTGTGCCAACATCATAATATTCAATTATTTGCCACAACCCATAGCCGTGAAATGATTACCGCCTTTGAAGAAGTTTGTGAAGAATTTAAAGGAGAAGGAGCCTATTTTGAAATGGCTCGTCACGCTAAAACCAATCAAATTATTGGTATAAAACATGACATCGATACCCTTGAATATGAATTAGCAACCAACACACCTATCAGAGGAGAATAATGAAAAATATCATTTTAGTAGAAGGAAAAGACGACAAAGCTTTCATCGAATATTTAATACAAGGTGTTGATGTTAAAGAGTTTTCAATTAATATTTTAGAAGGTTTAAGTAAAGATGCTTTGACAAAACGTTTAGCTAGTTTAAAGACTGGTTTCCTCAAAAATCCTTTTGAAAAACTGGGTATTATCATCGACCAAGATTCATTTACAAGGGAAGAAAGATTAGCGTTTATAAATGAATGTTTACAAGAAAGTTTTGATATACAATTATCAGATAGTCAAACATTTGTAGATTTAACAATTGATAAAATTCCTCTACAAATTGCTTGCTATTTCATGAATATCGGTGGAAAAGGAGAGTTAGAAACAATTTTACGATTAATAAAAAACCATTCATCAAGCAATGCTGATTGCTTAGAACAATGGCAAAATTGTTTATCAGAAAAGGTAAGCCAAAAGGAATTTGATAAACTTTGGGTTCATTATTACCTCAAATATGATACCGCCACTCATCAAGAAAGACAACATGCAGGGAGATACTGTACTTTGGAATATAGTCTTCAACATAAAACCCATATCTGGGATTTAGATTCTCCTGTTTTAAATGAATTAAAAGTTTTTTTGGCTTTGTTTGATTGACGTAACTCAAACAGTCTCCACAATAGCAAGCTAAACATGAGTCATCCCCAATATTGAGACTAGGAGGATTTTATGAAATTCATTAAAAAGCGGTCGAAAAACAATTTTCGACCGCTTTTTTGCTATCAGCATCCTATGGCTAACTTGGCTCAAGACGTAAAGTATTACGTCTCTACTGCTAGCATACAAATTTTACCATAATCACTCATTGGCTCAATCACCAATTCACCCAATAGATAATGACTCCTACCATTATCTATATGCCTTCCATTTTTATTCAATGATTTATGTTACAAAATTTTAACTAATTTTAGCATCGTTGTCTCCCCGACAATGACAAATAGTTGTGTGAACCATTTAACCAAAAACAATACTACCATGCAAAAACTCATTACAAAATTACATTTGATAATTCTGTGTATTTTATGCTCAACATTGGTCGTTACGGCTCAAAGTGTAGAAGGACGTTGGGATATTACCATTACGAAAGGAAATAAAAAATTCCCGTCTTGGTTAGAAATTAACCACTCTGGGGTAAAATACTTCAATGGGCGTTTTGTGGGTAGTGGCGGTAGTGCCAGACCTATCTCTAGAGTCTATTTTAAGGATAATAAAATGTCTTTTTCCATTCCGCCACAGTGGGACAGAGAAGATAAAGATCTTGTGGTAGAGGCAGAACTGAAAGATGGAAAATTAGAAGGGACGATGAATCAGCCTAATGGCGAAGTGGTGAATTGGGTGGGTGTAAAAGCTCCAAAATTGATAAAATCTAATGAGTCAATTTTCGGGAAACCAATGCCTATTTTCAATGGTAAAAACTTAGACGGATGGGAAATTATTGGAAGAGAAGACCGTCCTGCTGCAGGCGAAAATCAATGGATTGTAGAGAACGGTGTTTTGAAAAGTCCAAAATCAGGTGCCAATATCAGAACGACAAAAACCTTTGGCGATTTCAAATTACATGTTGAATTCCGTGTGCCTGAGGGTAGTAATAGCGGTGTATATCTACGTGGACGTTATGAAGTACAGATTACAGACGGCTTCGGCGTTGAACCATCTGCTATTGAACTGGGGGGAATTTATGGTTTTGTGAAGCCTTTGGAAATGCCTGCTAAAAAAGCGGGAGAATGGCAAAGTTATGATATTACCTTAGTTGGGAGAGTTGTGACAGTAATGCTAAATGGCAAAACAACCATCTATAAAGCTGAGATACCAGGCATTACAGGTGGCGCTATTGATAGCAATGAGGCAGAAGCAGGACCAATTATGTTCCAAGGTGACCACGGTCCAATTGAGTTTAGAAACATCACCATTGCAGCAGCAAAGTAACTACTTGAATAGTATTCTTGATAGCATTTTTGGTAAATCCTTTATTTGTTACACACAGATAAAGGATTTATTATTTAAAACAGTTTTTATTTAAAAAAACAAAACCTCTCGTTGATACACTAAATACATTCCTACTTCGTAAATTTGAAAATCATCAACAAAAATCGACCTCATGAACAAAAACCTTCAATCTCTTTATCAAATTGCCCAAAAACCTTCTCGTAAAATTATTGGTTTGATGTCGGGAACGTCAATGGATGGACTCGATGTGGCTCTTTGCGAGATTTCGGGTGCAGGCGAAAGCACGGAAGTCAAATTGTTAGATTTTGACACCATTCCTTACACCGAAGATATTAAAGAAGAAATTCGACAGGTTTTTGCCAAAGAAACCATCAATTTTCCTCATTTGGCTATGCTTAACGAATGGATTGGGGTATTGCATGCCAATATGATTTTGGAATGCCTTCAAAAATGGAACATTTCGCCCGAAAACGTTGACCTTATTGCCTCACATGGACAAACGGTGATGCACGCGCCAAAAATTTTGCATGGTATCGAAAAATTCCCCAATGCAACGCTTCAAATTGGAGATGGCGACCATATAGCAGTCAATACAGGCATTATCACGATTGCTGACTTTAGACAAAAGCACGTAGCCGCAGGTGGCGAAGGCGCACCATTAGCAGTATATGGAGACTATTTTATTTTTGGTAAAAAAGGCGAAAATCGTATTATGCTCAATATGGGTGGCATTGCCAACTTTACTTATTTACCTGCCAATATGAATCCTGAAGAGGTTTTTGTGACCGATACAGGCACAGGTAATACCTTGCTCGATGCTTTTACCAGAACCTTCTATCCTGATATGGCTTACGACAAAGATGCTCTTTTGGCAAAACAAGGTATTGTCAATCAGGCTTTATTAGATGCCTTGAAGCAAGATGAGTTTTTCAAAAAGCCTTTTCCCAAAACTACAGGACCCGAATTATTTAGTAAAGCTTATGTATATCGTGCTCAAGAAATCAGTGATACGCTACATATTCCGAGTCATGATTTATTGGCAACACTCACACGATTTAGTGCTGAAACGATTTCCGAAGCAGTGCATTCGCTCAATTTATCCAATCTTTCTGATTTTACGGTGTACACTTCGGGTGGAGGGATGCACAACCCTTTGCTAATGGAATGGCTTCAAGAACTCATTCCCGCCAAATTTGCAAGAACCAATGAATTAGGTATCAATGGCGATGCCAAAGAAGCCGTATTATTTGCGATTTTAGCCAATGAAACGGTAGCTGGGGGCGAGTCAGATTTTGGTACTCGTAGAGGAATTCCTTCGGTGACGATGGGGAAAATATCTTTTCCTTCTTAAATCCTTGGAGAATAATCTTTTGTCGATGCAACCTTTGGTTTGAGACCTGCATCTAATAGACATAAAATATACTGTCATCAAATAAAGGCTTTACTATGAAAAAGATTCTTATCCTCGTTTCTATCGTATTGATTTCGTGCATTACTGTAGTTCAGGCACAGGTGGTATCACAAAAACGTAATGTTGGTTCATTTAAAGGTATTGAAGTTTCGGGAGGAATCGATTTGTACCTCACGCAAGGCGCTAGCGAATCTGTTAGTATTAGTGCCGCTGAAGATCGTCAAGATGATATTAAAGTAGATAACAATGGCGGCGTAATCCGCATATATATCGAAAACTCAAAATGGGGCTGGTTCAAATGGAACAATAAACCCGTAAAAGCCTACGTGACGGTGAAAGACCTCAATTCTATTTCGGCAACAGGCGGCTCGGATGTATATTCTGAAAAGAAACTCGAATTGATTAAACTTACCATTCGTGCAACGGGTGGTTCGGATATTAAATTAGAAATCGATGCTGATGAAATTGACTGTAGTACAACAGGAGGCTCGGATGTAACGCTAATTGGTAATACAACCGTTTTGAAAGCAAGCTCAACTGGTGGAAGTGACTTAAAGGCCAATAAACTACGTTCAAGTTTTTGTAGTGTATCCGCAACAGGTGGTTCAGACGCTTATGTTTGGGCTGAAAAAGAAATCAGCATTTCTGCCACAGGTGGCTCAGATGTATATATTTCGGGTAATGCCAGAGTTGTGAAAAAGAGTGTAACAGGCGGCTCGGATGTTCACTAAGATATTGAGTGAATGAGTGATTTTATTAAATATCTCTGTCGTAGAGCCACAATGCTTGCGTCTAAAGAGGTATCATTTTGAAATATAGTATCAAAAAAGGCAGTCGAAAAAATAATTTCGACCGCCTTTTTGTTTTTTATCAACAGAAACATCTTGCCTAATGCCTACAGCTCATAGTCCAAAGCTTCTTTAATATTTCAAGTGTTGTATTTTCAATAAATCTAGGATAATTACTTTTCCTGACGTTATTTCTATTAATCCTTCTTGTTTAAAATCAGAAAGCGTTCTAATTAGCGACTCTGTAGCCGTACCTGCTATCGACGCCAAATCTTCTCTTGAGAGCTGAACAATAATGTCAACGGTTTGATCAGGATGAATATGTTTGGCATAAAACACCAAAGACTCTGCCACACGTTTTCTCAAAGAATTATAAGCCAATCCCAAAAGATACTTTTCTTGTTGGATAATTTCTTGCGCCATCCATTGAATCAATCCATTTGCCATAGCACGATTTTGGTGAATCGCCTGTAAAAACAAATCCTTTGGAACATACAGCAATTCTGTTTCTTCTAATGCAACAGCAGTTTCGACATAAGCGCTACCGCTCAAGAGTGCTTGTATTCCGACAAAATCACCTACTTTATACAAACCTGTCACCAATTCTTTGCCTTCATTATTTTGCAAAATCACCTTTACTTTTCCTGACTGTACATAATACAAACGGGTGGCGTCATCGCCTTCGGCATATATCACCGATTTCTTTTTGTAATGATGCGGACGCTTATCTTCTAAGAGTTGCTGTAATCCTTCGGTCAGGTACGCATAGTTAAAATTAGCACTCACATGCGCTTCTTCTACCACAATAGTTTGAGGAGTGACACTATGCTGTTGATGCTCGACTTTACTCAAGCGAGTTTCAATTGCTGAAATCAGTTCTACTTCATCAAAAGGCTTGGTCAGGTAATCATCTGCGCCAAGTTCCATCCCTTTTCTAAAATCCCCTCTTTCTGATTTGGCGGTTAATAAAATTACAGGTATTGTATTTAAAACAGGGTTTTTGTGTAAAACCTTCAGTACACCATAGCCGTCCAATACAGGCATCATCAAATCACAAATCACTAAATCGGGTTGACATTGCAGGGCTTTTTCAACTCCAATTTTTCCATTTTCGGCGGTGTACACCTCATAGTTGGACAACTCGAGTATTTCGGCGGTATTTCTCCGCAACTGGTCATCGTCTTCTATGAGCAATATTTTTTGCATATTCTTGGTGATTGTTTTGTATTTATTGGGGTAAAAGCATTAACACTTTACCGAAAAGACATCATCAGCTCATGATCAATTATCCTAGCTATCGTTCATTTGTTGCATCACTTTGGAAAGATAAAAATTTAAAGGCCGTTCGATGGCGTTATCATCCAATCTTCCCATACTCAATGATTCTTCTAACAGCGCTGTGAGCGTTTTTACATTTTCCAAAATCGTTTGGATATGCTCTTCTTGTTTTTGAACATTCCCGATTTTGTTGTATTTACTTAGAAGATTCGCCGAAGATGATATAATCCCCAATGGTGTTCTAAACTCATGCGAAGCATAAGTGATAAACTGCGATTTCAGTCCATTAAGTCGATGCTCGCGGTGCAATGCTTCCGATAATTCATGTTGCGAATGCTCTAATTTTGTAAGCGTCTCGAGCAACGCTGAAGTGCGATACGAAATCATTTGGTCGATTTGATTTTTAAAGTATTCACGACCTTTGATACCGTTTTCTTTTTCAAATTGTAAAAGTTTCTCCAAATTAATAATACGGGTAATTAAATACGTTTGAGATTCACATTGAAATGCATCAATATTGATAATAGCCCAAAAAGTAGTACCATCATGCACTTTACATTGTACTTCTTCCGACCATTTACCACTTTCGTCTAGGCTTTTCCTAAGTTTGGCATTTTGCTCGCTTGTAATGGGCATTTCTCGCACTTCAACTCCGTATTTCTCAGCAAACTCTTTCTCATCTCGAACCTTAAATAACTCTAAACCAGAGTCATTTACTAGAACTACCTCATTGGTTTCATAGTTATAGATACTCACAAAAACATTTAAGTGTGTGAGCAAAGCATCGAGTATAGCATCTTTTAGTGTGGGGTTAAGCATGAATTTAGAACTGGATATTAATTTATATGTGAATCGTTTTGGTTTACTTTTATGAGCACTAATATCTATGCTCGGATGTTTATCAAACACACAAATTCTCCCATAATAACACCCGATACCACAACACAATTTGACTAATATACAAAGAGATTTCTACAAAATTCAGATTCTCAATCTTGATAAATACTGACGACTATCATAACTATACCTTGAATCTGGTCAAGGTTTAAGAAGTGCCGAAATACGAACTTTGTGTCATCAAGTGGTAGATTTACTTCATACTTGTAGGTTTAGAGGTTAAAAAAGAAAGCAGTCTTGATGTTCAGGACTGCTTTTTTGTGTTAAATTTGGTCAAAAATAATCCAATTCAATCCCGCTTGTATTTTGAAAGAGTTAATTGGGTTTTTCGGAGAAAAATTCTCCGCTGAACATTCCTCTGACTACATTTCTTTTATTGAAGAATTTTATAACAATGCGCCCAATGCCTATCATTCATTGGACGCCAATGGCTACTTCTTAAAAGTCAATGATACCGAACTCAAAATGCTCGGATACACCCGCGAAGAACTTATCGGGAAAAAACGTTTTTTTGATTTACAAATCACCCTTCTAACCGAAAATGCCGAGGAATTTTATCGCCAATTCAAGCAAACAGGTACCACCCGAAACCTTGAACTAGAGTTAGTTTCCAAAACAGGAAACCACGTTCAAGTGCTCCTCAACGCCAATGCGATTTATGACAAAGACGGCAACTTTATCGCTAGTAATTCGGTGATAGTAGATATTACTCACAAAAAAGCTTTAGAGAAAGAGTTGATGGAAAAAAACCAAGAACTTAATCATCTCAACGAACAGCTTTTTCATACTAATCAAGAAAAAAATCGCTTCATCGGAATTGCCTCTCACGACTTACAAAATCCCATTACTAATATTAAACTCATTGCGGGAAAGTTTAGAAAAACCGCTCAAAATCTGACTGATAGCCAAAAACGTTGGATTGATGAATTGGTGAGTACTTCAGAAAGAATGGCGTCGCTTATCAAGAATATGTTAAGTGTCAATCGCCTCGAAAGAGAGTCTATTACGCCCGAAGTCGATTATCATAATATTGTTCAGCTATTGACTACCTCTCTCAATCGCTTTGAAGAAATTGCCAATCGTAAAGGAATAAGCTTGCATTTTGAGAGTCAAGCACCGTTGTTTATGGCAAAAACAGACCAAGAATATCTTACCGAAATCATTGATAACTTGGTTTCAAATGCCATTAAGTTTTCGTATGCCGATTCTTCTGTATCTGTAAAATTGGAGTGTACGAGTAGTTATTTCGAAATCTCAGTACAAGACCAAGGGCAAGGCATATTACCAGAAGAAATGAATTTATTGTTTGGTCGTTTTCAAAAATTAAGTGCCAAACCCACTTCCAACGAATCGTCGACAGGATTAGGGCTTTCTATTGTAAAAGAATTAACCGAACAACTGGGCGGAACAGTAAGCTGCCATAGCCAAATTGGAAAAGGAACTTGTTTTACTGTAAGGTTTAATAGTTAAATAAAATGAATTAATGCGCTTTAGGCTGTAAGCCGTAGGCATTAGGCAAAAAAGCTCCAATTATTTCATGAGATTTTTTTTCAACTTTTAGCCTACGGCTCATAGTTGAAAGCCGAATGGCAATTGAGTGTATGAGTGATTATTTAAAAATTTGTACACTAGCTAAAAGACGCGAAGCATTGCATATCTACCAATAATCACTCACTCGCTCAATCACAAATCACTCAATTTTAAATGACTCCTGCAAGCCTACTAGCATTCTGTGGCACTCAATGCCAAGCCTGCTTCGGAGGTTTCTTTATATTTTTTAGACATATCTTTTCCTGTTGCCTTCATTACCTTAATAACACTATCGAGCGAGATTTTTTGTAAAGAGCTATCCCCTGCCGTTGCCAACAAAAACGCATTATAGGCTTTTACAGCACCCATCGCATTGCGCTCAATACATGGAATTTGGACATACCCCCCAATAGGGTCGCAAGTCATGCCTAAATGGTGTTCGATAGCAATTTCGGCTGCCGATTCCATAGCGTGAATACTTTTGGTAGCACAATACGTCAACATCGCCGCTGCCATAGCCGAAGCCGAGCCAATTTCGCCCATACAACCCATCTCGGCACCCGAAATACTTGCATTATGTTTTACCAAAAAACCAACAGCCGCAGCCGCCAACATTCCCTCACGCATCTCGTTGGGAGAATAATGAAAGTGATTTTTCAACAAATACGTAATGCCTGGAATAACACCAGATGCACCTGACGTTGGGGCAGTAACTACGATATTCCCAGCAGCATTTTCTTCTGATGCTGCCAAACAATAAGCGTTCAAAAAGATAAGAAAACTATCACTCGTCAAAGCAAGTTTTTTGGCCTTTTCGTAAAGTAACGGTGCTTTTCTACGAAGCTTGATGGTGCCAGGCAATACTCGTTTGTCTTTCAATCCACGCTTTACTGCTTTGTGCATAAAGTCCAAAATGGCATCTGTTTTTTTGTCTATTTCTTTACGACTTGCTCCTGTCAAAGCTATTTCATTGGCATACATTAGTTCTGAAAGTGTCAAGCCATTACTTTGTAACTGTGCTTTCAACTCTTTCATATTGGTGTATGGATACGCAGGTGTAAGCGTACTCGTTGTTACTTTTTGACCCTTACGATAAATAAACCCACCTCCTACAGAATAGTATTCATGCTGAAGTACAACTTGCTCAGCACGAAGCAGTTTTAGTACCATAGTGTTGGCGTAAGGAGAGTCATATTTTCCTTTTTCAAATACAATACTCTCAGCCGAAATAGGAATCTCTATTTCATGAACTTTTACGGGATACTGCTCTGTTGTGTCTTTGAGAAGAGTCGAAAACAAAACAGGATCACAGGTTTCAGGAGTCCAGCCCAAAAGCCCAGCAATAACCGCTCGGTCGGTGCCGTGTCCTTTGCCTGTAGCACTCAATGAACCGTATAAATGAATTTGGATTTGTAAAGAAGCGTCGATTTGGTTGGGAGAAAGCGCATTAAGTTCCTTTAAAAAATCGTACGAAGCTTTCATCGGTCCAATGGTATGTGAACTCGATGGTCCTGGTCCAATTTTGAATAAATCAAAAATGGAAGTAGTAATAGGATTTTTTATCATAGTTGTTGTTGAAGAAGTTCGTACCCACACCCGCCAAAAACATAGCGTTTGGGACGACGAAATTAGAGATTTTTTATAAAATCATCATCAATACATAGTCTTATATTTTAAGATAATTTGGCACAATAATCAAAGATTTTTCTACAAAACCAACAATGGTCTACCAATACACTAGATAAACTATTTTTTTACTTTTAAATATGAATAAACAATCATATATTTGTATAGTAAAGTTCTGATTTTGATGCTATAACACTCGTATCTTATGTTTCAATAAATTCAGAAATACTAAAATTATCCCTTGTAATCTATTAAAAATATTTTTGCTATGGCAGCTGTAGCCTACAAAATCAACAAAGAGAAACTCGAAAAAGCCGCTTTTATTCTCAAAACGGTAGCACATCCTACGAGGTTAGCCATCGTAGATTTGTTGTCGATTCAAGAGCGCCTTTCAGTAAATGAAATATGTACGATTCTGGAATGTGAACAGTCACTACTTTCACATCATCTTATCAATATGAAATTAAAAGGAATTTTACGCTCAGAAAAGGATGGACTCAATGTATTCTATTCTTTAAAAGAACGTGATGTAACCAAGCTGATTGAATGTATTGAAAATTGTAATTGTAATTTTTAGTACTAAAAACTTATCAATCTGAGAATTGATTTTGCCAGAAACCTTAAGATTTTGCTTATTTCTTTTCTGGCTTTTTTTACAAAAAATACATGAAAAAACATTCATATAATCATTTAGTTATAAGCTATCAGTAATATGACAAAAGAATATTGGAACGAACGATATGCCAAAGGGCAAACAGGCTGGGATTTGGGAACTGCCTCGCCTCCACTTGAAGAGTATATTAAACAATTGGATAATAAAGACCTAAAAATTCTTCTTCCTGGTTGTGGCAATGGCTATGAAGCATTGCTGATGGCCGAATTGGGCTTCAAAAACCTAACGATTTTGGACATTGCTCCTTTGGCTGTCGAGCAATTGCAAAATCGCTTGAGAAATTATCCAACTGTAAGAATTCTTTGCGAGGACTTTTTTACGCACCAAGACCAGTATGATTTAATTTTAGAACAAACTTTTTTTTGCGCCTTACCTCCAAGTATGCGAGAACAATATGTGCAAAAAATGTCTGAGCTGCTAAAGCCCGAAGGTAAACTTGTCGGTGTATTATTTGCCTCAGAATTTGATAAAGCAGGACCACCATTTGGCGGCACGACAGAGGAATACCTACAACTATTTAGTCCTTATTTTATTGATGCTATTTTGGAACCATGCCATAATTCAATTCGCCCACGCCAAGGCAATGAGTTATTTGTCAAATGGGTAAAAAAGGACTTGTAAGTATTAATGCTAAATAAATTTGCATTAGGCTGTAAGCTATAGGCATTAGGCAAAAAAGCTTAAATTATTTCATGAAAAATTCTTTTCAACTTTTAGCCTACAGCATAAAGTCTAGAGCCTAATACGGGTAAAATAAGATTGTTTTATTATCTAGTTTGAGACTAAGTCTTGAACTAGATAATAAAACGACCTTCTATTAACTAATAACAGTTTTCTATTAACCAATAACGGCTTGAAGCCAATAGCCAATTAATATCATGAACAGTTCATTTGAAAATATTATCAACTCAGACAAGCCTGTTTTAGTTGATTTTTTTGCCACTTGGTGTGGCCCATGCAAAACTATGGCACCTATTTTAGAAGATCTCAAAAAACGATTAGGTGAGGATATAAAAATCATTAAAATAGATGTAGACAAAGCTCAGTCGCTAGCTCAAGAACTTAGAATTAGTGGCGTACCTACATTAATATTATACAAAAATGGACAGCAAGTATGGCGACAGTCGGGTGTAATTCCTGTACATCAATTAGAACAAACTGTAAAGCAATTTGCTTAATTTTATCTAATACTTACGGGCTGTAACTGGCTCTTCACACTTTGGGTCTTTGACTCTTTGTGCCATTTTACCTACATTTGACCCACATATTTATTTGTACTTATCTTTAATATTAACGAATTATTATTTAAAGAACTTTATGGAAGAAGAAAGCCAACTTGGAGCCATGGTTAAGGCTAAATGCCCTCAATGCCGTCAGGGAAAATTGTTTACACATCCGTGGTGGAATATCTTGAAATTTGACAAAATGTACGAGCATTGTTCCGAATGTGGTTTGCGTTATGAACGAGAGCCAGGTTTTTTCTTTGGTGCTATGTATGTTAGCTATGCCTTTACGGTAGCCATTATGTTAATAGGTGGCGTGGTTATCTATAATTTTTTTGGTGACCCAGAACCCCTTGGATACATTATCCCAATTGTCTTGATTTCATTAATATTTGTTCCTTTTAATTTTCGAATTTCAAGGGTCTTATTTCTTACTATTTTTTCTGGAATAAAGTATAAAAATCATAAAAAAGACCTGTAAAATCTTATAATCAATTACTTTTGCACTAGGGATTCTCTACCAAAGTAGTAGACTCCTAGTGTAAACAGTATTTCTTTCCAAGATTGATTAAATGAGATTTAAAATTATCCTATGTACCCTTTGGGTATGTGCATCTTGTTGTGCCCAAGCCCAAAACTATAACCACTCTAGCATCTGGACTCGCTTTGCGCTTCAAAAGAAAATCTATAAGAATTTTGAGATCAATCTTGAGTATCAGTACAGACGTCAAAACGATTATCGTAAAACTTTTTTTAACCCAACAGCACTCCCATTGATGGAAGCTTACCGACTTGGGTTGGTCCACCGAGGGCAAACTCTTGTGGTATCGTTATTTCCTTCCTTTTTTCATTCATACCAGCTTTATGCCAAACCATCGGATTTTAGCAAAAAAGATCGTTGGGAATTTCGTCCTTTTTTGATGGCTGAATGGTTACATACACTCAGTCCAAAATGGCTAGTTAGGCTACGAGGTGGCTACGAATACCGCCTTTTCAAAAACGATGATAATGCTTGGAACGAATCCCAAGGACGTGCTAGATTGAGAGGGCAATTGCGCTATATTCTCAATTCGAAAAACAATGTTTTTATTAGTGAAGAATTACTACAAAACGTATCTCCCAATATCCCTGCCAATTCATTTAGTCAAAATCAGGCTTATCTAGGGTATTCTCATAACTTTTCGCCACATTTTACCATCGAAACAGGTTATATGTGGAATCACCGACAACGTAGTTCTCTTATCGAATTTGATGAAGAACATAGTATTCAAGCACATTTTATTGTACGGCTGTAAAGTATGCTGTCTTTGGATAAGCATGACGCTTTTATGATGATAGCTCCTTTTATTTGTATTTTCAATAAAATGCTATTTTCATGAAATCGAAAAAACTAAATCTATTCTTAAAACTTTTCTGTATAGGGTATATATGCCTATTTTCTTTTACTCAAAATACCTTTTCACAAGAACTTTATCCTTTACAACTTTCTCCAAAAACATGGCATAACCATGAACTAGAATTACGCTATCGTCCCGAAGGAAAAGACTTTGTAATTACAAATGGCAAGCGGCTATTTACACGAGCACTTTATGGTACAAACACTGCCTTTCGTATCGAAACAGGTGACCGTCCTGAATTTGCACTCTATATGCCAGGTATGGGAGGCAACTTCAAACTGGGGATTTCGGTAAACCAACAAAGTAAATGGCTAACTCAAGCCGATAGTATTATTGCACGCTATCGAGCTGGCGCAAGGCTCTATACCATCAAAGATGCTTTATTAGGAAATGGTATTCTCGAAATTGAGATTTTAGCCTTGTCCGATGCCGAAGGGTTTGTTCTGAAAACCCAGTTTAAAAATACCCCTCAATCTACCGAGTTATATTGGGCATTTGGGGGAGCAACGGGCAAAAAGTTTTCTAGAGATGGAGATATGGGACCCGACCCAGAATCAAACTTTTATTTACAGGCTACTAATTGCAAAGACAATCAATATTTGATTTCTGAAAAAGGAAAATTTATTCTCAAATATGGCACTGGCTTGCCAGCCACAGGCGATGGTCGATATTTTACAGAAGATGCCAAACAGCCTATAAAACCAAGCAAAGAGCAAACGCTCCAAGGTACATTCCCTAACGAATCAGAACTTAAGGTGGTAGATGCACAGGCCTTGGCTTCTCCCCTATCCTTATATCAATCACAAGCCGAAAAAGCTCCTATCATTTGTGGAAAACTAGTTGTAACAAACCAATCCGAATATTTCTTTACAATTTATAATCCCACTACCAAAGCCAACATTCAGTATGATGAGTTACCACGTGTTTTTCAAGAAGCCGAAAATACTCGTGCAACCTTAGCTAATCGTATCCAGCTCAATACACCAGACCCATTTATCAATACCATTGGAGGTACTCTAGCTGTTGCCTCTGATGCCATTTGGGATGCACCCACCTATATGCACGGTTCAATTGGTTGGCGGATGCGCTTGCCAGGTTGGCGCGGACCATACACCGCCGACGTGCTGGGCTGGCACGACAGAGCCAAAACCCATTTTGAAGCTTATGCTTTATCGCAATTTACCACGCCACTTTCTGGATCTATCAAGCCCGATAGTGCAATGCACTTTGCCCGAAGTACCGAAAAATCGGGTATAGGAATGTTTAGCAATGGTTATATTAATCGAGACCCGAATGGCACTAACCTACGTCCACACCATTACGATATGAATTTGGTGTATATCGACCAGTTACTCCGCCATTTTGCTTGGACAAAAGATACTACTTTCATGCGCCAAACATGGTCGGTCATCAAAAGGCATTTGGACTGGGAAGTAAGAAATTTTGACATAGATAAAAATAATCTATTTGATGCCTACGCAGCCATTTGGGCAAGTGATGCCCTCCAATATAGCGGTGGGGATGTCACACACACTTCGGCTTATAATTATTTGGGGTTCAAAAAAGCCGCACAAATAGCCAAACTAATGGGCGATAATCCAAAGCCTTATCTCGAAAAAGCAGAGAAGATTTTGAAAGCTATGAATCAAATTTTATGGATGCCACAAAAAGGTACTTTTGCCGAGTTTAAAGATGCTCTAGGGAATAAGTTACTTCATCCTTCAGCGGGCATTTGGACGATTTATCATAGTATTGACTCAGAAGTACCTAACAAATTCCAAGCCTATCAAATGCTTAGATATGTAGACAACGAAATTCCACATATCCCCATTAGAGCGAAGGGGCTGGAAGACAAAGGTTACTATACACTTTCTACCACCAACTGGATGCCTTATATGTGGTCGCTCAATAATGTAGCTCTGGCTGAATCGATGCACATTATTTTAGCTAACTGGCAAGCTGGTCGTACAGACGAAGCCTTCAAACTATTCAAAAGCGAAGTATTACAGTCGATGTATTTGGGTGGTAGTCCTGGCAATATTGTTCAGATTTCGGCTTTTGATGCCATTCGTAGCGAGGCTTATCGAGATTTTGCAGACCCCATTGGTATGTTCTCTCGAGCCTTGGTCGAAGGGCTTTTTGGTATCGTTCCTGATGCACTAAATAATACGCTATTGATTCGCCCAGGGCTACCTGCAACTTGGGATTATGCTTCTTTCAAAACACCAGATATTAGTTTTGATTTTAAAAGAAAACAAAAAACGGATACTTATCTTATTGCTCCTACACTTCCTACGGCTTTAGATTTTAAATTTCAAGTATTAGCTCAAGGACAAGTGGGGCAATTAGTCGTAAATGGGAAAAAAGTTACATGGAAAAATCTTAACCAATCTGTAGGGAAGCCAACCATTGAAATCTCACTTCCTAATTTACCACAATATAAAATTGTTATTCAATGGAAAGGAGAAAAGCCTATTTTACCCAAAACCGCAAAAACCTACACGAATCAGGCAGTTATTAGTCAACGTTTTGCAAACGCAAAAGTCATAAAGATTTTTGATGCCCAAAAAGCATTAAGAAATATACAAATAGCCCAAAATCAGTTCTCTGCTCAAATACAAGCCCCAGAGGGTAATTACACGGTTTTTGCACAACTTCAACAAGGCAGCTTATCTTGGTGGGTGCCTATATGTTTCAAGGTAAAACCTGCTATTGAATTGGTAAGTAGCAATAATACTGAGGATAATGTTTCAGTCTTTCGTCTCCAAAATCATACAAAAGCAAATATCAAAGCACAAATACTTTGTCATGATTTTAAGAAAACAGTAAGCATAGAAGCAGAAAAATTATCTGAAGAAATCATCATTCCACTCACTAGCCTACTTTGTGGGACGAACAAAGTAAGTATTGTTTTTGAGAAAAATAAAACACTTGAAACTACCTTGATTAATTGGCAAGGTAAACTACAGCTTCGTCAAGAATCAGTTGACCTTTCTGCCTTTTTTAATGATCAAGTCACTCAAATTTTTCAAAATAAATACCTTTCCCCACGTCCACAAGCTACGACTTTGCAGTTGCCTTGGCAAGGCATTGGAGACTGGCCACATCCTCATGAAAGTTTTGAGGTAAAAGATGAAGGTTTAAGAAAATTAGCTCAAGCCAATGACCACATTCAGTTGACACAAGGTATTCGTTTCAAAACACCTTCTGCAAGTAATAACATTGTCTTTACTTCGCAATGGGATAATTATCCTAAATACCAAACGATTCCTTTATCAGGAAGAGCCTCTCATGTTTGGTTTTTGATGGCTGGCTCGACCAACCCTATGCAAAGCCAGCTAGAAAACGGGCAAATTGTTGTTGAATACACCGATGGAACAGAAGAGCAACTAGCATTGCGTAATCCCGAAACATGGTGGCCTATAGACCAAGATTATTTCACTGACGATTTTGCTTTCAAACTAAAGCAAGCACGTCCGATTAGAATACATCTTGCGACTGGAAAGGTTGTAGATGGACAAGAATCCAAGGCGTTTTGGAATGGTAAAAAGATAGAAGGAGGTGCAGCAACAGTATTAGATATGCCTCTCAATCCTAAAAAGACCCTTAAAAGTCTCACAATCAAAACCCTTACCAACGATGTAGTAATTGGTTTGATGAGCATAACACTAGGACATTAGTGAGTGTTGAGTTGGGAGTGCGGAGTTGAGATTTGTCCTTGATACATTTTTTGCAGTTCTTCAGTGACTGAAAGCCAACAGCCAATAAAAAGGCTCTGCCAACAAAAGTTAGCAGAGCCTTTTAGTATGCTTAATCAGAGAGGATTATTTCTTCTTCTCTAATTTTTTCTTAGCTTCTTCACGAGCTGAGTCTTCCATTTGAGCTTTCAAAGCTGTCAAAGCGTCCAAATCACCTAAAGTTGATTTCTCAACAGTGCTAGTAACTTTTTCTACATCTTTAGCAGTTTTTTTCTTCTCTTCTTGGATAGCCTCTTCTTTAACGTCGTTGAAAATTCTTGTGTGAGAAAGAGCGATTTTACGATCTTCTTTGTTGAATTCGATTACTTTGAAATCAAGTTGTTCACCTGTTTCAGCAACAGAACCGTCTTCTTTCACCAATTGTTTCAACTGAGCAGAACCTTCGATACCGTAAGGCAATTCCAAAGTAGCTCCTTTGTCATTTTTCGCAACGATAGTTGCTTTGTGAACAGAACCTACAGTGAAGATTGATTCAAAAGTATCCCAAGGGTTTTCTTCCAATTGTTTGTGACCTAAAGCCAAGCGACGGTTTTCTGCGTCAAGCTCCAATACCACAACGTCTAATTTTTCACCAACTTTGATGAACTCAGAAGGGTGTTTGATTTTCTTAGTCCAAGACAAGTCAGATACGTGAACCAAACCATCGATACCTTCTTCCAATTCAAGGAACAAACCGAAGTTTGTCAAGTTACGTACAGTACCAGTGTGCTTAGTACCTACAGCGTATTTGCTCAACAAATCTTGTTTAGTCCAAGGATCTTCAGTCAATTGTTTGATACCCAATGACATTTTACGTTCAGAGCGATCCAAAGTCAACACAACTGCTTCGATTTCATCACTTACTTTCAAGAAGTCTTGTGGATTACGCAAGTGTTGCGACCAAGACATTTCTGAAACGTGAATCAAACCTTCAACACCTGGCAATACTTCTAAGAAAGCACCGTAATCAGCAACGTTTACAACTTTACCTTTTACTTTAGAACCGATTTCTACTGTAGCAGCCAAAGCATCCCAAGGGTGAGCTTGCAATTGTTTCATACCCAAAGAGATACGTTTCTTGTTCTCGTCGAAGTCCAAAACAACCACTTGGATTTTTTGATCCAATTTAAGCAACTCTTGTGGGTGGTTGATACGACCCCAAGAAATATCTGTGATGTGCAACAAACCGTCAACACCACCCAAGTCAATGAACACACCGAAGTTAGTCATGTTCTTGATAACACCTTCAAGAACTTGTCCTTTTTCAAGGTTATTCAAGATCAATTGACGTTGTTCTTCAAGGTCTTTCTCGATAAGAACTTTGTGAGAAACAACAACGTTATCGTTAGCATGGTTGATTTTAACAACCTTAACTTCCATTTTCTTACCAACGAAGATATCAAAGTCACGGATTGGTTTCACATCGATTTGTGAACCTGGCAAGAACGCCTCAACACCGAAGATATCAACGATAAGACCACCTTTAGTACGACGCTTAACGAAACCATCGATAACGATATCTTGCTCAAGAGCTTCTTCGATGTTTTTCCATGCAGTCATTACTTTAGCCAATTTACGAGAAAGAATCAATTGACCTGCTTTGTCTTCTTGGTTCTCAACGTAAACATCTACTACATCTCCAACTTTCAACTCAGGCATATCTCTGAATTCTGAAGTTGGAACCATACCGTCTGATTTGAAACCGATGTTCAAAATCACTTCACGGTCTGTGATACCTACTACAGTACCTTTTACTACTTCTTTCTCAG
The DNA here is from genome assembly GCF_030056705.1 of Flectobacillus longus. Taxonomy (GTDB): domain Bacteria; phylum Bacteroidota; class Bacteroidia; order Cytophagales; family Spirosomataceae; genus Flectobacillus; species Flectobacillus longus. Next base: position 47,131 of record NZ_JASHIC010000025.1, read on the forward strand.
TTACAAGGTTCAATGTACCTTCAATAAGAGCTTCTAATCTTGCTCTCTCTTCGGTAGAGTAACCACCACCGATACCTTTAGTGCCGACTAAATTCCAGTCGAAATCTGCTAATTGATTAGCCATGTTTAAATAAAAGCCCTGATACATCAATGTGGCGGGCAAAACACATTGAATTATAGTTAGTTAATCCCAATTGATTGGGGGTGCAAAGGTATAAAATTTTTCTAATATTCTGAAAATGAATGAGAAAAAAATATTTATGTAAGCTTTAGGTATTTTGTACTCTGTCGCCTGCAAAGGCTATATTATGCTCTATTTTTCGACAAAAAGAACGCTTCTATTCTCCTATTGCTTTCCTTACGACTCTAAACAATCCATACAATGAAATACCAATCATCAATATAATAGCAACTTGCGCTACAGCTCCCTCGCTTGGGTGCTCGACTAATGCCTTGATTTCTTTGGCTTGGGTACCTACCCATATCGACAAAAGCGTACGAGGTAGCATACCAATAAAGCCTGCAGTAAGGAAGTTTTTTAGTTTGGCTCCCGAACAAGAAAACAATAAGTTACTCACCGCAAAAGGTAATACAGGTGAAAGTCTTGCTAGCAAAATGATTTTGAATTCTTGTTTTTGAAGATTCTGAAGGAGTTCTTTTACGCCTTTTCTTTTTTCTAAAGCATTCAATAATCGTCCACCATCTATTTTAGCGGCCATTACATAACCAATCCAAGAAGCTAGCCAATAACTGGCACAAACAGGTATCATAGCCTCCCAACCCAAAAAATATCCACTCAGTAGTGCCACGAAGGTAGTTGGCGTAAGCGCAAATGCCATTGTCAAACTAGCGGCAGCATATACCATCGTCCATGTAGGCAAATCGAGTTGGTGGATTGTTGCTTCATGAAACATTACCCATACCGTAATCGAAGAGCTAACCACCAAGGGCATCACTCCTAAAAAAAAGGCGTAAACGATTGAGAAGGTATTCTGTTTAAAAAATGAATTCATAAGGATTGGCTTCGAATAAAATTTATCCGAAATCTGTTTAAAATTCTTCAAACTTCAAAGGAAGTAAATCTCCAATTGATTCCGTTGCTAATACTTGATTATTAGCACCTAGCATCAACAAACGAATAGGTTGTTTTTGACGTACTTCATATTCAAGCATTGCTTGGCGACAAGCACCGCAAGGCGGAACACCTCTAAACTCATCGCCTTTGCCAGGGCGAGCTATAACCGCAATAGATTTGATTTTTTTGTCAGGATGGTTAGCTCCTACCCAAAATATCGCTGATTGTTCTGCACATGAGCCCGATGGAAATGCCGCATTTTCTTGGTTATTGGCCGTAATAATAGTATCGTCTTCTAGTAAAATAGCAGCACCTACATGAAACTGAGAATAAGGCGCATAAGACTTATAAGTGGCCTTACGAGCCTCCATCAACAACAACTGTTCTTTTGCACTCAATTCAGTTTCTGAGTCATAAGATTCTAAGGAAATGGTTACATTTAATTTCTGCATAGTTTATGATGATTTTAGAAATAGGGAAAGGTATAACGTGCTGTTTTTCAGAAAAGTTCTAATGAATTGTAAAAATTTTAAGCTTGTTGTTTTTATAAGTCAAAACTGTTAGAAAAGAAAGGCTTATACCTTGTGTGGAAATAACCCAAAAGCGCCATAGGTACGTTAGAAAACCACCTAAATTGGGTTCTAACGCACCTATGGCGCTTTTTGAATGTTCTGTTACATTTGTCATTGCTACCCAACTGTCGCTCTTATGGAGCTGGTAAGCAATAAGTATCAGAGATTGGTACAGACCAAAAGTATTTTGTTTAAGGCTGTAAACATCTTCTCTAATAACAGATATACAAATAACTAATAACCTATATCAACTAGAATGATTTTGCGATATTCACAAATTCACGAGATTTCAATGATGCACCACCGATTAGACCACCATCAATATCTGCGCGAGAAAACAACTCAGGAGCGTTTTTCTCGTTACAGCTACCACCATATAGGATAGAAGTATTATCTGCTACTTCTTGTCCGTATTTTGTAGCAACATGAGCGCGCAAAAATGCGTGCATTTCTTGTGCTTGATCAGAAGATGCTGTTACACCTGTACCGATTGCCCAGATTGGTTCATAAGCAATTACTACTTTACCGAAATCTTCAACTGACAAGTGGAAAAGGCTGTCTGTCAACTGTGAAGCTACAAACTCCAAGTATCCTGGAGCGTTACGTTGCTCTAGAGATTCTCCACAACAGAAGATTGGAGTCAAACCATTTTCAAGAGAGATATTTACTTTTTCAGCCAATTGCTCATTAGTTTCGCCAAAATATTGACGACGCTCAGAGTGACCAATGATTACATATTCTACACCAATTGATTTCAACATTGGAGCTGAGATTTCACCTGTATAAGCACCTGATGCTTTTTGGTGGCAGTTTTGAGCCGAAATACCCAAATTTACTACTGGCTCAGCATATTTTGTCAAAGTACTCAAGTACAAAGACGGAGAAGCAATAACTACAGTAACGTCTGTAGATACTTCATCTTTCACCATGTTTGCCACTTCAGAAGCTAAGATTAATGCTTCTTCAGCAGTTTTGTTCATTTTCCAGTTACCAGCAACGATTTTCTTTCTCATTTTTTAAGTAAAGTCGGGGAGAGAAACAGCTTGCGCTGAATCCATTGAACCACTGTTTTTTGGTTGAAACTTAATTACCCTACAAATTTATAGATAAAATATGCTTTGCACTAAAAATTTAGGGATTTGTTTCGGCGAAGCATAATTGAGTATCCTCTCGTAAATGGCTGAACTCTTTTCCTAAAAATCAACCTTTTAGATTTCATAAAAAAGCCTCACAAATATTGCGAGGCTCACATTTATCCTTTTACTGCTTAGTTTTTTGCAGCTAGTACCTTATCTGTTTTTTTGGAGACTTTAGCTTTCTTTTTGGCTTTAAGTTTTGAGCCTAGTAATTGTAATTCTGCAATTTTACGCTCGTAGCTTGCCACGAGTAAAGCACTTTCATATTTTTTACTTTCTAAGTCGGCGCTCATTTTTTTCATTTGGTCTTCCAGCTCATCAAACTTTTGCCCCATTGCATCCGCTTGCTTTTTGATGATACTTACCTGATTCTCTAGCTTAGCAATCTCTACATTTTTGTATTTGATTTGATCCTCCAAGTTGAGTTTGGTTTCCTTCAGTTCCTTAATTTCTTTGTGAGCTCGTTCGACACTTACATCGAGACGATCTTTGTCTTGTATGAGCGCTTGGTATTTTTGCTGACTAACGCAAGAAGACAAAAGTCCTCCTACTAGTGCTACATAGAGTATTGGTTTAATAACTACTTTGGACATGGCGTTGGTTTTTATGGGAATGTGGGTATTGATGAAACTCGTTAATCAGTTCCGTAAAACTAGTGATTAATCGTTAAAATCATCTATAAAACTCTTGCAGAAATTTGGCGCTTTGACGGCTTTACAATTGCTAGTTTTCCTATGGTATAATCAATTCTAACGATTCAATCTGACATTTGTATCTTTCCAATGATAAATTTAAACAATCTAAGAAAAACATTTGTTTTTCATTCTAAAATACTGTAAATTAGACAGATACTAAACAGACAAGAATATGAGAACCTCTTTATTAAAAATTGTTCTTGTGCTGTTCATTGTTTTTATTTCTCATGAGCAGCAATTCGCATCCATCAATCATGCTTTCGTGACGTCGCTTGGCTTTCCTAAGTCACTTTCTCCTACTCGAACAAAGGAAAAGGTAGTGGAGGAAAAATTTGGATTTCAATTTATTAAAAATAGAAAAATCTCTAAAATTCCTTTTGAGCTTCAGGCAAATTTAATCATCATCCCATTAAAAATCAATAATTCAGATACCTTACACTTTATCCTCGACACTGGTGTAAGTACCATTCTTATTACCGACCCAATATGTTTACAAAAACAGCAATTAACTCCCACCCGAAAAGTAAAGATTGCGGGTGCTGGTGCTGGCGAAAAAATAGAGGCTAGTATTGTTTTGAATAATACCATTCAACTTGGCGAAGTTATGGGATATCATCAAAACTTGGTCATTCTCCAAGATGATATTCTGAAACTAAGTGAGTTTGTAGGTCGCCCTATTCATGGTATTATTGGGTATGAATTGTTTGATAGATTTGCTGTAACCATTGATTTTAACATGCGTGAAATCACTTTACAAAACCCTGACAGTTATAAATACAAACCCTCTAAAGGCGAAAAAATTGCTATTTCTATTGAGGATAAAAAGCCTTATCTCAATACACTTGAACTAATTGATAGTACCACCACTGTACCTATCAAGGTAGTATTGGATACAGGTGCAGGACATGCTCTTTCGCTCGATGCAACGGCTAATTCTAAAATCAAACTTCCCCACAAACTCATTAGTGCTCAGTTGGGCAGAGGATTGAGTGGCATTATCAACGGTAAATTAGGTCGCATTCAAAAGTTGAAAATTGGAAAATATATTCTACAAAACTTAGTTGCTTCCTTTCCCGACAGCACTTCGTACAAAGTGATTCCTAATGTTACAGAAAATCCCAGACAAGGAAATTTGGGCTGTGAGTTTTTGAGAAGATTTAGAGTAACCTTCAACTATCGTGATCAGTACATTGTATTGAAAGCTTCTAACAAGTTTCTTAAAGAGCCTTTTGAGCACAATATGACAGGCATGGAGTTAGCAGCAAAAGGTCAGAATTATAATGAATACCTAATCGAAAGAATTGAGGCTAATTCTCCTGCTGAAAGTGCAGGTTTACAGGAAGGGGACAAATTATTGTTTGTGAATAACAAGTCTTCGCACGACATTTCGATAAGTGAGCTGTACAAGTTATTCCAAAAAGGCGAAGGTAAACCTCTCAATTTTGTAGTCAAAAGAGGTAATGGCTTGTTTGTAACGACTTTAACTTTAAAGCGAGCAATATAAGCATGAGTGATGAGTTCTGAGTGTAATTTTTTATCTCTTTAACTCGTTCAACTTAATTCTGCATTATTGAGCTTTCGGTTATGGGCTATGAGTACTCGGTAAAATGTTTTTTATAGCTTCCCAAGCATCATATTGAAGCTTTTAGCCTATTGCAGGTTAAGATTTTGCCTATTAATATTTGAGTGAATGAGACAGATAAAATCACTCATTCACTCAATCTCAACTCACTCAATAATTACTGTATTGCCATTTTTACTAAATCGGCGGTATTTTTCGCTTTAGTTTTCTTCATCATATTCGCACGGTGATTATCTACAGTACGAATACTCAAAAACAACTTATCTGCAATTTCACGGCTATTGTATCCTTGTACAATAAGGTCAAGAATTTGGCGCTCTTTAGGCGTAATTTTCTGAAAAATAGGCTTGCTTTCCACAGGCGCACCTCCCGAAAGATTTTTTGCTAATAATTCATCAATAATCACTTCAGAGATTTCAGGAGGAAAATACTTGCGTCCTTCCGAAACAACGCTCAAAGCACGAAGTAACTCGTCTTTGCCTGTATCTTTTAGCAAATATCCACTTGCACCATTCTCTACAGAATTGATGATGTATTCACGGTTGTTGTGCATCGAGAAAATCAAGATTCTCACTGATGGGTATTCCTGTGAAATTACAGCGGCAGCTTCGATACCTGTCATTTTGGGCATAGTAAGATCTAAGATAACCACATCGGGCATCAAAGCTTTTACTTTTTCGATAGCTTCGGCACCGTCGGCAGCTTCGCCAATTACAAGTACACCCTCTTCGTCCTCAAGGAGCATTTTCATGCCTTTACGCACCACATCGTGGTCGTCGGCTAGTAATACTTTTATAGGATTCATATCGTTGTCTGTTGAGTTAATGGTTTTTTCTTTGAAATAGTGGATGACTTCTTTTTATTCGATAAAGGAATACTCACCTGAATAGCGGTTCCTTTTCCAATTCCTGACTGTATTTTGAATTGTCCGTTCAATAGATTACTACGAGTTTGCATATTTTTGAGACCATTGCTTCCCAAGCCTTTTTTACTTGGTCCAATTTCAAAGCCTTTACCGTTATCAATAATGTGCATTAAAACGCGTTGGTTGGCTTCCTCCAAGTGAATACTAATCAAACTAGCATCAGCATATTTTACGGCATTGTGCAAGGCTTCTTGAGCAATACGATATAGAGTAGTCTCAATATTTTCAGGAAGTCGTCTCTGAATATTGTCATGAAAATCGATTCCTACGCCTGACATTTTGGAGGTTTGTTCTGCCAAAATTCTCACAGCTGGTCCCAAGCCATAATCACTCAATACCGATGGTGCCAAGTTGAACGAAACTGTACGAGTAGCCTCAATGGTTTCTTGAATCAATTTCTGTAACTCCTCAAATGACTTTTCTTGCTTTTCGTTGGTAAATGGCGTACTGCGCACTCTCTCTCCAAGCAAACGTAAGCCTGTCAGCATCTGTCCAATTCCGTCATGCAGTTCACGAGCGAGACGCTTGCGCTCCAACTCCTGCCCTTCCATCAAAGAAGCTGAACGTACTTTTTCTTCTGCTAATTGTAATTTATATTTCTCCTCTGTAGCCTGTACTAGCGCCGCTTGGGTAGTTACGAGCATCTCATTGGAGTCACGCAATTCTGTTTCTGAGTCAGTCAGTTTTTTAATAACCACTCTGATATAGTTGGCTATCGGTCTAAATATTAAGAGTCCTTCGAGTACCAAAACGACAAACAATAGCACAAACAAAATCAACTCGATACGCTTAATAGTGTCTACTCGTTGGCTGGCTTCTTTATCGTATTGAAAAACGATTTTATCCATCATTTTCAAGAAATTACGCTCATTACTCAATATTTGCTGAAGCGAAGTATGAAGCGTATCTGCTTGGTTTTTTACAGGATTCTCTATCACGTAACTGATAGTCTTGGCATTGGTAAGCATAACCGTAAAAATCGGATTTAGCTCCAAAAATAAACTATCAATGGTAGGGCTGTTTCGAACTGTATAGGTTTGTTCGGGTGTATCTAGCTCTCCTCCTTTCAACCCATTATGACAGCCTTCCCATAGTCGAATTATGTCTTTAATATCTTGCGAATAATGCTCGGCATCGGCAGGAAAAATATCAGGACGACAGAGCAAAATTGAAGTTTTGCATAGTCGCTGACTAAGCATCCTTTGACGACCTGCAATATTGATAACATGAGAATCGTCTAGTAATTGATGTAAAAACAATTGAATAACCAATTGTCCTGACATAGACAAAGCGGCAACCGTTGTAAGTGCTATCACATACAAACGGGTCAATCGTTGAAAAACTTGGGTATCTAAAGGCCTCATAACCTGAAATATACCAATTTTTCGAAATAAATCGCTAAGTCGTTTCAAGTAATTTACTGGTTATCAAATTGTTTCAAAAAAATCTTAAAACTATAATATTTTGCTTTGGACTTGACCTAAAATAAGGATGTAAACAAGTCCAAAGCAGAGAAAAAGGCATCAAATGCCTATATAAACCATTCCGTTTTCGACCTTCACTGGATAGGTCTGAATTTGGTAGTCATCGCCCGAAAGACAAGCTCCTGATTTTAGGGAAAAAGTCTTTTTATGAAAAGGGCAAGCCACTTTAGGTTCTTGTTCTTCGCCCGCGGAACCAATCATACCTCGTGAAAGCGCCATTTGCTGACGGTGTGGACAAAGATTTTGTGTGGCAAACCATTCGCCTCTTCTTTTGAAATTATAAATAGCGATTTGTTCACCTTCGATTAGGGCGCAAGCTCCGCCATTTTCGGGTATGTCGGCTTCTGAACATGCCAAATGCCAAACAAGAGTATCTTCTGCTAATATATTGCTCATTGTATTTGCTTTTTAAGGACTTTGGGCAATAGAAATCTATTGCCTTCGATCAGTTGAATCATTACTTTACCCACTCTGCTGCCTTTATTTGATCACGCATTGGCTCGAATTTGACATTCGGGTCTTTTACGTGTGGCGCATTAACAAAGTGCGTAAAACGTTTGCGAAGCTCAGGGTTTGTTACTACCTCTTTCCATTCACAACGATATGCCTCTACGAGCATATTCATTTCATCTTCAAACTGCTTATTTAAGCCCAATACATCGTCGATTACTACCGCTTTGAGGTAATCCATTCCACCTTCTAGCTTGTTGAGCCATGTGGCAGTACGAGTCAAAGGTTCTGCCGTTTTGATATAAAACATCAAGAAACGGTCGATGTACTTGATACAAGTTTCTGAGTCGATGTCGCTGGCTAATAATAAAGCGTGTTGAGGCTTTACTCCGCCATTGCCACATACATATAAGTTCCAGCCTTTTTCGGTAGCGATAATCCCAAAGTCTTTTGATTGCGCTTCGGCACATTCGCGTGTACATCCCGAAACAGCAGACTTAAACTTATGAGGTGCTCTTAACCCACGATAACGCTCTTCGATTTCGATGGCAAAGGATACAGAATCGTGTAATCCAAAACGACACCAAGTAGACCCTACACAAGACTTTACAGTACGTAATGCTTTGCCATAAGCGTGTCCAGACTCAAATCCTGCATTGACTAATTCTTCCCAAATGGCAGGTAAATCAGATACATGTGCGCCAAAAAGGTCGATACGCTGACCACCTGTGATTTTGGTATAAAGTCCATATTTCAGCGCAACTTGTCCGATTACAATCAATTTATCTGGTGTAATTTCTCCGCCAGGAATACGAGGTACAACCGAATAAGTACCATTTTTTTGGATATTAGCTAAGTAACGGTCGTTCGAATCCTGAATAGTATCATTACCTTTTACCAAAATCATTTCGTTCCATAAACTTGCCAAGATAGAAGCTACAGCAGGCTTACAAGTTTCGCAGCCATCGCCATGGCCTAATCCGTCTAAAGCCTCCTCATAGGTTTTATATCCTTTGATTTTGACAAGGTCAAAAAGCTCTTGACGTGTATAATCAAAGTGTTCGCAGATAATATTGCGGATATACACCCCTTGGCTTTTCATGGTTTCGTTGATGAGGTCTTTGACCATCGGTACACAACCACCACAACCAGTACCAGCTTTAGTACATTTTTTAATAGCGTCAAGCGTATTATTTCCTGCCAAAACTTCTCCACAGATTTGTCCTTTCGATATAGCTTCACATGAACAAATCAAAGCGTCGTCTGGCAATGCCATTACACCTGCACCTGATTCTTCCTTACCTCCACGAGCTCCAAGCATCAAATCTTCAGGGTCGGGAGGAAGAATAGTTTGATTTTTGACATTTTGCAAAAGCATATTGTATTGCTCTGCATCGCCAATCAAAATCCCTCCGAGCAAGTATTTACCATCGTTCGAGACATTGATTCTTTTATAAATACCTTTAGCAGAATTTTCGTAAACAATAGTCTGGCAATTTGGTTCTTGGATAAAAGCATCGCCAAAACTTGCTACATCTACCCCAATCAATTTGAGTTTGGTAGACATATCAAACGGTTTGAATGACTTTTCTTTATCCTTTACCAATTGATTTACTACTACATCTGCCATTTCATAGCCTGGCGCTACCAAGCCATATATCATGTGATGTGCCAAAGCACATTCGCCAATAGCATAAATATTTGGATCTGAAGTCTGCAAATAATCATTTACAATCACACCTCCACGAACACCCACTTCTAATCCTGCAATACGAGCCACTTCGTCGCGAGGTTTGATACCCGCCGAAATCACTAACATATCTACTTCCAATTCTAGTCCGTCGGCAAAGAGCATTGAAGAGATAGCGCCATTACCACGAATTTCTTGGGTGTTTCTATTCAAATGAATCTTCAAGCCTAATTCTTCTAACTTAGACTGAAGCATTTTTGAGCCTGCATCATCTACTTGGCGAGGCATTAGCCTTGGCGCAAACTCGATTACATGCGTTTCTTCCAATCCTAAATCGAGCAAAGCCTTTGCTGCTTCAAGCCCTAACAAACCACCACCGATAACCGCACCTTTTTTCGCTTTTTTGGCGTGATTCTGCATCATGTCCAAATCTTCGATAGTACGATAAACAAATACTCCGTCTTTTTCAACGCCAGGAATCGGAGGCACAAAAGCCGCCGAACCAGTGGCTAATACTAAATAATCATACATCTCGACCAAACCATGGTGCGAGCGAACCGTCTTGGCATCTCTATCGATGTCCACGATTGGGTCAGAAAGGTGAAGTGTTATACCATTTTCGGCATACCAACTTGCAGGAGCCATTGTCAAGTCTTCTACTGTTTTACCAGCGAAGTATGCAGACAAATGAACACGGTCGTAAGCTGGACGAATTTCTTCGCCAAATACAACTAGATCAAACTCCTGAGCGGTGTCTTTAGTAATAAGTTTTTCACAAAACTTATACCCCACCATGCCGTTCCCCACTACGACAATTTTCTTTTTCATTTGATGGTTATTTATAGGATGATAAATGCTTGATTACTGATTCATATAGATACCCTCATTAGGTGTGAGTATCTTTACTCTATTTAAGCCGTTGTGAAGTTTGTCTTTAAAAAAGCTAGGTATTTTCTACCAATTAGTAATAAATACTCAGATAGTGTATGGTAAATAGAGAATGTGTAATTAGTTATTTATCACTATAAATACTAAATAAAAAATTGAATCTAATTGTATTAATTCTATAACAAATTTATTCATTTTTTCCCACAACCCCTCGATTTATGTATCAAATTTAAACCTATTTTTATTGATTTTGCAAATTTTTTCAAAAAAATACCTAAAATTTTAACTTAAATTTTGAATTTAAACATTTTTATGCCATTTTTGTATCGGAATCACAACTGAGTAGTTTCAATCATAAGCAAAAATATCAAAAACGGATACAATATGAATATTCCAAGAATAAGTTTGATTGGAGCTGGCCCAGGTGATATAGAGTTAATTACTCTAAAAGGCATCAAAGCAATAGAGTCAGCAGATGTTATTCTATATGATGCCTTAGCAAATGAAGAACTTTTGGCGTATGCCAAGCCCGAAGCAATAAAAGTATATGTAGGAAAACGCTTAGGTAAATATGTTTATACGCAAGAGCAGATCAATTATCAGATAGTACAATTGGCACTTGAATATGGACATGTAGTAAGACTCAAAGGTGGCGATCCTTTTGTTTTTGGAAGAGGGTTTGAAGAAATAGAATATGTTCGTTCATTTAATATTCCTTGTGAAGTGATTTCGGGTGTTACTTCTGCCATTGCGGCGCCAGCTTCGGTAGGAATTCCAGTTACAACGAGAGGATATGCTGAAAGTTTTTGGGTAATTACTGGCACGACCAAAACAGGCGAACTTTCAAATGATATTAAACTAGCGGCACAGTCAACCGCAACGGTGGTAGTGCTTATGGGTATGAGTAAACTAGAACAGATTTGTGATATTTTTACTGACTACCAAAAACAAGATACGCCAGTAGCAATAGTTCAAAACGGCACACGTGACAACGCCAAGTACCTTGTCGGAACTATTGAAGATATTGTCTCAAAAGTAAAAACTAAAAAACTCAGCAATCCAGCAGTGATTGTCATTGGCGAAGTGGTAAGTCTTCATCCAGAGTTTATAGAAACTTACCTAAAAGAAGAAATTAGAACGATGCGTGGTTGAGGTCATTTTATTAGAACGTAATCAAACACTATATAAAACAAAAAGAGGTTTCAATGAAATTTCAGCGAAACCGTTCCACTAATTACCTTGATAAATTAGACTACTTCATTTTTCATCAACACTCTCAAAATTAGATAATCTTATACCCTGCCCAATTTCTGGGCACTTTAGTTCTTTATTTCCCTTCAACAGTTTGTTGAAAATGGTCATTCGTGGGGGCGAATGTAAAACCATCTGTAGTTTGGTTGTGGGGGCAATCATTTTACTGAAATCAGGAATAAACTATGTTATCGCAAAACTCTGTATCAAGCAAGGCTCCATTGGAGGTCTTGAATGTATTTTCATTGAAAGGAATCCAGATGAAAACCTTTCATATTACATGGATTACTTTTTTCTTCTGTTTTTTTGGTTGGTTTGGCATTGCGCCATTGATGAAAATCATCAAAGATGACTTAGGGCTTACCAAAGCTCAAATTGGTAATGTCATGATTGCGTCGGTTTCAGCAACGATTTTTGCTCGCTTGATTATCGGACGTTTATGCGACACGTTAGGTCCACGTTTGACTTACACTGGTTTACTTATCTTAGGCTCAATTCCTGTTATCGGTATCGGATTGTCAAATAGCTACGAAAGCTTCTTATTGTTTCGTCTTGCTATTGGTGTTATCGGCGCATCATTTGTGATTACTCAATACCATACTTCTATGATGTTTGCACCTAAAATTAAAGGAACTGCAAACGCCGTTGCTGGAGGCTGGGGCAACTTGGGAGGCGGTATCACAAACATGGTTATGCCTTTGATATTTGCTGCTTTTGTAGGGGCAGGTTATACCAAACCAGAGGCTTGGAGAATAGCCATGATGATTCCTGGGGTAATTTTATTGGTAATGGCATTTGTGTATTTCCGTTTTACGAAAGACACGCCAGCAGGTAATTTTTCAGAAATTACTCGCCAACAGCAAACAAAAGGTTCATTCTGGGCAGCAGCCTCTGATTTTCGTACATGGATTTTGTTTTTGGCGTATGGAGCTTGTTTTGGCATCGAAATTACGTTCGACAATGTAGCCGCTTTATACTTTTCAGAATACTTCAAATGTGATTTGGCAACAGCAGGCTTATTGGCAGGTATCTTCGGATTCATGAACTTGTTTGCCAGAGCCATAGGAGGCATCGTAGCCGACAAAGTAGGTGCTAAAATGGGAATGCGTGGTAAAGGTTGGTTATTGGCAGGACTATTGACGCTGGAAGGTATAGGTATTGTTCTCTTTGCTCAAACTAATTCATTAGCTATGGCAGTGGTCGCGATGTTAGGCTTTGCTTTCTTCTTGAAAATGGCAAACGGAGCCACTTATGCAATCGTACCTTTTATTGATTCAAAAAATGTAGGATCTGTTTCAGGAATCGTAGGTGCTGGTGGCAACCTTGGTGGTGTGCTAGCAGGCTTTTTGTTCAAATCTGAAAACATTACTTATAACCAAGCATTCTTCTATATCGGTTTGGTGGTAGGCGCTATTGGCTTAGTGGTAGCCATAAGTCGTTTCGAAAAACAATCACAAACTTCAGAGAAATTACAGTTAGAACCAGAAATGGCTTAATAAGATCTAAGTTGTGAGGCAATAGGCATTAGGCAAATAGTTTTAAAATATTTTTAATAACCACAAATATATTTTTGCTGAAAGCCGAAAGCTTAATGGCTAGATTTAATTTTGTCCATCTACTTCTCATCTATTTTTCTTTTAAAACAAACAAAAAAACCCGAATGAGATGGGGGTCTCGATTCGGGCGAAAATCGCAAAACTCTGTTAAAATCTTACAATCAGCTACAAAAGTATGAAAAAAACTTACAAAATCAAGGCTGCTTTAGCCTTATTGGTGGGGGTTTCTACTCACTTTGTGTCGAAGGCACAATTCACTCTTCAAGGTCAAGTTAGAACTCGTACTGAAGTTCGTAATGGACTAGGCAATTTAGTACCGACAGGTTCAGATGCTGCGGCATTTACCTCTCAACGTACTCGTTTGATTTTTGGATACAAATGGGATCGAGTAACATTTGGAGCTACCGTTCAGGACATCCGCGTATGGGGACAAGATGCCTCAACTATTTCGAATAATGACGGAAATCGTTTGATGTTACATGAAGGATGGGCTGAGGTAACCTTAGCTAACAAAGCTGATACTACCATCAAATTCAAGGCAGTTGATCAACTTTCAATCAAAATTGGTCGCCAAGAATTAAGTTATGACGATGTAAGATTAATAGGAAATTTGGATTGGTTGCAACAGGGTCGTCGTCACGACATGGTATTACTTAAGGGAATGCACTCAGGTTGGCAGTTTGATGTTGGTTATGCTTTTAACCAAAACTCCGATGCTTTTAATACAACGGGAACAATTTATACGCCTGCCAACACACCACAGTATATGCCCAATTCGAAAGGCGCTTTGGTAGCAGTACCCGCAGGAACGATTCCAAACGGAGCAGTATTTACGAGTAACCCAAGTACCAACGGTGCGACGCAAGATTACAAATCATTCAAAAGCGTATATATATCACGTAAGTTTAACCAGACCAAGTTTTCAGGATTATTCTTCAATGATGATTTTGGAAAATACAAGATGGATACCTTGGTTGGAAACAGTACGACAGGGTATTTATATGGAAAAGATTTTAGAGGACAAAAAGGGGTAAACAGTCGTGTAACCTACGGTTTGATGATTAACCATACTTTGGGCAATGCTTCAGGATTTGGTAAAATTGCTTTCCAAGGTGCGTATTATGCCCAAAAAGGCAAAAATCGTGACGGGGTAGACATGGATGCTTATCACTACACACTTTCGGCAACTTATCAAAAAGGCAAATGGGCTTTTACGCCAGGATATGATGTTCTTTCAGGAAATGATGCGGTAAATCCTAATGGCAAAGACAATCGCTTCGACCCACTTTATGGAACGCCACACCGTCACTGGGGCTATATGGATTATTTTTATGTAGGTACAGGTGCACCAGCAGGAGGCTTGAACAATGCTTATTTCAAAGTAAAATATACAACCAATGTGTTAACGGTTGGCTTGGATTATCACTCATTTGCCTTAAATAAAGCTATGGTAAAAACAGGTTCTGATGGTATCAAAAGCACAATTAACAACCAACTGGGTACTGAGTTAGACTTTACGTTGAATTATAACATGAACAAGTTTACCAATATCGAACTAGGCTATTCAATCATGAATGCAACGGACAGTATGCCAATTGCCAAAGCACAAAGTGCAACAGCAACTTACGACAAAACAGGCACATGGTTTTATGCGATGATTAACATTCGTCCAGATTTCTTTTACTCAAAACCAGTAGCGTTAAGGTAGTTTTGAGTGGTGAGTTGTGAATGGTGAGTTGTGAATGATGAAAGTAAACATCAAGCTATCAACACTCTAAACTCCATATCATTTAGACTTAATTCCATAGTTTCACTCATAATATGTAACCACTTTGTGCCTATGTGCCTATTCACTTTGTGCCTTTTAACTGACTTACTAATTTTTCATTATACAACTTCCTTAGACTGATGGGGGTCGGACTAAGGATAGTTTTAAACTATTTCATAATCGTTATGAACGCAAAAACTCTGTTAAAGCAAGTATTAGTGTTGGTATGTTTAGTAGCTACAACACTACAATTGTCGGCCAATCCGACACCTTCTGGAAAGAAAATAAGATTAGGGTTTATTCCACTGACAGACTGCGCTCCACTAGTAGCCGCTAAAGAGTTGGGATTATTCGCAAAATATGGTGTCGATGTTGAGCTTTCGAAAGAAGCTTCATGGGCCAATGTTCGTGATAAAATCTTGAATGGTGAATTGGATGGAGCGCACTGTCTTTTCTCGATGCCCTTGTCAGTATATACAGGAATTGGCGGTAAAGCTGGCTCAGAAATGAAAGTCGCTATGGTAATCAGCAACAATGGACAAGGAATTACCCTTTCGAAGGACTTCTGTGGCATGGTTGGTTTCAAGGAAGTAAACAAAGCTGCTGCCGCTGTCAAAAACGTACAAGCTCGCAAGGAAGTTACCTTCGCTATGACTTTCCCAGGTGGAACCCATGATATATGGTTGCGCAACTGGTTAGCAGCAGCAGGTGTCAATCAAAAATCGGTAGGTATTATCACAATCCCTCCTCCGCAAATGGTAGCTAATATGCGTGTAGACAACATGGAAGGCTATTGTGTAGGTGAACCTTGGAATGGCGTTGCCGCTACCCAAAACGTAGGTTTTACGCATATTGCATCACAAGATATTTGGAAACATCACCCAGAAAAAGCTTTGGTAGTCAACAGCAAATTTGCCGCTGAAGACAAAGAAGATTTGAAAAAAGTGATGAAAGCTATCATTGAAGCTTGTCGCTGGTTAGACAATATGGGTAATCGTAAAAAAGCAGCTTCATGGTTAACCAAACCCTATTATGTAAATGCGGCATTGCCAGTAATTGAAGCTCGCTTGTTAGGTTCAAACGATTTGGGTTGCGATTTGGGTGTTCAAAAATACAAGGACGACTACATGACTTTTTATAACAATGGTGTCGTGAATATGCCTCGCAAATCTCACGCAATGTGGTTTTTGGCACAGTATGTTCGTTTTGGTTATCTAAAAGCTGAGCCTAATTATAAAGCGATTGTCGAAAAATTGATTTTGGATGATTTGTATCAAGAAGTAGCAAAAGAAATGGCAGTACCTATGCAACCAGACATGAAGCCTTTCAAAACTACCTATGATGTAAACTTCGACCCAGCCAATATCGACGATTATTTGAAGGCAACTCGTAAATAAGATTTCCACAGTACTTCCTTGTGACAGGCAAGGAAGTACCCAAACATACCATATCATGAATTCATTTTCTCTCAAAAATTCGATTAGTAATGCTCTTTACTTTATCGGAAGTATGTTGGTGCTGATAGGCTTGTGGCAGTTGGTAACAATTTTAACTAAAAACGAAATTCCTGGACCTGTAGCCACGTGGCAGGTATTTATGGAACTCATGAGTGAACCCTTTTACGACCGTGGACCAAACGATAAGGGTATCGGCAATCAATTGGTTAGTTCTTTGATTCGTGTTTTCAGTGGTTTTGGAGCTGGAAGTATCGTAGCTATTCCTCTTGGCTTGTTGATGGGGTCTTCTAAAACTGGGATGAAACTCCTCAATCCTATTGTTCAAATTTTACGTCCAGTATCGCCTTTGGCTTGGTTTCCATTGGGCTTGTTGGCTTTCAAAGCGGCAGAAGGAGCAACTATTTTTATCATCATGATTACTTCATTATGGCCAACGCTTATCAACACAGCTTTTGGCGTCGCCAGTATTCCTGATGACCATAAAAATGTAGGCAAAGCTTTTGGTTTTTCTACTTGGAAATACATTACCAAAATCATGTTGCCTTATTCTATTCCGCATATCATTACAGGTTTGCGTCTTTCGATTGGCGTAGCGTGGATGGTAATCGTAGCAGGCGAAATGCTTTCAGGTGGCGTTGGTATTGGGTTCTTTGTTTGGGATAGTTGGAATGCCCTTTCATTGGAGCGTATTCTCGTAGCGATTTTGATTATCGGTACGGTAGGGCTTTTGTTGGATAAAGGCTTCAATGCCCTACAAAATGCCTTTTCTTACAATCAAAAGTAAAACCTAAACCCTTTGCCACAAATGAACACGAACGATAAATCACTCAATTTGGTCGATTCGGCCAATGATTTTCATAAAATTAATAGTCGTGAAACGGCTATCAGTATCAACAACGTTGAGGTATCTTTCTCAACACCCAAAGGAAAGTTTACTGCCGTAAAGGATATATCTCTCGACATCAAAAGAGGCGAAATTATTTCCCTAATCGGTCACTCTGGTTGTGGCAAGTCGACTTTGATGAATACCATTTCAGGTATGGTATTGCCAACTTCAGGCGAAGTAATCGCCAACGGTAAAGTGGTAAAAGGGCCAGGTCCTGATCGTGGTATCGTATTTCAAAACTACTCGTTGTTGCCATGGATGTCGGTGTACAAAAATATATTTGTTGCTGTAGATTCGGTGTTTAAGAATAAATCTACTGACGAAAAACATGCTATTGTCAACCATTATATCGAAATGGTAAATCTTACCTCACACAAAGACAAATTGCCAAGTCAGTTGTCAGGTGGGATGAAACAACGAGTAGCCATTGCTCGTGCGTTTGCTATCAATCCAAGCATTTTGTTATTGGACGAGCCATTCGGGGCATTGGATGCTCTTACCAAAGGTTCGATGCACATCGAGCTATTGAAATTGTGGAACCTAGATAACCGTAATAAAACTATCGTAATAGTAACCCACGACATAGAGGAGGCGATTTTCTTATCTGATAAAGTAGTGGTTATGAATAACGGTCCAGCAGCTACTATCAAAAAGATTGTAGATATTAACCTAGAAAGACCTCGTAATAAAAAAGCAATTGCTCACGATCCCGAATACATCCGAATTCATGATGAGCTATTAGGATTGTTGTTTGATAAGTTTTCTATTGAAGACTAATTGGTATAAAAAAAGCCCGAAATCAATGATTTCGGGCAAGACTCTCACTTTTCATTGATATGAAAAGTCTTAAACTAGTCTAATCGAGCTGATAGTTTCTAACATAGCGGCGTCAAAAACCAATGACATCAGTAGCGGCCGATGATCATACCGAATTAGGGTTTCAAGAATTTATGAATTCCGCAATTCTCATATCAATTTATGCAAAAGTAGGGCGATTATTGAAGGAATAATCTTCTTAGCATTTATCATAAACCATGCCATATTTGCGGAAAATTCGGGATGAAACACTTTTGAAACAAAATAAAACACTTTGTATATGAGTATTCTGTCCAACAAGAAACAAGTAAAGTCAACCTGCTCTTATTGTGGCGTGGGCTGCGGTGTAGTGCTAACCGACCACGGCAAAGGAAAGTTGACCCTTGAAGGAGATAAGTCACATCCTTCAAGCAAAGGTATGCTCTGTTCAAAAGGTATGAATCTTCACTACACAGTGATGGACACTTCCGACCGTTTGTTGTATCCGACCATGCGCTACAACCGTGATATGCCTCTACAGCGTGTATCTTGGGACCAAGCACTTGACCGCACAGCGGCTGTTTTTAAAGCTATTATCAAAAAATACGGCCCCGATGCTGTCGGATTCTACGTTTCAGGACAATGCTCTACCGAAGAATATTACGTTATCAATAAGCTCATCAAAGGTTTTATTGGTTCTAATAATATCGATACCAACTCTCGCTTGTGTATGTCGTCGGCGGTAGTAGGTTACAAACTTACCCTCGGCGAAGACTCAGTGCCTGTTTGTTATGATGACATCGAACTAGCTGATACTTTTTTGGTAACAGGTGCGAATCCTGCTTGGGCACACCCAATTATCTGGCGAAGGGTCGAAGCGCACAAACAAGCCAATCCTCATATCAAAATTATTGTAGTAGACCCACGTCGTACACAAACGGCCTCACAAGCTGATTTGCACTTGCAAATTACGCCAGGCACCGATGTTACACTCACTAACGCCATCGGAAGGGCTTTGATTGAAAACGACTGGATTAATACTGATTTTATTGTATCTCATGCAGATGGCTTTGAAGCTTACAAAGACCAAGTTATGCAGAGGAGTATATCAGAGGCAGCCGAAATTTGCGGTATCTCTTCTGAAGAAATTTATTTAGTCGCTCGCTATATTCATGAAGCCAAAGGTTTTATGTCGATGTGGACAATGGGACTCAATCAGTCGGTTATTGGCGTAAACAAAAACCTATCTCTCATTGATTTACATTTGATTACTGGTAAAATTGGAAAAGAGGGAAATGGACCTTTTTCGCTTACAGGACAGCCCAATGCCATGGGTGGACGTGAAGTAGGTGGTTTGGCTAATATGCTACCAGCTCATAGAGATTTGCTTAATCCAGCCCATAGAGAAGAAGTTCAAGCTTTTTGGGGTGGAACCAAAATCTCTGATAAGCCAGGTTTTACCGCTACCGAAATGTTCGAAGCCTTGGCGGATGGTCGCATGAAAGCAATCTGGATTGTTTGTACCAACCCGATGGTGAGCTTACCCAATATCAACGCCGTTGAAAAAGGTTTACAAAACGCTAAATATGTTGTAGTACAAGATATTTCGAACCGTTCGGATACCGTCAAGTATGCCGATGTAGTATTACCTGCGGCATCATGGGCTGAAAAAAACTCCGTTTTCACCAACTCCGAACGCCGTATTACCTTTTTACCCAAATTAATTAACGCTCCTGGCGAAGCCAAAGACGATACACAAATCATTGTAGAGTTTGCTCAGAAAATGGGCTTTGAAAAGGCTTTTGATTATCAAAATACAGCCGAAGTTTATGCCGAACATTGCCGTTCGACAGTCGGAACTAACATTGATATTTCGGGTTTGAGCTATGAAGCTTTACAACAAAAACGCTCTGTACAATGGCCATATCCACAAGAAAAGGCTATTCAAGACCCTGATTATGTCGGTACTAAACGACTTTTTACGGACAACCAATTTTATACCGCTAATCGTCGTGCCAAAATTCATGCTGTCCCAGACCAAAATCAGTCTGAGGCTTTGAGTAAAGAATTTCCCTTAATCCTTACCACGGGTCGTATTCGTGACCAATGGCATACCATGACCAAAACGGGTAAGGTGAATAAACTAAATCAACATATTTCACAGCCTTTTATCGAAATACATCCCAAGGATGCTGCCGAGAGAGGTATCACCGAAAATCAAATTGTAGAGGTAAAAACCATCCGTGGCGAGGCTCGTATTAAGGCAAAAATTACAACTGACATCAAACAGGGTGTATGTTTTATGCCGATGCACTTTGGAAAAATCCAAGAAAAAACTTTTGGTCGCACCAACAACCTAACCAATACCTTGGTTGATCCGCGCTCAAAAGAGCCAGATTTTAAGTATTCGGCGGTACAGGTTTTACCTTATCAAAAACCTGTTGAAAAAATTGTACTTATTGGTGCAGGTTCGGCAGGATTGGGCTTTATCAAAGCCTATCGTGAGCTCAATCAACAAGATGAGATTCATGTTTTTTCAAAAGAAATCTATCCCTTTTATAATAGAGTAATGCTTCCTGACTATATCTCAGGAGCACAAAATTGGGAACAGTTGGTCAAGCTTCGTGAAGACCAATTTGCGGAGGCAAATATCCACGTACATAAAGGCGTAGAAATTGTGCATATTGACCGTGCCAACAAAGTTTTAACTGATTCTTTGGGTCAAGAACACACCTACGACAGATTAATGTTGGGTATGGGATCAAGAGCCTTTATGCCTCCGAGCGTTCCTAAGATTCCTGGTATTTTCAATATGCGTTCTCGTATCGATGCTGATAGTTTAATGCCTTTTTTACAACAACCTAATCCTCATGCTGTGATTGTAGGAGGTGGTTTGTTGGGCTTGGAATTAGCGGCTTCTCTTCGAGAAATGAATATCGAAGTCACTGTAATTCAGCGAAGTGGTCGTTTTATGGACCGTCAGCTCGATAAGCTTGGCTCAGAAATGCTCCATCATGAAATCGTAGATTTGGGCATTGAAGTATTTTATAATGATGAGGTTTCGTCTATTTATGGAACCGACCGATTAGAAGGCGTTCGTCTTAAATCAGGACGACGAATCGATGCGCAAGTCGCAGTATTTGCGATTGGGACTACGCCCAACACCGAAATTGCCAAAGCCGCAGGCTTGGAAGTAAAACGTGGAGTGGTGGTCAATGATTATTTGCAAACGTCTGATCCTTCTATTTTTGCCGCTGGCGAAATGGCACAATGGCGTGGCGAAATGTGGGGTATCACGGCTGCTGCCGAGCACCAAGCCGAAATTATTGCCAAATATATTGCGGGTGACTGGGCAAGTTATTACCAAGGTTCGCTTTCGATGAATATCATGAAAATCCAAGGAGTACAATTATGTTCGTTGGGCATGATTGATGCGCCTACGAATAATCCTGAATATGAGGAAATTATCTTTATCGATAAAGCCAAGCGTTATTACAAAAAATGTATTGTTCACCGAGACAAATTAGTAGGTGCTATCTTGATTGGTGATAAATCAGAATTCTTGGAGTTCAAAGATTTGATTGGGAATAAAATTGAGCTTTCAGACAAACGAATGGAATTGTTGCGTTCGGGCAAAAAAGCCGATCCTGTAATGGGAAAATTGGTATGCTCTTGTAACAATGTTGGAGAAGGCAATCTCAAAAATGCGATTGCTGGAGGTTGTAAAGATTTTACACAATTGTGTTCGCAAACAGGCGCTGGAACAGGCTGTGGAAGTTGTAGACCAGAAGTAAAAGCAATATTAGAATCGCTAAGCAAAAAAGAAGATGCTTTAGCGGAAAAATAGTTACCAGAAAGAAGGTTGGAATAGAAAAGGAAAAACGAGAAAGGATGGTTTTTCTGAAGCGTAATGGAAAAGATGATTTTTAACCTTTTAGGCTCCGGAATCAAATTACTGGAATTAGAAACGAACTTCTAAATTTCAGTAATTCAATTCCAAAGAACCTATATTTCTGAGGTTAAAACATGTCATCGTCATAGGCCGTCACTAATTATTTTTGACGAGCCACTACTAAATCACGAGTAGTAACAAAGTTAGTTTTGATTTCGAAAGTTTTAGCGTCGATAACGTCGATGTTTGAGCTAAGAACTTGGATAGTGTATTTACCATCGCTCAAGTTAGAGAAATCAAAAGTTTTTGCGAATTTACCTGATTTAGTATCAACATACTCACGGTGTACTTCGTTGTTGTCTTTGTCAACTACTACTACAGTAACTTTTTTGTTGTTTGGTTTTTCTACCCAAACATTGAAGCTAAGGCTGTTAGTAACTGGAGCGATTTTAGACTTTACGAACGCTTCTTCATCATTTGAGTTAGCGATTGCACTTACGTTTGACAAACAAGTCATAGCAGCTGCTACGAACATAGCTTTGATTACATTGTTGTTTTTCATGGTATTCATTATTTATGAGAGTGAAACATCAAATTTCTTAGAAAAGTCATATCTACTAAAAAAGGTTCATTTTTGAGAAAATTTCTTAAATGCTATCCTGTTTTGGACTGTCTAAAACTAAGAAACTGTACTTGTGTCATTTGTTTGACGATTTAAAGTTATAATCTTATTTTCGAATAGCAATGGATTAGGGTAAAAAATTTGAACAAAATCAAGAAAGTTCTTCTAAATAAAATTATATTTCTCAAAAAAGTTATATTTTAAGAAATGCAATTATACTTTATATTGGAAAAGTGATATAGAGTTGATTATCAAATTGTTAAGTATAAATTACTAAAATCATGCGAGACTACTCTTTAGTTAAAATAAATCTGACTGGTGGCATTGCTTCACCAGGGATGCTCGAAGGAATTCTTTTGATGGCACAAAAAGCAGGTGTGAAAGAAGTAAGTATCGGTGCTCGTCAGCAATTATTGATGTGGGTAAAGGCTGATACTCAGCGTGGTTCGGGCTTACCTAGCCTACGTGAAAGCCTTGAAGCAATGCACATTGATTTTGAAATTGATACCCACCAATATCCCAACATTATTTCTTCTTATTGTGCCCAAGAGGTATTCCAAACGGGGCAATGGCTATCGGAAGGTATTTATCGTGACGTATTAGATGGTTTTGATTTTCAACCTCAACTCAAAATCAATATATCAGACTATCAACAGTCATTTACGCCCTTTTTTACGGGTAACTTAAACTTTATTGCGTCTTCGATTCCCAATTTTTGGTATTTATATATTCGTCAAAAGCAGTCCAATACCATTTTTAGGTTTCCCTTGTTGATTTATACACTTGAAATCTCCAAGGTTTCAAAACGATTAGAGGGTATTCTGTTATCTGGAGCTGATTTATCGGAGGAGGAAATTTATGAAAAAATGATTGCCCAAGGCGAAATCATTTCACAGCTTGTACAAGAGGATTTGGTTCTACCGCAATTTATGCTGCCTTATTATGAAGGGTTCAATCGTTATGGCAACAAAACTTGGTTAGGTATCTACCGTCGTCACGAGACTTTTGAGGTAGCTTTTTTATTAGATGTTTGTAAAATTTGTTTAGATACCAAAGTCGGACAAATTTGTACAACTCCTTGGAAATCGCTTATTATTAAAGGTATCGAAAACCAAGATAGAGCATCGTGGGATAAACTCTTAGGAAAATATGGTATCAATGTGCGTCATGCTGCGAATGAGCTCAATTGGCAAGTAGAAGATCATTGTCAAGAAGGATTGGCTCTCAAAAACACGATTATCCGTGAATTCGACCAAGAGGATATTCGTACATTTGGTTTATGCTTTGCCATTCAGACTCGTTCAAAATCAGAAGTATTTGGCTCAGTTGTAATTAAAAAACGAAAAATCCTCGCAGGATTAACACAGGTATATGATGTGTATCATACGGTAGACTTCAATCCTAATACGCGTCAATTGGTTTTATTTGAAAAAGGACTTCATAAAGCACATATTGCCGAAATTCTTCAGAGACTTACCAAACGATACTATCATAGAAGTACCGCTTCGATAGCAGAAAAGCCTTTACCGCCTCAAACGAACTCCACAAGTACGCATCAAGTGCATCAGTGCAAAGTGTGTATGACAATTTATGACGAAAAATTGGGCGATAGTCAGCAAGGAATCAATGCTGGAACAAAGTTTGAAGAATTACCAGACAATTATTGCTGTCCTGTTTGTGATTCAGAAAAGGAAAATTTTGAAGTAAAAACTGTAGAAACAGCGTATCAGTTATGAATTGTGAATTGTGAGTTGTGAATTGTCCTTGCCTAAAATAGGTTGCCTCTGATTACTGGACAAAATTGAAGTTCCTAGTTCAAGACTTAAGTAATGATTCAAGATAAGATTGAATTATTACGCTTTATGCAATAAATCGTAGGCATTAGGCTAAGGCGTACAAAGTATTGATATTAAAAATTTACATTCACAACTCACAATTCAACACCAAGACTTACCTTACATTCTAAAATAAGGTTTAAACACTTTTTTGTCGAGAATAAATACCGCAAGCAAAGCATTAGCAATTAACATAAAGTTGATAAGCTCTTTTTGATGTATCATATTAGTAAGTACACTAAAATCTAAAGGTACTTTTACCGACTGCACCGAAGGCATTCCCGAACTCAAAGCAACCACCAGTACAATCAAAGCACACATCACTGCCAAGAAGTATAGATGCAAATGGCTTTTAGGTTTTAGTACTACTTCAGGCTCTTGAGCAAGCTCCCATTGATCTATTAATTTATCCGTAAAGTTTACTGCTGTTTTCTCCATCGGCAAATCTTCCAACAGGGCATGCGTAGCAGCATATTCCTTAAATAGCAATTGGTATTCTTCGTCCTCTTGCAACAGACGCTCATGCCTTTGCAAAAGCTCCTCAGAGGCGATACCATCGAGGATGTCAAATATTTCTTCGTCTGTGATATTCATTGTATTAAAATTGAAGCTGTTTAAACTTTTTCGTCTCAGGTGAATAAATTCACCCACTAAGTGGAATTGTTAGTCAAAACCTAGTCATATTATAAACTTTAGTTTCGATCTCAACAAAGTATTTTCTACCTATTTTATCATTAAGCTCCTAGCCGACTGCTCAAAGCCAAGTTAATATACCAAACTGTGTAACTCATTGCCCAATAGTCGTTTCATCTCTTCAGCCAAACGCTTACGGGCACGACAAAGTTTAACTTTTGCCGTATCAGCGCTAATCCCAACGATTTGGGCGATTTCCTCTAAACTTTGTTCTTTTAGATAAAACAAGGTAATCATCGTTACGTCGTCAGGCGAAAGATGATTGAGTGCCATTTGAATATATCTCTTCTGTTCAGCACTTTTCATTCCATCTGAAGTATCCGCCGAAGCTGCTTGTGCCGATTGAGAAGCCTCAATGTCGTCGGTTTGTATGCGATTTTTGCGTTTAAACATCAAAGCTGTATTAAACACAATTCTATAAAACCATGTCGTAAACTTAGACTCTTTATTGAATTGTGGCAAAGCCTGAAATGCCTGAATAAAGGCATCCTGAGCCACCTCTTCAGCATCTTCGCGTGTACCCACGATTTTGTAGGCTACCGTAAAGGCATAATCCTTATGACGATTTGCCAAATCCCGATACCCAGCTTTATCGCCTGCCAAGATTCTTTCAATAATAGATATGTCTGATTCCAACGTTTTCACGACAATAGGATGCAAGTTGGTTTAGAAAGGTTACAGGAATTTACTCTTTTTTTCAAAAAAATAAAAAGAGATGCGATGAGGTGATTGAATTTTACTCGTAGAGACGCAATGCTTTGCGTCTAAAGAAGTGTCATTCTGAAATTTAGTATCAAAAAAGGCGTTCGAAAAATTAATTTCGAACGCCTTTTTTGATACTCCTATGCAACATTTGGCTCGGCTTAAGACGCAAAGCATTGCGTCACTACTGATAGAATACAATTTTTAATATAATCCCCTATTCTCTAATTTTCAAATCTCCAAATTTTCAAATCAAACAATCAATGTCCCAATTTGCTAATCTCGGCACTTCGAATGAGTTCGTAGGTTTTTTCTAGTTCCAAATCAGCCTTATTCAGTCTTTCTTGGATAGTGTATTCAACATTGACATTGGGTATTACTCCACGACCAATATTGGGAGCTTTAACCGCTGTTGTAATTCTAAAATGTGGAAACTGCAAACGCAGTTTCGTAGCAGGTAAAACAACCGTAGAAATGATACCTCCATTGCAACCAGCTTCGCCCCCACCCGTCTCACGACCCACTAAGGTTGATTTACGCTGTTCTTTCAAACTTGCCACAAAACTCGATGCAGCTGAAAAAGTTTGTTCACCAATCAAGATATATAAGTTGCCTTTAAAACGGTATTGTTCGTAAGGCTTATGTTTTCCAACCGACGGGACATTCAAGCAGTAAGTCCCTTCACCACACTTTTTAACGATTCTTTCCGAAAAAGCACGACTAGCATCTTGTTCTTCTACATCATTATTAAGTATAAAAGATGGAATCATCACAGGAGCCTCCGCATGTGAGGTTAGCACAAAAGTACTATCCATCAAATACTTCATCAGGTCAAGGGCAATTTCATGATTTCCTCCTGAATTTTGGCGTAAATCAATGATAAGATTCGCGGCGTGATTCTGTTCTATTTCTTGAAAAAACCTTTCGTGAGTCATCAAAAACGACTCATAGTCATCATAGGAAAAACTAGAAATACGCAACAGAGCCGTTGATGCAACTTCTTTCGGGAAACTTAAGCCACGCAAACGAGTCAAACGACGTTGTGTTTCGTCCTCCTTAGATAACCGAGGCGGTCTATTGCCAGTAGGAACTCTTGGTTTAAATTCTAGTATCTGTGATTTTACTTCTCCTTGTGCATTTTTGATGGAAAATTGATATTTTTCTTTTCCTCCAAAAACACTCAAATAGTATTCGTCAAAAAAACCAGCCTCTAGTGTAGCATCCTTAAAAGCTTCGCCGTAGCCATCAGCAGGTAGGTATTTCCTTAATGTTCGAAGAATTTTACCAGCAGTATTTCCTTCTATTTCCAACACCTCCGAACCAAGTACTAGCGAGGCATCATTGCTTTCATTGCGAGCAATAAAAAGACGGTCGCCTTGGATAAAAAAGCCAAGCGGAAGCACGAAACTACGATTTTTGGCACGCTCCCATTTGCGAGTTTCGGGCGAAAAACGCAAGTCTGTATGTCCACAACGAATTTTAGCGACCAAAGGCTTGAGTAATAGCCCAAAGTCCTTTTCGGTCATTTCATCAGCTATCTTTTTATAGGCATCTTCAAAAGCTATGTTCATAGATTCTTTTGAAGTGTACCAATTAACACCTGGATGCTCTTGTTCTAAAATACTTCTCAAATATCTAAAATCTGCTCTCAACTCTACCTTCGAGAACTTTCGCTCATAATTAATAGGCAAAGCAGCACCTTGTCCTCTCACATACTGCGACCAGCAGAATAATGTAACTGACAGTATAACAACACATAACAACCTCATGCTCTGACTGGGGACAAAAAATTAAGAAATAAACAGAAAATTATACACTGGACAATATAAATAACAAAATTACTCATAATATTACCAAATAGAAGAAAAACCAAATGATTTCCCCTACAGAACCACCTTAAATCTAGCAAGTGGTTGGGGAATTCCTTCATTTTCTGGGAACTACAAAAATTATATCAAGTAAGTAATTTACGATTCTTCTTAACTTTATCTGTTGAGCTATATTAGTTGCAAACTTAAATTTGGAGAAGATTTCGGTAAATTGCACTTCTATTAATTATGAAATAAACTTTAAACATATAGATGAAAAAACGTTATCAAGTATTATTAGTACTATCTATTCTTTCCACTGTTACCTTCCTCGACCGCATTGCTATTTCCACAGCAGGCGAACGTATTTCAAAAGATTTGGGGCTAAGTCCCGTCCAATGGGGCTGGGTGTTGGGTATGTTTACGCTTGCTTATGGGCTTTTTGAAGTTCCTACAGGGCTATTGGGCGACCGACTTGGTGCCAAGCGTTTACTAATACGAGTAGTATTGTGGTGGTCATTCTTTACGGTACTTACAGGCTTTTCGACAGGCTTTGTCATGCTTCTTGCAGTACGATTCTTATTTGGTATTGGCGAAGCAGGAGCATACCCCAACATTTCGATAGCCTTGAGCAAGTGGTTGCCAGCCTTCGAAAGAGGAAAAGGACAAGCACTTATCTGGGCAGCGTCAAGAATTGGTGCAGGGTTGACTCCCATTTTAGTAATTCCTATTCAACAAAAATATGGCTGGCAGATGTCATTCTATATCCTCGGAGGTGTTGGTTTACTTTGGGTAATTTTTTGGATTTTCTGGTACAAAGAAGAGCCTTCCGAAGCCAAGGATATTTCGAAGGAAGAATTGAATTTTATCTTAGAAAATAGGCAACTCAGCGACCACTCTCCTAAACAATCGGTATGGAAAATTCTTAATCATCCTAACCTTTGGATACTCTTTTTGATGTATTACTGTTATGCTGCGGGGGCTTATTTCTTCCAAAGTTGGATGCCAAAATATCTCCAACAGGGACGTGGCATTTCGGAAGAAAACATGAAATTTATGGCTTCTGCTCCTTTTATTTTAGGAGCAGTCGGATGCTTTTTAGGTGGTATTTTGAGTGATTATACCGTCAAAAAATATGGTAAAAAATGGGGTCGTCGCATTGTCCCAATGATTGGGCTTGGTCTTTCGGGTATCTGTCTCATAACTGCCTCACTTAGCCAAAACGATACTTTGGCCGTTGTACTTTTGTCGTTAGGGCTTGCCACCATGGACGTCAACGCACCAGTAGCATGGGCAGTAGCCATGGATATAGGTGGCAAACAAAGCGGTACAGTATCAGGAGCAATGAACTCAGCAGGTTTGATTGGAGCCTATATCAATACTGTATCTTTTGGGTATCTGGCAACGACTTTCGGGTACTACTTTCCTGTGCTGATGATTGGCGGTTTATTGATACTAGGATCTATACTTTGGCTAAAAATTGATGCTACTCACCAAGTATCCGTTCAATCAGAATAGTCAAAAAAATATCGACAAAACTTTCGTTTCAAATATTTAAAAATCAAACAGTTACAACCAAACGGATGTTTTATTTAAAAAAAACATGATAAAAAACAGCAGCATTTTATGCCAAACTATCCCTATCTTTGGGAAGAATTTCTGAAGAACAAGAAACAATTTTAGCTAACAAATTGTAGTCTCAAAGGAATATATTTTCACTATTGAGACTAAAGAGATAGGAAGAAAAATAGCGAAGTTTATTTTTGTCAACTTTAATGATTTCTAAGCCAAAAACGTTTAAATTTATCCTAGGCAAGCGCGCTTTAAAATTATGCCTTAGACCCAAATTTGAATAATCCCTTTATTTTTAGATAACTAGCAACTTATACCATACGACCATGTCACAGGCAGCAATTATTGAACCCTTACTTCAAGAAGACCCAAACCGTTTTGTGTTATTTCCAATTAAACACAATGACATTTGGCAATTTTATAAAAAAGCGGAAGCTTCTTTCTGGACAGCTGAAGAAATTGACCTTTCTCAAGACTTAAACGACTGGGAAAACAAGCTTACAGCCGATGAAAAGCACTTTATTTCGCATGTATTGGCCTTCTTTGCGGCATCGGATGGTATCGTAAACGAAAACCTTGCTGTAAACTTTCTTTCGGAAGTACAATATGCTGAGGCCAAATGTTTCTATGGTTTCCAAGTTATGATGGAAAATATCCACTCAGAAACTTACTCATTGCTTATTGACACTTACATTAAAAATCCTACTGAAAAAGACCGTATGCTTCGTGCCATCGAAACTATCGATTGTGTACAGAAGAAAGCAGAATGGGCTTTGCGTTGGATTGGTAGCGACAACTTCGTAGAACGCCTTATTGCTTTTGCTGCGGTAGAAGGTATTTTCTTCTCAGGTAGTTTTTGCTCGATTTTCTGGTTGAAAAAACGTGGTTTGATGCCAGGTCTTGCATTCTCAAACGAGCTTATTTCTCGTGATGAAGGTTTGCACTGTGATTTTGCTTGTTTGCTTTACGCAGATCACATCAAAAATCAATTGCCACAGTCAAGAGTGACTGCCATTATTACAGATGCCGTAACAATCGAAAAAGAATTTGTAACAGATTCTCTTCCTGTATCATTAATTGGTATGAATGCCAACTTGATGTGCCAGTATATCGAGTTTGTAGCCGACCGTTTGCTAGTTGCTTTGGGTTGTCCAAAAGTTTACAACGCAACTAACCCATTCGACTTCATGGAAATGATTTCGTTACAAGGCAAAACAAACTTCTTCGAAAAACGTGTTGCTGAGTATCAAAAAGCAGGTGTTATGTCGGAGAAAGAAACTATGTCTTTCTCATTAGATGAGGATTTTTAGATTTTCTTGAGAATAAAAACAAAACGGCTCGTTGCAAAATTGCAACGAGCCGTTTTGTTTTGGGGATAACTACAAAATTCCCATATATCGTTTTAAGTTGTACTGAGTGTTTTTGGAAAAAAACCCACCTCGTCTTAACAGCATAAGTGGGGTATGTATTAATATAAATTGGATAGATAGATAATGTGACAAGCTTTTTATGAAAGATTTTGGCAAACTTGGCTTTTTTCAGTTATTTTTAGCCCGACTATATACCAAAAAATCATCTTTTTATTCAAATCTTTATATTTCTATGATGTAAATAAAGATTGAATTTATTCAACCTCACTTTACCAAGCCTCCGCCCTATTGCTCAATGCAATCAAAATTTTCAACCTGTTGAGATGGATTAATTTTACCTAATAAAATAAATGCTCTCATCGATGATTTTTTAAGTAAGGTAAAAAATATGAAAAACTATTGTATCAACTAGATACAATATTAATTGTTTTATTCTAATATTACAATTCTTTTTTAAATTTGAACAAAATTAATTTTATGGAGCATACAACAGAATATAAAGACCTCATCAACCCTGAACAAGATTTTTTACCAGGTATATCAATTGATTGCGTAATTTTTGGTTTTCACGAAAACCAGTTAAAGGTATTATTAATCAAATTTGGTAATACTGACATATATTCTCTCCCAGGAGGATTTATTTATAAAGAAGAAAGTTTGGATGAAGCAGCTAGTAGAATTTTGGACCATCGTACAGGAATTGAAGATACTTACTTGGAGCAATTTTATGTATTTGGCAACCCTAAAAGAGTAAATCCAGAAGAGCATCGGCTCATCATGCAAAAAAATGATGTAGATCTTCCAAGCGGCCACTTTTTGTTTAATCGTCATATTACTGTAGGGTATTACGCTCTGGTAGATTTTACAAAAATACAACCTCATTCCCATCTCAACCTTGAGGAAAGTGGCTGGTTCGATATTTATGATTTGCCCGAAACAATAGCTTTTGACCACCGTGAAATTTTACTCAAAGCACTCGAATCATTACGCTTGTTTTTAGACCATAAACTAGCAGTATTTAATCTCATGCCCGAAACCTTCACCATGGGAGAGTTACAAAGTCTTTATGAGACTATTTTGAACAAAAAACTACTGAGAGCAAATTTCCAACGCAAAATGCTTAGCTTAGGAATATTAGAAAGATTAGACAAAAAATGGGGAGGTGGTGCGCACAAGGCACCTTATCTGTATAGATTTGATTCGCAGAAAGCAGAGGCTAGTAAATTAGCTAATCAGTTTGAAGAATAAAGTTAAGATAGCAATTAGCTTTCGGTATTTTGTAATAAGTTTTGTTATAAAACATTGATCTCATAGCTACCGAAAGCCGATTTAAACACTAATGCTGTCATGCTACCCTCCGCTCACTGGAGGTATTAGCGCAATTTCATCTTTTTCTGATAGAGCTAAACCCTGCTCAGCATATTCATTATTAACAGCCAACAAAAGCGAGCGAATAGCTCCCAACTTAGGATATTCAGCTCTGAGCAAGGCCAACAAATCATCGGTTGTCAACATATCTGCTACCTCCAGGGTAGTCGAGCTGCTGCCAACAATTTCTTTGGTGATGCCAAACAAGGCAATTGTATATTTCATTAGGTTAAATTTTTGATTCTAGGATTCAATAGTATATTTGTTTTATTGCTTGCAGATATACTACTAGCGATAAATATAAGCGTTACTTTTTGAACAATTTTTCCTATATTTTGATTGCTAATATAACGAAGTAAATCAATACTTTATAGACTTCAAGTAGAGATTTACCCAAAATACCATACCATTCGTATTCGTGACAATTAATCCATCCATAACAACTCCCGATAATCGCCCAGTGATTTATGACAATCACGGTCGACCGATTACTTATTTGAGGCTGGCTGTCACTGACCGATGCAATTTGCGCTGTTTCTATTGTATGCCCGAAGAAGGTATCAAGTACCTTCATAAATCCAAATTACTCAGCTATGAGGAAATGCTTCGGATTGTGGGAGTATTAGCCGAATTGGGGGTACACAAAGTACGTATTACAGGTGGAGAACCCTTTGTACGTAATAACCTTGTTGATTTTTTGTATCGCCTTGCCGACATTCAAGGAATCGATGAACTGAACATTACTACCAATGGCGTTTTGACGGGACAGTATCTCAAACAGATGAAAGAAATTGGGATTCGTTCTGTGAATTTAAGTTTGGATACATTAGATGCGCAACGTTTTTTTGAAATTACCCGTCGTGATGAATTTTCGAAGGTATATCAAACGCTTTTTGATTTACTGGACGCAGGTTTTGACGTAAAAATCAATGCTGTAGTAATGGATGGAAAAAATACAGATGATATTTTACCTTTAGTCGCCCTTACTGAGCATTACCCTATATCGGTTCGTTTTATCGAAGAAATGCCTTTTAATGGCGAAGGCTCGCATTATCCTGTGCTTCATTGGAATATTCATCGAATTTTAGAAACAATCCGAGGTTCCTATCCAAGTCTAAGCAAAATTGAGGATGCTCCACATTCTACTTCCTATAACTACCATGTCCCAGGTTTCAAGGGCAATATTGGCGTTATTGCAGCGTTTTCAAGAACCTTCTGTGGCACTTGCAATCGTATCAGAATGACTGCACAAGGCGAATTAAAAACCTGTTTGTACGACGAAGGTGTATTAAGTATTCGGGATTTGATTCGTTCGGGAATTAGCAACGAAGAATTGAAAGGCATTTTTATCAATACTTTTCAACAAAGAGCCAAAGATGGCTTCGAAGCCGAGAGTCGCAGAACAAAGCTTGTTACTGAATCCATGACAACCATTGGAGGATAATCCATAAAAATCTTAATTTTGCAATTCATTTAATCCCCTGTCAACCCAATAATATTTTGGACTGGGCTGACAGGGGACATATTTTATATAGACGATGACAATTGAGCAAATTTTTGAAGGTTTCAATCAACTAAAAGTTCTTATCATAGGCGATTTGATGATTGATGCTTATACCTGGGGTAAAGTAGAACGTATCTCTCCTGAAGCTCCAGTACCAGTAGTAAATGTAAAACAAAGAGAAATGCGTTTGGGTGGTGCTGGCAATGTAGTGATGAACGTTCAGGCACTTGGCGCTAAAGCTATTATTTGTTCGGTCATCGGAAAAGATTCCTATGGCAATGCCCTATTGGATTTATTAGCAGAAAAAGAGTTATCTACCGAAGGTATTCTACAGTCTGAAGAGCGCATTACTACGGTAAAAGAACGAATTATCGCAGGCACACAGCAGATTGTTCGTGTAGATACCGAAACTGATAAATTGATTTCTGAAAATGAACGCACTTTGCTCTTAGACAAAATCAAAGCTTTGGCATTAGATGCGCAAGTGATTATTTTTGAAGATTATGACAAAGGCGTTTTATCAAAAGAACTCATTGCCGAAGTAATTGATTTTGCCCAAGAACACCATATCCCAACTGTGGTAGACCCCAAGAAACGTAACTTTCTAAACTACCAAAATGCTACCTTATTCAAGCCAAACTTGAAAGAACTCAAAGAAGGTCTCAATATTCAATTTGACTCAAAAGACCCAGTTGAACTAGCAATGGCGGTCAATATGCTTATCGAAACCCTTGAAGTAAAAGGTGCCTTTGTTACACTTTCAGAACAAGGCGTATTTATCAATTTCAAAGACGAAGAAAAACATATCCCTGCCCATATTCGACAAATTGCAGACGTTTCGGGTGCAGGTGATACCGTAATTTCAATTGCAGCTTGCTGTGTAGCACTCAATTTGTCTCCAGAATTGGTAGCAGGTCTATCAAATTTAGGAGGTGGACTTGTATGTGAATCTGTTGGCGTTGTCCCAATCAACAAAGAAAGACTGTTGGCAGAAGCCCAACAAAACTATAATTAAGTATTAATAGGCTTTAGGCTATAAGCTCTAGGCATTAGGCAAAAACGCCTCTCTTAAATTGTTAAGAGGGGCGTTTTTTTAGCTAAATTTTAAGAAAATTACGCTCTGAAAATAAATTTTATATTTTTTGAAAAATAATTTAACTATTTTTCAACACGTAAACTATTTGACCTTAATAGACGTTTATCTATTATCAACCACAAAAAAGCCTTGCTAACAATATAGCAAGGCTTTTTTATTTTATATTCATTTGAGTGTTTCCGCACTGTTTTCTACTTCTTACTATCAGGCTTATCCTCTATTCCCAAAGTGCTTATCGAAGGATTGATTGTTCGGGCTGTGATTACAATTTTAAAAATTTTATTTCCTGCAAAGCTAAATTCTGCAACGTACTTCCCTTTTGCTTTTAGATTCCGATACACGGCAGTATAATTCATTTTGCTTTCCCAACCATGCACAGCCAAAGCTCCCAACAAATGATCGAGGCATTTTTGAAGGTTCGAGAAATAATTTAATACAGGTTCTTTTGTTCGAACTGTATTGAGCGAGCCAATCGAGATGACAGCTACTTCGTAGATGGTTTGTTGTTTCATATTCTAAATAAGTTACTAATTTCTCAAACCATGAATACTATAGTTAACTCTACAGTTACAAACTTAGAATATTACTTTGACAGAATAATCCTGATTGAAATATATTTATAATTTTACTTTTAATAGCCTAAGTATGTACCTTTGTAAAGGTATAAACAGTTTACTATTTATCATATTAATATAAAGTATACACTTATCTTTTACATTTCTTCATTATGGATTATAGATTAGAAAACCTATCCGAAGATGACTTTGAAAGTCTCATTAATATGCTTTGCCAAAACGTTCTTGGTATAGGATTTGTCAGCTTTTCTAAAGGTAAAGATGGTGGAAGAGATGGCCGTTTTGAAGGAGTAGCTAATGCTTATCCCTCTAAAACGGAGCAATGGAAAGGGAAGTTTATCATTCAAGTAAAGCACACAACAGACTATCAAGCGAGTTGCTCAGATAATAAATTTTTTGGAAATAAAACTGGTCTAGTAGAAAAAGAAGTTCCAAAAGTTAAGGTATTGAAATCGAAGGGAGAAATTGATAATTATTTACTTTTTACTAATAGAAAAGAAACAGAAAGTCGAGAAGAGGCAAGACAATATATTAAAGACCAAACTGGTCTTACAAATGTTGACATTATTGGAAAAGACACTCTACATAGGTTCTTGTCACAAAATAAAGAGATTGTCAAGCAATTTGGCTTAGATAGATTTACCATGCCATTTGAGTTTTATGACAAGGATATAAAAGAGTTAATTGTTATTTTTCATGATACTATTCTTAGAACCACCACAAGTAGCTCGACATTAGATAGACCAAGCATTGAGGAAAAAAATCAAATTAATAACTTAGATAATGCCTATTACGAAAACATCATTTTACCAGATTTAGACCGCTACGAAAACCAAATTTTAGCCTTTTTACAGAATCCGATTAACGTAGAATATGCTCAGTATTACGAAGAAACTTCTTCAGATTTGAAAAGAATCATAGAAGCTAATAGAGAGCAATTTGACGATTTTAAAAAGATATTTAGTTTTCTAACGAACTATCTTATGGAAAAAGAGCCTGATAAGCTTAAAAAATATCGCAATACGATTCCAGCATTTTTTCATTTCATGTATTATCAATGTGATATAGGTCGAAACAGATGATAACACCCCACAAATATCTCAATTTAGATTTATCAGTAATTAATGTCAGTGCATTGATAATTGATAAACTAAAAACACACAACTTGTTAACATACGATGAGTTGTTGAATATGACTACAAATGCTCTTGGTAAAAATGCAAAAGAAGTATTTCCCTATTCGTTAAACTTTCTATTTCTATTGGGTAAATTACACTATTTGCCAGAGTTGGATGTATTTCAACTAAATTTTGATTAAATGAAACTCAGTAAGATATATAGCAATAAGCCGTTTCACAACACCTTCTTTATTTTAGACAAAGGAGGTTTAAATGCTGTTATTGGTGATGTCAAAGGAAAAAAAGAGGATTCGAAACAACATAATCTCGGAAAATCAAAACTTGGAGAACTAATTGATTTTTTACTCTTAAAAGGCATAGACTCCAAAAAATTCTTTTTTTACAAAGATAGTAGTAAAGAGAAATTTAAAGGATATGAGTTCTATTTAGAAATTTTACTAAATAATGGCAAATATCTTACCATCAAAAGAACGGTTGATACTCCTACTAAAATCTCATTTAAGCTAAATGAGGCTCGGTCAACCGATTTTATTTATTATGAAAATTTTGATTTAACGCTTTCATTTGATAAAGCAAAAGAGTATCTAAATGAGCGGTTGAATTTTGATTTCTGTAAGTCAAATAATGAAAGTTATCGTCGTTTGGTAAATTATTCTTTGCGCACTCAAGGTGATTATGAGCCTAAAATGAATACTATTTTCCAGTTAAGAAAATTTTCAAAAAATAAAGACAAAGATTGGAAGCCTTTACTATTCAGCCTTTTAGGATTTAATGGACAAATATTAAGGGACAAGTATGAGCTAGAAGAAAATATAAAAGACGATGCAAAAACGATAAAAATACAAGAGAAAGATTTTGGTATAAAGTCAGAGGACAAAGATGCGATTGTTGGTAAAATTCAAAATGTAGAAATTGATAGAGATGTATTAATCAAAGAATTAGAAAGTTTAAATTTTTATAAGCAAGATAAGGATACAATTCAAAATTTAGTAGGTAATATAGAAGAAGAAATAGCTGAATTAAATACTCGACTCTATAATGTCGAATACGATATTAAAAAATTAAATGATTCTATCCGTAATGAGTTTTCTTTCGACATCAAAAAAATTAAAAATATTTTTGATGAGGTTGAG
This sequence comes from Flectobacillus longus, assembly GCF_030056705.1. Classification (GTDB taxonomy): domain Bacteria; phylum Bacteroidota; class Bacteroidia; order Cytophagales; family Spirosomataceae; genus Flectobacillus; species Flectobacillus longus. The sequence continues at coordinate 84,650 of NZ_JASHIC010000025.1, forward strand.
CTACATTTTCCAGAAAAATTATCAAAGTCTTATGAACAACTAATAGAATTTAATCATCAAATTACACAAGAACGAAACAAACAAATCAGACAAACACTAACAGAAAAACAAGAAGCTGAAAAACAAATAAATACCAAACTCATTGCACTAAATAAACAACGAGAACAATTCAGAGATTTGATCCAAGACACATCTCTCTTTAAAAAGTATGCAGTATATCAGAAAAAAATGATAGAAATTGAAAGGGAATTGTCTAGATATCAAGCACAATTAGAGGCTATTAGAGAAATAGAAAAAAAGAAAGAAGAAATTAGTCATAAGCAAAAGCATGAATTACAGACAATCAAAGATCAATTAAAGGAAATCATTGACAATACTGCAAATTGTACTCTGTACATGAGTATTAGAAAGACCTTTGCTGAAATAGTTAAACAAGTGCTAAATGAAAATGCTTTAATAAAAATAAGCCCTAATTCCAATTATAATATTGACTTCAACCCAGATTTTCCTAACTCAGCAAAAGATGAGGGAGCAACTTATTATAAGATTCTTTGCGTAGCCTTTGATTTAGCCATTTTAATAAATTATACTAAGCAGTCACATTTTCGTTTCGTCTATCATGATGATGTCATTTCAGGTGATGACAATGGAGTAAAGACTCGCCTAATCGAAATAGTGAGTGAAATTTGTAAAAAGCACGATATTCAATATATTTTTTCTGCTATCAAAGACAATATCCCTGCTAGTATAGATTTATCTGAAAACATTATCTTAGAACTGAATGATAAGGATGATTCTGGGAAACTTTTTAAAATGAGTTTCTAATCCTAACTAAAATTATTCTCTCATTATTTATTCTGAATACCTTAAATAAATATGAAAAATAATTCAACTATTTTTCAATCTGTAAACTATTTCACCTCCTCTGGCGTTTTACTAATATCAATCACAAAAAAGCCTTGTTAGTATTCCTAGCAAGGCTTTTTGATTTTTAAGGTTTTAGCCTTTATCATGGAGCTATTCCAACAAAAAAAGCCAGTGGACAAATCCACTGACTTTCTCTTCTAAGCGTATATTGGACACTTTATGATTCTTTCTTCTTACGCTAATATTTTTATTGAGCGATTGCTGTAAATTCAATTTCAACCAAATAATCTGGAGATACTAATTTAGAAATCTCATAGATACCCGTTGTTGGTTTGATTTCGCCGAAATAAGCGCCATGAGCACGAGCAATATCATCAAATTTGGTAATATCTGTTGTGAAAATACGAGTTCTCACTACATCTTTTGTTGAAACACCAGCCTCTTCTAACACTTTTGCGATACGTTCTAAGATATTCAACGTTTGTGCATAAGCATCGTCAGCCTTTACTTTTTCACCATCTACAATAGCTACAGTTCCTGATACTTCTACAATGTTTCCGATTCTTACGGCACGGCAATAGCCCATTTTGTCTTCCCACGGCGAGCCCGTTAAGATATTTTGTCTAGACATACTTAATAATTGTTTTTTGGTTACGATACAAAGATAAGATAAAAGCCGAGGGATATTTACTCAAAAAGGCATAAAAAAAGGCTCAAACTAATGTGTTTGAACCTTTAACATACCAAAAATCGTTGCCTTTACGCACGTACAGCTACTAAATTAGCTTCCATCAAAGAAGCCAATTCTTCTACAGTCTGTACTCTATCTATCTCCTGATCTGGTAATGTAATACCATACGTATTTTCTAAATAAGCTACTACTTCTAGGAACTCTAATGAGTTCATTCCCAAATCGGCATAAAAGCGTTTTTGAGGAGCTATCAACCTCGGGCTAATATAAAAATTCCGAGATAAGAACTTTGTCAATGTTTCTGTGCTGAATCTCATCGGTTTCTTGATTTATATATATTTTGACGATTGTTATGCTAGGTTAACGAGCTTTTTTGAATAATAGTGCCCGAATTTTAAGTTTTTTTTAGAAAAAATGAGAAAAATCTATAAAAATTCTTAAATATTATGCTTACAGAGTATTCTTGAACTATTTAAAGATTCTTCTCATGATTTATTAAAAAATATTAAAAACTATTTTCAGGTAATTTGCTCTTCTAAAACCTAGTTTTGTATCGTTTCTTTGACCGGAATAATCGTTGGTGGAAGTAACTTATACATAACAGGTGTAACCAAACGAGCAAGTAATGTTGAACTGATAATTCCACCTATCAGCACCAAGGCTAATGGAGAGTACAGCTCTGAATATTCGATAACTAGTGGTACTAAGCCCCCTATTGCCGTAAGTGATGTTAGCACAATAGGAACAAATCTCACTTCGCCTGCTTCTCGAATTGCCTCCTCAAGTCCAAACCCTTCCTCTCGAAGTTGGTTGGTAAAATCTACCAATAGTAAAGAGTTCTTGACTTCAATTCCCACCAGTGCGATAAAACCAATAACAGCCGTAAATGATAAAGTTTCGCCCCAAAGTAATAGCATCAAGATAGCTCCAACAATGCCCAATGGAATTACTGACAATACAATCAGGGTCGATTTGAAATTGCGGAACTCCAAAATTAGGATGGCTATCATTCCGAAGACAGTTATCAAAACTATCACCCCTATTCCTCCAAAAGATTTTTCTGCATTTTCGGCCTCTCCTGCTACTCTGTACGAAAATCCTTTCGGAAACTTAAAAGCATTTAATTGCTTTATTAATTCTTGGTTTACTTGTGCTGTATTATAGCCTGATTTTAAAAAGGTCGAAACTGTCACATATCGTTCTTTGTCAAAGTGCAAAATCTGATTCTGAGAGGTTTCTAACTTAATATCTACCAATTGTTTAAGCGGAATAGCAGTCCCTAAAGCATTGTTGACATACAAACGATTAAAGACGTCTAAATCTTGTTGTACACCCGTTCTTGGAATCGACACGTTGATGTTATAACCATCTTTTTCGCCATCTTCACGGTAGGTACCCACATTTAATCCTGCTATTCCTAAACGTACCACTCGGTCGATTTCGGCTGAGCTCACACTCATCAAGCCAGCTTTTTCTTTATTGACTACCACACGAATATCCGTTGGTTGGACTTTCAGTGGGTTATTAACATAGATTGCTCCTGGGTGACTTGCTAGAATTTTCTCAATTTTGAAAGCTACATTTCTTAAGGTATCCAAATTTTCTCCAAAGATTCGATAAGCAATCGGTGCTTCTAATGGTGGACCTTGCTCAAAATCTTTTACCTCAATTTTGGCATTTGGATACACTCCCATATTGCCACGCAAGTCATCAATTAAAGCCTTTTTCTCAGAAGTTTCCATATCTTCGAGCAAGACAAATATTTGTGCTCGGTTTTCTGACTGACCTCTTTCTACTGTGTTGTAATAGATACGAGGATTAACACGACCGACATTTGAAGCAAAGTTTTTAATTTCAGGCACCTTCTTCAATTTCTCCTCCACATACTTCACTACTTTGGTCGTGGCAGCCATATTTGTTCCGACTGGCGTTTCGATATTTACTAAAAACATCGGTTTTTCGGAAGTTGGGAAAAGAGAAAAACCTAAGAATAATTTAGCCATCATCATCACACCTACAAATATCCCTAATGCTCCTACCAAGGTAGTTTTTGGATGTTTGAGACACCAATCCATCAAGCGTCCATAAGTAGCCGAAATGATTTTTTTCATTCCTCTCAAAATCATATTCCCTTCTGGATTATGATTTTCGGTCAATAACACAGACGATAAAAACGGCACAATTGTCAATGACACAATCATCGATGCCAATACCGTAAATATTACAGCCATAGGTAAACTTCGGATAAATTTACCAGCGGCCTCTGGCAAATTGGCAATTGGCAAAAAGGCAAAACACAGCAATACAGTACATCCTACTACAGCTAATCCGATTTGTTTTGTAGCATCGATAGCCGCCTGCTTACGTTTGAAGCCCATTCGCATGAAGCGTTCGATGTTTTCGACCACTACGATAGAGTCGTCTACCAAAATCCCCAAAGCAACTATCATCCCGACAATTGACAACTGGTTAATGGTATAACCAAATACATTGAGTAATGTTAGACCTATCGCCAACGAGAGTGGGATTGAAATCATTACGACAATACTTGCACGTGTACCTAAAGGCAATAGCGTAATCAATACTAACAAAATCGCTATTCCGAAATCTTTAGCAAAACGCGTAAGACGATTATCTACTGATTCGGCTTGGTCAAATACTTTTACAACATCGACACTTGGAGGAAGTTGTGCTTTGTATTTTTCAACTATTGGTTCAACTATCTTTCTAATACCAATAATATTCTGTCCTTGCTTTTGGCATGCTGTGACAAAAACACAACGGTGACCATTGAGACTGGTAATATGTGTTTCGTCTTCGTAAGCAAATTTTACTTGAGCAATATCCTTAAGATACACGATTTTGGTACCGTTGGTGTACACAATCGTATTCTGAATTTCGTCGAGGTCGTTATATGCACCTGATGTTTTTACATTTAGTTTTTTACTAGAAACATTGATACTACCTCCAGGAATATTGACATTTTCAGATTGAATTGCTCCCAACACCTGATTGACAGGAATATGGTCGTGTGCCATTTTTTCCAAATTCAATTCAACTGCTACTTTACGAGCTGGAAAACCCCATGATTTGATATTAGTCAGAGGTTTTACCTTTTCGAGTTGTTTTTCTAAATCATCTGCATATTCTTTCAGCTTGGCGTAAGGCACATTTTCACTTACGAGTGCAAACTGATAAATATTTACATCGGTTGGTCTAAACTTTTGAACTCGAATATCCAGAATCTCAGCAGGGAGGTCTTTTCTGATGGCATTTACTTCGCGAACCACTTCCTGATATTTTTCTTCTGGATCTTGTTCAAAATCATACTCTATCTGAAATACAGCCGCTCCATCTAGTATGACTGTACTTATGCGCTGAATGTTGTCTAGCTCGTTAATTCTTTTTTCAAAAGGGTCTGCAACTAACTCTTCCATGTCGTTGGGAGTAGCTCCAGGATAGATAATTGTAACGCCAAATTGAGGAGATTCAAACTCTGGGTCTTCGCCACGAGGCATGTTCAACAAGGAATATAGCCCGATTGATAATACCGCCAGAAATACCACTAAGGTAAACTGGTAATTTTTTACGGAAAATTCTGCGATTTTCATATATGATGAGTTGTCGGCATCAGTCGCTTTGCAGTGACGTTATGCTCGTTTAGGTCTATGTAAAATTGATTAGTTGTAAAAGCCTATTTTACGACTTTTACTTTTGTACCTTCTACCAGATAGGCCGAACCATCTGTTACTACTTGACTTATTCCCGACAAACCCTCACGAATAAATGCTTGTTGACTATTGACATAAGCAATCGACAGAGAAACTCTTTTAGCTTTTCCGTTTTCTACAACATATACAAAAGCTTGGTCACCATTGCCTTCAATAATGGCATCAACAGGAACAGACGCATATTGGTATTTGATAGAAGGATAAATCAAAGCCTTGGCAAATAGGCCAGTCGCCATTTTTTTGCCTTGAGTACTAATTTTTAATTCTGCTTGATAGAGACCAGAAGCTTGGTCGGCACCTTGAGAGAGGGTTGTGACATTTGCCAAAAACTTCATGTCAGGAAATGCGTCGAGGCTGATTTCGGCTTTATTGCCTAGTTTGAGACGAGTCCAGTCTTTGTCTGCAATACCAACTTTTACCACCCAATCGTTAGCACCTGCGGCATTCACAAAAAGTACCGTATTTCCTGAAGATGCCAATTCACCTTCATTCATCATTTTTTTGACAACAACGCCATTGGTTGGTGCATAAATTTTGGAATATCCTTGGTTGTATTGGGCTATTTGTAAACCTTGTTTTGCTACGCTCAAAGCTGTTGTAAGGTTTTGGACTTGCTCAAGTGTAGCTACCGAATCACGATAAAGCGCATTGACACGCTTTAAGTCTCTTTCTATTTTACTTACATTCTCTTGTGATTGTTGCACTTGTGCATTGATTTCGGTCAAATTGAGGGTTGCTAATAATTGACCTTTAACAATATTTTGCCCTTCTTTTACAAAGATTTTTTCGATTATTCCACCCGTTTTAAAAGAAAGACGAGCTTCGTGTAACGAGCTTATCAGACCAGAAGCTTTGATAGGTTCGGTAGAATTAGCATTTGAAACATCCACTAATTTTACGGCTACAGTTTCGTTATCTGCAATTGTTTTTTTGTCGGTTTTCTTTTTGCCACAGGCAAATACCGTTGCTATGATTAGACCTAGAATGAGGCTATTTTTAAAGGAAGTCAACATATTTCAAGAGGATTTTGATTAGCCCAAGGCTAAAGAGATTTTATATTTTCTTTTATCTATAATGCAAGTGCTTTACTTGTTTTGTACCTATTTCAACTCAAAAGCGGCAGCACTGCGTTCGAGTTCTACCCATTTGAGCCAAACATCATATTGAGCTATCACTTGCTGTAATTGGGTACGAGTCAATTGTGTTTGGGCATCCAGCAACTCGATAAAACTAAGATTACCTTCTTTGTAACGGCGCATCATGTCACGATAATAGCGCTGTGCCGAACTTATCTGATTGGCTTTGGATTGATGAATTTCTTTGGCAGCTGTCAAAGCGTTTTGCGCTAAGGTGTTTTGCAAATCAAGCTGGTTTTTGACTTGCTGTAGTTGCGTATCTGCGGTGGCAACGTCCATTTCGGCTTGTTTTACTTTCAACTGATTTCTTCCTGAAGAATATACAGGCAAGTCAATCGATACTCCGACCAAGAAAAAGGCATTGGGAGAAATAAAATTCTTATCTGCCGAGGCAATTTGAGCAAAACGCCCTTGTGAACCTAAATCCAAAGAAGCTCCTATCTTGGGCTGATTGTAAGACTGGCTAAGTTTTAAGATTTGCTTATTAATACTCAAATTAGTTTCGAGCTTGTCGATTTCTTCTCGGTGAGCTAAGTCTATTTTAGTAGGAATCACAACATTCTTGAAACTTGAATCAACCTTGATTTCCTGCGTAAACTCACGGTTTAACAAGAAATTAAAATACGCTGCTGCATTTTTCTGTGTTCCTTTGGCAGCTTCAACTTCAGATTCTATACTAGCAATTTCGTTTTTTGTACGAATAGAAACAGTCGGGTTGGCCATTCCATTTTGAATCAAAGCTTGGTTGACACGTTCACTTTCACGGAGCAGACGTAAAGCATTTTCATAAATACTCAATGCCTCAGTAGCTTTCAAATAATTGAAATAAGCTATTTTTATATCTTTGACCAATTCACGCTTATAGACATTGGTTTCGGATTGCTGCAAACCAATCAGTTCCTTTTTGATGCTTTGATTATACTTAAGTTCGGCATTAATCAAAGGCATCGAAGTTTTGAATCGCATGTCATAAAAATCCTTTGGAATCAACTGCTCACTCACGTTTGAAATTTGTGGAAAAGCATTAGAATTTGTCAAGCGATTGAGCGTTGCATATACAGGATTTACCAAATCCCCCACAGGAATATCAATTGTACGACCACCTAATGCAGAGGATACAGTCGTATTGAAATTCACCGAGGGTTTGAACAAACTTTTGGCTTCATCCAAAGCCCAAATGGCTTTTTGTAGCTGAAAACGTTGCTGCTTGAGCGTTTGGCTATTTTGTAATCCCTCTTGTACATACTGATTGAGTACTTCTGATTGAGCCATAGTTCCATAAGCGAGCCAACAGCACACCAAGGAGAGATAATACTTCATAGGTTTCATATTAAACATTTATAATTTTATAAACACTGTTCAGTAAAAGAGTAAATAAAAAGCATTAATTCATGAGGAATCAATGCCGAATGAGCTCCGAGCTATCGGGTTTTAGGTATCAGCACTTGTTATAAAGTACACCAATATGAGCCGACTGCTCAAAGCTGACTTCAGAAAGCTGTCATAAGTCAGACCTGTGGGAGATTTTACTGCCCACAGGTCTTTCTAGGGGATTTTTAGATTTTTTCAGCTTAAGCAAACTGTTAAATCTTTACTGCTTAATTCACTTTGTAAATCCTTAAAATCAGTCAGTTACTGGTCTTTCAAAGATTCAAAGACAAAGTAACTAAAACTATTTAATAGTATTGCTTGTTGCAACCAAATTGGTTGTACATTTTGCAATTAAAATATCATCTTGGTTACGAATTTCGCCTTCTGCATGAGCGATTTTCTTTCCCATTCTTACAATCTTTGATTTCACACGAACGGTCTCGCCTAGTCGTGCGCTAAAAAGGTAGTCTACCGAAAGGTTGACTGTGCTATAAAAAACACCATTACCCATCATAAAAACAGTCATACCGATAATATCGTCAAGCATTGTTGCGGCAATACCGCCATGCAAGATACGAGCAGGGTTTACCATTTCTTCTTTGACTTGGTATTCTATTTCGACACCATGGTCGTGAACTCCTACCAAAATACCGTCCAGAAATTTAGCCACAGGTGAGATGCTTTTCTCTGCTACACGAGTACCAATATATTCCTTAAAAACCTCTAATGCGTGTTTGTTACTCATTTTTCTTTTTAATAAGATTCAACATAAAATCTAGCGACTCCCCAATGAGCTTTTCAAGCTGTATTTCTGGATTTAATTCACAAAATGGATCAAATCGTCCTCTGATATTTAGTGACACCAAACCGTGTACATAAGACCAGATTGACATAGACAATACATCGATGTCGGCAGGCAAAACAGAGCCTTGTTCAATACACAGTGCCAAGTTTTTTTGAAGTGCCACAAAATTGTGCATTCCACAATCCCAGCCAGCCTCTTGCTTTTTGAGGGCGTGCATAGGTGCATCCTTAATAAACATCAAGTCGTATAACTCAGGATTTTCGAAGGCAAATTTCAAATAGGTTAATCCACGTATACGCAACTGCTCAAAGGCATCTTCGATGGCTTCGACAGGACGAGTCATTTCTGATAATTTATCAAAACCTAATTCGTGCACTGCATAAAACAATTCATCTTTGTCTTTATAGTGCAGGTAAATCGTGGCTGGACTATACTCTATTTTGTCCGCAATAGCTCGAATAGAAGCCTTATCAAAGCCTTCTTTGATAAAGATTTCTTTGGCAGCTTCCAAAATTCGCTGTTTCAATTCAAGTTTTTCGCGTTCTTTTCTTTCTAAAATACCCATTTCTTATAAACCAATCTTAGTATGCAAGCAAATTTAAGCAAAGTGTACAGGCATTCCCAACAGGTAGCAAGCTTATTTCACTTTTGTCCACACAGTAGTGCGTCCCAATAAAGATACTCCAACAAACCCTCTGATTTCTAATTCATCAGCTTTCTTGAGTTTCATATTGCATGAATAACTTTTACCATTTTTAGGATCATAAATACTTCCCTCCTCCCATGCTTTTCCTGTAAATTCGAAGTTTTTCAAAATAACTAAGCCTAATAAAGGTTGACTACGTAACGATGCATCTGGATTGTTTACATCTTTTTTAGCAGCGTCTTTTATCCAAGAAAGTTTCCCAAAATACTTATCCCCTTGCTTAAATATCAAGACCTTTCCATCTTTACTTTCTGATAACCATTCCCCCAATACCGCGTCTTTTGTGGGGTTTTGAGCCTGTACAATTTGTATAGTATATAACAAGGTGGCAAGAATGAATAATAGCTTTTTCATGAGTTTGTATGATTATTATTAAAAGGTTTTGTTTTCAAGGCTTGAGATTCGGAAGATTTTGTAATATTTGTATTAAATACTATTAAAACTATAGGATAAAAGTACTTATTCGATTTTGATTCAAACTTAAGATGTGATTGAGCTAAACTTAATGATAAAATTCTAACAGTTTGGTAATTCTTACTTATCTAAACTATTTAAGATTAGCTAGTTCTATTTTTATGAAGTTATAGGTAACCTATAAAGATTAATATTTTACCATCTTTCATTTTAATAACAACGTAAAACTAATAAACAGTGTTTAGTAAACAAATTTTTTGATAATATTTTTTTAAAAATCTATGAAAAATCATTTTTTTAAAAAAATTAAACATTTGACTTACAGCACATTAATAAAATGCAATTATTATTTAAAGACAATCTAGTAAAATAGTAGTTTGTGCCATTTGGAAGATATTTCTAATTTTGCAAAATTGCACGTTCGGAATACCTCATTATTCAATCAAAAAGAATTAATTATTCTGAATAAGTGCAACAAGCACAACATTGTTGTTCTGAAAACCAAATATTTAATCCCAGAAATTTCAAAAAATATGAATTACCCACTTAACCAGATTCCTGAGAGAACTGAAAAGCCACGTCAAAAAGGTTTGACAATGGTAATGGACAAAGGGCTTAGTCTCAGACAAGTTGAAGATTTCTTGGAGCTTGGCTCTGGATATACCGATATAGTGAAGTTGGGTTGGGCAACCTCTTTTGTTACACCAAACCTAAAAGATAAATTGGCTTTATATAAATCAGCAGGCATCCCAGTGTATTTTGGGGGTACTTTGTTTGAAGCATTTGTGGTAAGAGGTCAGTTTGATGAATACCGTCGTGTTTTGGACCAATATGGAATGGAATACGCAGAGGTTTCGGATGGTTCTTTAGAAATGGAACAAGATGACAAATGTGGGTATATCCAAACTTTAGCCAAACAAGTAACTGTTCTTTCGGAAGTAGGTTCTAAAGACGAAGCTAAAATCATTCCTCCATACAAATGGATCAAATTGATGAAAGCAGAGTTGGAAGCAGGTGCTTGGAAAGTAATCGGTGAAGCTCGTGAAGGCGGAAACGTAGGGTTGTTCCGTGCATCAGGCGAGGTTCGTCAGGGCTTGGTAGAAGAAATTTTGACAGAAATTCCTGAAGAAAAAATCATTTGGGAAGCTCCTCAAAAATCTCAACAAGTTTGGTTTGTGAAGTTGGTTGGTGCTAACGTAAACGTTGGTAACATTGCTCCTCATGAAGTTATTTCATTAGAAACTATCCGTTTAGGCTTGAGAGGCGATACTTTCTCTCACTTCTTGGACAAAAAATAATTAGTATTTCTAAAAAGAATGATTGAGTGAAAACAACATTCGCTCAGTCATTCTTTTTTAATTTTTGATTAAGATTCTCACTATCATACCGTACAAAGGTTACTCTTCTATACTTTTGTAGTTTACTTTCACTATTTACTCCAAGCCTCATTTGGACATTGTAAATCTTCCCAAACAATGGAAATCATTCAATTTGTATTACAACTTCTCAAAGATCCTTTAACTGCCCTCACGCAGTTTATCACCGACAACGGTACGCTTACTTATGGTTTGCTGTTCCTAATTGTATTTGCCGAAACAGGTTTGGTAGTTATGCCTTTATTACCAGGCGATTCGCTTTTATTTGCGATTGGCGTATTGGCAGCTCCTGCAACAGGTGGTAAAATCGATATTACTTTCGTTATTCCATTGTTGATTGGTGCAGCGCTTTTGGGCGATAACGTAAATTATTTTGTAGGAAAATATTTGAGTGACTTTGTTAAATCAAAAGATAAAATTCTCTTCTTAAAACGTGAGCACATCGTTAAAACAGAAGAGTTTTACGAAAAAAATGGTGGTCAAACCGTTATTATGGCTCGTTTTGTACCAATTGTACGTACTGTAGCGCCATTTGTAGCGGGTGCAGGTAGTATGAAATATGGTAAATACATTACGTTTTGTGTAGTTGGTGCTATCGTATGGGTAACTTCTATTACTTTGTTGGGATACTTCTTGGGTAACAACGAGTGGGTAAAACACAACTTCGAAAAAGTAGTACTTGGTATCGTTGGTATTTCAGTATTGCCAATGGTTATTGGTTTCGTAAAAAGTCAATTCAGTCAAAAGTAATGTATTGAAGACGGCACATTTGTTTTCTTCTTATCATATAAAGTATTATTTCATCAAAGAGGCAAAAGTTTTCGTACTATTGCCTCTTTGTTTATTTTTACGCTATGAAAAATTTATTTGGTCTTATTGGTTTTCCTTTGGGGCATTCGTTCTCAAAAGGATATTTTACGGAGAAATTCGAAAAAATTGGTCTTTCTCAGACACATACGTATGAGAAATTTGAGCTCGAAAATATTGAAGATTTTCCAGCATTACTTCAATCACATGCAGGGGAACTAAAAGGCTTAAATGTGACGATTCCTCACAAACAAAACGTGATGGCTTATCTTGATGAAATAGATCCAGCGGCTAGTAAAATTGGTGCTGTAAATACCATCAAGTTTTTGGAGAATGGAAAAATCAAGGGCTTTAATACTGATTACTGGGGCTTTAGATGGACACTTGAAAAATGGGATGCTTTCAATGAAATTGCACCTAAAAAAGCATTAATACTCGGAAAAGGTGGCGCAGCTAAAGCCATTATTGTCGCCTTAGAAGATTTGGGATTGGAGGTGCAACTAGTTTCTCGTACCAAAGAAAGTGATACTATCACCTACGAAGAACTTACGCCAGAGGTAATGTCTGAGCACTTATTTATTGTCAATACTACACCGCTAGGAATGTATCCAAAAGTAGAGAATTGCCCCGCTATTCCTTACGAATTATTGAGTGGAAAGCATTTACTATATGATATTGTGTATAACCCACTCGAAACTTTATTTTTGAAAAAAGGTACTGAAGCTGGCGTGCGTAGTGTTCACTTCGGACTAGAAATGCTACATGGACAAGCCGAAAAAGCTTGGGAGATTTGGAATAGCTAGATACGATTTCGGATTGGGGATTTTTGATTTTGAATTGAATTGTATAAAAGTTTAAATCCGAAATCAAAAATCCCACATCCGAAATCAATTTTATTGCTCAATCGAATACCTCCACAAACTATTATCGCCTATTTCTTTTCTATCTATTAAGCCTTCTGTTAGTGTTGGTGCCATGATACCCGCTCCTATTGCTTGCGGACTAATCCAGCGATATGCTTCATCCCATAGTCCAGCATCGATACAGGATTGTAGTAATGCTGTGCCTCCTTCGACAATGACCGACTGAATTTTTCGTTGGTATAAATCATCTAAAATCATCGGAAGCCAAGAGTTTTCTGCCTCCATTTGGACATAAGAAATATGCCCTTTTTGTTCTGACTTAATGGAATTATAGCAAATTGTAGGCGTTGTTCCTGCATAAATAGCCGAATCCTCCGCTACTTGTAAATGTTTATCAATCAACACTCTTATCGGATTCTTACCCGTCCAAAAACGTGTATTTAGTGAAGGGTTATCATATTGTGCCGTTCGTGTGCCCACCATAATAGCATCCTCCTCCGAGCGCAATTGATGTGTCCAACGTCTGGATAAGGCATTGGAAATTTGAACCGCTTGGAAATTGGGTAAGGCTATTTTACCATCGGTCGATTCTGCCCATTTGAGAATAATATAAGGTCGTTTTTTTTCGAAAAAGGTAAAAAAACGGCGATTCAACACACGTCCTTTTTCTTCTAAAACACCCGATATGACTTCAATTCCTGCATCTCTCAATTTCTGAATACCTTTTCCTGCTACCAAAGGGTTGGGATCATCGTTACAGATATACACTCGACGTACTTGATGTTTGACCAATAAATCGGCGCAAGGAGGTGTTTTACCAAAATGCGAACAAGGTTCGAGCGTCACAAACACATCGGATTCGGGCAAAAGGTTTTGGTCTTTTACATCTGCTACCGCATTGACTTCGGCATGCCAATGCCCATAGCGTTGATGCCAACCTTCGCCAATTATTTTTCCTTGATGTACAATTACGCATCCTACCATGGGGTTCGGAGATACATTTCCTGCTCCCAATTGGGCTAGGTCAAGGGCACGTTGCATGAAGGCATTTATTTGAGTATCGCTCAAAACATGATTATTCTTCGACATTTCTGTAATTTTGTATATTCATCAGTGAAAAAGAAAAGCACTCGTATAGGCTAACGACATAAAAAACATCTTTGCTTTTATCTAAAGTAAAAAACCTATATCCAATCGCTTAAAATTTATTATTCTCCATGACTCAATCATCCAAGCAACTATTTGCGGATTTGGTAGCCGAAATTACGGCAGTTTACTCAGAAAACGAAGCAAAAAGCATGGTCTATCTTTTGCTTGATACACTTGTGGGTCTTTCAAAAACAGACATACTTGTCGACAAGCCTGTAAACATTAATATAGATTTTGCCCCACTTGTGGCTCGTATCAAGTCCTTCGAGCCAATACAGTATGTACTAGGCGTTGGTGATTTTTATGGAAGACTTTTTCACGTTAGTCCATCAACTCTTATTCCTCGACCCGAAACTGAGGAACTTATAGAACCTATCGTTACCTTTGCCCAAAATTTAGGGTACCCAACTACTATACTTGATATTGGTACTGGGACAGGATGTATTGCCATTACAATTGCTTGTGAAATACAAAATGGCGCTGTTATTGCTTATGATATTTCGGAAGAAGCACTGAGCGTTGCCAAGCAAAATAATGAACGCCACCAAGCAGGTGTTCAATTTGTTCAGAAGGATATTTTGACTTACCAACACGAAAAATCAGAGCAACTTTTTGATATAATTGTAAGCAATCCACCTTATGTGACACATCGGGAAAAAGATGAAATGGAGGCTAATGTACTCGACTATGAGCCACATTTAGCACTTTTTGTAGAAAATGACAATCCTTTGATTTTTTATAAAGCCATTGCCAATTATGCCTCTTTGAATTTGGCAAACAATGGTTTTTTTATAGTAGAAATCAACCAGTACTTAGGCGCGGAAACAGCCCAAGTTTTTGAAGAGAAAGGATTCGTAGAGATAGAAATTATCAAGGATATGTTTGGGAGAGAAAGATTTATCAAAGGAAGAAAACAATAACAGTGAAATTTATCCATTTTCTGATTATTCAAATGGGTTAATTCTCTTCTTTATTGTACATTTATTAATAACATATCATACCATCTTTAACGAAAGCATTGCCCTGTATTTTACCTATCACACAACTTGAACTTTAAAGATTTATGTCTGAACATTACAACCTTACTGTTTCGATTATCATTCCTTGTTTTAATGAGGAGCAGGTGATTATGTACACTTATGAGCGAGTGTCTAAAACCATGCAATCTTTTGGGCATAAAGGCTATGAAATCATTTTTATCAACGATGGCAGTCGTGATCGTACGTTATCTATTCTGAAAGAAATTGCTCAGAAAGATGCTAACGTCAAAATTATTGGATTTTCTCGAAACTTTGGTCACCAGCCTGCTGTAACCGCAGGGATCCAAGCTTGTACAGGCGATGTAGCCATTATTATTGATGCCGATTTGCAAGACCCTCCAGAGTTGTTTCCAGATATGATAAAAATGCACCTCGAACAAAATGCCAATGTGGTGTATGGGATGCGTGAAAAACGTAAGGGTGAAACGTTCTTCAAAAAAATTACGGCACGTATGTTTTATCGTACCATCAATTTCCTATCAGATACTCCTTTACCTGTGGATACTGGTGATTTTAGATTAATCGATAAGCACGTTATTGAAGCATTTAAAGCTTTTCCAGAAAAGAACAAATATATTAGAGGACTCATTTCATGGATTGGTTTCAAGCAAGTACCAATCATGTATGTGCGTGAAGAAAGATTTGCAGGAGAAACAAAATATCCTCTTTCTAAAATGCTCAAATTTGCCTCTACAAGTTTGTTGTATTTCAGTAAAAAACCTCTCAAACTCGCTCTGGGTTTAGGAAGTCTTAGCTTGATTGTAGGATTAGCTTTAGGAGTTTGGGTTCTTACAGGACTTATTTTCAGGCCCGAAACCTTAGTGCCAGGTTGGGCATCAACAGTGATTGCAGTTATCTTCTTTGGAGGTGTTCAATTACTTACGATAGGTGTTTTAGGAGAATATTTGGGTAATATGTTTGAAGAAATCAAAAACAGACCAGAATATATCATTTACGAAAAAGTAAATTTTTAATAAAAAGCAAAGGTGAGTATTTCAAAAAAGGCTGATGAATTTGTTCATCAGCCTTTTTTGTGAAACACCTATGATAATTTATTTCAAACGATAGATGCTAATCACTTTATTTCCATCTACTTCTACGTTGAATACCTCTTTTGAAGGAACTAAATAAGCAGAAAAATCAGGATTGAAATTAAAATGACGATATTCTGTAATAAAATAGTCTGCTTGGTTAATGTCACTCACAAATTTTAGTGCATCTTTTTCGCTTTTTCCCAAGTTATACGAAGCGCAAATATTTCCATTAATTTTGACTTTTGCTCCTTTCTGACTGTGTATTTTCAAATAGTCTAATGCTTGCTTATAAGAAGTACCCCAATAATCCATCTCAAATTTTTTGTCGACATGATTTCCTGCCAAAACATTAAAATATACATTTTGATAGGGGTGATTTTTCACAATCCAAGCAAGTAGATATACCACTACCAACACATTCAAACCGATAAAGCCTCCTGCTACAGCAGGCTTCCATCCCTTCAGAAAGTCTTCAATCGTAACAATTCCCAATGTGGCAAGATACACAAACCCAGCGTAAGTAAAATACAAGTGGCGCCAACCATCATACAAGGTTGAATCTAATACGACAACACTTAAAATGGGGCCGACAAAAAGTCCTAGAAAAAACAAATTGATGTACGTAAGTGGATTCCTATATTCTGTTATCCATTGTTTTAAGGTTACAACAACACCTATCAATGCCAACAAAAGAAAAGGAATTGGCGTAGTAATCACAATCCAAATCAAAGCATAATAACGAGGCAAATCAGGGGCGGTATAATATTGACCTTCAAACAATACTGGCGCATTCAATGGATATTTACTCAGGTTTTCGAATACCTCAATAAAGTGCCCGATGGGGTTTGTCCACAAATAAGGGAAAGCAATGTAAAAAGTCAGCAAATACACGATAAGCATGCTTGCCAACATTTTGAGTTTTTGGATTAAGTCTTTTTCTTGTGTAAAAAAATGTTTTAAGACTATTGCTCCTCCAAAAATCAGTGGAAGAAAAATGCCTACAATACGCAAAGCCGTAGCCAATCCCATAACCAAACCTAGCCCAATAGCATACTTGTAATTAGTTCCTTTCAAAATTTTGAACCCTAAATAACCAGCAATTACAAAAAGGGATAACAGCGGTAAATCTTTAGGGTTATAGAATGACTCTGCCAAAAAACGGGGCGAAAACACATAGATAAAGCACCCCAACAAACTGATATATTGTTTCTGGAATCTTTCAGAAAGAAGTTTATACAAGAAAATAATGGATAGCGCAAAAATCAAAAAAGTCGATAAATGCCAAAGTCGATATACTCCTAATTCGTCGTCGATGCCCAACCCTTTTTCTAATACTACCATCGGAAAAGCAAACAGCGCACCATGGTCTCTATCTCGATAATGCTCCATGTCTGGTGCATTTTTCAAATCAGGCGGAATCACCTTCGAAGCCATACTTGGTGCCAATTGTCGAGCTACGTGAATAATATTCATAATCCCGATATGACGCTCAGTGCCTTCATCATACGAAACACCATAATCTTTATAAACCAAAAGCCCACTGATAAAGTAAATCACAAATAAAATGATAGGGAGTTTGGACGTATTGAGCAGACGACTAAAAAAGTTCAACTTCATATACAATAGTGTTGGGTTAAGTGGAAGTGATGAGTATTAGCTCAAATGTTTTTGAGATTTTTCAGAGTAAGCCTATCGATGAATAATAACCATAAAATATGTCACAAAACCTATGCCCAAATGTATATTTCATAACAATATTTTTACATCATCGCTATAAATTATCCATAAAGTAAAAGAGAACAGGGACAAAGTTATTTATATACTATCAAATGCTATTTTATAAATATATTTTATTCAGTCCTCATTTATCATATTCGCTTTGTCAAACATTTGAGCTTTTGGAAGCATTTGAAGGTCATTTTTATAAAATATAACAATTCAAAGAAAAAAATAAAATAGTATGCTTGCATAACAATTTTATTTTTCTTTAACTTTACCTATCGAATCAAAATCTCATAAACATATTACAATGAACCGTTCAATCAAGAAAGTAGCTGTGTTAGGGTCAGGCATCATGGGAAGCCGTATTGCCTGCCACTTTGCCAATATTGGATGCGAGGTGCTCTTGTTAGACATCGTTCCTCGTGAACCCAACGATGCTGAAAAAGCGAAAGGTCTTACTTTAGAATCGCCTGCGGTACGTAATCGTATTGTCAATGAGGCATTTCAGAATACGCTCAAAGCTAATCCTGCCGCACTCTATTCTACGGCATTTGCTAACCGTGTCAAGCTTGGCAACTTCGATGATAATCTCGCCGAAATCAAGAATTATGATTGGGTGATTGAGGTCATTGTAGAAAACTTAGCCATTAAAAAGAGTCTTTTCGAAAAAGTAGATGCTCTTCGTAAGCCCGGCACGCTAATTACCTCAAATACATCGGGTATTCCGATTCATTTGATGGCAGAAGGTCGTTCTGAAGATTTCCAAAAACATTTTTGCGGAACGCACTTCTTTAATCCTCCTCGCTATTTGAAGCTATTGGAAGTAATTCCAACACCTCAGACGGATAGTAGTGTGGTAGACTTCTTGATGCACTATGGTGATAGATTTTTAGGAAAAACTACCGTATTATGTAAAGATACCCCTGCTTTTATTGCCAACCGTGTAGGTGTTTACAGCATGATGAAAACCATGCAAGTAGTGGCCGAAATGGGCTTGACAGTTGAGGAGGTAGATAAGCTGACTTCGGTAGTCGTAGGTCGTCCTAAATCAGGAACTTTCCGTTTGTCTGACTTGGTCGGCTTGGATACTACGATTAACGTTTCAAACAACCTATATGCGGCACTCACGCATGACGAGTCAAGAGATGCTTTTGTTTTACCAGAAATGATTAAAAAACTTCAGGAAAACAAATGGCTAGGTGACAAAACGGGTCAAGGTTTTTACAAGAAAATCAAAGGTGCTGGTGGTAAGTCAGAAATTTTGGCTTTAAACCTTCAAACTTTTGAATATGAACCTTCTCAAAAAGTAAAATTCGATGTTTTCGAAAAAACAAAATCTCTAGCTTTAAAAGACCGTTTTGCTGTATTGTTAGCAGATAAAGGCAAAGCTGGAGAGTTTTATCGTAAAACCATTTTGGATGGTTTTAGATATGTTACCTATCGCATTCCAGAAATTGCTGACGAGCTATATCGCATCGATGCTGCCATTTGCGCAGGTTTTGGTTGGGAAATGGGCATTTTCGAAACATGGGACGCCCTAGGTTTGCAAAAAGGTCTAGAACTCATGAAAGCCGAAGGCATGGAACCTGCCTCATGGGTTCATGAGATGATTGAAAGTGGCGTAAACTCATTCTATAAAAAAGAGGGTGGCAAGCGTCTTTACTACGATATTCCAAGCAAAAGCTACAAGCTTATCCCAGGTACAGAATCATTTATTATTCTTGAAAACCTCTCAGATGGTATCGTTTGGAAAAACGGCGAAAGTCATATTTATGATTTAGGGGATGGAATTCTTGGTTTAGAGTTCCGCTCAAAAATGAATACGTTTGGAGCGGGAGTTATTGAGGGCGTTCACAAAGCTATCAATCTAGCAGAAAAAGATTTCCGTGGTTTGGTGATTGGTAATGATAGTACCGAAGCATTTTCGGCAGGTGCCAACTTAGCCATGCTATTTATGTATGCTGTCGAACAAGAGTTTGACGAAGTAAACCTCATGATTGCGCAATTCCAGCAGACCATGATGCGCGTTCGTTACTCGTCGATTCCTGTTGTAGTCGCACCTCATACGCTTGCACTTGGTGGTGGTTGCGAAATTACCTTACACGCTGACCGTGTGGTAGCAGCAGCCGAAACTTATATTGGTCTTGTAGAAGTGGGTGTAGGTTTAATTCCTGCGGGTGGCGGTACCAAAGAAATGGCACTACGCTGTTCTGACCTCTACAAAGCTGGTGACCCAGAGCTCAATATTTTGCAATCAGCCTTCATGAACATTGCGACAGCCAAAGTAAGTACTTCGGGTTATGAAGCATTTGACATGAACTATTTCCGTCGTGGCGACGAGGTTGTGCTCAATCGCAGTCGTTTGATAGCCGATGCCAAACATGCTGCCATAGAGTTAGCAGAAGCTGGTTATACCCAACCTAAACAACGTAACGACATCAGAGTTCAAGGAAAAGCAGGTATCGCGTTGTTTAAAGCAGGTATTACCTCAATGTTAATGGGTAAATATATCTCTGAACACGATGCCAAGATTGCCAACAAATTGGCTTATGCCATTTGCGGAGGAGACTTGAGTTATCCACAAAATGTAACGGAGCAATACCTTCTTGATCTTGAGCGTGAGGCATTTTTATCACTCTCAGGCGAGCGTAAGACCTTGGAGCGCATCCAAAGCCTTCTTAATGGAGGAAAACCGCTTAGAAATTAAGAGGGAGTATGAATGTAGAATTGCGAGTGGTGAGTTATGAATATAAAATCATAATTCACAATATTTTATCTCAACAATTAATTCAACTTATTTTTACCCGTAATAGGCATTAAGCTATATGCCATAAGCTAAAAGTATAAGCGTTTTTCTAAAAAATCATGAATACCTTTTTTGCTTAATGCCTACAGCTTATTGCCTAATTTCATTTTTCTTATTCAAAATCCAGAATCAAACCATGAATGCATATATCGTTGCGGGCTATCGTACAGCAGTAGGAAAAGCTCCAAAAGGTACACTTAGATTCACTCGTCCTGACGAACTTGGTGCCGAGGTAATTAAACATATTTTATCAACTCTTCCACAATTAGACCCAGTTCGTGTGGATGATGTTATTGTGGGCAATGCCGTACCAGAGGCCGAACAAGGAATGCAAATTGGGCGTTATGTAGCGCTATTGTCATTGCCTAAAGAAGTTTCAGGTTTTACCATCAATCGCTATTGTGGCTCAGGTGTAGAAGCTATCGCTATTGCTGCAGCTAAAATCTCAGCAGGTATGGCCGATTGTATCATTGCGGGTGGTGTAGAGTCTATGTCATTGGTACCAGTAATGGGCTATAAGACGGCTCTCAACTTTGATATTGCTCAGAAAACGCCTGATTATTACATCGGAATGGGACTTACAGCCGAGCAAGTAGCTAATCAATATAATATCAGTCGTGAAGATCAAGATGCTTTTGCGTATGCCTCGCATCAAAAAGCCATTGCGGCTCAACAAGCTGGTTTGTTTGACCCTGAAATTGTACCTATTACCATCAAAGAAACTTTTTTTGATGCTAATTCAGGCAAAAAGAAAACGAAAGAATCGGTCTTCAATAAAGACGAAGGACCTCGCGCAGATACCAGTGTAGAAGCCCTTGGCAAACTCAAACCTGTTTTTGCAGCAGGTGGTTCGGTTACGGCAGGTAACTCTTCTCAGACTTCAGATGGCGCTGCTTTTGTAATGGTCATGTCTGAAAAAATGGTGAATGAGCTTAATCTGAAGCCTATTGCTCGTATGCTGTCGTATGCCACTGCGGGTTGCGAACCTCGTATTATGGGTATCGGCCCTGTATTTGCAGTACCTAAAGCCCTTAAGCAAGCTGGTTTGTCGTTAAACGATATTGACCAAATCGAACTGAATGAAGCTTTTGCGGCTCAAGCGCTGGCTGTAGTTCGTACCTTGGACATCGACCCAAGTAAACTCAATCCAAACGGTGGTGCTATTGCCTTAGGACACGCACTAGGTTCAACAGGAGCTCGTTTGTCGGTTCAACTATTCAATGAAATGCGTCGTCGTAACCAAAAATATGGTATGGTAACTGCTTGTGTTGGTGGTGGACAAGGTGTAGCAGGTATTTATGAGCTTTTGTAAAGAAGCTAGAAAGCATAGAATAGATTTTTTTAAAAGATAATATCAAAGAGGTGTTCGAAATCTGATTTTCGAACACCTCTTTTGATTAATAGTCAATAAATATCTAGTATTTGAGTGCTTTTTTTCCCCAATAGGGTGCGACTTAAGTCGCACCCTATTGGGGAAAGTATAAGAGGTCTCTATTTAAAATTATCCCAAAATTCGAGAGGACTCCTATTGAATAGGAATATACCGTTTCTGTTTACATTGGCTTTCTCTTAAACCCATACGGACAATGTTTACAGCCGTTTTTACAACAATATCCTCTCTTCAGGTGGTATTCCTTCGTAAATACCATAAATCCCTGTTCATTCAAGTAATAATCCTCTGGTTCCAATCCTCGATTAGCCTTTATCTTTTCTTCATTTTTCATATTCAAGGGTCAAAGTTAACAGCGTCCAAGACAATAATAGGTTTCCTTCGTGGTTCTTTTTATTGATTTATTCGTTAATAACCTGTTTTTTGATTTCAACTTTCCAACCTATAGTTTAAGCAAAATGTTCAAAATATTGTATTTTTGTAAAAGTCATGCCAAGCAATTTTACATATCGAACTAACATAAAAGCAATGTGCCCTCCTCTCACGACGAGCGCACTTTATGGGCATTTCTGTAAAATCCATCGAATACTAGAATCTTCCACGTTACTCATCTACGTCATCTGGCTTTTTTCTGCTGTGTAATACTCTTCTAAAGTTTTGATACTTTAGGCAAAAGACTATGTTGTGATTCAACGGTAGTCGATTTTGTCATTTCTTTATTTTAAAATCATTTGTAAAAAGACAACACTAACAGACACACTGTTATCTGATAACCTTTTTACCTTAAAGAATTACGACAATGAACATTTCAGAAAAATACACAGAAGAACTAACAGCCACCGAATTTGCTATCACGCTTGAAGACCATTATGGTGCTCATAACTATCACCCAATGCCTGTAGTATTGGAGCGTGGTCAAGGTGTTTTTGTTTGGGATGTAGAAAATCGCCCGTATTTCGATTTTCTCTCGGCTTATAGTGCTGTAAACCAAGGGCACTGTCACCCAAAAATTGTACAAGCAATGATAGAGCAGGCACAGAAATTAACCCTTACCTCTCGTGCTTTTTACAATAACCAATTAGGACTTTGTGAAAAATATTTGTGTGAATACTTTGGTTATGACAAAGTATTGATGATGAACTCAGGGGCAGAAGGTGGTGAAACAGCCTTAAAATTGACCCGTAAATGGGCGTACAAAGTAAAAGGTATCCCACAAAATCAGGCTAAAACGCTTTACGCATCGGGTAATTTCTGGGGACGTACAATTGCGGCTATCTCGGCCTCTACTGATCCTTCGAGTTATAACGATTACGGTCCTTTGTTGCCAGGTTATGAAATCATTCCTTACAACGATTTAGAGGCACTGGCTGAGGCCCTCAAAGACCCAAATGTAGCTAGCTTTATGGTAGAGCCTATTCAAGGCGAAGCAGGTGTTGTTGTTCCAGAAGAAGGATACCTCAAAAAAGCCTTTGAATTATGTCGTGAACATAATGTACTGTTCATTGCTGATGAAGTTCAAACGGGAATTGCCCGAACAGGCAAACGTCTCGCTTGTGATCATGAAGGCTTCCAACCAGATATTTTGATATTAGGAAAGGCGCTATCGGGAGGTACCTATCCTGTATCTGCGGTTTTGTGTCGTGACGAAATCATGTTGACTATTAAGCCAGGCGAGCATGGCTCTACTTATGGTGGTAATCCATTGGCATGTGCCGTAACAATGGCAGCTTTACAAGTAGTAAAAGATGAAAAACTTGCCGAAAATGCTGAGGCGATGGGACTGCTTTTCAGAGAAAGGATGACTCAACTCAAAAACCAACGCCCAGACTTAATCACTGAAGTAAGAGGAAAAGGCTTGTTAAATGCCATCGAAATTAACGATACAGAAGAAAGCGAAACGGCTTGGAACTTGTGTATGGCTTTTAAAGAAAAAGGATTATTAGCCAAACCAACACACGGTAACAAGATTCGCTTTGCCCCTCCATTGGTTATTACCGAAACTCAAATGGACGATGCTTGTTCAATTATTGAAAAAGTAATTTTGGAGTGGAAATAAATACTAGTGCTGAATGATGAGTTGTGAATTGTGAGTGTAAATTTTTAATTATCAAATTTTACACTCACAATTGATTAAGTCTCAAATAATGGTCTTTAGTTTAATTTAGTGATTGAACAAATTATTGATTAATTTAAAATTTATCTTCTAGCAGTAGAAACGCAATGATTGCGGCTTAAGCTAAGGCGTATCTAACATAGTCGTGTCCCAAAAGCTTGTGGAATAAGCCCAATTCTAAAATTCGGGATTAATCATGTTATAGACGTAAAGAATTGAGTCTATACTGGTGTTGCATAGATTATATTTAACTACATCACGAAATTCGGGATAAATCAATCTTTTCAGCTTTAATTTCATTACTCTCACAAAAAAAACGTAACCACTCAATACTTTTCATATCAAATGATTACGTCTTTATTTGTAGCCCCGGCAGGAATCGAACCTGCATCTTAGGTACCGGAAACCCACATTCTATCCATTGAACTACGGAGCCTTACCAAAATTTTAGCGTCGCAAAATTAAGAAAACTTCTCTAACTGTTTCACCAAAACCTCGAAATCTTTAGGGTATGGCGCTTCGACTGTGATACGTTCGCCATCCATCAGATTAAAAGTCAACGAATGTGCATGCAATGCCACACGTTTCATTAAAGGAAGTTCGTCTGTATTTTTTTTAAGGTTAAAACCTCTCTTCAAATCTGAGAGATATAGCGTGTCGCCTCCATAAGTTGGATCGCTTACAATTGGAGCTTTCAAACAAGCCAAGTGAATCCTAATTTGGTGCATACGACCAGTAATGGGCATACATTCAATTAGGGTATGTTTGCGATATACCTTGATAGTGTTAAAAATCGTCTCGGCTTCTTTACCTTTCTGACGGTCAATCACCACTTGAGTACCATCACGCTTCTGGGCGATAGGCAAATACACCGAAATCATATCTAAATCATGGATACCATTTGCTACTGCGTGGTAGCGTTTAGCGACCTGACGATGTTCAAATTGCATTGACAAATGACGATATGCCGCAGGGTTTTTAGCAATAGCCAAAATACCAGATGTTTCTTTATCAAGTCGGTGAGCTAGTTGGGCATCATCAGAATATTCTTTTGCTAATCGCAAAATACTCTGTGAGTTATCAGCCTGACGCTCGTCGAGAGATGAAATATAAGGTGGTTTATTTATAACTATGAAGTCGTCGTTTTCGAAAAGAATTATATCTTTGAAATTAATGCGCATAAAAAAATAAAATATTAGTAGACTCAATATGAGCCGATAATCAAACGATTAGACAATAGTGCAAAGTTCCTACTTTTTTTGCAAACTCTAGGTATGTTCCTGAAACAGTTTGTATTTTCTTTTAAAATGCCCCCTTTTAAAGCTAAAAAAGGTGCAAGAAACATCCTGCACCTTCGGTAATATGATATTTTAATCTTCTGCTTCTTGTTTTTTGATGGTGGCTATCAAGCTTTGTAAAAACTCATGGCGCTCTGGTGAACTAGCAGGATATTCCATTTTCAGCTTGCTTAATCGGTCATGAATGACCTGCGCTACCATCAAACGCATATTCTTTTTATCATCAGCAGGAATCACATACCATGGCGAATGCTCGGTTGCAGTATGATCGACTAGCTCTTGATAGGCCTCATGATATTCTTTCCAAAACTCTCTTTCTTTGACATCCTGCTCCTCAAACTTCCAGTTTTTATCGGGGTCTTCGATTCGTTCGATTAAACGTTTGCTTTGTTCTTTTTTCGAAACATTCAAAAAGAATTTGACTACCTCAAATCCATTCTGGTGCAAATGTTTTTCATAATGTTTGATTGAATCATAACGTTCCTCCCACACTTTTTCCAAGTTTTTGGTTTGTTCTTCAGGTAAACGTTGTCCTTCGAGTAAAATCGAGGGATGAACTTTTACCACCAACACCTCTTCATAATACGAACGATTATGGATGGCTAATTGCCCTCTTTGAGGCATTTTGAGCATACTTCTCCACATAAAATCATGGTCGAGTTCCTCAGCGGAAGGTCGTTTAAAACTATGAACTACGATACCCGCAGGATTGATTCCAGAAAAGACCGCTTTGATAGTGCCATCTTTTCCAGCGGCATCCAAAGCCTGAAATATAATTACCATTCCATACCTACCATGCGCATACATACGCGATTGAAGCTTGTCGATTTTCTTATGTAGTTCAGATAATTGAGCTAAATAGTCAGTCTCATCAACATACAAATCTTCGATTTTGGTAGGAAGTTTTTTGATAGATAAGTTGCCATTTCCATCAAAACTAAAGTCTTTCATTTCAGGCTTTGCCATAGTGTTGTTTATTTTTCGTAAATACCTTTTGCTACTTTTTCGGTAATTGATTTAGGTGCTAACCAAGCCATAAAAGCCCCCAATTTGTTGATAAACCCTGTTACAACTTCAGTAGAACCATCAAACATTGATTTTACGGCGATTTGTGCTACTTCCGTTGGCGTCATCATTACTTTTTCTGCTGCTTTCAAGGCTTTCTCTCCTACCTCTGCTCTATCGTTGAAATCAGTAGCAGTTGAACCTGGGCTAATAGCCGTTACTGAAACCGAAGTACCGTCTAGTTCATGTTTTAAAGCTCTGGTGAAATTGAGGACAAAAACCTTTGTGGCTGCGTAAATCGCCATGTGAGGCAATGCCTGATAAGCTGTTGAGCTAGCAATATTCATGATATATGACTTAGATTGACGCTTCAACATAGGCAAAAATGTTTGGCACATTTCTGTCAAAGTAAGCATATTCAAGGTCATCATATCGCGATTTTTTTCAATCGAATAATGTCCTAATGGACCTACTAGGCCATATCCTGCGTTATTTACTAACACCGACACTTCGTATTGTTTGGCATTTACCCAATCATATACTTGTTGAGCTACCCCAATTTGAGCTAAATCAATCGCTAGGTAATCAACTTCTACTTTATAACGAGATTTTAGTTCAGAAGCCACTTTTTGAAGCAGTTCTTCAGAGCGAGCTATCAATAGGAGATTGTATTTTCTGCTAGCAAGTTCTGCTGCAATTTCTTTTCCGATACCTTTACTGGCACCTGTAATCAATGCGTATGACATAATTGTGTGAATAGTCGGTTGAATCTGATTTTATACAAAATGCAATCCCCCAAAATTAACAAAGCCCCACCAAATGGCAGGGCTTCGTTTAAATAATTTACCTAAAATTATTTTTTAGGAGCTGGAGTTGCAGGAGTTGCACCTGGCAACATTGATCTCAAACCATCTGGATCTTCAGGTTTGATAGCAAGTGCTTTTTTGATAGCATCTTCAGCTTTTACGGTATCTTTAGATACTGTCAAGTAGTAACCTGACAAATAACGAAGCGCTTCGTAAGTATCGTCTTTCTTCTCTTTGTAAGTAGTTGAGTTTTCTGCTTTAAGTGCATCAATTACTGTCAAATATTGCTCATAGTAAGGTACAGATAACCACTTATCGCCACTATAGTCAATCAAGTTATTTGTACGTGCACGGAACAAGAAGAATGGAGGCCATTTAGCGTTAATTCCAATAGCTTTAGCAAAAGCAGTATCACCTTTCATTGCCAAACTAACACGGTTTACTGAATCTGTTTTTGGCGTATATGCAGCAGCAAAGTAGTATGCTAATGCAGCGTTGTACCAGTCACCAGAAGTAGCTTGCAATTTCTTGTTAGCTTTCCATTCGATTGATTTGAATGCAGCGTCAGCAGCATGTGCGTATCTCTTTTGCTTGTAACGAATCGAGTAGATTGACAAGTGGTGGTTGTTGTTAGTATCTAACGGAGCCGCTTGTTCAAAATAGTGAACTGCTAATGAGTCGTTGTTCAAACATTGATAACCTTTTGCGAAATATACGTTATCTAAGTAGTAAGGTTTTACACCAGCTTTTACCATTTGCTCAAGGTTGTTGATACCCTCTTGGCATTTGTTCAATTCGATGAATGAATAACCTTTCATACGATAAATATCATTGTCTTTTGCACCACCTGCTTCAGCTTGACTAGTAAAGTCCATTGAACCTGTATAGTCTTTTGCTAAGAATAATAATTTAGCAGTACTCAATAAAATCATTGGGCTAGCTTCAGCTTTACTAACATACTTTCTGTAATATTTAGAAGCGTCTTTGTAACGGTTGAAGATATTGTAGTATTCACCAAAACGCTTGTAAATTGGAGCGTAGTTAGAGTCAGTTTCAATAGCACTTTGGTAAGAGTTTACAGCATATTGGTAGTTTTTACCACGAAGATAAACTACACCAATTTTTGTATATAACTTAGCACTTTTCTCTTTGAAGTTAGCTTGCTCATAAGCAGAAACCGCTGGACCACCATCGTTCTTGATAAGGAACGCATCTCCTTTAACGGTATTCATTTCAACTGTCAATTCCTTCACTTTTGTTTTTTCAGGAATCATATCAATCAAACGAATAGCTTCAGCTGGGTCATTGTTTCCTTTGTTTGCTTCTTCGCCGTTGTTTACGTCATAGAACATTACATAAGCTTCAGCAATACGGAACAATACATCTGCATTTTTTGATTTTGTATCAGCAATGATTTTATCAAAATCAACTTTTGCCTCAGCTACTTTATGATTGGCAACTTTGATAGCAGCCAAACCAACTGCATTTAGTGGGTTTTTAGCATCAACAGTCAAACCTTTTTCGAAAGCAGCTTTCGCAGCATCAAGATGGCCTACACGCAAATTATAATAACCTAAATAGAATTGGTTCTCTGCCGTCGGAGCAGCCGCTACCAAGCTCTCAAAAGTCGCCTTCGCTTTACTTGGCTGGTCTCCATCCAACTGCGACAAACCTTGCTGTACTGTTTGCGCATTTGCAGCACCTGCAAACAGTAAACTAACAGCCACCAACAGAGATTTCATCTTTACTTTCATTTGTGTAATTAGTTAGTTGGGATTAAGATTAATGAATAAATAATTTTATTTGATTTAGTTTTTTCAGAAGGTTTTTAATAAAATGAGTACCCTTAGAATCTCTACATTGTTTCTTTTTAAACTTCTAAGACAAAATTAAATTAAAATTTCCAATAAAAAGGCAAAATTTTATTCTTTATAACCAGAATATAAGATTTATTAAAAAGGTCTTAAAATTTCTTTAACTTTTCATTGTCAATCAAATGAGTGAATTATCATTTTGATACAAAGACACTATTCTCCAATTTTTACTGTACGAATTTGAATTGGTCTTGTCAATGGTAATAGCCCCCCTTTTAAGACAATTAACTGACCCTGGTCCATACACATATAATTAATAAAGCCAGTACCTAATCCCATGTGCGATTCTTTCAATATGCACTTAATCACACGAGTTAAAGGATACTTTTTTAGAGCTAAATTATAGCCAAATGGTTGATAATAATCCTCTTTTGTTGGGTTTGCTTTATCAGTGACCGACATCACATTTATATCTTTAATAAACCCTAACGAAGCAGGGTCGTCTCCATCGCTAATCCAGTTGGTACCAATTACGCCAATCGCATTTTTGTGTGACTTTACGTACTCAATTACTTCTTTATTAGACTTCATAGCAAAAAAAGGAACTTTATCTTTTTTACCGATACCAAATTTATCCATCAAGAAAGTAAGGTTACTTGAGTTAGAATTATCAAATACTAACACGACTTCTTGATTTGCTCCCCCTTTTCCAAATTCAGACCATTTTTTGATCTTACCTTTCATTATAGCTTCTACATCCTTGACTGTAATCAATGTATCCGTATTTGCTTTATTTGTAATCAAAGCCAAAGCATCTCCTGCAAATTTATAGCTACGATACACAGTACGGTCATCTTCAAAAACCTTCTTTTCTTTCTCCGTCAACTCTCTTGCTACTACTACTAGTCTAGCCTTATCATTTAGCATCATATTGATAGCTTCTGTTTCGGGCTTATACACTACATTGATTTTGGTATATTTATAACCCTGTTCAAAAGCATACTTTTCTGCATCTAAAATATTCTGAAAAGACTCGTCTACTGCCACTGTTATTTCTCCTTTTGCAGGCGTATCAGTAGGTGCATTTTCATTTGGGTGGTTGCCTACGTATCCACAAGAAGAAACTAAGGCACCGAGTACACCAAGAGCTGAAACAAACTTAATATACTTTTTCATCGCTTTTTGAGATTTATAATATTAACGAAGCACCTAGATGCATCTATATATTTTCTTTGAATAATCTAATTCCATTAACTATCATTAACAAAGTTTTACTTTGTCATGAGCAATGCTTATCTGCATCGGCAATAAGCCCTATCACTTCTTATTGTCATAATAACGATACTCATCCTCTTCTTTCTCTTCCTCTGTATCTTCTTTATATTTTTCAATCGCTCTGTATCCTCTATACAAACCATAGATGATAAGAATTGCTCCCCAAGCATAAGACCATTTTATACTTGGAAAAAATACCTGTGCAAATGCTGAATCTGGCACAATGATTAAGAAAATCCCAATGCATATATAGGCTACAGACATCAGTCCAGCAATAATAATTACTGATATGGAATAATACTTTTGTGAATCTCTTTTTGGCATCTTTCAAAAATTTAAGTCCCTCTAAAAATGAAACCTGCCAGTTTCCTGACAGGTTTCATACTAATAAAGACTATAATAATGCATACTACTCCGATAATACGAAGTTGATAGGCACTGTAAATCTTGAACGAACTGGACGTCCAGACTGCTTACCAGGGTTCCATTTAGGAACCATTTTGATTACGCGAACAGCTTCTTCATCGCAACCAAAACCTACTGATTTCAATACTTCAACACCTTGGATTGAACCATCAGTGTTTACAACGAACTGAACGTAAACTTTACCTTGAACGTTAGCACGTTGTGCAGCAGCAGGGTATTTAAGGTTTTTCTGCAAGAATTTTGCAAAAGCAGGAATACCACCAGGGAATTCTGCTTGTTGTTCTACCGCAGTAAAGATTTCTTCTTCAACTGGTTTCGGTGGTTCAACTGGAGCTTCTTCTTTAGCAGGTCTTGCATCTGGATCCACTGGAGGAGCGATATCATCAGTATTACCTTTAACGCTTTCTGTTGCAGTATTACCTTTAATGTTATCTACCTCTGGTGGAGGCTCAGGTTTTTGTACCTCTTCATCACGCTTGATTTCCGGAGGTAAGAACTTTGTAGTTGTTACTTTCGGAATATCTTTTGGTGGTGGCGGTGGTGGCGGTGGTGGTGGTGGTGGTGTATCCGATTTTTTCGGAGGTTCAGCCACTTTCATCACCTCTGCAATCACCTCTGTCTTTTCATTGTCTTTTGGAGTCAAGCTGCTAATAATAAACGGTAGAGCAAGCGCACCAGCGAAAAGAGCAGAACCTATCATTACTGACCTCTTGACGACAGCTTGATAATTCTTTCTCAAAAAATAAGCACCGTATTCCTTATTCTTATCCTTAAAAATTATGTCGTCAAGCGTTGCATTAGGGCTAATTACGTTTGACATATTTTCTCGTTTTGTTAACTCTGTTGAAATTCTTTTATTGTTTTCAGAACCACAGAACTAAGATAAAACTATTTAATTAGTTATACAACTATTTCATTAGTTTTATTTTAATTTCATTGGTGTGCTTAATTATTTTCCTGATTTCTTCACCATTTCCTCATCAATAGGAGTAATTTCAAGAAGAGCATAACGCTTGTTATCAGTAATTGCACACTCATCGAGCAAATCCACCATATTTTTATACTTAGCACCTTTAGTAGCCTTGATAACGATGGTAAAGTTTTGTCCGACTTGCTTTTTTAATCTAAATAGTACTTGTCTGATACCTTGATCTGAGTAGTCAGTTACTTGAACGACTGTTGTCGCATCACCTGGTTTACCTTGATAGTAGTAAACTTTATTTTCATCTGGCAACACAGTAAGTGTTTCCGATGCTTTTACAGGAGATGTTTCCTTTGTCTCAGTTTTATCAGGCATACTAAGCTGCATTGTCACGGGCTTAGCCAACGTAGTTGTTAGCATGAAGAATGTGATCAGCAAGAAACCTAAGTCTACCATTGGCGTCATGTCAATCTTGGTAGACGCTTTCTTACTACGCTTTTTACCACCTTTCTTACCCCCACCGGACTGGTCTATTTCTGCCATAGTCGTTGAGTAGTTTTAATGTTGTTAATAGGATATCAATCTAGTTGCTTCGAAGGTTATGAGTACCCTACCCCACAATGCAGGGCAGGGTTAATAAACTACTGAGTACAACTTAATTAATTTCTTGGTTTGTTTTCAGGACCTGTGATCAACTGGAAAACGTTGATGTTTTGTTCTTGTAATGTACCTACAACCTGGTTGAAAACTTTGTAATTTGAGTTACCATCACCTTTGATAGCTACTTGTAGAGCAGGGTTTGCTAATTTAGCATACGTTACCCACAAGAAAAGTTCATTGTTAGCAGAATCGCAAGGAATACCTTGGTAGTATCCTTTTGCTTTCCATGCCGATGGTTTTTCCTCTAATACTTGTTTCAGTGCTCCAGCTGGATAACCTACAATTTCAGAAGCCATAAAGTTTTTCTGCATTGTAGCCGAAATTGGAACACCAACACGGTTAGCCATTCTTTCCAACATCATCTGTTGTGCTTCCTTGTCATCAACTCCCATAAAAATCTTTCCATCTGGTGCAACCGAAATGGTAATAACACCTTTTTCAGAAGGAAGCGGCTTTTCAGAGATAGACGTAGGAGGCGTAATGGTAACAGCTTCTTCAGGACGGAATTTCGCCGTCAACATGAAGAAAGTGAGCAACAAGAATGCCACGTCACACATCGCTGTCATGTCCAAAGACACACTCTGTCTTTTTGCTTTTACCTTTGGCATAATGTTATTAATTTGAAAATTTGAGAAAACTTATACTTGAAAACAATCTTGGGATTCAGAAGAGTGAACTCTTCAGATTTTCAAATTGCCCAATTTTCAAACTATTAACTGTGGTGAGAAGCAAAGTTTTGGTTAACGCTCAAACCGATTTCGTCAATGCTATATGTCAATTCGTCAATTTTAGACGTAAAGAAGTTATAACCGATGATACATACAGCTGAAGTACCGATACCCAATGCAGTGTTTACTAGGGCTTCAGAGATACCGTTTGCAAGAGCTGAAGAGTCAGTTGAACCTCCTGAGTTACCCAAAGCCGAGAACGCTTTGATCATACCGATTACAGTACCTAATAGACCGATAAGGGTAGATACCGACGCCAAAGTAGCGATGATAGTAAGGTTTTTCTCCAAAATTGGTAATTCTAAAGAAGTAGCTTCTTCAACTTCTTTGCTCAATGCAGCCAATTTTTGTTCTTTGTCTAAAGAACCATCTGTAGACAATTGCTTGTACTTTTTAACAGCAGCTAAAGTAACATTACCTACTGAACCTTTTTGTTTGTCACACTCTTTCAATGCACCTTCAACATCGTCTTTGTCCAAAGAAGCTTGGATTTTACGAACGAAAGCGTTGATGTCACCTGTACCTTTTGCTTTACCAATTGTAAGAATACGCTCGATAGAGAAAGTCAATGAAATCAAGAAACATGTCATCAAAACTGGTACGATGATACCACCTTTGTAAACGATACCAAAGTAGTCACCTGGAATTGGGTGTCCGTCTGGGTTGTTGTTCTCAAAGTGAGAAGGATCTCCCATTACGAATTTGTAAAGAGAAAGTGCTACAGCAAATAGAATCAAAATGATTACGCCCGCAGGAATACCGCCTGACTTTTTGTTTGCTGGTGCTGCTGGCTTTGGAGCAGCTGGTTTTGCTTGTTGTGTACTCATTAGTTTGGTAATTTGGGTTTAAGTTAAAAAACAATTTTTAGGTGATTTTTTAAAATAAATCTACAGAAAACTGTTTCAAGACAAAAGATTATTTCGATTGTTTTATGTTTTCTAGTAATGACAAAACTAACATAAATTTCTTTTAATTCTCATATCTCTATTGTCAAGTTTTTTTTAAGAAATTAGTCCGTATTCAACAAACATTGTATTATAGTAATATTTTAAAGCTCTATTCAAGGCTTTTAATGTACTTTTTGAAGAATTTGATTTTTACAAGAAAATATATAAACTTTTAAACAATATCTTATTTCGGGTAAATCTTATCAAGGATTGTTTCAATTTTCTTCATTCCATGAGTATTTACTACTGACTTTTGATGAGAAAAAACACTCAGATATTTTTCAAGAATTGTATGACTTCCTTCGAGTCGGATTCGAACTTTAGATGATTGATCAGCAAGAATTGATATTATATTGCCGACTCCCCCCAAGTTTGCACCTGACTCGGCATCGACTAATACAAATATTTCTGTTGCATTACTGATGGCAACTTTTAATTGATTCAAAATAATACTCTCAGAATAATTATCAATGTCATAGGTCACAAAGTTGGCTGACCAACCTTCTTGATAAATAATTTGGTGCAATGGATTTTGGTAGCGCACCTCCATTGGACTCTTTCGTACTTGGATATATAACAATAATGTGTTCATGAGAATTGTATTTTTTTCAGCTATTAGCTGTACCTTTGAGTGTTTATTCCTTACAGATATGGCGCAATATTATTCATATAATCGAGAAAATGCGAAGCGCAAAACAAGCGCTTCCTCTCTTAAAGAAGCAATCGAAGACATGCTTGAGTTTTACAAACTTCGTACAAAGTTTGATGAAACCTACGTGGCTGCTCACTGGGAGCAAATTATGGGGGCTCCTATTGCCGCAAGAACAACCAGAGTTTATATTACAGAAGCAAAACTGTATATCCAACTGGATTCGGCCTCTTTGCGAAATGAGTTATTAATGGCAAAAAACAAGATTCTTCAATTAATCAATCAAGCTATTGGTGCTGAATTAGTTAATGAAGTGATTTTTCTTTAATAAAAAGCCCCTGTGCTAGATGAACACAAGGGCTTTTTTTATATGGCTGATGTTGCTTTTTTCAGTAATGCTATGGTCTTTTTGATACCTTCTATTTCGGTTAGGGTTTCTCCTTCATACTCTATACCGACAATGCCTCTAAAACCTGACTTCTTGATAACATTCATCATTTTTATGTAATCAATCGTTGGCTCATTGCCTTTGGCATCAAAGTTAAACGTTTTGGCACTCACACCTTTAGCATAAGGCATCATTTCAGCGGTACCTTTATAGGGGTCATATTGTGTTTTGCATTGACTATGCCACTCGGCACCGCTCCATTCTAAACAGAAGTTGCCAAAATCGGGCAATGTTCCGCAGTTTTTCATTCCAACCTCTTTCATAATACCCGCCAACCATGCACCATTGGCCGAATATCCCCCATGGTTTTCCACGATGATATTAATATTGTGAGCCTGTCCAAATTCACTTAATGTTCTCAAGCTTTCTACACATCGCTTAGCCACCTCTTTAGGGTCTCCCTCTCCTCTCGAATTTACTCGAATGGTTTGGCAACCTAAAAACTGTGCAGCCTCCACCCATTTGTAATGGTTTTCGACAGCTTGTTTACGTTTTTGAGTATCAGCTTCGCCTAATTCTCCTTCGGCATCAATCATAATCAGGTGATTACGAATTCCTGACTCTACAGATCGTGTTCTTAATTCTTTGAGATAGGCTTTATCTTTTGCTTTATCAGGGAAAAATTGATTTACATATTCAACAATCTCTAAACCAAACTCTTTTTTAGCAAATTGTGGAAAGTCTAGATTGCTTAACTTGCCACTAAAAATGGTTTTGTGCAAAGACCATTCTGCAAGAGATATTTCGTAAAAAGGTTTAGCTGTGCTATTTAACCAATCATTTGACGACAATGCCAATCCTGCCAATCCTAATGAGGATTTTTTAAGAAAATCTCTTCTTGTTTGTTGTATCATAGTTAGTTTCAGTATGAAGGGTAAGATGGTTTTGATTAAGCTATTTGTTGAATTTGGTGTTTTTTTCCTCTAAAATCAAATGAATCGCCTACAACTTTTCCCATCAATAAAGCCCCAATAGGAGATTGAGCTGAAACTACCATCACTGCTTCGCCTACTACTTTGATTGAACCCAAGCTAACAGCAATAAAAAATATCCCCATACTCGTATGTACAAGTGCCCCTAAAGACACATGCTGTGGAATATGCGAAGAATCTATTCTTTCTAGTAATACTCTTTCTTGGCGAGCTTGCTCGTATTGGCGGGCATACATATCTCTATCTAACTGCCCCATAGCTCTTGCTGTTTCGTATTTGTCTCCCGCAGAACTTTTGCTTTCTTCATTTGCTGAGGCTTGGGCGGCCTGCATTGCTCCCCAAGCAGCTTGCATTCGTTCTTCTAGCTGATTTTTAATATAATCTATTACCTCTTGTTTCATAAGTCTACTTGTCTAACAAAGCCATTACAACTTTGATTTTGTGGTAATCGTATTTGCCCTGCAACAAATCAAATACAGGTTTGACTGGTTCTCCTTTTTTAGTACCAAGCATTTTCATGGCTTGAGCAATAGCATTAAACTCTACTGTAGTGACAAATTTTCGTAAATCGACAGGATGACCTTCTTCAAAGAACTTCACCAAATGCGATACAATCGTAACAGGGCTCAAACCTCTTCTTTCTGCTATCTCGTCTAGGGATAAACCTTCTTCATAAAGTGAAAAGCTTATTTTAGCAGTATCTCCTTTTTCACCTCCAGATTTACCTAAAGTTTTGATAAAGTCCCGAATTTCTTTGAGGAAAGCATCGCCATATTGTCTGAACTTTTGCTCTCCTACCCCTGATACATTGAGCATCTCAGCTGGAGAAATAGGTTTTTTCTGTGCCATATCCGAAAGGGTTGCATCCGAAAAGACTACAAATGGAGGAATATCCAAGTTATCGGCAATTTGTTTACGCAACAATCGCAAACGCTCAAACAATTCATCACGAACCACCTCACGTTTGGT
This sequence comes from Flectobacillus longus, assembly GCF_030056705.1. GTDB lineage: Bacteria > Bacteroidota > Bacteroidia > Cytophagales > Spirosomataceae > Flectobacillus > Flectobacillus longus. The sequence continues at coordinate 121,550 of NZ_JASHIC010000025.1, forward strand.
TTTTTCCTTAGGAACTGCATTGGCTTCGCGTTCGGCTTGCTTTTCCTCGAATGGTCTAAAGCGTACGAGTTGAACTTTTTTTCCATCCTTCAATACCGACCAAGAAGCGTTATTTAATTTAAAGGCATGTTGCTCGTCATAGGCAATATCCATAATACCTGAATTGAGCATTTGTTGAATATAATCTGCCCATTCCTCATATTTTAAATCACGTCCTGCGCCAAAAGTTTTGATTTCGTGGTAGCGATGCTCTATAATTCTACGATTGTTAGAACCACGAAGTATATCAATGAGCATACCCATAGCAATTCTTTCATTAGTACGTGCGATTGCAGAAAGGGCTTTCTGAGCTAGTACTGTAGCATCCACTCTGATAGGGGGATTTTTACAAACGTCACAGTTGCCACAATCATGGTCAACCTCCTCGTTGAAATAACTTAATAGAATCCGTCTACGACAAATTTCTGCCTCTGCATATTGCTTTAATCTATCCAACTTAGCTAGTTGGACTTCTTTCATTTCTGCTGGCAATTCAGATTGAGCCAGCATATCTTTTCGGACAATTAGGTCATTATAAGAATAAAACAATAACGTATCAGCTTTGACACCATCACGACCTGCACGGCCTATTTCTTGATAAAAACTTTCAATATTAGCTGGCAATGAATAGTGCATCACCCAACGAACATTGGACTTGTCGATACCCATACCAAAAGCAATAGTGGCGCAAATTACCTGAATATCATCTCGTAAAAATTGGTCTTGTACTTTTGCACGTTCGTCGGTGCTCATTCCTGCGTGATAGCATCGGGCAGAGATACCCACTTTCAGCAGTGAGTCGGCGAGCTGTTCTGTATTTTTTCGACTTAAACAATATATAATACCTGCTTTCCGAGGGCGTTCTTGAATAAACTTTTGAATCGTTTTTAAGCGATTTCGTCCTGGTTGTACCGACAATGACAAGTTGGGTCTGTCGAACGAACTAATAAAGACACGAGCTTCGGGAATTCCCAACTGGGTAAGTACATCTTTTCTAGTTACTCTATCAGCTGTAGCAGTCAATGCCATAAAAGGCACATTTGGCAAAGCAGACTTCAACACGTGTAATTGAGTATATTCTGGTCTAAAATCATGTCCCCAAACAGATACACAGTGAGATTCATCCACGGCTACCATGCTTACTTGCAAAGACTTTATCCAATCGAGGTATCCATTCGAAAAGAGTTTTTCAGGAGAAATATATAGTAGCTTTATTTCACCAGCTTTACATTGGCGTTCTATTGCAAATCGTTCGGCACCAGAAAGCGAAGAATTGATATAAGCAGAAGGAATACCATTGGCTTGCAATGCTTGAACTTGGTCGTGCATTAATGCAATAAGTGGCGAAATTACAATCGTAATTCCTTGCATCATCAGTGCTGGTACCTGAAAACAAAGGGACTTTCCTCCCCCTGTTGGCATCAGTACCATACAATCTTGTCCATACAATGCCCAATCAATGATGTCTGCCTGAAGAGGTCTAAATTTATCATACCCAAAATATTGCTTGAGTACTTGTTCTTTTGTCAATGCCATTTTAGCAAAATATAAATAGTGAATGATGATGAAGATGTCTGTGAAACATAGTGTGTAGAATGTTGCATCTTCAACACAAAGTTAACAAATGTTTGGGTTTAGGATAAAACTGAGCTATTGCTTGTACAAAATAAAAGCGGGTAAATACCATACAGCATTTACCCGCTTTTGAAAAAATCGTTTTAGAAACTAGTAAGCTCTAATTTCTACCCCTTTCATAAAGTTTACAAAAGCTTTGTTTACAACTTTATTACCACCTGGTGTTGGGAAGTTACCTGTAAAATACCAGTCACCAAGGTTATATGGACAAGCTTTGTTAAGACTGTCTACTGTTTGATAAACAATTGCCAAATCAGCTTTTAAGTCTGCTGGCTTTACAATATCTGCAATTTTAGCTGAAATCTCTTCGTTTGTAAATGGTTCGTAAATCGCCTTCACAAAGTTTTGTGTATGAGCTGTTCCTAGTTCAAAAGCACTTACACAACGACCCAAAGTATCTTCAAGGATATCTTCCATGTGACGCTCTATCAACAATTCATAAGTTGCACGGAATGCCACAAAGTCTTTCATTCTTGACATATCGATACCATAACAATCTGGATAGCGAATTTGAGGTGCTGACGAAACAATTACGATTTTCTTTGGACCTAATTTGTCCAACAATTTCAAAATAGAACGTTCGAGTGTCGTACCTCTTACGATTGAGTCATCAATCAATACAACATTATCGATACCTTTTTTGATTACTTCGTAAGTGGTATCATACACGTGCGATACCATATCATTACGGTCGGCGTCGTTTGTGATGAAAGTACGAAGTTTTACATCTTTCGAAATCAACTTTTCGACACGAGGACGGAATGTTAATAATTCTTCTAAAGTTTCCTCTGCCAAACCTCCGCCCATGATGGCTTTCTTACGTTCTTTGGCAAGATAATCTTCCAAGCCTTCAATCATACCCAAGAAGGCAGTTTCGGCAGTATTTGGAATATACGAGAATACCGTATTTTTAAGGTCGTAATTTACTTCTTGAAGTACTTGTGGGATTACCAAACGTCCTAATTCTTTACGTTCGGCATAAATATCTGGATCTGAAGCGCGTGAGAAATAGATTCTTTCGAAGCTACATGATTTCTTTTCGAGTGGTTCAATAAATTTCTTTTCAGAATAGTTACCAAGTTTGTCAATAATTAAAGCATGACCTGGCTGTACCTCCTGAATATCTTCGTAATTACAGTTAAATGAAGTTTTGATAGCTTGCTTTTCTGAAGCTACTACTACCACTTCATCATCGGCGTACCAAAACGCAGGACGGATACCCGCTGGGTCACGTGCTACAAAAGCCGAACCATGTCCAGTTACACCACACATAGCATATCCACCATCAAAATCACGGCACGAACGCTGTAATACTCTTTGCAAATCAATATTGTCTTCAATAACATTTGACAGCTCTGGATTTTCGTAGCTATGTTTATGGAAGTCAAACTGACGTTGGTTTTCTTCATCTAAGAAGTGCCCAATTTTTTCCATTACAGTTACTGTATCCACTTTTTCCTTCGGGTGCTGTCCTAATGAGATTAACTTATTAAAAAGCTCTTCTACATTAGTCATGTTAAAGTTACCAGCAACTACCAAGTTTCTACTTCTCCAGTTACTTTGGCGCAGCATTGGGTGGCAGTTTTCAATTTCGTTTTGTCCATGTGTACCATAACGCAGGTGACCTAAAAACACTTCACCAGAGAATGCTACATTTTCTTGAATCCACTTGGCATCTTTAGCTTTGTCTTTATGGTCTTTTAGGCCTTTACGAAACTTTTTGTAAATTTTTCCGAAAATATCAGCTACAGCATTTTGTTCTACAGAACGGTATCTGCTGATATATCTGTGACCAGCAGGCACATCTATTTTGATGTTGGCTACACCCGCACCGTCTTGTCCTCGGTTCACTTGCTTTTCCATCATCAGGTAAAGCTTGTTGATACCATACAGCGGGGTTCCGTACTTATTGATATAGTACTGATAGTCTTTTCGGAGACGGATGAGTGCGATACCACACTCGTGTTTGATTGCGTCAGACATGACTTTACTTGGTAGTTATTTTGCGTTTGTTGAGTATTATTTTAGAAATAGTACTCCTGAAACCATTTATACAGATTAAAGTGGTTCGGTTATTTTTCGCAATAAAATTCAGATTAATAGAGGGTTAACGATGGGTTATCTTTCAGTAAACAAAATTAGGTAGAAAATCCTGAGATTACCAAGAATTTTTGTGCCATATTTTCGAATAATAAAGTAAGAATTTGATACTTAATGGTTATTGAAAACTAAATCTTTATTTACTTATAATTTCATTCGAGATGTTTCTATCAATTACTGAACAAATTCTAGTTTTTGATATTACTAACCAAAGCTACAAGCTATTTTGGAAAACTACTAATGCTTTTCAGTAAGCGAATAACTTTAGTTATAATTGCCATACAAAGCTCTATTTAAAATAGTTCACTATTAAGTATAAATACTGTAATATCAGATACTTTGATGTAAGTTATTACTTACCAACAAAAGTTATCCACATCTTGGCGAAATTGTGGATAACTTTTGTTAATGCTTTATTCAATCTCAATTACAACGCCCGACGAAGCTGGGTGCGCAACACATGTCAAAATATACCCCTGCTTGATTTCATTGTCTGTCAAACCATCTTCTTCGTCCATTTGAACTTTTCCGCTCAAACATTTGCCCATACATGCAGTACACATACCAGCCTGACATGAATATGGTAAATCTATATCTTCGCGAAGTGCAGCTTCAAGGATTGTTTCGTGTGGTTTTACCAATACTTGATACTCATCTCCTTCGTATTGAATTGTTACTGTTTGTTCTTTGATACTTCCGCCTTCCTCTTCATCAGCTTCATTGGCAGCGGTATCATGTGCGCTAAAGAAATGTTCCTTGTGGATTTGGGCATCGCTTACTCCAAATATTCTAATAGCATTTTCTACCTGCTCCATCATACCTTCTGGTCCACACAAGTAATATTCGGCTTTACCTATGTCTAATCCAAAGTCTTGTTTTAAGAAAGTCACCGCCGACGCCTGATTGATACGAGTTTTGTAACCCGTCCATGTATAAGAAGGTTGGCTCAGTACATGTAATACTCTAAAACGACCTTGATAAGTTTTTTCTAGTTCTTCTAACTGTTTTTTGAAAATGATATTTTCTTCATTTCTCGAACCATAAACTAAATACACTTTGGTGTCTGTTTCTACTGGTAAAACTGATTTGGCAATAGACATTAATGGCGTAATACCAGAACCACCACCAAATAAAACGATTACTCGCGACTTAGTTGGATTTGGTTCGATTACAAAATGTCCCATTGGTTCCATCATTTCGAGCGCATCGCCTACCTTAAGATTGTCACAAAGGTAATTTGATACCAGTCCTCCAGGAACACGCTTGATAGTTACAGCAATCGAAGCATCCTTGTTAGGCGAACTAGACATTGAATAGCTACGACGTACTTTTTTACCATCAATTTCTGGAATTAACGTCAAAAACTGCCCAGCCTTATAACTGACAGCTTGATGGATAGGATGCCAAAAAGAAAAAGTCTTTGTATCTGGAGTTTCTTCAATAACCTCCTTTACAGTCAAATGAAAATATTTTGCACTCATCTAATAATATAACAGTTTACAAGACTAATGTTTTTTGAACTTAATAAAAGTCAAATTAAAGTCTGGTTTCTAAATCAATTCAAGAAAACAATACCCCCAAAGTCCTATTTCTTAGAATAGAACTTTGGGGATAATATGACCACAAAATTACAGTAATCTATTGGGGTATCAAAGGATAATTTTCCCTAAAACATGGATAATAAACCTATTGTAATTCTAAAGTTGAGTTACGACCTCGTCTACATTTTTGGTATTAGGAAAAAAAGAGAGTAATCGAAGAAGAATTGCCTCCACAACTGCATCAGGACATGACGCACCGCAGGTTAGCATTATTGTGGTAATATCTTTATGGGGAAGAAAACTCTCTGTCACTTTTTCACTTTTTGTATGTAAATCAAAATGACTAATCAAATTTTCTGACAAGATTTTATCTGCCGAAGAAATAAAATAGGTTGGTAGTTTTTGTTCACAAAGTTCTACCAAATGTGAGGTGTTTGAAGAGTTATACCCCCCTGCCACAATCACCAAATCAGCTTCTTTTTCTAGCAAACCATAAGTGGCACTTTGATTGTCATTGGTAGCATAGCAAAGAGTGTCGCGAGTATCGGCAAAGTAAGAAGTAATATCTAATCCTTCTACATGATATTTTTCACGCATGACATTCTTAAGATAGTCAGCAATTGCCTGTGTATCAGAAGCTAGCATTGTTGTTTGATTTACGACACCAATACGACGCAAATCTTTCTCAATATCAAAATTTTCAGAATATTGACCTTTAAATTCTGTATAAAAATCTGCTTGAGGTTTTTCACCTGTGATATATTTTGCCAGCTCAACCGTTTGCTTCATATCTTTTACCACTACAGTCGGAGCATTTTGTTTGGCATGAGAAAAAGTCGCACGAGTTTCTTCATGTGAAGGTTTGCCGTGTACCACGATGGTATAATCCTTTTGTCCGATAGCTGATGCTCGATTCCATACCTTTTCAACAAACGGACAAGTTGTATCGTATTGGTAAGCATTGATACCAATAGCCGAAAGCTTTTGTTGTATTTCCAAGGTTGTTCCAAATGCAGGGACAATGACTACATCCTCGCTCGTTAAGGAGTCCCATTCTATAAGCTGATCGCCTGAGGTATTCATAATAAATTGTACTCCACGACTTAGTAAATCTGCATTTACATCGGGATTATGAATCATCTCAGAAAGTAAGAAAATCCGTCGATTAGGGTTTTCGTCGATTGTCTTATAGGCTATCTCTACCGCGTTTTCAACACCATAGCAAAATCCAAAATGTCTTGAAATCAAAAAACGTACCGAGCCACAGTCAAGCAATGTTGGCGTAAAATCCTTTTTTAGCTTGTCTCTTTGGCGACGTTTTTCTTTGATTCCTCCAATGATACTACTCTTATAGAGTTCTGGTATTTGAAAAGACTTCATTTTCTTCATTTTTTTGCGTGCCTCTAGCCCAGCAGACTCAACATCTGAACCTGACGCACGTTGTGCTTCCTTAACGGGAGATTTAGTAAATAACTCCATTTTATTAAACTAGTTTTTGACCTAACAGTTTTGAAAATCGTCGTTTAATCACAAAAAACTTGTAAAATCTTTCAAATACCCATACCAGATGATTGTCTTTGGCGCTGTTAGATGTTATTGCTATAAGTCATCGACCTTCAATCTTTTAAGATTTTCAGGAAAAGTACGCCAAAGATAATAGTTGTCTAACGGATATTTTCACAAAGGTTCATTTCTTGTTTCTTCAAACTACTCAAAGCTGTTTACAGCTATATCAATTTCTTTTTTAAATAAGTGTTACTGCTCCATAATTTATGAACAAGACACTACTTTCAAAAACACTTTTATTGTTGTGATTAGTTCGAAAAATCCAACTTTTGCCATCCAATTCAAAGGCTTTATTAATTCAAAAACAACATTCCTAAATTATCCTCAAATTTATAGCTCGATACTTATTAAATTTGTATTAATCATTCCATTACCACTATTCAAAAAAATGATTTTTATCAGGAATATGATATTATTATTTAGAGTATATACCTGTTAATATAAGCATATCAATATGTAAAATATATTCAACCAAAAACCTATATAACAGCCTTTTAAGCCTATTGTAAAAGTTTTTTTCATTTTTATATGTAACTTTCTAGTCTATTCATTCGTCTCTATTATAAGAGAGTAAATTATTCTAACGAGTGTTTGGTAAAGTCATACAAACAACCGTTTAATAACTTTAATAATAAAGTATTGGATATGCTATTGATAAAGTAATTTTAGTATTCTACTTTTGTTATTGCTTAGATAAAAAAAATACAACAATGCAGTAGTCAGAATATTTGCTCAGTTGGTGTTTTGAGTTATTTCTAACAGTTAAAGTACTCTTGCAAGTACACTTAACGATATAAGTTCATGAAAATTAGAACAAAGCGTTTCTTTCGAAATCCGATGGTGTTATTAGGAATCTTGCTTTGCTTCGTCGCTAGTTTAATATCATTCAGTCACGGAGTTGCAGATTTCAATCAAAACAAACAGGGTTTTTTCAAAGGAAATATTAGTTTCGAGGAGAATAGAGAACATTCTTTCAAAACCTCAAAAGTAGTTGTTAAAAAATTAACAGAAAGAGGTGGGAATAGCATTAGCATTATGGCCACCGATGACAGTACTTCTGAATCAATTTATGTAAGACTTTACAATGTGGACAAGCCATCTACTTTTTTTATTCCAGGAAATGCCTCACAAAAGAACATTGGAAATATTGTAAAAGATTTTAGTCAGTATCGTGACATCAATAATTTTTATCAAGCATCCCTTCCAAATGCAGAAGGTTTGCTAAATGGAGTAGGTCGTGTTAATATCATCAAATTAACTGATGATGAAATTGAGGGTGAAATTATCATTATGGCAAATAATGCCGAAGGTGAACAGGCTCAATTATCATGGTCAAAATTTAAAGCAAGTATTCAATAAGCATAAAAACATTGTTTTTATGTACAAAATATATTTAGTGGTTAGGTGATACAAAAACGCTTGTTGCAGTTGCGACAAGCGTTTTTTGTTATTTGAAATATTCTTGGTTTAATCCAAAATCACTTTTGTTGACTTTATTAATGAAAACTTATCGTGATAATTTTTGTATTTCGCTAAGATTCAGTAATTTTGCACCCTGATTTTAAGATGGTTAGTCATGTCAAATTCATTAATAATTGATAATTAGAAATTTGCGCTAAGAACTAACCAACTAATGAAGAACTAAAAAAAACTAAATAATCAACATTTAAAATGGCAAGGGATTTAAAATACACAAGAAACATTGGTATCGCGGCCCACATTGACGCTGGTAAGACTACTACTACTGAGCGTATCTTGTATTATGCTGGTGTAAGCCACAAAATTGGTGAGGTACACGACGGAGCTGCGACTATGGACTGGATGGAGCAAGAGCAAGAGCGTGGTATTACCATTACTTCAGCAGCTACTACTGTAAACTGGAACTATAGAGATGAGAAATACCATATCAACATTATCGATACTCCAGGTCACGTTGACTTTACTGTAGAGGTAAACCGTTCTTTGCGTGTATTGGATGGTCTTGTATTCTTGTTCAGTGCTGTTGATGGTGTTGAGCCTCAATCTGAAACTAACTGGCGTTTGGCTAACAACTATAACGTACCTCGTTTAGGCTTTGTTAACAAAATGGACCGTTCAGGTGCTGACTTCTTGAATGTATGTAAGCAAGTGAAGGAAATGTTGGGTAGCTACGCTGTACCTCTTCAATTGCCTATCGGTGCTGAAGATAAATTTGAAGGTGTAGTTGACTTAGTAAACTTCCGTGGTATCAAATGGAACGAGCACGATAAAGGTATGACTTTTGAAGTAGTACCTATTCCTGAAGATATGTTGGATGAAGCTACTGAATACCGTGAGAAATTATTGGAAGCTGTAGCTGAATTCGATGAGTCATTGATGGAGAAATATTTCGAAGATCCAGAATCTATCTCTGAAGATGAAATCTTGGCTGCTCTTCGTGAAGCTACAATCTCAATGAAAATTGTTCCTATGTTGTGTGGTTCATCTTTCAAAAACAAAGGTGTTCAAACAATGTTGGATTATGTAATGGCGATTCTCCCTTCTCCATTGGATAAAGAGTCTATCAAAGGTACTGATCCTCGTACAGATGCTGAAATTATTCGTAAACCATCTACATCAGAACCATTTGCAGCATTAGCGTTTAAAATTGCAACTGACCCTTATGTTGGTCGTTTGTGTTTTGTTCGTGCTTACTCAGGTGTGTTAGAGGCTGGTTCTTATATCTTGAACAACCGTTCTGGAAACAAAGAGCGTATCTCTCGTATCTTCCAAATGCACGCTAACAAGCAAAACTCAATCGAGCGCTTAGAGGCTGGTGATATTGCTGCGGTAGTAGGTTTCAAAGACATCAAAACTGGTGATACCCTTTCTGATGAGAAAAACCCTATCGTTCTTGAATCAATGGTATTCCCTGATCCTGTTATCGGTTATGCTATCGAGCCTAAGAAATCAGCTGACCAAGACAACTTCTCGAAAGCTATTGGTAAATTGATCGAAGAAGACCCTACTTTGCAAGTTGAATCTAACGAAGAAACAGGTCAGACTATCATCAAAGGTATGGGTGAACTTCACCTTGAAATTATCATCGACCGTATGCGTCGTGAGTTCAAAGTGGAAGTAAACCAAGGTGCTCCTCAGGTAGCTTACAAAGAATCGTTGACTAAAACTACTGAACACCGTGAAGTTTACAAAAAACAATCAGGTGGTAAAGGTAAGTTTGCCGATATCGTATTCGAAATGGGACCAAGAGAAGATGGTAAGGAAGGTTTGGAATTCATCAACGGTATCGTTGGTGGTGTAATTCCAAAAGAATTTATTCCTGCTATCCAAAAAGGTTTTGACAGTGCTATGAAAAATGGTGCTTTGGCTGGATACCCAATGGATTCAATGCGTGTTCGTTTGTTCCACGGTTCATTCCACGACGTCGATTCAGATGCGTTGTCATTCGAATTGGCTGCTCGTATGGGTTACAAAGAAGCAGCAAAAGCAGCAGGTGCTAAATTGATGGAGCCTATCATGGCTGTTGAAGTAGTAACTCCTGACGAATATACTGGTCCTATCACAGGTGACATGAACCGTCGTCGTGGTATGATGAAAGGTATGGACTCAAAACAAGGTGCTGTAATCTTGAAAGCAGATATTCCATTGTCTGAATTGTTCGGTTATGTAACTGACCTTCGTACAATGTCTTCTGGTCGTGCAACAGCTAACTTGACTTTCTCTCACTATGAATTCGTTCCGCAAAACATTGCTGACGAAGTAGTGAAAAAAGCTAAAGGTTTGTAATAACACGCTAGCTTGCTAGTTGTATATAAACTACCGCCTCCTCGACTTGTCGTGGGGGCGGTTTTATTTATCCCCTATTCCAATGACGCTTCCTATTCTTTATCAAGACGAATATCTTGTAGCTATCAACAAACCTCATAATTTGTTGGTACACCGCTCGCCTATTGCTGCCGAAGAAACTGTATTTGCTTTACAGCTGCTTCGAGACCAACTGGGTGTTTGGGTAAGTCCATGTCACCGAATTGACCGTAAAACTGGTGGAGTACTATTATTTGCCTTGAATAAGGAGGTTGATAAACTTGTCAAACAGCAGTTTGAACAACATACTACTTGCAAAAAATATTGGGCTTTAGTAAGAGGATATTTACCAGAAGAAGGCTTTACTGATAGACCCTTGGCTAAAGACAATGGAGATATGCAAGATGCGCTTACTCGATTTAAGTGTTTACAACAAATTGAGCTAGCAATCGAAGTGAGTCGTTATCCTACTTCTCGGTATTCGTTGGCAGAGATATACCCTGAAACAGGTCGTATGCACCAAATACGTAGGCATTTTGCACAATTAAGACATTATCTTATTGGTGACAAAACTCATGGCGAATGCAAACATAATAAGATGTTTGAGCAGCATTTTGGACTGAATACCATGCTTCTTCATGCAGCTTCGTTGGAGATAGTTCATCCTATTAAGAATGAACCATTGTTGATTGAAGCGCCTTTGCAAACTGAGTTCTTGGAGGTTCTACAAAAGATTGGAATTTCTACAGATGACTTGCTTATTGAACACCAATAGTTATGTCATTAAGCTATAAATCATCTTGTTTTATAAAAATTTCTAGAATAGCATTTGCTCAATAACTTGTAAATCAGTAATTTTGCAATCCCAAATCCGAAGCTTATGGTACTTTCGGCTTTGGTTTTACCAAACGTACCAATTCAGATGAATCAAAAAATCAGAATCAAATTGAAGTCTTTTGACCACACTTTAGTGGACAAATCGGCTGAGAAAATCGTGAAGGCTGTTAAGGCTACAGGTGCTGTTGTTTCAGGTCCTATTCCTTTGCCTACAAAAATTGAAAAATTCACAGTTTTACGTTCACCACACGTTAACAAAAAAGCTCGTGAGCAATTCCAATTGTGTACTTACAAGCGTCTAATCGACATCTACTCATCATCTCCAAAAACAGTTGATGCTTTGATGAAATTAGAATTGCCTTCAGGTGTTGACGTTGAAATCAAAGTGTAGTTTACCTTGATTCCAAATCATAAAAAATCCCATCCAGACCAAGTCTCGATGGGATTTTTGTTTTAAGACATTTAATATTTTTTAGTTTTTCAGTGCATTTAACTCACCTTGCAAAAATGTCATCAATGATGCAATATGCTCTTTTGAAAAATCAAAAGGAATATTTGCCGCATTGTAGACTGATGCCATTGGCTTGGTATATCCCAGCTTCAGCGCATTCAAATAGCCTTCTAAACCTTTTTGTGGATTTTCTTTGTAGTTTTTCCACACACCTATGGCTCCTAATTGTGCAATACCATATTCGATGTAATAGAAAGGTAATTCGAATATATGTAATTGACGATGCCACATACTCGATTTGAAGGTTTCCAAACCAGACCAGTCTGTAATCGAATCTGTAAATTGTTCATAAATACGAAGCCATGCCTGTGTACGTTCTTCTGTAGTATGAGTCGGATTCTCGTAAATCCAATGCTGGAATTTATCCACAGTAGCTACCCAAGGCAAAGTACTCAAAATATCCTCTAAATGCTGAATCTTTGCACGACGCAATTCTTCCTCATTATCGAAATACACATGCCAGTAATCCATCGTAATCAACTCCATCGACATCGAGGCTAACTCTGCTACCTCCGACGGAAAATTACGGAAGGTATTCAAGGCTAAATCTTTAGTTACAATCGAATGAACAGCATGTCCGCCCTCATGTAACAAAGTAATCACATCGCGCATCAACGATGAAGCGTTCATGAAAATAAACGGAAAACCTGTTTCTTCTAAAGGATAATTATATCCTCCTGGTGCTTTACCAACTCTTGATTCCAAATCTAAGCGTCCCATTTGTTTCATCAAGGTCAAACATTCACCTAAGAATGGGTCAAGGAGCTTAAAGCAATCGATAGTTTTGTTAAGCAAATCTTCACCTCCATTGAACGGGTGCAAAGCTGGACGTCCTTTTACGTCGACACCTTTGTCCCAAGGACGTAGTGAATCTAATGCTAGCGTTGCTTTGCGTTCCTCTGCCAATTGATTCAAGATTGGCACAACTGTTTCTGCTACAGCTTCATGAAAATCAAAACAATCTTTAGGGGTATAGTCAAAGCGCTTTAATGAAGCAAAAGAATAATCGCGGAAGTTTTCAAAACCTGCATTCAATGCAATCTGATGACGAACGGTTTTGAGTTTATTGAAAACTTCATCCAATTTGTCACGATCCTGAATACGACGTTCTTGAATTTTGCGATAAGCCATTTCACGAATAGCTCTGTCAGCATTTTCTAAAAATACCCCCGCTTGTTGCAAAGTTTTAGTCTGACCATCTATCTCAACAGTCATTACACCCACTGTGCCTTGGTATTCGCTTGAGAGATTTTGGACTTCTGTAAAAAGACTAATATTCTCGGTTCTGAATATTTCAGTAGCTTTTTTGATACCTCTAAAAGTAATATTAAACGCTTCGGCATCTTCTCCTTCAGAAGTCAATATATCTAAGAAAGGACTTTCTAGCGTCTTTTTATTGAGCGTATCATCATAATTTGCCAGCTCAGGTTGGATTTCAGTCACGAACTGGTCAAAATGTGCTTTTACTTCTTTATCGGTAGTGTCACAAGTCATTTTGATATAACGCCAAGCAAAGTTCTCTGAAAGATAACTTTCTAGCTCAGAACGATCTTTCAAGAACTTTCTAAATTCTTCAAGTGTATCAATAGGACGTTCTACCAAATTATCATAAAATGGCTTTACGCTTTCTACGTTGGTTAGTTCAAAAGTATCTCCAAGAAAAGTACGTACAGGAGGAGTAGTCGATATAGTCGCAGTCATAATAATAGATTAAGATTGTTATGCTAAGTTAGCGTTTAATGGTAGGCTGTTTCAAGACATAATATACCTTTATTGGGGTTGCCTACTGCCCTTGCTATCCTCTAAACTAATAAACTTTCTACAACAAAGCAATCAGGTTCATCAACCAATCTGCCTTGAAGAAGAACCCTAACAAAGGTAGACATAGTGCACTTGCTAGTATATATTGAGTTGTTGAAAGAGATGTATCAAATTCGGTTTCAGCGTTTTTGAAAAATAAATAAAAAGGTATTTTCAAATAAAAAAACAAAGAAATTGCTGTGTTAAATAATCCAAAAATAAATAAAAGCAAAAGAATATGCTTTTGAGTATCTGCCGTTTGGTAAGCTTCCCAAAGTGCTGAAAAGATATTAAATTTGGCAAAGAAACCTGCCGTTGGAGGAAGTCCAGCAAGAGATACCAACGTAATTAATAATAATATGCCAAGTGCAGGATTTTTTCGACCTAAACCCTTAATTTGCACTATCTCAAAATCGTTCTTCGTTCCTAGATAAATCGCTAATAAATCAACCAAATAAAATGCTGCGAAGTTGGCAAAGAGATACGTTACTAAATAAAATACTAAACTTTTAACACTAAGCTCAGATAACGCCATCAACCCTATCAACAAAAAACCTGAATGGGCAATGGTAGAATAGGCCAATAATCGCTTGGCTTTGTTTTGCCATAGTGCCGAAAAATTACCAAAAGTAATCGTTGCCAAAGCTATCACGCCTGTAACGAGTCTTAGATCGTTGGGAACTGCCATATAAAAGCGTAACGCCACCAACATTGTAGCCACTTTGGGTGCGACCGAAAAAAAAGCAACGATTGGTATTGGTGCAGCTTGATAGGTATCAGGTGTCCAAATATGAAAAGGAGTAGCCGAAAGCTTAAACAAAAATCCTGCAATAGTCATGACAACTGCCACGGTGGTAGCCAATTCGTCAACCTGTGTGAGACCTCTGCTAAAATCAGGTGAAGTAATAGACAACGTTCCCGTCATGCCATAAAGTAATGACATTCCGTACAACATAATGGCTGAAGAGGTAGCTCCAAAAATAAGATATTTGATACCTCCTTCCGCACCAACTTTATCTTTGTTGATGGTCGTTAAAATATACGAAAGCAAGGATACCATTTCTATTACTAAATAAATCATCAGCAAATTGACAGACATTGTCATCAATTGTAATGCGATAATCATGGCTATAGCAATAGCATAAAACTCGTTGGGGAGTTGGTACTTGTTAATATGTATATGTAAAAGCATCAAAATTCCTGAAAGACTTATCAATGCTTTAAAGAAAATAGCTTTGGCATCAATAAAAAGCATTTTATCGAATAAAAAAGTATCATTTATAGCCGAAAATTGGTCTATTACTTGATACAAATTGATTAATAAAACAATTATTCCCGCTAAGGTAAAATTTGAAGTTGAGCTATTGAGAGAAACACGTTTTGAGGACTGTTGGGTTACAACTAAATCAGCAATAATAAACACAACAAAAACACCTGCCAAAAATGCTTCGGGAGTAATAATGCCAAAGCTGCTCAGGATTTGTAAAAGTTGCTGTTTTAAGTCCAAAATATTTGTCATCTTAATTCTACACAGAAAATCAAATTTCCGCTTTTGTTTGTTTTTATTTATATTTACTCATCAGAGCTAACTAATAACCATGAAGAGAAACACATTTTATTGGGTAATACAAATTATGAGTTGGTCTTTTGTAACACTAACTTCCTTGAAGTATAGTGGGCTGACCGACGAAACTACCATGTATAGATTAGCGTATGTTTGTACCTATATGGTGTTGGGTATGGGAATTAGCCATCTTTACAACTATATCCATGAAAGTTATGATCCCGAAAACTTTACATCAAACCAATTTATCATTTTTCCACTTCTAGGAAGTTTGACAATTGGCACTTGTTTTGCCTTTACTGACTTTATTTTTTATAATAGAAGCCGATACCTACATGGAGACATCGATGTTATGGATTCTATCTTCTTTGTGTTTGACAATATTTGGCTCGTTGTTCCGTGGTTCTTATTTTATCATCTTTATCGGTTTGTGCAAGTTCACGAAAGT
Organism: Flectobacillus longus; assembly: GCF_030056705.1. GTDB lineage: Bacteria > Bacteroidota > Bacteroidia > Cytophagales > Spirosomataceae > Flectobacillus > Flectobacillus longus. Next base: position 137,374 of record NZ_JASHIC010000025.1, read on the forward strand.
CGTAGACAAAGAATCTTAGATGCCGAGAAAATGCTTAGAGTTATAGAACTTGAAAACCTCAAAAAACAACTTAACCCTCACTTTTTATTCAACGCACTCAACAGCATTAAAGCACTTACTATCAGCGATAGCCGTCAGGCACGTGATGCTATCATGCAACTTTCTGATTTACTTCGTCTATCGCTCAACCTTGGAGACCAACAAAAAGCAATGCTTAGCGAAGAGATAAAACTAGCTAAAGATTATTTAGCCCTAGAAAAAGTTCGTTTTGATAATCGTCTTCGGTATGAATTTCATGTTCAAGAAAATACTGATGACATCCTAATCATATCTATGTCCTTGAATACGCTTATCGAAAATGCAGTTAAGCATGGTATCGCCAAAACTAAAAACGGAGGTCTTATTCAAATAGAAATTACCACCCTCGGTCACGATGTAATTATCAAAGTTCGTAACACTGGACAGTATCACCCACAACCCAAAACAAGTGCTAATGGTATTGGGTTAGATAACCTTCGAAAACGCCTTGAATTACACTATGGTCCAAAAGCTTCTTTTTCAATTACTAACGAGAATGAAACTGTACTTGCGATGATAATAATGCCATTCTAAGTTATTTGTATAGGAACCAAACCTATACGAATAGCTTCATCAGCTCGTTTACTGCTTGGTTTGAGACATCAAAAACTAAGTTAGGGAATATCCCAAAAATTAAAGCTAAAATCGCTAAAGGTAAGAGCATTATTTTTTCTCTTGTATTCAAATCTACTAGTAGACTCTCTTCATATCTTGACCAGTATTTTCCGAAAAACATTCTTTGTAATGTCCAAAGAAAATACCCTGCTCCAAGAACTAAACCCAACACACCAAGTCCCGTAATCCATTTTGGAAAATACAAACTATTAAAACCTCCTATCAAGGTGAAAAATTCGCCTATAAAACCAGAAAATGCTGGCAACCCTAACGAAGCAAAAAATGCTATTGCTGTAAGGGCTGTGTAAACTGGCATTTTGGACGCCAAGCCCTGGTAACTATTAATACGGCGATCGTGTGTGCGACTATATAAAACACCTACTAGTACAAATAGCATTGCTGAAAGAATGCCATGCGAAAACATTTGGAACACTGCGCCATTAATTCCCTCATTTGTTAAAGAAGCTATTCCTAACAACACAAAACCCATGTGCGAAACCGACGAATATGCAATGAGTTTTTTGAGATCATTCATTGCCAAAGCATTATAAGCTCCATATAAAATAGAGATAACCCCTACAATAGCGATGACAAAAGCTAGCTCACTTGCTGCTTCTGGAAAAATAGGATAGGCAATCCGTAAAAGTCCATATCCACCAATTTTCAATAGAATACCTGCCAGTACTACCGACACAGGCGTTGGCGCTTCTACGTGCGCATCAGGCAACCATGTGTGTACAGGTACAGCGGGTAATTTTATTCCAAAACCAATTAAAAGAAATATAAAAGCCCAGCTACGCAAGCCCATTCCTCCAATGCTAATATTTGAGAAAATATGTAACCATGATTCTGGCAAGAAATTATTCGGGTCAGGCAAAAACCTTAAGTCAAAAGTATGCACCAATTGTTCAGAAGGAAGACGTCCTTCTGCCAACAAACGTTGAATCTCAGAAATCAAATTAGGTGTTACTTGTTCCAGTTCACTAATCAAACCTGTTTGTAAAGCTGTTTCTACAGGATCTATAGCCGATAAATACAAACCTATCATGACTACCAAAATAAATAATGAGCCTACCAAGGTATAAATAAAGAATTTGATAGAAGCATATTCTTTGCGAGGTCCCCCCCAAATACCTATCAAGAAATACATTGGTAACAACATAAATTCAAAAAATAGGTAGAATAAGAACATATCCAATGCTACAAAACAGCCTATTACCGAGCCTGTCAGAAGCAAATAGAGGGCGTAATACGCTTTTTCTTTTTGTCCTATCTCAAAAGACGAAATTGAGCCAATAAACATCACTAAGCCTGTCAGCAAAATCATGGGCATACTAATACCATCAACCCCAATCAAATAATCAATAGAGGCCACACCCAAACTCCCAAGCGGTAGGGTAATCCAGTCTTTTTGTACTAAAAATTGAAAACCTTCTGTATGTTGGTCAAATTGTAGATAAACCCATATACTCAAAAGAAATTCCACGGCAGTTACCCCAACGGTAATCCATTTGAAATATCCTTTTAGATTTTCAGGTAATAACAGAATTACTACTGAAAAAGCGATAGGTAAAAATATAAGTAATGAAAGTACTGACATCGTAACTGTTTTTTCCTCGCCTCAACGATTCGTTGCTCTTGACGAATTGAATTAATATATAAAGAAAAATATTAAGCCTAATAATCCCATTAATGCTGCAAATACATAGAGTTGCACTTTACCATTTTGTACTGCTCGTGTCATTTTACCAACGATTCCAATCCAACGAACTACGAATCCAACACCGCCATCAACAATTTTGGTATCGACCCAAGCCATAGCACGAGCGATTGTTTTTTGAGCAAAAGCCAGCTGGTTTACCCATCCATCAACCCAGTTGGTATCGGCATATTGAAAAAACCTTGCCAATAACATCGTAGTTTTTACAAAAAGCCAGTGATATAAATTATCAAAAGTTGGTACCTGAATATCAAAAGTTCTATTTCGAGTCAAGTATCCTAAAACAATTCCCAAACCAGCACTTGCTACAGAGGCATAGCCAATCCACGAAGAAGTTGGTAAATGAAAGCCATTATCTATAAAGTGCCAAAACCAAGCATGGTCAGCATGAAATGGATTCATCGCAAATACAATTCCCAATGATAATATGGCTAGTAAAATCAAAGGCCACGTTATTTTGAAAGACCCCTCATGAATATGCTCGAAAGGCACATTTTCTGCACGAAATTCGCCCATAAATACTTGCCATACTTGTCTGAACATATAAAAGGCCGTCATCACGATTCCTACAAAAGTAAAAATACCAATGATTTTGAAGTAACTGTTCATTTCTGCCAAATGAAATAAATTGGCGAGAATAGCATCTTTCGACAAAAAGCCCGAAAACAATGGCAACCCAGCCAACGAAGCGGCAAAGATGACAAAGGTGATAAAAGTTACAGGAAGTTTTTTTCTCAAACCTCCCATTAATCTCATATCCTGAGCATCAAAATCATGATGATGCGAAGCATGATGAAGAGCATGAATTACCGACCCAGCAGCTAAGAATAAACCTGCCTTGAAAAACGCATGGGTTAGCAAATGAAATAAAGACGTAGCAGTACCCAAACCTATCAACATCAACCCCAACTGAGAGATTGTAGAATAAGCCAAGGTCTTTTTTATATCAGTTTGAAAAATTGCATATATCGACCCTAGTAACATAGTTGTACAGCCAATCCCAGCAATCACCATAAATGCAACATCAGTAAAAACAGGTTGTACACGTGCCAATAAAAAAATCCCAGCAGCCACCATCGTCGCTGCGTGAATCAGTGCCGATACAGGCGTAGGTCCTTCCATGGCATCAGGAAGCCAAGTATGCAACGGAAACTGCGCTGATTTACCCACACAACCACAAAACAAAAGCAAGCCTGTTATCGTAGCCACTTCAGGAGTTAAGTTAGCTGGAGTTTGTCCTAATACCGCAAAACTCAAACTTCCCCAATAGTGATATACCATAAAAATACCAAGTAAGAAGCCCAAATCTCCCACTCGATTTACTAAAAAGGCTTTTTGGGCTGCTTGTGTTGCAGATGTTTTTTGATACCAAAACCCAATCAAAAGATATGAGCTCAATCCAACTAATTCCCAAAAAGCATATATTCCCAACAAATTGTCGGTCATGATAATACCCAGCATTGAGAAAACAAATAATTGGAGAAAAGCAAAATAACGATGTTTGGCAGGGTCATTCTCCATGTATTCCATAGAGAAAATTTGCACTAAGAAGGCAATAAAATTAACCAACAAAAGCATCATCAATGCTTTTGAGTCGAATAGGAATCCAAACACAAAATCTATTTGTCCTATCTTGAACCATTCGACACGTAGGTTGGTTGGCAAAGCCACACTCCTACTAAGCCCTATTGTAAGCAAAAGGTTTAATGCTGACAGCCCTGAGGTAATCCACCCAACAATATCTTTGCGACTCTTGCCAAGTCCCAACGAGATAGCAAATCCTGCTAGTGGAGTCAGTAATATAAACCAGAAGAGAGTTGCAGGAGTCATTCTGTAATAATTTCTATCATAAGCTGTTCAAAACCAAGATATTCAAGGTTTTATACTCATTTTCTTGGAAAATTTCTATTTTTACGCAAATATACGTGTCTATTTTCAATTAAGCCTAATTGTTTTGACATAAAATCTACTAAGTTTGTGGACTTAAAAAAATTATGTACTTAGCTTTCAGCTTATAGTCCCTGAGCAACGACATTAAGGGAGGTATTTGATTGTATAACCTTTTACAAACTAAGGAGGTTCAAACAAAGCCGACTAAGAGGTTGTTCATTACTCAAGCTCAACCACGAAATTCATGGAAAACGCAAAATCTGTTAACTCATCAAGAACAACAATTACTGAATTAATGATTCCTTCTTATGCGAACTTTGGGGGGAAAATCCACGGAGGAATTTTATTGTCATTGATGGACAAAGTGGCTTATGCCTGTGCAGCCAAACACGCAGGGACCTATGTTGTAACGGTTTCGGTCGATAACGTAGAATTTAAAAAACCCGTTGAGGTAGGAGAATTGGTTTCATTACATGCCTCTATTAACTATGTTGGGCGTTCGTCGTTAATCATTGGTATTAGAGTAATTGCCGAAAATATCAAATCACAAGAAGTAAAGCATACCAACACGTCCTATTTTACGATGGTCGCCAAAGACGAAGATGGTAAACCTACAGAAGTTCCAGGCTTAATTCTAGAGTCAGACGATGATATCCGACGATTTTTAGAAGCAATCAGAAGAAAAGAAATTAAAAATGCCTATAAAGGCTTATTAGATGATGCCAAAACTAGCATCGATATCGACCAAAATTTATACCTCCTACAAAACGAAAGGTGTATTGTGAAAAGAGACCGTGATATGGAAAGTCTGTGGTAATAAAGGTTGAATAGCTTTTCACTTTGGTGAAGAGCTATTCTTTTGTGATGTGCCGTAAAATATGCTATATTGCGAATTATATTTGCCCTGCTCAGTACCTTATTCAATAGACTATCATACTTTAAATAATGGCACAATCTTTTTCAATGATTAAACTACTACGCATAGTCTTAGTGCTTCTTGCGTTACTCGCTATCGGTTTCGTCGGAATGCGTTTCTATACCAAATCTTTCAGTCCATCCGACACTGCTGACTTTTCACATAATGGCTTAGAAATTACTGTCGATTACTGTCAACCAGCCAAAAAAGGACGCCTTATTTTTGGACCTCAAAACTCCAAAGCGCTTGTTCCCTACGGTAAATGGTGGCGTACTGGTGCCAACGAAGCTACTGTTATTAGTTTCAATAAAGACGTCCTTATTTCAGGAAAACCACTCAAGGCTGGTAGTTATACTATTTTTACCATTCCCGACAAAGATATGTGGACAATTATTATCAACGAAGAAGTGGGACAATGGGGACTATCTTATGATTCAACAAGAGATATTTTACATGCCCCTGCGGCTGTCATTAATAAATCAGATTCTGTCGAAAAATTCTATATCGATTTTAACGAACAAGGTAATGGTGCAGATATGTTGCTTCGCTGGGACAAAGTCGAAGTGGTAGTACCAATCAGAGTTCAGTAATACATTTACCCAAGCGTAAATCTTACATATAATTCAATATAATTTTCCCTAAAGCAACGCTAATACTTCATAGCCTGTCTTGATTATTAGTCGTTTACTTTTACTTAAAGCCACTGATATTTCTCCAGATTTTGATTTCTTCTAACAAATTTGTTTACCCAGGAAAGAAACTAACATAGGAAGACTTTCGTTAGAGCTTTACAAACTAAGAATATCTTAAACCCCAATCATGAAGAAGTTACTATCAAGTATTTTGTTGTTATTGACCTTATCAACAATCAGCTTCGCTCAGAAAGTTAATCCTGCCAAATGGACTTGGTCATTGTCAAAGCCCAATCCTGAAGTAGGCGAAACTGTCGATGTCATTTTTACTGTATCTATCCAAAAAGACTGGTATCTTTATTCTTCAGACTTTGATCCAGATTTAGGACCTACCGTAACCACAATTAAATTTACGCCAAACGATACTTATGAAACAGTAGGTAGCTTAAAAGCGATTAACCCTTCTAGAAAATTCGATAAGGAAATCTGGAATGGTGAGTATAGTTACTTTAAAGGTAAAGCAGAGTTTCGCCAAACGGTAAAAATTCTTAAAGATAAAATCAATATTGATGGTGCTTATGACAGTCAATCTTGTTCAGACGTAACAGGTATGTGCGTACCAATCAAGGGTGCATTTTTGATTGAAGCACAAAGCGCTACAGCTAAAAAAACTGACGATAAAAAACCTAATCTTGATTCGCTAAAAGCAGTAGAAGAAGCAGCCAAATTAAAAGTTGATTCAGTTGCTGTTGCGCCTACAGATTCTGTAGCTTCAGATTCAAGCGCTGTTTCAGGCAATTCGCTTACGGCAAGTGACGAAGAAAAACCAGAAGAAACATCGTTATGGGGCTTTTTCTTGTTGGCTTTAGGAGGTGGATTTGTAGCTCTTTTGACACCTTGTGTGTATCCTTTAATTCCAATGACTGTTTCATATTTCACAAAGCAAAAAGGTGGACTTCAGAAAGCCCTTTTATATGGCTTTTTTATCATTGCCATCTATGTGCTATTCGGAACAATCATCGCTTATGCTTTTGGGCAAGCAGCACCTAACTTCATTAGTACGCACTGGATTCCAAATATGCTGTTTTTTATCGTATTTGTAGTTTTTGGGGTATCATTCTTAGGTTGGTTCGAAATCGTTCTTCCGTCCTCATTTGTCAATAAAATCGATGCACAATCAGACCGTGGTGGTATTGGAGGAATCTTTTTCATGGCTTTCACTTTGGTATTAGTTTCATTCTCTTGTACAGGTCCTGTTGCTGGTACGATTTTGAGTCTTGGCTCACAGGGTCAAATTCTTCGTCCTATAATAGGTATGTTTGGCTTCGGATTAGCTTTTGCGATTCCATTTACTTTATTTGCCATTTTTCCAAACTGGTTACAAAACCTTCCTAAATCGGGTGGTTGGATGAACTCAGTAAAAGTTATTTTAGGCTTCCTTGAATTAGCATTAGCCTTGAAATTTTTAAGTACTGCTGATCAAACTTATCACTGGCATATACTAGATCGTGAAGTGTATCTTGCTGCTTGGATTGTGATTTTCTCATTAATTGGACTTTATTTATTAGGTAAAATCCAAATGCCACACGATAGCAAATTAGACAAAGTCTCAGTACCTCGTACTTTATTAGCTATTGCCGTATTGACATTTGTAGTATATATGATTCCGGGTATGTTTGGAGCACCACTCAAGGCTCTTTCAGGCTGGTTACCTCCAATGGAAACACAGGATTTTGTGATTGGTGGAGAAAGTAGTTCAGTAGCGACATCACCTAACGCAGATCCGAATTTTCCTAAAAAAGTAAAATATGATGAATTCCTAAAATTACCTTTAGGGCTTCACGGTTTCTTTGACTACAATGAAGCAGTAGCCTATGCAAAACAAGTAAACAAGCCATTGTTTATTGATTTTACAGGACATGGTTGTGTAAACTGTCGTAAAATGGAAGCAGCTGTATGGTCTAATCCTGAAGTAAAAAAACGCATTGAAAATGACTATGTATTGGTAGCGTTATATGTAGATGATAAAACCGAGCTCCCAAAATCCGAATGGTACAAATCTAAAGATGATGGTCTTGAAAAGACAACGATTGGTGACCAGAATCTTGATTTTGAAATCACTAGATTTAACGGAAACGCTCAACCATATTATTGTTTAGTTGATCCTAATAATGACTCAAAAACCCTTGTAAAACCAAGAGCTTATAACGAAAATATCGAAGAATTTATCAAGTTCTTAGAAGATGGTAAAGCAAAGTTTAACAAGAAGAAATAATAACAAAAAGGGATGCTAACAATAGCATCCCTTTTTACTTACCTCAACTAAGTTTCTTAAATAACCATATCAATAAGTTCAGGATAATTGTCAAAAGAATAGAGGTTGTTATAGGGACAAATAACTTAAAATTTTCTTTTTCTATTCGAATATCTCCAGGCAAATTACCCAACCAATTCCACCGATCTATTTTATCTGCTAAAAAGTAAATTGCAGCCCCACCTATCACCAGCACAATACCTACCAGCATAATGAGTTTTCCCAAGTTTGCATTCATATATTTGATAAATTGAATATCTTTTTCAAATAGAATATTCCTACATTTGATAGTGTTTACTTCCTGCTAAAATAAAACCTTTATTTAACGATCATTATGCAAGCTAACGAAATCCAATCAGCACTCGAAAAAAGTGTTGAGTACTATAAAAAATCCCTTTTAGAATATTCTCCTGAGCAATTTGTAACTAAGCCTAGTGCACAAGAATGGTCTATAGGGCAAATGTATGAACATGTCTGTATGTCAGCTCTTTATTTTTTCTATAAACGAGCTACATATTGCCTAGAACAACGTAATGGACAATTAGGCGGAGAGAAAAATAGCTATGGTGAAAAACAATTCAAATATAATAGCTTCCCGCCTACGCAACTCAAAATACCTGATGCACTCCAAGGACCTGAGCCTATTGCAAAAGCTCAAGAAACATATCTTGTGTTATTAGAGCAAATTATAGCACAAGGAAAGATATTAGCGGGGCAAATTCCTACCGATAATGGTGAATATAAATGCCTTCAACCTGCTTTTGGATGGCTAAATGCACATGAATGGTTTTGGCTAAACGAACAACATTTTAGACACCATTTACTACAAAAAGCAAGAATTGACACTTTTCTTGGTATTAATTAAAACTAATTTCTTCTTTATTACTTCGTTTTGGTAGGGTATTTGGTGTATAACTTTTCTGTATCATTATGACTTGATACCTCTCAAATCCAGAGCAAATATTTTCTTAGAGTTAAAATGGATTCTATTGCACTATATGAACAAAAACTCCATCAAACAATTAATACTATTTTAGGAATTAATGGAGTTTTAGAAAAAACGCATTACTCGAACGCCCAAATTGAAATACTTCATGCCTGGTTAGTTGGATTTTTCATTAGTGATTATGAAAAATATTTATCCAAAAATGCGTTACCTTTTGATCGTCAAAATCTCAAAATCACCACACAGCTTGTTTCTGAAGGAATGAGGAATATCTCTGTTGAGATCCTAAAGCAATACAAAAATTTTTATACGAAGTATCTCGAACTATATCAATTTGTTCCAAATCACTACGGTATTGTTCTAAAACAGAATACACAATCAAGACTTGGATTACACATCGAAATCCTTTTTAATCGACTTGAAATAGGACATTTTTTCATTTTAAGCAGAGTACTATCATCTATAAAAAAAGCTTTTTACGAGATAACAGTTATCCAAAACTCTTGGTCTGCCCAAAATCTTCAAGAAAAGATAAATAATTATTATTTTGAACAAAATGGGCCAGAATACGACCTTGAAGAAGCTATTGAGCAACTGGCCAATACAACACTTAGCCAATTATGAATACTATAATTAATTGCACAAAAAGCAGATAATTTTTATAATGAAACTATCTGCTTCTTCTAAATACCTATTGCGTTGTTTTCAGCATCATTTTTAGTCGATTGACCCCTTGAGACTCTTGTCGTTTTAATCGTTCTAATTCATCCTCAAAGATACTAGATTTAGCCTCTATAAAAATCATATTAGGATATGAGCAATATAACTCAAAGGATAAGCATACTCTCTCCATTTGATAATCTGACGTAATCACTGCTACAACTTCAGGCGAATACCTAGAAAGCACTCTTCTTGTTAATTGAATATCTTCCAAAAGATTTTCGCCTAAAACAAACTCTACAAAGTTCTCATGAGCTATTCCATGCTCTAAAAGAAAATTTTGCATAAGTTGTGCATGCGCATAGTCACTTGTATTAAAAGTCTCCCCAAATCCACCAGTACATAGAATATGAAAAGAGGGATTATTTTTTAAAAATTGAAGTGCTGTCAAAAGTCTATCTAATGCGATATGAGATAATTCACCATCAGGTGTGTTTGATGCTGCGCAAATAATCAATAATTTATTCATAGTGAATACGCTTTTATACCCAAAAGTTACCTAAAATTATTGAATAATAGATGAGAATTATCTTTAAAACGCCTAAACTATATCCTTATATAGTCTTACAATGCTCTAAATATTATGCCTGATATTGTACCTCTTTATAATATTTTGGAGCTTTTTTACTTTCCCGTATGATCGGGACACGTAGTCCGGGGCGGCAGCCTGCAATATCCTCAACGATACTGAGCCTTGTAAAACGCAAAAAGCCACTCTTTTGGAGTGGCTTATCTACTTTGTAATATTTTGGAGCTTTTTTACTTTCCCGCATTTGATTGCAGTATCATCAACGGT
>NZ_JASHIC010000026.1 GCF_030056705.1 Flectobacillus longus
AGGAGAAAATACGCCTAAGAACCAGTCAAATCCTAGATCGAATCATGGATATTGCTGTTGGATTACATAATCTTAGAGTTACTTTCAGAACAATAAATAATAAACCGTGATAAAGTTTAATGCCTGATATTCTTTTGCCCAAATATTTTTAAAAAGTATTATTTAAGTATGAAGAGGTCTTAAATCAATAGTATATCTGAGATACAATTTGACTACAATCTTTTGATGATAGGTGTACTCTAATAACTAGTCTACGATTAACTAATAACGTCCTCTTATATCTGACTTTATTCAAATTTAACTTGAAATAGGATAGCGATTTATCCCTAAAAAACAATTGAAATGACACTTGGCGTTATTATTGGAAACAGAGATTTTTTCCCAGACAGTTTAGTCGAAAAAGCAAGAACTGAAATTATTGAGGTATTCAATAGTCTTAAAATTAAGCCTATTTTGTTGGATACCAACGATACAAAATTAGGAGGAGTAGAGACTTTTAGAGAAGCTCAAAAATGTGCAGATTTGTTCAAAGCCCATCGTGAGGAGATTGCAGGGATTTTGGTATTATTGCCAAACTTTGGGGACGAAAAAGGCGTAGCAGATACTCTCAAACTAGCCAATCTTAACGTGCCAGTATTGATTCAGGCGTACCCTGATGATTTGAGCAAAATGAACGTGGTCAATCGCCGTGACTCGTGGTGTGGTAAGATTTCGGTTTGTAATAACCTTTATCAATATGGCATTAAATATACACTGACTAGTCAGCATGTTTCGGCTCCGTCTGATCCAAATTTCCAAAGAGATTTACTAGATTTTGTGTCGGTTTGTCGAGTGGTAAAAGGCTTAAAAAGTGTTCGTATTGGTGCTATTGGCGCTCGTCCAAGGGCATTTAACACAGTTCGTTATTCCGAAAAAATCCTTCAAAGAAACGGTATCACAGTAACGACATTTGACTTGTCAGAAATTTTGGGACGTGCCAATAAATTAACAGGCAATGACGACAAAGTAAAACAGCATTTGGAATCTATCAACGCTTATGCGTCTAAAGGCAGAACGCCAAACGAAGCCATGATTCAGATTGCCAAATTGGATGTGGTTTTGAAAGAAATCATGGAGGAAAATGTCCTAGATGCGACTGCTATTCAATGCTGGACTTCTTTACAACAAAACTACGGTTGCAACGTATGTACTAGCATGAGTATCATGTCTGAAAATATGTTGCCTTCTGCCTGCGAAGTGGACGTTACAGGTACGCTTTCAATGTATGCGATGCAATTGGCATCAGGCTCGCCAAGTGCATTGGTTGACTGGAATAATAACTATGCTAATGACGAAGACAAATGTGTGTTGTTCCACTGCGGTAACTGGGCAAAATCATTCTTGCCAGATATTCAAATTAGCAATGCCCCAATTTTAGGAACTTCGGTAGGCGTCGAAAATACCTATGGTGCTTTGGACGGACGTACTCCTGCTATGCCATTGACCTATGGAAGAATTAGCACCGACGACCCTAAAGGTATTATCAAAGCTTATATTGGTGAAGGTGAGTTGACTAATGACCCATTAGAAACATTTGGTAACCGTGCAGTAGCTCAAATTCCTGATTTACAAGGACTCATGAAATATATTTGCCGTAATGGATTTGAACACCACGTAGTAATGAATGCTTCAAAAACAGCTTCAATTTTGGAAGAGGCATTAGGAAACTATATGGGCTGGGAAATCTACAAGCATTAGAAATAAGCGCTTACTGAGATTTGAAGTTTTATGGCAAGGTAGTATAAGTAATTGGGAGGAAAGGAAGAGGTAAGTACTTAAACTACCTTGATTGTTTACAGTGAATTATTTATCCAAAAACCAATTATACAATCTATCAAGATGTGCTCAAAAATCGGCTGTTTAAAACTAGCGAAGCTTTTCTGCTTGGCTATCCTAATGAATCTTGGCTTTCTATCGGTGAAAGTTGTAGCTCAAATTTCATCTAAAAAGGAAAAACCTAGAATCATTATAACAGCCGATCCAGAGCTTGACGACAACAATTCATTGATTCGTTTTTTGTTGTACAGCGACAATCTTGACATTGAAGGGTTGATTTATGCCAGCAGCGGATTCCACTGGAAGGGTGACGGAAAAGGTACTAAATGGTCTGTGCCGGGTAGAGAATATGTTCGTTTTGGCTTAAATCTTTGTCCATGCGAATCATGGCGATGGGCAAAAGATGAAAAGTTTATCCATGATATCGTGGGTGCTTACGAAAAAGCATACCCTAATCTTAAAGTACATAGCCCTGAATATCCTGCGCCAGCCACGCTGAAGTCTAAAATTAGATATGGCAATGTCGAGTTTGATGGTGATATATCCAAAGATTCAGAAGGCTCAAATTTGATTAAAACACTTATTTTGGATGATAAACCTGGGCAATTATTCATAACTGCTTGGGGCGGGCAAAGCACCATTGCAAGAGCCTTAAAATCAATTGAAGAACAATATCAGTACACCACGCAATGGGAAGCTATTCAGAAAAAAATTGTTAAAAAGGTAGTTTTATTACCTTCTGGCGACCAAGATGATACTTACGCCACCTATATCAAACCACATTGGCCTAATATCGAATATCGCCAATTTAAGGATGTTCCCAATTATGGGTATGGCGCTCAATTGAACGCTAAGGCAGAAGATGCTTCATTTTTGACTGCCAAATGGATGAACGAAAATGTAAGCAGTCGTGGTCCTTTAGGAGCTTTGTATCGTGTTTGGGGTGATGGAAAACAAATGGTAAAAGGAGATATCCTTGACTATTTTGGTTTTTCGGGCTTAACTAATGAAGAACTCAAGAAGAAAGGATATGCCGTTTGGATGCCTGTACAAGAAAAAGGTTCATGGTTGGGCGAAGGCGATGACCATACCTTTATGAATATGTTGGGTAACGGACTACGTGCTTACGAAGATGGCATTTATGGAGGATGGGGTGGTCGTTCGATTGCTAAAACGGAGACTTCCAATAATTTCTTTATGCTCTCAGATACTAGTGCAAACGCAATGGCAAACGTTTTGAGTAATGCCAACAAGCAAGCCAAAGAAAACACATTTCCTAACTTTTTTCCTCAGGCACAAAAAGACTTTTCGGCAAGAATGCAATGGTCAGTAACGCCAAAATTTACTAATGCCAACCATCAGCCGATTGTAAGAGTAGAGGGACCATTACAAATAATGGCTTCGGGTGGCGATAAAATTCGACTGAATGGATTTGTATCTGACCCCGACGGAAATGCTGTTCAGACAAAGTGGTGGCAAATGAATGTAGGAGCTTACACGGGTAAAATTGTGATTTCGAATCCTAATAGTACTCAAACTGAAATACAGATTCCAAAAGAGGTACAGGCAGGGCAAACCATCCACCTAATATTGGAAGCAACAGATAACGGGAAACCAGAGTTGACTAGTTATCAAAGAATTATCATTACCATTAGAGCAGCAAAATAATTAGCTGATACTTAAACGATATTCATTTCAAGAAGCTCAAACACTATGAACATCAAAGAATTAGAAGAGAAATCCAAAGCATATCGCAAAAAGATTCTCAAATATATCTACAATGCGAAGGCAGGACATACAGGAGGCAGCCTCTCGATTATTGACATTTTGAATGTGCTTTACAATAAGGTATTGAATGTTTCTCCTGAAAATTTTAATTCACCTGAAAAAGACATTTATATCCAAAGCAAAGGGCATTGTGTAGAAGCTTTGTATGTGGTCTTGGCCGACAAAGGCTTTTTTCCTGAAGATGATTTATTGACGCTTTGCCAGTATCAATCGCCCTACATTGGTCACCCAACCAAGAAAATTAAAGGAATGGAGCAGAACACTGGTGGTCTCGGACATGGTTTGTCTATTTGCTGTGGGAGTGCTTTGGCTGCCAAAAAAGATCAATCAGACGTGAAAGTTTACACCGTATTGGGCGATGGCGAAATGGCAGAAGGCTCTAACTGGGAAGCATTTATGTTTGCAGCGCATTACAAGCTCGATAACCTTTGTGCTATTTTGGATTATAACAAACTCCAAATTACCGCTCCGAATGCTGATGTAATGGGCTTGGAGCCACTCGATAAAAAACTAGAAGCTTTTGGCTGGGCGGTTCGACATGTTGATGGCAATGACGTAGAATCCTTGGTAAATACCTTTGATGCACTTCCCTTTGAGGCAGGAAAGCCTTCATTTATCATTGCTCATACGACCAAAGGAAAGGGCGTGAGTTATATGGAAAATGTCTTGAAATGGCATCATGGCGTACCAACAGCCGAGCAATACGAGTTAGCCTTGGCTGATATAGATGGCTAGATGACGTATAGTAGAATGAGTTAATAAGTAAAGGTCAGTGCTGAGTAAGTTTCAACTATTGCAGATATGGGATTTCTGATTTCGGAGTAAAGAGCGGTTTTAAAATATGAGCCTCAAAGTGGCTATACTTCCGAAATCCAACATCCGAAATGGCAACCGCAAGGGTTGCAGCTACACCCCAAAAAAACAATAAATAAGAACTCTGTTGAACAAAATAAAAACCTTCGTACAGCTCTAACTTACCATTCAAAATTATTACCTATTCGATGTCAATTTAGAGCATGTCTAAATTTTATAACTTATTAAAAATAAAAAAGTTTGTATTTGTTTTTCTGAAATCCTGTTGTTTGAGCCGCAGGCGAGTTTAGGATTTCTTGACTTTCTTTTGTTACTTTTCTTGTGTCAAGACAAGAAAAGTAAGGTGTGGCGAAGGGAAATTTTGTTTTTATAACAAATGCCAAATAAAATTTTTAAAAATACTCTAGTTAGCATTAAATATATCAAACACATAATAAGTAAATTTATGGGTCAAGAAATAACCAATATTCCGAAAGGAGTAGGGCTTGCCAATTTGGAGGTCTTCGCTTCAACCTTGGAATCACTCGCCCAAGCAGATAAAACTGTTTTTGCAGTAACCAGTGACTCTAGAGGCTCAGGTAAATTAGTGGCATTTGGACAAAAACTTCCAGAGCAAATTGTAGAAGTGGGTATTGCTGAGCAAAATTTAGTTGGCGTAGCCACAGGTTTGGCGAGTATGCGTAAGAAAGTTTTTGCGGTTTCACCAGCTTGTTTTTTGACGGCAAGAGCCTTGGAGCAAATCAAAAATGACGTTTGCTATTCTGACAATCCTGTCAAACTTATCGGTATTTCAGCAGGAGTAAGTTATGGTGCATTGGGAAGTACACACCATAGTTTGCACGACTACGCAGTTTTGAGAGCCATCAACAATATTACGATTATTGCACCAGCGGATAACTTCGAAACTGCTGAGGCTATTCGCCAAGCCGCTGCTATGGATTCGCCTGTTTATCTTCGTTTTGGGAAAAAGAATATGCCCGAAAAAATCGAAGAGGTTGAGCATGCGACAAGCTTCGAAGTGGGCAAAGGGCGTGTAGTAAAAGAGGGGTCAGATTTGACCTTTATCGCTACTGGTGAGGCCGTTTGGCCATGTCTAAAAGCCGCTCAAAAGTTGGCTGAAGAGCATCAAATTTCGGCTACAGTGGTAAGTATGCATACAATTAAACCCTTGGATCAAAGACTGATTTTGCAATTAGCTTCACAAAATACACCAATCATTACGGTAGAGGAGCATTCTGTGTATGGTGGACTCGGTGAGGCTGTTGGCTCGGTGCTTTTACAAAATGGTTGCCATAACAAATTCAAAATCGTAGGCTTACCAGATGAGCATACCGTTTCGGGTTCTCAAGGTGAGATTTTTGAACATTATGGAATTTCAGAAAAAGGATTGACACAATCAGCTTTAAACATTTTAGGCTAATATGAAAAAATACATCCTCATAACGGCATCGCTGATTTTAGGAGTTTTTCTGGTAAGTGCTTGTTCAAAAAGCCAGTCGAATGAAAAGAAAAAAGTAGCGGTAGTTATTTCTACGCTCAACAATCCTTGGTTTGTAATCTTAGCTGAATCGGCTGCCGAAAATGCTAGAAAACTAGGTTATGAAGCCAAGATATTTGATTCTCAGAATAGTCCTGCCGTAGAGTCAGACAATTTTGAAAACCTTATTTCTTCTGAGTTCGATGCGATTCTTTTCAACCCAACTGATGCCGATGGGTCGGTTTCCAACGTGCTTCGTGCCAAGGCTGCTGGTATTCCAGTGTTTTGTATGGACCGTGAAATCAATAACGATGATGCTGCTACCAGTCAAATTTTGTCAGATAACTATTCTGGTTGTGTCGAGGTAGGCATTGAGTTTGTAAAAGCCTTGAAAGAGAAAGGTACGTATGTCGAGATACTTGGTTTGGTGGGAGACAACAATACTTGGGCACGCTCAAAAGGCTTTCATTCGGTTGTTGACAAATTTTCTAATCTCAAAATGGTAGCTCAACAAAGTGGTGATTTTGACCGCAATAAAGCCATGGAGGTTTTGGAAACCATCATGCAAGCACATCCTAACATCGATGCAGTTTTTTGTGGCAACGATGCTATGGCACTCGGGGCGTATCAGGCATTGCAAGCCGCAGGGAAAGCCAATGTAAAAGTATTTGGTTTTGATGGTGCTTCGGAAGTCATCGAAAAGATAAAGGAAGGTAAAATCGTCGCAACAGGTATGCAGTACCCAAAAATTATGGCAAAAACTGCTGCCCAATATGCCGACGAGTATTTGAAAGGTAAGCGTGACTTTCCACAAAGAGTACCTGTGGAAGTAGAACTTGTGAATACTGCCAATGCGAAAAATTACAAGTAGCAACGGATTAGGTTAGTGGGCAAAATTAAAAGAATTTTACCCGCTTTAAGCACTAGGCTTTATACTGTAGGCTATAAGTTGAAAAGTATTTCTCATGAAATAATTTAAGCTTTTCGCCTAATGCTTACGGCTTACAACCTAAAGCATATTAACTACCAATATTTTACATTCACTGTTCAGCATTCAACCTTAATTAAGTCATTAAACCACATTATCGTGTTAGGTGGCTGTTCTCTCAAGAAACTTATAACTATGAAAAAAATTATCATTTCTTCTGTCTTGGCAGTTGTGGCTATCTACAACTCCATCTACATAGAAAGTTTAGATGATTTGAAGCAAAAAAAGGATTCGAATTTTGATTTTGCTAAATATTCACAAGACTTATATCAACAAATACTCGCCAAATCACAAGCGGTTGAGCTGTCGCAGTTGTTATCGTCCTTTGCTGAAAATGACCATGCCAACATTGCCAAATACGGCAATAGGTTAGGCATAGGAAGTTCGGCGTATTATCTGGTCAAATGCCAAGCCAAAATTTTGGAGGTTCAGGGAGATAGATTGAAAGTATTGGCAGCAGGCAACAGACTATTAGATATAGATACAAAGTTCATTTTTGGAAATGCCATTCGTGATGCTTCGGGTTTGGTAAAATTGACTGATTTCAAAACGACGGCTGAGTTCAACAAGATTTCAGAAAGCTTAAATACGATTATTCGTGAAAAAGCTATTCCTGAAGAACTCAAAACCGTGAAAGCAGGCGATACCATTGACATAGTTGGCGCAGTAAAGCTGGGAGAAAAGCAACATGACTTGTTGAATTTGAGTGTATTGCCCATTAAGATTTCTAAAATATAAGCGTTTCCACAAAACCATTCGCACGTGCTACAAGCAGTCAATATTTCAAAATCATTCCCTGGTGTGAAAGCATTGAAGGGCGTAAACTTGAATTTTTATCCTGCCAAAGTCAACGCCATTTTAGGAGAAAATGGGGCAGGGAAGTCAACGCTCTTGAAAATCCTCACAGGCGTATATCCCGATTACGAAGGCGAAATACATTTGAATGGACAAGTTGTAAAATTTAATCATATCAAAGATGCTCAAAAAGCTGGAATTTCGATTATTCATCAAGAACTAAACTTAATTCCTACTTTGACCATCGCTGAGAATATTTTTTTAGGTCAAGAAATTGAAAATCAGTGGGGAATGCTCGATTATTCAGGTATGAAAAAAGTTACGAATCAACTACTTCAAAGATTAGAACTGAAGCTTTCGCCTGATACTTTGGTACAAAACTTAAAAGTTGGTGAGCAACAACTCATCGAAATTGCCAAGGCTCTATTGATTGACGCACAGGTGATTTTGATGGACGAACCCACTTCGGCGCTGACTAATGCCGAGATTGATAACCTCCACCGTATTATTGCTGAACTCAAAAAAGAGGGTAAAACGATTGTGTATATTTCGCACAAGATGGATGAGCTTTTTCGAATTGCCGAAAAATACACCGTTATGCGTGACGGCTGTAGCGTAGCAGAAGGCGATATGTTCGATACTACAGAGCATGCATTGATTCGTCAAATGGTGGGTCGTGAGGTGACGATTGAGAAAAAAGCTAAAACTCAAATCTCTCAAGAGGTAATATTAAACATTCAAAATTTTACTCTTCCTCATCCTAAACTCAAGAATCGTAACTTATTAGACGATATTTCATTAAATCTTCACCAAGGCGAAATCTTAGGGATTTTTGGTTTGATGGGCGCAGGACGTACCGAATTGCTTGAAAGTATTTTTGGACTAAATAGTACTGCCCTGAAAGGTTCGATGGTCATACACCAAAAGCCTGTAAAAATTCAATCGCCCAAAGATGCCATTGCTAATGGGATAGCTTTTGTAACGGAAGACCGCAAAACAGAAGGCTTAGTACTGGGAATGAATATTGCCTCCAATATATCACTTACTACACTAGCTAGCGACAAATTGCTTGATACTCGACAAGAGCAACAAAATGCGCAAAGCTATATCGATTCGTTGGCAATTAAAACCCCTTCTTCACTACAACTTTGTTTGAATTTGAGTGGAGGAAATCAACAAAAGGTGGTTCTTGCCAAATGGCTGGCGACTAACCCTAGTATTTTGATGCTCGACGAACCCACCAGAGGAATTGATATTAATGCCAAAAACGAGATTTATGAATTAATCAAAAAACTTTCGCAAGAAGGGAAAAGCTTTATTGTAGTCTCTTCCGAAATCCCCGAACTACTAGCTTTGGCCGATCGATTTTTGGTTATGTCTGGCGGACGTATTACTGCTGAGTTGAGTGCAGAGGAGGCCAACGAAGATAAATTGTTGAAGGCTGCAATTTTATAAATTATCTTATTCGATTCTTTTTCAAATAGTTATAAAAATACAATGAACAAAGAACTATTAAAAAAATCACAATCACTGATTGCACTTCTGTTGCTCTGTATTGTCATAAGTATTCTTTCTGATAAATTTCTTTCTGCCAATAATATCTGGAATGTACTGCGTCAGATTTCGGTAAACGTCTGTATTTCCACAGGTATGACCTTAGTTGTCTTGATGGCAGGAATCGACTTGTCGGTTGGTTCTGTGTTGGCGTTTACTTCGGTGATTTGTGCAGGTTTGCTCAAAGACGGAATCACCATTGGAGCTCTGAATATTCATGTAGGTTTTACCATTTTTGGCGGTATTTTGGCCGCTATTATTGTAGGCTTGTTGATTGGACTTTTCAATGGTTTGGTGATTACCAAATTCTCCTTGCCACCCTTTGTGGCTACGCTTGCGATGCTCACCATAGCCCGTGGTGCAACCATGCTTTATACCCAAGGGATTCCTATTTCTAACCTAGGTCCCAAATTTGAATATATTGGTTCTGGTTGGTTGATTGGTATTCCTGTACCTGTCTGGATTTCGATTTTATTGGTATTATTGGTGGTGTTTATCAGTCAGAAAACGGCTTTCGGACGTCATATCTATGCGATTGGAGGTAATGAAAAAGCAGCTTTTCTGTCTGGAATCAATATACAAGTTACTAAACTTATCGTGTATGGTATTTCAGGAATGATGGCAGCAGTGGGAGGAATCATGGTTACTTCTCGACTTAATTCTGCACAGCCAAATGCGGGTGCAAGCTACGAACTCGACTCTATTGCAGCAGTAGTAATTGGTGGTACTTCGCTATCAGGAGGAATTGGCACAGTGACTGGCACTGTGATTGGTGCAGCGATTATTGGGGTGCTCAACAACGGCTTGGTGCTTTTGAATGTATCACCGTTTTGGCAACAAGTAGTAAAAGGTTTGGTGATTTTATTAGCCGTAATTATTGACCGTAAGAGTAAAAAATAATGAAATATATTTTAGCCATTGACCAAGGTACAAGCAGTACTAAATCTATAATTTTTGATAACCAAGGAAAAGTTATCAGTAAAGGTCATGCCGATTTACATACCAATTATTTCGATAATGGTTTTGTGGAACAAGACCCAGAAGAGATTTTTCAAAATGTATTAACTTCTGTGAGTCTGTGTTTAGAGGATTTTCAGCAAAAAGGATACAATCCCAAGGATATTGCTTCGTGTGGCATTAGCAATCAGCGAGAAACTTTTGTGCTTTGGGACAAAACTGGAAAAGCACTGTCGCCAGCCGTGGTTTGGGCTTGCAAAAGGTCTACGCAGGTTTGTGAAAATCTCATTAACCAAGGACAAAATGAGTTGATAAAACAACATACAGGTTTGATAATTGACCCATATTTTTCAGGAACCAAATTACTATGGTTACTGGAAAATAACCCTGATTTAAAGACTCAACTCGATCAAGGAGAGGTATATTTTGGTACAGTAGATTGCTGGCTTTTATACAAACTTACCGAAGGTAAATCGTATAAAACTGACCATACCAATGCGCACAGAACCCTTTTGCTCAATATCCATTCTTTGACTTGGGATAAAGAAATTTTAGCACTTTGGGGACTCGAAAAACTTCATTTACCAGAAGTACATCCTTCTTCTTACGATTATGGCAACTGGACTTATTCCGATGAAAAATCTGCTGTTGGAGTTTTAGCACAAAATCAATTGCCTATTACTGCTCTCATTGGCGATTCTCATGCGGCAACATTTGGGGAAGGCTGTTTCGAAAAAGGAACTGCCAAAGCAACACTAGGCACTGGCTGTTCGATTATGTCCAACATTGGTAGTGAACCATTAATCTCCTCAAATGGCATGTTAACCACCGTTTGCTGGAGTGTAGAGGGAAGAGTAGATTATGCGTTTGAAGGAGCTATTGTTTCATGTGGCTCAACGATTGAGTGGTTAAAAAACGAATTAAAATTTTTCACTCATCCTGCTGAAACCGATGATTTAGCCCAAAAAGTAAAAGATAATGCTGGCGTATATCTGATTCCTGCCTTTAGTGGCTTAGGTGCACCACATTGGCAAATGAGCCGAAAAGCTTCCATTCAGGGTATTACTTTTGGTACAAGCATCCATCACATTGTTCGTGCAGCCTTAGAAAGTATTCCTTACCAAATCAAAGATGTACTCGATGCTATGAGTAAGGATATGGGCAAAGACTTTAGTTCGATTTCAATCAATGGAGGTATTAGTCACAACAAATTTGTTACTACTTTCTTGGCTGATTTACTGGGTTTTTCCATCAAAAAACAAGCAAATCATGATATATCGGCATTAGGTGCTGCGTATTTGGCAGGTCTTAAAAGCGGTGTTTATCAGAGCATTGATACTTTGTCAGAACTTTGCAAAGCCAATATTACCAGCATCGAACCTGCTGACAATACCCTTGTACGGACCTATTATGAAGGTTGGCAAAAAGCTTTAAATGGATAAGAAATGAACTCTACGGAATAACGATATTTTTCTGTCAGGGTACGACAGAAGTATTGATACAGAATTATGAATGTATTTTTTTAATTATCAATATATTACATTCACTATTGATAAAATATTATTTTGCTTTAGTATATTATTTATATCCAAACAGAAACAAACACACCTTTCTTAACACCTCACTTTACAAAAGCTCCCATTAATTGACAATTGAGTTGCAACGTAAAATAAAGATTGAGTTGATTAGTATTTAGTATGCTGATTACGAGAATCTTATATTTAAAATTTGCGACTCACTATCCATCATTAATACTCACTATCCATGAAACACATTTTATTAACGATGACACTGCTGTTTGGAATGTTGCAAACGGGTGTAGCTCAAAATAAACCTCGTACTATCGTCACCACAGATGGAGAGATAGATGATGTTGATTCGTTTATTCGAATGCTATTGTATAGCAACGAATTCAATCTCGAAGGACTCATTTATAGTAGTTCGCAGTGGCATTATAAAGGTGATGGAAAAGGAACGGTTTTTACTTCAGAAATGGAAATGACCGCCAAGTTGTATGGTGCTAAAACGTCGCTTCGTTGGCCAGGAACGCAATGGATTCAAGATTTATTGAAAGAATATTCGAAAGTATATCCCAATCTGTTGAAGCATGATAAAGCATATCCAAGTCCAGCTTACCTGACAAAACTTATTCGTGTAGGAAACATAGATTTTGAAGGTGAAATGGAAAAGGATACAGAGGGGTCAAACTTTATCAAAGCCAAATTGCTAGATAATGACATGAGTCCTTTGTTTTTACAGATTTGGGGTGGTACCAACACCATTGCAAGAGCATTAAAGTCTATTGAGGATGAATATGGAAAAACTCCTCAATGGAAATCAATTTATGAGAAAGTTTGTAAAAAAACGGTACTTTATGCTGTACTTGACCAAGACGCTACCTATCGCAAGTACGTTTCTGTTAAATGGCCTGATATTAAAATTTTCTATAACTCGAATCAATTTTGGTGTTTTGCATATCCTTGGCCACGTGTAGTTCCTGAGGCATTGCAGCCGTATTTGAGGGGAGCATTTATGGGTAAAAATATTATCAAAAATCATGGTCCATTGTTAGAAAAATACTATTCATGGGGCGATGGACAAAAGCAAGAAGGCGACGACGATCATAAACATGGTACATTGGAGGAAATGAATAAACAGAAGATGACCCAATATGACTTTATTTCAGAAGGAGATTCGCCTGCGTATTTTCAACTGATTGATGTAGGTTTAATGAACAAAAATAACCCTGAGTATGGTGGTTGGGGTGGAAGAATGGTTCAATCTACCTCAAATCCACATCGTTGGGAAGATGGCAATCATGTAAAAGATTATAATCCTTATACCAAAAAAGAAGATACGGCTTTTCCACAAACTCGTTGGGTGGAAGCGCTGCAATTAGATTTTGCTGCTCGTGCAGATTGGTGTATCAAACCTTATGCTGAAGCCAACCATGCACCAAAATTGAGCCTCAAAAATGGAAACTTCAAGAAGGTAAAAGCTGGACAAAGTATCTTGTTGGAAGCAAGTGCTAAAGACCCCGACAAAAATCAAGTGGCTTTTACTTTTTGGCAGTATCCCGAAGCAGGTACATATCCTCAGTCTGTAACGATTAGTCCTGAGGGAAATAATAAAGTTAAAGTAGCTATTCCATCAGATGCCCAAAAGGGACAAACAATTCATATTATTGTAGAAGGTCGTGACAATGGAACTCCCTCTATTATTCGCTATCAAAGAGCAATTTTAAAAGTGGAATAATTCTTTATTTACGCTTAAAGTATTCTGTTTTATCCCCTAGTGCTGAGTTTATTAGCTCCACTAGGGGATTTTTGTAATTGGTAGATTGCCTTCATTTTTAGGAAGCTATCTTGAATATTTTTCTTGAAATAGATTCAAAAAAAGTGCGTACATTCAGCTATGACTTTTTATTGATAAAAGTAAATTAAGAAGCCTGAGGAGCTTATTTTTATAGGAGTGTCCAGAAAAAAACTCACATAAAAGCTTTGCAATTTTAAATAGTCCTATAGTTTTGTAAATCGAATTTATGAGAACTAATCATTAATAATTCTATTTAAGCCCATCAAAAACGCGCCAACACATAGCGATATAGAACTTTTTTCACTTCTTCAGGAAGGAAAATCAATGGCCTTTGACGAAATATATGAGCGTTACTGGTCAAAACTATATGCCTATGCCTACAATCGCTTGCGTGATAAAGAAACCTGTGAAGAAATCATCCAAGAAGTATTCGTGAGTTTGTGGGCCAATCGCAAAACGACCAAAATCGAAAGCTCTGTTTCTGGCTATCTCTATCAGGCGGTTAAGTTTCAGATGCTGAATTTTATGAAATCAGCAGAAGTTAGAAATAACTATCTAGCGCAATTTACCCATTTCCGAGAACAACTTTTTGACGATTCCAACAACGAGAGTATTGCCTTCAATGAACTTCGTATGATGCTGGAAAAAAGCATGAGCGACTTACCCGAAAAATGCCAAGAAGTATTTCGCATGAGTCGTGTGCAACATTTGAGCATTCAAGAAATTGCCCAGCAATTAAATATTTCACACAAAACCGTCGAAAACCACTTAACAAAAGCTCTCAAACATCTTCGTGAAGATTTAGGAGATTTCTTGATTTTGATGGTTGTATTTGGAATAATGGGATAGGAGTAGATGGACTTTCTTCAAAATTGAGAAATAATCACTTATTCACTCAATCAACAACCCCTCAATATCTAAGCATTTTTACTCAAAAATAAATTTTTATTAAATTTTTTTCTTTTGGAGTAGGTGTAATTGCATCTTCAATTTACTTCACTATTAGAAAGGAGTAAAATCATATTTGGTGTTTTTCGAAAATGTCCAAATATTCTTTGAGTCCTTTTATAGACTATCATAAATATATGCAAGACCGTAAATTATTAATTCTGTTTGAAAAATATCAGCAAGGAAAGTGTTCGACTGCTGAGAAAATCTTGATTGAACAATGGTTAGATTCATTGACTGAAAACACGGATGAATCGCTAGAAAAGGAAATCGCTAAAGAAGGTGCTTTGAAGAGGAAAATGTATCAACAAATTCAAGCACGTTTGAGCGAGGAAACCCCTGCTAGAATAATACCATTTGGATTCAATAAGATTGCCAGAATTGCTGCGTCTGTACTATTGGTAATGGGCGGTGTGTTTGCTTTGAGCCCAATGGGTTATGATACGTTTGATTTAAAAAATGAAACTTTTCAAGCCTTTTCGGTTGGTAAAACTAAAAAGGTGATATTGGAAGATGGCAGTATTATTTGGTTAAAGGGGAACAGTTCATTGACATATCCTGAGCATTTTGTGAATGCTACCCGTGAAGTAAATTTGATTGGAGAGGCGCTATTTGAGGTTGCCAAAGATGCAAGTCATCCTTTTATCGTTCACTCCAATGGCATGAATACCAAGGTGTTGGGGACAAGTTTTAATATTAGACCAGTTGGCAATCACGTGGAGGTGGTAGTATTTACGGGCAAAGTGGCAGTTTCGTTGGCAAACAGTAGTAAGCATATTTTGGTACTTCCATCAGAAAAGGCCATTTGTATGCCACAAGAAAAGGAGATTAAAGCAGCAACAGCAGAAAATACTGCTTCGTATTTGCTTAATACTGAGTATAATATGAGTTTTGAAGACGCTCGTATGTCGGATGTATTAGAAAAAATATCGACCAAGTTTGATGTAGATTTCGAACTTACTAATAATACGATAGGTAACTGTTTAATCACCGCAGATTTTACAGACCAGTCATTGGATAAAACCATGACGATTCTTTGTCAGATTATGAATGGCAGTTGTGTGATTGAGGGGAATAAAGTTTTTTTGAAAGCAGAAGGGTGTAGGTAAATTGTTGATTTTTGAGTTGGGGACAAGGATTTTTGGTTTGTGAATAAAACAATCTGTAAGATTGAAAAAGTTATAAAAGTATTTTGAATATGAGGGGCTCCTTAGAATATGTTTAAATTTTATAAGTCATTAAAAATGTTGTATTTGGTTTAATGAAATCCTATTGTTTGAGCCGCAGGCGAGGTGGGTCGCCACTTCGATTAGGATTTCTTGACTTTCTTTTGCGGCCGCCGCTGCGGTTACTTTTCTTGTGTTAGACGGGCACGCCTAGTGAAGAAAAGTAAGGAGTGGCGAAGGGAAATTTTGTTTTTTCGACAAATGCTTAATGGTTTTTTCAAACACGCTCCAATAACAGATATACCATTAACAAATAACATTCAACTACAGAATATTTTAATAAAGAATAATCAATCATTTAGACTAGTTCCAGTAGTCAAGATGAGAAGTTAGATAAATAGAAAGAATCATCGTTTTGATCTGAAAGAGATTCTTCCAGAATGAATTAGTGCAAAATAAGATTGTATCAATTTTTAATGTAAAATGCTAATAATTCAAAATTTACAATCACAACTCAGCACTAAAATTTTTATCACTCTAAAAATTAAATTTCCTTAACTAATTCGTCAACCCTTAAAGCCAAAACGTCAAATGAAAAAAATCCAAGCATAAAAAAAGACAAGAGTGGTTCCAGCACTCTTGCCCTCGAATTTATTTGTTTCGTCACACCGCTCGGCAGCGGTGGCGAGAAAATATTGTCTTATCCCTCCATTTCAAAAAAGAATAAAACCCAATCAAAGGTATGACAGAAAATTATCGAATCAAAGAATTAATCCTTCGAATTATGCGGTTTACGATGTGTCAGGCCATCATAATTATGGTGTTCACAGGAATTATTCACGCCCATGTAAATCTTGCACAAGGTGTTCTAAATCAGAATATTGCCGTCAAGGTAGAGAACGTGAAATTAAAGGCTGCTTTAACGCAACTAGAGAAAGAAGCGAAAGTGAAGTTTGTATATAGCAGTAGCCAAATCAATATCAATCAAATTGTTTCTATTAACTCTTCAAAAGAAACCTTAGGGAGTGCTTTAGAGGTACTTTTAAAACCTCTAGGTATCAAATTTTCGGTTCAAGACAATCGTATGATTATTTTGTCGAAGGTAGTAGACAACAATTTGAATTTATTAAAGGCAAACGGTTTACCCAACGCCCAAGCCGAAAGTAGCCAAGGAGAGGAAGTTACAGGAACCGTGGTCGCTGCGGAATCTGGTGAGCCACTTATTGGGGTTTCGGTGACAGCCAAAGGCACGCCTTTTGGAACAATTACTGATGAAAAAGGTAGATTTAGAGTCATGGCGAAAAAAGGCTATGTGCTACTATTTACCTACGTAGGCTACGAATCGTATAGTGTTACCGTTGGAAACGCGACCAATATCAAAGTTTCGTTGAAACAAGCACTTCGTTCACTAGACGAGGTAGTGGTAATTGGTTATGGTACTTCTTCAAAAAGAATCAATACTGGTTCGGTGACGTCGATTACTTCTGCAGAAATCGGCAAACAGCCAGTATCAAACGTATTAGCTGCTTTGCCAGGTCGTATTGCTGGTGCTCAGATTGCTCAAAACAATGGTTTACCAGGAAGTGCTGTCCAAATTCAAATTCGTGGTCAGGGGTCATTGTCATCAGGAACAATTCCTTTGTACGTGATTGATGGTGTTCCGTTTACCAATTTTAATGGTGGTAGCCCCGCAACTGATAACCTCAATGCTTTCGGTATTTCAGGTGCTAATGGCGGTATTAGTCCATTTAGCATGATTAATCCCAACGATATTGAGCGAATTGATATTTTGAAAGATGCCGATGCAACGGCTATTTATGGTTCTCGTGGAGCGAACGGTGTGGTATTGATTACGACTAAAAGAGGACAATCTGGCAAAACAAAATTTGATGTAAACGCTTCAAGTGGTTTTACAGAATTGAACCGCTTTATTCCGATGTTGAGCCCTGATCAATATTACGACCTCAGAACACAGGCATTCAAAAACGACGGTGTTACGCCCAATACCAGCAATGCCCCAGACTTGACAGTGTGGGACAGAACCAAAACTACCGACTGGCAAAAGTATTTCTTGGGAGGTACTGGTAAAGTTAACGATGTCCAAACGTCATTGTCTGGTGGTGATGCTTTTACCAAATTTATGTTCAATTTGGGATACCGCAACGAAACTACAATTTTCCCTGGTGATTACTCAAGCACAAGATTTTCGAGTAGATTGAATCTCGACCATAGTACCAGAAATAAGAAATTGAATTTTACCTTAGCGTTAAGTTATTCTAAAGATAAAACAAATTTGCCTCAAAGTGATTTGACTTCGGTGTATAACCTTCCTCCGAATTTACCTTTGTACGACGCCAATGGAAAGATGTTTTGGTCGAACAACTTCACCAATCCACTCTCAACTTTGATGCGTCAGAACAATGCTAACACGTCTAATTTGATTAGTAATGCAACCGTTCGTTATAATGTTACAAAAGGCTTAAACTTAAAGGCAAATTTTGGATATACTATTACTGATTTAGAGCAGAAAAACTTGACGCCAGCCTCGGTGTTGAATCCATCGTCGAACCCAACCAGTACTTTAAACTTTGCGGACAATAAGGCTCAAAACTATATTATTGAACCTACAGCGGAGTATGTGAAAGAAATTGGTAAAGGCAAACTTTTGGCAGTAGTGGGTGCAAGCTGGCAACATAATACCTCAAACGGGTTTTCGTTAACTGCAACTAACTATAGTACAGAGGCGTTGTTGAATACCCTTTCGGGTGCTGGATTAGTAACGGTAAACTACAACAATATTGTTGAGTACAAGTACAATGCAATTTTTGGACGTGTAAATTATGATTGGCAAGGCAAATATTTTGTCAATGCTACCTTCCGTCGTGATGGTTCTTCTCGTTTTGGGCCAAATAATCGCTTTGGTAATTTTGGCGCTTTGGGTGCTGCTTGGGTATTCTCACAAGAAGATTTTGCTAAAAGTATCCCAGCTTTGAGCTTTGGTAAACTACGTGCGAGTTATGGTACAAACGGTAACGACCAAATTTCTAACTATTTGTATTTGCCATTGTATAGTACTTCGACAACCTATTTGAGCAATCCTTCGTTGGTGCCAACAACCTTACCAAATGCAGATATTCAATGGGAAACAACTAAAAAGTTTGAAGCAGCTTTAGAATTAGGTTTCTTGAAAGACAAAGTTTTGTTTACCGCAGAATATTACAACAACCGTTCAGGAAATCAAATTGCTTATTTGAGACTACCAACGCAAAGTGGTTATAATGCTATTCAAGCTAACTTACCAGCGTTGATTGAAAATAGTGGTTGGGAATTTGAAGTAAATACGACCAATATCTCTCGTGGTGATTGGAAATGGACAACTACTTTCAACATTACTTTACCACAAAACAAATTGTTGAAATTTGATGGCTTGGAAAATACTTTTTCGAGTAGCTCGTATATTATTGGTCAGCCTATCAACTTTACCCGAGTATTGCATTATTTAGGCGTAGATCCTAAAACGGGAGCGGCTCAGTACGAAGACATCAATAAAGACGGTGTTGTTGATTTTAACGACAGATATGTAGCCAAAATCGGAACCCCATATTATGGAGGTTTGGGTAACTCTGTATCATACAAAGGATTCCAATTTGATATTTTCTTCCAATTCAACCATCGTTTCGGACAAACCAATATCATCAATACAAGACCAGGGGCGTTGACTAACCAAAATGCTTCGTATTTGAATATTTGGAAACAAGAAGGAGACATTACTACTATTCCAGGTGCATCGGCTACTGCTGGAACTGCTATTGCCAACTCTTACAATTTCTTTAGTTCGTCGGATGCTTTTTGGGGAGATGCTTCTTATTTGAAAATGCGCTCTGCAAGTGTTTCATACCAGTTTCCGAGTCAAATAGCCAAAGCTATTGGTATGACCAACTTTCGTGTGTTTGTTCAAGGACAAAACTTGTTTACTTGGTCAAAAAACAAATATATTTTGGATACAGAAACACAAGTTTCGGGTGGACCGACTGGTTTGGGAACAGGAACAATTGGGCAAGTATTGCCTCCACTTAGAACCATCATGTTAGGACTTAACTGCTCATTTTAATTGAATTTACTATGATTAATATACATAAATTTAAAAGTGGATTTTGGGCATCAGCCATCGCTATTTCGACTTTGTTTAGCTCATGCGAGTCGTTTGTCGATTTGGGTGCGCCACCGACACAAGTGGTATCGCAGGATGTTTTCAAAGCCGATGCCACAGCTAC
Organism: Flectobacillus longus; assembly: GCF_030056705.1. Lineage (GTDB taxonomy): Bacteria > Bacteroidota > Bacteroidia > Cytophagales > Spirosomataceae > Flectobacillus > Flectobacillus longus. The sequence goes on from NZ_JASHIC010000026.1 coordinate 19,891, forward strand.
CAGTGCAGTACTAGGTTTGTATTCAATCGGTAACATGACAAGCTTTGTGCAGGCAAGCACTTTTTACCCAGGCTTATCAGCAGATGATATTCAGTACAATACCGTGAATGCGTCTTATGATGAATTTGAAAATAATGCTTTAACCAATACCAATTCTCTGGTAGAAAACTCGATTTGGTATATTGCGTATCAACAAATCAAAAATACCAATAATGCAATTTACGGATTGAATCAATCTCAAACGTTGACGCCATCCTTGAAAGACCAATTGTTGGGAGAAGCAAAGTTTGTTCGTGCTTTGACTTATTTCTACCTAGTCAATTTGTTCGGAGATGTGCCAATGCCATTAACTCCTGACGCAGATTATGCAACGAATGCGACTTTGCCTAGAACGCCTGCGGCTGATGTTTGGAAACAAATTATTACCGATTTGAAAGAAGCACAAGCGCAACTTCCTGCCACTTATGCTGGAACGTTTAAGGCTAGAGCCAATAAATATGCCGCTTCGACTTTGCTGGCAAGAGCGTATTTGTACACAAAAGACTGGGCAAATGCGGAAACTAGCGCTACCTCGGTGATTAGTTCACAAGCCTATACATTGCCAGCTTTGGCAGATGTATTTGTGAATACGAGTAACGAAATTATTTGGCAACAGGCTAATGCTTCAGGAGTATCAACTTTCGGAGGCAATTTCTTGGCTGCTTCTGGTGTGATTCCAGCTTTTACTTTAGTAGATACTCTGTATAAGTCTTTTGAGGATGTCGATTTAAGAAAAACTAACTGGACAGGTGTTACGACTGTTGGTGGTGTAAAATATTACTTTATCAATAAGTACAAAGTAAGAACAGGTACAGGAAATGAATACAACGTAGGTTTGCGTTTTGCAGAATTGTATTTAATTGATGCGGAGGCTAAAGCGCAACAAGGTAAAATCGCTGAAGCAAAAGCCGACGTAGATATTATTCGTAAAAGAGCAGGATTAGCCGCTTTGACGAGTACTATTACCAAAGACCAATTGTTATTGGCAATTGAAAAAGAGAGAAAGTTAGAGTTATTTGGTGAATGGGGACATCGTTGGCTTGATTTGAAACGTACAGGTCGTGCTGATGCTGTTTTGGGAGGAATTAGAAAAAGTACTTGGAAATCGACCGCAGTATTGTACCCAATTCCAGAAAACCAGCGTGCTGCCAACAAAAACCTAACTCAAAACCCAGGGTACTAGGTGCTGATGTAGAATGGTGAGTTAGTAGTATATCCATTTCGGATATCGGATGTTGGATTGCGGAAGTATAACCTACTTTTTTTACCCCAAAAAATGAAGGTACTTTCAGTATTTCCGCAATCAACAATCCTAAATCCGCAATTGTTTGTAACCTTTCAAATAGGTCTAACTCACAATTCCGCACTAATATTCCATGATACCTATTCTTGTTTCAGAGATGTTTTGTAATTTTCTTTTTGAAACAAGAATAGGATTTATGAAAAATTTTGGAAATGCTTTGTTGTGGCTACTTTGGGTCAGTTCAACCGTTTTGGGACAGAAACAACATGAACAAACCCCAAAGTATCAGATTAGTGGTAAAATAGAAGGGCTCAAAAAACGAAAAGTCTTTTTAAAAAGCTATTTCCACGAAAAGGAAATCATTGACTCTGTTTTCTCACAAGATGGAAGTTTTCGCTTTCAAGGAAAATTAGCATATCCTCAAACTTTCACACTATATCTTAGTCCCATGACGGACGAACGAAAAATAGTGGTACAGGCTGGGAATATGCTGGTAACCGCAAAAGCAGGCGATTTGGAACATGCTCAAATACAAGGTTCAAGTGCCAATGATGACATGGATATTTATCAAGAACAGATAAAACTGGGACGAAAATTTGCCAAAGGAGTCAGCGCAGTGGAGTCAGATAATACGCTGACATCCACCGAAAAGCAAAGAAAGATATATGGCATTTTTACCAAAGTGGAATCTTTTTATGACAGCGTGACTACCGAATTTGTAAAATCTCATCCCAATTCGATCGTAAGTGCGATGGTTATCAAGTCTAGGTTTATACAGGCAAATAATGAAGCCAAAGCCCGTGAGAGTTTTGAGGTTTTGACAGATGTTGTGAAGAAATCATTTTATGGAAAAACGATTCAATCTTATTTGTATGAAAATGAAAAAGTGAGTGTTGGCAAAATAGCCGCTGAAATTACGATACGGGATGTAAACGGAAATCCATTCCAATTATCGTCGTTGCAAGGAAAGTTTGTGCTCATTGACTTTTGGGCTAGTTGGTGCGGACCTTGTCGCCAAGAAAACCCCAATTTGGTACAAATGTATCAAGCGTTCAGAGAAAAGGATTTTGAGATTGTTGGCGTTTCGATTGATGATAACATAAAGAGTTGGACAAAGGCCATAGAGACGGATTCGCTCGAATGGAAACAGGTTTGCGATGGAAATGGGATGGAAGGAGAAGTAGCTAAACGCTATTTCATCTCGGCGATTCCTACTAACTTTTTGCTAGATAAAAGGGGCAAAATTATTGCCAAAAATTTAAGAGGCGAAGAGCTCAAAAAAGCATTAGATTATTTTATTAAATAGACAAAATTATGAAGTTGGGGCGATACTATTAGGTAGGAGTGCTGAAACTGTTTATTTGGGATATCGGATTTTGGATTTCGGAAGTGTAAGCTTCTATATTTCCGAAATCAGAAATCCCAAATCTGAAATTGTTTGAAATCCTTCGTACACTACTAACTCACAACTCATAATTCATCATTTTCAAAGTTTAACCAATTCTTTTATGAAAAAAATAGTATTGGCAATGAGCATCAGTATGCTCGCTGTCACAGGGCTTTTTGCGCAAAAAAAAGCTGTAGCTACCGAAAAATACCATATTTCTGGTAAAATCTCAGGTCTTAAAAATGAGAAAGTGTATTTGTCTACTTACAACGGGAAAGGCTTTGACATAGATTCATTGATTAGCCCAGATGGAACTTTTACCTTTCAAGGAGAAATCAAACACCCTGCGATTTACAATCTATATCTAGTTCCTAAAAAAGAGAGTGCTCGAATTTTTGTTCAAAGTGGAAAGATTACGGTTGTTGCCCAAAAAGACTCTATTGGTAAAGCCACGGTAAAAGGATCAAAAATTCATGAAGATTGGATGATTCACCGTAAACAAATGGAAGGCGCTCATGCATTAATGGGTAAGGCTGATAAAATGTTTTGGGAAACAAGACAAAACAAAACGCCTGATAGTTTGGCTATTAGAGAAAAAGCTAGCAAACTCTTCCGTCAAGGTGAAAGTTACGCTGACAGTGTTTGTAAGCAATATATTACTACTCGCCCCACTTCATTGATTAGTCCTTTTATTATTTACAGCTATTTTACAAGACCAGGTTCAGAGGAAAAAGCCAAAGAATATTTTAATTATTTAGCGAAAAATGCGAAGGATTCCTTTTACGGACAAGAAGTAAAAACCTTTTTGGATAAAGCAGCCAAAGTAGATGTGGGTCGTATGGCACCTGTGTTTACCATGGCAGATTCAACAGGTAAAGCCTTCAATTTAGCGTCTTTGAAAGGTAAATATGTGCTGGTAGACTTCTGGGCTAGCTGGTGTGGACCATGTCGTAAAGAGAACCCGAATGTTGTGAAGGCGTATAACCAATACCGTGATAAAAACTTTGAAATCGTAGGGGTTTCTTTAGACGATAAAAAAGCCAATTGGATGAAAGCAATTGATGCCGATAAACTCACATGGATTCATGTTTCTGACCTAAAAGGCTGGCAAAATGAGGCGGCTAAAATGTATGCAGTAGCAGCAGTACCAATGAATTTTTTGCTAGATAAAAACGGTAAAATTATCGCCAAAAACTTACGTGGTGAAGATTTAGAGAAAAAACTAGCTGAGTTAGTGAAAGAATAAAACTAAAAAGGTAAAGTGTTGTAAGTCAAGTATTAGGTGCTCATATACAATGCTTTATCCCTTTTTTTAAACCGTATGCAATAGGTGCTTGATTGGACGAACCTGACAATTAATCCTCTAAAATCAGATGAATAACACATTTGAGAAGTTTATTCATTGTACTGTTGCTACGGTTTAAGAGCATGTTTAAATTTTCTAGGTCATTAAAAATAAAAAAGTTTGTATTTATTTTTCTGAAATCCTGTTGTTTGAGCCGCAGGCGAGTTTAGGATTTCTTGACTTTCTTTTGTTACTTTTCTTGTGTCAAGACAAGAAAAGTAAGGGGTGGCAAATCGAAATGTCTTTTTTAAAAGATAATAAATAATGTTTTAAAGCATAGTTTGAGATTATGAAGCTGTTTAAACTTTTCAAAAAACATATTTTATTGATTAATTCTTCGTCTTACTTTTTGTCTTGATACAAAAAGTAACAAAAAAATCAAGAATTTATAAACTCGCTTCGCTCAAACAGTATAAATTCATTGCTTACGCGAGCAAGTTTATGAAAGTTTAAACAGCTTCAGCTTCTAAATTAAAATAGACTATCATTTTCGATAAATTATCTGATATTACCCCAGTGCAACTATTCTTCTCATTACCTTTTTGAATTATGCTTCCATCAACAATCAATCCTGCTATTAGTAAGGATTTACAAGAAAAATTTAATCACCTTTGGCATTTGGTGGGCAATACCCCCATGCTGGAGATTTTTTATACCTACAAAGGACAAAAACGCTCTTTGTATGTAAAATGTGAACAATACAATCTCACAGGAAGTATCAAAGACCGAATGGCTTTGTATATCCTGCAAAAATCTTATGAGGAAGGCAAAATCAACCCTGACGACATTATTGTAGAAGCCACAAGCGGTAGTACAGGTATTTCATTTTGTGCTATTGGTCGAAGTCTCGGACATCCCGTACAAATCATTATGCCAGATTGGTTGAGTAAAGAACGAATGGATATTATTGCCAGTTTTGGAGCAGAAATCACCTTGATTTCGAAGGAAGAAGGAGGTTTTTTGGGCAGTATTCGACTTTCTGAAAAAATGGCAGCCTTGAACGATTCGGTGTTTTTACCAAGGCAATTTGCTAATACATACAATGCAGATGCGCATCAAATGACCACAGGGAAAGAGATTTGGTTACAACTGCAAAGCATAGATGTATCACCCGATGCCTTTGTGGCGGGCGTAGGTACTGGAGGTACTGTCATGGGAGTGGGTAGGTATCTAAAATCTCGAAATAGACATATCAAAGTACATCCTCTCGAACCTGCCGAGTCGCCAACACTTTCGGTGGGACGCAAAATTGGGTCACATCGTATTCAAGGAATTTCGGATGAGTTTATTCCCGATATTATTCGATTCGAAGAACTCGATGAACCCGTTCAGGCTAGTGATGGCGACTCGATTATTTTGGCGCAAAAGTTGGCTCGCCAACTAGGTTTGGCGGTAGGTATATCGTCGGGTGCTAACTTGATTGGCGCTATTAAGGTGCAAGATGAACTAGGAGAGGAGGCAAGAGTAGTAACGATTCTTTGTGATGATAACAAAAAGTATTTGAGCACAGATTTGATGCGTGAAGAACCCGTGAAAGATGGATACTTGTCGCCCGAAATAGAGTTTGTCAACTATCGCCCTATCAGTAGGTTGGCATTTCCTTCTCCACGAATGGGTTAACTAGCTTTTCTGAAAAAAAATCACTAAATCGTTCATTGATAAACCTTTATACACAATGAAAAAAATCTTCACCTTGTTTTTGCTCTGTCTAGCTTTTGTAGCGGAGGCGCAAATCAAAAAGCCCGTAAAGTGGTTATTTAAAGCTACTTCTTTGTCAAATAAGGAGGTTCAGTTGACCTTCATCGCCACTATCGACAAGCATTGGCATATTTACTCGCAACACATTGCAGAGGGCGGTCCTGTACCCACAAAGTTCAAATTAACGCCTTCGCCAGATTTTGAACTGATAGGTGGGGTTTCGGACGATAGTAAAGTAGTAAAAGCGTTTGACCAAACTTTTGGCATGGACTTACTGTGGTTTGAAAAATCAGCGAAGTTTTCTCAAAAGATTAAGGTCAAAAGTACAACGACGACCGTCAAAGGTTCGGTGGAGTTTATGGTGTGTGACGACACCCAATGTCTTCCTCCCGATGAGTTGGAGTTTTCGATTCCTGTGAAAGTAGAGGAAGAAAAAAGTACGAAGAAAGACACGAGTCTTGTACCAACTCCTCAAAAAGATACAGTTATTCAAGAAGCTAGTACTGCGACTCTTCCTGTTGCCAGTGTAGATACAGCCAGTAAGGTACAAAGCATTTCAGTAACATCGCCTCCCAAACAAGAGCAACAAGCCTTGTGGTTAACCTTTTTAGCTGGTTTATTAGGTGGTTTTGCCGCTTTGTTGATGCCTTGTATTTTTCCGATGTTGCCTATGACAGTAAGTTTTTTTACCAAACAAGCCAGTTCAAAATCAAATGGCATTACCAAATCATTGGTTTATGGGCTGTCAATTATTGTGATATATGTTGCCTTGGGATTATTGATCACTGTATTTTTTGGTGCAGATGCCTTAAATGATTTATCTACCAATGGAATCTTTAACCTCGTATTTTTTGTGATGTTGATTGTTTTTGCAGCTTCATTTTTTGGGGCATTCGAAATCATGTTACCAGCATCATGGCTCAACGCTTCGGATAAAGGTGCTGATAAAGGAGGCTATTTAGGTATTTTCTTTATGGCAACAACGCTAGCCTTAGTTTCATTTTCATGTACAGGACCTATCATCGGAACGCTATTGGTACAAGCAGCCACAATGGGTCAATTATTAGGACCAGCCATCGGAATGTTTGGGTTTGCCTTGGCTTTGGCATTGCCATTTACCTTGTTTGCGATGTTTCCAGCATGGATGAACGCTTTGCCTAAATCAGGGGGATGGCTAAATTCTGTCAAAATTGTTTTAGGCTTTTTGGAGATAGCCTTAGCCTTGAAATTTTTGTCAAATGTTGACTTAGCCTATCATTGGCAATGGTTCGACCGTGAAATATTTCTGACACTCTGGATTACTATTTTTGCTTTATTGACGCTCTATCTTTTGGGCAAAATTCAATTTTCTCACGATTCACCTGTGGCGTATTTATCAGTGCCACGCTTGTTTTTGGCTATTATTTCTCTAGCATTTACGGTTTATATGGTGCCAGGTTTGTGGGGTGCGCCACTTGACTCGATTGCCGCATTTTTGCCACCACAGCATACCCAAGACTTTGATTTATATACACAAAAAATTGGTGCAGGTAATCCACAAACGAACCAACATCCAGCTCGAAAATATGGTGAAATTTTTCATGCGCCACTCAATCTTGACACTTTCTTCGATTATGAGGAAGGAATGGCGTATGCAAAAGCCAATCATAAGCCTGTTATGATAGATTTTACGGGTCATGCTTGTGTCAACTGTCGTAAAATGGAGGCAACAGTCTGGTCAAAACCTTCGGTACTGAACCGACTACAAAATGACTATGTGATTATTCAGTTATATGTAGATGACAAAACCGAATTGGCGAAGTCAGAGCAGTATTTTTCTACTTATAGCCAAAAACAAATTACGACTATTGGTAAAAAATGGAGCGAAATGCAGGCAAAGCAGTTCAATACTAATTCTCAACCTTATTATGTCTTGCTAGACAACGAAGGAAAGACATTGGTAAAACCACAAGGTGCTAATTATGACGAAAACAACTTTTTATCTTTTCTTGAAAGTGGTTTAAAAGCTTTTAAAAAATAATATTAGTCCAATGAAAAAACACATCGTTTTAGCACTATTTGCTTTTGCAAGTAGTCAGATAACTATTGCCCAAACTAAACTCGTAGAAAAGATTACAAAGAAAGGCAATGAGTTGGTGATTCCTTACGAAAAATACAAACTTCCAAATGGGTTAACTTTAATTATCCATGAAGACCATTCAGATCCGATAGTCCATGTAGATGTCACCTATCATGTAGGTTCTGCGAGAGAGGAAATTGGAAAATCTGGTTTTGCTCACTTTTTTGAACACATGATGTTTCAAGGTTCAGACCATGTCAAGGATGAGGAGCATTTTAAATTAGTCACCGAAGCTGGCGGAACGATGAACGGCACCACTAATCGTGACCGAACCAATTATTTTGAAACCATTCCAAGCAACCAGCTTGAAAGAGCTTTGTGGTTAGAAGCCGACAGAATGGGCTTTTTGTTGGATGCAGTTACTCAACAAAAGTTTGAAGTACAGCGTGCGACAGTCAAAAACGAAAAAGGACAAAACTACGATAATCGACCTTATGCGGCTGGTGCTGAGTATGTTGCACGTACACTGTATCCTTATGGACATCCTTATTCTTGGCTTACAATTGGCTACGTTGAAGACCTCAATAGGGTAGAAGTGAGCGATTTAAAGAACTTTTTCCTTCGTTGGTATGGACCAAACAATGCCATTCTGACGATTGGAGGAGATGTAAATCCGAAAGAGGTAATCAAACTTGTGGAAAAATACTTTGGTTCTATTCCCAAAGGTCCTGGGGTATCTCCAACCGTTTTGGCGCCATTTTCTATCAACAAAGATAGATATGTGAGTTATGAAGACAATATTCGTTTTCCTATGTTGCAAATGGTATTTCCGACAGTACCATCTTTTCACAAAGACGAGCCAGCCTTGGATGTTTTAGCGGAGATTTTAGGCGGAGGAGCTACTTCTTTATTCTACAAAAATTTTGTAAAAGCACAAAAGGGCATACAAGCTGGCGTGTATAACTCCACTTCTGAATTATCAGGGGAGTTTACCATGACCGTGCTTGGATTACCTAACACTCCTTTGAACCAACTTGAACAGATGGTCAGACAAACCCTTGAGGAGTTTGAAAAAAGAGGGGTAACAGAAGACGATTTAAAACAATTCAAGGCGAGATACGAATCGAATGTTGTAAAATCACTTTCGAGTGTGTCTGGAAAAGCTTCACAATTAGCCCATTGCCAGACGCTGGGAGGCGATGCCAATTTGTTAACCAAAGAACATAAGGCTGTTTTGGCGGTGACAAAAGAGGATGTTTTGAGAGTATATCAACAATATCTGAAAGGTAAGTATGGAGTTATTTTAAGTGTTTATCCCAAAGGCAAAAAAGAGCTGATAGCGGCACCAGATAATTACACAGCTTCTCATGAAAAGTATCAAGCACCCGATTATGGATACAAAGGCTTGAAATATGTAAAAGCAAAAGATACGTTCGATAGAAGCAAAAAACCTGAAGCTGGCGCAAATCCGTCTTTAAAGATTCCTGCATTTTGGAAAGAAAAACTCTCCAATGGAATCAAAGTTATTGGTAGTTATTCCAATGAGATTCCTTCGGTAACACTATCGTTTTCTATCAAAGGAGGACATACGATTTCGGCAACTGATTTGTCTAAAGTCGGAGTTGTACCGTTGGCGGTGGCGATGATGAACGAGGCTACGCAAAAACATACTGCTGAGCAATTGGATGGCATGTTGAGAAAATTAGGAAGTTCGGTGTCGTTCAATGCAGGTGCTGAGGCGATTTATGTCCAAGTGAGTTCATTGACCAAAAATCTCGATGAAACCTTAGCCATTTTACAAGAAAAATTGTTTGAACCCAAATTTGCTCCAGAGGATTTTGAGCGTTTGAAAAAACAACAACTAGAAAGTATTGCTAATCAAAGTACTCAGCCTGCTGCTATTGCAGATAAAGCTTACGGTAAAATTTTGTTCGGCTCCGAAAGCATCCAGTCATATCCTTTAAGTGGAACAGTTGAAACGGTGAAAAATGTCACGTTAGAGGATGTTAAAGCACTTTATCAGCAATATTTTGCTCCAAACGTAACGAGTTTGGTTGTGGTCGGAGATATGACAGAAAAAGAGTTTTTACCGAAAATACAATTTTTAGAAAACTGGAAATCAAAAATATTCAATTTGCCAAAGATTGCTCCAAAGCCTAATACCTTGAAGCCTACTTTGTATTTGGTCGACAAAGAGAAAGCTCCTCAATCCGAAATTCGCATAGGTTATCTCACAGACTTTGCTTACACACCCGTAGGAACATATTATGCTGCTGAAGTAATGAATTATGTTTTGGGAGGAGCATTTAACAGTCGCATCAATTTGAATTTACGTGAAGAAAAAGGATACACTTATGGCGCACGTTCGGGCTTTGGTAATTCTAGAATCGCCAGCAATTTTACCGCACAAGCTAGTGTAAAAGCAACGGCAACCGATAGTTCAATTGTTGAATTTATCAAAGAAATCAAGCAATACGCAGATAAAGGGATTACGGATGAGGAATTGACTTTTACCAAAAAATCTATCGGTCAAAGTGATGCCCTTAAATATGAAACACAGGCACAAAAAGCTTCCTTTTTAGGTTTGGCACTGGAGTTTGAAGAAATGGGAGATTTTGCAGAAAAAAGAAAGCAATTATTAACCAGCCTGTCAGCCTCTGAGATTAATGTGCTTGCCAAAAAATACTTACCCTACAACAATATGATTATTGTGGTGGTGGGTGATAAAAAAAGTCTAAAACCTAGTTTAGAAAAATTAGGCTATCCAATCATTGAATTAGACAAGTAAATTTTAAAGGTAATTTAGTTAAGTTTAGATGAAGCAAAAAGCTACTGCTATGATATAGTGTAGCTTTTTTTTATGCAAAAGTTTTAAAAATGAGTTACTCTAATGAGTGGTAATTTTTAATATGAAATTTACTTGTAGAGACGCAATGCTTTGTGTCAAAAGAGGTGTTATTATAAAATATAGTACTAAAAAGGGCGGTCGAAAAACTAATTTCGACCGCCTTCTTGATTAACTGTCAATACTCTTATCTTCTTAGCAAGTTTTAGCTACTTACTTTGTATTTTCTTTGACGATTTTTAAGATTTCTTCAAACCTATATACGGCAATACTGCCATCACTAATTTGAAGCTTAATATAATTATTTGGGATTTGCTCAATAATTATTCCTTTGACAGTACTCCCATCTTTGAGATATACAACATCAATGAGTGTTTGTGGATTAGAAATAATTTCATCCTGATGGAAATTCTGACAAGCACCATAATTAACCGTATAAACATACGTTTTATAATCCATCTTACTAACGCCAGGTTCATGCTCATCAGGCTTATATAGGGCTCCAGAAGCAAGGTCGATTACAAGACCATAAGGAATAGGGATTCCTGCTATACCTGTAAAAAATACTAGTGAGGAGGCAAAAGCCCAGCCTCTAAGTTTCCGCCCTTTAAATGGGATATGTTTAGTGTCACAACCATCCGCTTTAAGAGAAATAACGACGTTATTAGCGTTTTTTCGGCTCATTTTTATGATTCCTTGACCCCGACCAGCATATACATCACTCACAAAAATTTGAGCATTAGGATTATCTACAACACGGATATGAGCGGTGTATTTGGATGAGCCAATGATAGATGCGCAACTAGATAATAAAGATTGAGCAATAACTAAGGTAGAAAAGAGATAAATTGTAGATTTTTTCATGTTTTTTAAAATTGTGGTATGTTGTAGCAGAGGCTGAACAAGAGCAGAACACTAAAACATAGATGATTTATGTAAAAGCAAATAGCGTTTTAATAGATGTTTGAAATTAGTAAAAAAGAAATATTAAATAGAATAACTATGATAAATATTTAGGTATAGAATAAGAAATAATTTTGCACATATCAATGACGATTTTTCAAAGATGAACCTCGCACAATTAATTCTGAACGAACAACTAAGGTGCTGATTTGGTTAATTTTTGTATCTTCTGCTAATTGCTCAATCAAACTTTTGGCGGCAATTTCTCCCATGTCTATGCCAGGGTAATCTATCGTGGTAAGTTGTGGCTCAATAATTTTGCCGACGGCATCATTATTAAAGCCAACAATCGCAATATCTTCAGGAATATTAACGCCGTTTTCCTTAAGCGTTTTCATACACACTGCTGCAGAAAAATCATTGGTAATAAATGCTCCATCGGGGCGAGGATTCATTTGTAAGATATACTCTGCTGCTTCAACGCCACATTGTTCACTCAAATCTTTAATCAAAACATTGCTCTCAGAAAATGGTAAGCCCGCTTCATCAAGTGCATCTCGATAGCCTTTATAACGTTGTTGGTAAACGTTGCGTGTTAAACTGGCGGTTACCAGCACAATGTTTTTGCAACCCTGTTCTATCAGATGTTTAGTTGCTTGATAGCCACATTTATGATTATCGATAATCACTTTGGCGCTATCCGAACGCTCTTCGACACGGTCAAAAAAGATGACTGGAATATGTTTGTCGTGATATTGTTTATAATGATTGAGATTGGTCGTGTTAAGTGCCAATGAAGCTATTAATCCATCTACTCTTTTGTGAAAAAGGTTTGTAGCATTGGCAACCTCCTTTTCATAACTCTCATAAGAGTGCGCAATAATCAAATCGTAGCCTGCTTCAGTGGTGATTTTTTCAATTCCTGCCAATACCGAAGTGATAAAGTTGCTATTTAGCTCGTGCACAATCACGCCAATCGTATTGGTTTTTTGTCTGCGAAGATTACTAGCAATAATATTTCTGCGGTATCCCAATTCGATGGCTGTCTCCAAAATCTTCTTTCGAGTCTCCTTTTTAATCGCTGGATGATCTTGCAATCCACGACTAACAGTCGCCGATGAAATGTTCAATTTTTGGGCAATATCGTATATAGTTGTTTCTTTCTTTGTGTTCTTCATATCGCAAACGTTTGCGTAAAAATACTAAAAAAAATCTTTTCTCTATGGAAGACTCAGGATAAGTCATTCTACCTAATTTTGAAATAACTTTTTTTAAGTTTAAAAACTCTATTTTTGATGTAATGCTCTGATTGTTAAATTGTTATATATTGGTTTTGGTTATTTTTTTATTGTAGAGATAGAAAATGTATCCGATTGCATAAAATTGTACTGAATTTTTCATTTTTACTTAAATAATGAGGATTTGAATATAAGAATAGTCCAAATGTAATATACTCTTATTTTGACTTTTTAGAGGAATTAATAAAATTAATCTCTTAATAATTATCAATAATCAGACTTTTTTAGGGATTAATCAAGAAAATAGTAAAATTTAAAAATTTATGCAATCGGTTGTATTTTTGTGGTTTTTATTTAATTTTGCATTCGTTGGTTTTGTACAATTTTGAAAATTCACGTTTTCTCAGTGCCTTTTACAAAATCTATCAAGAATTGTTTTCTAAACTTGGATTTATGACTTTGAAAATATGTTGGCTTCGAGCTGCCTTTAGCTCTATGCTATTGAGTTTGCGGTCTTCTATTTCATCTTTTGCTCAAACCTCAGAGCGATATTTTGAGAGGTTCGAAACGTCACATGGTGATGTTCATCTCAATGTCTTCAAAGTATATTCACTGAATATATTGACGATTTTGTTCCCAACTAAAAATCCACAGAGTCTCTAATTGTGAAAGGTGTTGAATTTTAAATCTATCATTATGTCAAATATTGTTAAATGCCTTTTGGGAATAAGTTTGTGTTTGTTTACTCAGTTGAGTTTTGCGCAAAATATGTTTGTGTCCAAATCTGGTTTTCCCCTCACTCAGTCAGTCATATATGTAGATAATTCAGAAACGGAGTTAGTAAAAACGTCTGCTTCTTTGTTACAAAAAGATATTGAAGCAGTTACAGGTAAAAAACTCGAAATAGTTTCGGATTTTAAAGGCATCAAAACCAACGCTGTTGTCATTGGTACTTTTGACAATTCGGCCTTTCTAAAAACGCTTATGGCGAAGAAATCGCTGAAGCCTCATTCGATTGCCCAACAATGGGAGGGAAGTTTGATTCAGACGATGCAAAACCCACAAATGGGAATATCAAATGCACTGATATTGGCTGGAAATGACCGCCGTGGAGTGGCTTATGCCGTTTTTGAACTGTCTAAACAAATGGGTATTTCGCCTTGGAATTGGTGGGCGGATGTACCTGTTGTGAAGAAAAAGGAACTGTATTTCAAAACACAATTTATACAGACAGATGCACCAAAGGTAAAATACAGAGGTATTTTCTTGAATGACGAAGCACCTGCACTTTCGGGATGGGCGAAAGAAAAGTTCGGAGGATTTAATCATCATTTTTATGAAAAAGTATTTGAACTTCTACTACGTTTGAAAGCCAATTATATTTGGACTGCCATGTGGGGAAATGCTTTTTATGCGGATGATTCTTTAAATATCAAAACGGCAGATAAGTATGGAATAGTCATCGGAACTTCACATCATGAGCCATTGATGCGTGCGCACGATGAGTGGCGTAGATTTGGTTCAGGACCTTGGAATTATGAAGCCAATGCTGAGAAATTAAGAGCATTTTGGAAAGAAGGGATGAAGCGTGCTTGGAACGAAAAAATTGTGAGTATCGGAATGCGTGGTGATGGAGATGAACCTATGTCGAGAGAAACGGCTACGGCTTTGTTAGAAAAAATCGTAGCAGATCAGCGCAATATCCTTGCTGATGCTACTGGAAAACCTGCCCAAGAAACGCCACAGCTTTGGGCTATTTATAAAGAAGTTCAGGAGTATTATGATAAAGGTATGCGAGTACCAGATGATGTGACATTGCTATTTTGTGACGACAACTGGGGGAATTTACGCAAACTTCCTAAGCTTACCGACGCACCCAGAAAAGGTGGTTACGGGATATATTACCATTTTGACTATGTAGGCGGACCTCGTAATTATAAGTGGTTAAATACCAATGCTATTCCTCGTATTTGGGAGCAAATGCATTTAGCTTGGGAACATCAAGCAAGAAATATATGGATAGTGAATGTAGGTGACCTAAAACCGATGGAATATCCTATTTCGTTCTTTTTGGACTATGCTTGGAATCCTGAAAAAATACAGGAAAATGACTTGACTAAATATGCCAAAAACTGGGCTAGTCAACAGTTTGGTCAAGAAAATGCTCAAGAAATTGCGGAACTTTTGAGACTATATACCAAGTATAATGCTCGTCGCAAACCAGAATTGTTGGACGATAAAACCTATTCATTAGAGACTGGTGAATGGGCAAGTGTAAATCAGGAATATCAACATTTGCTGTCTCGCGCGGAGATTGTGAAAAGTAAACTTTCTCAACCGTATCAGGATGCTTATTTTCAATTGGTTTTGCACCCGATTAAAGCCTGTGCCAATTTATATGAAATGTATTTTCAGGTAGCATTAAACAAAAAAGCTTTTGCCGAAAAATCCATTAAAGCAAACCAATATGCTGACAAGGTAAAAGAACTATTTGCCAAAGATTCATTGATTACCAACGAATATCATGGATTGAATCAGGGTAAATGGAATCATTTGATGAGTCAAACACATATTGGATATACCTATTGGCAACAGCCCGAAAAACAAAAAATGCCTGAGGTTAAATACCTTAATGTAAATGAAGCTTTGCCAGAAAAGCCACTTGAAAATAGTTTACAGACAAGAACACAAGTTATTTTAGAGGCAAATCAATTTTCAAAATTGATAAATACAAAAGAAGTTACTTGGAAAATTTTGCCTGACCATGGTCGGACAGGCTCAGCTATTACGACTTTTCCTGTAACAGCAACAACACAAAGTTTGAGTGCTAATTCTCCTCATGTAGAATATGAGATAGAAACTCAACAAGCAGGAGAAGCTATTGTAAAAGCCTATTTCTCACCAACGTTGAACTTTCATGCAACGGAAGAAGGACTTCAATATGCAATTTCAATAGACGATGAAACTCCCCAAATTGTGAGTCTTAACAAAGAAGATAAAACAAGTGATAAAGGTATCTGGAATAAATGGGCTGCCGAAAATATCAATATCAAGACAACAAATCATAGCATACTAAAAGCTGGTAAACATACTATCAAATATTGGATGATTAGTTCAGGAGTGGTTTTACAAAAAATTACCCTAGATTTTGGAAATACACCGAAGACTTATTTAGGAAATTGATTGTTAACACTTTCTAAGTCTCGAACTAGGCATAAAATAATTTCAATCTATCACGAATTTTAAATAAATAATTGAAAATTAGATAATTAAAATGAACTGTCTCAAGAAGAAATAAATTTCACTCTGTGCCTCTGTGCCTCTGTGCCTCTGTGCCTCTGTGCCTCTGTGCCTCTGTGCCTCTGTGCCTCTGTGCCTCTGTGCCACAACCCTGTACCCCGAAAAGCAAACTTATTTAACTATGAACCAACAATCATCAGAAAAACTATCTGTTCTCGAAAAAATTGGATACAGTCTTGGAGACTTAGCTGCCAATTTAATTTTCCAAACCTTAATGGCTTTTTTAGCCTTTTTTTACACAGATATTTATAAAATTCCTGCTTCCAAAGCGAGTTTGGTTATGCTAACAGGCGGTATCGTTGGTGCGATATTCAACTTGGCAATGGGCGCTATTGCTGACCGCACCGTTACCCGTTGGGGGAAATTTCGTCCTTGGGTATTATGGACAGCCATTCCATTTGGAGTGATGGCATTGTTAGCATTCTCAACACCAGATTTAGGCGATTCTGGGAAGTTTTTATATGCCCTTATTACCTATATTTTTTTGGTGGTTATTTATTCAGCCAACAATTTACCTTATTCTGCTTTGAGTGGCGTAATGACAGGCGATATGAAAGAACGTAATAGTCTTTCTTCTTATCGTTTTGTGGCGGTAATGTTGGCACAATTCATTATTCAAGTGATTTTGCTTCCTGCCGCTATTGCTGTAGGACATGGCGACAAAGCCGTTGGATTTGAAAAAGTTATGTTGATTTTTGCTATCACAGGTGTCCTTTGTTTTTTAGTAACATTTTTTACCACTAGAGAAAGAATTGTACCTGATGTAACGCAAAAAACGCCAATAGCCGAGGATTTAAACGATTTGCTTAACAACCGACCTTGGATTATCATGTTGGTACTTACGGTATTGGTATTCATTACTTTAGCCTTGAAAGGTGGAATGAATATTTACTTTTTTAGATATTACCTTACAGAAAGTAGTCAAGTGACATTTTTAGAAACGGTAGGTTTTCCTTCTTGGATTAAACAGTTGAGTGAAATTTTTGGAGCAGAGGCTTTCTCAGAATTTAGCCAATCTAATAGCGCTCCCTATGCAACCTCTAGTATTATCAATGCCTCTAGTACGATTGCGATGATTGTGGGTATTTTCTTCTCGAAACCACTTGCTGACAGATTTGGCAAACGTAATATTTTTGCTATGTTCTTATGTCTTTCAGCACTTTGCTTGTTGTCCCTTTACATGTTATCCAATGAATCAGTATCAGCAGTTTTTATGATTCAAACTTTACATGGTTTGTTGTATGGAGTGACTATTCCATTGTTATGGGCTATGATTGCAGACGTAGCTGATTACAGCGAATGGAAAAATAACCGTCGTGCTACTGCGATTATTTTCTCTGCCATGATTTTTGGGCTAAAAGTTGGTTTAAGTGTTGGAGGTGCTATTTCAACTTGGATGCTAAGTATCTTTGGCTATAATGCCGATGCTCAGCTGCAGACAGAGAGTGCCATCAATGGTATTAAATTACTCGTAAGTGTAATTCCTGGAGGATTATTTATCGTAGGAGCAACCTTGTTATTGGGATATATGATTGATAAAACTATGGAATTAACCATCGAAGCAGATTTGAAGGAAAGAAGAAAGTAAGTAGGAGTGCTGAGTTTTGAATGTAAAGCATTGATATTTAAAAATCTAAATTCACAACTCATACTTCAGTTAGTAGGTAAAATTAAAATAATTCTACCTACCATAGATATTATGCTAAAAGTGTTTCTAATAAAACCATAAATACATTTTTGCCTAAGGCTTACAGCCTAGAGTGCATGAATACCATTTTATTAAAAAACTATTGTCATGCCAGAAAAACCAATAGATCATATCGATTTTGATACGATAGATTCAAAAGCAATCTCACAACCTTTAGTAAAGCATATTTATACTGCCGATCCTTCGGCGCATGTTTTCAACGGGAAGATTTATATTTATCCATCGCACGACATTGAAGCAGGCATTCCTTTTGATGACTTAGGGAGTCATTTTGCCATGGAAGATTACCATGTGATTTCTTTGGATAATCCTGATGCGGATGCAGTAGACAATGGCATTGCGTTGCACGTAAACGATGTGCCTTGGGCAAAAAAGCAAATGTGGGCACCCGACGCAGCAGAGAAAGACGGGAAGTATTACCTGTATTTCCCAGCCAAAAATCAAGAGGATATTTTCCAGATTGGAGTAGCCGTAAGCGATTCTCCAGTTGGACCTTTTGTAGCACAACCAGCGCCAATCAAAAATAGCTATTCGATTGACCCAGCTGTTTTTGTTGATGAGGATGGTTCGGCTTATATGTATTTCGGCGGTATTTGGGGAGGGCAATTGCAGTCTTATCGCAATAACACTTATAGCCCAGAAAACCTCGAACCTACAGCAAATGAAATTGCGTTGGGGCCAAGAGTTGCCAAATTGACCAATGATATGTTGGAGTTTGCTGAAGAAGTTCAAGAGATTTTTATTTTGGACGAAAACGGTGAAAAACTGTTAGCTGGCGACAACGATCGAAGATTTTTTGAAGCAAGCTGGGTCCATAAATATCAAGGGAAATACTATTTTTCCTATTCGACTGGCGACACGCATTTCTTGTGTTATGGCATTGGCGATAACCCTTACGGTCCATTCACCTATGCAGGACGCATCATGAATCCTGTAATTGGCTGGACAACGCATCATTCTATTTGCGAATACGAAGGAAAATGGTATCTGTTTTACCATGATTCTACTCTATCAAAAGGAGTAACGCATTTAAGAAGTATCAAAATGACAGAGATTCATTACGATGAAAATGGGTTGATTCAACTAATAGAACCATATCATATTTAACTTACTAGAGGCGTCTATTGGGCGTCTCTATCGCTTTATTTACTATGAAAAAAGTCTTTTTTCTGCTATTTTTTGTGAGTTTTTACTTAAAAATAAATGCTCAATTACGCTTACCCAAATTAGTAAGTGACGGTATGATTTTGCAAAGACAAACGCCTCTTAAAGTTTGGGGTTGGGACAACGAAGGAGCAAAAATTCAAGTAAAGTTTCAGAATAAAATATACAAAACAGCTACTTCTAAGTCTGGTAATTGGCAATTGACTTTACCAACTTTTGAAGCTGGTGGACCCTATCAGATGGAAGTGAGTGATGCTAAAACTAAAATTACCATCAATGACGTGTTAATCGGTGATGTTTGGTTTTGTAGTGGTCAAAGTAATATGGTGCATCAGCTCAATATTCATGATGTAACCTATGCCAAAGAAATTGCGGAGGCAAATTTCCCACAAATCAGACAATTTTGGGTACCGACCTTAACCAATACTGTTTCAGCACAAGAAGATATTCCTAATGGTCAATGGAAAAAGGCCGTAGGCGAGGAGGTAAGACCGTTTTCGGCAGTGGCATATTTTTTTGCAAAAAAGCTTCATCAGAAATATCAAATTCCTATTGGCATCATCAATGCAAGTGTTGGAGGGACGCCAATTGAAGCTTGGATTAGTGAAGGTGGTTTGCCCGAAATTCCCAATATTAAAGAATTGGTAAACAAGAATAAGGATACTTCCCGAATCAATGAAATCAATCGTAAAAGTCAGGAATATAGTCGCTCGTTGCCACTACCAAGCGATGAAGGTATGATGGGTAAGTGGTACGAAACGACTTACGTACCCAAGAACTGGAAAAATATCAATGTCCCAGGGTATTGGGAAGACCAAGGTATTCGAAATCTAGATGGTATTGTTTGGTATAGAAAAGAGGTAAATATCCCAGCTTCTATGATTGGGAAAAAGGCTAAGGTATTTCTAGGAAGAATTGTCGATGCAGATGAATTGTATATCAATGGGAAAAAAGTGGGCTCGACAGGTTATATGTATCCACAGCGGAGATATGCAGTAGCATCGGATATTTTGAAAGAAGGAGTAAATACCTTTGTAGTTAGAGTAACCAACAATGGCGGAAAAGGCGGTTTTGTACCAGATAAACCTTATTGTATTTTTTCAGAAAAGGATACCGTTGATTTGAAAGGAACTTGGCAATATAAAGTTGGGGTAGTATTTCAAAGACAAAATAACCCCAATGCTGTCTCGCCAATAAGTCTACAAAATCAACCAACAGCCTTGTATAATGCCATGGTGGCACACGCTATTCCATACGCTATAAAAGGAATTTGTTGGTATCAAGGTGAGACTAATACAGGGAAATCTGTCGAATACGCACAACTATTACCAGCCTTAATCAAAGATTGGCGCCAAAAATGGAATAATACTTCATTACCATTTTTGTATGTACAATTGCCTGGCTTCATGGATTACGACTACCTTCCTTCCGAAAGTAGCTGGGCAGTATTAAGAGAGTCACAAGCCAAAGCCCTATCTGTTCCAAATACTGCGATGACCGTTGCCATCGACCTTGGCGAATGGAACGATATTCATCCAGATAATAAAAAGGATGTGGGAGAACGACTAGCTTTATCAGCCTTGAAATTGGCGTATCATGAAAATGTTATTCATTCTGGTCCGAGTTTACTTTCTTCAGAAATAAAAGATCAACAGATTATCCTAACATTTGATAACATTGGTAGTGGATTAAAAACGAAGGATGGCGAGCCAATCGGAGATTTAGCGATTGCGGGTGCGGACAAGAAATTTGTATGGGCAAAGTCTAGAATAGAAGGAAACAAAATAATTATTTGGGCTGAAAGTATTTCAAATCCCAAATTTGTGAGATACGCTTGGTCTGATAATCCTATCAATCCAAATTTAGTAAACGCTGAAGGATTACCAGCGTCACCATTTAGAACGGATAATTAGGGTGTTTGACGCTATTTCAAATTGAGTGATTTGTGATTAAGTGCTTATGTTAAAATTTGTACATTACCAGTCTAAAGATGTGTTCTCCAATATGGTAGTATCAAAAAAAGTGCCTGTAAAGTAATTTTCAAACGCTTTTTTATGTGAAATTTTAATAATAACCCTACCATCAAGGTTGGGATAACTTAAGTAATAAAGCAAAATAAAATTGTATTATTCTACTTTAGAATATATGCCGTAGGCATTAGGCAAAAAAGCTTCTATTATTTCATAAGAAAAACTTTTTAACTTTTAGCCTACGGCATAAAGCCTAGTGCTTAAAGCGGATAAAATTATTTTAATTTTGCCCGATAATCTAAGTATTAATACAAAATTAAGTCGAACGAGTAACGAGAAAAGGTATTAGTAATCAAGATTTATACTCACAATTCAGCATTCACATGTAATGTTTCCTTACCGAACTTTGCCTAGTCATTAATTCTGTTTCCAGAATCACCTCGTTGATTTTAGGGATACCATTATTTTTTCGAATATCGTCAAAATAAACACGGGCTGCTCTGATGCCTAATTCCTTACTTTTTTGGTCAACTGAGGATAAGGATGGATTCATGATGGCAGTGAAAGTTTCGTTGGCAAAACCAAAAATACCTAAATCTTGGGGTACTCTAATACCCATTGATTCAGCTTTTTGTAAAACAGCTACTGATTGATGATCAGATACGGTAAAAATAGCATCTGGTCTATTTGCATCCCGTAAAAGTTGGTCGATAACTTCGGTAACAATACTCAAATCAAAAACATCATCAAATAATAAGGGTGTTCTATTTGAAAAGGCAGAATCTTCCCAAGCCTGTAAAAAACCATCTCTACGTTGTTTGAAGGTCGTTAAATGAGTGGGACCACCCAAAAAAGCAATGCGTTCATAACCTTGTCCAAAAAGACTTTGCATGACATCGTAAGCTGCTTTTTTGTTGTCATTCAGGACTTTACAACTATTTAATTGGTCGAGATAACGGTCAATTTGAATTAATGGAATGTTATGTTGCGCTATGCTCTCTAAATGTTCAGTTGTGGTAGTTTCGGCGGCTACAGAGAGAATAATACAATCTACATTTTGACGTACCAAGGTATCTACAGCCAAACATTCCCTTTGAAAAGATTCATGTGTTTGACAAATAATAAGGCTGTGATTATGTTCGAAACAGATTTCTTCAATTCCTGCAATAATTTCAGAGAAAAAACTCTGATTGATATGTGGTACAATTACACCAAGGGTTTTGGACGAACCTTGGCGCAAATTAGCGGCATGAGAATTAAGCTTAAAATTCAATTCCTTCGCTTTTTTCTTTACCGCTGCGACTACTTCTGGGTTAATGGAAGGGTGTTCGTTTAGAGCTCTCGACACATAAGATGCCGAAATACCCATGGCTCTCGCCAAATCATATATGGTTATTCTTCTTTGACTCATTTTCTAAAATAACAGATTTGTGGACTGTTAGAGGGATAGTTATTCAGTAAAGTTACGCTTTATTAATATCTACCTAATACTTTTTAGTTATCAGACAAAAAGATAATAAAATATATGAATAATAATATTTCAAATTGTTTGTTTAATCTTGATTACATTATTAACTTTGTTACATATCAAGTAACAACTTTGGGCTGTCTATGACTTGCCTTTTATTTTACCTCTAAAAGTGTCAAATTGACACATTGTAAAAACTGACTTATGTTAAAAAAAATTATTACCTCTTTTTTCCTATTTACGAGCTTCTGGACTGAAGCACAAAGTGAAAAAGCGCAAAATCCAATCATTTTTGCAGATGTGCCCGACATGTCGATGATTCGGGTAGGTGATACCTACTACATGAGTAGTACTACTATGCACATGGTACCAAACGTACCGATTATGAAATCCAAAGACTTAGTGAATTGGCAATTGGTGAGTTATCCTATAGATACACTTGCAACTATTGATGAGCTGAATTTAACAAATGGAAAAAGTACCTACGGACGTGGTTCTTGGGCAAGTAGTTTAAGATTTCACCAAGGTACCTATTATGTAACTACATTTGCTCAAACTACCAATAAAACTTACGTTTTTACTACGAAAAACATAGAAAAAGGACCTTGGAAAGTTCATTCTTTTTCGCCTTCTTACCATGATCATACCTTATTCTTTGATGATGACAAGGTGTATTTAATTTACGGTGGAGGAAAATTAAACATTATTGAACTTAAAAGTGACGCTTCTGGCGTGAAAGAAGGGGCTGTTCCTCAGGTTTTGATTGAAAATGCAAGTGCACCAGCAGGTACATTGGGCTTACCATCTGAGGGTTCTCAGTTATTCAAAGTAAATGGGAAATACTATTTGTTTAATATTGCTTGGCCAAGAGGTGGTATGCGTACTGTTGTAGTTCACCGTGCTGATAAAATTACAGGACCATGGGAGGGCAAAGTAGCATTTCAAGACAAAGGCGTTGCACAAGGTGGTTTGATTGATACCCCAGATGGAAGATGGTTTTCTTATTTGTTTAGAGACTACGGCGCTGTCGGACGTATTCCTTATTGGGTACCTGTAACATGGGAAAATGGCTGGCCTGTATTGGGCGAAAATGGTAAAGTTCCTGCCACACTCGATTTGCCAGCAAGCAAGGGATTAATTCCTCATTTGGTAAACTCAGATGAGTTTACACGTAAAAAAGGAGAACCCTCGTTTCTGTTAGTTTGGCAATGGAATCACAACCCTGATAACCAACTCTGGAGCTTGACTGAAAGAAAAGGATTTTTACGTCTCAAAACTGCTCGTATAGATACTTCGTATTTACAGGCAAAAAATACTTTGACACAAAGAACTTTCGGGCCGACTTGCTCAGGAGAAGTTTTAGTTGATGTTTCTCAGTTGAAAGAAGGAGATTTTGCTGGATTAAGTCTTTTACAAAAGATATATGGTCAAGTGGGAGTAAAGATTAAAAATGGCAAGAAAGTCATCTCTATGGTTAGTGCTAATACTGGCAAACCTGTAGTAATAGAGGAGGTTGTATTGACTCAAAATCAAGTTTACTTAAAAGCGAGTTGTGATTTTACAGAATTAAAAGATACCGCAGCGTTCTTTTATAGTTTAGATGGAAAAAGTTGGACTAAGATAGGTGAGCCTCTCAAAATGAAATATACCTTGCCACATTTTATGGGATATCGTTTTGGCTTATTCAATTATGCCACCAAAGAAACAGGAGGTTATGCTGATTTTGACTATTTCAGAATTAGTAAAGACCTATAAAAATATGATTGAAAAAGAGTTTTGATGCAAGCAATTGCGGAATGGAGGATTTTTGATTTCGGAAATTGAATTTTACTGTAAAATATCTATAATCGAAATTCAAAACTCATGATTCAACACTCTTAACTAAAACAGTGTATTAATTATTTTGGATAGATAATGAATAGTTAAGATATGCTCCAAGAATTTCTTGGAGCATACTTTTTATAAAGGATTATAATGTCATCTTTAGTTGAATGAAATAGGTTATTACCCAAAGCTCCCAATGATTCGGGAAAAGTGTTCTTAAAGTAGTCATCGACTTTTGTAAATGATTGGATACAGATTGCTTGTTAATATTCATCAAATCTGCAATTTCATCATGACTAAGCCCTTGATAAAATTTCAAAAAAAGCACTTCTCTTTGGCGTTTAGGTAATAATTCTAGGGCTTTTCTAATGCGTTGCTCATTTTGAGAGTATATTTCTGTCGAAATCCACTGGTCTTCAACATTGGTTTCGTCTGCAATATTTGCTTCTTCCAAATCGACATCAGTACTAAATTCTTGCCATTTATTTTTGCGCATCTGATAAAGTAAATTGTTGCGCAAAGCTCTTATCAAATAAATACTCATGACATTGATAGTACCAATGGTATTTCTTTTTTCCCATAATTGAAGAAACAAGTCTTGAATAGCATCCTTAATCGCTTCTCTGTCTGTAGTGAAGTTCACCGCATAATTGAACAATAGACGATAATGTGCCTCGCACAATTTACTAAACGCTGCACGATCACCTAGCTGAGTTTGTTCCCACAAGGATACATACAACTCATTGTTTTTTGATAGAGAAGCTGACTTCATCATAAGTTTGCTTAATTGATTAAGCAAATGTAACAAAAAAAATAAATAATGATATATTTTTATGAAAAAACTTTGTGAATTATATAGGATATAAAGAATCTTAAAGACATTTAGAGTACAGTACCGAGAAAAGATTAAACGTTTAATTAGTGGTTCTTACTGCCTCCAGAGATATTGTCTTTTCAAATAGTTTGGATATATGTAGACTTTCTTTTTAAAAAAGTTTTAAAAAAAGAGTATCTCAGGAGTATTCTTACATCTTATGATTGAATAATAAAAAAAGTGCAATAAATCCTATGCAAGATTATAGACAATATAAGCCAATAGATTTTATTTCGGATGATTCTTTCCGAGCATGTGTTTTGGAAAACTCGGAAGAAGAAACGGCCTTTTGGGAACAGTGGATGCTATTGAATCCAGATAAAAGAGCTGATATTTTGGAAAGTAAAGGCATTTTATTTTCGATTTACAAAGCTTTTGACAACGTGAGTGATACAGAAGTAGCTTTTGAAATAGAAAAACTCAATGCCCAATTGGATGAATCTGAGACGCAACATAATGTAGTTCGCTGGCCATGGAACAAAATTTTCTATGCTGCTGCTTCTATATTGCTCATCATAGGAATAATCTGGTTGAATCAGCGCCATGAAGCCTCGCAACAAATAGAAAATAGGATTGCTTTGGCACAAGGCTCAGCATTGAAATGGATTACCAAGGAAAATACCACAAACAATCAAATGACTGTTAACTTGGAAGATGGAAGTACAATTGTTTTACAAAAAAAGAGTAAGATTCTTTATCCAGAAAAGTTTGAAAAAGAACAACGGAAGGTAATTTTGATAGGAGAGGCATTCTTTGAAGTCGCCAAAAATCCATCAAGACCATTTTATGTTTTTGCCAATAAATTAGTAACTAAAGTGCTGGGTACAAGTTTTTTAATACAAGCAAATGACGCAGATAAAATAGTAAAAGTGGTTGTTAAAACAGGGAAAGTATCAGTTTTTGAAAATACAGAAACTAATCTAGATGAGCATACTACCCATAAAAAATTACAAGGATTGGTACTAACACCCAACCAACAAGTGGTGTTTGATGAAACCGATAGGAGAATGATCAGAAGTCTGGTGGATTCTCCTAATTTACTGAAGGTACCTATTCAGAATCAGGTATTTGAATTTAATAATGTGCCTATTTCTGAAGTTTTCAAAACCTTAGAAAAAGCTTATGGAATCAATATTGTGTATGATGCTGAAGTCATGAAAAACTGTTATTTGACCGCTTCTTTAGATGATGAACCACTTTTTGAGAAACTTAACTTAATCTGTAAAACAATTGATGCCAAATACGAACAAGTTGATGCGCAGATTGTGATATACTCTAACGGTTGTTATTAAACGTCGAAGGTTGTCAATTTTAGTATTAAAAAAGTAAACCTTATTATTATGTAAAAAACTTGGCTTCTAGCCACAAAAAAAGAAGCGAAGGTGTTCCCGCACCCTCGCTTCAGAACTCCCTATCTTCTTTGGCAATGATGATTCACACTCAAAAAGTGTGCTGGGGGAGTATTTGCCGATTCGAATACGACAAATCAAACAAAAGTATGAAAAACAAAGTACTATTTCAAAAAACAATCCTAAAAGTCATGAGGATAAGTTTCTATCAGGTGCTTATTGCGATGATCTGTACAACCATAGCCGAAGCCAGAGAAGGCGTGGCTCAAAGTGCATTAAATCAGAGACTAAGTGTTCAAAGCAATAACCAATCGGTTGTAAGCATTTTACATAAATTAGAAAAATTGTCGGATGTACGATTTATGTACAATCCACAAATCTTTGGTGGTGATGCCACCTCAAGCATTTCGGCAAAAAATGAAACACTAGATAATGTTTTGGCACATTTGCTTAAACCTTTAAGGGTTGATTATGAGATGGTTGGCAATAAAATTATTCTGAAAAAGAATATGATGTTATCGACTATTTCTAACCTCGAAACTCGCATCAATACGACAATTATACTCGGTGACCAAACTGTAAAAGGAAAGGTTGTGGACGAAAACGGACAGCCTATTCCTGGCGCCAGTGTCATCATCAAGGGTACAACGAAGGGGACTACCTCTGACGAAAAAGGAGAATTTAGTATTGTTGCACCAGAATCTGGAGCACTTATTATTTCGTCGGTAGGTTTCAACAAAAAAGAAATCAATATTACCAAACGTGTATCTATCAACGTTACTCTCGAATCAGACGTAAAGTCCCTCAATGAAGTCGTTGTTGTAGGTTATGGTACTGCCAAAAAGGCTACCTTGACGGGTTCGGTGGCTACTGTATCTGCTCAAACTTTTAAAGATCGTGGACCTGTATCGAGTCCCTTAGCTGC
This sequence comes from Flectobacillus longus, assembly GCF_030056705.1. Lineage (GTDB taxonomy): Bacteria > Bacteroidota > Bacteroidia > Cytophagales > Spirosomataceae > Flectobacillus > Flectobacillus longus. The sequence continues at coordinate 47,230 of NZ_JASHIC010000026.1, forward strand.
CTTACAAGGTCAGGTTCCAGGAGTGACAGTTACCCGCAACTCAGCACAGTCGGGGCGTGAAGGTTGGAATTTTCAAATTCGTGGTGCAGCTTCAGTCAACTCTACCGAACCTTTGGTAATTGTAGATGGGGTGCCAGTGCCAAGTGTAGGTACATTGAACTCTTTTAACCCAAATGATATTGACAATATCTCTTTCTTGAAAGATGGTGCTGCGGCAATTTATGGTTCTAGAGCTGCGGGTGGAGTTGTATTGATTACCACAAAAAGAGGTAAATCAGGTAAAGTGGTGATTGATTATAATGGTTCAACGTCCATCAAACGAGTAGGTTTATTGCCTAAATTGGTTGATATCAACGGCTGGGCTCCGCTTGTGAAAGAGGCTCGTGCTACAGATGGTTTTCCTGTAACAGATATTTGGTATAACTACGGCTATGTGGCCGAAAAAGCGTTGGCGGCAGGAAAACAATGGTTGACCAAAGCTGAATACGATGCTATGAGTACCACAGGTTCGGGTTTGTTTGGCGACGTAAAAGACTTTACTTTTTTCAATGGTACTGAGCAAGATATGCTTTGGGGTAATGCTACTTCTACCGAGCATCAACTAAGTATTTCGGGAAGTTCAGAGAAATCTGGCTATCGAATTTCAATGGGGTATTTGAGCGATGGAAGTTTATTAAAAGTAGGAAATAATTATTCTAACCGTTATAACTTTCGTTTGACACACGACTATAAGTTCTCAAGCAAATTGGCTTTGGCAACTAACTTTTCCTACGAAAAACAAGATATTATTCAACCTACTTATTTAGGAGATGTGTTGAATAATGGAAATCAGCCTGGAAAGCCACTCAACGGAGAAACTATCAACGGAAAACCTTACGTTTGGGGCTCAGGACTTGGAAATGCTTCGGTCAACAAAATTGCTGATTTGGGCGGAGATAATAAAGAATACAACAATCGCTTGAATACCAACTTTAATTTAACATATACTTTTAGCCCGAAACTCAAGGCTGTTGGTTATGCGGGATATTACAACTTGAATACAGATATTCGTACGCAAGGCAACTCGATTGGCTGGTATGATTATTCGGGTACAGTGCTAATTTCGAATTTACCTTCAAGAAGCTTCTATCAACGTTCTTCTCGTTTAGAAACCAATTACAATCTAAATGGATACTTAGAATACGAAAATGAACTGTTGAAAGACCATCATTTTAAAGCAGTGCTAGGGGCGCAGTACGAACGTTACGAAAACAATATTTATATCGCCAAGACCTTTGATGTATTAGCTAATGTTCCGCCTTCATTGTCGTTAAGTACTGGCGATCCAACCTCTAAAACGGTCACCGAAAGTCAAACACACACGGCATTAGGAGGGTATTTTGCTCGTTTGAACTACAATATTGCAGACAAGTATTTTGTTGAAGGAAATGCAAGATATGATGGCTCGTCAAAATTTAGACCTGAAGACCGCTGGAAATTGTTCTATGGAATCTCTGGTGGTTGGAGAATTGGTCAAGAGAATTTTATCAAAGACTTAAACATTTTTGATGAACTAAAATTAAGAGGTTCTTATGGTGTAATGGGTAATCAAAGCGGTATTTCGAACTATGATTATATCCAATTTTTGAATCTTGCTTATTCTACCAGCTCAACAGATGCCAGCTATCCGATTATCGGAACAAGTCCAGTGGTGAGAGTATCACCTACCAGTACACTCGTGGCGTATGACCGTTCTTGGGAGCGCCTAGAAGCCAAAAATTTAGGACTTGATTTTACGGTTCTCAACCGAAGATTATCAGGTACTTTTGAATATTTCTGGAAACGCAACGGCAATATGTTACTTAGCCGTACTTACTCGGCAGTAATGGGAGCAAATGCACCGACTGGGAACAATGGAGATTTGAAAGTTTGGGGTTGGGATTTCTCTTTAAACTGGCGTGATAAAATTGGCGAACTAACATACAATGTTGGTTTTAACCTTTCAGATAACCAAAATAAACTGGTCAATTTTGGAGGACAAACTTTGATTAGTAGCAACAACAGAGGTTTCAATGGAGCTGTTGAGGGTTATCCTATCAACTCATACTTTGGTTTGGTGTATGACGGTCGAATCCAAACACAGGAGCAATTGACCGCCTATCGCAAGTATATCACTGGAAATAATATTGGAATGCCATCTGGAGCCGAAAATGCACAAGCCAACAACCGCTTAGCCCTTGGCGATAATATGTATAAAGATGTGAATGGTGATGGCAAAATTACTTTTCCAGAAGATGCCGTTTATTTGGGTACAGACAACCCTCGCTATACTTATTCGTTCAACGCAGGTATTCAGTTTAAGGGTTTTGATTTTAATGCTATTTTCCAAGGTGTAGGGAAAAGAACTATTATTCGTGATGGCAACTGGCGAATTCCAGCGGCGGTTATTTTCCAAGCGCAAAACTCAGCATTCCTAAATCAATGGTGGACTCCTGACCATACAGATGCTCGTTTACCACGTATTTCGTCTACAGGTACGATCAACAACTATAACTATTTCCCTTCTGACTGGGTAGCAGAGGATGGTTCTTACTTAAGGTTGAAAAATTTAGTGATTGGATACACCATTCCAAAAGCAATTACACAAAGAGCTAAGATAGAAAGACTTCGTGTGTATTTTTCAGGAAATGACTTGTTTGAATTTACTAAAATCAACGATGGCTGGGATCCTGAAGCACCAAGAACAGTATCAAATGCAGGCGATTCGAACAACCTGAATGTGAGTACTACAAGTCAAAGATTCCCTTTCTATCGCTATTTTACATTTGGGGTAAATTTAACTTTTTAATGAATGTTTTCATTGTGTAGAGTGCAATTATTTGATTATCAAGAATGTATAAAATTGAAAATTGTACTTATTTAAAATAGATAAAGAAAATGAAAAGTAAAAAGATATATATCAAAATAGCCCTAGTGGCGCTTTTATTTACGGGAGTAAGTTGCAACGACCTCGTAGATATGAAACCAATCAATGAGATTTCGGATGCGGATTATTGGAAAACACCAGACCAATTTAGGCTAGCAGCCAACGAGTTTTATACTTACTTAAGAAGCTTCTCAGATATTTTGAACGACATGCCACATGCCGATCGTCGTTCCGACATTATGTATGTATCTGGAGGTTCTACTTTTAGTAATGGCTCAAACACTGTTCCTTCTTCGGATGGCAATTGGAATACAGCTTATACTCGTATTAGAGCAACCAATTATCTTATCGAAAAGGCTAGTTCATATTCGCAACCTAATGATATTAAGACCTTTGTTGCCGAAGCGAAGTTTTTTAGAGCGTACACTTACTTTGATTTGTTACAACAATTTGGAGAAGTGCCAATTGTTACCAAAACGTTGACGACAACCTCCTCAGAACTAACATCTCCACAAAATTCTAGAGAAGAAGTAGTCAACCTAATCGTTCAAGACCTTGAAGCGGCTATTACAGATTTACCTCTTGAGAATGCGATTGCCGCTTCGGATAAAGGTAGAATTAGCAAAGGTGCAGCACAAGCTTTTTTGAGTAGAGTAGCTTTATATGAAGGTACTTGGCAAAAGTTTCGTGGAAATACCGCTAGAGCAAATACCTTGTTGGATAAGGCTATTTCGAGTGCTGATGAGGTAATCAAAAGTACACAATATGAACTTTTTGCGCCTACAGCCTTGGGCGACTCGGCGCAGAAATATATGTTTATCCTAGAAAACCAACAATCCAATCCTGCAAATATTACCAAAGCGGCTAACAAAGAATATATTTTAGCCAACCGTTATGACTTTAACTTGCGTCAAATTCGTATGAACGTGACCAAAGCAACGCTCAATAATGTTTACTGGGTAACGCGCAAATTTGCCAGTATGTACCTTTGTTCTGATGGTTTACCAATAGAAAAATCTCCACAATTTCAAGGATTCAAAACCACTACTTCTGAATATCAAAATCGTGATAATCGTATGCAATATACAATGATGGTCGATGGACGATATTATTGGAATAACCAAAACCCTGGGGCTCGTGTTACTTGGAAAGGAGATGCAATTGATATTGCCAATTCTAATGGTAAATACAAATCGAATTCAAACACAGGTTATGCTACCCAAAAATGGGCTACCGAAAGACGTCTTGATGATAACCAAGAAGCCTATGATTATCCAGTAATCAGATATGCAGAAGTGCTTCTAAACTATGCAGAGGCAGTTTATGAAAGAAATGGGACAATTTCAGACTTAGATTTAAACCGCTCTTTGAATGTAGTGCGAAACCGTGTCAATAAATCAATGCCTAAACTTAGCAATGCTTTTGTAGCCACAAATGGTTTGGATATGCGTACCGAAATCCGTCGTGAAAGAACCATTGAGCTATATTTTGAAGGATTTAGAAGAGATGATTTGATTCGTTGGAAAACTGCCGAAATAGAGATGCCTATCGACATTCAAGGGATTCAATGGACAGGAACAGCCTACGAAACTTATTGGCCAAGCATCAAAAACAATGTGGTAAATGGTGTTTACAGAATAGAAACAGGCAGAAAATGGCAAGAAAAAAACTATTTATTGCCTATTCCTTCTCAACAAATACAATTGAATCCTAATTTGAAGCAGAACGCAGGGTGGTAAGGTTTATTTTAATTGTTGATGTCTCGAATCGAGTAGTAAAATCATAACCTTTACTTTTGTACTATGAAGATAGCATTTGCTGGGTTTGCCCAGCTAATCCTTCAAAATAGATCAGGTTTTTACGGATTCGAGAGTCTTTTTGAGGCTCTCGAATTTTATTTTATAGTTTCCAGTGTCTCTCGAAATACTTGCTTACGAGCTTAACTTTTACCCTGTAAAAACTTTTTACTTATTTTTCCTCATAAAAGGGTATCAAATTCAAAAAGTGGCATCTTTTTATTGTGGACTGCTTAGAAATTGTACTAAGAGTATATGATTCATTATAAAATCAATAATATTTCATAGATTTTTAAGAAAAAGTAGAAATACAGTCTGTGGAGAGGATGGATGTTTTTTCAAAAACTAGGTTTTTATATGAGAATAATCGTTTAACTTGTATTTTACTTCCCCAAAAACTTTAAACGATTGTGTTTGTAGATGAAAAAAATGTCTATTAAAGAAGTAGCAAGTGCGCTTCAAATTTCTACTGCTACGGTTTCATATATCCTAAATGGAAAAGCCAAAGAAAAACGAATTAGTCCTGAATTAACCAAAAAAGTAACAGCTTTTATTGAAGAAAATAACTTCAGACCTAATCATTTGGCGAAAAGTCTTCGTACAGGTAAAACGAATGTGATTGGCTTGATTGTAGAAGATATTGCCGATCCGTTTTTTGCTAGTGTTGCAGGACATATCGAAAATGTGGCTTACGAAAATGGTTACAAAATTATTTATAGCAGTACCAAAAACGACCCAAAGAAAGCCAAAGAACTTATTGACACTTTTAGAGATCGTAACGTGGACGGGTATATCATTACCCCCACAGAAGGCATTGATAAGGAAATTAAACATCTGATTGATAGTAAGTTGCCAGTGGTTTTGTTTGATAGAAATTGCAACGATTTGGATGTTAGTTATGTGGGAATGAACAATTTTGAAAGCGCCTATCAAGCAGCGAAATACCTCATTTCTCAAGAGTATAAAAATATCGCATTTGTGACGCTCGACTCTGTCCAGCCGCAAATGATAGACCGTTTGTTAGGCTATGAAAGAGCGATTTATGAAAACCGTTTGACTTCTTATGTCAAAAAAGTAGAGTATCGTGCCGCTAAAGAGCATTTGATTATGGCGGAAATCGAGAATATGCTAAAAACAGAACCTCATATTGATGCATTATTTTTTGCGACTAACTATCTAGCAATCACAGGAATAGAATTGCTAAATCGTATGGGTGTAAAAATAGGAGAGGAGCTAGGGATGATGGTTTTTGATGATAACGATTTGTTCCGTATTCATCAGCCTTCTATCTCGGCGATTGCTCAACCGATTCAGGAAATGTCCCAGCAATTAATTAATGACCTGTTGGAGCACATGCAAGATACTAACGAATATGCCAATAGAATAACCGTTTTACCTGCTCATCTTATTATCAGAGATTCATCGAGCAAAATGCGCAAAAATGCTTAAAGGAATACTGAAGTTGTAGATAGAAATTAATAAAACAAGGCTGTAAACATTATCGCTTAAGGCTTACAGCCTACAGTCCTCGAATATAGATCCCTTTTTTTAAAAGCAAGCTTAATCCTTTAAGCTTGTGAATTTACTATGAAAAAAATACTTACTACTTGCTTATTTATTTGTTTAGTTTGGTCGGTCCATGCACAATTTAACCCTCAAAAAGAGATTGACTATTGTGCCAAACAAGCTCTTAAAACAATCAACTCTTTACCACCCGATGGTCAAGGGAGCAATATTCCAAGAAGTATCGATAAGGATAAAACAGCTTGGCGTTTAGTCGATTACAAAGATTGGTGCAGTGGTTTTTGGTCTGGTGCTTTGTGGTATTTGTACGAGGGAACCAAGAATCCTGTCTTTAAAGTACAAGCAGAAAGATTCGATAAACAACTAAAACCTCTATCCCAAGAAAAGGCCTACGATCACGACCTTGGGTTTCAGATTTTTTGTAGTTATGGTAATGGTTATCGATTGACCAATAACCCCTCTTATAAAAACGTGATTTTAGCCACTGCTGATACATTGGCAACGCTTTATAACCCCAAAGTAGGGACGATATTGTCATGGCCAAGAGAAGTGAAAAAGTTTGGTGCGCATAATACCATCATCGACAATGTGATTAACCTAGAGTTGTTGTTTTGGGCTGCTAAAAATGGTAAGAATAAAAATCTGTATAAGATAGCCGAGCAACATGCGCTAACTACGATGAAAAATCATTTTAGAGACGATTATACCTCTTATCATGTGGTGTTGTATGACACTTTAACAGGACAGAAAATCAAAGGAATAACGCATCAGGGATACGCTGATAACACGATGTGGGCTAGAGGTCAGTCATGGGCAATTTATGGTTTTACGATGTGTTATCGTTTTACAAAAAATCCTCAATTTTTGGATTTTGCACAGAAAGTGACGGATGTGTATTTGAAAAATTTACCCGATGATTCCTTGATTCCTTACTGGGATTTCAATACGCCAGAAATTCCAAATACAACTAGAGATGCCTCCGCTGCTGCTGTGACAGCATCTGCTTTATTTGAATTGTCAAATTATGTAAAAAATCCAAAAACAAAAGCGCGATATATCAGCAAAGCAAAGAAAATGTTAGAAAGTCTTTCTTCGTCAGTGTATCAGAGTCGAGAGATAAATGATGCCTTTTTGTTGCATTCGACAGGAAATCGCCCTATCAATGGCGAAGTAGATGCCTCGATTATTTATGGAGATTATTATTATATCGAAGCATTGTTGAAATACAAGAAATTGCTCAAAATGAAATAACACATTTGGTCATATCAACCATCTTAAATTAGTTCAACTCTAAATGTTTAGTATTTAACACAATTTCACAATGAAAAATCTTATGCTTATTCTTTGGATGATACTTTGTAATGGAGCTGCTTTTGCCCAGAAAGGACTCATTCCAGAAACGCTACAAACCGTTAAATCGCCAGACGGAAATTTGGTATGCCAACTTTATCAAAAATTAGATAAAAAAGGACATAAAGCCATTTTCTATACCTTGACCTATAAAAATTCGCCAATCATTTTGGAGTCAGAGCTTGACATTCAGTTAGACAATCATTTGTCTGAACTAGCCATGGCCTTAAAAGTTGATAAAACTACCAAATGGTGTGAGGATTTGGAATTTCTCAAAGCGAGTACATCGGAAGTAGATTCAGTTTGGAAACCTTTGTATGGTGAACGTTCTGTTATAAAAAATCGCTATTCATCAGCTACGCTCTCTTTTCAAAAGAGTAGTAATCATGATTATAAAATGGATATTCAGGTGAGATTGTATAACGAAGGTTTGGCTTTTCGCTATTATTTTCTTGAAAATCCCAAAGGTTCTTATTATCAAATTACTGCTGAGAATACAGAGTTTACTTTACCTACAGGAACAACTGCTTTTTATACACAATGGGCACAAGGTAAATATCAAGAACTTCCTTTAAAAGATTGGGTTGATTCGGGAGAAAGACCAATGCCATTAAGACTTGCAAATGGTTTGTGGGCGTGTTTGGCAGAAGCCGAAATGGTTAATTATGCACGTGGTAAATTTACGTTGAGCAAAACCAAGAAAAATACAATTCAAACAAGTTTGTATGGAGGAGTAGATGCTATTACCTATTTTGGTACACCTTGGCGGGTTATCATGGTAGCGAAATCGGAAGGACAACTCATTGAAAATAATGATATTCTTTTGAACCTAAATCCTGCCAATAAAATTGCCAAAACAGATTGGATTAAGCCAGGGAAAATTATTCGTGAAATGACCCTAACTACACAAGGTGCCAAAGATGCGATTGATTTTGCAGCCAAAAATAACCTTCAATATATTCTTTTCGATTGGAAATGGTATGGACCAGCATTGACTTGGGATACTGATGCGTCTAAAGTGGTAGCACCAATAGATATGCCTGCTGTAGTGGAATACGGAAAGCAAAAGGGTGTGGGTATTTGGTTGTATGTAAATCTTCAATCTTTGGTTAAACAAGCTGATGAGATTTTCCCACTTTACAAAAAATGGGGTATCAAAGGAATCAAGTTTGGTTTTGTACAAGTTGGCTCTCAACATTGGACAAATTGGGTTGAGGAGGCTATCAAGAAATGTGCAGCCAATGACTTAATGGTAAATATACACGACGATTGGCGTCCAACGGGTGAAATGCGAACCTATCCCAACCTCATGACTGCCGAGGGTATAAGAGGAAACGAAGAAATGCCTGATGCAACACATAATGTCACGTTACCATTTACCAGATATATAGGTGGCGCTGCTGACTATACGATTTGTTATTTTACCAATAGAATTAAAACTACTCATACACATCAGTTAGCGATGGCGGCCGTGTATTATAGTCCGATTCAGACCTTGTTTTGGTACGACAAACCATCTCAAAGTAAAGATGAATCAGAACTAGAATTTTGGCAAAAAATTCCAACCACTTGGGATGAAACAAAAGTGGTAAATGGTAAAATTGGCGAATATGTCACTATCGCACGTAAATCAGGGAATGACTGGTTTTTGGGATGTATGACCAATAACGATGCACGCAAGCTGACGATAGACTTTAGTTTTTTAACAACGGGTAAAAAGTATAAGGCTCATTTGTACTACGATGATCCAAGCGTAAATACTGCCACCAAAGTAGGGATGAAAACTATTAACGTGGATTATACAAGTAAGTTGGATGTAGATTTGTTGGCATCAGGCGGATACGCCATTTGGTTTGAGGAGGAAAAATAGTAAAGAGAAACATGGTAATTATGAAACATATAGGAGTTGATATTGGGGGCTCGCATATTACGGCTGCTCAAGTGGATTTGAATGCGGGAAAAGTTATTCCCTCTACAGTTGTCAGAGCAAAGGTGTATCCTCATGGTAATGCCGAGGAGATTTTGGGTACATGGGCAAAAACTATTGCTGAGGCTTGTGGAGAAGTGATAGATTGTCAATTGGGTATTGCCATGCCTGGACCTTTTGATTATTTAACGGGTATTTGCTTAATGAAAAATGTCAATAAATATGAAGCATTATATGGACTCAATATCAAGCAAGAACTCTCAGAAAGGTTGGGGATTGATACCCAAAATATTGTTTTTCGGAATGACTCAGAAGCCTTTTTGGCAGGCGAAATGCGTTTTGGTGCTGGCAAAGGCTTAGTACGTGGTATAGGTATTACGCTTGGTACTGGACTTGGAACCTCGATTTATCAGAATTGCGAAGCACAGGATATGGCTTTAGGAATTAATTATCCAATGCTAGAAGGGGTAGCCGAAGATTACATTTCAACTCGCTGGTTTGTAGATACATATCGCTTGAAAACTCAGAGCTCAATTGAAGGTGTAAAGCAGTTGGTACAATTATATCCTACAGACGTAATTGCTCGTGAGTTATTTGAAGATTTTGGTCAAAATTTGTCCTCTTTTATTCGAGGATTTATCAAACAATTTGAGCCAGAAGTCATTATTATCGGAGGAAATATTGCTCAGGCTTCTGAGAAGTTTTTCCCAACAATCATTCAACAATTATCAGCTAACCCAACTATTCAACTACGAAAAGCCATTCTAAACGAAGAAGCATCACTTTTAGGTGCCCTTAGTCATAAGTGATTAATGAATTAATCAAAGATTATTGCTATCGGTTTCTATCCTAAAGCTTTCCTAAATCATGTCCAAAATTAAAGCCTCTTTAACGGAGCGAAGGTATTTAGTTACTTTCGCTTTCGTTACCTCATTGTTTATGCTCTGGGGAATCGCACACGCCATGAGCGATGTGTTAAACAAACATTTTCAAAATGTACTTCAAGTAAGCAAAGCCCAATCGGGGCTCATTCAATTATCTGTTTTTGGGGCGTATGCGATCATGAGTATTCCTGCGGGACTATTCATGAAGCGATTTGGGTATAGAGCAGGTATCTTATTTGGCTTGGGCTTATTTGCATCGGGTACTTTTTTGTTTGTACCTGCTGCCAATGCCGAATCTTTCAATATGTTTCGTTTGGCCTTGTTTGTGCTTGGCTGTGGTATGGCAACACTCGAAACGGTGGCACACCCTCTGGCTGCTTTACTTGGTGCACAAGAAACCTCAGACCAACGACTTAACTTTTCACAATCTTTCAATGCCCTCGGAACCATTATTGGTCCTGCTATAGGCTCATTCTTTTTGCTACGTGCTGGTAACCAAGAGCATAGTGACTTAAGTTCAGTCAAAACACTTTATGTATCTATTGGCATCGCTATTTCCATAATTGCTGTGTTATTTTCTTTGATACAAATACCTCATTTATCGGTTGAGCATCATGCCGAAATGGGAGAAAATAGCCCTATTGATAAGCCCCTTTGGCAACAATCACATTTTGTTTGGGCAGTAATAGCACAATTTTTTAACGTGGCAGCACAAGCAGGAACATGGTCATTTTTTATCAATTATGGTCACGAAATAATGGGTTTTAGTGACGAACAGGCAGCTAATTACATGATTATCTTCATGACAATGATGGCTTTAGGGCGTTTTGCAGGGACTTTCTTGATGAAGTTTATAGCTCCCAACAAGTTATTAGGATTCTTCGCTACAGGCAGTATTCTTTCTTGTTTGGTCGTGGCACAAGCTTGGGGATGGGTCTCGTATAGCGCTTTAATGCTCATCAATTTTTTCTTTAGCATCATGTTCCCAACCATCTTTAGTTTGGGACTAAAGAGTTTGGGTAAGCATACACAACAAGGAGCATCATTTATTTCGATGGGCGTAGTGGGTGGGGCTTTTTTTCCCTTAATGATGGGTTTGGTAGCAAATCACAATGTAGCCAAAGCCTATTATCTCCCTATAATCTGTTATCTGATGATTGCCATTTTTGCATTTAGGTTATATAAAATAAAAAAATAGTACAAAAAGGGTATTCGTGATACATTTCGTTCTCCTCTATAAAACGGAGTGGTATCAAGGATACCTTTTTTCGTAGCTGTAATAAATGTATGATTTCTAAAAAGCTAATAAATACACTCTCCAACTGTTTTGTTTGGGCGAGCATAATGTTTTGTGCCGAATCTATAAAGGCGCAAACACCTTTTGTTTCTAAGGTTTGGGTTGCCGACAATGGCGATGGAACTTACAAAAATCCAGTCCTTCATGCCGATTATTCTGACCCCGATGCCATTCGGGTGGGCAATTACTACTATTTAGTGGCTTCGTCTTTCGAAAATATCCCTGGCTTACCTATACTTCGTTCGAGCGATTTGGTCAATTGGCGTATTGTTGGAAATGCCTTAACGGTACAAAATCCTAAAGAAATTTTCAATACTCCTCAACATGGCAAAGGTGTTTGGGCACCAGCGATTCGCTTTCACAAAGGAGAATACTTGATTTATTATCCTGACCCAGATTTTGGGATTTTTGTAATACGTGCCAAAAATCTTGCTGGTTCTTGGTCAACACCTGTGTTGGTCGAAGCAGGTAAGGGTTTGATTGACCCTTGTCCTTTTTGGGATGAAGATGGAAAGGCTTATTTGATTCATGGTTTTGCAGGAAGTCGGGCTGGTATCAAAAGTTTTTTAGTACTGAAATCGCTCAATGCCGACGGGACAAAAGTGTTGGATGCGGGCAAAATTATCATTGATGGACATGAAACTGACCCTACTTTAGAGGGACCCAAATTGTACAAACGCAAAGGATATTTCTATGTGTTTGCGCCTGCTGGTGGAGTGGCTACGGGTTGGCAATTGGTGTTTCGTTCCAAAAATATTTATGGTCCTTATGAAAGAAAAGTTGTGATGGATCAAGGAAAAACGGCAATCAATGGCCCTCATCAAGGTGCTTGGGTTACGACACCTTCTGGCGAAGATTGGTTTTTACATTTTCAAGACAAAGGGGTGTTTGGTCGTGTGGTGCATCTTCAACCTATGTCGTTCAAAAATGATTGGCCAGTGATTGGTATTGACCCCGATCAAGATGGGAAAGGTGAGCCTGTATTGACTTATAAAAAGCCTAAAAGTGTCATCCCTTCGGTCATAGAAACACCTCAAGATTCTGATGAATTCAATACGCTTGATTTGGGTTTACAATGGCAGTGGAATGCCAATCCCAAACCTACATGGTCATTCGTATATCCAAGTAAAGGGGTTTTGAGACTATTTTCTGATAAAATTCCCTCGAACGAAAACCTATGGTGGACTCCAAATGTACTGCTTCAGAAATTCCCAGCGCCAGCTTTTACTGTTACCACCAAATTGCAATTTACACCTTGTGAAAGGTTAATTAATGAGAAAGTAGGCTTGACCATTTTAGGGTTTAGCTACGCCAATATTGCCCTAAAATCGGCAAAAGATGGGGTTTGGTTAACTTACACAACTTGCAAAGATGCTGATAATCATAAGCTCGAAACTGAAACTAAAATAAAACAAATCGACTCTAAACAAGCGATTTATTTTCGGGTAAAAGTACAAGAAGGAGGAATTTGCAAATTTAGTTATAGTATTGATAATAAATATTTTACAGAGATAGGAGAGGCATTTCAGGCGGAGGTTGGTCGATGGATAGGCGCAAAATTTGGACTTTTTGCTACCCGTGAAGATACCATCAACGATTCAGGCTATGCCGATTTTGATTGGGTGAGAGTTGAGAAATAATATACTTGTAAAACATTTTCTTAAAGCACTTTCTTATGAATCATTATAAAAAACTTATTTTCTTCTTCAGTATGCTGGTAGGAGTGGAGGCGCTGGCACAAAAACATCAAAATTTATTTTTTACACCAGAACGTATTACTCATTTAAAAAAACGAATTGAAACCGATGCTGAAGTAAGAAAAAATTGGGAGGAGGCGCTTACTGTAGCAAAACATCAACTTGAAAAAACTGATTTGGATAAGATTGATTATCTGAGTTTGGCATATTTGATGACAGGCGAGCAAGCTTATGAAGATAAAATCAAAGAACAACTTTTGAAACTTTGTTCAAAATCAACATGGTCGAATCCCGAAATGTTGAAGCGCCAACCTGCTTGGACTTCAGATTTGAAAACAGCAGGAAATTGTTGGATTGTGACCATGGGACTCGAAGGAATTTATGACCAATTATCGAAAGAGGAAAGAAAGACGATTGTTTCGGGCTTGGTACGTATGGGTATTCGTCCTGCTTTAGACGAATGGTTTTTGCCCGAAAAACGGATTCATACTCTCAACTCCATGGGACATAATTGGTGGTCATCATGCGTGTATATGGCTGGTGTGGCTGTACTTGCTGTCAAAGATGATGTGCCTGAATCGGATCAATGGCTCAAAGATTTGAGCGCCTCTGCCGAAGAGTGGTTTGGTTTTGCAGGAGACCAATTACAGCACAAAGTCAAAACTTGGGACGCAAACGGAGGGATGTACGAAAGTGTGAATTATGCCTCTTTTGGCGTTTCAGAGTATCTTTTGTTTCGACTGGCCTTTCAAAATGTTTTACCCAAAGTAAAACAACCAGAGATTCCTTTGTTAAAAAATATTCCTTCTTTTTTTATGAATGTGGGTTATCCTCGTGATGGAATGATGTATTCGTTGACTTTTGGCGATAGCCATAAAAATATTGTAGGCGAACGACCAGTCAAATTGCTATGGGCCTTAGGCTATCAAGATCCCAATGCATTATGGTATTTGAACAATATCGAAACAGGGCAACATCGTGAAGGGTTGGCCAAAAATGCACCGATGGGATTGGTATATCATCCAGATTTTTCAAAAGTGCCTCCATTACCCAATCTTCCTACTTCGCAATTGTATGAGGATATGGATTGGGCAACGCTCAGAGATTCTTGGAAGAAAAATTCGACCTTATTGGCGGTAAAATCTGGTCATACTTGGAATCATTCTCATGCCGACGTCAATTCTTTTTTGCTATTGCATAAAGGCGAATTTATCATCAAAGATGCAGGACATAGTTGGTATGCCTCCAAAGAGTATCCTGCCTACTTTTTTCAAAGTCCTGCGCATAACGTCTTGACTTTTAATGGAAAATATCAGCCGACAGAACAACAATATCATGGAGCGCCACTTCGGGGCGAAATGTCAGAATTGTTAGACGCTGGTGATATTAAATATGTAATGTCGAACGGTACTGGACCAACGTCGTGGATTTACTCTCGAAATTTTCGCCATTTTCTCTGGATTGGCAAAGTAATTTTAGTCATTGACGATGTGAAAGCGCACGAAACAGGCAAATTTGAATGGTTATTGCATCCTGCTGGTGAGGCTCAAAAAGTCCGTGGAGATATAAGTATTGTCAACAAAAAAGGAGCTGTATTAGTTAGACCTCTTTTTCCAGAAACCTTAGTAGAAACAGGTTTTAACCATGATTTTCCTGAAAAAATGACCCTAAATGAAACCCTTGCCCCGAATGAAGAAAATGTAAAAGAGCAAGAAAAGTATTATAGTATCGGTTATCCAGAGCAAGTGCGCCAAACCAAATTTATTACCGCCATTATTCTGAAAGATTCAGTGAATGATACCAATATTCCAGACATTGAGCGAATGACGGGCGAGGATATGATAGGAGTCAAAATCAAACAAAATGGCGAAGTCACCGACGTGTATTTGAATCTCAAAGCAGATGGTCGTTTGATGCACCTCAACAGCATCAAAACTTTTGGTGGCTATACAACTGATGCTTACCTAACGGCTATTTCGTATCCTGAAAATGCTCCAAATACCATTTCAAATTATTTTATTGGGTATGGTAGTTTTTTAAGAAAGGATAGTACCAGTTTGTTTAGTTCGCTTTCTAAGCTATTTTTGGTGGCAAAAAAACAACAATCCCAATATGAGATTCAAGTAAGTGGTCAGCCGCTCATTCGTGCAAGTTTTTATGCTCCCACAAAACCGTCGAATGTGATTGTAAATGGACAAGTGCAGAAAGTTGACTATCAAAAAGGAAATTTTTTAATCAACTTGCAAAAGTAGTGAGTATAATATCTTAAAATATTGACTACTTTAGAAGAAATTTATTAGGCACAGTTGTTTCAAACAAACAATTAGTTTCTCAAAAAACACATTGTGCCTAATACCAAATATGCCTTAACAACCTCTCTATAAATTCATTGCTATGAAAACAACAGATAAAATACCTCACGATGAAGCACTGCTAAATCAATTATGGTTGCGATTTAAGCAGGGAGATGGGGAGGCTTTTGACCAAATTTTTGCTTTGCGCTATCGTGAACTTTTCAATTATGCCACTCGCTTCACCAAAGATCACGAGTTTATTAAAGATTGCTTACAAGACTTGTTTCTTGAAATGTGGGCACGCCGTGAAGGCTTAGTCGAAAATCCCTACGTGACAGTCTATTTAATTAAGGCGCTTCGAAATAATTTGTTCCGAAAATTGAAGTTAGAGAAACGCCTCGGTGCACCAACTGACCTCAATGATGAACTTTACTTTTTAAGCGATGGGCAATCTATGGAGTCAGAATGGATAGCTGCGGAGTTGATGGATGAAAACGAACAGAGCATTCGTCAGGCGATTTCACAGCTATCGAAGCGACAACAAGAGGTAATTTTTCTGAAATACTACAAAGGTCTTTCCAATGAAGAAATAGCCTCAATTATGGAAATTGAAAGACAAACTGTTGCTAATTTTTTACATCGTTCGCTCACAAATCTCAAACGAAATTTATTAATGATGGCAGAGTTTTTACTACTTCCATTTATCAAATTTTTGTACCTAGAATTTTAATCCACTTTCTTCATTTTGACGTTATACTCAAGCAGTATAACCTATACTTTATGTCCTTTTTGTGACCGAAGCATTGCTTTGGTTATTGTTATTTTAGTGAGTTTTATCAAACAATACCTTCTTATCTTTAAGATTGTCTCAAGAGTCATTTACAATACTATTTAATTTTATTTACTCCAAGCAACTAGCTGATAAAATTAAATAATATCAAAATTTTTGTAAAAAAATCAATAACAAAAGGGTATCAATGATTCAATAACTTCTATATCATACAAGGAAGGCTAATAATACAATTTTATCTATGCAGAATTATACAGAATTTACGATAAAAGATTTCATGTTAGATGATGCCTTTTGTCGATGGGTCATACAAAATTCGGAGACGGATAATCAGTTTTGGAACAACTGGATACATGAAAATCCACACCAAACCAAGAATATAGAGACTGCCAAAGAAATAATTAAAAAGATACGTGCTGCTCATGAAGAAATTTCTGAAAGCGATTTGAATGCAGAAATTAAAAGGTTTTCAGATAGCCGAAAACTTTTGTCTTCTTCTCCTCAAATTGATGAAGCCAAAGTGCGCTATTTTGATTTTACCAAATTATGGAAAGTAGCAGCGGTATTATTAGTGGGAGTGTTTGGGGTATTATATCTGTCCAAACAAACAGGTTTTGATGAGTTTAGTTTTGAGAAAACCGCTTATAAAAAACGAACTGACGACAAAAAAGAAATATTAGAAGAAATCATTAACGATTCAGAAAAGACGAAGCTTGTGGATTTACCCGATGGCAGTCAGGTAACGCTATCAAAGCATAGTCGTGTCAGTTATCCGAAGTCTTTTTCAGCTACACAAAGGGAAGTTTATTTGAGCGGAGAGGCATTTTTTGAGGTAACCAAAAACCCGCATAAACCTTTTGTGGTTTATGCCAATGAGCTAGCTACAAGGGTTTTAGGGACTAGTTTTACGATTAGTTCTTATGATAAAGAGGAGGAAGTAAAAGTAATTGTTAAAACAGGAAAGGTAGCAGTTTTTCCTTTGAATAACGAAGATGAGGTATTAGAAAAGAAGCCTGAAGTAATGCTTACACCTAATCAGAAGGTGGTTTTTAATCGAGCTGACAACCAGATGAAAAGGTCGATTGTTGCAAGTCCAGAACCACTCAAAAGTATCGTATCAACGAGTAAATACCTTGTATTTGAAAATATACCTGTTACGCAAGTTTTTGAAAAACTTTATGAATTGTATAACATTCCGTTGGTGTATGACAATACATTGATGGTCAATTGTCGAATTACAGCTGAATTAGGAAATCAACCTTTATTTGAAAAGCTCGATTTGATTTGCAGAGCAATCGATGCTAAATATGAAGTAATTGATGGACAAATCGTGATTCATGGCAAAAAATGTAACTAGCCTTCAAATAGTTCTATACCATTTTTAATTACCCATTTCAACAAAAAAGTCGAAGGTGTAGCAGCACCTTCGACAAAGGTTTCCCTACATGTTGCGCTAACAACTTCCAACCTACGCTAATAGGCTGGGCAGGGATTTTTTTGCTAAAACTTAACAAAAGACAAAACAAGTTATGAAAAAATTTACGAAACAAATTAAGATTTTGTTGAAAATCATGCGCTTTTCTCTTTATCAAGTTATGTTAATACTCTTTTGTGCAACCTTTGCGATAGCACACAAGAATCATGGGCAAGAGTGTTTGAACCAGAAAATTGTTCTTCATTTGGAGAATAAGCCTTTGGATATGGCTTTACGTCAAATCAAGAAGAATGCTTCTGTAAGTTTTATCTATAGCCCACAATTGATTGGTTCTGAGCGGAATGTAACTATTGTAGCACAAAACGAATCAGTCAAAAATGTGCTATTTAAACTACTTGCGCCTTTAGGAATCGATTACGAAGTTTCGGGTACAACCATTATCCTTAGCAAGGCAAACAAATCGCTGCTCACGTCGATGTTTTCGTTGAGACCCATGTTGCTTGATTATATCTATGAAAAATCGGTAACAGGCTTAATATTGGATGAGAAAAACCAACCAATGCCAGGAGTAAATATCTCAATTAAAGGAACATCAAAGGGGGTATCTTCTGATGCAGACGGTAAGTTTTCGATACAAGTACCCAATAACAATGTTGTGTTGGTGTTTTCGTTTGTGGGCTACAAAACGCAGGAAGTTTCGGTGGGTAGCCGCTCCAAAATTGAAGTCATAATGCAGGTCAATAACCAAGCGCTTGACGAAGTTGTCGTTGTAGGTTATGGGGAGCAAAAAAAGGAGAGTGTAGTTGGAGCTATTACTACGGTAAAAATGGCCGACATTAAATCTGCCGCTCCACGCTCCTTGAATAACGCCTTAGCTGGTAAAGTAGCAGGGGTAATCGCAGTTCAACGAAGTGGAGAGCCTGGCTATGATGACGCCCAATTCTGGGTACGTGGTATCAGTACTTTTGGAGCTGGCGCTTCGCCACTGGTATTGGTAGATGGTGTCGAAAGACCTATCAATAACATCGAACCAGAAGAAATAGAGTCTTTTTCAGTTTTGAAAGATGCCTCCGCAACGGCAGTTTATGGTATTAGAGGTGCCAATGGTGTTATCTTGGTTACGACTCGTAGGGGAACAAACGATAAACCGTCCATTAGTTTTAAGTATGAGACAGGCTCAAATTCGCCAACGATGCTGCCACAAATGGTGGATGGCCCAACGTATTTGAATCTTTATAACGAAGCTCAGTTGGCTTCTAATCCTAATTTTGTTACACCTTATACACCTGAGGTTATTGCCAAATATGCTTCTGGTGCCGATCCTTATCTTTATCCTAATGTAAACTGGATAGATTTATTGGTGAAAAAAAATACACCGACCAAACGTGCCAATTTGAATATTTCGGGTGGTTCGCCCAATGCTAAATACTTTGTGTCGGCAACATACTATGATGAGGAGGGAATCTGGAAGGGTGATAATCTTAATCGGTACAATACCAATGCAGGTCTGAAGCGCTACAACTTCAGAGCCAATACGGATGTTAAATTAGGAAAAACGACTGAATTAAAACTAGGATTAGGCGGTATTTTGATTACTGCGAATTACCCAGGTGTAGGAGCGCCAACCATTTGGAGCGATGCCTTATATAATACCCCAATAGGTTACGCACCCACTTATCCATACGACAATCCTGCAGGGTTTGTGTATGGCGGTGTCAATGGTATTACGAATCCATACCAGTCCTTGACAGGAAAGGGTTTTGCTACAGAATGGAGAAATAATATCCAATCAGATTTGACGCTTAATCAAGATCTTTCGAGTATTACAGAAGGTTTGAAGGTTTCAGGAAAGTTTGCATTTGATGGATATAATTACCACTTTATTCAGCGCACTCGTTCTGCGGTAGATACCTATACGGCTCCAACTAGAGATGCCAATGGTAACTTATTACTGACTAAGTTGGTGAATGGAAATGCTGATTTGGGCTTTGCAAAATCTTCTGGCGGAAATAGACGTATATACATGCAAGCTAACTTGAATTATGACAGAACCTTTGGCGGACATACCGTCAGCGGATTGATTTTGTACAATCAACAAGATTATCAAAATGCCGATGCTACCGATGCTATTAGCTCTTTGCCGTTTAGATTGCAAGGTTTGGTAGGTCGCTTGTCTTATAGCTATCAATCAAGATATTTTTTGGAGTTTAATGCAGGGTATAATGGCTCAGAAAACTTTGCAAAAGGACATCGATTTGGTTTTTTTCCTGCTGTAGCGGCTGGATGGATTGTTTCACAAGAACCTTTTTTCAAAGACAACGATGCAATTCAATACCTCAAAGTGAGAGGGTCGTACGGACTTAAAGGTAATGATCAAATTGGTGGACGTCGCTTTGCTTATCTTACTACCGTTGGCGGAGGAAATGGAGGTTATACCTTTGGGCTAGATGTCAATAATGCTTTTGGAGGTAGAGGAGAAGACCAATGGGGCGCAGATTTGACATGGGAGCAAGAAACTGAAACTAATATCGGTCTCGAACTACGATTCCTCAGAGGTTTTTACTTACAAGCAGATGTTTTTAAGAGAATCAGAACGGGCATTTTTATGCAGAGAAATTCACTGCCTGCCATCTTGGGACTTCAAAATAATCCATGGGGAAATATCGGAGAGTTTGAAAATAAAGGTATCGATGCCAATATGGAATACAACAAAAAAATTGGTAAACTCAACCTTGGCTTGAAAGCAAATGTAACTTATGTGAAAAATACCCTCCTCAACGACGATGCACCAGACTATAAATACACCTATCAAAATAGAAGAGGAAAGAGGTACCAACAACCTTTTGGTTTGATAGCAGAAGGTTTGTTTTCAAGCGAAGATGAAATCAATAGCTCTCCTAAACAAACTTTTGGTCCAGTTAGGGTAGGAGATATTAAGTATAAAGACATCAATGGTGATGGATTGATAGATTCTTATGATGAAGTAGCTATCGGAAATCCTCCTACGCCACAATTGGTTTACGGTTTTGGAACAACGCTTGGTTTTAAAGGATTTGATATTTCTGCATTTTTTCAAGGTGCTGGTACGATGAGCTTTATGCTGGGCGGTGTGGGTCTTTATCCTTTCTCAGAAGGAGGTTTGAGGGGCAATGTTCATGTAAGCGCCTTGAGCCGATGGACGCCCGAAAACCCAAGTCAAGATGTAGTTTATCCTAGATTATCCTTTGGCACAAACTCAAACAATTTCCGTTCGTCATCGTGGTGGTTGAGAGATGCCACTTATCTACGCCTAAAGACAGTAGAAATAGGATACACTATTCCCAAAAAGCTCACTCAAAAACTCAAAGTGAATACTTTACGCTTTTATGTTGCAGGGCTAAACTTACTGACTTGGAGTGGATTTGATTATTGGGATCCTGAGTTGGGGAATGGACGTGGGGCTGTTTACCCTATTCAAAAAAATATCAATGTTGGGGTAAATATCAGTTTGTAGGCTATTACAGACCACAAATGGAAAAACGATTTGTTCCAAAACTAGTACTAAAACTCATTCATGATAAGTAGTAGGAAAGTTTAAATTAATAGTATGTCTGTGGTGTAATCTAGTCGTAATATTTTGATTATGAATTACTTCAGAAAATGAACTATTAACATCTTCTTACTTGGCTAAATTTTATCGAACTATCATTATGAAAAGAATCTCTATATTTCTTCTATTGGTCATAAGCGCATTAAGTATTTCATGCGATGATTTTTTGGATAAACAACCCGACGATATGCTTACAATCGATGCGGTATTTACTACCCGATTGGAAGTAGAAAAGTATCTTGCCAATGTTTATAGCTATTTACCAGACCCTTCCGACCCTTATGCAAACTTTACGCCTGTGTCTGATGAGGGAGATTTTGTATGGACAACCATTGGCGCCAACTCGATTAATACAGGTAACTGGGGACCTACTTCAATTCCTTATGATAGATATGCCCATTATTACAAAGGAATTCGTGCGGCATCGGTATATATCAATTCTGTAGAAAAATGTGCTGAATGTGAAGGTGTAACCCCTGGTATCAATCTTCGTACAAAAGCGGAAGCAAGAGCCTTGAGAGCCTATTATTATTTTTTATTGCTTCGTCAATATGGCCCTATTGTGCTATTACCCAATATTATTCCAGTAGACGCCTCGATTTCTGAAACAACTAAGCCTCGCAATTCCTATGATGAATGTGTGAAATATATTGTAGACGAGCTTGATTTGGCTGCCAAAGATTTACCCGCTGTTACACAAAATGTCATTGATTATGGTCGTGTAGATAAAAGAACAACCTTCGCCATGAAATCTCGTGTGCTTTTGTATGCTGCTAGTCCTTTGTTCAACGGTAATAATCAAGATTATGTCGACTTCAAAAATCCTGATGGGAAGCCATTAATTACCAATACTTATGATGCGAATAAATGGAAATTGGCAGCTGATGCAGCCAAGGCTGTGATAGACTTAATGCCAAACGGTTTATATAAGAAGTTTGATGCAACGGGTGCATTAGATCCCTTTGCCTCTTATCGCGATGTTTTTATTGATCGCTGGAATGCTGATGTTATTTGGGGGAGGCCTAGTTCTGGAACTAATAACTGGACAGTACATGCGGCTCCGCGTCAAATGAAAGGTTGGAATGGTTTGGGGGTAACCCAACAAATGATAGATGCCTATCACATGGCAAATGGCAAACGTATTGATGAAGCTGGCTCAGGATATGTTGAAACTGGTCTGTCAACAGCAGATACCAAATATACCAAAGCGTTGGATTGGAATATGTACCTTAATCGTGAACCAAGATTCTATGTAAGCATACTTTATAATCATGATACTTGGGTGTTTACAGGAGCATCAGGAACGCCAATTCAGTTATATGCAACAGGAGCTTCTGGAAAAAATGGCTCACATGATCATACCGAAACTGGCTATTTGTTGACTAAGTTTGTAAGTCCCAACAGTGATGTGCCCAACAACAGATATACTACCCAATCTTGGATTTATTTTAGATTGGCAGAAATGTACCTGAACTACGCTGAGGCATTAAATGAATACAGTCCAAACAATACGGATATAGCTAAATATGTCAATCTGGTGCGTGAACGAGCGGGTATTCCAGCTTTGCCAACGGGCTTAACACAAGCAGATATGCGTGAGCGAATTCGTCACGAACGCCGTATCGAACTAGCTTTTGAAGAACATCGCCTATTTGACGTGCGTCGTTGGAAAACCGCCGATAACACTCAAGGTGGACCTATGTATGGGATGAATGTCAGTAAAGGCACAAGTTTTACGGACACCGAATTTTACCAGAGAGCGATATTCGAAACTCGTGTATTTGAGAAAAAACACTATTTCTGGCCAATTCCACAATCGGAAATAGACCGAAATAAGCAAATGGTTCAAAACCCAGGCTGGTAAGTTAAAGTGCTGAATTAAGAACTTTGCCCTCGTTAGAGCTTTCTTCAACGAGGGCAAAATAGAAGAATTATGGAAAAGCTTTCACTAGCAACAAATTGGTTTAATATTCGCTGCAACACCAATTCGTAATCTGTTTAAGAAAATATCAACGAGTATAAGGGAGATACTGAAAAACGGGATTAGAAGTAAAGATTCTAATTCCGTTTCTTTCCTTTTACCATTCAAGTTTAGTTTTTGTATCTGCCAAAAATTCTTTCAAGGCCTTACTTAATTCTTCATTCAGAATACCATTGTCAGGGCTAAAGTTCTCGTAAAACTTAGGTAATGGGAATGTATTGATAATTTCAGCCCCAAACATTGGCAAAATTTTAATGGCAAGTCCAAGACTGTTTTGTCCCCCAAAACCGCCAGGAGAGGTGGACAAAAGTAGAATTTTCTTACCTTTCAAAAAGTCATATTGCACTCTAGATGACCAATCAATGAGACTTTTGAAAGCAGCTGTCATGCTTCGATTGTGCTCTGCCATCGAGATAACCAAAAGGTCTGCGATTTGTAAAGTCGAGATAAAATCTTGAACAACCGCCACATATTGTGGCTCTTTTTCAATATCAACAGAGAAAGCAGGCAAAGGAAAACTATTCAAATCCAGTAGGTTTAAATCATGTTCTTCAAAGCTTGAAGCTACAAAATGGGCAAAAGCTTTATTGATAGAGGTTTTACTAATAGAAGCACCGAAAGCGACAATATTCATTTGATTGCGGTTTGAAGGGTTTATGGTTTAGTTTTCTCAAAAGTACGATAGAATCATCGAAATGTATTATCAAGAGAAATACATTTTACCATTGTTGTCCTTGTCCCCAACAAACGAGCTCTGTGTTATTTTTGAGAAAGTGCTTTTCTGACATCTAAGGCAAGCTCATGACTAGTAAAAAATGGTGAAAACCCTTTTTTGAAACCTGTAACATGGGTTAGGAAAAAGCCATAAACACCATTGGTTTTATCAATCCAAGGATACGCGCCTGCCCATGAAGGACTGCTTAGGAGAGTGGCTTCTCCTTGAGTATTCACTTCTTCTCGCCATTCGCCTAAGCCATAAATATCTGTTCCTCTTCGCCCTCTTGCTTGCTCGACAAATTCTCCAACTTGAACCTTTACATTTTTTATTTGGTCAGATTGCATAAAAGCAATAGTTTTTTTAGATAAAATCCTTTTCCCTTTAAATACCCCTTTGTTGAAAATCATGGATAGAAAATTGGCATAGTCTTGAAGTGTCGAGCGAGCACCACCGCCCAACATGGGTGCGTGTCCTCCAGCTGAATCGACTGGGGTAAAATGGGTATGAGTCATTTCGAGAGGGTGAGCGATTTTTTCTTGAAATAATTCTTCCCAACTTTTACCAGAAGCTAATTCTGCTATTCGTCCTGCAACTTGCATCGCCAAACCTCCATATTTGAATTTTGTTCCTGATAAAGTATCGGCAGGTAGAGGAAGAATGTTGTCAACAGAGCTCTTTAAGTCCTGCGATATGTCGACAGGGTTGCCTTGGGGCTGATAATCAGGATAGCCAGCAGTATGAGATAGAAGTTGTGCTAAAGTCGCATCTCCTTTAGCATCGGTAAATTCTGGAAGCCAGTGGTTTACCTTATCTTCCCAATGTAATTTCCCTTCGTCGACCAAAACCGCAATCGTTGCGGCTGCCAACCATTTGCCAGCAGAGGCAACATATACAACCGTTTCGGGGCGATATGTTCCGAAGTATTGTTTGTAGAGGATTTGATTATTTTGAAAAACAACTATCGAAGCTCCATCATAATGACCACTGTCTACCCAAGTTTGAATTTTTTGTTGAATAGGCATAAAGCTCTTGGGTGTTTTCTGAGCAACAGCTGACCAAAAACATCCGCACAAGCAAAGAATAATAAGGAGTTGTTTCATAGAGTGTCTTATTTTTCGATCCAAAAACTTTGTTCAATAGGCTCGGCAGATTGTACTTTTCCTGCAATGCCATATTGCCAAGCCACAACGGTTACTTTGATAGGCATTTTAGATTTTGGTGGAATTGTAGTGAAAACAAGTTGCTGATTTTTAATCAATGCAGGCCCTTCTTTTACATAAAAATATACTGGAAGTCCTGCATTTGACGTAGCACTTAATGAAATAGAACGTACATTCTTTATCGAGTTTGGAATAGCTTCAAAAGAAATATTTTGTGATATACCTTGTGTATTTTGTAGGGGAAATTTTAGCTCAAATTGCTGTACGACTGATTTATAATTCTCATCACCTTCGTTATGCGCCAATAGCCAAATCGTATTGCTCCGTTTTTTGTTATTAAATCCCATGCGGTAAAAACTGATTTGAAAAGTACTATCATCCAGTTTTTTGACAGGACCACAAATACGGTCTATCATAATCGGTGTTTTGGCGTGATTGATGACAACTGTAGTTTTGGTCGTATCACTAAAAAAAGCTTTGAAACGAAAACTAATACCATCAGACAAAGGCTTGAAAGTTGGTTGATATTGAGCATGATTTTTGGAAGGAATAAGTATTTTTTCTTCCTGAATTAAGCCCATGTATTGCATTTTTTTACTTCGAGCTTTTGCATAAAATGCTTCTGTGGCTTGGGCATGTTCTTTGTCAAAACACCAAGATGCCGTGTATTTATTTCCTGTAAATTGCGAATAGGGACTAGCTGGAGAAATAGGCAAGGAGTCTTTTCTCCAACGGTCAATCAACCAACCGTTTTGAGGATATACAGGACGTAGTGCTTCGCCTTTTTTTTTCGGAAGGCGATATTTAACGGCTTTTTCGATAAATAATCCTACATAATCGACCATGGATTCATTATAATCAAAATGTCCATGTCCAGCGTCTGCAAAAAAGGTAATAGGCGTTTTCGGATGTTTGGATACATATTGAAAACCTGGTTCGATTCGTTTTTCCCACCATTCGTATTCGCCCATAATAAACAGACTTGGCACACCCTCAATCGTTCTATTTCCCCAGTCTGGATTAGCTCTGCCGTAGCCAGTTAGGTTGGTTTGAGGGGTGTCGCCATGAACAGAAATTATGGCTAAAGTTCTGGCAGGATTCCACGCACCAAAATTCCAAGGATAAGTCGCCATGGCTGAGTGTCCCAAGGGAATAATCGGAGCATTCGATAATTCGGTATATCCCGAAACTTTGGCAAGGGCATCCATCATGGTTTGAAAATGCTTTGGAGCATCTTTATGAAAATCGAAAGGAAATTCTAAAATGGGCGTAACCCAAACTTCGGCAAGACCTAACTCGGTAAGTTTTTTCCTGAAGTTTTCGTTCTCTAACATGCCTTCTTCTATCATGTTGTGCATTCCTACGACCACGCCTTTCACTTCCTTACAATTCTCAGGAATCCACAGAAATGCTTGCGGATTGGCATTGGTTTCCTCGCTAATGAGTCCTTCTATGGGGGCTGACCACTGCCAAACTTGTGCGTGAGTATGGGCGGAAAAACCGATAAATAGTAGGATAAAAATGATGAGTGTTTTTTTCATAAAAGTATTTTTAATCAAGAAAATTTAGTCATGAATTATATCCCAGTACACCACATATCGTTCTCGATGATTGAAAAATTCTTTTCTGAACATAGTTACAAGGTTTATTTTAGAAAAGATGAGTCGAAGGCCTGTTTGATACTCTTTATATCTTAAGAATTATCTTTCAAATGTCTTTTATGTTCTGAAGATTTGTGTTTGAAAAAATTGGATAAATGATATTTTTACCAAATACTAAATATCAGATCCCTAATTTGTTTGTTTGCTAGAATATTCCCATTTTGAGGTTGATCAATAACACACAGAATTTATGTCAGTGGTCAGTGTCTCACTGACCAACTTGCGACAGCAAAGACTTACCCATAAAGCTTTTGAGTAAAGATTGTAAAAGAAGTCCGCTGTGCTACAGCGAGTTGTCGAGTGGGACACTCGCCACGGAAAGAAAGAATTTATATAAAAGCCATTCAAACGGCTTTTCAGGAGTTGCAACTCTTGAAATCAAAGAACCATATAATAGTTGCTCAAAAATAACTTTGCATAACATCAATTATAATTTGACAAGGATAAATTTATGCCCGCTTTTACTTCAAAACTTCTTAATATAAAATCTGCAAAAATTAATTGTTCTACGATTCTGAGAAAAGATAAACCGTACTTTTGTCAGACATATTAAAATATAAGCATTCATGTATAAAGTCCTACGAACACTTATCTTCTTTTTTTACACTTTTAGTTTTTCTACTACTCATGCTCAACAGTGGAAAACTTATAGTTCATTTTCTCAAGCCAATTGTTTTTTTGCAGCCCAAGATTCGACCTTGTGGATTGGAACAGATGGAGGTATTTTGCACTATAATAAAGATTATCAGCTTCTTGCTTCTTATAATCAGAATAATGGTTTAGATAGTACTATTACTTCTATTACTCAGGATGTTCAAGGGAATATTTGGGCTTGCTATTATGATGAATACTTAGGTGAATATGCTAAAACATATCTTTTTGATGGTAGTGTTTGGATAAACAATCAAAACTTAGGAAAGGCTCTTATTACAAATAGGCCTCTCTTATTTAATGCCAAAGATGGCAGTTTATGGATAAGCTATGACAAAGCAAGTAAATTTGTTCAAGTAGGAAAAGATTCTGTATATACTTCTTATGATTGGGTAAATCAAGGGGTAACTTCATTTAACAATAAAAGTCAAAGGCTTTTAGTTGACTCAAATGGGCATTTTTGGGTAAGTATTGGCGTATCTTTTTGGTCTTTTGATGGGGAAAAATGGACAAAATATGATAGTAGCAATAGTACGCTTCCTAAAAGCTATCAATACAATAATGCTGTTATAGACCAAAATGATAATATTTTTTTCTCAAGTAGTGAAGGAATTTATAAATTCAATATCTCCACTAAAACCTGTGAATTTATTTCTTTTCAATATGGTTGGTTACTTTACGTAACCAAAGACAATAAGGTGTTAGTCGGGACAGATGCACTTTATCAATTAAATGGAGATAAACTTTCTGTATTTATTCCTAATGTTTACCCTATTAATATTTGTGAAGATTTTCAAGGAAATTTACTTTTAGGAGATTATTGGGGGCGAATGGATTTATTTGATGGCAATAGTTTAAAAAAGTTACCCCTGCCCAAAAATAATCTTTCCAGCAGTATTATTACTAAAATTGTATCAGATACAAAAAATAATATCTTGATTCAACCTTATTTTACCGAGATTCAATACTTAAAAAATATAAGTGGAGAACTTATAAATATTGCCAATTACGGATATACTATTGCACAAGGCGAAGGAGACGATTTATGGGTAAGCGAACAAACGTCACTTACTCAAATAAAACAAGACAATGGTTTAAAATTAATAAACTACCCTTTAGATATAGAATATGGTGTTAAAAAAATTGTAAAAGATAAAAATCAGCATATTTGGGCGTGGGACTATCAATATTCTTGGTCAACCAATCGCTATCAATACCTTTTGTTTTACTATGATAAAAGTAAATGGACGAAATTTGTGTTAGAAAATGAGATTATAGACATTGCAGCGAGTCCTAATGGGGGGCTTTGTATTCTTAGTTCCAAAGGCTTCTTTACACACGACGGCATAAATTTAAAAGCCAGTAATTATACGAATATACCTTCTAATATCACAAGAATTGTGAATGATAATAATGTAGGTTTATATCTCATTGCTTATAACAATAAAAATTACGAGGGCGAAATCCATCATTTAGTTGGGAATAATTTTGAGAAAGTACAAACTCCTGATGAGTTTAAAATATCAATACGTAACTATTATTATAACGATTTTATGATAGATTCCAAAGGCAATTATTGGAGTGTAAGAGATAAAATACAAAGATATGATGGTGAAACACTCACTACTTTTAATAGTCCATTTTCTTCATTGCTTATTAATGCAATCCATGAATCTAAAGATGGTAGAATTTGGTTGGGGAGTTATACAGGACTTACATCACTTACGTTAGATTGTAAAAATCCTTTACCTAAATCCCTTCGCACAGAAAAGACAGAAATGTTTGGCACAAAAGAAACCTTATTGTCTGTCAACGAGAGTTCTGCCAGCAGTTTTGCTTGGCAAATCAGTAAAGATAAAGGTGCTACTTGGCGAGCTATCACCAACTTTGATTCCACTTATTCGGGGCATCGAACTAATCAATTGACAGTTAATCAAACTAAAATTCGTGATAACAATATTGTTTATCGCTGTTTAGTCAATGGTGAATGTAACAGTGTATTGTCGGATACCGTAAGTATTCAAGCCAAACAATGTGAATTACCACAAACTACACTTCAACCCACCGCACAATCTACCACAGAAAAAAGCTCTGCTCAATTTTTTATCAATGTTTCAGGAGCTTCATCTTATCAATGGCAAGTAAGTACGGATAAAGGAGTTACTTGGAATATGATTTCGAGTAGCGATACTTTATACAGAGGACAACAAACTAACACATTGAATCTGAGTTCTGCCAATCTTTCCCAAAATACTTATCAATATCGTTGTGAGGTAAAGAATGACTGTTATACAATTTACAGTACTGCTGCACCTTTAGAAGTGATGATGATTTTAGGAATTGATAAATTCGAGCGAACAGTACAGGCTTACCCCAACCCCGCCAATGATAAGATTTATGTAAAAGTACCAGCCAAAACTTATACATTGACTTTAGTGGATAGTAGTGGTTCGATAGTCAAGCAAGTATCGAATCAGGATTATATCAATTTAAAAGATATTCCAAACGGCTTATATTTATTGTTGATAGAAAGTGGAAAAGAACGACAAAGTGTTGAAGTACAGGTTTTGAAGTAGGGTTTTACCTCCGTGGTCAGTGTCTCAGTGACCAACTTGCGACAGCAAAAACTCACTCACTAAACTTTGGAGTAAAGATTGTAAAAGTAGTCCGCTGTGCTGCTGCGAGTTGTCGAGTGGGACACTCGCCACGGAAAGAAATGTGTTTTATGTTCTAAAGATTTGTGTTTGAAAAAATGAGATAAATACTATTTTTTGCCAGATAATAAATATTATGAGCCTAATTTGCTTGTTTAAGAGAATATTCCCATTTTCAGGTCGAACAATAGCACACAAAATTTATGTCAACGGAATCAAAAATTAAAGCACGCCAAGCCCTCAATATTGCTCCAGACAATAAGATAATTTTTAGTTTTGACGGAGGAGGAATACGAGGCATTTTTACTATTCAGCTCTTAAAAAAAATCGAAGAAATCGTAGGCTCGCCCATCTACGAATGGGTAGATATGGTGGCAGGCACCTCTACAGGAGCGATAATTGCGAGCTTGATTGCAAACAAAAAATCGGCGTTAGAGATAGAAACACTGTATGAAGATTTAGCTGAAAATATCTTTAAAGAACGATTTTTGGGTAATCGTTACACAAATCCGCCTCAATTCGATAAAATCAATTATAGAGCGATTTGTAAAGATATTTTTGGTAATAAATCCTTAAAAAACCTAGGCGAATCGTCAGGAATAGACCTATTTTTCACTGCCAAAGATATGGTTGCAGGCGAGGAAACGTTTTTTACTTTTTTTAATAAAAATGAAAACTCAAAAGTGGTGGACACTTATCAGGATGCACTGATGCGTGCTGTGGTAGAAGCCACCATGTCGGCACCGACGTATTTCCAGCCCTTTGAGCGCTTTATCGATGGAGGAACTACTGTGTACAATAATCCAGTGATGGCGGCGCTGATGGAGGCATTTCATTATAACGGAAAAGAGAAATATAGTTCGGACAATACGACCGTTTTTAGTTTTGGCACTGCAAGCTTGTTTAGGTTTGTCCCTCTCGAAGAAATCGCCGAGCCTAAAGGACTAGATGTATTGTTTTGGCTGGATTATGTAATGGATGAATCAAGCAAAGATGCGAGTGAAATGCAGGTGAATTTTCTAAGAAGTACACTTATGAGAGGACTCGATTTTCGAAGATTTCAACTTTCTTTGGATCGAAAGTCTATTGAGAAACTACCTAATAAATCACTCAAGAAACTAGACAACATCGATGCCAATTCTATACATCAATTAAGTAACAAAGAGCTGGCAAAAATCAACATGGCTGATGTGAAGATGTTGCCATTAATGAAGATATTGGGCGAAGCCGTGGCAGATTTTGTGCATGATAAAAATGGTTTTAAGTCAGACCTCAGAGGTGAGAATAAGTTGGTGACTGGTATGGATAGCAATTATCGAGAAAAACTTAAAAAGCATCTTCAAAAGGCGAGTTGGATAGATCATTTACCAACAGCGTAGTGACGGTTTTTGATTTAGGTAATATACGTATATTGATTTTGGTTAAGAAAATACTTGGTATGATTCAATGCTTGATATTGGCTAGATTGCCGATATAAAATTTGATTACTCGCTAGTGCTGGCTTCCAAGCCAGTACTTACTCAATCTAAGGATTCCGATCCTATTGGCAAGTATAATGATTTCCTAGTCTCAATTGAAGATTTTGCACAGGATGGAAATCAATTTTTATTTCTATATATTTGAATTGTACTTTAGCTACACTACTAAATCTCGTCTATTGCTAACAAAAAAAATGATACTATGCACTTACAAGAGACTCTACAAAATCACAGAAATTCACTTCATGAGCTACCAAACTACGCTGAGGATATGGCATTAAAATATATCTTGATAATAAAATCCATATAACTCGTGTTGCAATTGGCGGTGTCTAAAGTTGGGGCACACCAAACTTTATTGCATTTCATAATTTTTAACTTCATATACAAAATAGTGGAGTATTTGAATGATTCGATAAGGTATTGTGTCAATATTGAACTTTGGCATTCCCAATATCAAATCGTTATACTCACTCACCCTTTAACTACAATTCTATGAAAACTTTAGCAATTACAATAGTGACAATATTTATTTCACTGACTTCATCATTAGGGCAAACCTCAAAGGACAGTTTGTTAGTCTTTATCGGAGAAAAAATTGAAGTGAAATACATACCTGAAAAGTCTTTGTCAGATACAGTCATTATGGGTAAAGATACTGTGATAACCGTGGGTATAAGTCTTGACAACAGATATAGAGCAAAATACAAAATATTACAAGTAATCAATGGTTCCTTCAGACAAGACACTATTACATTTTTTGCCTATGACCATTATGGCGTACCTGCATTTTCCAAGTTCAAGACAGTTCTTCTTTTTGTTTCTCCTCACAAAGGCGAGCTATATCATGAGAAATACCAATATTTTGATTTGTATTTGACAGCTGACAACAAATGGGCAAGTCCTTATTCAGGTAGATACTATAATGATTATTTCAAGGATAAGGTTAGTGTAAGACCAGAGAAAATTTCGTTTAAAGAAGAAGTTTTGTCTCCAATTAGTCATTTATCAGAAGACCAACGAAAAACTTTGTTCCCTAAACCATATTTTGACATTAAGAATGGTAATGCAATCGCTATTTATGGCAATTATGTGGATGATTTAGTTAAACTCAAAAAACAGACAAATTGAAAGCGAAATGATATTATTGGAAGTCCTGGTTATCTGAGCGTTTAACCTTGCTGTAGCGAGTTGTCGAGGCGGTCTTATATACACCTATGAACAAACAGCTTAGAGATAGCTTCGACAATATACGTATATTGACTTTGGTTAAGAAAATGCTTGGCATACTTTAATGTTCTATATTGGCTGGATAGGCGGAATGAAATTTGATTATATTGCAGTTATAAACTTGTTAGCACCAATTATAACACGACTATGGTAAAAGCACATTTTGACGACATACGACATACCATTTTAGACGAACTTGACAAGGCGACTGAAAGGATAGTTGTTGCTGTTTATTGGTTTACAAATCAGACATTATTCCAAAAATTAATGACAAAAGTTTTGGATGGACTAAAAGTTGAACTAATAATTCATAATGACTATATAAATAATCGTGAGACAGGTTTAAATTTCCAAAGTTTCATTGACAACGGAGGACATTTTTATTTTTCAGACACATACAACCCAATGCACAATAAATTTTGTGTTATAGACAACAAAACTCTTATAAACGGTTCATATAACTGGACTTACTATGCCGAAGATAGGAATAGAGAAAACATTTTACTTATCAAAGACGAAAAAGAAACAATAGATGCGTTTATTTCAGAGTTTGACAGACTTAAATCTTTAACCGAAAAAGTTGAAAAAATTCGTCAATTGACAAAGTTTGAAGTCGATGAATTTAATCTATTACGAGCAAGAGACTATTTAGCAAATGACATCGTATTTCAAGCAAAAGCGACAGGAAATAAGGAAATAATTGAAAGTGCATTTCAAATTGCCCCAGACAATATAGAAGTTCAAAAAACTGCATTTGCTCTTGACTTGACAAAAAAATGGAAACTTAAATATTCTATTGGTTCAAGTTTGAAATATGACAATTATTTAATTATAGTTCCTAAGGATACTTTGCTACCTGTTTCTATATCAAAAATTGTTCAAACATCTGAAGACAATCAAAAAAGTTCAACTTCTACAATTCACTACGGAGAGAATCCAAAAGCAAGTAGAAATAAACAATTTGCCGAAATGACTATCACAGGAATACCACCAAAACTTGCAGGAGAAGCGAAACTCAAATTTCATTTTACAATAGACATTTATGGTAACTTAAAGATGGAGAAATTTTCATTAGACACAGGAAGAAGACAAATAATAACTAAAAAAATTACTGGGCTACTTGAAGAAGAAATTGAAGATAAAATAGAAAAAGAATAACTGGTGCTAACAAGGGTTTGCTAAAATAGGGGCAGAAGTGCTAAATTGAGTATTTGTAATTCTATTGTAAATTTGTGCTAAATGGAACATTTATACTTCTAATTCCCCCACTTCGGTAAGCCCAAAAACGTTGTGTGATATTTTAAAACCCAAAAACTAGTAAAATGATAAAGAAACTTGAACAGCTAATTGTCAAACTAAATCCAAATCAAAAAATGATTTTTGCAATCGTAATACCTATTGCATTATTTGTTTTGACAATGCCAATAGCAGGCAATTTAGTTGCTGGCTGGTATTACGGCTACAATCCTTTTAATTTTAATGTAACTTGGTGGGTTTGGTTACTTTATGTTTGTATTGTTGGATTTATAGAATATAAGGTTTTTGAAGATAAGCCAAAGGCTAATTAAAGATATTCATAGTTCGGTACTTGTTCTGCTTGACATTTGGTTAGACTGTGGTAGTCCCCAATTTACTTGCAAATGAAACAGGTTGCAAGGAAGGTAATTTCTAAAATACAAATTATTTAGAAAGAAATTTCTGAACTTGTATGTAGCGAATTTGCCACTTGTTATTTGGGTATTCATAATTTAGTTGTTTGATTAAATTTGGTACAAAGATAATAATTCCATTTACGGGTTGTGGTGCAAGCGTATAGGGCAGTTTTAGGTCAAGTAATATGAATTGCATTTAGTCACCACACAAGTACCAACTATGATTTTTTCTATGAAAAGTAAACAAAAAAGTAAAACTTGGTTTCAGCCCAAAGGGTATTTACATTTTACAACAAAGTTAAAAGAAAGCAATCTTAACTTTGTAAAGAGTTACATTGAGCAAATTGATAAAAATGGAATACATACCAACATAGTAAAGCACGCATTTTACCCGCTAATCCACAGAACAGTTTTACAAAGGAGATTTAAGAAAGTCCAAGATAATGCAGGTAATCAAATTTTAACTGATAAAGGAAAGCATAAACGAAGTCATTACGATTTTGTAAAAAACAAAACAAATACAAAGCCAAGAGAAATATTTTTTGCAAACCACCTAGACACGCAAATATATTCATACTTTGCTAAGGAAGTTTTAGGGAAAAAATATGAAGAGTTACTCAAAGAGCCTGAAAATATTGGGCTTTCTAAATGTATTTCTGCATATAGATTTATTCCTACAAAAGAAGGAAGTCAAAAAGGAAAATCAAATGTACACTTTGCAAAAGAAATATTTGACTTTATTTCACTTCAAAATGAATGTGTAGTTTTAGCATTTGATATTGAAAAGTTTTTTGATAGCCTTAATCATACTTACTTGAAAGAAATTTGGTGCAAACTCTTAAAAGTGAATAGATTACCAAAAGACCATTTTGACATATATAAATCAGTTACTAATTTTTCGTTTGTAAATGAACAAGATTTGTTAGATGAATTAGGCTTTTCCAAAGTAAAAGATAAATTTCTTTTACGAAAACTTATTGAAAAACAAGGTATTAATTCTTTTTGTGCAAATGCCAAAGAATTTAGAGATAAAATAGCAGGAACAAACAATCAAAAACGTAAATCTTTGATTATTCCTGAACCTTCAAAAGTGTGCGAAACTCAAAAACATTTTTGGGACAAAGAAGGAAATCGACAAGGAATAGCACAAGGTACTGCAATTAGTGCATTTTTAGCAAATCTCTACTTGTTAGACTTTGATAAAGTAATATTCAACGCTGT
Source organism: Flectobacillus longus (assembly GCF_030056705.1). GTDB lineage: Bacteria > Bacteroidota > Bacteroidia > Cytophagales > Spirosomataceae > Flectobacillus > Flectobacillus longus. The sequence continues at coordinate 83,124 of NZ_JASHIC010000026.1, forward strand.
TAGTCATATAAAAGGACTTTATCGGAGATATTCAGACGACATAATAGTTGTTTGCCCTATTGACAAGCAAGACGAATTTCAAAAACTTGTTTTATGCGAAATCATGAAATATGGGCTTAAAATTCAACCTATCAAAACAGAAATTACGTTTTTTAGAAGAAATATTAAAAACGAATTAGAAACGGACAAAACCAATGATAAAAATGCAAGTTTGAAGTATTTAGGTTTTGAGTTTGACGGACAAAAAATAACAATTAAGAAACCAAGCCTTGCTAAGTATTATAGACGTTTAAAAAGAGTAATTAGAGTTAAATTAATTAAGGCAAAAATTGTAGAAAAGAAGACAGAGAAGAAGCAATTTTTGCACAAAAAAAAAATATACAAACGATATAGTCATTTTGGCTATCAAAACTTTATTACCTATGCTTACAGAGCCAACCGTATTTTGAAAAGTAATAACATAAAAAGACAAGTAAGACGACACATAAAAATTATAAAAGAACACATAAACAAGCACGAATCTAAGACGCAATAAAACCATCACACAACATTGCATTTGTGTAAGGCGGGCTAATGTGCTAATTTAGACTTTTATGCTTTACATAAACACTGTGACCATAGATTTTGGTAATATCGGATTTCAAGCAAGGAAATTTGATACAACTTGGCAACCTAAATTTTAAACTTTTTGATACCTTATATCAGAAGGTTTCAGGTCTTCGGATAATCAAATAGGTTAATTGATAAAGCCTCCCCATAAATAAGCTATCGAATAATTCACTTAGTAAAGAGAATCATTCGATAGCTTTTAATATATACAAAAAAATAGATTGATTTTGGGTATAAAGTGTTGATAATTAAATTGTTAATTTATGATTCGCAATTCATCATTCACAATTCACCACTAATGCTTACTCAACCCGTTTTGCCTCAATCAATCGCACTGGACCAACTAAACCAGATGGTTTTGGCGACCATTTTGAAGCGTCAAAAAGACCTTCCTTATTACGATTTTCGGCTAGTCTGGCGGCCATGTTGATGTTATAATACTTTTTCCAAGGCATTCCATTTTTGTCCATCCAAGCCATACGGTTCGCCATCAAATTCGAAACTTGTATCTCCAACGTGTTTTGGTCTTGTAATAGGTTCGAAGGAATCTCAACAGTGTATTGTGGTCCTATCAAAGTTGCCACAGGTTTACCGTTTATGATGACTCTCGCAGTTTCGTGTACTTCTCCCAAATCCAATATCCAGTGTTGTGTGTTGCCTGAAGGCTTGGCAAAAGTAGTTTTGTAGCTGGCTGTTCCCGAAAAGCGATTCAATGCTTCCTCCGACCATGTAGTCCATGAGCTTAAGGTCGAAATCGTTCTGGTTGCAGGAAGTTCGGGACCGCCTTCTACGAAACTAACTTGCCAGTTGTCCTTAAGTTCCTGAGCTTTTTCTGCTGGTGCGAAAAACGGACATTCTTTTCCTTTGAGAAGATTTGGCGAAACTTTTACGATAATTGACTCATTGGGTTTGAGCGAAACAAATACAGAAGTCCCCGAGTTAGTTTTTTGTACTTTTCCAATGCCTGACTCGCCCGTCATCGGGTTGAAAATAGCTGTGGTAACGCCTTTTCGTTGTAGATTTACCCAACCAGAAAAGCTTATTTTATTCTTATTCCAAACGAAGTAGATGGTTTCGTTCCCCATTTTTTTACGAATAAAAGACAACCCTTGTTGAGATAAGGTTTCCTCTTTGACGCCATGAAAAGCCAAGAGTTTTTCAAATGATTCACCTACACTTATTTGACCCAAGCCCACTTTAGCATTCTGAATCGATTCGCTAGTAGCTTGTAACTGAATACCGTTTTTGATTTGAGAAAAAGTCTTTTGTTTTTCCTCCAAATTTCCCCAACCTGCTACCGATTCAGGTAGTGCGTCGATGAACAAAATCTTGGCACCTGCTTTTGCCAAGGCATTCAGTTTTTGCATGGTTGCCAAAGGTATATATGTACATTTGGGCACTAGAATTACCTTATAGTTGGCATTTACAGCCTGAATTTTTCCGCCAGAGGTGTTGAGCTTTTGTAATTGACTATCAGAGATAAAATCGTAAGTATAGCCTTTTTCTAACAAATTTTCAGCCAAATGAGAGAGTTCTGGCAAGCCCAATTCTTTGCCTAAACCATCGTAGTGACGCAACAGCGATTTGCTTGGTTTTGACCAACTATCCGAAATAGGGAAATAGACAAGCACATCATTGTCGGCAGTAGATTTTTGTAAAAATGACTGCACACGAGTCACATATTGGTTGATACTAGCGAAGTCTTTCCACCAAGGATTGGCAGGTGTAAACTCCGTTGCGGCATAAAATAATCTGCCAGGCCAAGGCTCATTTTCAGGAGAATAGGCGGTGCCATGATAAAAAATATGGTTAATACCCCCTAAAAACATCAAATCAATCGCCTTTTTTACGTCGGAAAGATTTGAGACAAAGTGCTCGTTGAGCCAAGTGGCAGTTTCGGAAGCAACGAGTTTTTTACCTGTCAAGTTAGCGGCGGAACTCGCAAATTTGAGTCTTGGTACTTCCATGCCCTCTGCTTCAGGAATGTCAGCAGCTACGTACAAATCCAAAATATTGGCAGGGGCACCATGACTTTGGTTACGGATAATCTTATGGTTTTTATGCGACCAAGAACTCCATACACCCATGTACTTTTCCAAGATTAAGTCAGAAATCGTTTCACGATAATCACATAGAATACGAGCATTTTTTTCTGGGGTGTCTTTCCCGAAAAGCGCAGGTAGAAAATTCCTTAAATCATAGCCTCTGCGTTTTTGAAACTCATTGAACATATCAGGCGTCCAATCGCTTTCGCCTTTGGCATCGTCGACCTCATAAGAATCGTTGAAATAGCCTCGTAGATAGCTGATATTGGCATTTTTGAACGCTTTGTCAAAATAAGTAAGATAGTTTTGGATAGCTTTGGTCGAGAAATGGTCAATCACTTCGCCTTCGCCACCAGGTCCAGCACGCTCGACTTGTTTGCCATGCAATCCCATAAATAAAGCCAATAATTTCCATTCTCCTTGGGGAGCAGTCCAGTTTAATTTTCCGTTTTTGTCAACCTTATCGGTCAGATTCAAAATTTCATTTTTATCAGAATAAGCCATCAAAACCTGTAAAGGAATCGGGTGCTCAAAGCGGATTTGCTCAACAAAATCTTTCTGTAAATTGGGATTGAGATAATAAGGTTCTTTTAGGTCTTTGAGATTTAAAGACTTATTTCCTGCCTGAAGCAATGGTTTTTGGATATAAGTTACCGATTCAGATAAAGTCTGTCCCTCTTTCAGAGTCCAAGATTTTTCGGTAACATATTTACAAGCATCATCAAGACTTACCCACGATCCACCAAAGGGCCAGCCTGAGGCATTAGCCAAGTCGACACCCATGCCCAATCGCTTACTTTCAGAAAGTGTATGTTCAAACACCTTCACCCAATCAGGAGAAAGGTAATTGATGAATTCCTTTTCTTGATTTTGGACACCATAAATAACTGTAACCTCAGTCCCTCCAAGCCCCACTTGTTTGTATTTTTCTAAGGCTGCTGTTAATCCTTTGGTTGTCACTTGGCTACCATTCCACCACCAGCGTGTCCAAGGTTTTGTTTCAGGAGTAATAGCAGGCCATTGAGTTTGGGCATGGCTCATGATACCAAGCCCCAGAAGAGGTAAGATAAGTGTTTTTTTAAGCATAAGTTTATTATTTGATAAATCAGGTTTTCTTTGGGCATAAATAGCGTACATACAAGATTTTGTAAACTATTTAACACCTTATCCCTAAAAGAAAAATAGGTAGAATTTCTAATGAAAGTAAAATAAGAGAAATGCTGCTAGAAAAACATGTTTGGATGATTTTGTAGAATTAATATATGTTAGTGAAGAAATTAGATATTTTATGTACTTTTATGGTATGTTTTATCACTAATTTAATTTTGTCATTTTATGAACTCACCACCTTATTGAAATGTCAATTCTTCGCCAGACTATCAAAACTTAATTGATAGTTCTATTTCCAATTCATAAACAATAAATTATCCAAAATGCGCAAATTTCTACTATTAGCTTTCTTCCTATTTAACAGCTTTTCGTCTTTTTTATTTGCTCAAAGTTTCGATATAGTCGGAATTGTAGAACCCTCCCAGAACTATATTTGCTCTAAGCAAAAAATTGTACTTGCTATACAAAAAAATGGGACCTTCGATGCCAATAATAAGTTTACATTACAGTTGCTAAATAATCAAAACAAAATCGTTTTGAATCTAGACACAAAGGATTCGTCAGGTTTTTTGGTGACCTATCTTCCAGACTTTGCCCAATATCCTAGTGTGTTTGACTATGAGGGCAATACATCTAGTTTTCTATTTAGATTTCAAATGTTATCTTCTTCGCCAGGCTATACCACAGGAATCTTTAATCAAGCATTTGCCATTGCTAAAGTGCCAAATGTCCGAATTATAGATACTACCAGTACTGGAGTTACTCGTGGTTTGGCTTATGAAATGCGATTGACAGGAAGTGGTTCTTTTCCGATGGTTTTCAAAACTTCCGAGGGGGCTTCGATTGCTTCTAGCTCAAATAACTGGATTGAACCAATTTCTTTAAAAACCTACCCTCAGAAGTCTGGAGATTTCTACATTAAAGAGGTTTCTAACATGTGTGGAATTGCCAAAGTAGCAGGTAAGGTAAAACTCGATGTTGTAGATAACTTCTTAAGTATAAATGATTATGCAATGGGAGAGTTTTGTATTGGAAATAATGTAAAAATATTTGTTGAAAAAAGAGGGACATGGAATACTAATAATAAATTTTATATCCGTTTTGTATCCCCTTATTATCAGAATGTTTACTTTGACGTAGAAGCCATTGAAACTAATGATGGTGCTTTGTTAGCAACTATCCCTACGTATATAAAGGAGGGTACTTATCATATCAAAATACAATCGAGTAGCCCTAAAATAGCTTCCTCGAATATTTTGTATAGTATTCCAGTTTCGAATCCTTCAAAAATGGATATTGTCTTAAATAATCAGACAGTAATGTATGGAAAACCATTTTCAATGTATTTCAATTCCTCGGGATTAATACCCATATTTTATACACTCAATAATGGTGTTCAATATAAATTAGAAAGTTCTGGATATAGTTCTATTGATATAACGCCAGCTAAATCTACCGAATATAAGATTACGAAATATCAAAGCGTTTGTAACACAGGCACTGGGACAAATGTCTTGAAAGTTACTGTGACAAACGGTATTAAAATAGAAGAGGTACTTACGTCGTCTATTTGTCCTGGTGAAATATTTAAGGTTAGGTTTTCTAGTCAGCCCGTATTAGCAGCAAAATCAACGGTATATCTAAATGTAATTTTTAGTGGAGGAAGTACTTTATTACTCACAGGAAAGGTAACTGAAGCTGGATTAGCTGAATTCAAATTTCCTGAATCAAGTCCACATGCAGGCAAAAGGTTTGATTTTAGCCTTTATTCAGACAATATTCCAGAAGCCAAAACAGAGTATAATATTTCGAGTTGTTTGTTTAAAAGTAAACCAACTCTCGATTCGTGGCGTCTTGAGTATTATTCAAAAATCAATCTATCTAATCCAGATTGGATAGAGTACCTTATGGTAATAAAAGGTGGAGGAAATGTCGCAGTAGAAAGTTCTCTTGGTCAAAAATTGCTCTATACCGATGCTAACAGCGAGCTAAATGTTCGAAGTAGATTTTTTGCATCCTCAAATATGCCATTTTCAATAACTAAAATTAGTAATGAATGTGGGGTGATAGATAACCCTAATATAAATTTTAATGTCACTGTAGCTAACTCCAATAATAATTTGAAGTTAGTGACTCCTTTTGGACTAGAAAAAACACTGTGTATAGGGACTAAGCATGATTTGAAGTTAATTAAGAATGGAGTGTTTGCAGATGGAACAAAATTCTATTTAGATTATGTCAATGAAAATGGATATGTTTTAGCTCAAAATGTAGGAGAGTTTATCGATGATAAACTCACTTGGACTGTGCCAGCTACTAATGATAATTTTGCAGGAAAGACTACTTTTTATCTGCAAGTTCATACAAGCTCTCCCTATGTAGCTTACGAGCGTTTCAAAGTTCAGGTATCTAATCCTCCTTCTTATACTGGCGAAAAGGAAATAAATTATTCAGAATCATATAGTTTTAATCCTCATTATGGAAGTATTAGCATAAATAGTCCAACCGAAACAATGATTACATTTAGTAATGGTCAACTGTTTTCTAGTTCAAATGGCTATGTATCATATAAGTTGAATTTGGATAAGGAAACTCAATATGTAATCAATAACATTAAAAATGAATGTGGTTCTATTAATGTGAATATTAAAATTAATGTGAAAATTAAAGAGAGAGCTGTGAATGCCTACAATCAATCATACGAAAATGCTACTACCGTGTGTGCAGGCAAAAAAATCAGTTTTAAATACTATGAAACGGTTTATAGACCTAGCGCTAAGGTTCCAAAATATAAAGTATTGATTTCAACTGAAGGTTCTTCCACATCTACCCAAAATAAGACATTATTGACTGGCGTTACCCAAAACCCAGTAGAAGTGACAATCCCATCAGATATGCCAATCGGATCATATTATATCCGCTTAGTAGATGAAGAGGATTCATTGAATACTACCACTTCTCAGTTTATCAGGGTAGAAGGAACGCCTTCTGTGGCATTATTAACTGAAAATTCTAATAGAGATTTTACTATTCAATATGGCGACAAAGTGAGTCTACAACTTCAATCCAAAAATAATTCTGCCTTTGAGGGATTGATTATGGATTCCAATGGAAATTCTTATACATTCAATGGAATTAATGAAGCTGTGCTAGTAAGTCCAACAAAATCAACTACATATACTGTCAAAAGTGTCTATAATCAATGTGGCAGTCAAAATTTAACTGAAATTGTAAAAGTGAATGTAAACCCATTTGTGAGTTGGGAGATAAAAAGCCCTATCAAGAATTCACTATGTAAAAATGATCAGGTTTTAGTTAAATTAGCCTCTTATGGTAATATTGATTCTACTGCAAGTTATAGATTTGTATTGAACTCAACGAGTTCTTCATTTTCATCAAAAAATTACACAATATCATCATTGAAACCCGACGGAAGCTATTTAATCAAAATGCCAACAACGGCAGTGAATGATATATACTTATTTACTCTGGTATCTGCTTCTGGAAAAACAATTGGAAGAGATGGCTATATTGTAACACTGTTAGACGTTCCCAATGTAACTCTGGAAGGCAATACTACCACTATGGCCAATGTGGAAACAACAGTACGCCTTAGAGCAACTGATCCTACTAATTATTACAATTTTTATGGAACGCTAAACTATGAGCTAACTAATGGTACAAAAGGTATCATTAGCAATTTTGGAGGGTTGACAGCCACTCTTCCAATACAGCTTGATAAAAGTGCGAGTGTGTCACTGAAATCAATTTCAAATCAATGTGGTGTTGGGAGATTTAGTGGAGAATCTAATATTACCATCACTCCTCAAACAAGTAATCGTATCATTACAAAAGATCCTACTGCTTCTATGTTTTTTTATAAAATATGTACCTCAAGTATCAATAGTATCCAATTCGATATTGCAGGCGATTTTAGTACCATACCGCAGTTTGGATTAGAAATGTCAGATAGTAATGGAGATAAATTTGCAGAAATACCTGTCATAAGTGTTAAAACTTTTCCTAATAATATAACATTCAAACTTCCTTCTTCTACCAAGATAGGCGGTAATTATCGATTTAGAGTTATTGCCAAGCAAAGCGGGGTTGGTTCGTCAAGCAACCCATCTCCGATAGAACTTTTCAGCGGAGCAACAGTCGAGTTTGATTCTTCTCAATACTATTTTACGCCAGATAAGCCTATTAACTTAAAATTACGAACAACTGGCGAGCCTCCAATTTATTTTACAGTGGGCACGGATGAAGTAAGTGCCAAAAAATATAGAGTAGACAGCAATGATGCAAGTTTGACACTTAATCCAGTGAGCCCAACAAAATATAAAATTTTTAGTGTAAGCAACTCAGTCTGCGGAGCTGGTTCAGTGGGAACCAAATCCATTGTTAGTCTCGAATTAGTCACAGGTTTTGAAGATGTCCAGAAGTTAGGCGTCACTGTTGGACCAAATCCTGCAACGGATTATATTACCATCAATACAGATAATCGTGACATCAAGGTTGAGTTGGTCAATGCAACGGGTAAAATACTCGAAGAAACCATTCTTAACTCAGGCAATAATGTAATAGATTTGAAGAATTATCCGATAGGATTTTACCTACTTCGAATCAGCAAAGATTCAAGAATAGGTGTCTTTAAAGTGATAAAGCAATAAACAAGCTCTCCTGACTTTGGGAGAGATTGATTTACGAAAGTAAATTTTGACTGATAGTTGGATTAAGATACTCTGATCAAACTTTGAGTAAGAAAATTAGAATTAGCATACGAACGAATTTAATGAAGCTATAAAAAACGACGTTTTTTATAGCTTCATTTTTATAAAGAAATGAGATAACTATCAATAGTTTTTAGTCTTACTTTTAATTTGTCAAGACGACTAAATTTTTATACAAGTAGATGTGTAAAAATTGAGTATCGAAAAGCTTCATTGTTTTTATCAAGAAAGAATAATAATGATGAATATCGAAATACTTAAATTTAGTGTAAATTTGTTGCTATTATAATTTCTGACTAAACTAAAAATACATCTAGCCAAATGACACCTTTGATTCCGCTAAACGTACCAAATTATCCTCCGTTATCAAATTCAAATTCTGTTTATTGGGTAAAGTAAGAGCGCCAAACTCTCTGGTTTACTATTTTTTATCAATTTTTATAGTCCACATATATGCGCAAATTTCTACTAATACAGCTATTCATATTTGGCTGTTTTCTACAGGTTTTTTCACAAACTGTAACTATCACAAGAATAGTTCAACCTACTTCGACTAATTTTTGCTCGGGAGGTCGATTTATCATAGCTTACAAAAAAACAGGTGAATTTAACTCCGACAACAAATTTAAGTTACAACTTGTCGACTCCTATAGTACTAGTAAAGTTCTGGTAGACATCGATACCAAAGATTCCTCTGGCTATTTAGTAGGAACCTTTCCTGATTTTCAACAAATTTCTGGATTAAGTAGCTACCTCGATAATAGCTACTATAGCAATGTAATGTTACAGATCGCATCTACTTCACCTAAGGTAGATCCTATTAAATTTGTTACATACGCAAGTTTTTCCTTGGCAGTTCGCCCAAATATTAAACTTGATACTACTAGTGCTTCGATTTCTCGCGATAAAGTACTCCAACTTAAACTATCAGGTATTGCCACAGGGACATTTTCAATAACTACTTCTGAGGAATCTGTACATACAGTTCAGAACTACTATACAAATTTTACTGATGTCAGAGTGAATACCTATCCCAATAAATCAGGAGATTTTTATATCAAAGAGGTTTCAAATTTTTGTGGAGTGGGGGTTGCACAAGGAAAAATAAAGCTAAATGTGTCGGACAATCTTTTGAATATCTCTAATTTAACCAGTACAACTTATTGTACGGATGGTAACATTAGTTTTAGTATTGAAAAAAGAGGTACATGGAATGCTGATAATAAATTCAAAATTCGATTTATTTCGATAAGCAATTCTTCTCAATATTATGAAGTTGAGGCCAAAGAGTTAGATGGAGTAGTTTCTGCAAAAATACCTGGACTTATTCCTAGAACTAATTTTAATATAAGTGTTATTGCTACAAGCCCTCTTACTATTTCTCCTACTTTTTCAACATCGGTGAGTATTGCCGAAGGCTCAAAAATAGATATACGATCTGAAGCGATGACAGTCAGATATGGGAGTATAGTCAATCTCAATGTTAACTCAAGTGGTTTTGCACCTATCAATTTTGAATTATCAGATGGTTTTAATTACAACTTAAGTTATTCTGGATATCCAACCTCAGTTCCTATTTACCCAACCAAAACTTTGGATTACAAAATTAAGAGGTTCACAAGTGAGTGTAATTCAGGGGAGGGTATTAACATCACCAAAATAACGGTTACTGATGCAATAAAGGTAGAGGAAGTCTTGACAAAATCAGTTTGTCCTTCAGGAGTTTTTAAAGTGAGGTTTTCTAGTCAGCCAGTGATGGAGGTCAATACACCCATAAATATGGCACTGTTGTTTAGCGATGGAAGTAAAACAGCACTTACTGGGAAGGTGACAGAGGCTGGCATAGCGGAGTTTACTTTTCCTAGTTCAAATCCAAATGAAGGCAAAAGCTTTACTTTTGGTCTTTTCCCAAATCCATTAATAGGTTCCACATTTGAGTATGGATCTACTCGATGTCTTTTCAAATCAATCCCAAAATTTGTTTACAGTAATATTGGGAGCCCTTATACCTTAGACAAACCTAGTTGGGTTTATAGTACTCTTGGTTTTATAGGAGGAGGAATAATAGAATTTGAAGATAATTTGGGAAAAAAATCTACACTGTATATGCCTGAAGGTGGCTTTGCTTATTTTAACTCGAAGTTTTACGCCTCAGATAATATGACATTTAAAGTAAATAAAGTGGCAAACGAATGTGGTGTAAATACAGATTTAAAGTTGAATGTCGATATTCAAGTGTTAAATCCTGTAAAAAGCCTAAAACTTCAAGCGCCCTTTGGTCAAGGGTCAGCAATTTGCGCTGGGTCTACACAAGAACTTATCTTGCAAAGAAGTGGAACCTTTGATGTTAGTGCAAAATTTTATTTGGATTATGTAGACGATTCTGGGAATATAGTCGAAGCGAGTGTTGGCGAGTTTGTGAACGATAAATTGTCGTGGATAGTACCATCAAAGTATTCCACTATTAATTTACAGGTGAGAGCTTCAGCACCTTATACTACTTCTGAAAGGTATCTTGTTGAAGTTGGAGATATCCCGAGTTATTCTGGACCAAACGAAATTAATACTTTAGTTACTTATGGCAATTATTACAGTGGAACGTTAAGATTAGATAATAAACTATACACCACCGCAGTGTTTGATCATGGTTTACGAGTATCAGGTTATGGAGGGGTCATAGGGTATTCTTTTGATGTATATAACTCTGGTACTTTTGTAATCAAAAAACTGACAAATGGTTGTGCTACAAAAGACGTGAACATTAAAATTAATGTGAGTTTAGCCGACAGAACGGTTGATTTTAAAGGAAACTATAACACTATATTTGCGTGTGCTGGTAAAAAAGTTGAACTAAAATATGGTGAAACAATTATCAGACCATCAAACCGAGTGGCGAGTTACAAGTTGGTTCTTTTAAAATTAGATGATACCCCATATTCTAAGCAAGCCCTTCTCACAGGAATCAAGCAGAGTCCATTTGAGGTAACTTTACCTCAAGATATAGAAGGTAACTACAACTTGCGATTGGTTGAAGAGTCAGATTCTTTATTGGTTAGTTACGCTAGAGCTATACGAATTCAAAAAGCACCGAATGTTTCAGTTGCCGTAGTCAATGGTCAAAAAGATATTGAGCTGAGTTATGGCGAGTCAGTTTCACTTACATTTACTAATAAAGGAAATTCAAATTTTGACGGTGTTATAAGAGGTAAATACGGCGATGTATATCCTGTTGATTACTCTAATTATTCTTACCTCAACCTTTTACCTAAATATACGACAGTTTATACACTACCTACTGTTTCTAATCAGTGTGGTGTTCAAAATTTGAACTTTTCTATTAATGTACGAGTAAAACCTCTAGTTACTTGGGGAGTATCAAACTTCAATTCGAATGGTAATAGTAGTATTTGTCGTAACGAAAAGCTAAGTATTAATCTAGCTTCTTATGGAGAAGTTGATACCACACAACTTTATAAATTGTCCTTCATGACCTCTATAAATGGAGTGTCAGTTTATCATGAAATCGCAAGGATAAAACCTTATGGTAGTTATGCTTTATCAATTCCAGCCAATATTCCAATAAATTCTTATCAGGTGGTTTTGCAAAATATATCAACGCAAAGTGTTGATATCAGAGGTTCATGGTACTGTACTTTAATAGAGGCTCCAGACCTAACCATTGCAGGTAATGTAACTACAGTAGCTAACCAGCCTGTTACTTTGACCTTGAAGTCTAGTAGTAGCGCTGATGGGTATTATTTATTTAGTGGCAATCCAACTTTTGAATTAAGTAATGGTGTTACAGGTGTGATTACGAGCAGAACTAGACAATCTGGGTTTGTAACTTTTGTAGCCCAAAAATCCGAGACAGTTACCCTAAAGTCAGTGTCTAATCAATGCGGTGTTGCCCCTGGAAAGGGTTCTGCAACCATTACTGTGTTACCTGAATCTGCCAAGTATGTTCTGACCTTGAATCCAACTGTGAATAGCATTTACAATTTTCTTTGTTCAGGAACGGAAACAAAAATTGGTTTTATGTTGATGGGTATTACTGGGACAAATCCGAGTCTTGGACTTGAAATGTCAGATAGCTTAGGAGTTAATTTTAAGGAGATTGAGACACTAGGAATTTCTTACACAACAAATACCATTTCTTTCAAAATTCCTACTAATACTTCTTCTGGACAAAATTACCGATTTAGAGTAATTTCAAAAGAAAATGGCATAAGCTCAACTACAAGTGTTATTCCACTCGATGTTATAAAATCACCAACAGCCTCATTTGATACTACTTTGTATTATTTTTCACCAGAAAAGAAGGTTGATTTAAAAGTAAAATTAACTGGTAATTTTCCAGTAAGTTTCAAATTAGGTACAGATGAATTAAATGCAAAAGACTTTAGTGCACCAACCTCGCCATATACTGTTACTTTGAATCCTACTATTCCTACTAAGTTTAGATTATTTAAAGTATCTGACTATTACTGTAGCACAGGAATCATCGGTTCAAACTCAACAGTTAGTCTGGAGTTAGTCACTGGTTTCGAAGACATTCAAAAGCTGGGCGTTACCGTTGGACCAAATCCCGCTACGGATTTTGTTACGATTAATACCGATGAGACTGGCATTAAAGCCGAATTGGTTGATGCAACAGGAAATGTTCTCTCAGAAATAAAGTTGCAGTCTGGTAGTAATCAACTAGACCTTAAAAACTACCAAAATGGGACGTATCTTTTGCGTATCAGCAAAGATCAAAAGGTTGGAATATTTAAGTTGATGAAGTTCTAAGTACGAAGACGTTATTGGTTATTTGAAGGCGGTTGTAATCAAATAATTTAATCATTCCTTCTACTTAATTTAAGATATCAGATAGCGTAAACATGATTCACCCCGAATTTTGACGTTTGGGATATTTTCTAATGGTTTATCAAAAAAGGCGTTCGAAATTAGTTTTTCGAACGCCTTTTTTGATGCTACTATACTAGAAATGACTTGGCTTAAGATGCAATCATTGCGTCTCTATTGATGGGATACCAATTTTTTAAATAATCACTCATTCGCTCAATTTGAGATTATTTCCAAAACTTATAGTTACCCATCGTAACGGTTGTACCAGCAAATCTGTCGCCAATACGTTGGGCTTTTTTGGAATAAATAGCCGAAATAATGGCGCCTAATCCAAGGGTTAGATAAAAATCGAATATCACGCCAAGCCATCTGAAAAAAGCATGTTTGGGGTCAATTATTTTGCCGTTTAAAAGTCTTACTCGTAAGCCACAAATGAATTTTCCAACGGTAAATCCAAAAGAAAGGTATTCGAAAAAAAGCTCATAAAGCACACAAAATGGAATGAATAAAATCATTTCTTGTAATCCTGTAAATAGCCCATCATGAGGATTCATGACATCACGATTTAAAAAATCATAAAATTTACCAAAGCAATAATTAAGAAATATCAGGTCGATTAATCGGGCTAATGATCGTAGCAGAATGAGTTTGGTTTTTTGCATGTAAAATAATTTCAAGACAAACTTTTGTAATAAGTACAATATCTCAAAGGTAAGACTTGATTGATGTTAATAAAATGCTGGTAGGTAGACAAAAATGAAAAAGTTTTAGATTTTTTAAACCTTTTTAATGATAAAACGCTCCAAGAGGTCAAGAAAGGTTTCATATCTTTAGCACATTAAGTAAATACTCAAATCAGGATGCAAGTACTATTAGTGGAAGATGACCCCAAATTGGCGGGGTTTATTCAGAAAGGTTTTTCTAGCGAAAACATCAATTTAGACATAGCTTACGACGGTTTGATTGGTCAAAGAATTTTGTCTCAAAAGCCCTATGATGTGGTAATTTTGGACGTTAATTTACCAAGTATCAATGGATTTGAGCTTTGTAAGTTTGTTAAAAATAATTGGGCATCTACCCCAGTGATGATGCTAACCGCATTGAGTACCATCGAAGATAAAGAGATAGGGTTCAATGCTGGCGCTGATGATTATTTGGCAAAACCCTTTGAGTTTAAAGAGCTGTTACTGAGAGTTAAGGCACTTGGTCGTCGAAATATGTTTGTTTCTAAACCAAGCAAGATTCTGGAAATTGCTGATTTAAAACTAAATCTGGATACGCAGGAGGTAACTCGTTCAGGCAAAAAAGTTGAACTTACCAAACGTGAATACGATTTGCTGGAATATCTGCTACTCAATAAAGGCAAAGTCGTAAGTAGAGTTGATATATTGGAAAAGGTCTGGGACCTAAATTTTGATACAAATACCAATGTCATAGACGTGTATATTACGTATCTGAGGAGGAAGATAGATAAAGATTTTGACCCAAAACTGCTTTATACTATTATCGGTAGAGGCTATTCCCTACGAGAAGAATGACGATTAAACAACGTATTATCATTGCCTTCCTCTTTGTAGTGTCGGCTATCCTCATCTTATTTTCTTTGTATGTGTATTATTCGTATGAAAGCTACAGAGAAAATTTGATGCACGACCGCTTGATTTCAAGAACCGAGGCTACAAAACGTTTTGTAAAAAGTCTGAGTCGTTTCAAAAAGGAGTTTTTCTTTCCTTTGAGCGAGCAATACGAGGCCGTGTACGACGATAAAAACAGGATTGTTTATACCTCAGATACAAATCATGATTATTTTCCAGAAACGAGTCTTTTGAATCAAATTCGTACAGAAAAAAAAGTCTATTTTACCTACAAAAATACACGCTTGGGTTATCCCAAAGAAGGCTTGGGGATTTCCTACTGGCAAAATGGACGAATGTTTGTGGTTATCGTTACCGCCTACGATTTGCATGGGCACAACATGAGCGATACCTTGAGATATTCTATCATTATTGGAAATCTGCTAGCGTTAATTATCATTAGTTTGGCAGGGTATTTTTTTTCAAAAAGAGCCATGCAACCCTTCGACCGCCTCAATGCGCAGTTGGGTGAGGCCGCTATCTCTGATTTTGGTTTTCGTATCAAAAACTTTGAAAATGAACAGAATGAGGCTTCTGTTTTAGCAGATGCTATCAATCAATTACTGGAAAAAATTCAAAAATTAGGAGAAAATCAAAAGCGTTTTATCTCTTATGCTTCACACGAATTACGGACACCTTTAACTGTTACCAAAGGGGTGTTGCAGACTTCTCTAGCCTATGACCAAAGCGAAGACGCCCAGAAAAACAGTATTCAAGAAGCCCTTACACAAGTAGATAGAGCCATCGATTTGTCCAATAACTTGTTGTATTTGACAGAAGTAGAATCTATTTCATCTCCGATTTTTATGCACTCAATCAATATACTCGAATTACTCATGGATACGATTGACGTGATTAATCAGAAATACCCCAAGCAATTACTCAATTTCAAAATTGATGACACCTTTACCGAATCAGAGCAGGGAGAACTTGTCAATGGAATGTTCCATTTGCTTCGTTCAGCATTAACTAATGTGTTGGATAATGCCTGTAAGTATTCAAACAAAAAACCTATAGCTGTAATCCTTTCTAAAGAATCCCATTTCATAAAAATAGAAATCAAAGACCAAGGTATTGGTATTTCGAAGGAAGATATTCAAAATGTATTTTTGCCAATGATGCGTGGCAAAAACAGTACACATATTCAAGGTTCAGGTATTGGTTTGACTTTAGTCAAGAAAATTATCGAACTCCATAAAGGTGAATTCGATATTCAATCAGAAATCAATCAAGGTACTTGCGTTTGTATTTTACTGCCTATTGCATAAAATGAGGTTATTTGTTAATTGCTTGTCAGTTAATAGATTATACCTATAATTTGAAGGGTTCTGTTTGTTCAATAAGCTTGAAATAACTAGCGTTTGTTTAAAATTCCAAAAGCATAAAAATGTAATTCTGTAGAGACGTAATATTTTACGTCTCCAAGCAAAATGTCAGTTCCCAATATTTTAATACACCTATTTCCTCCACAAAATCCTCCATCTTAATACCATACAATTTTCAACTATTTCTTTAATCTCTTTTTAATGTCTCTCTCAGAAGGCTCTTAGTCGTGGCATATACCTTTGATTCATAAACCAATCAGAGATTATGGATAAAAGAGTATTTGTCTATTGGGGAATAGGTATGCTAATGTGCTGTACGATAGGATATTCTCAAAATAGTCCCAACAATTTAAGCATTCAACAAGCCGTCGAAACAGCAACTGCCAACTATCCAACGATACGTGCCAAGATGTTAGCAATAGACGCAAACGAACATGATGCCGAAGCCAAAAAGTTAAACTATACCATGCCTTCGGTCGTGTTTCAGGCGCAAACTTTGTTTGCGAGTTCTAATCAGGTAAGAGGAACTTATTTTTCGAATGAGGGTGCTGCTATTCCGTCTTCGGGGACTACCAATATCGATGGATTTGCTTCTGAGCCTGTATTTAGCAGTTTTACGACCATTTTGACGAGCTATAAATTAGCCACTTTTGGAAAAAAAGAAGCCGACTTAAAAGTAGCTAATGCCAGTATTCAGCAGGCAAAGTTGGATTACGAAAAGGAAGTCTATGTACATAAAGCAAAAGTATCAGATGCTTATATTCTGAGTTTGGTGTTCCAAGAGGCTACCAAAATTCAACAAAAAAATCTGGAACGAGCACAGGCATTTTACCAAACGATCAAAGCCAATGCCATCGCGGGCTTACGTGCAGGTGTAGACACCTCTTTGGCGGTTGCAGATATTGCCAAAGCTAAAATCTTGCTGATAGAAAGTCAAAAACTGGCAGAGCAGCAAAAAGTAAGATTGGCAGAATTATTAGGTTTACCACAAAACCAATATCAGTTACTCGATACCAAATTGGATGGTACTCAGCCCTTTGCTTTAGCCAATAATTCTTCCGATAATCTTAATAATCACCCTGTTCTTAGGTTTTTTGAAGCAAGGGTAAATACCTTAACGCTCAAAATCAATAGTATCCAAAAATCGTATTTACCTGCCATTATGGCTCGTGGGGCGGTATGGGCAAAGGGTTCGGGGATTGAAGATCACTTGGGTGCCGATGGCAATTATGTCTATAATCAGTCGCTTTCGGGACTTGGCTTTAGAGCCTATAATTATATGTTGGGTTTGACTACCGTCTGGAATATGTCTGATATTTTCAGAATCAAAAAAGAAGCATCTGCCCAACATTCACTTAGTCAGGTTTATCAGAAAGAAAGAGATGAAGCAACTATCAAAATTCAATCAGAAGTAGCACAGTCGGCTATTGAATACCAAAAAGCAAAGGAAGTTTTTGAACAAATTCCATTGCAATTGACCTCTGCCAAAGCTGCCTATGCTCAGGCACAGTCACGCTACCAAGCGGGTTTGGGGACTATTCTGGAAGTAACTCAAACCCAAATGATTCTAAATCGTGCCGAAATAGACGAGATAGTAGCACGAAATAATGTTTGGAGGGCAGTGCTGCATCAATATGCTTCAAAAGGTGAACTAAGTGTTTTTCTCAATCAATTTAACTAAAGAATTCGAGCGATAGGGTTTTGATAATTTCAATCACCTATCAACTCAATGATGATAAAATATGGACAAATTACTCACAGGAGCCTTATCGAAACCCATAACTGTCATTGTGGCAATTCTTGGGCTGACGATTTTTTCGATTTTGGCTTTATTCAAAATACCCATTGATATTTTTCCAAAACTGAATTTACCAACAATTTATATTGCACAACCCTACGGTGGAATGACGCCCGCCCAGTTGGAGGGCTTCATTTCTACCCGTTACCAAAACCAAATGTTGTATGTCTCGGGTGTAAAAGATATTGAGGTAAGAAATGTACAGGGGCTATGTATTGTGAAGTTGACTTTTTACGAAAATGTAAACATGGCGCAGGCAGCAGGGGAGGTTGCCAACAACGTAAACCGCTCATTGAACTACATGCCTCCAGGGACAGTTCCCCCAACAGTAGTACGTTTTGATGCGACTAATTTGCCTGTAGGTCAGTTAGTTTTTAGTAGTAAAAAAGCAGATTTGAATGAGCTACAAGATTTGGCGTCTACCAAAATTCGTCCATTGTTTTCTCAAATTCCTGGGGCTTCTTCACCTTCACCTTTTGGAGGTAACGAACGTACTGTTGTGGTTAGGGTAGATCCCGAAGCAATGCGTAGTTATCAGTTAACACCTGATGAAATTGTGCAGTCGGTGGTTAAAAACAACCAAATTTCACCTGCTGGGAACGTGCGTGTGGGCGACTATACTTACATGACGCCTATCAACTCGGTGATGAAACATGTAGAGGACTTTTTGAATGTGCCAATTAAAAGATTAACAGGGACTACCATTTTCTTGCGAGATGTGGCCTCGGTCGAAGATGCCGCCGATGTGACAGTAGGATATGCTTTAGTAGATGGTAAACGTTCGGTGTATATTCCTCTCACCAAAACGTCTGACGCCTCAACGATGAGTGTTGTTAAGGCATTGAAGGCAAAAATGCCAGAAATGCAATCACTTTTACCCGACTATGTAGAGCTAAAATATGTGTTTGACCAGTCGGTATATGTGACCAATGCGGTCGAAAGTTTAGGAACAGAAGGTTTGATTGGGGCATTGTTGACGGGCTTGGTGGTATTACTTTTCTTGGGTGATTTAAGGAGCTCGCTTGTGGTTATCATTACGATTCCAACCTCATTGCTAGTAGCAATTTTGGCGCTGAATTTAGTAGGTGAAACCATCAACATCATGACCCTGTCTGGACTTGCTTTGGCTATTGGTATTTTGGTTGACCAAGCTACCGTAGTAATCGAAAATATTCACCAACATTTGGAAATGGGCAAGTCCAAAGCTTGGGCTATTTTGGATGCCACTCGTGAAGTTTCGTTCCCCTTGGTCTTGATTACACTTTGTATTTTGGCAGTTTTTGCACCTGCATTATTGATGACAGGCGTTCCCAAAGGAATGTTTATGCCTTTGTCGTTGGCAGTCGGTTTTTCGATGATTGCCTCATTTATATTTTCTCAAACACTAGTTCCAGTATTGGCAAACTGGTGGTTGAAAGGACACGAACATCCTGTAAAACATGAGAAAAAAATCTTGAATGATTTGGATAGCCCACACGAAGAGGCTATGGAAGAGTATGAAGAAAAACATCCAGAAAAAACTTCAGGATTTGAGAAGTTCAAACTGGGTTATCTACGACTCTTAGAAAGTTTGATGAATCAGAAAAAGGCTTTAATTCTCGGCTACCTTGTTGTGACGATTGGTGTTGTTGTGGTTGGTTTTATGAAAATTGGAAAAGATATGATGCCCAAACTCAACCACTCTCACCAATTTCAGGTAAGAATTATTGGACAACAAGGGAAACGCATTGAACGAACCGAATTAGCCGTAAAACAGGTCATAGGCATTATTAAAAGTATTGTTCAAGATAAGAATATTGAGATTTCATCGGCATTTGTTGGTATGACGCCATCTAGTTATGGAACAAGTTCCTTGTATGTATTCAATGCAGGTCCTCACGAGGCTACGCTTCAAGTCAATATTGCAAAGGAATATGAAATGACTTCATTGGATAACCTAAAAGATGAAATTCGTAAAAAGGTGCGTGAACAATTATCAGGTGTAAATGTGTCTTTTGAGCCTATTGATTTAACGGATAAAATTATGAGTCAAGGTTCGTTAACGCCGATTGAGGTGAGAATAGGAGGAAAGGATTTGAAAGATGGGCAAAAGTATGCCAATCAACTGATCACTGAATTAAAGAAGATTTCGTACCTCCGTGATATTCGTATCAACCAACCATTGAACTATCCAAGTTTTGATATTAAAATAGATCGAGTTCGTTTAGCTCAGTTTGGACTAACCGCCGATATGGTATCCAAATCGGTTGTGGCTGCGACCTCTTCGAGCCGTTTTACAGCCAAAAACTTTTGGTTAGATGAGAAGAAAGGATATGCTTATCAGGTACAAGTAGCTTTACCTGAGTACGAAATGTCTTCGGTACAGGATATGGAAAATATTCCACTGATTTCGGGACAATTACGACCAACCTTGGGAGATGTTGCTACGATTACACCAACAACAATTCCTGGGGAATACGACCGTGTAGGTCCTCGACGCATTGTAACAGTCTCAGCGAATATCCATCAGGTTGATTTGGGTACAGCTACCGTTGATGTCAATCGTGCTATTGCTCAAGCAGGTGAAACGCCTAAAGGAACTGTCGTAGAATTGAAAGGAATGGCAAAGCTTTTAGAGGAAACGCTTCAAAGCTTAAGTTCTGGCTTAGCACTAGCTATTGTGGTGATTTTCTTGTTGCTAGCGGCTAATTACCAGTCTTTTAAGGTGTCAGGCGTAGTATTAGTGACAATACCTGCTGTATTGGCGGGCTCGATTTTGATTCTTTTAGCAACAGGAAGCACGCTCAATCTACAATCCTATATGGGTATTATTATGTCAGTGGGGGTATCGGTTGCGAATGCACTTTTATTGGTAACTAATGCCGAAACACTTCGATTAAGCTACAAAGATTCCTATCAAGCTGCCAAAGTAGCAGGAGCCGTTCGATTGCGACCGATTTTGATGACTTCTATCGCCATGGTCGTAGGGATGATTCCGATGGCAAGTGGTATGAGCGAGTCAGGTGAACAAAGTGCACCATTGGGACGAGCAGTTATTGGAGGTTTGGTTGCGTCAACTTTTGCTGCCTTGTTGGTATTGCCTGTTGTATTTGCAGCCGTTCAGAAAAATAGCTCGTTAGTATCACCTTCGTTAAATCCTGAGGATAAAAATTAGTATTCAGATTCAAAATATTGAACGTTATGAAACTCTCACATCTTATCATATTAGCGGCTTTGACAAGCCAACTTTTATTGGATTCTTGCACCCAATCCAAATCAGAACCTATCAGCTCTAATACCGAAGAGCAAGTGATATATCCTGCCATCAAGGTAGAAAGCGCTAAACCTAGCCAAGAATTACAAATTCCTGGCGAATTAGAAAGCTACTTTGAAACCGACCTTTTTCCTAAAGTAAACGGATATATCAAAAGAATTAATGTGGATATTGGCGACCGTGTGAGTACTGGGCAAGTATTGGCCGTACTCGATGCTCCCGAACTAAGTTTGCAATTGGCGGAGGCTACTGCCAAAATGCGTTCGGCTGAGTCGCAACTCAATACGAGTAAATCGGTGTATAAAAGGTTGCAAAAAGCCAATCAAACCCCTGGGACAGTTTCGCCAAATGATTTGGATATTGCCCATTCAAAGATTGTATCTGATAGTTTGACGTGGTTGGGCACAAAGGCCGTTTATCAATCCATTCAAGTGATGACTGAATATCTATCCATCAAAGCACCTTTTGATGGCGTAGTTGCCGAACGTCGTTTGTCGCCTGGGGCTTTTGTCGGACCTAATGATAAAAGTGCGGTGGCTATTTTTAAAATCAAACAAGAAAATAGACTTCGTTTAAGAATTCCTGTACCTGAACGATACATCAGTGCTATTCGTTTGAATCAACCTATCTCTTTTTCCGTAATGAATTTGCCAGACAAGCAGTTTACTGGAAAAGTGAGTCGTATATCACATAACGTTAATAAACAAACTCGCTCCGAACTCATCGAAATTGATGTTCAGAATCCTCAATTGCAGTTAGTATCTGGTACCTATACACAAGTGACTTTGCCTTTTCAGCGCAATACGACTAGTCTCACTGTGCCTAGTTCGGCTGTGGCTACTACCTTAGAAAAATGCTTTGTGGTAAAGGTAGAAAACGGAATAGCTTCATGGGTTGAAGTAAAAAAAGGGATAGAAGCTGAGGGAAAAGTAGAAATTTTTGGTGACATCAAATCTGGCGATACGGTGCTCAAAACGGCATCTGACGAAATACCCAACGGCGTAGCTGTAAAAACGAAATTATAAGAAAAGCACTGGTCAAGTGATCAGTTCAGTAAATACGACCAGTGCTCCAAAATACTTACCAACAATTTAATAAAACAAAACTATGAGAACCATTATTTCACTTTTGCTTTTAACCCTGTTGACCTTTCAGACTAAAGCTGGAAAACAACCCAAAGGCAATCATATTTCAAGAATTTTGGGCAATAGTAAAGATATTGCCTTGCCAAATATTGCCACGCAAGACATCCGTTCGGTGGACTGGAAAGCGAGTAAAGGGGCGATAGAAGTACATATCAAAGATGGTCAAACTCAAATATTGGACATACATCATTTTTGGGGTTATCAGCAAGAAGATAAAGACGTGTATCGTTTTTTTGAAGGTAATTTTTACAAGGTTGAACAACTAGGAAAACTAGTGGTTTATTCACAAGAAAACTTTGTGGGTGATACCAACAATACACTTTATTATTTTAGCGAAACGCCTGATTCTCCTATTTTATGGATGTCACGCCAAAACTTAAAAATGGTTTTTCATGATAAAAGTTGTGTGCTTGAACAACTTGAAAAACTTCCTTGGACAAAACCTATTGCTGCTTATTCTAAAAAAGATAAAAGCTTTATGATTGAGCATTGGCTGGAAGATTGTCAATAGTTTTGGCATCTGTGACAGATGTTACAGAATAATATGAATCACTCTGCTAACTTTGAAATACATTGATTGATTAAATAAGACAATTCTAAATTCACTCATTTAGTTTAAAGTTATGCAGAGCAATATCGAAAATTCTTTGGGTTTCTCTACCAAAATGATGCTAGGACTGGTTTCGGTTCTAGTTGTTTTGGTTTTTACGGTTTTAGGTTTGGTCGTAAATGAAAAACCATCAGATAGTTCCAACTCAATAGATTCACTTTTGGTAAAAAACTATCAAGCACCCGATTCCAATTTTACACATTTATGGGAAGCACCCGCCGATTGGCGATTAGCTCAACTCGATAAAAATCAGCGTGATTTGATTCACTATGGGAAAGATTTGATTGCTAATACTGCTGAATATTTAGGCCCCAATGGCACAGTCTCTCATATTTCTAATGGAATGAATTGTCAAAATTGCCATTTGAATGCGGGCACCAAGGCATGGGGAAACAACTATTTTGCGGTGGCATCTATCTATCCCAAATTTCGTGCTCGTTCAGGAAGACTTGAATCGAAAGAAAAACGAATTAATGATTGTTTTGAGAGAAGTTTGAATGGAAAAGCATTGGATTCGACCAGTAAAGAAATGCGTGCTATAGTGGCATATATGGACTGGATAGGTTCAGACGTAGAGAAAAAACATACGCCAAAGGGCACGGGTATTTTTAAATTAAAACTACTCAAGCGCGCTGCTGACCCTACAAAAGGTGCGGAAGTTTACACCCAAAAATGCCAAAGTTGCCACCAGACAAATGGGCAAGGAATATTGGCAGAAGGAGGGAAGAAGTTTACTTATCCTCCGCTTTGGGGTAAAAATAGTTATAATGATGGTGCAGGTTTGTATCGCTTGTCCAACTTGGCTGGCTATGTCAAATACAATATGCCTTTAGGTGTTACTTACCAGAATACACAACTGAGCGACGAGGAGGCTTGGGATGTAGCGGCGTATATCAACTCACAAATCAGACCGCATAAAGATTTGAGTCAAGATTGGCCGAAAATTGCGGATAAACCTTTCGACCATCCTTTTGGGCCCTATACAGACCCTTTTTCAGAACTGCAACATAAATACGGTCCTTTCAAAGCCATAAAAGACTGGAAGAAGAAAAGAAATTAGTTAACTTTAAGCGCTTCTGTTCACAAGCTAGTCTTCAATATTTTAAACTCAAATTACTCTATAACAATGAAAAAAATACTTTTTTGGGCATTGGCTTTCTGGTGCATAGCTAGCCTTCCCTCGTTTTCACAAAAAACTAAAAAAATGAAAGAACACGCGATTGTATTTCACCTAGCAACACCCGACACTGCGGCTTATCGTGCCTTGACGAAACAATTAAATAACGTTTTGGAAGTTTGGCCAACCGCCAAGTTAGAGGTGGTTGTACACAATAAGGGTATTGGATTTATGAAAAAAGAAGGGAATGTTCTCACTCCTCAAATTGAAGCACTCACCCAAAAAGGCGTTGTTTTTGCGGTTTGTGAAAATACCATGAAATCCCAGAAAATAACCAAAGACCAAATTCTTCCTACAGCTCAATACGTCCCCGTCGCACTAATCGAATTAGCGCTCAAACAAGAGGAGGGTTGGTCGTACATAAAGGCAGGGTTTTAAGCTATTGCGGATTGGGGATTTCTGATTTCGGAAATATGAGAGGTTGCCTCTACAACAACATTCTTAAGAAAGACCTTCTTTGAGCTCCGTAGGAGCGATAGAAAGCAAACTATCTTGCTTTCTGTCGCTCCTACAGAGCTGATGTTAAAGTTATGCTTCTTGAGAATTCTCAAGTAAAAAGGCATATTATTAACGCATAATGCCTACAGCTCTGCGCCTACAGCAAAATCTTCCTAAAATTCCTTCTGTAACAAATATCACTTTTTACCATTTTTCTCTTTGATAATTTTGGGCATACTTAATCACTTAGATGTATGCGTAATATTTTTCAAATAGTCATTTTCTTTATTTTTCCGTTGGTCTTACAGGCACAAACGGATAGTAGTTTTGTCGGAGCATTGTCCAAAGGAAATATCACGGGTCAGGTTAGATTGATGTCCATTTCGACTTGGAATAAGGACGAGCTCAGCGATTATTCGGCTGGAGCTGTTGGGCTTACGCTTGGCTATCAAACCTTATCGTTCAAGGGTTTTCGATTGGCTATTTCTGGTAGTTTGACACAGCAGATATATGCCCCTAACTTTTCTATTCCAGACCCCAAAACCCTTCAGCTAAATCGTTATGAGTGGGGAATGTTTGATTTTACCAATCCTAACAATAAGGATATACTTTTGCGTTTGCAGGAACTCAATTTGCAGTATCGCACCAAGAAAATCCAAGCATTAATCGGCAATTATATTCCTCAAAATATCTTTTTAAATGCACAAGATGGACGCATGAGCCCGACTCTGGTGCAGGGGATTTCGTTTAAATACTTTCCCAATTCAGGATGGCAAATTGGTCTTGAAGCTATCACAGGCATGAACCCTAGGTCGGCGGTAAAATGGGTTTCTGTAGCAAATTCTTTTGGTATTTATCCTGTAGGATTAAATCCAGATGGAGCAAAATCACAATATGCGGGTCATACCACTACCAAGGGTATTGGTATCGCTGAAGTAATGTTTAAACCAAACGCAAAGTGGCAAATCTTGGCGAGTGATATATTAGTCGAAAATGTTTTTCATACTGCCTATCTCAAAACAGAATACCGCAAATCTATTTGGAACAACCAACAGTTAATGTTGGGAGGATTGCTAGCAACCCAGCGACAGCTTGGAAATGGTGGGAGCGATGTAGCTAGTCAGGTGTATTTTACCAAAGGAAATAAGCCCATTATTATTAATGTCAGATTAGGTTTGAAAGATAAAAAATGGGAAGGTTCACTCAATTTCGGGCGTATTACCGCACAAGGACGTTATCAGATGCCACGTGAATGGGGCGTAGAGCAGTTTTATACTTTTATTCCCAGAGAGCGAAATGAAGGTTCGGGAGATGTCTGGGCATACACAGCGAAATACGCTTATACTTTCTCCAAAAATTGGAAGCTTGAGGCAGCTTATGGGTATTATAACATGCCAGATGTAAAAGATACTCGACTGAATAAATATGGCGTACCAGATTATTCGCATACGATGCTTAATGTGCAGTATAATTTTCAGGGAAATTTGAAAGGACTAAGCCTGCAAGCGCTCGGCATATACAAAGCAAATCAGGGCTTGGTCTATGACAATCTCAAATATGTCCAAAACAAAGTGGATATGAGCCAGTTGAATTTGGTAGTTAATTATAAATGGTAAGTGATTTGGAAATTTGAGAATTTGAAGATTTGAAAATGTGTTCGTAAATAATTAATAGTCAATAATTTAATTTTTTAATGGGGCTTTTCTAGGAGTTTTATTTTATTAAGAAGCGTTCCTGTTATTCGCGTTTTAACGTAGTGGCAACCCTTGCGGTTGCCGTACTGCAAGAGTTGTCGCTACACTGTTTTGTTTGAAAGACAAAATAAAACTCGTACACAACTAATTCACAATTCGAGATTTACAATGCAAAATTGACACATAGTATGGAAAATAAAATAAGATTTTTACCTAACAAATGGAAAGTATTTGGCGCCTTAATCGGTGCCATTGGAGGATATTTCTATTGGTCAGAAATAGGTTGTTTGACTGGTACTTGTCCCCTCAAATCGCAATGGCAAACGATGGTGCCGTATGGTGCAGTACTAGGTTTTACGATTTCAGGAATCATAACTGATATTTTGAAAAAGAAATAAAACGTACATAATTAGCATGAGTCAAATGTGAAAAGAGGTATTGTTATTATTTGTCCTTAAATTGTACAAAAAAATACCTTCTTTTCATATTTATTCGATTCATTATGTTATTATCCAAAAAACTTAAAATTGTGCTATTAGGCGTGTTTTCACTACTTACGTCAATATCTTTCGCTTCGACGGTTGATAGCTTGGACGTACCAAGCGCTGTTATGAACAAAACTTACAAGTCGGCGGTAGTATTGCCCAATTCCTACGCCAAAAACAAATCCTCTTATCCTGTGCTTTATTTGCTTCATGGCGGAGGCGGGCATTTTAGGGACTGGCTAACGTCTACTCCTGATAAGATGCTTGTCAAAAACTTGGCAGATCAGTACAATATGATTATCGTAATGCCCGAAGGCGAAACTTTTGGTTGGTATTTAGATAGTCCTTACGATGCCACAAACAAATTTGAAACTTATATTACCAAAGAGGTTATTCAGAAAATTGATAATACTTACCGAACGGTTAAAGATAAAAAAGGAAGAGTTATCACAGGTTTATCGATGGGCGGTCACGGTGCTATGTATTTGTCTACCCGTCATCCCGAATTGTTTGCTGCCGCTGGAACGATGAGTGGTGCTATGGATATGAATTATACCAAATTCAAAATCAATGAGGCTTTTACACAATCGCTCAAAGATAGATTCCAGAAATTACTGGGAACTTCGGATGTAAGTCAGGAAGTGTTTTTCAAAAATTCTGTAGTGAATATGGCTGAAACGATAAAAGCCAATAACCTGCCAGTGACGATTGATTGTGGTGTCGATGATTTTTTGATAGACGTAAATCGTGAATTGCACCGACGTTTAGTCTATAACGGAACACCTCACGATTACACTGAGCGCCCAGGTGCACATACGTGGGAGTATTGGCAAAATTCTTTGCCATATCATGTATTGTTTTTTCATAAAATTTTAAAAACAAATGGTGTAACTGTGGAGTAAAAAAGTGTTAAACAGCCTCAAAGACAAATCTTTGAGGCTGTTTGCCGAATAATCTGATACATTTGCCCTTTTGGAAATATTCTACTACCTTCAAGCGCACAAAACATTTTTATAATTCCTATTTTTAATAATTTCTACCCAAATATTATCATGAGAACAAAAAATAGCCTATTATTCAACTGTCTTCTTTGTTTGTTATTTTCTACTAAAAGCTTTGGTCAATATGATATTCGAGCCGACGGAATAGTTTATGTTAAGAACCGAGAAGCGCCTATCAAAGGAGCCGTCAAGTTTACAAATCATTATACCAAAGTATCTATTTTAAAAGAAAACGACCAATACACAACCCTACCAATTTCACAAATCGATTCAGTCAAAACGGAAGGCAAGTACCTATTTGTAGTCAAAGAGTTTAAAGAAAATCCAATTTTACTAGAGGCAAGTGTCATTGCACCTGTTTCACTATTTTTCAGTAGAAAATTACAGATGTTTTTTTACTCAAAAGGTAAAGAAGTTGTCCTAATTCCAAAAGAAAAACTTCGGGGATATTTGCTTGTATTTTTTCCTGATTTTTCTTACACTCCCAAATTGAGATCAGCAGGCTACCAGAAGATAAAATATAAGGAAGAGTACCTATCGCAACTGGTTACTACCTACAATGAAGAGATTTATCCAAAATATTATCCCAAG
The DNA here is from genome assembly GCF_030056705.1 of Flectobacillus longus. Taxonomy (GTDB): domain Bacteria; phylum Bacteroidota; class Bacteroidia; order Cytophagales; family Spirosomataceae; genus Flectobacillus; species Flectobacillus longus. Next base: position 111,617 of record NZ_JASHIC010000026.1, read on the forward strand.
GTTTACCCTTTGCCGAGTCAAAAGTTTAAGATAGATGTTTCCCCTTTTTTGGGAATGAATGTCAATTTAAACAATAGTAAATTTTTTGAAAAACCAGAAGTAATTGATTACAGACTCAATCTACAGCCTCAAATTGGATTCACTATTAATTTTGAAGGTAAAAGTAGAATATCGATGCAGCTAGATACTTATTGGACAAAATTGACAGGAGAATTGCCAATTAATCTGGGTGAAAAGTACACCAGTATGAAGGACGCATATCAGTACTTTAGCATAGGAAAATTTGATTTATCTGGGATTGGGTTTGATGCAAAGTTCAAATACTTATTAGGTAGGACTATCAATGTCAAACATCCACTCAGGCTATTTGCTGGACCTTCTTTGTTTATGCCATTAAAAGCTTCAAGTGTAATTTACAATACTGTTCCAATATACGAAGCACCTGACGTGGTATTTGTACCTCAATTAGCGGGCGCTTCAAGTAATGATTCGCCAAACATATTGATTGGAGTAAATATGGGATTGGATTCACAATGGCAACTTTCAACCAAGTATGATTTTCATGTAGAAGCCAAATTGAAATATTTGCAAATGCCCAATTCATACATGGACTGGCGAGGTTCAAAAGCTACCTATAGCCTCAATTCACTTCAGTTAGGATTAGGTGTATTCTTTACCTATCGTTGATAACTATTCTTTTAAAAAGAGGATTAAAAACGCTTGTTTATCCAAAAAATTAATCAATCCAACGGGTATTCAAGCGTTTCTCCTTACTTTCGTAGTCAAATAAAAGGAATCAAATATGATGGATATTCTAGTAATTGAAGACGATTTAAGAGTTTCGGAGCTAATCAAGCGAGGTTTGGAGGAGCAAGGTTTTTCGGCTACAGTAGCATACGACGGTGTTATGGGGAAAAAATTAGCCCTTCAGCACCCTTATGAGTTGATTATTACAGATATTATTTTGCCCAAGATGGATGGTCTCGAATTGTGCAAGCAATTGCGACAAGCAAGCCTCGAAATTCCTATTATCATGCTCACCGCTTTGGGTACTACCGACGACAAACTCGAAGGCTTTGATGCTGGTGCTGATGATTATTTGGTAAAGCCATTTGAAATAAGAGAACTGATGGCTCGTATTCGGGTGCTTCTCAAACGCCAAAGCAAAAATCCACAGACTTACAGCAATGTGCTCAAATACGATGAATTAGAATTGAATCTCCAAAACAAAACTGTGAAAAGGGGAGAGCTAGATATCGATTTAACTCCTAAGGAATTTAAGTTGCTAGAATATTTACTTCAACATCCAGAAAGAGTCCTTTCGAGAACCGAAATCGCAGAAAAAGTTTGGGATACTCATTTTGACACGGGTACTAATTTTATCGATGTGTATATCAATTATCTTAGAAAAAAGATTGATAAAAGTTTTGAGAAAAAATTGATTCACACTAAATCAGGCATGGGCTTTATTCTTAAATCAGACTTATGAAAATACGGACTAAAATTAGCCTTTTGTTTATCTTTCTGTCAGTCATTATTTTGTTTGCTTTTGCAAGTTTGATATACCTTTCTGCCAAAAGAGATAGAGAAGTCCAGTTTTTTACCAGACTCAAAAAAGAAGCTGTAACAAAGGCTAATCTCTTTTTTGATGCCCAAGTAAGTGCCAAAACCCTCCAACGTATTTACAAAAACAATCGCCAGACTATCAGTGAAGTTGAGGTAGCGATTTATGATTCTACCTTTAACTTGGTATATCATGATGCTTCGGAACTGGATTTTGTGAAGGAAACCAAAGAAATGATGCACACTGTTTTTAGTAATGGACAAGTGCGTTTACAGAAAAACAATTGGGATATTATTGGTATTAAATACAAGTACGAAGGAAAAAAATATTTAGTCACTGCTGCCGCTTACGACCAGTTTGGGTACAATAAATTGCAAACACTTTTTGAAAGTACAATCGCTTTTTTTGTGCTTTCAATCATCATGATTTACATTATCGCTTATTTCTTTGCGCTTCATGTGCTTGACCCTATCAGAGAAATGACCGATAAAGCCAAACAGATTTCGGGTACTAATCTGGACCTTCGATTGGTGACTACGCCAGACAAGGATGAATTAACAGAATTAGCCGAAACTTTCAATCAAATGCTGAATCGATTGGAAAATTCGTTTGATGCCCAAAAAAGCTTCGTCTCCAATATCTCTCATGAATTACGTACTCCACTGGCAGCTATCGTGGCAGAACTGGAACTAACCAGCGAAAAGGAACGCACAAATACCGAGTATAAATTGGCTATTCATAATGCCCTCAACGACGCCCGAAAAATGGTACGTTTGTCTAATAGCCTCCTCGATTTTGCCAAAGCAAGTTATGACCCTTCCGAAATATCATTTCGTCTTGTGAGAATCGACGAACTGATTTTGGATGCTTGTTTGTTGATTCAAAAATCAAATCCAGATTATAAGATTGATATTCATTTTGAAGAAGATTTTGAAGATGATGACCAAATCTCAGTCAACGCCAACGAATATCTTCTTAAAACGGCTTTTGTGAATTTGATGGAAAATGGCTGTAAGTTTTCCCCTGAAAAACAAATGTTGGTGGCCATCTTTTTTGACAAAAATGGTATTTTAGTCTCCTTTGAAGACCATGGAATAGGCATTTCCGAAAAAGACTTGGAAAGACTTTTTACGCCATTTTTTAGAGGAGAAAACAAAAGCCATGCCGACGGAAATGGTATAGGTTTATCACTCACCAAACGCATTGTAGAACTGCATGGAGGAAGCATTCAGGTGAAATCTATTAAGTCTCAAGGAACAACATTTCTTGTTCATTTGCCATATACACATTGATTTCATCTACATCTTCTCATATCACAACTTATAATTCTTCTATTTTATCGCACTTTTCTAATAAATTTCTAATTTTTTTCTATTAGAGCTCTAACGGCTATTCTTAATCGTAAAACATAGTTTTGTACCGCTATACGATGACCCTCAATGCAATGATGAAGAGAATAAAAATAGTCCTTTTACTCTCGCTGGTAGTCGGCAAAGGTTATGCTCAAAATGTGATAAGCCTAACACAAGCCCTCAAAACTGCCACCGAGCAAAACCCCTACATGAAGGTGGGAGCTTTAGAGGTTGACGCCTCCAGAGCCGATATTGTTACGGCTAAGTTGCGCCCCAACCCAATACTCAATAATCAGTCTTTACAGGCTCTTAGGCCTTCACAACTCGCCAATAATCCCAAATTGCTTACAGGTGAAAGTATGCAAACTTGGTGGCAGTTGACCAAAGAGTTTCAATTAAGCGGACAACGTAAAAATCGCATCGATTATGCTAACCAAAATGTCAAATTAGCAGAAAAAGAATACGCCGAATTTCAACGAGGTCTTTATACAGACGTTGCATTCAAATGGGTTGAAGCTTGGAATACAAGAAAGCAAATTGATTTGTTAAAAACAGCCGTAAACAATATTGATACCTTGGTGACGATTAATAGCTATCGTTTCAAGAAACAAATTATTACCGAAACAGAGCTTTATCGTACTCAATTAATTGCCAAGCAATATAAAATTCAAATTTCTGAGCTAAATCAGGAGTTAAGACAGCAATTGAACGAACTGCAATTGATGATTGGTGCTAAAGAAAATTTGTCTATTTCAACGAGTGCTGACCTTGGAGTTGATAGTTTTCTGAAAGTAGATTCCTTGTTGGCCGATGCCTACGCAAGTAGAACAGATTTACAGTATTTTCAAACGCGACAAGGCGTAATGGAGTCGAATATCAAGTTGCAGCAATCTTTGGCTTTTCCTAGAACAGAGGCAGGGTTTATATACAACCCACAAAATACATTGCCATATTTCGGGATTTATGCCACTGTAGAATTGCCATTTTTTGATAGAAATCAAGGCGAAATCAAAAAGGCAAAAGTGCAAAGAGAACAAGCGATTACACAAATTGAAGCCGTACAGAATACCATCCGAACTGAAGTTCAGAACGCAAGTTTGCAAAGAGAAACTAATCAAAATAATCTAAAGAGTTATGCTTTGATTACCGAGCAAGCCGATCAAATCTTAAAAAATGTTCGCTATTCCTATTCGGTGGGTGGTACTACAATTATCGACTTTTTGGAAGCACAAAGAAGTTGGCTTGAAACGCAGCAACAATATACCAATCTATTGCATAAGTATCACCAAAGCCAAATTCAGCTATTAAGTGTTACAGGTTTAATCAACAAATTGGCACAATAATGAAAAGAATCTTATTTATAGTATCGTTAGTTTCGCTTTCAATTTGGGGCTGCAAAAAGGAAACTAAGAATACCAACAACGATATTCAGTCGCCATCGGTATCAAAGGATGGCGTTACCATTTCGATTCCAGATAAGCAAAGTGCTACTTTCTTCAAAACAGAAACGGTAGCTAGCTCGCTTATTTCGGCAGACTTGACAGCCCCTGCGCAAGTAGTGGCAACGGTTGTGGCTGATAAAGTGGTACTGTTCAGTAACCCTGATTTGACATCAGACTATACTGAGCTTTTGAATCACCAGTCTGCTATTGCTCAACGCAAAGCCGTAGTATTGCAAAAACAATCTGTCATTGCTCAGAAAGACGCCATTATCAAACAAAAGCAAATTGAAATTGAGCGTTTTGAAGACTTGAAAGCTCATGGTTCGGCAACAGGCAAGGACGTTTCTGATGCTCGTACGGATAAGTTGTTGGCAGAAAGTGAAAAGTCAATCGCACAATCAGAAAAAGCCAGTGCCGAAGCTGATTTGATTGCCGAACGCAGTTTGATTATTGAGCATAGTACCAATCTGAAAGTAGCAGGCTTTGACCCAGAAACCTTGATAGATTCTCCTGTAGGAAATGGTTGGATTATCGCAGATGTTTCTGAAAACCAGATTCTTAAAATCCATAAAGGTGCAAAATGCCAAATTAGATTTACGGCCTATCCTGAAGAAAATCATGTGGGTATCGTCAACGGTATTGCAGACGTAATGGATAATACCAGCCACATGACTAAGGTACGAATCTTGATCAATAACAAACAAGCTAAATTCCGTTCAGGGATGTTTGCTTTGGTTTCATTTGGGATTAGTGAAGGTCATTTTATCAGTGTAGATAAAAATGCGTTGATTACCGTTCAAGGTAAAAACTTTGTTTTTGTGAAAAAGGACAACAAAAGCTTTGAACGCAGAGAAGTACATACAGGTCAACAAATTGGCGATCGTGTAATCATTTTTAGTGGTTTGCAAAACAACGAACAGGTAGTGAATACTGGCGCTATTCAGCTCAAAGGCTTGTCGTTTGGATATTAGAGGTGGCTCTTAGCTTAAATGTTTAAGTTAAAAGCTTGTTGAACGGGGTTTTTATAAAAGGTATAATTTGATTTTTCTCCCCACCACCACGTATGACTTTTAGAGAAAAAATCTTGAAGAATGACTTTTCAGACTTGTTGTTTAAGAGAGGTCATAAAAATTATGTGCACCCATCAAAAGTAGCGCAGTTGTTTGAAACCCTACCTTTTGAAAATGCACTTAAAGCATATTTAGCTTTTGATGAGGAGACTCAAGTCAATGTTTTTGCGTATCTCGATACTGTTTTACAACAAGATTTGTTAGAAAATTTTTCGAGCAATAAAGCAAGTCATCTTCTTAGCAAACTCAGCTCTGATGATAGAATGATGTTTTTATCGTCTTTGAAAGATTGGGAACAAACGCGCTATATCAATTTGCTCAATCAAAGTCAAAAGGAACTGACACATAATTTGTTAGGCTATCCCAAAGACAGCGTTGCGCGCATTATGAATACCAATGCTGTAACTATTCAGCAAAACAAAAGCGTATCAGAAGCCATTGATTATATCCGTCAAAATTATACAGATAGCGAAACCGCAGATGTGATTTTTGTCGTAGACGAAAAAAATAAATTGATAGACGACGTACCAATTCGCCGATTGGTATTCAACGAACCAGACCAACGAATAGGGGAACTTTTAGACCATTTTTGTCCAAGTTTGACCATTCAGGAAAATCAAGAAAGTGCAGTAAGTATGTTTAAGGAATACGACAGAGTGACATTGCCTGTGGTAAACGAACAAAATGTGCTTATGGGAGTGGTTACGATTGATGATATTTTGGACGTCGCCGAAAGAGAAAATACCAAGGATATTCAGAAAATAGGTGGTTTAGAGGAGTTGGATTATCCTTATGTGCGTACACCTTTCTGGGATTTGATTAAAAAAAGAGCAGGCTGGTTGATTGTATTGTTTTTGGGTGAAATGCTTACCGCTTCTGCTATGGGGCACTTTGAAGCAGAGATTGCCAAAGCTGTAGTATTAGCGCTTTTTGTACCCCTCATCATTTCGAGTGGTGGCAATAGTGGTTCTCAGGCAGCTACTTTGATTATTAGAGCAATGGCATTAAAAGAAATCACCCTCAAAGATTGGTGGTATGTAGCTCGTCGAGAACTACTTTCGGGCTTGACTCTTGGCTTAGTCCTTGGAGCTATTGGCTTTATTCGAATCGCTTTGTGGCAAAATATGGGCATTTTTGATTACGGTCAACATTGGGTATTGGTAGGCTGGACAATCTTTTTCTCGCTGATTGGTATCGTGCTTTGGGGTACACTAACTGGCTCATTGATTCCGATGTTTTTGAAAAAACTTAAACTTGACCCAGCTACTTCGTCGGCACCATTTGTCGCAACATTGGTCGATGTCACTGGTTTAGTCATCTATTTCTCAATCGCTTCCATCATTCTTAAAGGTGCAATACTATGACACAGGTACAGATTTTCATAGATAAAGACGACCTCCTAGGTTCAAAATATGTGTATGATGTTATTCTCAAACATCTCATAGAGCATAATGTGGCAGGTGCTACTGTATTTGAAGGTTGGATGGGTTTTGGGAAAAACCATATTCTCAAGAAACCGCACGATTTGTTGTCATTCGATCACCCACCTCTGATGATATCTTTTGTAGATGAGGATGAAAAAGTAGAGGAGGCGCTATCTTCTTTGAGAGAAATTTATAAAGGAGGATTGATTGTAAAATCAAAAGTTGAAGTGGTGTAGCTTCAAAAGGTCAAATTAAGTAATTCAATTGGATAAACTTCCGAAATTCTATATTCCAAGATGGTAAAAAAGTTAATCATATTTTCATTAAATAACCGCTGGGTAGTGACTGGTATTGGTATTTTGGTGATGCTTGTCGGCTATTGGTGTTTTACTCAACTCAAGATTGAAGCATATCCAGATATTGCAGATACCAATGTAATTATTGTGGCCAAATACGAAGGAAGAGCGACGGAAGAAGTTGAGCAACAAGTAACAGTGCCAATAGAGCGTGCTTTACAAAATACGCCAAACGTATTAGACCGTCGTAGTCGTACGATTTTTGGTTTGTCGGTAGTACAATTGACTTTCCAAGATGGTACAGATGATTACTTTGCTCGCCAGCAGGTAATGGAGCGCTTAGCTACGGTTGGCTTGCCTGATGGTGTTCAGCCAGAATTGGCACCTCTTTCAACAGCAGTAGGAGAGATTTTTAGATATGTGGTAGAAGCGCCAGCAACGTATTCGCCGACACAATTGAGAGATTTACAAGATTGGGTCATTAAGCCTTATTTGTTACAAACTAAAGGTGTTGCTGACGTAGTAACGTTTGGGGGACCTCTCAAGCAGTTTCATATTTTGACCAATCCTGATAATCTTCGTAAATACAAACTCAGTATTTCCGATATTGAAGAGGCGGTTTCAAAAAATAACCAAAACTCAGGAGGTAATATCCTCGAACGTGGAGGACAAGGCTTTGCGGTACGTGGACTAGGTACGATTAAGACCGAAAAAGATATTGAAAATATCGTATTAAAGTCTGAAAATGGAGTGCCTATCTATATCAAAGACGTAGCTTCGGTAGAGATTGCTCCGCCGCCACCAAGTGGTATTTTAGGCTATAATATTCCAGCGGAAAAAGTAGCAGTAAATAGTGGGGTAGAGGGAATTATTTTGTTGCGTCGTTACGAGAATCCAAGTGAGTCATTGAAGGATTTACGAGAAAAATTGACGGAATTACAAGAAAAAGAATTACCTGCAGGTGTCAAAATTCGTCCTTTATATGACCGTAGTTTCTTGATTGATAGTTCATTGCATACAGTAGGTAAAACACTTTTTGAAGGAATCAGCATTGTAATTGTTATTTTGATTTTTTTCCTTGGTAACTTTAGAAGTGCCTTGGTGGTAGCCGTTACTATTCCATTTTCTTTGCTGTTTGCCTTTATCATTATGCGATTGACGGGCATCCCTGCCAACCTCTTATCATTAGGAGCGATTGACTTTGGGATTATTGTAGATGGGGCTGTGGTGATGGTCGAGCACCTGATAAGGAATTACCAGAAAGCGACACACGAAGAAAAGAAAAAAGGTATTATTGCGCTGACCATCCAGTCGGCGAATGAGGTTTCGAAAGAGATTTTCTTCTCTGTAAGTATCATCATTTTTGCTTATATGCCAATTTTGATGATGACACGTGTTGAAGGTAAACTGTTTAGCCCAATGGCTTTGACCTTGTCGTTTGCTGTAATTGGTTCGATGGTATTTGCCTTGACGGTGATTCCAGTGTTGACTTCCTTTATTTTCCAGAAAGTCATTAATGAAAATCATGAAATCAAAGAGCATCACAATTTTGTGTTGACTTTTTTTGATAAAGTGTATGCAAAACTCCTTCATGGCATAGCTCGTTTTTATAAGCAAACTGTGGTGGCTGGTTTTGTAGTTGTCATTGCCTTGATTGGTTTGGGTGGTTTTCTAGGCTCTGAGTTTTTGCCAGAATTGGATGAAGGTTCGATTTTCCTAAGAGGCAATTTCCCTGCTGGAATTACCATTCAGGAAAATGCTAAATATGCACCAACGATTCGTTCGATTATTTCCAAATACCCACAAATCTCATTTGTTATTACTCAAACAGGTCGTAATGACGATGGTACAGATCCATTCCCTGCCAACCGTAATGAGATTTTGGTAGGCTTAAAAGATTACAAGCTTTGGACGGATACGGTATCTAAAAAAGAATTAGTTCAGTTGGTGACAGCCGATTTGGAAAGAGCTTTACCAAGTGTAAAATTCACTTCTGGTCAGCCAATCATTGACCAAGTGATGGAAATCGTGACAGGTTCGGCAGCCGATTTGGCAGTATCTGTTGTTGGCGATGATTTATCGTTAATGCGAGGAAAGTCAGAGCAAATTGCTGAGATTGTCAAAAACATGAAAGGTAGCAAAGGCGTAAATATTGAGCAAGAAGGCTCACAAGAGCAGCTTGCTATCAATATCAATCGAGAGCAAACAGCCCGTTATGGTATCAATGTATCTGACGTCCAGAATATGATTGAGGCCGCAATCGGTGGAAAATATGTTTCAGTGCTTTATGATGGTACCAAGCGATACGACATTTTAGTGCGTTATCTGCCACAATACCGCAACAATATCGACGAAATCAAGAAGTTGTTGGTGAGTTCATCGTCGGGTGCTTTGATTCCTATGAGTGAGTTGGCAGATATTCGTTTTGTCGCTGGTCAGACCAATATTTACCGCTATAACAACAAACGAATGATTACGGTCAGAACCAACATTCGTGGACGTGACCAAGGTGGTTTTGTAAAAGAGTTAAAAGAGAAAATCGAAAAAGGTGTAAACGTACCAAAAGGATATGAGGTGATATATGGTGGACAGTACGAAAACCTTGAACGTGCAGGTAAACAATTAGCCTTTACGATTCCATTGACGATTGTTTTGGTATTTGGATTGTTGTTTATGCTGTATCACAATTTACAAGATACTTTATTGACTATGTCATGTATTTTGTTTGCTTTAGCAGGGGGGATTTCAGCGCTGTTATTACGAGGCTATTACTTCAATGTATCGGGTGGTGTGGGTTTTGTGTCAATTTTTGGTATCTCGGTAATGGCGGGAGTCATATTAGTCTCAGCGCTCAACCGAGCCATACATGTCCTAGAGGTAAGTCAAGATACGATTAATAATGTTGCTAAAGAGCAATTGAGAGCCATACTTTCCATCCTTGTTTTAGCCATCTTGGGTCTGATTCCTGCAGCAGTATCCACAGGAATTGGCTCGGATGTACAACGACCATTGGCAACGGTAATTATTGGCGGTCTAATCAGTACATTGATTTTTACCCCAATCCTGATTCCTCCATTGTTCTATTGGGTAAAACAGAAAAAGGCTGATTCATCTAACTAAATATTAGAACACTTTTTCTGATGCCTTACAGTAAGCTTAAAAATAAATCTCTTTCAACTATATTTTAATTTCTATTTGAGTAAGAAGAAAAATTAAATTTATAATATATCTGTGGGATGGTCTCCTTCTGATGAGCGCAATCCAATAACTGATATACTATTAACCTAACCACTTCTTTTTACTTATAACCTCAGATGGCGTTTTTTATCGTCATTTGAGGTTTTTTTGTCTACATCCTAGATTTAATTGAACCATAGCAATATTATTTAGATTTATTCTAAATAATATTGCTATTTATTTTTATTTTAGTCAAATTTGAACTGTTATTTATAATTAGACTTAATAAAAATGAAAAATCACTACTCTTTACTGCTCATCTTATTACTGTTTTCACAGCATTTATTTTCACAAAAAATAACAGGATTGGTTCATAACTCCCATAACGAACCTATTGCAGGTGTATCTGTTTCTATTCTCAAAACTACTAAAGGGGTATCAACCGACACAGAAGGAAGATTTCAAATAGAGGGAGTCTCAACGGGACGTTATACACTAAAATTCACTTTCGTGGGTTTTGAGCCTCTTTTTAAGGATATCACTGTAGAAAATCAAAATAATCCCAATTTGGATATTGAGCTTACAGAGACCTCTGAGCAATTACAAACGATAGAAGTGGTAGGTCGTAAGGAAACAGAATATAAAAACTCGGTTTCCTTTGTCGGAACAAAAACAGCAACGGCCTTAAAAGATGTTCCGCAAAGTATCAGCTACGTGACGAAGGAACTGATTTTGGATCAGGCGGCTTTTCGATTGAATGATGTGGTAAAAAATATGAGCGGAGTGACGCAATTTTCATTCTATAATGACCTTACTGTACGAGGTCATAGAATTCAAGGTGGTCAGAACTCTTCGATTTTGGTTAACGGACAACGTGCTTTTACCAGTTTTTGGAAACAACAATTAATACCTCATATTGAAAGAGTGGAGGTAATCAAAGGTCCTGCCTCGGCCTTATTTGGAAACGCCTCTGCTGGTGGTACGATCAATAGAGTTACCAAAAAACCATTAGACGAAAAAGCTCAATCTATCTCCACGACCTTTGGAAGCTTTAATACGATGAGAGCCCTAGCTGATTTTACAGGCTCCTTAACACAAGATAAAACAGTACTTTATAGAATCAATTTAGGCTACGAGAATTCAGGTTCATTCAGGAATATGCAGTACGACAAAAACCTGATTATTGCGCCGAGCCTATCGTTTTTACCAAGTAAAAATACCCGAATCAATGCTGATTTAGTCATCCAAACCTCAGAAGGGAGACTCGACCGAGGGCAATCAGCTTTAGGAAATGGAGATTTGTATTCGACCTCAATAAAGACTTCCCTAAACAGTGTAAACGATTATTTGAAAGAAGAGACGTATAATTTCACCTTAGGTTTTTCTCAAAAGATTACCAATAAATTAGTGTTCAATGCTTCTTATATGCACAGTAATTACAATGAAGATTTACTTGAACATCGTTCTGCCAATACCTATGCAAAAGACGGCAAAGGCGCTGTAATTCCTTCCCAAGTTGAAATGCAGGTATTTATCCGTAAAAGAACCTACAATGCGGATAACTTCACAGGCTACTTTAATTATGAGCTAGAAACGGGGCGTTTGAAACATAAGCTGTTATTGGGATATGATTATGCACAGCAAGAGCTAATGCCAGGAGGTTCTCAATTACAAGCAAGAGGTTACAGAAATGCTACCAACACTGGCGCTATTAATACTTATAACCCTGCTCAATCAAGCAGGTATTTATTGGATGCTAGTGGCAATCCTGTGCCGAATGTCCCTCATTTTGATTTGACAGCGAGCAATCCGTATGTCTTTAGAGATATGTCAAAGTATTTTTATACGGTTGTAAACTACGATCCTGAATTTTTAAGAACACAAGGTGTTTATTTGCAAGACCAGATTCAAATAGGGAAATTTCAGGCCTTATTAGGTTTACGTCAGGATTATTTTACTGATATAGTAGGTTATAATACTTCAAATGCTACAGAGGTAACGCAACATGCTTTTTTACCAAGACTAGGTTTAGTGTACAGCGCCAATCAGCATATTAATGTGTACGGAACTTACGTAAATGGTTATCAACCACAAACGGCATCAGTAATTAGTAATCCGCTTGCTGGGGGGCCATTTGACCCATTGATTAGTCGACTTTACGAAGTGGGTGCCAAATCAGAATGGCTTGATAAGCGCTTGGTTGTTTCAACTGCCATTTATCACCTAAGGGTGACAGGGCAATTATACAATGCAGGAGAAGCTGGAAATCCAGATAAAATGATTCAAATGGGAGAAGAAATTTCGAAGGGTGTCGAACTCGACGTGGCGGGCTACATCGCTCCTTACTGGACCATCACTGCAAATTATGCCTTCAATGATGCTAAAATCACCAGCAGTACTACTGAATCAGATATTGGTCGACAAAAGCCAAATGCACCAAGACATCAAGGAAATTTGTGGACAAAATATACTATTCACAAAGGAAGTTTATCAGGTTTGGGCTTGGGTTTGGGTACAAACTACGTGGCAGACCGTTATGGGTCAATTTTTGATGCAGGAACTCAGCCACAGGTATTTCCAGCTTATCAGTTGTGGAATGCTGGTATTTATTACAACCTCAAAAAAGTAAGACTTCAATTGAATTTGAATAATCTTACCAATAAAACCCATTGGGTAGGGGGATATGATTATTTGAGAGCCTTTCCAGGTGCACCAAGAAACTTTTTGATGACAGTAACATACAACCTTTAATAAATTGCAAGTCGTCCATAATTTAGTGAATTGAGATTGAGTGAATGAGTGATTATTTTTAAATCTACATTCCATAAGTAAAGTATGCAATGCTTTGCCTCTACGGATATATGATTATAGAATATAGTATCAAAAAAGGTGTTCGAAAAACTCATTTCGAACACCTTTTTGATTAATAGTAAAGAAATGCCTAATGTTTTAGTGCCTTTTTCCCAATAAGGACAAATGAGAGGTCTCTATTTTCAATAATCCATCCCAAAATTCAGGATGACTCATGTTTTTTATGAATTATGAAGATTATTACATTTCTTTCGAAAATAGAGGCATAACAATAGTCTCCTGTGATGAAAGAAAAGGTTTTTTGAAAAGAGCTATATCTTCACTTGAAGGTTGTTCAATGACTTTTCCGCCAGCGTAGTACCATTTGATTGTGGTTTCAAAAAGTAATTGCTTACGACTAAATAGCTTTTGCCAGTTTGGATTTTTGTTGAATTGCAAATATTCAAAACTTTGATTTAAAAGTGTTTCAAAAGCTTTTTGGTATGTTTCAGGACAGTTTTCACTGTAGATGATTTGTTCTGTATTTGCTACAGAATCTAATCTGACCAACACGACCCAAGAGGTTTCGAGACTACGGCAATTATTTTTGTTCATCAAATCATATAGTGTTCTTCCAACCCATTGCTCTGACGACTCAAAGTTTTCCATCACAGCATGTAATTGAAATACGAGCTGACTTTTTTCTGAATCAGGAAAAGAAATCTGTGCTTGTTGTTGCCATTTTTCTAGAGAAGTTTGTGGCTTCGAATTTTGAGCATTTCCCCAAAATGGACAAAGAAGTAGTATCAGAAAAAGTTTAGAAGGATAAGACATCGACAATGTATTTAAAATAATTTCTTGCAAAGGGAAATCTTGAATTTCATTTTGCTCTTTTCAAGGTTTTTCATCCAGCAAAGTGCTATCCATCACAGGATGGTATCTTCACAAAGGTATTCTACATTTGCCTGATCATAACCCTCTCTATCATGAATATCTTTATTCGAATTTTGCTATTTCTTGGCATATCTTTTTATGAAATGACCCATACAACATGGAATTCTAATGCTACTAATCCTCTTCATTGGAAAGATAACCACATCATTCGTACTGAAAATATCATAGCTTATTCCTATCAAAAAACTCAATTAAAACCCAAACTTCAAAAGGCTACAATTGTAAGAAATCATAAAAAACAACAACCAATAGTAAAACAAAGATTAGTCTTTCAAGATGATTTTTCCAGAAAAGAATTAGGCGAAAATTGGGTTACCGAATGGGATAAAGCCAATGGTTCATCTGTTTATATAAAAGACGAAAAGTTATGGGTCGATACCCAAGGCGGTATATCAGTTTGGTTAAATCAAAAACTCCCACAAAACGTACGAATTGAATGTACAAGAAATGTGGTTGTGGAGGGTAAACCCAACGACAGACTTTCTGATTTGAATTTCTTTTGGAGTTGCCAAGACCCTAAGTTCGAGCGTAAATCTGATGGTAATTTTGCGACGTATGATTCATTGGCTTTGTATTATGTCGGAATCGGGGGGAACTACAATTCCACAACACGTCTACGAAAATACGATGGGAGGGGAGAACGAGTTTTGTGGCAGGAAAAAAATGATAAAGCACATTTGTTGACTGAAAACACCGTTTATACAATGGTCTTGGAGGTAAGGAAAGGACAGGTATCAGTTTGGGTAAATGGAGAACTGTATTTTACTCAAAAAGACCCTAATCCACTAGGAGGAGGCTATTTTGCCATTCGCTCGACCAAATCTCGCCAATGGATAGATGATATAAAAATTTATGAGTTGTTGGACTGAGTTTACCCAAAAGATTAAAGGATACAGATTTAAGGATTGGAATCCTTAGAAATAGCTAGTGCTGGCTAGAAAGCCAGCACTAGCATGTGAAAACACAAGATATTGATTACCATTTAAAATGTAAAAACGATACGCCTTGTCTTGGCAACTTCATCTTGATTTGAGTCTCTCCATTTTTGGGTGTTATCCATTCTGGAGAAGTAAGTAATTGTAATTGTCCTGCTTTTTCGAGTATCGAAATTTGTTCTGCTGTGGGTTGTTTAGGCGAACCCATCGTTTTCCAGACTTCGTAAGCATTACTGTTTTCTTTGTCGATTCGATAATGTAATAAAGCCACTTTTCCAGCAGGTAATCCTTTTACAGATATTTCTACTGTTGCATCTGGGGCAGACACATTATCGTCATGATAATTCCAGACCATTACTCCCGCAGAGTTTGTGCCTTTTGAAGCTAAAGCATTAATATCAGCCGCTTCTCTCACACTTTGGTCTCTAACTTTTTTGAAATCATACGCTAAATTTTGCTTCACTTCCACACGATTCCCTTCCATCATTCCAAACATTCGGAATACATTTAGTACAGGTTTATCGACACCATTCGTAGCTAAATCTCTGAATCCACGAAACCACGCTTGATCTTCAAATTCAAATGACCATGATACAGCACCCAACAAATTTACACCTCTAGCTTCTGCCAATTCGTATTTTCTAGCGAAAGACGCCGCTGTGTAACTTGAGTACATGGTTCCGTTACGATAAGCATTTTGTGGATGTAAATCTTCTGAACAAGCTGCACAGCCTTCGGGGTCAGATTCTCCAATGATAATAGGCAATTTCTTTAGCGTTGGATAGGAAGCTACAATCTCAAATCCTTTGTCAATATCACGGAGTTGCGTTCCCATATTCATTTGAACATGTCCGTTCACAATTTTAGGTGCACCCTTGGCATGATACGTAATGAAATCAATAGGCGAACCTGTTTTACCTGTAACATAGTTTTTACCTTTGGTGACATGGTCTAAAAATGTCTTCAAAAATGTAGCCGACTTATCCCAGTCTGGTCCAGTTACTTCTGGTCCACCGACTTTGGCGGTTGGTAAAGCACGCTTTACCGCATCTGCTGAGTAATCATACAATTTGATATACTCCTCCGTTGTGCCTTTCCAATAACCGATGTTTGGTTCGTTCCAAAGTTCCCAATACCAGCTCTCTACCTCTTTTTGACCATATTTCGCCACCGAATGTTTTACCCATTGATAAACCAATTCAGCCCATTTGTTATAATCTTTGGGTGGATACGCCCATCCTGTATAAATATCATTATAATTATCTCCTGGTTTCCAGTAGTGACGATACGGGGTCGGATGGCTCGAAAGCGCTTCTGGCATAAAACCAATTTGAGCGATAGGTTTCATGCCACGTTCGATATAGGTATCAAAAATTTTATCAACGATAGTCCAGTCATAAATAGGGTTGCCGTTGGCATCTTCCGTATAGGCATTGGTAGAACCCCACTTCAAAGCGGCTGTTCCGTCGCCAGTCACCAATAAGCTGTGTGCTCTTACATAAACGGGTACTTTACTTAATTGCGAGATTTCCGTCAGCAATTTTTTGCCGTCTTTCATATAGGTATAGTTAGGTTCGTCGTAACCAAACCAAGCCCATATTGGCTTCATGGGAGCTTTTGTCTTAGACAAATCAACCTGAATTGATACAGGAGTTTGTTCCTGAGCAAATACTGGAACTGTCATCGCCATAAATTGGACTGCTAACAACAGTAAAAATGATGTTTTTTTCAAGTGCATTTTATTGATTTAGAAATGTGAGTATTTTCATGATGTGGTTGTGTAGAATTCTAGATAATTCGGCTTTTGAGAGCTATAAAAAGCAGTAAAAAATAGGGATTTGGGCTATACAAAAATATCTAAATAGTGTACTTCATCAGAGATGGGCATAATGCCGTGCTTTTGTAAACAGTTGAAATAGAGGCTATCACCTGTTTTTAGATGATAATCTATTTCTCCGACAGTCATCTTCATTTCTCCACTAATGATATAAATGAATTCTTCACCTTCGTGTTGCAAGAGGTGTGGCTTTACTTCTCCTTTTCGAGCCACAAACAACATCGGTTGCATTTTTTTCTGATGATATTCTTGTCCAAAAGGATAAAAGAAATAACCCTTTTCCGTTTGTCTGAGATTATCTTCTGCTTTTTGTTTGGTCGTCAGAATAGCATTCAAAAAGGCTTCGGTTTCCAATAAACTGGAAATAGTCGTCCCCAAAGTATGGGCAATTTTAATCAGAGCCGCCACCGAAGGAACCGTTTTATTATTCTCGATTTTCGAAATCATACTTTTCGATAATTCACTGCCATCTGCTACCTCTTGTAGAGTTCTTTTTTGATTCGTCCTTAATATCCGAATGCGGTCTCCGATATTCATTGTATTTGTTTCCTCCGATGCCATAAATTTCAACTTTGTTTACTAAATAAATTAAATTGTTTCTTTATATTCAACTTTGTTGAATAAAAATAAACAATGAAGTCATCTTGACTTTTGGTAGAATTGCTTAAAAATAAAAAAGGTTGTTGATATTTGTTTTGCGAACCATACCAAAGCAACCTTTTTATGTACTACGTACTCAGCAAAGATATAATAG
>NZ_JASHIC010000027.1 GCF_030056705.1 Flectobacillus longus
ACAGAGCAGTTAAGCCCAGTACCGTTGATGATACTGCAATCAAATGCGGGAAAGTAAAAAAGCTCCAAAATATTACAAAGTAGATAAGCCACTCCAAAAGAGTGGCTTTTTGCGTTTTATAAGGTCAGTATCGTTGAGAATATTGAAAACATACTCCGAAATCAACATAGAATATAAAATGCCTACGAAATATTGCTATTACCTTGCCTATCTTTAATGATAGATAGAAGACTTCCTATATAAAATGAATTATATTTGAAGTACAGTAATGACGTTTGAAAGCTTTCTAGATATACAAATTTTTTTTAAGAATAAAATAATCTTTAATTTATTCTTAAACTCTTGATTATACAATTATACTTTGCTAAATTAAAGTATAATTGTATTTATAAATAGTTTTTCTCCATTTTATGAAATATCTACTCTACATGCTAGTGTATTGCACCTTTAATTATACATTAGTAGCTCAAATTACATTATCTGGGACTAACTATAGCCAAGGTTTTAATCAATTAGCTTCTGGTTTACCTCAAGGATGGTCCATTCGAACTGGTGCAAACTCACATAGTTTAGGGAATGATGTTACTAGTGATTTTGTAGCAACACCAACACCTACAGTTATAGGGGCTAATGGAACCTATTGGAAAAATACTACTGCAAAATTCAAAAATTTTGCTTCTTTCAAAAGCTCATTAATAGGGAATTATGTACAGCAAGCAAGTGAGCCTGACAGAGCCTTAGGTGTAAGACAAAGTTCTACATTAGGTGACCCAGGGGCTGCTTTTGTATTGTGCATAGCGAATACACAAGCACTTCAAAACTTTCAACTATCATTTGATCTACAATCTTTAGACGATACAAATGGTGAAAGACAAACAATATGGTCAGTCGATTATGGTATAGGAGATAACCCATCTGCTTTTTCAACAATATCAACAGGTCATACAACCGGAATGAATCAGGTTTTTAGTAATCGTATAAACACTACTCTTCCTGCATCTGTTAATAATCAAAATCAAAAAGTATGGATTAGAATCGTAACATTATCGGCGTCAACAAACCCATTAAATGCTTCTAACCCGACTCGTACCTCATCAGCGATTGATAATTTTAGCCTTTCCTATCAACTCATGCCAACTCCTATTACTTTAAGTAGCTTCACAGGTGAGATACTAATTAATCAAATTGTTCAATTGAAATGGACTACTATTGAGGAATTAAACAATGATTATTTTTCTATTGAAAGAAGTAGTAATATGCTTGATTTTAAAGAAATTGGGAAGGTAATTTCGCAAGGAAATACAAAGTCAGAGAAGTTATATAAGCTAATAGATAAACAGCCTGAAATAGGTATAAATTATTACAGACTTTGTCAAGTTGATAATGACTCAACTAAAACCTGTTTTAAGCCTATAGCGCTGAAAACGGAGTGGACAGACTCAGGACAGCAAACTAGTATATATCCATCCTTATTTTCAAAAAATCAACCCTTGTTGCTTATTTGGACGAGAGAAGATCTACCTTATATTGAGATTCATACGGTAAATGGAATTTCTGTATCCTACGAATTACAACAAAATAGTGATAAAAAATATGTTATTCGATTGAAAGAAGATACCTATAAGGGTTTAGCTATTGTTTCAGTATGGTGGAATACTAGCAATATGTTGACCCAAAAGATATTAATTGAATAAAATAAGAAAAGCTGGATAAACCAGCTTTTCATGTATTAAGAGAATAAATCGATGATGTCGTCTTGAGAAAGTTTTTTCAGAAAACCCTCTTCTGTGCTAATGAGGTCTTTTACTAAGTCTTTCTTCTTTTCTTGTAATAAAAGAATCTTTTCTTCTATGGTATCTTTACAAATCATTCGATAGGCAAATACATTTTTCTTTTGTCCAATACGGTGTGTACGGTCGATGGCTTGTTGCTCAACAGCTGGATTCCACCATGGATCAATCAAATAAACATAATCGGCCTCTGTGAGGTTGATCCCCACGCCACCAGCTTTTAGACTCATCAAGAATACCCGACAGTTTTCGTCTTCTTGAAAACGATTTACACGATCTTCTCTGTCCTGTGTTTTACCATCGAGATATTCATAAGAAATATGATGCTTTTCAAGATGTTCTCTAATTAAATCTAACATTTTGAGAAATTGACTGAAAATCAAAATTTTATGATTTCCAGCATTCTCTTCTATCTCACGTACAATTTCGTCTAATTTAGCCGAATTATTTTCAAGAGGAATTTCTGTGTTAATTAAAGCCGGACTATCACAAATTTGACGTAGTTTTAGCAAACCTTCAAGAATCAAAAAAGAAGCTTTTTCTTTACCATCAGCAGCCATTTTCTCTACTAATTTCTGACGGTAGTCTTCTCTGTAAGAATCATAAACTTTTCTTTGTTTTTTGTCCATTTCACAGAAAATAATACTTTCTGTTTTTTCTGGTAAATCCTTAGCTACTTCTTCTTTAGTTCTTTTTAAAACGAATGGATAAACAATTTTACGTAAGTGTGCTGCTTGTATTTTATCCTGTCCTTTGTCGATTGGTGTGGCAAATTCAGATTTGAAAAACTCTTGGCTCCCTAATAAACCAGGGTTAATAAACTCCATTTGAGAAAATAAATCAAATGTATTATTTTCAACAGGTGTACCTGTCATAACCAAGCGGTTGGTGGCATTAAGTTGTTTTACAGCCTTTGAAATCAATGAATCAGGGTTTTTGATGGCCTGTGATTCATCAAGAACAACATAATTGAACGGAAAAGACTTGAATAGTTCAATATCAGAACGTACCATTCCGTAAGTTGTGAGAATAATGTCGTACTCATGCCAATGATGATTGTTTTTTTGGCGAGTACCGCCACGATGCACAAAAAGCTTCAAATCTGGGCAAAACTTACTTGCTTCAGCTTGCCAGTTGAAGATTAGAGTAGTAGGTAAAATAACAAGATTCGTAGTATCCTTATGTCGATTTTGTTGTTCTTGCAAAAAAGTCAACATCTGCAAAGTCTTACCAAGACCCATATCGTCTGCTAGAATACCTCCCCATTTGAATTCGTCAAGAAAGGAAAGCCATTTGTATCCTTCAAGCTGATAGTCACGTAAAGTCGCTTTTACATTGTGAGGAACAGCCACATTTGGAAGTTGCTTGAAATTGAGCAATTTTTGCTTTTTTTCAAATAATTCCTGCTGAATAGCAAAATTATCAATATCTGCACCTAGTTCGTCGAGTAATGAGAAATGAAGCTTAGATACCTGTAAATTTTCACCTTTGATTTTACCTAGCTTAAAAATATGCTCATATTTCATCAGCCATTCTTCAGGCAAAATTCCTAATGTACCATCTTTTAGTTCTACATAATTTTGTTTCTTCAAAACAGCCTTTTGGATTTCTTTGAGAGAAACTGTTTGGTCACCAAATACGATTTCAATTTTCATATCAAACCAATCAATGCCCGAACTAGTTTTTACAAAGAAGCTAGCCTTATTAGGATTGTATTTGAATTTTTTTAATTCTTGAGTACCAAAAACTTTGATACCTTCTTTTTTCATTTCTTCAAAAAAGGTAAATAACCAATCGTTTTTGAGTACATCGTTGAAGCTTAAATGAAAAAAAGAATACTGCCCTTGTGACTGGAATTCATAGTGCAATAACTGAATCTTTTCGAAGATTTCCTTTTCTAAAACTGCGTTTCGTTCTTGTATAAGAATATCGCCATTAAGATAGTCTAGGCGACTAGATTTATGATCATAAGTAAACTCGTATTGGATTGGTTCTTTTTTAGGCTCAATAGCTTTTTTAGAACCACGTTTTGGGGTTATGATTTCAGTAACAGGCTCTTCGGGTAATATTTGAGAGTAAACAAATCTTGGGACAAAAATGAGGTTATTTTCCTCTTCCTTAAGCACCAGTTTGGCTTCAATAAATTGTAGCGCTTCTTTTTGAATATGTTCTTGTAGATTTATTTCTAAATCGAATTTCTGGCTTAGAGGAATAATAAAGTCATGTACAAAACCTTCAAAATCCTCTCTTTTTACCTTAATAACTCCTTGATTCTCGAGATAATGTAAAAGATTGGCAATTTCGGGTGATGCTACTTTATGTAATTGTTCTCCATGCTCACGTATCCAAAAACTATTTAGATTAATTAATGAAGCTAGTCTAATACGTTTTTTGAGAATACGAGTATATCCTTCTAAGATAATAAATTCTGAATCTTGACGAAGAGTAAAGAATGGTATAATTCTCTCGCTCGACAATGTAATAGGTGTTAATTCGTGATGAGAATTGAAATATGGTGAACTGGCAAGAAAGACCTTTCTACCTTTTAGCAAGTGAAAAACCTTATCTAGTTGTTTGCTCAGATATTCCTCAATAATCGGTAAAGTATCAGCCGAAACTTGCTCTCGATCAAGGTAATCATGGAAGTAATTGAGGCGAATTTCTTTTCTTTTAGCAAAAGATTGAATGCCATCTGCATTGATGCTATTGATAGTATGAATTATCTGTAGATCTTCGTCAGACAATTGAGGAAAGTCTTTGAACTGAGCAGTGTCAAATGATTTAAAGCCTGACATTTTGCCTTGTCCGTTAATTTTACAAGAATGTACCTCAAATTGGACATCGTTGAGATATTTGGCATCTTTAAAATGCACTACATAAATAATCTCACGAGTTTCTTGAAGGCTAGTATCATCGTTATTAATCTGAAAAGCATACTCTTCTGGACGGAAAATCTTATTGTTGATAATACGCCAGTTTTGATAGGAGCTAATTTTTTGAATGCTTTTGTCTAGCTTGACTAAGGTAACAGAGCCATCTTGATTGATTTTAAAATCGAATTTCCCTTTTAAATCATCTTCTAAGCTAAAGCCATATTCTTGCAGAAGCTTATTCTTTTCGGAAGTATAATCACGCATTTTATCAAATGGATTATACGTACCATATTTTTCTCGAATGGCTAAAATAGCTTGAAGTTTATGAACACAAAGCTGTGAGTCGATAGAAGTATGACAAGTACAAGACGTGAAAATTTCTTGGTTAAAACGTAAACGTTCAACCTTTACATGAAAAGTTTCTTTTTTGATAGATACATCCACTTCGGCAACCCCATTGAGTGCATGGGTAATGTTGACCTGAAAGAGATTATCGTTACGTTTTTTCCAATCTTCTTCCTGCGCCAATTGCTTTAGAGACCAATCGTCAAACGAGCCAATTTTAAGAATATGTTGAGCTGTAATAAACTTTGGTTTTGGGGCAGTTGTAGAGACTTTTGACGAAGTAGGATTCGTTTTGATATATTCTTTCAAAGATAAAAGAGCAGCTACACGGTGCTTACAGATACCTCCCCAGTCATATTCACAGTTACATTTGGTTCGTATAATCGGACCATTCCAATTTTTGATGTCAACTTGATAGAGTTTGGGGCCAGATTCGCTTTTTACTTGATATTTAGCTTCTCCATCGCCTTCCAATTGAATGCTTTCGAGCCTACAAGCTTTGGTTTGAAATAACTGTACTCCTTTATTATGAACTTTAGGTAACGAATTCCCTTTTAAGAACTTATCTAATTTATCGCTAATCACTGAAGACATTTATCGTGCGTGTATTTTGATTAATCCGCAAAGATACGGATATTAGATATGGTAATTCTGGAAAATTTCGAAAAATCCAGAAAATATTCAAATCTTATTGATACCCAATGAGTTTGGACGACCTTAGAGATTTTACACCGAATCATTATTATAGTTATGACACCTTTTGCACGCTTCCCTTTTTTGAGGTATGTGATATGCCTTATTGCTGGTATTTTATTAGCTCCTTATTTTGAGGGGTATTATCTTGGGCTTTTTGTTAGTCTGGTATGTCTTTTTGTCTTATATATTTTTGCTTCCATAAAATTTTCAAAGAATCTAACAGGATTGTTGGGCTTACTGATGATTGTTGGAGTGGGAATTTTGATTGTTGAACTAAAAAAAGAAACTCTTTTCAAAAATCATTATTCCGATTTTACTGATGCAAAAGCAATTCATTTAGTGGAGATTGTGGAAATGGTAGAGGAAAAAGCAAACACTTGGAAGGCAATTGCTGAAGTGAGAGAAGTAATTAAAAATGATACAATATATTCAAGCCATGGCAAAACTTTATTGTATATCGATAAGAAAGCAGAAAGAAAACCAGAGTTAGGAGAAAAATACTGGTTGATTAATCACTTACAAAAGATAGAAGCTCCAAAAAATCCTTACGAATTTGATTTTCGGAGATACATGGAGCTACAGGAAATCTTTGACCAACAATATGTCAGAAAAGGCGACTTCTTATATACAGGCGAAACAGAACATAAAAGTATTTATTATTACGCTATGCTGTTGAATCGCTATGCAGATAGAGCTGTTGTCAAATCTATTCCAAAAAAATCTGTTTATGGGGTAGTCAATGCTATGGTCTTGGGTGTAAGAGACGAGTTGGATTCGCCTTTAATGCAAGCCTATTCGGCGGCAGGTGCTATACATGTACTTTCGGTGTCGGGGATGCACGTTGGGATTATTTATCAAGTACTGATTATTTTATTAGGCTTTATTAAGAAAAGAAAAAGCCGATGGGGACAAACAACCTTTGTGCTTGTAGTCTTAAGCTTGCTTTGGTTTTATGCTTTTTTAACAGGACTATCATCTCCTGTATTACGATCTACGTTGATGTTCTCGATGGTACTTATAGCAGAGTTTATTCACAAAAAACAGAATACCTATAATACGGTTGCTTTTTCGGCATTTGTATTGCTTTTGTGGAATCCTAATTTCATTTTTCAGGTTGGCTTTCAACTTTCTTATCTAGCAGTTTTGGGAATGCTATTTTTTCAACCATTACTAGTTAAATTGTGGATAACTGATGTCCACAAAGGTTTTCATATAAGAATATTGTATTGGTTTTGGGAGTTGACCTGTGTGTCTGTTGCTGCCCAATTAGCTACTTTTCCACTGACGGTGTATTACTTTCATCAATTTCCTTTATACTTCTTATTAGCAAATCCTTTTGTTATATTCTTTTCTACCTTGGTGCTTTGTGTAGGCTTGTTGTTTATCGTTATATATCCTGTTTTACAGTTGTTTAAGATATATTTTGTACTTGAATACTTAGCAAGGTTTTTAGAATCTCTGACAGACTTATTAAATTTTTCAGCTAAAATGACGGAAAAATTACCTCATTCAATGATACAATTTTTACACTTTTCAAAATTGGAAGTATGCTTCATATTTGCTTTGTTGATAACTATTGCTTCATTGTGGATAACTAAGTCATTCGTGTGGATAAAAAGTAGTGTTTTATTGCTTATAATCTTGATTTGGATACAAATAGAGGAGCAATTTAGGATTAGTGAACAGAAACAACTAGTTATCCACAGTATTCCGAAGGGACACGCCATAAGTGTGCTTGATGGAGCAAATGTGTTGATAATTGGCGACAGTGGTTTTATTAAAAATAAGAAAGAAATAGGTTTTAGGCTGAGTAATTATTTTTCTGAAAAAGGAGTCAAGGATACTTTGTGTGAAAGTTTGCTGCAAACAAATGCCATTCGAGTGCTGACTTATCAACAATACAAATTACTGTATATTCCTTTTCGGCTCAATAAACGAAAAGTAGCTTCGAATGTCATATTTGACTGGATTATTATAGGCAATAAAGCAATCAGAAAACTAGAAGACTTAGAAGGATTAAAGTATAAAGCTTTGATTTTGGATGGTTCTTGTTCAGAATATTATGCACAAAAGATTTTGAAACAATCTGAAGAGTTGGGAGTTAAAGCAGAGTATTTGAGATATAGTGGGGCTAAAGTTTTGTTTGGAAAATAAAAGCATTGGTCAACGATACCTTACGCCACGTCGAAAAACTGTTACCATTCATCACAAGCTGTTTTTAAATTCGTGTATTAAAATCTATTTTCGTTATTGGATTATTTCTAAAACACATACTAAAACAAGTAAATTAACTCAAACACAACCATTCAACATGCTAAAAAATGCTACTAAAGTTTCCTTGGCTATGTTGTCGCTTGGCATTGCATTAAATGCACAGGCGCAAGATAAAAAAGGAGATGCTAAAGCCTCTGCTGCTGCGCCAGCGGCTGTGGCTGCCCCAAAAGCTGATGCTCCTAAACCTGGACCAAAACCATACAAGGAAGTTATTACTGACAAAGCAAAAACTTCTAAAGGCTTGTTTACAGTTCATAAAGTTGAAGATAAGTACTATTTCGAAATTCCTGATTCTTTGATGGGACGTGAAATTATGACTGTAACGCGCGTTTCTAAATCTGCTACAGTACCAGGTTCGGTAGGTTTGCCAGCTTATGGTGGTGAAATGCTCAATCGTCAGGTGATTCGTTTCGAAAAAGGACCAGACAATAAGGTTTTCTTGCGTGGTGTTCAGTATATCAACGTTTCTGCTGATTCAACGCAACCAATCTACAAGGCTGTTCGTAATTCGAATGTTGACCCTATTGCTCAAGCATTTGAAGTAAAAGCTTTCAAAAAGGATTCTGTTTCAAAATCTACAAATACGGTAATTGATATTTCGGATTTCTTCAAAAGTGAAAACCAAATTATTTCATTACCACCTATGATTAAGTCTGCGTATAAATTGACTACGTTGGCTCCTGATCGTACTTATTTGACTTCTATCAAGACATATCCAATCAATACTGAGATTAGAGCGGTTCGTACTTATAACGGTGCGCCTTCTACGCCTGGTGCTCCTAGTTCAATGCCTTCGGTTTCTTTGCCTTCGGTAGCTACAACAGGAGTAATGACAATGGAAGTGAATACTTCAATGATTTTGTTGCCAAAGGTACCAATGAAGAAACGTAACTTCGACTCTCGTGTTGGTTTCTTTGCAAATGGTTACACTGTTTTTGATGAAAACTCACAAAGAACAGAAGACCAAACTTTTGCGGTTCGTTGGAGATTAGAGCCTAAAAATGCTGAAGATGCAGCAAAACAAAAGAAAGGGGAAATAATCGAGCCTAAAAAACCAATCATTTACTATATCGACCCAGCTACTCCTGCAAAATGGAGAAAATACTTGAAAGCTGGTATCGATGATTGGCAAAAAGCGTTTGAAGCTGCTGGATGGAAAAACGCTATCCGTGGTGAAATCTTGGCAGATAACGACACAACGATTAGCCTTGAGGATGCTCGTTATTCGGCGGTTCGTTATTTTGCTTCTGATATTGAGAATGCTTACGGTCCAAACGTTCATGACCCACGTTCGGGTGAAATTTTGGAGAGTCATATTGGTTGGTATCACAACGTAATGAAGTTGTTAAAAAAATGGTATATGACTCAAGCGGCTGCCGTAGACCCACGTGCTCGTAAAAGCAAATTTGATGATGAGTTGATGGGTGATTTGATTCGTTTTGTATCATCCCACGAGGTTGGTCACACTTTGGGCTTACGTCACAACTACGGTTCAAGTAGCACAGTTCCTGTTGAGAAACTTCGTGATCCAAAATGGATTGCAGAACACGGTCACACTCCATCTATTATGGACTATGCTCGTTTTAACTACGTGGCACAGCCAGAAGATGGCGTAAAAGATTTGTATCCAAGAATTGGAGAATATGATATTTGGGCAATCAAATGGGGATACCAAACATTGGATGGTGCTACTCCAGAAGACGACCAAAAAACATTGAGTAAAGAGTTTATTCAAGAAATTGCGAAGAATCCAAGAATTTGGTTTGGTACTGAAACGAACCCTTATGACCCTCGCTCTCAAAGCGAATGTTTGGGTGACAACAACATGTTGGCAAGTGAATATGGTATCAAAAATTTAAAGCGTATTGTACCAAACTTGATTGATTGGACAAAAGAAGAAGCTCAAGATTATGATATGTTGACTGAATCATATAACGAAATTGTTACGCAGTATCGTCGTTATATCGGTCACGTAGTGAAAAACGTTGGTGGTATTTTTGAAACACCAAAGTCAGCAGACCAAACAGGTGTTGTATATGAGCCAACGCCAAAAGCTACTCAAAAAGAAGCGATCACTTGGTTGAACAAATATGTGTTTGATACACCAACTTGGTTATTGGAAGAGAAAATCCTTTCTCGTATTCGCCCTGACCAAGGTTTGGATGCTATCTCAAGAATTCAAGATGCTGCATTGTCAAGTATTTTCTCTATCGACCGTTTACAGCGTTTGGTTGAAACTCAATCAAAATATCCAACAGCTTACGGTATCGACGAAATGTTGACAGATGTAAAATCAAACGTTTTTGCTGAGCTTAAAACTAAAAAAGCAACAGATAGCTTCCGTCGTAACTTGCAGAAGAACTATGTTGAGAAATTGATTGCAACGACAAACGCTTCTGGCGCTTCTATGTCTGGTGGTTTCTCATTCAGAGGCACAGTTGTTCCTCCAGCGGTTGATCCTCGCAAAACTGATATTGTATCAGTAAGTCGTGGACACTTGTTGGCATTGAGAGACGAAGTAAAAGCAAGCTTGCCATTGATTCAAGACAAAATGACTAAGTATCACTTACAAGATGTTTTGTTCAGAATCGAAAAAGGTTTAGACCCAAAATAATCAATAGCCTAAAGACACAGAAGTATATTCAGTAGATAAGTGCTGTTTTTTGCTTCTGTGTCTAAACTATTGAGTACAATGAATAACGAAAATCCCACTAGCAATAGTGGGATTTTTGCTTTATATGGTAACTTTATTGTGGAATTGGATAGAGAAAAGCAATTAATGAAATGGACTTTGGAAAACTTTCAAAATTTGATGTAGAGCGTGTCGATTTTACCCTCTTACAAGATAATGCCTTTAACTTGGAGGTATTGACTGGAACAAAATCAACAAAACCTAAAATCTGGATAGGATGTCCCATTTGGGCAAATAAAGATTGGAATGGGAAAATATATCCGTTTAATGCCAAGAATCAAGATTACCTTTCTTTATATGCCAAACAATTCAATACGATTGAATTGAATGTGACACATTATCAAATACCCAATGAAGAAACCATTCAGCGCTGGATGGCCGAAACGGAAAATGGATTTTTATTTTGCCCAAAATTTCCTCAGGTTATCTCGCATGATAAACAACTCCAAAATGCACAAGAGCTGAGTCAGTTGTTTTGTGATAATATCTTGACACTAGGAGATAAGCTTGGTTCTAGTTTTTTGCAATTAGCCCCACAATTTGGTCCAAGACAACTACCTATTTTGGAGAAATATATTCAATCTATACCTCAGTCATTAAAGTTTTCGGTCGAATTCAGAAACGAGGATTGGTTTAAAAACCCAACCATTTGGCAAAATACCCTTCAGATGCTCAAATCCTATCAAGTTGGAACAGTAATAACCGACGTGGCGGGACGACGAGATGTTTGTCATCAAAGTCTGAGTACCACTACCGCAATGATTCGTTGGGTTGGCAATGAGCATCCTTCTGATTATAAACGAATAGACGAATGGGTACAGAGAATCAAACAGTGGTTGGATAAGGGCTTGGAAGAATTATACATTTTTGTCCATATCTGCGAAAATACCATAGCACCAGAAATGGCAAATTATTGGATTCAAGAACTGAATTTACATTGTAATTTGGAGATTATCCCACCGAAATTTTTACCCAAAATAGAGCAAATGAGCTTGTTTTAAGGATATTGTAAATACTTGAATCGCAGATAAATGCAAAAATAGATAGATAATACTTGGTGTTTGTATATTCTTCGTCTAACTTTGCGCCATGAACAGCACAATTACACATCATCATCACCACTTGATTTCCTAATCGGGAATGGGCTGATGCGTGTTTGTGCCATTTTGAAGAATTGAATTATTCAAAATATACAAAAAGCCTGATTCCTTACCGAGTCAGGCTTTTTGTATTTTGGCAGTATCCTAAAAATTACTTTGAAGGCTCTAATCGATAAGCCTGACCATAAATTTACCGTAAATGAAAACTGTAATTATTAAGTACAATGCTGGTAACGTTCAGAGTGTCATGTACGCTATGGACCGTATAGGAGCATCTTATCTTTGGACCGACGATGAGCAAGAAATTCGTACTGCTGATAAAGTGATTTTTCCTGGGGTGGGTGAGGCAAGTACAGCCATGAGTTATTTAAGAGAAAAAGGCTTGGATAAAGTAATCCCTTCTTTGACACAACCAGTACTCGGAACTTGCGTAGGTATGCAATTGATGTGCCGCCATTCTGAAGAGAATCATACTACTTGTATGGGAATTTTTGATTTAGATGTGAAGAGATTCGATTCTACAAATTTCAAAGTTCCTCATGTGGGTTGGAACAATATTTACAATCTCAAAACTGAATTGACTCAAGGTTTGCGTGAGGATAGTTATATGTATTTTGTACATAGTTATTTTGCCGAATTGAGTCCTTATACTGTTGCTGAGTGTAATTATGTACAACCATTTTCGGCAATGCTACAAAAGGACAACTTCTATGCAGCACAATTTCACACAGAAATTAGTGGCAAAGAAGGTCAGCTGATTTTGGAAAACTTCCTAAAGCTGTAACTATATAAAAGAAATCATTTTGCTCAAGCCTTTGACTTGCAGCTCAACATAAACAGAACAATATTGCGATGATTCAGATTATTCCAGCAATTGATATTATCGATGGCAAGTGTGTACGTCTTACTCAAGGAGATTATTCTCTGAAAAAAACTTATAATGAAAACCCTTTAGAGGTGGCCAAGTCATTTGAAGATGCAGGTATTCAGCGTTTACATTTGGTTGACTTAGATGGTGCTAAACAAAAACGCATTATCAACCATAAAGTTCTTGAAACAATCGCCAACAAAACCAGCTTACATATCGATTTTGGAGGAGGAGTACAGTCAGATGAAATGATTCAATTGGCTTTTGATTATGGTGCAAAACAAGTAACGGGTGGTAGTGTAGCAGTAAAAAATCCTGAGTTGTTTGAAAAATGGTTGCAAGAATATGGTGGTGAAAAAATCATTTTGGGTGCTGATGCCAAAGATGAAAAAATTGCCATTTCTGGTTGGGAAGAGTCAACAGAAAAATCGGTTTATGATTTTGTAGGAGAATATATTGCTAAAGGAGCAAAATACACGATTTCGACAGATGTTGCCAAAGATGGTTTGTTACAAGGACCAAGTTTTGATTTATACCAAAAACTTCAAGACCGTTTTGCAGACTTACATATCATTGCAAGTGGTGGGGTATCTGAATTGAAAGATATTATTCAGTTAAACGAAATGAATGTCTTTGGTGTAATCGTAGGAAAAGCTATTTACGAAGGGCGTATTACGTTAAAGCAATTAGCCGATTTTCATAAATAGAAAACAATATCAAGTTTACTTACAACTTCTTATCAATGCTAACGAAAAGAATTATTCCTTGTTTGGATATAAAAGACGGTAGAACTGTAAAAGGAACCAACTTTGTTAATCTCCGTGATGCTGGCGACCCTGTTGAATTGGGCGCAATTTATGCAGAACAAGGAGCCGACGAATTGGTATTTTTGGATATTACCGCAACAGTAGATAACCGTAAAACCTTGATTGATTTGGTACGTAACGTGGCACGTCATGTCAATATTCCTTTTACGGTAGGTGGAGGTATTTCTTCTATCGACGATGTTTCGGCTTTATTAAATGCAGGTGCCGATAAAGTTTCTATTAATTCCTCGGCCGTTCGTCGTCCTGAATTGATTAATGAGTTAGCATTACAATTTGGATCTCAATGTATCATCGTAGCGATTGATACTCGTTTTGTAGATGGAGAACATATTGTGCATACACACGGTGGACGTAAACCAACCGAATTGCGTACTATTGCATGGGCAAAAGAAGTGGAAGACCGTGGAGCGGGTGAAATTCTGTTGACTTCTATGGATACTGATGGTACAAAAGCTGGTTTTGCCAATGAGCTTACCGCTACTGTTTCTGCAAACTCTTCTATTCCAATTATTGCCTCGGGTGGTGCTGGAACTATGGAACATTTTACAGAAGTATTTACTACAGGAAAAGCCGATGCTGGATTAGCCGCAAGTATCTTTCATTTTAAGGAAATAGATATTATAGAACTAAAACAGTATCTCCAACAACAAGGAATTTCAGTAAGATTATAAATAAATCAAAATTGTAGAAGATGAATTGTGAATAATGACATTTACAACTTATCGTTCGCAATTCATCATTCACACATTTATCAATTAAAAGCTATGCAATTAGATTTTGAAAAACAAGGAGGCTTGATTCCTGCCGTTATTCAAGATGCCAAATCCGACAAAGTATTGATGTTGGGATATATGAATCAAGAGGCCTTGGAGAAAACAGAAAAAGAAGGTGTGGTTACATTCTTCAGTCGCTCAAAACAACGTCTTTGGACAAAAGGAGAAACATCTGACAACTTTTTACATGTAGTCGAAATCCTTAAAGATTGCGATGAAGATACGCTTTTGATTAAAGTTAACCCAGCTGGACCTACTTGTCATACAGGGGCTGATACTTGTTGGAACGAGGTAAATGCACCAGGACAGGCAGGCTGGTTGAATTACTTGAAAGCTGTTATTCGTGAGCGCAAAAATAATCCTTCTGAAAAATCATACACAGCAAGTTTATTTGAAAAAGGTACCAATAAAATTGCTCAGAAAGTAGGAGAGGAGGCTGTCGAATTGGTTATTGAAGCCATGGACAATAACAATGATTTGTTTAAAGGCGAGGCTGCCGACTTATTGTTTCACTATTTGGTATTGCTAGAACAACGAGGTATTGATTTTGACGAAATCATTGACGTACTTCGTACAAGACATAGCAAGTAAATAGCTATTCTGTATATACTCAACTATCTTCAAACCTTTTGTACATACAATGGTCAATTTCATCATTAAGTATTTGTTGATTGCGATTGCAGTGTTTGTATTTGCCAAATACATCGACGGTATCGTGATTCAGGATGACAACTTTGTTATATCCTTGAAGGTGGCTCTAGCGATGGGTTTTGTCAATACCTTCCTCAAGCCTGTTCTCAAAATTATTAGCTTTCCCATTACTTTGTTAAGCCTTGGATTATTTCTTTTAGTAATCAATGTAATACTCGTGTATTTGGTATCACATTTTGTTACAGGCTTCAATGTTCATGGATTCTTACCTCCTTTATTGTTTAGCTTTGGTATCTCTGTGGTATCCACAATTTTAGGATGGATTTTAGATTAACAAAAAATGAGTAAACCTTATTTTAGTTAAGGTTTACTTTTTTTACGTGTCGTATTTATTACAAAAAAAGAAAATAATGGATTAATGGTAAAATAAAGGAAATTATTTTAAATCTCTCATTATTCTTCATATCTTCGTACTCTCCATAATACTCTCACTTTTCTTTTTGGCATATTTTTTGAAATGTTAGCCAACAAATTGCAAGATAAATAGTTATGTCTTTTGTGTTACCCTTGACTACAACCGCCAATGATGTCAAGAGCACGAACCTGACAGGGTTTGTCCGATTGATAATTAATTGAGTAGTTACATTTGAATTAGTCTATTAACACATGAAAAAGATCCTTCTTTTATTTTTAATCTCGTTACTTACATTTCAGATACAAGCTCAAAAGAGTAAGTATGCTTCATCTTCCATAAAACCTCAAGAGCGTTCCAATATAGAAAAATCACTTAATTGGGCCTCTACGTCATCTCAGCATATATCTGATACTAGAGGCTATGAAATTGGAGTTAGTGCCGCTCCCGTAGATAGAGATTCTATTTATCATGAGGTTGATATTGCACCTTCATTTCCTGGAGGTGATGAAGCGGTTCGTAGATTTATCGCTCAAAACCTTATTAGACCTAAAGGTTCAAAGGGCGAGGTTGTTTTGGTAAAGTTCTTAGTTGAACGTTATGGCGAAATTAGCAAAGTACATATTGTAGAAAGTAATGGCGATACTCAAATAAGTGCAGAGGCTATTAGAGTTGTACGAAAAATGAATGCTTGGAATCCTGCTAAGATTAGAGGCGTAGAAGTTGCTTCATATTATGTGTTGCCTGTACGTTTCTAGGCAACGTTACTATAAAATATAAAACAAACATGAGTTATCCCTAATTTTAAGATTGGGGTTATTCTCAAAGTTTTCATCAAAAAAGCGGTCGGAAAATATTTTCCGACCGCTTTTTTGATACTACTATGCTAGATTTTACTTGGCTTAAGATGCAATGATTGCGTCTCTAATGCTAGAAAATTTTAAATTAATCACTCATTCATTCAATCGCTAAATCACTAAATTAGGGATGACTCATATTTGGTTTATGGAGTACCATGTTGAAAGGTAACTTCTGTGGCGATTCCCATAGCACTAAATCGGATACTCATAGATAGCGCACTAGACTTCTGTGTCTTATTTTGACAATGTGTTCCCGGTTCAAAAAAGTAGATATAGTATTTTTGATTACGGTCGGCCAACTGTTGAATGTCTGGTTTTCCTAAATAATCATCCATATCGTTGGCACTAACACCTTTTATTTCTCCTTTCAGGCTTTTTACTTTTTCTAACATGGCCAATCTTTTTCCTTGACAACCCCCTCTGTCTGATTTCCAAGTTTCCAAGTCGAGTCCTGCTAAGTTAGGTTGTTTGGTACAAGCCACAGTGCTAATCAATAAAAATATCCCAATGAACCCACTGATAATTTTTTTCATGTTGATAAATGTTTTGTTATAATTTACTCAATCGTTCACCTGCTATTTCTAAAGTTTGATTGTCTTTAGCAAAACAGAATCTTAAGGTTTTATAATCGTTTTTTTGATGGTAAAAAGCGGAAACAGGAATACTCGCTACGCCAATTTCCTTTGTAAGTCGTTGTGCTAATGTCAAATCGTTCTCGTCAGTAATTTTGGCATAGTTGACACATTGGAAGAAACTTCCGCTTGCTGGAATCCATTCAAATCGACTTCCTTGAATACATGCTATAAATTTGTCTCTTTTTTCTTGATAAAACTGCGAGATTGACAAATAGTTATCGGGCTCTTGAAGAAACTCTGCCAAAGCATATTGAATAGGTGTTACCGTCGAAAACGTTAGCCATTGATGCACTTTTCTAAATTCTTCACTTAACTGCTGTGGAGCCAAGCAATAGCCCACTTTCCAGCCAGTAACATGGAAGGTTTTGCCGAATGACCCACATACAAAAGTGCGTTTTTGAAGCTCGGGATGACGAATAGGACTCCAATGACTATGACCATCAAAGATGATATGCTCGTAGACTTCATCACTAACGATAAAAATATTGGTATCCTTAACGATAGAGGCTAATTGCTCTAGGTCGTCTTTGCTCATAACCGTTCCTGTTGGATTATGAGGTGTATTGAGCAAAATGAGTTTTGTCTTATCTGTGATTTTAGCCTTTACTACTGACCAATCAATCTGATAATTATTTTCTGGAGTAAGCGTAACATATACAGGAATGCCACCATTGAGGCGAACGGCTGGTTCGTAAGAATCGTAGTTGGGTTCAAGTAAAATAACTTCATCACCTGTTTGTACCACAGCTGTGATAGCTGCGTATAATGCCTCAGTTGCACCCGAAACAATCGTGACTTCTAGGTCAGGATGATAGGAAATACCGTAAAGATCTGATGTTTTTTGTGCAATAATTTCACGCAAAGGCTGAATCCCAGATAATGGAGCATATTGATTCATGCCTTTGCGCAAATATTTTTCAACTAATTCAATCAGCTTGGGTGAGCACTCAAAATTTGGGAAACCTTGTGACAGATTGAGTGCGCCATGGTCATTGGCTAGTTTAGACATGACCGTAAAAATGGTAGTACCAATATGGGGTTGCTTAGATTGTAATTGCATGTAAAAAATCAGCCATTGTGAACATGCAAAATAAGGTAAGGATTGGCAAGTATCCCAACATATTGGCAAGTATTAGGTCTTAAATTTCAAGAAACCACTCAAGGTATCCTTGCTCTATAATTCCCTGAACCTCTAAGTCTTCGTTGAAGATAACCATATTGGCTTGAAACCCTTCTTCTATTCTGCCTAAGGTTTGGTCTTGTTGGATAGCTTGAGCTGGATACGTAGAAGCCATACGTAAGGACTCGTCGAGAGGAATTCCTACTTTTAAGTAACAATTAATAACCCCCTGAATCATACTAAGTGCCGAGCCTGATAAAATACCATTGGTATCAACATAGCGATCGCCAGCGTGAATAAATTTATAATCGCCAGAAATATCCTCAGTAACGGCATCAGTGATAATAAACAGACGTTCGCCCATCATTTTTTTCGAAATACTTACCGTCGGGTAACTTACGTGCACACCATCTGGAATAATACTAGCCCAAACATCACTATCATACGTAGCACCAACAAGTCCCGGTTCGCGGCTCTGAAACTGCGACATGGCATTGAAAAGATGGGTAACTCGCTTGATACCTTTGTCAAAAGCTTCTGTAGCTTGTTGGTAGGTAGCAGAGCTATGCCCAGCAGAGATAATAATATGACTTTCAAGAAGATATTTTAGTTGTTCATCGGTAAACTCCTCTGGAGCAATAGTCATGTAGGTAGGTATATCTTTGGAAGCCTCTACCACTTGAATGAGTTCTTCATTGGTGGGCTTTCTGATAAATTCGGCTACGTGTGCACCTCGTTTAGGAAAACTAAAATAAGGTCCTTCCAAGTGTAAGCCAACCAAGCCTTTTCCCCCTTGCGCCAAATAGTCTTTAGCAACTTGAATAGCCTCCAGTATTTTGTCGAGAGGTGTGGAGGAAAGGGTAATTTGGAAGTGACTAGTTCCCGAGCGCCGTATTTCTTGATAGGTTTTTTGAATTGTCTGAATACTTGTGCTTGAATTGAATAAACTACCGCCACCACCATAGATTTGAATATCTATAAATGATGGAGCAATAGAATATCCTCTCATATCTACAATTGATAGCTCGCTATCAATTTGTTCTTCAGGGATAATTTGAAAAATGCTTTCATCCTTGATGATAATCGCATGTTGTTCAAGAATTTTTGAAGAAGTATAAATTTTGCAGTTTTTTAATGCGTACATAAGCTAAATGGTTAACGTAAATGAGTGAGGTAAGTTTTCGTAGTAGTGTGTATGAAATAGGTTGATGAAGAGACAAACTCTTATTGAATTGTTTCTACATCGACCACGATTTTCCAAGTATTTTTTGATTCTTGTTGCCATATTCTCAGAAAACTGCCTTTGATGTCTTTATCTTGAGTTTTTCCTGAAATGTTTCCATAAACACAGGCAAAGTCGGTAGCTTGTGATACAATAGTCTTGAGACCTGTATAAACGAGTTTTTTCTGGTAATTTTTTTGTAAAAAAGTAACAGCATTGGCTTTTCCCTCTATTGGTATGTTGTTATCTCTGATTAGTAAGACGCTTTCAGCAAGGTGCGGTTCGTGTGGGTTCAATGAAGTTTGAGCATTTTTCCAGTAATAGAAATCCTTCATAAATACAAAACGTTCTGCTTGAATCACCGAGTTACTTGATGGTTTGAAGGTACTAAATCTTTCTTTGAGTACTTGGTTGGAATTGGCT
Organism: Flectobacillus longus; assembly: GCF_030056705.1. Taxonomy (GTDB): domain Bacteria; phylum Bacteroidota; class Bacteroidia; order Cytophagales; family Spirosomataceae; genus Flectobacillus; species Flectobacillus longus. Next base: position 19,562 of record NZ_JASHIC010000027.1, read on the forward strand.
TTATGTGCAACACCAATATCGGCACGAACACGCCAATCTCCTGTGTTTTGCTTTTGCCAAAGCGTTACAAAAGTACCAGTTGCGGAGGCTGCCGTTTGTACATTAGCCGAAGCTTGCCAATTACCAATAGAATAGCCCAAATCGCCCGAAAGCGCCATTCCTGCATAGATAGGTTGCCATTGTAATAAGCCTTGATGTTTTTTGTTTTTCCATGTTTCCAAGCCATTTTGTGGCATTCCTTTGTCAAAAACTACGCCATCTGGTGCCAAAAAATGGAGAAAAGCAGTTGGTGTGTCTTTATCTAATGCCATTTGTGAGAATGCATTTTCGGTTGCAATCATCTGACGAATAGCTTCTTTCTGAGAAATGTCCTGAAAACGAAAAGCCGTAAATAACAAGCAGATAAAAAAAGTAAATCGCATATCGTATAAATATTGAGTGATTGAGTGGGTTATGATTGAGTGATTTTTACAAATATCTATCCCCTCAGACGCAATGCTTTGTAAATTATAGATTAAAAAATAATCACTCATTCGCTCAATTACTCATTCACTCAATAGTTGAAGTTACAATGAAAATAGTTATTTCTTGAGCCAGTCTGGGTGCTTTTTGTGAAAATCGGTAGCGTCTTGATAAATTTTGGCAACTTCTAATAGTTTACCTTCACCAAACAATTTTCCCATAAAAGTGATACTTGTTGGGCGTCCTTCAGAACGGAATCCATTGGGTAGTACGACACATGGATGCCCCGACAAATTAGTGAGTGTCAAATTGGCATTGCCAAAAGCTGGTGAAATATAAACGTCTATATCTTTGAGTTTAGTCTCCATATCTTGAATAAGCTTGGTACGGAGGCGATTGGCTTGTAGGTATTCTACCGCAGGAATAAAACGAGACGCACGGAATGAATTTGGCCAAGCATTCTTGATTTGTCTGACCATAGCATCATCTTTTCCATTGCGTGTTAGCTCATCAAATGCTGTGGCTGCTTCGGCACTGAGGATAATAGTCATATCTCCTACAGGATAGTTAGGAAGTTCAAGCGGTATTAACTCAGCACCTAATTTGCGTAAAGTTACCAAGGATAGCGAATCATGGGTCTTGGTAGGGTAATTTCGGTCAAAATCTTTTTTCAAATAAGCGATTCGGATACCTTTCAAATCTTTTCTATTACCATTAAAGCTAAACGAAGCATCAATCGTGCTGAGGTCTTTTCCGTCGGTTCCTTTGATAGCATTAAAGACAATCGCACAATCTTCGACCGTTCTACAAATAGGACCCAGTTTGTCCATCGACCAGCTCAAAGCCATTGCGCCTGTACGAGGTACACGACCAAAACTTGGGCGAAGTCCAGTAGTTCCACATTCGGAAGAAGGCGATACAATAGAGCCTAAAGTTTCAGAGCCAATGGCAAATGGTAATAGTCCTGCCGAAACAGAGGATGCCGAACCTGCCGACGAGCCTGATGACCCTCGTTTGAGATTCCAAGGGTTTTTGGTTGTTCCTCCAAACCAAACATCTCCCCAAGCTAGCTCTCCGAGTGTTAGTTTGGCACAAAGCACAGCGCCAGCTTCTTCTAAACGAGTAATTACAGTAGCATCATAGTCCAACACTTGGTCTTTGAATGGTACAGAGCCCCAGGTGGTTTTGTACCCCTTTTTAGCTAATAGATCTTTAGCACCATAGGGAATACCATGTAATAACCCTTTATATTTTCCTTTGGCTATTTCTGAGTCAGCTTTTTGGGCTTGTTGAATGGCCAAATCCTCTGTAAGTGTAATCACACACGCCAATTGTTTGTCATAGGTTTTTAGTCTTTCCAAGAAAAACTGAGTTAGTTCCAACGAGCTAATTTGTTTTGTCCGAATCAATTCAGCCAATTCGCGAACACTCATAAAAGCCAAATCACTTTTATTTATAGGAAGTTTAACGCTAGGGTTCGTTGAGGGGATAAACTTTGAGGGAGTTTTGTCAAAAGTAAATCCTATAGGTAAAGGATTAAAGGCAATAGCTGGGGCAACCTCATTATTGATAGATATTTTTCGAATTTCTTCAAAATTCCGCCTATTATCAGTCACATCAAAAATCATGGAATCAGCTTCGGCTTCCGAAAACTCTAATCCTAATAGTGATTGAGCGTGATGTATGACATTGGTGGTGATAGGTTGATTTTCAAGTTTTTGGCTAATAAAAGCTCCTAAAAATAGACAGCCTATGCAGGCTATTGGCAAGAAGTAACTTTTTTTCATAGAGTTGATATTAGTTTGTTAAATTTTCAAAATGAGAAGGTTTTGTTCTACTTTAAAGTTAAGCCAAAATGAGAAAGAATTGTTTGATGAAAGAGAAATTTAGCTCAACATCAAAGATTGAAAGCGAAATGAAATAACAAATAATTGAGAATTTTCGAGAATAACCTATAGTCCGATTTTTTTGTTGATTATCTTTGGCACAGCAAATCTATTTGATAGCGCCACTTTGAATATTTAACAAACAAAAAACATATTATTATGTACGAGATTCTAGTAACTTCTCACTCTTACCTTCGTTGGCTTGTGTTAATGTTGGGTTTGGCCACAACGATTAGTGCCATTATGGGCAAAACTTCTAAAGCGCAGTTTTCAGATGGTGATCGTAAATTGGGTCTTTTCTTTATGATTTCATGCCACACTCAATTGTTACTAGGCGTAGTTCTTTACTTTGTGAGTCCTTTCGGAGCAAAAGCATTCGAAATGGGTATGAAAGAAGTAATGGGCAATGCTTTTTATCGTAAAATTGCTGTTGAGCACGTATTCACTATGATTATTGCTTTGGTATTGATTACGGTGGGTCATTCAAAAAACAAGCGTGAAACCAACGATGCTAAAAAATTCAATAATGCCTTGATTTTCTTTGGATTAGGCTTGTTATTGATTTTACTTGGTATTCCTTGGAATAAAGTAGCTTAGTAAGTAATATGCTTCCTAAAAAGGCTTATCAGATATTTCTGATGAGCCTTTTTTTTACCTTTCAATCAAATTTGGAGATTTATCGGGAATAAAAGTTTGAAAAGTAGTTATTATTTGTAATTTTTATTAAAAAAAATATTCGATAAATTATATAAAAACCTATTGGAGCTTCATCTTTCATTTTGAAAACACATCAATTGACCATTTTTATATAAAACTGCTTAACTTTGTAAGGATATGAATAAGTGTATTTTTTTAGATAGAGATGGTGTTTTAAACGTAGATAGAGTGGACTACGTTTATCGCATCGAAGATTTGATTATTCCTGAAGGAACAGTGGAAGCATTGGAGCGATTGAAGGCTGCGGGCTACTTGTTGATTGTTATTACAAACCAGTCAGGTATTGCGAAGGGTATTTACACGCGCGATGATGTTTGGATGTGTCATAATTACTTTCAAGAGCAATGTGGACACCTATTGGATGATTTGTATTTTTGCCCTCATCATGAGAATTTCAACTCGGCATCTCTTACTCGCAAGCCTGGCTCATTAATGATAGAAAAGGCTATTGCCAAATACAAAATTGATCCAGACCAATCTTGGATGATTGGCGATGCGCACCGAGATATTAAAGCGGGACATCGTGCGGGGGTAAAAACGATACATTTAACCGAAAAACCTGAAGAGTCATTTTCCGAAATTACGACAAATACTTTGTTGGAAGCAAGCCAGATTATTGTTCCAGCTTAGTACTTGAAAAATATATTCTAACAAAAAGAATCAATTGAGTGATTATTTAAAATTTGTATTCAATATAGATACGTAATGCTTTGCGTCTAAATCTCTATCATTATAGTATCAAAAAAGCGGTCGGAAAAGTTATTTCCGACCGCTTTTTTGATGAAATTTTAAGATGATTTATATTGCTTAGAATGCTACAACCTTATTTACGTTTTTTACGGTCATTGCCCTGTTTGTTGTCTTTACCGCCTTTGTAGTCTCTTTTTCTGCTATCTCTACCTCTTGAGTCTGATTTAGATTTGTGACGAGAATTAAAGCGTTCTTTGTCATTTTTACCACCACCACGGCTTTCATTAGCGCCTGCTAGCAATAAATCCATCGTTCTACGAGCTAAATTACATTCTTTTACTCGTACCTGAACTTTATCGCCAAAAGTATATACTTTGCCGTTGCGCTGACCTACAATACGGAAGTTGTCTCTGTCAAAATCATAGAAATCATCTTTCAAATCGACCATACGAACGATACCTTCTGAAGCTGTTTCGGTAATTTCTACAAAAATACCGAACTCGGTTACGCCCGAAATGATACCATCCCATACACGTTCTTCTTCCATCATACTCATGTATTCCACTTGCTTGTACTTGATTGAAGCGCGTTCGGCTTCACTGGCAAGTTTTTCCATTTCAGAAGAATGTTTGCATCGTACTTCCCATGCGGCTCTTTCGAGTGGATCACCTCCGTCGAGATAGTGCTGTAGCATACGATGCGCCATCATGTCTGGATAACGACGAATTGGTGACGTAAAATGTGAGTAGAACGGAAATGCCAAACCAAAGTGACCAATAGGGTCTGTACTATATTTGGCTTTGGACATGGTACGTACCGCCAAACTCTCCAAAATATTTTGCTCTGGCTTTCCTTCAATACCTTCCATCAGTTGATTGAAAGAACTACTGATTTGTGCGGCTTCTGTTGCTACCGAATAACCAAACTTCTTGGCAAAGGTAGAAAACGTACGAAGTTTTTCAGGGTCTGGTGCTTCGTGGATACGATACACCATGGTATTGCGAGGCTCTTTCTTACGAAGTTTATACACATACTCAGCCACACGTTTGTTGGCCAAAAGCATGAATTCTTCGATAAGTTTATGAGCATCTTTACGGATTTTTTGGTAGATACCTAAAGGTTTACCATTTTCATCCAATTTGAATTTTACTTCAACTGTTTCAAAATTTACAGCACCGTTAGCAAAACGCTCGGCACGCATGATGTGTGCAAGGTTGTTGAGAACAGTCAATTCATGTAAAAACGGAACGTCTGGCGTAGTAGGTTCTTCTACTTTTTTCTTACGACCACGTTTGGGCTTTACTTCTTCAGCGGGTGTCGCAACGTCTGTAGTTTCGTTGATAGTAACTGGCGCTTCGGCAGGAGGATTATTCAGATCTAATACTTCCTGTGCCTCTTCGTAGGTAAAACGCTTATCAGAGTGAATTACTGTGCGACCAAACCATTCGTTTTTGATTTTACCTTTTGATGTAATTTCAAAAATGGCTGAAAAAGTTAATTTGTCCTCGTTGGGACGTAATGAACACAAGCCATTCGATAGTTTTTCGGGAAGCATTGGCACTACTCTGTCTACCAAATACACAGATGTAGCACGTTTAAAAGCCTCTTGCTCCAAAATAGTGTTTGGCTGAACATAATGCGTTACATCGGCGATGTGGATACCGATTTGATAATTACCATTTTCGAGTTGTTCAAAGCTCAAGGCATCATCAAAGTCTTTAGCGTCTACAGGGTCAATTGTAAAAGTAGTGATTCCACGCATATCTCTACGCTTGGAAATTTCAGCTTCAGAGATTTGTTCTGAAATATCTTCAGCATCTTGTTCAACACCTTCAGGGAAATGGTATGGTAAACCGAACTCTGCCAAAATTGCGTGCATTTCGGTATTATTTTCGCCAGCCTTACCCAATACTTCCTGAATAATACCTTCCATTTTGCGTTCGCCAAGAGGCCATTTTGTGATTTTTACAATCACTTTATCGCCATGTTTTACATCTTTGAGTGCTTCTCTAGGCACAAAAATGTCTTGATATAAACGCTTAGAGTCAGGTGAGACGAAAGCATAATTAGGGAGTAACTCGATAGTTCCCACGATTTCGGAGCGACCATGCTCTAAGATTTCTACCACTTCGCCTTCTGCACGGTCAGAGCCTTTTTTACGTTTTGCTGAAACCAATACTTTGACAATATCGCCATCGATAGCTCCATTGAGGTCTTGGCTTGAAATCCAAACGTCATCTTCACGACCATCTACTACCACAAAGGCAAATCTTGCATTGACATGGTCGATTTTCCCTGTCACAAACTCAGTGACACGGTCTATGATATAATTGCCGTCTTTTTGACGAATCAGTTTTTTGTCTTTAGTTAGTTCTTCAACTAGGGTAGCAAAAAGTTCTTTTGTACTGCGGTCACGAACGGCAAAGGCTTTGTGAACTTGATTGAGCGACAAGCTTTTGTCGTCGTTGAGTTCGAAAAATGATAAGATTTCTTTTTTTATAGATACTCGAAATCTTTCTTCTTTGCTATTTTTCTGTTTAGTCATTGATGTATAATTACCTTTTTATTAAGTAAAAGGATATTTTCCGTTATAAAATGAGAAATAATGTGCTTGTTGCTTTCAGCTACGAAGTATTTTAAGATAATACGCTACAATATGTTTTACCCCAAGTCTTTTGCTGATTGCCAGTGTGAATGTAAGAGCTAAAATGATACCAATAAGTAGATTGTAGATTTGAGAATGTTAACTTCGGTGGTGAAATAATCCGAGGTCACGATTTAATATTTTATGAATTGTTAGTTTACAAATAATTAATCACAAAGTTACTTCCTTACTATATTCGCTCGATACATTACACGAATAGTCCTAATTTACTATTATTCTTGTATATATGACAATATTTAGGTGTATTTGGTTTAGTATGATGCCAATAAAGAATAGTTCTATATTAGTAGAGTACGAAGGATTTTAAACTATTTTGGATTTGGGATATTGGATTTTGGAAGTGTAAGCCACTTCTTTGTATCATATTTTACAAAAAACTAAGGTATGTTTTAATATTTCCGAAATCAGCAATCATTTCAAATCCTTCGTACAGTCCTAATGCCTACGGCTTATAGCCTAAAGCATATTATTTCGAAAGTTCTGTTGCGCGTTTTTGTGCAGCAAAGATACCTTCTTTTAAATTTTGAGCTAATAAGCCTTCCTCAAATCGCTTGAGCGCAGCTTCGGTAGTACCACCTTTTGATGCTACAGCCTTAATAAGTTCGTCGAGGCTCTTTTCTGCATTGTTGATAAGGTGAAATGATCCCAACATCGTTTGTTTTACCAATAATGCCGCCATTGAGTCCTCAAAGCCCATTTCTTTACCTGCTTCAATCATAGCTTTTACCAAATAGAAGAAATAAGCAGGACCGCTACCCGATAAAGCTGTTACAGCATCGAGCAAAGATTCTTCTTCTAAGAACACCGCACGACCTGTAGAGTTAATCAAGTTTTCAACCTTCTTTAATTGGCTCAACGTAATGTCACCAGAGGCAGCAAAAGCAGTCATCCCCATTCCCAACAATGCAGGAGTGTTTGGCATAGCTCTTACAATAATTCGGTGATTGAGCGATTCTTGTATTTTATCGATAGAAATACCAGCCATGATACTCAAAATAATTTGGTTGGGCTGGATTACTTTTTTAAGTTCTTCAGAAACTGTTGGATAGTCTTGAGGCTTAACCGAAAGGATGATTAAATCGTATTCTCCGACTTTAGGAGAAATCGTATCTACCACAACACCTGCTTTTTCTGACTGAAGCGCTTCGGCTCTGGCAGCATTTTTTTCGATTAAGAATAGGTTTTCTTTTTTTACTAAATCATATTGAATAAAAGATTTGGCAAATGCCATTCCCATATTCCCCGCTCCAACAATAGCTACTTTCATGATGGTTTGTTTTTGGTCAAAAATTAATTAAAATGATTATGAATTTGGTTATCAGCTGAATTTCAGTTTTGTGAAACAAAATTACAACAAAAAACCTGACAGTATTGATAAAATATTGTCAGGTTGATGGTTGCCTTATGGGCGAAGTATATGTTACTAAAATTAATCTTTGAAGATTTCTTCTAGCTTTTTCTCTAATTCTGCTGAGCTACCTGTGTATTTGGCAATTACTTTTCCTTCTTTATCTATTAAAAATTGCGCAGGAATAGCGCTCACGCCATAGGCTGCTGCGGCAATGCTATTCCAATATTGAAGGTCGGATACTTGTTGCCAAACCAATCCATCTTTTTCAATGGCACGAACCCAAGCTGTTTTTTCTTGGTCGAGGCTCACGCCCAAAATATCAAAGCCTTTAGCATGAAAACGGTTGTAAATTCTTACAACGTTAGGGTTTTCACGACGACAAGGTCCACACCAGCTTGCCCAAAAATCAATCAATACATATTTGCCACGCATTGATGAAAGCGTAACCAAACTATCAGAAGGTGTTTTTAAGGAAATCTCTGGAGCTTCAGAACCGATAGCAACACCTTTCATTCTTTTGATTTGCTCCAAAAAAGATTTGATATGTGGGTTAGGAGAATTAGCTTTTTCCTTCTTGAATGTATCAGCTACCTTTTCCAATAAATCCATATCTGTTTCTGGGTTTAGGAAATTGCCTGCTGTCCAAAGTGCCACCAACTCAGAACCCATATCAGGAATCATCGCTTTGATTTTGCCTACAGTGATTTGTTGGGCATTTTGAAACTCATTCTGGATTTTCTGCAATGTTGCGTCGTCCTTTTTCTCCGTTGCAATGGTTACTTGTTTATTCCAACCTTCAACCTTGGTTTGTAATTCTTGGTTAATTTTGATGATTTGGTTGAAATACTGGATATTCTTCGATTCCCCTTTGATTTGGAATTTACCTCTTACTTGAGGTGTATCCATGCCATCAGCAACAACTTCTACTTTTTCGCCTCCTTCAAGAATCAAGAGTAATTTCTGACTCAAAGGCATGTTGAAAAAGTTAATCAAATAATAGCCACCACCCTCAGCAATGGGCGAATTGAACTTGAAATTATGAGCGGCATCTACATTGGCAGAGTCGATATTAACAGCCGTACCACGACCATTAATCATTTGAAGATAGACTTTTTTGTCAGGAACTACATTTTGAACTTTTCCTGTGATTTGAGCTTTTTTTGTGGCTGTGGTTTGTGCTACCATCGAGAATCCAAGCAAAACACTAAGGATACTCAAGATTGATTTTTTCATAAATAAAGCGGTAACTGATAAAAGGATAAAAGGCATTTATTAGACGTTTTACAAAAATAGAATCGTAATGAATGTCTAATAAATGCCTTCAGAATAATTGAGCTGTTGGCGATAGGCTTTCAGCAAGTGATTCCAGAATCATTTGCATTGAATGACATCGAATACTTGGTTTGTTCGACAGCCTTTTCCCTATGCGCTCTTATTAAAGCGAGTCGAGTGTTTTTTGTAAAAGTGCGGTAGTAACTTTTGGATCGGCCGAACCTTTTGATTTTTTCATAATATCGCCCATAAACATGCCCAAAAGTCCTTTTTTGCCGTTTTTATACTCTTTTACTTTGGCTGGATTGGCTGCCAAAACCTCATCAATTAACGACTGAAGCGTGTCGGTATTGCTTTGTTGAATCAAATTCTTTGCTTCAGCAATCTGAAGTGGACTAGCCGACGTATCTGTTACCATCACAGGGAAAATCTGTTGTGAGGCGGTTGAGGTACTCACTTTCCCTTCATCTACAAGGTTAATCAGTTGTGCTAACTTTTCAGGAGTAATGGTTAACTGTTCAATTTCCAAATGATTGTCATTGAGATATGATTTTATGGTACCCATAATCCAGTTTGAAGCGGCTTTGTAGTTTTTGGTAAACTGACAAGTTGCGTCAAAATATTCGGCTACTTCACGGCTATCTGTTAATACACCTGCGTCGTAGTCGGGCAAACCATAAGTTTTAGTAAATTTCTCAAAAAGCTCCCAAGGTAAAGCAGGCATTTGAGTTTTTACTTGGATTAATAACTCTTCAGAAATATGCAAAGGAACTAAGTCTGGCTCTGGAAAGTAACGATAATCATTCATCGACTCCTTTTCACGCATACCCGAGGTACGTCCAGTAGAAGGATCAAAGTTACGTGTTTCTTGAATGATTTTTACACCTGCTTCTACTGCCTCAATCTGACGAACTACCTCATAATCAATTGCTTTTTGAATAAAGCGAATCGAGTTCATGTTTTTGATTTCAACTTTTGTACCAAAAACTTTACTTCCGACTGGCATTACAGATATATTAACATCGCAACGCAATGAACCTTCTTCCATATTACCATCGCAGATATGCAAGTATCTGACAAGCTTACGAACCTCGGTCATGAATTGTGCCGCTTCTTCCGATGACTTGATTTCTGGTTCTGTTACCATTTCGATCAAAGGTGTACCAGCACGGTTATAGTCAATAAGGCTATCGCTCAAACCTTCGGCATGAAGAGACTTTCCTGCATCTTCTTCCAAGTGAATATGGTGGAATCGTACGACTTTTTCACCTGTAGATAATTTTACTTTTACGCCACCACCAATACAAATTGGAGTTTTGTCTTGAGTAATCTGATAACCTTTTGGAAGGTCAGGATAAAAATAGTTTTTGCGATCAAAATATTGATATTCAGATATTTTTGAACCCGCAGCAAAGCCCATTTTTATGGCATACTCGACAGCTTTGCGATTAAGTTTTGGCAAAGTCCCTGGGTGTCCAAGGGTAATGGGAGAAATATGGGTATTGGGCGCAGCTCCGAACGACGCAGAGTCTGCTGCAAAAATTTTACTTTCTGTTTGAAGTTGAGCGTGTACCTCTAGGCCAATAACAACTTCATATTTGTTTCTAATTTCTTGGTTCACAGAATATTAATTTCAGTTTGAGGCAAGAATCTTCTGTATTTTTGTAAAAAAGTTTCTGCCTTGTGGAACAATCGTCTACAAAGATAGTAAAAAGCATGGCTCGGTATAACCAGCAACGCTAAGTGATTGGAAATTTGATGGTTTTCAAAAAATAAATCATCTTATTCCAACCTTTTAATTAAAGAAAAACTCTTTATAATAAAATGTTAAAATATATTTTCATAATGCCCTAAGGCGTTGTGTGTATTGTCCGTAAGCTTATAAACACATTGAATACATTGGAACTTGAAAAAGACCTCATAAACGCTTGTTTGCAAAACGACCGCATTGCGCAGCGAAAGCTCTATCAGGCTTATGCTTCGCGTATGTTGGTGGTATGCTCACGCTACGCACAAAGCAAGGCCGAAGCTGAGGATATTCTTCAAGAAGCTTTTATTAAGATATTTCAAAACTTGGCTAGCTTTAGAGGGGAAAGTACGATTGGAGCATGGATCAAAAGAATTGTTGTGAATACGGCTATCAAACATATTCGTTCACAACAACCTTGGCAAGATATGTCGGATGTAGCCGAATTTGAAAATCATTTTTCGGATAAAGGTACGAGTATCGAAGGTATTCACTTTCAAGAGCTATTAGCTATGATTCATAAATTACCCAAAGGTTGCCAAACGGTATTTAACCTGTACGCTATTGAAGGGTATCAGCATCATGAAATTGCCGAAATGCTAGGCATTTCGGAAGGAACATCAAAGTCGCAATATTCGCGTGCTAGACAGTTATTGCAAACACAACTTTCGTACGATAAGGTAGGATAAAGCACAAATGAAATAATATGATAAAATATTTACTGATAAAATCACTATAATGGATAATTCATCACACAATTCTTTTGAGGACCAATGGCGAGACGCCTTCGATGATGCCTCTATGACCCCATCCGACTGGGTATGGGATGGCATAGAAGCATCCTTGGAGCAGTCTGCTCCTTCGTCGTCCGCACCAGAAGCGAGTGGTGGAATGGCCAAAGGTAGCCTTGGGCTTTATTCTGCTGGACTAGCAGTAGTGGTGTTGGTAGGTGCATGGTTTTTGAAACCTGAAGATGATAGCGCTAAAGATTTGCCCGAACAACCTAGCGTTCATCGACAAACAGTGATAAAGCCTGTTCGCACTCCAGAAAAAATACATGAAGAAAGTAATATCGTAGCTGAGAAAAATATAGTATCTGAAAGTCCAAGAATTATAGAAGAAGAAGCTCCAGTCGAATCACAACCGATATTGGTAGAAGAGCTTGTGAAAAAGTCGGTAGTTGATTCTATTAATTTTATATCACCAACCACTACTAAAGAAATTCCTGTCGTAAGTAGTGAATTGCAAGTGCATCATAAAGTAATAGAACAGTCAGTACCCTCTATTCAGACGCCATATTTTGAGCCTCAACCACTTGTTCCTGTAAAAACGCAGAAAAAAGGCTTTTTGAAAAATGTTAAAATCACAGTCGGCGCAGGAGTATATCAACGACCCTAAAATAAATTTAGAGTTTTGAATGATGAGTTTTGGGTTGTCCTTGTCTAAACTAGGTTGCCCTTAAAACGTCACATTCAGAATTTAATACTCTTAACTTATCTTTCTTTATCTATATGAAAAATCTACTCTTTTTATCAATTATACTAAGCGTTTTTGGTTGTGCTTCTAGTTCAAGTAGCATAGTAGACTCGGAAGTACTTAAAAATCAAACGATCGATTTGACCAAAAATGATTTGAGTGAATATATTGTTTTTGGAAATGTTGGCTTAGGCTGGGGATGTCGCACTTCTGGGCTGTATTTGTATGCAGGCGATCAGCTGTACGCTGATACAACGAATGGCTATTGTAAAAATGCTGAAAATTATCGTTTTCAAGGGTATAAACTAAGTGCTACAGAAAAAGCTAAAGCCGAACAAATCGTTCAGAAAATAAAGAATCATTTGAGTACTCTCAAAGATGATGGTCAAGCAATTCAGACGATAGGCTGCCCTGGCTGTGCAGATGGAGGAATGTTATATGTGCAAGTTAAAACAAGCAAATCTCTAAAAGCTTGGCGATTGGATGATATGATTGATACTCATCAAAAATTGATTGTTGAAGTGGGAACAATTAAACGTTAGTACAAGCCTCAAAGCTATAATAAACTACAAACAAATGTGCACTATGAAAAAACTAATGATGCTAGCTCTATCTGGATGCCTATTATGGAGTTGCTCCAAAGGAGGAATAGGTGAGAATGGCTTGTCAGACGAGGAGATGGATTATCAAAAATTAACCCAAATGGGAGCTGAGATTAAAGATTATGCTAAAAACAAAGCATGTGCTGGCGACGAATGCCGTGTAATGTCGATGGGCTCGAAGGCTTGCGGTGGTCCAACGCAATTTATTGTGTACTCGGTTGGAAAGGTAGATGAGAAAATTTTGACTCAAAAAATCAATAATTATACAGAATACGAACGTCAACTTAATATCAAATATAGCCGAATATCAGATTGTGCCATGATTGCTATTCCAACAGTAGACTGTGTGAATGGGTTATGTGTAACAAAATAATAGAAGCTTTATCTCTAATTGAGTGATTTCTAAAATTTGTATTCTAGCGGTAGAGGCGTAATCACTGCGTGCAAAATCAAGTGGTATTTAGTAGTATTAAACAAAATTCAGGATGAATTTTGTAACTAGAATGGTTTTATAATTCTTCATTAAAAAAGCGGTCGAAAAATAATTTTCGACCGCTTTTTTGCTATTAGTATGCTATATCTGACTCGACTTAATAAGTAAAGCGTTGCGTCTCTACTACGAGAATATAAATCTTAATATAATCACTCATTCGCTCAATCAAAACTCACACAACTAACTTCTAACACGAACAACTTGCTTTTGCCTTCCAATTGACATAATAAGCAGAAGCGATCAAAATCGCACCAACGAAGCCTGTCAAAAATTCGTATTGCTCGCCAGTCCATACGATTTCGATACCTTTTACTATTAAACTTCCTACCAATAGCATTAAAGGAATAATAGAATGGTGTTTGCGATAGTCAGCAATTAATAAAGCGCCAGCCAAAGCAACACTTGCTCCGATAAACCAAATTTCCCAAGAATGATTATGAAAAAGGCTACTTCCCAAATAAGGCAGCACTGTCATCACCACAGGAGTAGCAATGCAATGAATCGCACAAATGACTGAAAGATAGAATCCTACTTTCTCGATGGGAGTTTCGTTATGTGAATGTGAGTGATGCATAATTGTAATACTGTTGCAAAATTAATACAATGCAACAATATTGCAAACATCTATCGGAGGATATTTTGTTCCCTTTCGTAAGTATTTTTTACTATTAATGTTAAAAGGAAAGATACAAGGTGAATTAATATGTCTTTCTGTAGAATAAGTAATGAGACTTTATTCATAGGTACTCACAAAAGGAGAGTATGATTAATCTAATCTTTCCTGTTTCTATTCAAAATAAAAACCTCTATTTCTATATTGAATAGAAACAGAGGTTTTAAAAACGTCCTAATGATTAATTACGACCTTTGTAAGCTGGCTTGTCGATGCTCGTAGTACCGTAAGCAGGGCAGTTGTTTTTTCTGCCACAAGAAGTTGCCATTGCTACTACTGCCAACAAAACCAAAATAACTGAAGCTCTTTTCATGAGATATAATTTTATAAAGTTGATACCAATGATGTATTTGATAGATCTGGCCATTGAGAGGCATAATACTACAAAAATACAAATATCTCTCAAGCTTAAACTCTAATATCCACAAAATTATTGTTCGATAAGAGACAGATTTTCAGCGTGTTTTACTTCTTCTTGGCTCAATACTGTAGGTTGTGACTCGGCCTTTTCGGTAGAACCATAACCTAAAATGTTAAGCATACCATAGCTTTCTTGCGCCGATGCAAACAACTGTGTCGTGATAGTACCATCTTCAAGACGGTCAACCAAGACGTGTTTTGGAGCAGGAATCAAGCAGTGTTGAATACCGCCATAGCCACCTAGTGATTCTTGGTAGGCACCTGTATGGAAAAATCCAACATACTGACGCTCTTGACCTTCTTCAAAAATTGGTAAGTATAAATCTGAGCTATGCGCCTCGGTGTTATAAAAGTCCATAGAGTCGCAAGTCAAACCACCTAAGTTTACTTTTTGGTATGGCGAGCCCCAGTTGTTTACAGGAAGCATGATATACTTTTGGTTCATACCCCAAGAGTCAGGCAATTGAGTAATAAACGAACCATCAATCATGTACCATAATTCCTTATCATTTTGGAGTTTTTGGTCAATGATTTCGTATAAAACAGCACCACTTTCGCCAACAGTATATGAACCAAACTCTGTAAAGATATTTGGAACGGGTACGTTGTTTTTGTTACAAATCCATGAAATAGACTCCACGATTTCATCAATCATTGCTTGGTAATCGTAATTAAATTGCAATGAAGTTTGAATCGGTAAGCCACCACCCAAGTCGATAGAATCCAAATCTGGGCAGATTTTTTTCATTTCACAATATTTGTAAATAAAGCGGCTCAATTCAGACCAATAGTAAGCACTGTCTTTAATACCAGTATTGATAAAGAAGTGCAACATTTTGAGCTTGTATTTGCTGCTGTTCTGAATTTTGTTTTTATACAAATCCATCACATCAGAATAACGAAGCCCCAAACGTGAAGTATAGAAAGCAAAATCTGGTTCTTCGTCAGTGGCAATACGGATACCTAAATTGACAGTCTCGGCAGTAACTGATTTGTCATAAAAATCAATTTCTTTGAGATTGTCCAAAATAGGAATACAATTAAAGCCCTCATTAATTAACTCACTGATGTATTGAGTATATAAAGGCAACTTGTAGCCATTGCAAAGAATGTAAGTAGATTTTGAAATCTTACCTTCATCATATAGCTTGCGAATAATAGGAATATCGTAAGAAGAGGATGTTTCGAGGTGAACATTATGACTCAGAACCTCTTCGACCACAAATCTAAAATGCGAAGACTTTGTACAGTAACAATACGTATAATTTCCCTTGTAATTGTACTTCTTAATAGCATTCTTAAACATGCGCTTAGCATTTTCGATATGCTCACCAATTTTTGGTAAATACGTGATTTTCAGGGGAGTCCCGTATTGTTTTATGATGTCCATCAACGGTACGTTGTTGAACATTAATTCGTTGTTTTCGTCAATGTTAAACTCAAGAGTTGGAAACTCAATCGTCTGGTCAATGAGGTCAATGTAATTTTTCATCCTACTGCGAAAAGCATAAAGCGAGTTTTTATGTTCGAAATTATTTAAGTTTGTGAGTATTCGTCCTAAGAAACGAAAACCGCAAGAAATTTTACTAACGAAAATCGACTTGCGGAGTTTACTCATAAAAAACGTGCAAAAGTGCAATAAAAGTATGACCTTTGCAAGAATCTAATTTGGATTTATTTTTATTTCACAATTTGATAAAATTATTCTGTCAAATTATTTGATTATCAAAGAGTTGTATCGATAAATAATTCAAGTGAGTAATATGTGAATTTTCTTGAAAATGATTCATTATCAGTTAGTTAGTTTCTTGGAAAAGTCATAGCAAATCCAAAACCACAATCTTTTTAACGAACAATGTTTTGAACTGGAAAGTTCGAGTTAAATTTTATGAAAAAAGTTCACTTTATCGCTATTGGGGGGGCAGCGATGCATAATTTGGCTATCGATCTGCATAATAATGGTTATTTAGTTACGGGTTCGGACGACGAAATATATGAGCCTTCACGTAGCTTATTAGCAGCTTGTGGCTTATTGCCTACCGAAACTGGTTGGTTCCCTGAGAAGATTTCAGAAGATTTGGACTGTGTAATTTTGGGTATGCACGCCAGAGTGGACAATCCTGAATTGTTGAAAGCTCAAGAATTAGGAGTGAAAATTTACTCATATCCTGAATTTATTTATCAAAATAGCCAAAATAAGCAAAGAGTGGTGATTGCTGGAAGTCACGGAAAAACTACGATTACATCGATGGTTTTACACGTATTAAAATTCCATAATCGCAAATTTGATTATTTGGTAGGGGCTCGTATCGAAGGTTTTGAGACTATGGCCAAACTTTCGGATGCTCCTGTGATTGTGATTGAAGGCGATGAATACTTATCATCACCAATCGATCGCCGTCCTAAATTTTTGCATTATCATCCACACGTAGCCTTGATTTCGGGTATTGCTTGGGATCATATAAATGTATTTCCACAGTTTGATGACTATGTGCATCAGTTTGAACTGCTTGCGCAAGATATACCAAAATCAGGTAGTTTGATTTATGACGAAACAGATTCGTTGGTAAATACTTTAGGCAATAAAGACTACGCAGATATTCAGAAATACGCTTACAAAGCTCATCCAGCTGTGGTGAGAAATGGAAAGACTTTTTTACTATTACCTGATAAAAAAGAACTAGCAATCGAGGTATTTGGAGAACATAATCTCAAAAACCTCAACGGCGCACGTTTGATACTAAGCCAGATTGGTATCGAAGACGAGCAGTTTTATGAAGCAATTGCTTCGTTTAAAGGAGCTGCCAAGCGCTTAGAGCTAGTAGGACAAAACGATGAAACCGTGTTTTATCGTGATTTTGCTCATGCACCATCTAAGGTGGAAGCGACAACCAAAGCGCTCAAAGGACAGTTTCCTAACCGTCATTTAGTGGCTTGCTTGGAGTTACACACTTTTAGTAGTTTGAACAAAAACTTCTTGAAAGAGTACGCTCACAAGTTGGACGGAGCTGATACCGCAGTTGTATATTTCAGTCCTAAAACCCTTGAACACAAAAAGATGCCAGCGCTTAGTGTAGAAGAAGTCAAAGCAAATTTTGCGAACAGCAATCTCGAAGTATTTACTGATAACCAGTCTCTGAAGACATTCCTTTTGAGTAAGCGATGGCGCGGCTCAAACTTACTGATGATGTCGTCGGGGACCTTTGATGGTCTTGATTTCAAAGAATTATCTAGTCAAATACTTTCGTAAAATTACAGTGCAGTTTGGGAAGATGAACAGTATGTTCGCTTGCTGTACTTATTGAACTTTTATACAATCATGAATCGTATTACTCAACTTTTTGAACAGAAAAAAAATAACGTACTAAATATTTATTTTACAGCGGGTTATCCACAACTCAATGATACAACAACTATTTTAAAAGCTTTGGATGAAAGTGGGGCTGATTTAGTAGAAATCGGGATGCCTTATTCAGATCCAATTGCTGATGGTGAAACTATCCAACATGCAAACCAAGTAGCTTTGGATAATGGAATGAGCGTAAAGTTGTTGTTTGAACAACTTGCTGGTATTCGTCCTGCTATCAAAGTGCCTATTTTGTTGATGGGTTATATCAATCCAGTTTTACAATTTGGTATAGAAGAATTTTGTAAAAAATGCCAAGAAGTAGGAGTGGATGGTTTGATCTTGCCAGACTTGCCTGCCGATGTTTTCGAAGAGAATTATAAAGTGATTTTTGAGAAATATGGAATCCTAAATATCTTTTTGATTACACCTCAAACTTCAGAAACTCGTATTAGTCATATCGATGCTATTTCAGAAGGCTTTATTTATATGGTATCTTCGGCAAGTATTACAGGCGCAAAATCTGGTATTTCTGATGAACAAGAAGCATACTTTAGTCGTATAAATGCCATGAGCTTGAAAAACCCACGTTTGATTGGCTTTGGTATTTCTGATAATGCTACTTTCACAAAAGCATCGTCACATGCAGCTGGAGCGATTATTGGTAGTGCGTTTATCAAAGTTGTGACAGAAGCAAAAGATTTATCAGCTGATATTAATGCTTTTGTAAAATCTGTAAAAGGAGAATAAGTTGTGAATGAATGAGTGAATGCTCCCTAATTCAGTAATTTAAAAATAAGATATCTATCAAAAAAGCGATTGGAAATTAATTTCCAATCGCTTTTTTGATGATAAAATGCTGGACAAGTAAATATTCACTCATTCACAATTTACTCATTCACTCATTGCTACCATGCCACCGTTACAGCACCACGTTTTACTTGTAAAGGTGTGCCTACATTTGGCTCAGGATATTCTGGGCGATAGGTTATTTCCCAAGCATAACTATTAGGAGGGGCTAAGACACCTCTAAATTTACCATCCCATTCATCTTCCCAGTCATAAGATACAAATACTAATTCGCCCCAACGGTTGTAGATTTTTAGTGAAAAACCTTCTTTTAAAATATGTCTTGGAAAAATCTTGAAAGTGTTATTATAACCGTCATTATTTGGGGTAAATATATTGGGTACCATAATATCTGGAAGACACAAGTCATACACTAGAGTGCTAGCTTTGATGCTACAACCTTCTAGATTTGTTATTTTAACCGTGTAACTACCAGCAGAAGATACTTTAATTTTTTGGGAGGTTGCACCTGTTGGCGTCCACTCGTATTGCCAAGTATTCCCTGCATTGCCAGGGTCTAATTCAAGCTCTTTTCCATCAGCAATACACAAAGGCACTTCAGACTTTAGACTACTAAATGGTATCGGAAGAATATTTACATTAATATCATCGTTAGCATTACAAGCGCCATTTGAAACTAACAAAGCATAATTTCCTGACCTTGTAGGCGTAATTTGAGGGGTTGATTCGCCCGTATTCCATCTAAATGTCCAGTTCGGGTCTGTAGGAATACCGATTATTACAGAGGTATTTTTACAAAAAACAATATCTTCTCCTAAATCTACATACGGTTTGGATACGGTCGAAATATTAACACTACCTCTACCTATACAAGTGTTTTGGGTATAACTATAAGTAATAGTTTCAGTTTTGATAAAAGCCGCAGGAGTATATAACCCTGTTGCACTGATATTGCTCGATCCACTCCATGTGCCACCCGCAGGCGTGGCACGAAGTTGCACAGGTGTAGCTCCTATACACAAGAAAGATGGTCCTGTAACGCTCACTCTAGGGCTTGCTTTGAAAGATACTGTTGTACGAGCTGAGTTATTACATTTGCCATCTAATGATGTAACAGTAACACTGTAAGTCCCCGCATACTGTACATTAATAGTTGGTGTAGTAGCACCTGTGCTCCAAAGTACTGTGCCTGTAGGCGTTTGATTCAAAGACAGTGTAACAGTCTCTCCTTCACATTTTGTGATAGGAGGCTCTATGCTTAGCTGAGTACTAGCGACTTTAGTAAGGGTGATAGGCGATTTAGTATATTGACAACCATCGATTGTTTCGAGTACTATTTGATAAGTTCCCTCTACTAGATTGATAATTTTATATTCATTATCTTTTACAAAAATACTACTCATATCTCCATTTCTGACGATGTTATATACATCGTTTATTTTTTGCATGAGGGTGTATTTGGCAGGGATAAATTTATTGGTAACACCAAGCAAAACTGAAATAGTTCCATCTGTTAAGCAGGTTACTTGTGTAGGCTGAACTGTAATAACTGCTTGTGGTTGATTGATAGGAATTAAATAAAAATCAGTGTTTTGATAACAGGTATTAGGGCTACTAATGCTTACTTGATAATTACCTGCACTTAAACCCGACAAACTGCTACCTGTCAGGCTTGGGATAATTGTGCCATTTTTCTTCCAAATGAAACTATAGTTATCTGTTGGAGAAAAATTAGTTAATGTAATAGTTCCATCTTGCGAGTTACAAGCTGTCGGAAATGTATTATTAGGTGTAAAAGTAGCTTTGGGTCTAGCTGTAACCTGCATATCATCACTAACAGTACATTGTGTTGTGCCTATTAATGTTTTGATGGTGACAGTATATGTCCCTGTTGCCGATACCGTAATAGATGGCGTTGTGGCTCCTGTGCTCCACAAATAAGTGGTGGAGTTACTGAGAGTTGGCAATGCTGCATTTAATACAATTGAGCTATTTTGGCAAATAGTAGTATCAGCTACTGCAAATGGAGGAGATTGAGCTAATATTACCTTTACCTCATCCTCTTTGACACAACCATTGCTCTCAACAAAAACTTTATAAGTTCCAGATTGAGTAACATTGAGTGTGGATAGAGTATCAGCTAATAAACTACCATCTTTTTGCCAAAAATAATGACTATTTGGTACAGTGTTTTTCGAATCTAAGGTAGTACTTGCTGCACATAACTGTATGTCGTTGCCCAAATTAGGATTAGGCATAGGCTTTATGGTAAATTCTTGTGCTGGCAAAGTAGTATCAGACTTACAGCGATTAGCCATCGTAACTGTTACGTGGTATAGTCCAGCTTCAGACAAGGTGGTGCTTACTTGTAAATCTTGTTCTGACCCTGTGCCTCCTAAAGTTGCGACAGGCAATGATGTTTCGGGTTGACCTTGCTGAGGAGCAGGTCCTTTGTAGACTTTCCAAAGGGTTTTAGTATTCTTGAGCTTTTCGCCACAAAGGTGATTTGCTTGAAATTGGGTAGGCGAGCCCAAGCAAGTATCTCCTACCGAAATACCAGATTGCTGATTTTGGTCGGGAGTTACAGAAGTATTGTTGGGTAACCCTAATTGACTCAATTTACCTGCTAAGTCAAATCCAAGCCGCTTGTATTCTAATGTGTCTATTTTACTACCTGTTTGTAAAATAATGTTGGGTTGTCCAATCACAGCCAAATGCGTACTTCCTTGAATAGCCATATAAATTTTGCCATCAGGACCTATTTTAACTGCACCAAAATTTTGGGTACTTGTACTGTCTATTAGTTTTCGAGATAAACCAATCGTAGCAGAATCCTTGGAGGTTAAATCAAACTGAAAAAGCTGAGACTTTATAGTTGTATCCGCAGGTGGAAGAGTTGTCACACCTGCAGTAAGACTGGTATAAAGGCTATTACCATCTGGCGAGAACTCAACACCGTACAGTGTTGGAGGGGCTTTGCCTAAATCAATGACTTTTTTGTTAGAAATAGCTCCTGTTGAATCTGCAAAATCATATACTTCTACGTAATTTCGATTCGGCCCAGGAACTACATAAGCCATTTTGGTACCATCTTGCGAAAACTTCAAATACCCTTGCGCTTTACCCACAGAGTCTATTTTGGCACCAATACTAATTGTTTTGGAAATAGAAACCCCATTTTTCGTAACACGATACATACGATAGGTATTATCACCATAGTCATGGCTAACTACCCAATAAGTAGAATCTTTTGGTACATAAACAGATGTCACACTTTCGGTAGTGCTATTGCTATCTAAAGGGATATTTTTCTCAATAACTTTCCCCAAACCTCCATCTCTACGCATATCAACAATAGAATAGGTAAGTTTTTTTGTACCATTTATATCTGTTGTTGTAAATACATAATATGTTGATTGACATCCTTTACAAGAAGGAACAGGCACAATGACGACCCCTTGGGTGGCGGTAGAGCTTCCTGCTAGTGGAATAGAGGAGGCCACAGAAGGCATCAACGTACCATCTGTTCGATACACATTTTTTCCATCTGAATAAAAAATAGTATTTCCTTTGGTATCAGTAATTCCAGCAACACCTTCTAGTGAGTTTGTTTTGCCATTTTCATCGGCAGTGGGCTCACCATTTTGAAACAAAATACCAGCGCCTTGCCCAAAATACCAATATTCTTTAGGAGGTTGTGGCGGTGGTGGTACACAGAGTTTTACATTTAGCTTATTTTCAGTCGAACACCCCGTCAAGGTGTCTGTCACTTGTACAGAATAACATGTGGTTGAGTCAGCCAATACAGTTTGTGTTGTATCTCCCTTCGGAAACCATATATACTTAAACTGAGGTTCGGCACCACCTGTCCGATATGGGTCAAGCTTAAGTTTATCGCCTTTACAAATGGTAGTATCTTGTTGCGAAGGATCATTGCCCAGATAAAAAGGGCGTGGGGGTTGATTTATCGTAATAACTTTGGTGTATTTTACTGGTCCTGATGTTTCATTCCTTGTTAGTGTTACCGTATAAGTACCTGCTGTAGCATACAAGTGAGCAGAATTTAGTCGAGTAGAGGTATTTTTGTTTCCACTGGTCGGGTCGCCAAAATCCCATAAAACACTAGTTGCTTTTGTGGTGTGTAAATCACGAAATTGAGTAGCTGCAGTCGTGTCAGAGCATTCGGATAAGCAAAGGTTTTTAACGGCAATATAATCTGGATTACTCGTAGTTTGTCCCATACCAACTACGCTTATTCCCAGTAATAGAAATAGTCCCAAAAGGGTATGTAAAAAATACGGATATGATTTACCAAAATTCAACATTTGTTCGTTATCTAAGTCGTGATGCCCATCTTACAATTTACTCTAATAGACCGACAACTCAACTAAAGGGTTGTATATATACGCAGATATAGCATTAGATTTGTAGAAAAAAAAACATTTTATTCAATAAACAAACTATATAACTTTATGTTCTACAGTTGTTTTGAATACAATTTTATATAATTTAACGAATAAGTAGGATATTAATTTTAAAGTAAACTCTAAAACACTTTTTTACCTTCAAAAAGCCCTTTTTTTGTTAAAACTTAATATGAAAATGTGATTTTAGTAGCTTTTTACGTTCAAATAAAATCATGTTGTAAAAACCTATTTGAGTATTTTTCAAAATACTTATCAAATTAGTTTTATACTGAAATAAAACTGATTTAATAAAATTTAGAGGTTTACCTAAAAATATGAGAAGTAACTTTTATCTATAATATGTTAAGAAAAACCATTTTAGGCATAGGAATATTACTGGGAACGGTGCTAGTTGCGTTGGGGCAAGACCCTCAGTATTCGCAGTTTTATGCAGCTCCTTTATACCTTAACCCAGCCTTTGCAGGGTCAGCGATGGCTCCTCGTGTAAATTTTAATCATCGTAATCAATGGCCTTCACTTAGTGCAAACTTTGTTACTTCGTCGCTTTCTGCCGACATGTACCTCGAAAGAATTAACAGTGGGATAGGGTTGTTGGTTACAAATGATAGACAATTTTCAAATTTAAAGACTACAGATATTGGAGCTATTTATACATACCATCTCAAACTGAGTGAAGGTTTGTCGGCTAATCTTGGCGTGCAGGGGTCGTATGTGAGTCGTAGTATCAACTTTGGAGATTACATTTTTGCAGATCAAATTCAGTCTTATCTCAATGGTGGCGGTTATCCATCCAGCTATAATACCAGTGACCCAATTGTGACTGGTGGATTTGCTCCAACGATTCAGTATTGGGATTTTTCTTCAGGAGGAATCGTCTATTCAGAAAGATTCTGGGCTGGTCTATCGGTGCATCATATTAATCAACCTAATCAGTCTTTTGGTAACGCAGATGCCAAATTACCCATGAAAATAGGCGTACAAGCTGGTTATAGAATTCCTCTTGCTGATTATGAAATTGGTAATAACTTAGGAAGTGAAATTGAAAAAGAAAAAAGCTTAACTCCTGTGGTACACTACAAACACCAAGGGGCATTTGACCAGTTGGATGTGGGTATGTACTTGACTTATTCGCCACTTGTGCTTGGGGCTTGGTATAGAGGTATTCCCCTAAAAACATACAAAAAAGATAACACAACTTACTTAAGCAATGATGCTGCGGTTATTTTGATAGGGTATCGTCAAGATAACTTTTCGATTGGTTACAGCTATGATATGACTATTTCGAGTTTGGGGTCATCGACAGGAGGGGCACATGAATTATCTCTCTCTTATGTATTTTCGGATTTGTTTGATGCAAAACCCAAATACCGCCCACGCAAAGCAGAGCTTCGTTGTCCGAAATTTTAAAGATATTTACCAAACACGAGTCATCCCGAGTTTTGGAATTAAGATTATTCGTCAAAGGTTCATCAAAAAAGCGGTCGAAAAACAATTTTCGACCGCTTTTTTGATACTACTATGCTATGTCTGACTCGGCTTAAGACGCAAAGTATTGCATCTCTATTGCTAGAATACAAATTTTAGAATAATCACTCATTCACTCGATTTAGGATGAATCTGAATACTATTGTAACTTTTTGTATCTGATACGCTTAGGCGTGGCATCAGCACCCAAACGCTTACGACGATTTTCCTCATAGTCAGAGAAGTTACCTTCAAACCAATATACTTGAGAATCGCCTTCGAATGCCAAGATATGCGTAGCCACACGGTCAAGGAACCAACGGTCGTGGGAAATGACTACAGCACAACCACCAAAGTTTTCAAGAGCTTCTTCCAACGCACGTAAGGTATTTACGTCGAGGTCGTTGGTAGGTTCATCTAAAAGTACCAAGTTCGCACCCTCTTTTAACATCATTGCCAAGTGAACGCGGTTGCGCTCACCACCCGAAAGGTTGGCAATTTTCTTTTCTTGATCAGCACCTGCAAAGTTGAATTTACTTACATAAGCACGAGCATTAACTTGCTTGTTGCCTAACATAATTTGCTCTGTACCCCCCGAAATAGTTTCAAAAACAGATTTTCCTGCATCTAAAAGATGGTGTTCTTGGTCTACATAAGTCATTTTAACTGTATCTCCGACTTCGAATGTACCTGAATCAGGTGTTTCTTGACCTGAGATAAGCTTGAATAATGTCGACTTACCAGCACCGTTTGGTCCAATAATACCCACGATACCTGCTGGAGGCAACGAGAAACTAAGATTTTCGAATAATAATTTATCGCCATAAGCTTTTGATACATTATTTACTTCGATAACCTTATTACCCAAGCGTGGTCCTGGTGGGATAAATAATTCTAGCTTATCTTCTTTTTGTTTATTTTCTTCCGAAAGGAGTTTTTCATAAGCACCCAAACGAGCTTTAGATTTGGCCTGACGTGCTTTTGGAGCCATACGTACCCATTCTAATTCACGTTGTAGAGTTTTCTGACGCTTAGATTCGGTTTTCTCTTCCATAGCCAAGCGGTTTTGCTTTTGCTCTAACCATGAAGAATAATTTCCTTTCCATGGGATACCTTCGCCACGGTCAAGTTCCAAAATCCAACCAGCTACGTTGTCTAAGAAATAACGGTCGTGGGTTACAGCAATTACTGTTCCTTTATACTGACGAAGGTGTTCTTCCAACCACAATACCGATTCGGCATCGAGGTGATTGGTAGGTTCATCGAGCAATAATACGTCTGGTTCTTGCAACAACAAACGGCAAAGCGCCACACGGCGTTTTTCACCACCAGAAAGATTGCCTACTAAAGCCTCTGACGGAGGACAACGAAGCGCATCCATGGCTTTTTCGAGACGAGTATCCAATTCCCAAGCATTGAAGTGATCCAATTTTTCTTGCACTTCTCCTTGGCGTGCCAATAATTTATCGAAGTCGGCATCTGGGTCACCAAAGGCTTCGTTGATTTCGTCAAACTCTTTTAATAGTCCAACAATTTCAGCGACACCTTCTTCTACAATTTCTTTAACTGTTTTGGTAGGGTCTAATTTGGGCTCTTGTTCCAGCATTCCTACAGTATAACCGGGCGAAAACACTACGTCACCAGTGTAGCTTTTGTCGATACCCGCAATTACCCGCAACAAAGACGATTTACCAGCACCGTTTAGACCAAGCACCCCAATTTTGGCACCGTAGAAAAACGAGAGATAGATATTTTTAAGAATCGTTTTTTGTGGTGGAACAGTTTTGGAAACCCGCTCCATTGAAAAAATAATGGTTTCTTGACTCATTGTTTTTTTGTTTTATTCTAAAGGTCTATTTATATTAGTAAAATGAATATCTGAAGCTCTACGTAGCTTTTGAATAAAATGCTTGAAGGTCAATACTTTTATAAAAAAGGATGAGTAAAGTCTCATATTTGTTGACTTTGAATCAAGCAAAGTAGGTTCTTATCTTATAGATTTTAATAATTAAAAAACTAAGAAATAAATTTGTCAAAGATACTAAAAGCAGAGTGGGGATTCAGTGTATAAGTCTTAGTTTTTATTTCCATTGGTAATTAATAGCGATTTTAACAGGTCTATGTTAAATTTTGTCCGAATAATGGATAATCGATATTTAAAATTATATTTTTTATTGAAATTCAGTATATTGCAAAAAAAAAATCAACTTAATAACCAGTAAAAATCAACTAACAATCAATAAATTTGTCTAATTAACTCAAATAGGTTACTAACTAGATTTCTCATTCATTTTATTTAATATATAGTTTTGTTAAATACAATAAATGACGTTTTTAAAATCAAAACAGCTAATATTTAACCTAAACCATGAATCCCGTTAGAGCTATGAGCATTGCCAAAAACTCTAACCACGCAACGTAAACCAATGGAAAATACAGTAAAAAACCCTGCCGAGTATGGCTATTGTAAAGATGGTAAGGTCTATTTAAAAGGATATTTGGAATACCCAGACCGCCTGATTGGTGTTGTTCGTAACACCGAAGAAGAAGCTCTTCAGTATTTTGTTAATCGCTTTGCTATCGCAGAAAACAAAGTAAATTTGCTTTTCGCTCAAGTAGATGAAGCTCAAAACAAAGGCTCTTACCTAACTAAATTACTCCAACTACGTAAAAACCTCGTAGAGTTTGATGGTTTGGGTAATTTCGTACCTCTACTTCACAAGTTAGATGAGTTAGAATTGCAGTTGCGTGAGCTAATTCTAAACAATCAAATCAAAAATCTTGAAATCAAGAGAGCTTTGATTGAAGAAGCTAATCAAGCTGGTGCTATCGATGATTGGGCTAGAGCTACTGATGTCATCATGGAAATCAAAACCAAATGGCTGAAAACTGGTCCTGTTGATAAGGCATTACAAGATGGCATTGAAACTGAGTTCAATGGTATTGTGGACAATTTCTTTGTTCGTCGTCGTGAATACTATGCTGAGAAAAACCGTATCATCGACGAAAAACTAGCTCAGTTACAACGAATCGTTGATAGTGCTCGTGCATTGCGCTACGAACAAGATGTAGATGCTGGTTTCCAAAAAGTAAAAGATTTACAACGTGAATGGAAAACCATCTCTCAGGTACCGCCTAAAAAGCAATCTATGCTTTGGAAGCAGTTCAAGCGTTCTTCTGATTTCTTCTTTGAGCGTTATAACAATGTGAAGGGAATTGTATCGAAACCAAGAATCGATCCTCGTGCTCAACAAATGATGGACATGACTACCGAGTTGGAACGTAACTTCCCAGATCAACCAAATATTCCACAAACAGCAGAAAAAGCAAAAGCATATCTTGTAAAATGGAAAGAGCTTTCGACTTTGGCAAAAAGTGTGGATAGAAACTTGGCAGAACGTTTCCGTAACATTTGCGATAAGATTTTCGAAATGAACTACTTGTTGCGTGTTATCTCGTACCGTCACCCTGCTTTGCACGAAAAACCACGTATCGAGCAGTTGAAGATTATGATTAACCAAATGGATTATATGACGAAAAAAGAGAAAAACGAATTAGACTCGTTTATTTCTGAATCGCAGTACTCTGGTCAAATGAATGACAAATTGGTTATCAATAAAATCAATACTCAAAAGCGTAAGATTTCAATGAAAGAAACGCTCTTGGTAGAGTTCAAGAAAGAACTAGAAACTTTGTTGGGTCAGTAAGATTCGATAAAGAAGCAATAAAGAAAAATCCCTTTGGTGAGAGCCAAAGGGATTTTTCTTTTATATCAATGTCAGGCTTTCGGCGGTCAGCTATGGGCTTTCGGAAATAATTTATAAGAAACCCTTTCATTATTTAGCCTATTGCGGGTGAGTTCACAATTAGTAGTGTACAAAGGATTTTCAACTATTTCAGATTTGGGATTTCTGATTTCGGAAATATAGAAATTTACTTTTATTTTTTACAAAATATAGAAGCTGATACTTCCGAAATCCGAAATAAACATTTTTTATAATTCTTCGTACACTACTAATTCACAATTCATCTAACTCTACAAATGCTTCATATAAGTTGCTAAGTCTTTATCGCCACGTCCAGATAGGTTTACTACAACGGTCTCGTTTGGCTGAGCTCCTAATTCTTCTAAAGCTGCAAGTGCATGAGCTGATTCCAATGCAGGAATAATGCCTTCTAGTTTTGACAATTGAAAACCAGCTTTCAAGGCAGCTTCGTCTGTAATAGCAAAGAATTTAGCACGCTTGGTATCAAATAAATGTGCGTGCATAGGGCCAATGCCAGGGTAATCCAAACCTGCCGAAATAGAGTGAGGTTCTACAACCTGACCATCTTCGGTTTGCATCAAGATACTACGACTACCATGTAACACGCCTGGTTTACCCAAAAAAGTTGTAGCAGCCGAAAAACCAGAACTAATACCATGACCACCTGCTTCTGCTGCAACTAATTGCGTTTGGGCGTCATCTAAGAAATGATAAAAAGCACCTGCTGCATTTGAGCCACCACCTACACAAGCAATCACATAGTCTGGATTAGTCGTTCCTGTTTTTTCTTGTAACTGCCATTTGATTTCTTCTGAAATAATAGATTGGAAGCGTGCCACCATATCAGGATATGGGTGTGGCCCTACTACCGATCCAATAATATAGTGCGTATCTACAGGGTTGTTAATCCAGTGACGCATGGCGTCGTTAGTAGCATCTTTTAGGGTTTTTGAACCACTTTTAGCTGCACGAACTTCAGCTCCAAGCATTTTCATACGTGCCACGTTTGGTGCTTGGCGCTCAATATCGATTTCGCCCATGTACACAATACACTCCAAGCCCATCAATGCACATACAGTAGCGGTAGCCACACCATGTTGACCAGCACCAGTTTCGGCTACGATACGTCTTTTACCCAAACGCTTTGCCAATAAAGCTTGCCCGATGGTATTATTTACTTTGTGTGCGCCTGTATGACACAAGTCTTCACGCTTTAAGTAAATGGTAGTATTATATTTTTCAGAAAGACGTTCTGCTAAAAACAACGGCGTTGGACGACCTACATAGTCTTTCAATAAAGCGTCAAATTCAGCTTTGAAAGCAGGGTCGTTGATAATACTCAAATAATTATTTTTGAGTTCTTCTACATTAGGATATAACATTTCAGGGATAAAAGCCCCTCCAAATTCGCCGTAGTATCCTTTTTCGTTTACATTATATTGTTGAGCTGTAGTCATTTGACACAAATAATTTTAAGATATGATTGTCTTTGGCTTTGTCACCTCTTTTACATTTCAACTTCTTCTGGTTTTAAGATTTTGATTAATTCACTTAGTTTATCAATATCCTTTAGCCCAGGTTCAAGTTCAAACTTACTGTTCACGTCGATTGCATGAATTCGTAACTGTTTTAAATCTAGGGTTTGAGCAGCATTTGCCAAACCTACACCACCTGCCAAGAAAAATGGTTTTTCGTTATCATAACGACTCAATAAAGACCAATCGAACGCCTGTCCTGTACCGCCAACTTGTTCACCTACTTTGGTATCAAACAAGAAGAAATCACAATGAGGTTTGTAATTATGTAGTTTAGCAAAATTAAAAGTACTATCTACCGAAAAAGCTTTGATGATGTTAACACCTTTAAACTTTAAATTTTTACAAAAATCTGGAAGTTCTTCTCCGTGTAGCTGAACATAATCCAAACTGTATTTTTTGACTGTATCCAAAATATAGGCTTGCGAAGCATTGACAAAAACACCTACTTTTTTGGTTGACTTAGGAAAGGATTTTAGTAAATCTTCATCTAGCTCAGTTCCGACAAATCGGCTTGATTGATGATAAAAAATAAAACCCATGTAGTCAGGTTGTAAGGCTAATACTTCACGGATGTTTTCGGCATCACGCATTCCACATATTTTTAGTCTCATATCTTGACGATAGTTGTTAGGATTTTGACGTTCTTAAAAAACAAAAATACTGAAAAAACATGATATTTTTGTGGAAAAAGGATGACGAAAAAGCCATTTAATTTACTGAATCTGAGCAATTAGGCTTTTTAAGGTTTCGGCAGGAGAAGGAGTTTTCATAAATGTTTCACCAATTAAAAAACCTCTGTATCCAACATCACGTAATTGCTTGATGGTTTCGGGTTGTGATATGCAACTTTCCGAAATTTTGATACAATGACTAGGAATCTTTTCTGCCAATTCTAGCGAAGCATTTACGTTTTGTTCCGCAAAGTTTTTAAGATTACGGTTGTTCACACCCACTACATCGATATACTCACAGAGACTACGATCAAGTTCTTCTTGGTCATGAACCTCCAAGAGGGTTTCCATGCCTAAATCTTTTACGACTTTCCCTAATTCGTAAATACGAGTAGGAGTAAGGTTGGCTGCAATTAATAAAATGACATCTGCGCCTAAAGCTTTGGCTTCAAAGATTTGGTATTCATCAATGATAAAATCCTTACGTAAAATAGGAATAGTAGGATTAGCTTTGCGGGCTGACAAGATATCTGCGTCCGAACCACCAAAGAAATCCATATCTGTCAAAACTGACAAGCAAGCTGCTCCAGCTTGGACATATCCCGTAGTTACTTCCTCAACTGTTACATCAGCATTGATAATACCTTTTGAAGGAGATTTTCTTTTAAATTCAGCGATGATTCCAGTAGAAGCAGGATTCAATAAGCTGGTTTTAAGAGAATTCGTAGTTTTAGCGAAATATCCTTTCTTAGTAAGCTCTTCGATTGCTACAAGGGCTTTCCTTTCGGCTACTTCGCGAGCTTTATTTTCTATTATTTTATCTAAAATTGTCATTTCTTAAAGGTTTTAGGGCATTAAGCAATAAATTTTTTGAAGGATTCAAAAGCTTTTCCACTTTCTAATGATTCTTTGGCTTTGGCAACAGCATCCTCTAAACTGAGGCTGTCACTTGCACAATACAATGCAGTAGCGGCATTTGCCAAAACTACTTCTGTTTGTGCTTGGGTTCCTTCATTGCTTAGTACCGAGGTCAAGATTTTAGCAGACTCTTCAACAGTATGTCCACCATGTAACTCTTCTGGATTACATTTTGAGAAGCCTAATTGTTTTGGAGAAATAGTTTCAATTCCTTTTTGTGTAATTAAAACAAAGTCTCCAGTCAATGAGATTTCGTCATAACCGTCTAATCCATATAATACACCGAAGTTTTTTCCTGTTTTCTGAAAAATAGCTCCATACAGTTTCAACACTTCTTCATTATATACACCCGTAATTTGTTTCTGCACTTTTGCAGGATTCAAGATAGGACCAAGCATATTGAAAAAAGTTTTCATGCCAAGCTCTTTACGAATTGGACCTACAAATCTCATGGCTGGATGAAATAGCGGTGCATGTAAGAAACAAATACCTGCTTGTTCGATTTTACGACGTAAATATTCTTCATCATTTGAGAATCTTACACCTAAGTATTCTAATACTGTAGAAGAACCAACCGAAGATGAAACTCCATGATTACCATGTTTGGCAATGGCTTGACCAGCACCTGCTACAATAAATGAAGCTGTGGTAGAAATATTGAAAGTATCTTTACCATCACCACCAGTACCACACAAATCCATTGGGTCGTATGCTGATAGGTCGATAGTTACCGCCAAATCAAGCATAGCGTCTCTAAAACCTTCCAATTCTTCAGGCGTAATAGCCTGAATCATATAAGTTGTTAGAAATGCCGCTATTTGAGAAGGATTTGCATCTCCTCTACCTATAATCGAAAGGGCTGCATAGGCCTCTTCTTGCGTTAATTGATTACCAGCAATACGTTTATTTAAAAAAGACTTCATAGTTGAAATGTTTGCTCTAGATGCTAAGTTGAAAACACTTGAATATTGTAGGGAAATAAAAAGTAATTAGCTTTTTACCCAGTTTTCAACCATTTTGACTCCAAACTGAGTAAGATATGCCTCTGGGTGAAATTGCACCCCACGAATATCATATTTGGTATGAGCTTCGGCCATCACAAAACCTTTTTCATCTACAGCCGTAATAATTAAGTCTTCAGGCATTGTTTCAGGAACAACCGTCCATGAGTGATAGCGACATACGTCTACTTCTTTTGGCACACCTTGAAAAAGTACTTCATTGGGCTGAGTAATGATACATTTTGTAGTTACCCCATGTAGTACATCGCCCATGTTGAGAAGCTTAGCTCCAAAAGCTTCGCCAATAGCTTGGTGACCAAGGCAAACGCCAAAAATGCTTTTGCTTGGTGCATATTCTTTGATAACATCTAGTAAAATGCCTGCTTCTTCAGGAATACCTGGTCCTGGAGATAGAAGGATTTTATCATATTTTTTTACTTCTTCTAAAGCAATTTTATCATTTCTGAAAACGTCCACGTCGTTTCCTAAATCTTTGAGGATATATACAAGATTATATACAAAAGAGTCGTAATTGTCGAGTACTAAGATTTTCATGTTTTTATGCGATTTGACCTAAAAGTCAGTTGAATACTAGATTTGTTCGGCTACTTCCAATGCTTTGCGCAAGGCTGCTAATTTGTTGTGTACTTCCTGCATTTCGCTTTCGATAACAGATTTTGCCACTACACCCATTCCTGCTTGGTAATAAAGTGTGTTGTTTTTGCTCAAGAATGTACGAATAGCAATAGCATGGTTAAAATTACCTTGGAAATCCATGTACCCAATAGCCCCACCGTAGATATGACGGTTGGTAGTTTCGAGGCGATTGATGATGGTCATAGCATTGTGTTTTGGTGCGCCTGATAACGTTCCAGCAGGGAACGTATCTGCTACCAATTGCAATGGGTTTGTACCAGCTGTCATGTGACCTGTGACCTTAGATACCAAGTGGATTACATGCGAGAAGAATTGAACTTCCTTGAAAGTTTCAACTTTAACAATATCCGAACTACGCGATAAGTCGTTGCGTGCTAAGTCAACTAACATAACGTGTTCGGCAGATTCTTTAGGGTCGGCGTGGAGCTGACGAGCCAATTCGGCATCTTTTTCGTCGTCACCCGTACGACGGAATGTGCCTGCAATTGGGTGAATTTCAGCGAGTCCATTTTTGATTTGAATTTGTTTTTCAGGTGATGCTCCGAAAATACGGTAATTTTCATAATCAAAATAGAACATATAAGGCGATGGATTTATTGAACGCAATGCACGATATACTTGGAAATCGTCACCTTCAAAAGTACGGCTAAAACGACGTGAAGGCACAATTTGGAATACATCTCCACGCAAACAGTGCTGAATACAAATTTTGATTACCTCACGCATTTCGTCGTCGGTAACATTTGTAATTTCATCGCCAGTTACCGTAAATGATTTTGTCGCATAGTGAGGCAAATCAAGCAACATTTCGAGCGACTCTAAAGATGGTGCTGTTGTATCATTGTATTCGTGGGCATACAATGAAAGCTCATCTTTGAAGTGATTAATCGCAATTACATAACGATATACATAATAGATAATCTGTGGAATTTCGGTATTCTCGTTCTTTTCTTGAATCTCAATATCCTCAAAATATTCTACGGCATCATAAGAAATATGTCCAAACATCCCGTTGGCCATTGGCGCATAATCAGGTTGTCTGTTCCATTCAAATCTTTCAGCAAAATTCAACAGAGCTTGTACAGCATCTTTGCGACGAGCTAAGGTAAATGTTTCGACGGTACCATCGGGGAAAGTTTGAGTTACCACATCGTTGTCGATGATAAAACTCGCCACTGGATCACAAGCAATATGGCTATAGCCATGCTCTTTGCCATGATAATCAGCACTTTCTAGAATTACGGTATTCTTAAACTTGTTTCTGAGTTTGAGAAATACCCCCACTGGAGTAATCGTGTCGGCTAACTTCTTTTTCTGAACGGTCTGAACGGTAAATTTCATGATGTTAGGGTGTGGTAGGTTTTCTACCTGTTAGAATCAATGGTTAACTTTTGGCAAAATCAATTGGACACAAAAAAAGACCTACTGGTTGAACAGTAGGTCTTTTCGAATGATATATTTTTTCCGAAAACACAATAAGGTACTGCTCAACCGAGGTTCGTCAGTTGCCACCACCATGCTGTATTTTTGAAATTTGTTGTCATTTTTAGAAAATCTAATTTTTTTATTTTTTGCAAACTTAATTCGAATTTTTGTTTTTCAAAAAAAGTTTTTCAAAAAAATACAAAAATGGTAGAATAAAAGCTTTAATCTTACTTTTGAGCACTTTAGAAAAACAGCTTTTGTTGCTGAAAACTTATTGCCAATAGCTGAAGACCAATATCTTACTCCAAGATTCCAAGGTAATTGAATGGAGAAATACGTTTTAATTCATATTTCACTTTATCACTAATTTCAAGTGAATCTATAAAGTTCGCAATCGTTTTTGACGTAATTTTTTCGTTTTTACGAGTCAAGGCTTTCAATGCCTCATAAGGTTGTGGATAACCTTCACGACGTAAAATCGTTTGAATCGCCTCTGCTACAACTGCCCAGTTATCTTCAAGGTCGGTGTTGATAGCATCTTGGTTCAGTTCCAATTTGTTCAAACCTCTCAATAATGCTGTTAATGCAATAATTTGATGTGCTACTGGCACGCCCAAATTACGCAATACCGTAGAGTCGGTAAGGTCGCGTTGTAAACGAGAAACTGGTAGTTTTGCGGCCAAAAACTCATACAAAGCATTTGCAATACCTACGTTACCTTCTGAGTTTTCAAAATCAATTGGATTTACTTTGTGTGGCATCGCCGACGAACCCACTTCACCTGCCTTGATTTTTTGCTTGAAATAACCCATTGATACGTATGTCCAAACATCACGGTCAAGGTCTAATACAATATTGTTAAGACGCTTTAGATTGTCCATCAAAGCCGCCAAGTTATCGTAATGCTCGATTTGTGTAGTGTATTTGCTACGAGACAAACCCAAAGAACCTACGAAGTTGTTACCGAAATCAATCCAGCTAGTTTCAGGATATGCTACATTGTGAGCATTGAAGTTACCTGTTGCACCACCAAATTTAGCCGAGTAAGGAATCGTTTTCAATAAGTCCATTTGGCGCTCAAGACGTTCGGCAAATACCCAAAACTCTTTGCCTAAGCGAGTAGGAGAGGCTGGCTGTCCGTGAGTATGTGCCAACAAAGCTACATCTTTCCACTCTTCACCCAAGGCTTTGATTTTTTCGATAACCTCTTGAAGTTTTGGTATAACTACAGTGTCCATCGCATCTTTCAAAGAAAGAGGAATAGCAGTATTGTTCACATCTTGTGACGTTAAACCAAAGTGGATAAACTCAAGGTATTGTTCAATACCAAAGTTGCTTAGTTTATGTTTGATAAAGTATTCAACCGCCTTTACATCGTGGTTAGTTACTTTTTCGGTTTCTTTGATCCAAAGAGCATCTTCTTCAGAAAAATTACGATAAATGTCACGCAAGGCTCCAAAAAGGTCTTTGCTGACACCTTCGAGTTGTGGCAATGGAATTTCGCAGAGCGCAATAAAATACTCGATTTCGATAAGGACACGGTACTTGATTAGTCCGAATTCTGAGAAATAAGGAGCAAGACTTTCTACTTGCTTGCGGTAGCGTCCATCTACTGGAGAAATGGCAGATAATTGATTCAGTTCCATAATTATGCTTTCAAAGTGCAAAGGTACAAAGTTTTTGCTTGCATATCCTGAGATTTAACACAACAAACACCAAGAGTTTCGAAAAAAAGCCCAAACTTTGATGAATTATTCCTTAAAGTTGAAGTTATGTTATTAAATCCCAAGTTGTTGGCCACGCTACTTTCGATAGTAATTGCCATTTTTACGACTTCTTTTCTCTCTTTTTTGCCCGAGGCCAACGCCAACATTCTCTTTATCTGTTTTATCGCTTCATTTATCATCGCAGGATTGCTAATCTATTTTACACTCGATTACTTGGTATTTCAAGAAATCAACAAGATGTATGATTCGATTAATCGTCTTAAAATGAAGGATTTTGGTGTCTCTCGTAAAAAACTCTACAAGAATGCCAATCCGCTTAAAAAGCTGAATGATGAATTGTTTGTCTATGTTTCTAAAAAGGAACAAGAAGTCAATGAGTTAAAAAGACTTGAAAAATATCGTCGTGAATTTTTGGCCAATGTATCGCACGAACTTAAAACGCCCATTTTTGCAGCACAAGGTTTTGTTCATACGCTATTAGATGGAGCTATGGACGACGAGCGTGTACGAGTGAAGTTCTTGACCAAAGCCGCCAAAAGTTTGGATGGGCTCGATATTTTGGTAAAAGATTTACTCACACTTTCTCAAATGGAAACAGGGGATATTCGCATGAATCGTGAGCGTGTAGATGTCAAACAAATTACGAAAGAAGTTTTTGAACAATTAGAAAGTAAGGCAGAAACCAAAAATGTGACCCTTCAAATAAAATCTCCTGAAAGTCAAGTTTGGGTAAAAGCCGACGCACAGCGTATTGGTCAAGTGATTACCAATTTGGTTGAAAATGCGATTAAATACGGAAATGAAGACGGAAAAGTATTGGTATTATTTGAAGATGAAAAGAAAGATTGGCGTATTTCGGTAAAAGATAATGGACCAGGTATTGCTCCAGAGCACTTAAGCCGAATTTTCGAACGTTTTTACCGTGTCGATAAAGCCCGCAGTCGCTCAGATGGTTCTTCTGGATTAGGGTTGGCTATTGTGAAGCATATTTTGAATGCACATAAAACCAAAATTACGGTAGCATCCAAACCCGATAAAGGCACCTCTTTTTCATTTAAGTTATCGAAAGAATGAGAGAGCTTTGAGTGATGAGTTTTGAGTTGTGAGTGATGAGTTGTCCTTTGCCCTTGCCTAAAATACAAGTTATTAAATATTGTCTTATATTTCTTTTATAGCGCCGTAGGTGCGAAATACTTCACGATAGTTGATGTTCTTTCGCCTCTACGGCGCTTTTTTATTCAAGTTTATCAAAAAAATTAGGTAAAAATGTTGAACTATTTATCCATTTTTTTAATTTCGTAAATAGTTACGTAAGTGATTACTTATTTTGAAGTGCTAAGTAAAATTGTATTACTGTGCTTTATGTATTATGCTCTATAAAAGGTTTAATATCTTTTCTTTTCTAGGAAACCAAAGAAACATTTTACCGAGTGCCCATAGCTGATAACCGAAAGCTAAATGATTCAATCTTATTTTATACTCACAATTCGCAACTCATAATTCAGCATTTATACTTATCTCATGATTCAAATTAGAACTTTTCAATCGCAAGACACAGAGCAAATTGTAAATTTGATTCTGACTATTCAACAAGTGGAATTTCAGGTGCCAATCACTATCCAAGACCAACCCGATTTGTTAGAAATTCCCAATTTTTATCAACACGGAAATGGTAATTTTTGGGTGGCTGTTCAAGGCGATGAGGTAGTAGGTTCCATTGCCCTCATTGACTGTGGCGGACCAATTGGTGCTATCCGTAAAATGTTTGTGAAGAAGGAATTTAGAGGAAAAGAATTAGGCATTGCACAAAAACTGCTTGATACGCTTACTACAAAAGCGCAAGAGGCACAAATGCAACACCTTTATCTTGGCACAATAGAGCGTTTACAAGCTGCTATCCGTTTTTATGAAAGAAATGGCTTTACTTATATCCCCAAACAAGATTTACCATCAAGCTTCCCAATCATGGCTGTAGATACACATTTTTATGTGAAGGAAATATAGAAGGAGGGGTTAGGGAACTGGCAAAAAGGCAACGAGTGAAATAAGAGAAAATGTGTTCGTATTTGGTCCATCACTGATGCCTAGTGCCTGTTCCCTCACAACTTCCCTAAACTTGTGACCTAGGTCACAGGTTCGAATGCCTACTTTGTATGAACTTTGTAACATCAATCAAAACAACATGGGTTATGTTATTTAAGTCATATTCGTTAGGAAATATTTCGCTTAAGAATCGTATTGTCATGCCACCTATGACACGTTCGAGAGCTGCAAAAGGTGACGTAGCAACCGATTTAATGGCCGAGTATTACAGCCAAAGAGCATCTGCAGGCTTAATTATTTCAGAAGGAACACAAATATCTAAGCAAGGTCAAGGCTACGCTTGGACTCCAGGGATTTATACGCCAGAACAAGTAGCAGGCTGGAAAAAAGTCACAAACGCCGTTCATCAACATGGCGGAGTACTGTTTGCTCAACTATGGCATGTTGGGCGGGTATCTCACACTTCTTTACAACCCGATGGCCAAGCGCCAGTATCTTCATCGCCTCTAGTAGCTGAAGGGGTAAAAGTATTTATCGATCCAGAAAATAAAGGTCCTGAAGCTGGTGTTGGTGGTATGATTCAACACTCAGCTCCTCGTCCTTTAACCATTCCTGAAATCAAGTCAATTATCCAAGACTTTGCAAAAGCTGCCCAAAATGCGCTAGATGCTGGTTTTGACGGAGTAGAGCTACATGCAGCCAACGGGTATCTCATCAATCAATTTATCGACAGTCAAGCCAATACTCGCACCGACGAGTATGGAGGAAGCTTGGAAAACCGACTTCGTTTTTTGAAGGAAGTTGTAGAGGTTCTTTGTCAAGTGGTGGGTAAAGAGCGTGTAGGAGCAAGGTTAGCGCCCTTGACTACACTGCAAGGCTGTGTCGATGATAACCCTGAAGAAACGTATTTGGCGGCGGCAACTTTGCTACAAGATTTGGGTGTAGCATATATCCATATTGCTGAGGCAGATTGGGATAATGCACCAGATATGCCTATTGCTTTCAAAAATGCACTTCGTCGTGCATTTAAAGGTACCATGATTTACGCAGGAAAGTATAGTAAGGAGCGTGCAGAAAAAGCCTTGGCGGAAGGATGGGCAGATATGATTGCTTTTGGTCGTCCGTTTATTGCTAATCCAGACTTACCTGCCAGATTGCAAAATGACTGGCCTCTTAACGAAGGCGACCGCACCAAATACTTTGGAGGTGGTGCTGCTGGATACACCGATTATGGCGTATTTAGTGAATGAGCTAGGCTCTAACAATTTCGGATTGGGGATTTCGGAAAGGCAGGAAATACTTTTATTTTTTACAAAACATAACTTAAAAAGTAGATTACTCTTCCGCAATCCAATATCCGCCATCCGCAATCAAATTGTTTATTTTATGAAAAACATTGTATTGACAATCGCTTTGAGCGTGTTGTCCTTCTGGGGTATTGCCCAGACAAAATCAAAAGGAAAAATCTTAATGGTGCTTTCAAGTCATGCCGAATTGGGTAAGACTGGTAAACAAACAGGATATTATTTGAGTGAAGTAAGTCACCCTTGGGAAGTATTTACTAAAGCTGGTTATGAAGTTGACTTTGTAAGTCCACAAGGTGGGCAGCCTCCTGTTGATGGATTTGATTTGACAGACCAAGTAAATAAAGAATTTTGGGAAAATGCTGTTTACAAAAACAAGTTAGATCATACGCTTACGCCCAAACAAGTAAAAGCCTCGAACTACGTAGCCATTCATTATGCAGGAGGACACGGTACCATGTGGGATTTTCCAAATAATGAGGAATTAGCCAAAATAGCGAGTAAAATCTATGAAAAAGGCGGTGTGGTTAGTGCTGTTTGTCACGGTCCTTCAGGCTTATTGAATATTCGTTTGGGCAATAATCGCTATTTACTAGAAGGAAAAAATGTAGCAGGTTTTTCAAATGAGGAAGAAATTGCCGTGAAACTAGAGAAAGTTGTACCATTTTCTTTAGAAGACGAACTCAAAAAACGTGGTGTCCATTATTCCTCTGCTCCAGCATGGTCTGAATATGTAGTAGTAGATGGCAAATTAATAACAGGTCAAAACCCTCAATCTGCAAAGAAAATGGCAGAGGAAGTGGTTTTGGTATTGAAGAATAAGTGATAAAGTATACAGGTTCAAAGGCACAGAGGGATTGACTTCAAATTAATTTTACACTTTGTGCCTCTGTGCCTGTTCCCTTAAACCCTTAAAAAAATGAACTCAACAATCAATCTATTCGCACCAACTACGGTTGGAACATTGGCATTGAAAAATAGAATTGTGATGGCACCCATGACACGTGCGCGCAATTTCGATGGCATTCCAAATGATAATAATGCACTTTATTATCAGCAAAGATCAGGCGCTGGACTTATCATTACCGAAGGAACAGCCATTTCGAATACGGCTATGGGAGTATTACATATCCCTGGGCTTTATACTGCTGAACAAGTTGAAGGTTGGAAAAAAGTAACTTCGGCAGTACATCAAAAAGGTGCAAAAATCTTTACCCAGTTGTGGCATGTCGGACGTGTGTCGCATGTATCAAATCAGCCCAATGGTCAGGCACCAGTAGGGGCGTCGGATATTCAAGCAGAAAATTCTTTTGCTTGGGGATATGATGAAAATGGGAAAGAGACCTTTGTGAAATGTTCAAAACCTCGTGCTTTGACGACTGAGGAGGTAAAAGAAGTAGTACAAGATTTTGCAAAAGCTGCCAAAAATGCCATCGAAGCAGGTTTTGATGGGGTAGAACTTCACGGAGCAAATGGCTATTTGATTGAGCAGTTCTTAAATCCAATGATTAACAATCGTACCGATGAATATGGTGGTACGATGATTAATCGCTCAAGATTTTTGCTCGAAGCTATAGATGCTTGTATTGCCGAAATCGGTGCTTCAAAAGTGGCTATTCGTTTGACGCCTTATGGAGGTTTGCATGAATTACCGC
Organism: Flectobacillus longus; assembly: GCF_030056705.1. Taxonomy (GTDB): domain Bacteria; phylum Bacteroidota; class Bacteroidia; order Cytophagales; family Spirosomataceae; genus Flectobacillus; species Flectobacillus longus. The sequence continues at coordinate 60,769 of NZ_JASHIC010000027.1, forward strand.
ATTATGATGAAATCGAGACGACCTATCAGTATCTCGCCGAAGAGTTAGCAAAACGTGGTATCGCATTTATCCACATCATGGACCAACAATCGAGAGGTAGTTATGCTTTGCCTGATGGATTCTTGGCGCGTTTTCGTACTTGGTATAAGGGCGTAATTATTTTGGCAGGAGGTATGAATCGTCAGAAATCACAAGAACTTATCGATGCCAATTTGATTGATTTGGGTGGTTTTGGAGAAGATTTTATCGCCAATCCAGACTTGGTTGAACGCCTCAAAAACAATTGGCCAATGACCCCACCCAACCGAGCACTACATTATGGCTTGATGTTGGAAGGGTATATAGACTGGAAGACTTATGAGGAAGAGCAGTTGGTGAATGGGTGATTGGAGATTTAGAGGAACGGATTTTATCCCAAACCCCTCAACTTCCTATCACTCTCTCAATAATACATCTTTTGCCTCCATACATTGGTATTCGTCGATACCAATGTATTTTTGTTTTATGGATGCAAAGACTTTTTTACGAAACCATATTGCCGAAATTGTTGAGATTGACGAAGATACATTCGAAGAGGTTTTTACTTTTTTTAAACCCAAACAGGTAAAAAGAAAAGAACTGCTCATTCGTGGTGGAGAAACTGTTTTACAAGAATATTTTGTGGTAAAGGGGTGTCTCAAAACCTTTTGTCACGACGAGCATGGGCGTGAGCATATCGTACAATTTGCCTTAGAAAGTTGGTGGGTTTCAGATTTCCCTGCGCACGCTTCGCAAGCTCGTGCCACTATGTGCGTAGAAGCTCTAGAGCCCTGTGAAGTATTGGAGCTTACCTACGAAGCACGTGAGGAAATTTGTCGCAAGTGGCATTCAATGGAGCATTTTTTTAGAAAAAAATCTAATGCTGGTTATGTAGCGCTTCAAAAACGTATTTTGTCATTATTGCAAAACTCAGCCCAAGAAAAGTACGATTTACTTTTGACTCAATATCCACAACTTTTCCAAAGGGTTTCAAAAACTTTGATAGCAGCCTATTTAGGCGTTTCTCGCGAAACCTTGAGTCGCCTTGGGAAAGATAGATAACCAGACCTTTGACTCGTACTATTTATCAGTTTTTTATTTAATGCTGTAAAATATGTACTCCTTTTATTTTGAACTAAGCTTTATGTTTTAAGCAAAGTTTGATGCTAAAATGACCTTTTACAAGCTTTTTAACATTTCAATTATTCTTTACAGGAATATTTCTACACGAAAGAGTACTTTTGCAACGTTTACAAATACGTTATTACTACACAAATTAATTTAATCTCCAAACATTAATTCTATGCAATTTAGAGGTTCTATCGTTAAAAAAGTTCGTAAAGAAAAAGGTTTCAAACAATCACATCTGGCCGAGTTACTCGGCATGTCACAATCCTATTTATCAAAAATTGAAAATGACAGAGTTTCTATGTCCGTCACTGACTTAGGAAGAATATCAACTGTGCTTGAATGTGAAGTAGGTAGGTTTTTTATCGCCAAGAAAAGACCTTAAGTAAAAATACGAATAAGTGAAAAAGTAAAAGCTCATGCCAATTTCTTGACATGAGCTTTTATATAAACGGTGATTCAAGTAATTGTGCAAAATCAGATTTAAAATGCCTAGGCACAAGGCGTTTTTAATAACCAAAGACATGCTTTTCACCAAAGCTCACCTCCGAAAGCCGATACCTGAAAGCCTAAAGCACAAAAATTAAATTTTACCCGCAATAGGCATGAAGCTATATGCCATAAGCAAAAAGTATTTCTCAATATCATGCATATAATTTTTTGCCTAATGCCTACGGCTTATAGCCTAGAGCGTATTAATGCTATTTTATTTTGCATTAATACTTAAACAGCTCCTTCTTTCAATTTCTCTGCATTTTCAGCAATACGAAGGTTATCGATAAAATCGCCAATTTCACCATCCATGACTACAGGAAGGTTATAAACTGTATAACCAATACGGTGGTCGGTTACACGACCTTGCGGATAGTTATATGTACGGATTTTGTCAGAACGGTCACCTGATCCTACCATCGAGCGACGGTTACCTGCAATAGCCGACTGTTGTTTTTCTAATTCAATTTCATAAATACGTGAACGCAATACCGTCATCGCTTTCTCAAAGTTTTTGATTTGAGAACGCTCATCCTGACATTGTACTACCAAACCCGTTGGAAGGTGGGTTACACGTACCGCCGAATAAGTGGTGTTTACAGACTGACCACCTGCACCCGACGAACAGAAGGTATCTTTACGAATGTCATTCATATTGATAACCACATCTACCTCATCTGCTTCTGGAAGTACCGCCACTGTTGCTGCCGAGGTATGGATACGACCTTGAGATTCGGTAGCTGGCACACGTTGTACACGGTGTACTCCTGACTCAAACTTCATTTTACCATATACATCTTCGCCTTGTACACTTATGATAATCTCTTTGTAACCACCCGAAGAAGCATCGGTAAAGTCCATGATTTGGAACTGCCAGCCTTGGTTTGCACAAAAGCGTTGGTACATACGGAAAAGGTCTCCCGCAAAAATACCCGCTTCGTCGCCACCAGTACCAGCACGAATTTCGAGGATAATGTTTTTAGAGTCGTTAGGATCTCTTGGAATCAATAATTCTTTCAATAAGCTTTCCATTTCGTCTTTTTGAGGCAAAAGCTCTTCTAATTCAGCTTTAGCCATATCACGAAACTCTTCATCTTTTTCAGTAGCAATTACCTCTTTTGCAGACTCGATATTCGATAATACATTTTGATAATCTTTGTATTGATTAACAATCTTTTCGAGGTCTTTATATTCTTTACTAATCGTCTTGAATTTCTTCATATCCGAAACGATTTCTGGTTGCGTAATTTGTTGAGCAACCTCTTCAAAGCGTTCTCGGATGGCTTCTAGTTGTTCTATCATTGGTTGTGGATGTTATATGTTTTATGAGCCAGTACAAGGAAGAAGGAGGCTGACTCAATTTAGATTTCTCATTTTCAGGGTGCAAAGATACAAAATTCTTTCCCATAAAATAGGGGAAAAATGTGTGGTTATTGTCTAATGTATAGATACCTGCAAAAGAAAAGATGATTCTCTTGAATTTTGGTTCGTTAGAGATACATTTTTCCTTCAGCTACACCTATTTGCTTTTGATTTTAAGATTTTGAAATAAACCTCCTAAAGATACATTTGTCTAATTGATGCTAACTTCTTAATTGACTATCAAATATTTAAAACTATGGAAAATCTAAAATTCAAAAAATATGGCCTCTTATTGGCTCTATTGATAGGACTTGCAACATTAGTGTCATCGTGTGTGACCCATGTTCGTGGGTATGATTATGGTTATCGCCGACCTTATTATGGTCGCCCAGCATATAGATATGTAGTACCGCCTCCAAGAACTGTCATTGTTGTGCCAGATAGAGGGCATTCTCGTTACTCATACCGTGGTAGACGTGGCAGATGGTAAAATACTATTGCGGATTGGGGATGTCTGATTTCGGATATTGGGTTTCGGACTTTTAGTACACCTCCTTGAGTCATTTTAAAGATGTTTTGCTGTCGCCAGTTGTCGAGTGTGACACTCGTCGACATGGATAGCAAAGACCTCCAACCCACAATAGCCAGAAAACATTTCTGCCGAATGCCCACCTTTTTCAGGACTAGACAGTTTCGCTTTTGAACTTGTTTCCATTTAATAAGTCGGTTGGATGACAACCTATTTCAGGACTAGACAAAACAAACAAAAAAGCCTCTATTGATTTAGAGGCTTTTTTGGTTTCTAGACTAAGCTCTGTTGTATATTTGCAGGATTGCCAAAAACATAGATATCGCAATGAAAAAACTAACATTTGGAATTGGGCTATTAGCCCTCATTATAAGCTTACAATCTTGTGATTTTAGCAAGAGAATTGATACAACTGCGGCTGTAAAAGAACTCAAAGAAAGACAGGTAAAACGTATCAATAGCGCACAAATTACAGCGCAAGTAGATGATTGGGGGAAAAAAATAACACAAGAGTTGAACAAAAATTTTGTCAAAAATATCCTCAATTCTCCTATTATCGATTCCTTACAAAAAACGTATCGTATTGGTATAGAAATCGGGAGCCCAATCAAATTACAAAATCCTGCATTGGGCAAAAAAGTAAATGAAATATTAGATGCGTATCAATACAATGCCGAAAATCATTTACCTCAGATTGATAATATTCAAATGAGCGAAGACCAAGAGCATTTGTATTTTACATCTCCAGTTGTATTGGAAAATCAATTGAAAGGTATTTCAAAAACACAGTTGCAGGAACTTGTGACAAAAACAAAAATCGATAGCTTAGATTTTCGTAAAAAAGGTGACTTGTTGGGATTGTGGGTAATCAAATTCTCTAAAAAAGATGTGATTCGATTAGTTGACGTGAAGCAATTAAGCAAACTCAATACCAAAATTGGGCAATAATTAGAATGCTTACAATATTAAAAGCAGGTGGCACAAAGTATTAATATCACTTTGTGCCACTTGCTTTGTTTGCTTTATCCTTACCTTAGTAGTCGTACAAAACAATATTTAGTAAATAGCGAATGTAAGGTATCTATCAATTATTAAAATTTTACATTCACAATTCACAACTCATAATTCAGCATTGATACTTATATCTCATCCGCAATTTTGCGGTCATTCGACAAGCGAGGCACTTTGTTTTGCCCCCCCAATTTGCCTTGTGACTTCATGTAGTCGATAAAGGCATTTGGCGCTAAGGCTTTGATTTTGAGTCTTTGCAAAATATTTCCAGTTATCAAATCGTCGTAATAGACATTGAGCTGAGTGAGTTTTTCATCAAGATCATTAGCAAAAGCTTCAAGGTTGTTTGGTGCTTTTGCAAATTCTACCAGCCATTCATGATAAGGCAGACCGCCTTCAGGTGGTGTTACTTGTGGTGCTACCGTAAATTCTACCAATTCTACTTCTGGGTGTTTTTGCATCGCATATTGCATGGCTTTTTCTACCTCTTCACCAATCACATGCTCGCCAAAGGCAGAAATAAAGTGCTTGATACGCCCAGAAACCACAATACGGAATGGATCGAGAGATACAAATTTGACCGTATCTCCAATCGAATAGCCCCACAAACCTGCGTTAGTATTCATAATGAGGGCATAATTTACCCCCAATTCGACTTCGCCAATATGTAACCTGCGTGGGTTTGGTTTGAAATAATCTTCTGCTGGAATAAATTCGTAAAATACCCCAGAGTTTAAGAGTAATAACAAACCTTCTGCTTTTTGAGAATCCTGATAAGCGATGAATCCTTCCGATGCTGGATAGGTTTCAATAGAATCCACTTCCTTACCAATAGATTCAAACAATTTGGCACGATAAGGTTCAAAATTTACGCCACCGTACACAAACACCGAAAAGTCAGGAAATACATCTTTAATTTTTTTGCCAGTACGAGTTTGAATACGGTCAAAATACATTTGTACCCAAGGTGGAATCCCCGAAATCAAAGACATATTTTCAGGAAGTGTTTCATCAATAATTTTATCAAGCTTGGCCTCCCAATCGTCCATGCAATTGGTATCGTAGCTTGGCAATTGATTACTTCTCAAATAATCGGGCACATGGTGATTTACAATCCCCGACAAACGACCTACATGAATACCATGTTTCATCGTCATTTCGGGCGAACCAGAAAGGAATATTAATTTTTTGTCAAGAAATGAAGAATTACCTGTTTCGTGGACATAACTCAATAAAGCATCACGAGCGCCATTGATATGAAAGCCAATAGATTCCTTTGAAATAGGAATGTATTTTACCCCAGATGTTGTGCCAGATGTTTTGGCAAAATACAACGGTTTGTCTGGCCACAAAATATCTGACTCGCCAGCTACGACTTTCTCTACATAGCTTTTTAGCCCTTCGTAATCATGGATAGGTATATTTTGCTTAAATTGCTCATAATCATTGATTTCTGAGAATTTGTGTTCTTTGCCAAAAAGCGTACTCGAAGCTTGTTGGACCAACGATTTCATGAGGTTTAGTTGTGTTTCAACGGCATTTTTCTCCCATTTTTTTCGTTGATTAATCACATAAGCAGCAAAAGGTTTTGCCAAAAAGGCTCTTATTCCCATAATAATTCTTGAAAAGTGCGTAATGAAATTTATTCAATTTACATCTTAAATGTCATTCGGTGCAAGGGGGTCGTTCCAAATTCCTGAATAGCCTTACGATGTTTGGGGGTGGGGTACCCTGCATTTTGTTCCCAACCGTAATGTGAGTAAGTTTGAGCAAACTCCGTCATCAAATCATCTCTAAAAGTCTTTGCTAATACTGAGGCTGCGGCAATATTGAGAAATTTGGCATCACCTTTGACAATACAAGTATGAGGAATCATCGGATAGTTTGGAAAGCGATTTCCATCTATCAGCAAGTGTTCTGGTCGTATTTGTAATTGGTCAACAGCCAAGTGCATAGCCTTCATGCTTGCTTTGAGAATATTTATCTGGTCGATTTCGATATTGGATACTTCCGCAACTGCCCACGCCAAGGCATCCCGCTGAATGTCTAAACGAAGTAATTCTCGTTGTTTTTTGCTGAGTTGCTTTGAATCATTTAGGAGCTCGTGTTCATAATATTTTGGTAAAATCACTGCCGCTGCTACCACAGGACCTGCCAAACATCCACGTCCAGCTTCGTCGAGCCCTGCCTCGATTAAAGATTCATTGTAAAAGCTTTTGAGCATATTTTTTGAATTGTTGAGATACAAATTTATAAAACTATCTCAATTCCATAGAGCTTTAAAACAGATTATGCCCTAAACTACCCCCAATGGCCGTTTTGAATAAAGGTATAACCTCTATTTTCGCCATAGATTTAAGAAAAAATAAGATTAATCATATAAGAAAAATCCAATCCTTGCTTGGCATGATTTATGCTTTAATCGGATTGGGAAAGTGTTTTCAATCGATTAAAAATGAAGATTACAGGTCTTTTAGGACACTTCTTTTACAACCCCATTAACATAATGCCTAAAGTTAAAAAGAAATTATTTGTACTGATTTTGAGCTTAATACAGAGTGCAACTGTTTGGTCTCAAAATGGTAATTCCTTACTCAAAGATGCTGCTCGACATTTTGAGGTGTCTAGTTTTGTGACTGCAATACCCAAATTAGAACAAGTTCTTCAAAATAGCTCCCCAAAACTTACTACTTCCGAACGTTTGTCTGCGCTTTTACAACTAGCCTATAGTTACAAAGCTGTAGGGAAATTTGAAAATTCGGAACAAACTTACCGTAAAGCCTTTGATATTCCTGCTACAATTGCGGGTGACCAACTGAAGTCATACTTGTATTTTGCACAAGTTCTTGTACAAAATAATAAATTCAAAGAAGCACAAGAATGGTTTGAAAAGTACAATAATTTGTCGGTTTCTCTTCGTGACGATACACGCCAGTATCAGCCATCAACGGTTTCGAGAATTTCTAATGACCCTTTTACTCAAAATGGAAGATACTTGGTCGAATACCTTGATTTTAATACTACCCGCCCAGAGTTTAGTCCAATGTATTTTAAAAATGGATTAGTTTTTTGTTCTGGAAAAGGTACAGGTAGTAGCTTGGTTGGAAATAAAGGTTTTTTGGATTTGTATTATATCAGTGATATTAACAAGGTTACGGGTGTTTCGGAAGAGGTCTTAGATGCTCCTAAACAAAAAGTTGCCAAAGCAGGCTCTTCAAAACTAGGAAAGGATTTTTATACCAGAATAACAGCCAACGATTCGAAAACAGTTAACTATTTTGAATCAATTCCCGCTGAAGCGGTAATGTCAAAACAAACTACTAAAGGGCAAATAGCGGAATCAGAGGTCTTTAGTAAAACATTGAATACTAAATTTCATGAAGGACCTGCAACTTTTAGTAGTGATTTTTCGAAAATTATTTTTACTAGAAATAACTTTAATGAAGGCTCGCAAGGTAAAAGTGAAGATAATGTAACCAAATTGAAATTGTATACTGCCGAACTAAGTGAGTCTGGTTGGAGCGAAGCAACGGAATTACCTTTCAATGGTGACGATTTTTCGACAGCGCACCCTGCTTGGTCAAAAGATGGTCGTTTTTTATACTTTGCATCTGATCGTAAAGGGGGACATGGAGGAATGGATATTTGGGTAGTAGAATACAAAGATAATAAGTGGGGAACGCCTGTTAACTTGGGCAAAGATGTAAATACTAAAGGAACTGAGGTCTTTCCCTTTGTTGATGAAAGAGGTAACGTTTATTTTGCCTCAGATGGTTTGAAAGGTGCAGGGGGATTAGATATTTTTATTGTATCTACCCAAAACGGACTTCCTAATCGTTCGCCTTTGAATATAGGCGAGCCTTTTAACTCAGAAAATGACGATTTTGGTATTATTACTGATGGTCAAAGGCTAAATGGATATTTTAGTAGTGACAGACGTAGAGGTGACGACGATGATATTTATCGTTTTACTAAAATGTTAGATGTTTATGACTGCCGCCAAATGCTATTGACCATTGTCGATGGCGAATCAAAAGCTTCAATAGGTAAAGCAGAGGTGAGCCTTCTAGCTAAAGGAGGTACCGAAGAAAAACTATTAACCAATGAATCTGGTCAAACACAATTTTGTGTAAATCGAGATACAGATTATGTGATTACAGTAAAAAGAGAAGGCTATAATACTAATGTACTAGGTTTTTCGACTAAAGGAGAGTCGGACAATGCACCTTCTGCTATGGATATTCCTTTACGAAAACAAGGAGGTCCGATTGTAACTCAACCAGAGGTTCAGCCCAAAAACCTTCCTCCTGTTGAGATTACTCAACCAACAGATACAATCAAAACTGAAAAGGTATCGCAACTGAAAGGTGTAGTAAAAACCGAAATTGAAAAAATACCTATCGAAGGCGTGCTCGTAACTTTTATCAATGAGTGCGATGGCTCAAAGCAACAAGTAATTACAGGTTCTGACGGGGTATATGCTTTTGATATGGAAGAGGGGTGTGATTATACGCTCGAAGTATCTAAAGATGGTTATGGAACCACTGTCAATAAAATTAATAAAGTAATTAAGAAAGCTAAACCAAAAGTAGTATCTCAGGATTTGGGTTTGTTTAAAGAAGGTGACTTGATTACGATCGACAATATTTACTACGATATGGGTAGTGCCAAAATCAGGAAAGATGCAGCAAGAGAGCTAGATAAACTGGCGGCTACCTTGATGAAAAACCCAAGTATGGTTATTGAATTAGGCTCACATACAGACAGTAGAGGCGATGCCCAAGAAAACCTTAATCTATCGTCAAAGCGAGCACAGGCAGCTGTAGACTATATTGCTAAAAAAGGAGTTGAACGTAATCGCATGTTGGCCAAAGGTTATGGTGAATCATTGTTGGTAAATGGCTGTTCTGATGGCGTTAGTTGTACCGAACGTGAGCATCAAAAAAACAGAAGAACGACAGTGAAAGTAATTAAGGCTAAAACAGAATAGGGTAAATAGGTATGCTATAATAGCAACAAATATGAGTCATTCCTAATTTAGTGATTGAGCGCATGAGTGATTATTTTTAATCTACATTTTACAAGTAGATACGCAAAGGATTGCGTCTAAATAAAGAGGTGTCATGTTGAAATATAGTATGAAAAAAGGCGTTCGAAAACTCATTTCGAACGCCTTTTTTCATAAACAGTACAATGGTTCACCTTGTGAATCCCAATAAGCACAAACAAGAGGTCTCTATTTTAAATTATTCCAAAATTAGAGATGACTCATGTTTTGATACTATTTTTCAGAATGATACATATTTACTCGTAAAGCATTGCTTCTCTACTGCTAGAATATAAACTTTTAAGATAATCACTCATTCTCTCAATCTCAACTCACTAAATTAGAGATAACTCATGTTTGTTATTTATAATGAACTCAATGCTTACTCTATCAATAAGTAAATTGTGCAATTACAAGACCTCCGATAATAGCACCAATGATGGGACCCACTACAGGTACCCAAGCGTATTGCCAATCAGAACTTCCTTTGCCAGCAATAGGCAAAATTGCATGAGCAATACGTGGTCCTAAGTCTCTAGCAGGATTAATAGCATAGCCAGTTGTACCACCTAATGATAAACCAATTGCCCAAACTAATAACCCTACTACGTAAGGTCCCAATTGATTTGGTACACTTGGTAAAGCTCCCAGAACAATAATGAGCAAAAGTGTTCCTAATAGCTCGCTCATTAAATTGGCAATAGGCTTATTAATTGCTGGCGAAGTAGAAAAGCAAGCAAGTTTTAAACCTGTATCTTCTGTTTTTTCCCAATGTGGATGATAGTGAATCCACACCAAAACAGCTCCTAAAATTCCACCCAAGAGTTGAGCTAATATAAATGAGCCAGCATTTGACCAGTCGCCAGATTTACATGCCATCGCTACCGTAACCGCAGGATTTAGATGTGCCGCAGGACTCCCAAATGCAGTTGAAACAAAAATACCAATGGTAACAGCCATAGCCCATCCAGTAGTAATGACCATCCAGCCAGCATTCTCGCCTTTGGAGTGTTTGAGTAAAACATTGGCAACAACACCATTGCCAAGATAAATTAAAACTGCTGTTCCGATTAGTTCGCCTAGAAAAGCTGAATGCATAGCCAAATAGTTTGATTTAGATTATTGGATAGTTAAATATAAGTTGAGTTTAGGCATTAGTTTTGAAACTGCTACTAATCAAGCTATTGTAACACATTCAAATCCTACCTAATTTTAATAGATTCTTAATAGAAAATAGTTTTTGGGTTTTTCTCATAAATAATAATTTACCCAAAGCCGATATTCTAACTCTATATCTCTAAAAACATAAAATATCTTTTATTTACTTGCACAAATAAAAGAAAAAATTAATTAAAAGACAGTCTTTAGAATAGGAATAACGGGTATTTAATTTACCTTGATGTTTAGCTCTCGAAAAATCTGTATTTTTGAGTGAAAACATTAGAAATGAAATATACCCCTTGAAAAAGGATTATTGATATGAGAGAAGATTATTTGAAAGGTAGTAAAGAAAACCTTTCAACTGTGGAGAAAGAAATCGAACGCGCTTTGCGTCCGCTTTCATTTGATGATTTTACAGGACAAGATAAGGTACTCGAAAACCTTAAGATTTTTGTGCAGGCTGCTAAGCAGAGAGAGGAAGCTCTCGACCATGTATTGTTACATGGCCCTCCAGGGTTGGGAAAAACTACGCTTTCAAATATTGTAGCCAATGAATTAGAAGCTAATATCAAAATTACTTCAGGTCCAGTGCTCGATAAGCCATCAGATTTGGCGGGCTTATTGACAAACCTTCAGCCATTTGATGTACTGTTTATTGACGAAATTCATCGTCTGAATCCTATCGTAGAAGAATATCTCTATTCAGCAATGGAGGATTATAAGATTGATATTTTACTAGACTCAGGCCCTAATGCTCGAAGTGTACAGATTTCGCTCAGTCCGTTTACTTTGATTGGTGCTACTACTCGTGCAGGCTTACTTACTGCACCTTTGCGTGCGCGTTTTGGAATCAATGCCCGTTTGGAATATTATGACGCCAAATTGTTGACCACAATCGTACAACGTTCTTGCCATATTTTGGGTATGCCTATCGACGACGCTGGCGCTTATGAAATTGCTCGTCGTAGTCGTGGAACACCACGTATTGCCAACAACCTTCTCCGTCGTACACGTGACTTTGCACAAGTAAAAGGTAATGGTCGTATTACCGTAGATATTGCCGAAATGGCTTTGTCGGCACTCGATGTTGATCAAAATGGTCTTGATGAAATGGATAATAGAATCTTGTCAACTATCATCGAAAAATTCAAAGGCGGTCCTGTTGGACTTTCAACTATTGCTACAGCTTGTGGCGAGGAGGCCGAAACGATCGAAGAAGTATATGAGCCATTCTTGATTCAAGAAGGATTTTTGAAAAGAACTTCCCGTGGACGAGAGGCTACCGAGAGAGCGTATGCTCATTTAGGTATCGTACCAAAATATCGCTCTGGCGAACTATTTTAAAAACAAGGTCGAAAGGAAATCACTTCTTTCGACCTTGTTTTTTATCCCTAAATGCTCCCAAACTCCCCTCAAATTGTCAAATTTCCCAATTTTTTGCTCCCTACCCCTAAGATTTGACCTTCCATGAGAGCTGCCTTTACTTTGTGTCATCGGTTCCGCAATGGTAACCTCACAAATTGAAATTCTTAATAAAAATCTCTCAATACATTATGGAAAAGTTTCTTACAGCAGTTTTGATTTTACATATTGTTTCTGGTTTGACTGCTTTGGTAGTTGGACTAATAGCGATGTTTACGCCTAAGGGAAGTCCTAAACACACACTTTGGGGACGTATCTATTATTATGCAATGATGGTGGTGGCAATCACAGCAATATTAAGATTCAAAAATGAAACACGTTTAGTTTTCCTGACTTGTATTGCAGTATTTAGTTTCTACAATACTTTTACGGGTCGTCGATTGGTGTTGGTGGGTCGTAAAAATAATTGGCAAGCACAAGACTGGATTGCCGCATTGATTACCGTAATTTCAGGTATCGTGATGATTGCTTATGGTATTTGGGCTTATCAACAAGGTGTTACTTTTTACTTTGTGCTATTCGGATTATTTGGTTTATTCTCGTTGATTATTGCTATGTCAGATATTCTCACTTTTTCTGGTAAAATCAACCAACCTTGGATGCTCAATCATATTAGTCGTATGGGAGGTTCTTATATCGCTACAGTAACAGCATTTTTGGTAGTAAATAATCATAATATATTACCGTCATTAGTAGCTTGGATTGGTCCAGGCGTAATAGGAGGTGTGATTATCAGTAGAGTAAGAAGAAAGTATAAGCAAAAAATGCAGAAAGCTTAATTAGAAAGTACTCAAATATATTATCAAAACAGGCGTTCGAAAACTCATTTCGAACGCCTGTTTTGATAATATATTTATGAATGATACAGCCGTAGATTTGAAGAATAATCACTCAACCACTAAATTATGAAAAAACATTTCTAACGTTCAAACAAAAGTCTTTGACCTGTTTTACTTTCGTCGAATGTGCCATTTTCGTAAGCCAAGTGTCCTGATATAATTGTATGAGTCACTTTAGAACGAAGTGTAGTGCCTTCTAGTGGCGACCAACCACATTGATATAGTACGTTCTCTTTCGAAACGGTTACTTCCTCATTCAAGTCTACCAGCACCAAATCAGCCCAATAACCTTCACGGATATAACCTCTTTTCGAGATTTGGAAACAGTCTGCTACGGCGTGTGACATTTTCTCGGCGATTTTTTCTAAAGAAATTTTACCTTCTTTATAAAACTCCAACATCAATTGTAGTGGGTGCTGTACCAATGGTAAGCCCGAAGGTGATGACCAATAAGGATTTTGTTTTTCTTCCCAAGTATGTGGTGCGTGATCGGTTGCAATTACATCGATACGGTCGTCGAGCAAAGCTGCCAACAATTGTTGTTTATGACCATCAGCTTTTACGGCAGGATTACATTTGATTTGATTACCCAATGTTTCATAATCACGAGCATCAAACCATAGGTGATGCACACAAACCTCCGAAGTGATTTTCTTATCTTTCAAGGGGATATCATTACGGAATAAATGTGTTTCTTCGCCTGTTGTGATGTGAAGAATGTGCAAACGAGCACCATGTTGTTGCGCCAACTCAATCGCCATTGAAGACGATTTGATACAAGCTTCCACATTACGGATTTCTGGATGAACTCTTGGGTGTGGATTATCTCCGTATTTCTCTTTGTAAAGCGCCGAATTTGCACGAACAGTAGCCTCATCTTCGCAGTGCGTAGCAATTAAAGTTGGGCTATTTGAGAAAATATTTGTGAGCGTTTTTTCATTGTCTACCAACATATTGCCCGTTGATGAGCCCATAAAAACTTTGATACCACAAATATTGGTAATATTAGTTTTGAGAACTTCCTCGATATTGTCGTTTGAAGCACCCATATAAAAAGAATAATTCGCCAAAGAGGTACGAGCAGCAATGTCGTATTTGTCTTGGAGTAATTCTTGAGTAAGGGCGTTCGGAACGGTATTTGGCATTTCCATAAAAGTGGTTACGCCACCCGCCACACCTGCACGAGCCTCAGAATGAATACATGCTTTGTGGGTAAGACCTGGCTCACGGAAGTGCACTTGGTCGTCGATTACGCCTGGTAAGAGGTATTTGCCTGTCGCATCAATGATTTTGTCGGCTGAGATTCCGCTTAAATTAGTACCAATTTGGTCGATAAAACCATCTTTGACTAAAATGTCAGCAACTTGAATTTTGCCTTCGTTGACAACTTGAGCATTGAGGATTAGAATAGAGCTCATGGAGGAAAAAATTAAGGAGTTATGAGTGTGGCAACAAAATTACCTATAACTCATAACTCCTTGCTAATTTTTTGTAAAAAAACTCAAAATCTAACTTGAGTCTAATGCCAAACATTGTTTTGTTACTGCATGATTGTTGGCAAAAATAAATACTTATTTCACCTCCAATACCTTAAACTCCGTACGACGGTTCATTTGGTGTTCTTCTTCGGTACATTCTACGCCGTCGGCACATTTGTTAACCAACTGCGATTCGCCATAACCTTTGGCTACAATACGAGCGCGTGAGATACCTTTCGAAATAATATATTCGACCGCAGAATCAGCACGGCGTTGACTTAATTTTTGGTTGTAATCCGTTGAAGCACGTGAATCCGTATGTGAACCTAATTCCAATTTAATGGTTGGGTTATCTTGTAAAATCTGAACGATTTTGTCTAGTTCCACGCTCGCATCATTACGAATATTTGATTTGTCGAGATCGTAATAAATTGGTGCAATATGGAAAAGCTTCGTGATTTCTTTACCGACTTCTGGCTTATCGAGAGAGATATTCACGTAATAAGTCGTATCGTTTTCGGCTTTAGTCAATTTTTCTAAAGGAATTTCTTTTCCAATCATCGTAAAAGGCTCACGCTTTATAAAGTAACCTTTTTTCTCAGTTACGAGTGTATAAGATTTTCCTGTTTCTACTCTGATTTTGCCAAAACTGCCATCTGCTTTGGTAAAGACCTCTTCGAGTGCTTGCTGGCTTTCGTTGTCCAAAATAGCCACACGAACAGAATCTAACCCTTCATTTTTAACATCGTTCACGACGCCTGCCAAAAAGTAACGAATAGTTTTCTTAGCGGGATCTTTTTGTGCTACAACAGGAGGGGTTTCTTGGTATTTTTTGCCTGGCTGGGTATTTTCATAATAGTAGATATCGTCGTCACCTTTACCGCTATCACGATTTGAGGCAAAATAGCCTTTTGTAGAATCTATCGCCACAAGTCCAAAATCATCAAATCGAGAGTTGAGAGGCAAGCCTAAATGCTCTACCTGAATTTCTCCATTTTTACGAGTAGCTATATATAAATCCAAACCACCTAAGCCTGGATGTCCGTCAGAAGCAAAATATAACTTTCCATCGGCAGATACATAAGGGAACATTTCATCGCCAGCCGTATTGATGTCGGCCCCCATGTTGATCGCACGCCCAAAACGACCCGCGTTGTCAATATTTGCTCGGTAAAGATCTAGTCCACCTTTACCTCCTGCACGGTTTGAGCTGAAATAAAGAGTTTTTCCATCATTAGAAAACGACGGGCTACCATCCCAAGCCAATGAGTCAGATACTGAAATTAACTCTGGTTCACTCCAAACGCCATCATTTAGTTTAGAAATATACAAGTCAACATCTGGAGATTGGTCAGAACGTTTTCCTGTATTTCCACGGGCAAATACCATCGTTTTGCCATCACGTGTAAAGGCTGGTGTACCTTCGTTGGCATTATCCTTGAAGATATTGGCACTAAAAAAGCGAGGAGTTCCTACTTCGGTTGAGCTATTGAGTGGAGCACGGTAAAGACCGAGATAAGGTAAGCCGTTGTTTTTGTAAGTCAATTCTTTGCGAGAAGCCGTAAAAATCAAATCTTTATCTATCAAAATAGGAGAAAACTCCGAGCCAGACGAGTTGATACTTACAGGTTGAATCTCGATAAAAGTCTTTTTATTGGCAAGTGCCAAAACTTCAGGAAGCATATCTAACTCAGCAATAGCTTTGTTTTTGAACTCCTTGCTAGGTACGCCCGAAAGATATTTCTCAAGGTTTTTGGCAGCATCTTCATATTTGCCTTGTGCTTTTTGGGCATAAGCCAAATGAAAACGAATATCGTTTTCGCGACTGCCAGCTGCTAAGGCTTTTTCATAATACTCGCCAGCTTGGAGCATACGATTAGACAATCGATAAGATTCGGCAGTTAAAAATGCTGATTTGGCGGTTTCGTAATTGGCAGAGCTCGATTTTTGAAACTCTTTGATTGCCAATTCATATTCTCCGTTTTCAAACTTTTTCTGTCCTTTCTTAAACGACTGTAAAGCCGAGTTACAGCTCCCGAGCATCAATACTGTGGACAATAAGTATATTGAGGTACGAAGTTTTTGCATATAGAAAATAGATTTTTTGTAACGGCGATAGGCTTTAGGCCACTTAAATTAGAAAAGAATTTCAAACTTTTTGTTTATTTCTTACAGACTTATTTTTGGTAAAGACACAATCCAAGCAAAAATCGTTGATAGCTTATGTAGAAAAAGGAAAAGTTTTACGATACAATCGTATTCCTCTTAGATAAGAAACTACATTTACGCTAAGACCGTGAGTTTCATTTAATAAGTAAAGAGCTAGACGATTACTAAATTGTTTTTCGATAAAATAATAATACAAACCTAACTATTTACGAATTTAGGTACTTTGACCGTTTATTAAACGAATTTTAGCTGAAAATGATTGTACTTATATGATATAAGTATTGTTAAACCTTTCAGAATGAGTAAAATAAGGGTTTTTGAAAAATATAAAAAATTGTACTTTCAAAAGTTGGGATTTATCATAAAAAATATTGTACCTTTGCACCCCAAGTTTAATAGTTAGAATGATAAGTGTTCTAATAGTCAGTATGTTACAAGGCTATGGCCTTTTATTTTTGTTATTAAACAAAAGAAGTTTAATAATTTGATTACAGCAGTGATGTTGCAATTTTTTAACAAATCAAAAAGATGAGAAAGAGAATTCAAAAAGAAGAATTTAGTCCTGAAAGAAGAGAACAGTCACGTACAAGAAGAGAAGAATTAAAACGTGAATTAAGAGGTGAAGCTCCTGCTAAAAACGAGCGCTACTCAGATAAAAAATCATTTGACTCAAACGAGTCCCGCCCTGCCCGCAAAGATTTCAAACCAAATTTCGAGAAAAAAGATTTTAATCGTGACGACTCACGTCCACGTCGTGAAGGTGGCTTCAATGGCGAAAAGCGTGAATTCCGTCCAAAATTTGAAGATAAAGGTCGTGGCTTTGAAAAGCGTGACTTTAACCGTGACGACTCACGTGGTCCACGTCGTGAAGGCGGTTTCAATGGTGAAAAGCGTGAATTCCGTCCAAAATTTGAAGATAAAGGTCGTGGCTTTGAAAAGCGTGACTTCAACCGTGATGACTCACGTGGTCCACGTCGTGAAGGCGGTTTCAATGGTGAAAAGCGTGAATTCCGTCCAAAATTTGAAGATAAAGGTCGTGGCTTTGAAAAGCGTGACTTCAACCGTGACGACTCACGTCCACGTCGTGAAGGTGGATTCGACGGCGAGAAACGTGCATTCCGTCCAAAATTTGAAGATAAAGGTCGTGGCTTTGAAAAGCGTGACTTCAACCGTGACGACTCACGTCCACGTCGTGAAGGTGGATTCGACGGCGAGAAACGTGAATTCCGTCCAAAATTTGAAGACAAAGGTCGTGGCTTTGAAAAGCGTGACTTCAACCGTGACGACTCACGTCCACGTCGTGAAGGTGGATTCGACGGCGAGAAACGTGAATTCCGTCCAAGATTTGAAGATAAAGGTCGTGGTTTTGAAAAACGTGACTTTAATCGTGACGACTCACGTGGGCCACGTCGTGAAGGCGGATTTGATGGCGAAAAGCGTGAATTCCGTCCAAAATTTGACAAAGATGCTCCACGTAGCGAGCGCCGAGAAGAAGGTTCGGAAAGAAAACCTAGAACAGCGAGAACTGAAAAAACTTATGGTTCGGCAAAAGCAAACTTTGGAGGACAAAAAAACCTCTTCAAAGCTCACCGTCCACAAGAAGAATCAGATAAATGGACGCCAACATACCGTTTAGATAAATATAAAGAAACAGCACCAAAGAAAGTTCAAAAGCAAATCGAGAAAAGTGAAAGCTCTTCATCGCTTGTTCGTTTGAACCGTTACATTGCTAACGCAGGTGTATGCTCAAGACGTGAAGCGGATGATTTAATCAAAGCTGGCGAAATCAAAATCAACGGAAAGATTGTAACCGAAATGGGTTATCAGGTAAAACACGGTGATATTGTAAAATATGGTAACCGTAAGTTGAGCCGTGAGAAAATGGTATATCTATTGTTGAATAAACCGAAAGATTTTATCACAACAACTGAAGATCCAAATGAGCGTAAAACAGTGATGGACTTGGTGTCTAATGCGTGTCAAGAGCGTATTTACCCAGTAGGTCGCTTGGATAGAAATACAACAGGCTTGTTGTTGATGACAAATGATGGTGAATTAGCTGATAAATTAACTCACCCATCAAACGAAGTCACGAAAATTTATCAAGTTGAATTAGATAAACCTTTGACAAGCGAACACTTTGACCAAATATTGAAAGGAGTTACTTTAGAAGACGGCGAAATCAAAGCAGATGAGTTGGCTATTGTAACACCAGATAATATGGTAATAGGAGTTCAAATTCACTCAGGACGTAACCGTATTGTAAGAAGAATTTTCGAATCATTGGGTTATGAAGTATTGAAACTTGACCGTACTACATTTGCAACCTTAAGCAAAAAAGACTTGCCAAGAGGTACTTGGAGATTCTTAACAGAACAAGAAGTAATCAAGTTGAAATATTTTGTGTAGTTTCGTTTAAGATTATATCTATTGAAAAAGGCGGTGTCGATTTACTTCGACACCGCCTTTTATTTTTGTAACACTTTAAGTGCATATTTATATCAAGAAAAAGCCCCTGATAAAATCAGAGGCTCTTATATAATTTTGAAAGTGAAATCTTGTACCGTATAAGCCGACAAAACTTGAAATTACAAGTTCATTAATGATTCGCGACGACGCATCTTTCCTGCTGGAATACCAAACATCATCTTGAAACGACGACAGAAGTAAGCAGTATCTTTATAACCCACCTCAGCGCCAATAGCACGAATCGACTTTTTAGAAGTACGCAACAAACCTACAGCAGCTTCCATACGTTGGTACTCAATATAATCTTGAGGGTTGATACCCGTCAACATTTTGAAATACTGTCCTACGTAATCTTCTGATACGTTCGCTACGTTTGCCAATACTTTGTTCGACAAGTCGCCACCGATATTGTCTTTGATATAAGCAAAGATGTCTATCAAACGTGGATCTTTGAAGTAAGTACTATTAGTGGCTAATTGCTCAACAAACAAACGGTTTTTGATAATGTAACGAATAATCTCGATAACGATTTCTTCAGTCTTTATCTTGATTACACGTCCTTTACCCAATACATCACACATATCTTCTTTCAAGATTTCGTTGATCATGTGAGCCAACTTGTCGTCTCTCTTGATCAAGAAAGGAGGAATGTCTAATGAAGTAAAGAAGTTTACCGAATCAAATACTTTTGCTTCGAAAGCTACTAAGCCAAAAGAGTTTTCTACTTGACCAATTCTAGCTGGTTCAAGGTTTGGCTCAAAGTACAACTCACGATGAGTCATGAACTCTTCGTTAGATACAATCTTAGGTTTGTCTGCGTTACCATAAGTTAATGATAACATCTTTCCACCTGGGATAAAGAGCATATCGCCAACCTCTGCATGAACAGCTTCTTCACCAAATGATACCTCACCGTTGTACAAAATCAAGAGTGTGTTTTCTACGTCGTAAAAGTTCTTGATTCTGATTGGTTGTAATATTCTAATGTTACGAGACTTGATGAACTTAACACCAAGGGACTCTATGATTTTATTATAATCTTCCATTTCTGCGGCTTATTTTCTATAAATTGAAAACAATGATAGATAAATTTAGGACAAAACTAATAAATCGCATTAAAATTCCAAAATATAAGTAAAAAAAGTATCAGGATTTTTTTTGTGTAAATTACCCATACTAAGCTGATTATTATTGTAATATCCTAAGAAGATGCTTTTTTGATAGGCTAAATGAGTACCAAAAATATTTGAATATTTCATAGTTTTTGTGTTTTTTCAAGATAATCGGCAAGAAAAGTAAAGATTTTGAGCCAAAAAATACCAAAAAGAGGTGTATTTATGCTAAAAGCAATTTGAGGTCTGAGATTAATGTAATCTTTATAAAAAAAGTACAAAAAAAGCCGTTGGGTTCTTACAGAAGAATCCAACGGCTTGAAAATTTGACTCAAATTTTTTTAATGACTTTAATAAACCTGTAATATGTTACTTCAATAATTCTCTGGCAATCACAATTTTTTGAATTTCAGAAGTGCCTTCATAAATCTGGGTAATTTTGGCGTCACGCATGAGACGCTCAACATGAAACTCTTTCACAAATCCATAACCTCCATGTATCTGTACCGCCTCGATGGTAGTGTCCATTGCCACTTGTGAAGCAAACAATTTGGCCATCGCTGCCGACTTAACGTAGTCTTGGTGATTGTCTTTGTCCAAAGCTGCTCTTAAACATAAAAATCTTGCTGCATCGATTTGCGTTGCCATTTCGGCAAGTTTAAATTGAATAGCTTGGTGCTCGGCAATTGGTTTGCCAAATGTTTTACGCTCTTTAGAATATTGCAAAGCCAATTCATACGCTCCCGAAGCTATCCCTAGTGCTTGTGCTGCGATGCCAATACGACCTCCATTGAGCGTAGACATGGCAAATTTAAAACCAAAGCCATCGGATCCAATACGGTTTTCTTTAGGGACCTTGACGTCAGTAAACATCAAAGAGTGTGTATCTGACCCACGAATTCCCAATTTGTTTTCTTTCTTTCCAATCTGAAAACCTTCCATTCCTCTTTCTACAATTAGGCAGTTGATACCTCTATGACCTTTTTCGGGGTGCGTTTGTGCAATGACCAGATAAGTATTGGCACGACCGCCATTAGTGATCCAGTTTTTAGTACCGTTGAGCAGATAATAATCGCCCATGTCTTCGGCAGTGGTATGCTGAGAGGTTGCATCCGAACCAGCTTCAGGTTCGGATAAGGCAAATGCTCCAATATGTTGCCCTGAGGCAAGTGGTACCAAATATTTTTGTTTTTGTTCTTCCGTGCCAAAAGCTTCTAGTCCATAGCAAACCAATGAGTTATTGACCGATACCATTACCGAAGCAGAGGCATCAATTTTGGATAATTCTTCCATTGCTAGTACATACGAAACTGTATCCATACCACCGCCGCCATATTCTGGCGAAACCATCATTCCTAGAAACCCCATTTCGCCCATTTTACGTACCAATTCCTCTGGAAAAAACTCCTTTTCGTCACGCTCAATTACGCCAGATAAGAGCTCTGTCTGAGCAAAATCTCTAGCTGCTTGTTGTACGGCTAAATGCTCTTCAGTAAACTGAAAATTTAGCCCATTTAATGCTGTTGTCATAGTTTAAAATAAAGTTTAATTGATGATCAATTGATTGAACGGTAATACAATCAAGTCTTAATCTATCGTTTGATATTGTAGCTTGATAATCTGTTACATAAGTGTGTAGACACTAAGTCATATTTGGTACTTTAAATACCTTAGATATAATGATTCAAATATAGTAAAAGGTATGCGTGCATACTATTTTTTCGAAAAAAAAATTTCCTGTACATTTTTTTGAATTAGAAGGGGAAAATCTCCAAGTTTCTCTCTAATTTTGCACTTTTACAAGAAAATGGTCGTATGATAGAGTTTGTGATAGTCTAAACTTTTCGATAACTTGCAGAAAAACGAGTAGTTATTGAAGATTTTGTGGCGAAATGACATTCTAGAATTGATAACAAAACCAAGTAGTTATCAATCGAAGCAAGAAAATCGTGCTATAAGACTGAGGAAAGGAGCGAGGGACAATTACTTGAGACAACGACATTACGTGAGTTAATCTGTGATAGAGATAAATCGGGTGTATTTATACCAAGCAATAAACCTAAGGATATTACCACTAATTGATTTTAAAAGTATAGTAGAGTTTAAAGATTTTAAAACAAGCCAAGAAGAACTAATAAAATGGGATTATTTAGTTTCCTTACATCCGACATTGCTATTGACTTGGGTACGGCTAATACCCTTATCATTCATAAAGATAAAATTGTGGTTGACGAGCCTTCAATCATTGCCTTAGATAAAGCTACCAATAAAGTATTAGCGATTGGTAACAAGGCAATGCAGATGCACGAAAAAACCAATGAAAATATTAAAACAATTCGTCCTTTGAAGGATGGTGTAATTGCAGACTTTACAGCTGCCGAATTGATGATTCGTGGTATGATCAAGATGATTGATACTGGTAGTCGTTTCTTCACACCTTCTCATCGTATGGTTGTTTGTATTCCATCGGGTATTACCGAGGTAGAAAAACGTGCCGTAAAAGACTCTTGTGAGCATGCAGGTGCCAAAGAGGTGTATATGGTGCATGAGCCTATCGCAGCGGCAATCGGTATTGGTATTGATATTGAGCAGCCAAACGGTTCAATGATTGTTGACATCGGTGGTGGTACTACTGAAATTGCAGTAATTGCCCTTTCGGGTATCGTCTGCGAAGCTTCTGTTCGTATTGCGGGCGATGTATTTACACGCGATATTGTAGATTATATGCGTCGTGAGCATAACTTGTTGATTGGTGAGCGCTCGGCTGAGTTAATCAAAATTGAAGTTGGTTCAGCATTGCCAGAATTAGACAACCCTCCAGCGGATTACGAAATTCGTGGTCGTGACTTGATGACTGGTATTCCAAAAGAAATTAAAGTAACGTATTCTGAGATTGCTTATTCGTTGGATAAGTCTATTTCCAAAATCGAAGAAGCCGTAATGAAAGCACTAGAAGTATCTCCTCCTGAGCTTTCGGCAGATATTTACCACAACGGTATTCATTTGACAGGTGGTGGTGCCTTGTTGCATGGTTTGGACAAACGTATTGCCAACAAGACTAAGCTTCCTATTCATATTGCAGATGACCCATTAAGAGCGGTTGTAAGAGGTACAGGCGAAGTACTAAAACACCTCGACCACTACAAGCCGATTCTAATTTCGTAATAATAACGATTTTGGATAAAGTGAATGGGAAATAGCTTAGCTTAATTTCTCATTCACTTTTTTGTTATAGAGCGATAGAAAAATACCCATTTGTTGTAAATAAGTTTATTTATAGTTTTGAACTTTTAAAAATCAGCAATCAAAAGAATTCAACTGACGAATGCTCAAAGCTGATAGCTCAAAGCTAAACTCACGAAACCCCTTACTCTCCTAAAAGAAATGTATAGACTATTCCAGTTCATTTCAAAGCAACGAGCTTTCATTGTGTTCGTACTTTTGGAAGTACTGAGTTTGTGGATGTTTTATTCATATAATAATTACCCCAACGCTGTTTTTTTCAATACAACTAATTACTACGCAGCCAAAGCTCTCGAAACATCCAATTCTATTGCCGTGTATTATAACCTTCGTAATGTCAATCAGGATTTGGCGATGGAAAACAAGCAATTGCGTGAGATGGTGTTGAAATTACAAGCTCAACAGTTAGTGCAGCCCAAGGTGAATTATAAAGCAGACTCAATCGTTGCTGCTCGCTTTCAGCCAATCGTGGCTAAAGTAACAGAGTTGACTACCAATCAGTTTAATAACTTTATCACGATCGATAAAGGTACCGCCGATGGCTTAGCGCCTGGTATGGGAGTTATTTCTTCGACGGGAGTTGTTGGTAAAATCAAATCCTGCTCAGAACACATGTCACGTGTGATTTCGATATTGCACTCCGAATATACGATGTCTGCCAAGATTAGACGAAATAACGAAATTGGTTCGGTAAAGTGGGATGGCAAAAATCCTGAACTTTTGGAAATGACCGATGTCTCTCGCTACAAATCAGTTAAACAACGAGATACTATCGTGACTTCCGATTACAATTACGTATTCCCAGCAGATATTGCGATTGGGTATGTGACAAAAGTTGGTGTAAAGAAAGATATGACTTTTCATGATATTCAGTTGAAAGTGGCAACTAATTTCAACACACTCTCGTATGTTTACGTAATCAAAAACAGGTTAGAGAAAGAAGTGAAGCAATTAGAGGAAACACCTGAGAATAAAACGCCTCAGACTTCAAAAGCGCCACAAACAACTAAACCATAAGTAGAAAAGGAGCCATCCACTCTAATCGAAAATTAAGAACCAAGTAAATGACTCTTCGAAATATAATCCCAGAAGTTTTAACTTTTGTATTCTACTTGTTGTTACAAGTGTTTTTTGTGCGACAGCTTGTTTTCTTTGATTACGCATTTTGCTTTGCTTATGTGGCAGCTGTATTATTATTACCATTTGAGACGAGCCGTTTGCAATTGGTAATTCTAGGGTTTGTAGCAGGTTTGTTTGTAGATATATTTTATAATACTATGGGCGCTAATGCAGCCGCAACAACATTGATTGCCTATTTACGACCGTCAATCATTACCTTATTAACACCCCAAAGAGGATACGACGAGCGTCAAGTACTCACTTTGCGTTCGATGGGATTTGGTTGGTTTATTTCTTACTTAGGCATTCTTACACTGATTCACCACTTTGTTTTGTTCATGTTAGAGGCATCTGATTGGGGCTTGTTCTTTCAGGTGATACTCAAAGTCTTAGCTAGTATTATTTTCACTAACACTGTCATTATTATTCTGCAATTTTTTAGAAAAGAATAAAGGAATATCTTGAAAAACAGTTGTTTATTTGGATTTCGCGAGTCGTCGGTAGAGCTCAACACTTTCAAAACTACTCCTGCTTTATTGATTGGAGAGAGCTTTACAATGAAGAATGCCTAGTATGCCTTTTTGTCATAAAATTGACAAAAATCATTCTTGGCAGATTGTTTGTACATGATAGTATTCAAGCGTTTGAGAATTTAGAGACAGAGTCAACGAGATAGTGATAGTAGTAAAGCTGTACTCTGTCGAACGATTGGATAATGTGTTTTTAAAAAAGAGACTCATCATCAGCTATGTCAGAGCAAGAAGAAATCCCAACTCTCCAAACCTATTCGGAAACCGAAAAACATAGAGTTTTCGAAAAGGAGTTTATGCCCCATATAGATTCTATGTACAACTTTGCGTTTCGTCTTACCAATGATGAGGACGATGCCAATGATCTTGTGCAAGATACCTACTTAAAAGCGTTTCGCTTTATCAATTCTTTTGAAGAAGGAACTAATGCCAAAGCTTGGTTGTTCAGAATCCTGAAGAATAGCTTTATCAACGATTTCAGAAAGAAATCGAAAGAACCTTCAAAAGTAGATTACCAAGATGTAGAAACTACCTACAACTCGGAGGAAGACGCCGAAACTACTCAAACGGTAGATTTACGTGCTGAAACTGTCCAAGATTTGATTGGAGACGAAATAGCCAATGCGCTCAACTCGCTCCCTGTGGATTTTAGAACAGTAATTATTCTCTGTGACATCGAAGGGTTTACTTATGAAGAGATGGCCAAAATCCTAGATATTCCAATTGGTACAGTACGCTCACGCTTACACCGTGCTCGTATGCTCCTTAAAGAGAAACTGAAAAGTTATGCCAAAAATTTAGGATACGATGTCAATGCTGACACTTTGGCAGAAAATTAGCTATCAGATGGGTGACATAAATCAGGAAGTAAAAACTTTTTTACAAAACTGGAATTTTTTTTTTTGTCACTCTGTTCAATAACTACTTGATTTATATCAAAATACAAAAAGTTTATCGTTTGCTTTGACAAATAGATTCATTAGAAAATAACCAAGTTAACTGCTTAATTCTATAAAGACATGATTTCCGAGGCTGAGAAGGTGCAAGGGACTCCCCAACAAAAGAAGACTCATTGCGAACATGAGGGCGAATGTATGAAGCTGGTTCAACTCATTGTAGATGGACAGGCGACAGAGGAGCAAATGGCTCAATTCAAAAATAACATGGCAAAGTGTTTGCCATGCGAGAATGGCTATGAATTAGAGAAATGTATTAAAGACGCCATGCAATTAAGAATAGAAAAGAAATGTGTTCCTACTTCTTTGATTGATTGTATCAAGAAAAAAATAAGCGGTTTGTAAAATAACAAACGCTAAACAGAGCTTTTGAAAGGTTATTAGGTTGTCCTAGTATTGGATACGACTTAATAACCTTTTGCTTTTGAGGCACTCAGCTTGTCCTTCAAGGGTGCTTTGTCATATCAATAAATAATGAGTATTTTTGAAAAATAATTGGTGCGTGAAATACAACTTTTCTCTTTAGTAAGAAGCGTTTTATAAAATCACAATACCCAATCTTTTATTCCCTAAAATTTTTAAGCATTGGAAAACGGCAAACTTATCATTTTTTCGGCTCCGTCTGGTTCAGGTAAAACAACCATCGTAAAGCATCTTTTGGCTACCAACTCTAACTTGGGTTTTTCTATCTCGGCGTGTACACGTGACAAGCGTGGTCGTAACGAAGAAAATGGCAAGGATTATTATTTTATGACACCCGATGAATTCAAACAAAAAATTGTTAAACAAGAATTCGTAGAATGGGAAGAGGTATATCCAGGCGCTTATTATGGTACACTCAAATCAGAAATCGAAAGATTGTGGTCAGAAGGAAAGCATGTGATTTTTGATGTGGATGTACGTGGTGGCGTTAAATTGAAAGAGTATTACAAGGAGCGTGCATTATCAATTTTTGTAAAAGTACCTAGCGTAGAAGAACTAGAAAAAAGACTTCGTGAGCGTGGTACTGATTCGGAAGACTCTATCTCGAAAAGAGTTTTTAAAATGAACTTCGAAATGTCATTCCAAGACCAATTTGACATCGTGTTGTTGAATGACAATTTGGATGAAGCCGTAGCCAAAGCACAAAAGCTATTTGACGATTTTACAAAATAATTATAACTCATAAATGGGTTGTTGGTAAGTCAAAAATTTGATTTGCTAACAACCCTTTTGTTTTGAAATACATTCGCAATGAAAATAGGCTTGTTTTTTGGCTCATTCAATCCCATTCACGTGGGGCACTTGATTGTTGCCAATGTGATGGCAACAACTACCGATCTCGACCAAGTATGGTTTATCGTTTCGCCACAAAATCCTTTCAAGAAAAACAAATCGCTTTTACATGAGTTCGACCGTTTGGATATGGTCGAAAAAGCTATTCAGGATAATCCTCTTTTTCGTGTTTCGAATATTGAATTTTCGATGCCAAAACCTTCCTATACCATCGATACCTTAATTCGTTTACAGGAAAAGCATCCCAACTATGAGTTTAAATTGATTATTGGAGGCGATAATTTGGCACAATTCCCAAATTGGAAAAATGCAGACAAAATTCTTGAATACTTTGGCCTGTATGTATATCCAAGACCTAATTCTGAACCGAGCGACTTAGAAAAGCATCCTAATGTACAATTGGTAAAAGCTCCCTCATTGGATATTTCGGCAACTTTTATTCGTGATTGTATCAAAAATGGTCAACCCATAAGGTATATGGTGCCCGAAGAAGTAGAAGAGTATATCCAGAGAAAGAAGTTTTATCTATAAATATCACAACGATGAAAATAGCAATTTTAGGATGCGGATGGTTGGGTTTTCCTTTGGGACAAAATCTTGTCAAAAAAGGATATGAGGTAAAAGGTACAGTCACTTCTGAAGCTAAAACAACTCGGTTGGCAGAGGTAGGAATTCAACCTGTTGTATTACAACTCAATCCAGAGGCTGATGAGCAGGCACTAACAACATTGCTACAAGCAGAGGTGCTAGTAATCGCTATTCCTCCAAGAGCAGGTAAATATGGTGACTCTTTTCACGTAGAGCAAATGAAAGGAATTTTACCTACTCTTCAGAAGTCAACAATTCAAAAAGTAGTATATATTTCATCGACCTCCGTATATCCTGATTTAGGACAAATTGCGACAGAAGATAGTGAAGTAATCTCCACTCATAGTTTGATTCAGGTCGAAAACCTCTTGAAAAATGCTTTGGGAGATAATGTAACCATTTTGCGTTGTGGAGGCTTGATGGGGGCAGAGCGTATTCCTGCGAAATATTTTGCAGGAAAAACAATCAATACAGGCGCAATCCCTGTCAATTATGTGCATCAAGAAGATGCGGTTGGTGTGGTGACTACCATTCTTGAAAAGGGAATATTTGGAGAAACTTTCAACGTAGTATCGCCCGAGCATCCTGTTAGAAAAGAAGTGTATTTGAAAAACTGTGCCGAGCTAGGTTTCACAGAACCTATTTTTATAGAGCCCGAAACAACGATTCCTTATAAAGTGATAGATGCTACAAAGTTGCTCAACAAGACTGGATACAAGTTTCGTTATGCCAATCCTTTGGATTATAAGTATTATAATAGGTAACTTCCACAAACTTTTCTAAAAGTGATTAATTTAGTAAACTGCACATTTTTGTTTAGTCTTTTAAAACGAGCATAAACCTTAAATACTTATGATACAGAAAACGACGTTCTTATTGACATGTATGTTGATAGCTTTTTCAAAGTGTGTGCTATGCTATGGACAAATCCAAAAGGATACAATACCTATTAATAAATGTGACCAAATTACTGTGTTAATCTCAGATATAGGAGAAGAAGATTTATATAAATATGTTGGTCAGAAATTAATTGAAGCAGGATATACAGTAGGAAGTGCAAATAAAGATTTTGGAAGCATAACAACAACTGAAAATATTTCTTATAAGAGAAGGTTTAATTATTTTTTGAATGTTAATATTATTAAATCGACTGTGAGGATCAATGGTATGTACAAAATGGTACCAGGGTTAAATGGTTTAGCTCCTGAAAATGGTATTCAGAAGATTACATCTACTACAGCTCCATTTCTAGCTGACTATAAATCTCTATTTCAAAAAATGGATGATTTTGCTAAACTGTTAGGAGGGAAAATAACATATGAAATTAGAACTAAATAAATTAATAGAGATGTATTAATCAGTAAATATACATTGAAGGTATCTTCGTAATGGCTAATGAGAGCCCTTAGGTTTTCTTAGCCACTACGATTTCATAAATCTATTATATCTTAAAGCCCACCTCTAATCTGCTCCACCAGATACGCATATTTTCTTGCTACAGGCACTTGTCCGTTTTGATTCAATAAATGTAAACGGTAGCCTTGCGCATTTCCTGATATTTTTTCTACCTGAGAAAGATTGACAATGAATGAGCGATGACATCTGAGGATATTGGTGTTTTCAGGAATTTGCCCTTCCAATCTTGTAAGACTACTACGAAGTATGGTTTTGCACAAAGTTTCATTTTCTAGAAAATACACCGTGCAATAGTTATCACTCGACTCGATGTAAAGAAGTTGATTGACCTGAATCACTATTTTATCTTTTTCGTTTTCGGCTACCAAGCTTAAGAGTAGTTCCTCTTCTGTTTGAGTAGTAGTTGGCGTAACGATATTAGTAGGAGCTAGGGCATATTTTTTTAAGTGATAGATATAGTTGATAAGAATAATCATGGCGGCAGGGAATATGCCTAAAACCAAGGTATATGTCAACATCGCAATATAACCTCCTACTTGAACATCTACCAAATGCGTAATGGCACTGTAGGCGATATTGCCACAAGCGATCGAGAATAGATTAAATGCAACATAGAGCATTTCTTTCCCTACCGTCCAATTTTCGCTTGCAAAGCTGATCGAAAAGATACGAGGCACTACAAAATAGTTGAATAACATCATGAAGGTACTCACCAATCCAAAACCCGACAATATCCATGGTTTGCTTGGATCGTGCCAATTGGCAGAGCCGAAGGGTTGGAAATAATTCAAAAAAGAGGCGATAAACAAACCTGTTGCAATAGATAAAACTATACTCTTTCGAGGCGTTGCGTTATGTGGATAAGGCTGAGAGAGTATTTTAAACATTGGCTTTTTGATTAATTGAATGAATGCTGAATAAATGGTTGAATATTTTTGTGTAGGGACGTAATGCTTTACGACTTAGGGTAAATTACCAGAACAGAGATTCAACCTCAAGCAAAAATAGAGAAAGCACAAGATTTATTGAAATATGGAAGAGTAAAACAATTTAGTGGATGAGTGATTATTTTAAGAATCTATATTCTAGTGGTATAAACGCAATGCTTTGCGTCTAAAAAGGAGAATCCTCCAGCATATAAAAAGGCGGTCGAAAAACTCATTTCGACCGCCTTTTTATATGCTAAAATCACTCAATAAATTTACTTATCTTACCGCAGTAATATCTGAAACAGCAAAAAGTGCTTTGTCTTTTGCTTCAGGATTTACAAAAACAAAATATAGGTTTTGTGTACCTGTAGCATCTGCTAAACCTAATTTTACAGGTTGTGTATTGCCTTTACCTACCTCTACCGAACTTAATACTTTACCTGTTGGCGAGCCAATATGCAACTCGATTTTACCTCCTACTGTACGTTCGTCAGAAGCAAAAGCTGCCACATCAAAAGCCTTTAGGCCTGTAAGGTCAATGTTTTCGAAGCCGATATATCCTTGGTTTTTAGTCGCTGCTACAATTTCGCCCAAACCATCAATTTTTACTTTCATCGTTTCTTTTTGAACGTCATAGCTTGTTGCTCTAAATTTGGCGCTTCTCAAGGTTACGGTTTTAGTAGCATTCTGAGAGCCTAAACTTCCAGCGCCTTTATCGGTATAACTAGCTGAGAAAATATAAGTACCAGCTTTGCCAGTATCTTTCGTCAGGTATTCACCTTTAACAGGCTTGCTTGCTTTGCTGTCATCTGCCAACGACAAGATGTATTTTACCATTTCGGTAGCATCAGCTTTGCTTACTTGTGGGTGGGCAGCCATAGCTTGCTCGCCCCAAACGCCACCACCACCTTTGATGATTTTGTCAGAAAGTTTACCTTCGATTTGGAAAGCACCTTTGTATTTCTTGGCTACTTCTTTATAAGCTGGT
This sequence comes from Flectobacillus longus, assembly GCF_030056705.1. Taxonomy (GTDB): domain Bacteria; phylum Bacteroidota; class Bacteroidia; order Cytophagales; family Spirosomataceae; genus Flectobacillus; species Flectobacillus longus. The sequence continues at coordinate 92,050 of NZ_JASHIC010000027.1, forward strand.
CCGATAGATTTTTTGTCTAGCGAGTGACAAGCCTTACAGTCTGATAATTCAATCAAGCGTTTTCCTGACAATACGCTCATATTTTGTTGGTGACCTTGTGCAATGATGGTTTTATCAAATCCTTCAAGATAGTCTATATTTACTTGTACATCTTCTGCTTTGATTTTTTTGTTATCTAACGAACCATCTTCCTTGTCAGCAACTTTTACTTCGTAAGCTACTTTCTCATCATTCCAATAGAATGACTTGTTGCCTTTAATAGTCAAAGCCACTTTCGGAATATCATTTCCTACTTTGATTTCTACAGAAGCTTCTGATACATTACCCGCCACATCTTTTACTTTGAGAGTAGCCTGGTAAATACCTGGTTTTGTAAAAGTAAAACTAGGATTGTTCAGCTTACTTTTTGGTGCGCCTTTTGCAAATGACCATTCGTAACTAAGCACATCGCCATCGAAATCTTTTGTACCCTCAGAAGAGAAATTTACTTTGAGTGGCACAGCTCCAGCTACCTTATCAGCACTAATTTGGACTACAGGCTTACGGTTGCCAGCATTGAATTCGATACGTGACAAACGCGCATCTTCATTCTGAGCAAACCAGTTTTGACCATACTCCAACACATATAAAGCTCCATCCTTAGCAAATTGCATATCCATTGGGTGGCTAAATACCGTATTTGGCATAAAGCGCTCCATCGAAACAAAATCACCATTTGGTTTCATCGTAACGATATTGATAAAGTCACGTGCCCAGTCATAAGCAAAGAATTTTCCATCAAAATATTTAGGAAACTTTACATTCGAATTTTGATAATCGTTGATATAGTACACTGGACCACCCATAGCATTACGTCCGCCTTTGCCAACAATAGGACCAAACTCTGGCGAATCTGCATAAGGGTAATAAATAAAGGCTTTTTGTGCTGGAGGCAATTCTCTCAAACCAGTATTATGTGGTGAATCGTTGATAGGTTTCTGTGGATCAAACTTGCTACCAACTGAATTGTCCTCGAAATTACGCTGATTATAAGCACGGTTGTCGGCAACAAACAATGGCCAACCAAAATAACCAGCTTTACGAGCTTGGTTTACTTCATCATGACCACGAGGACCATATTTGTCTGAGTTTTCACCTGCATCAGGACCAACTTCTCCCCAATACAAATAACCAGTGTGTTTATCTACCGAAATACGATATGGGTTACGGTTACCCATTACATAAATTTCAGGGCGAGTTTTTTCGGTACCCACAGGGAAAAGGTTGCCTTCTGGAATCGTGTAAGAACCGTCGTCTGTTGGTTTAATTCTTAGAATTTTTCCTCTCAAATCATTGGTATTTGATGACGTAGCACGAGCATCCCAACCCGCACGACCTGCACGATTGTCGATAGGAGCAAAGCCTTCTGAAGCAAATGGATTTGTGTCATCACCTGCTGAAAGGTACAAGTTTCCTTTGCTATCCCATTCGATTGAGCCACCAGTGTGACAACAGTCAGTACGTTTTACAGGAACTCTCAATAACGTTTTTTCAGAAGAAAATACCAATGTATCTTTTACATCATCGTAAACAAATCTTGAAAGTCGGTTGGCGGTATCAGCGCCTGCAACTTCATAAGATGGACTGTAGAATAAGTAAATCCATTTGTTTTGATTGTATTTTGGGTCAATATTCAGACCCATCAAACCATATTCAAATTTTGAATATACGCGCAAATCGGCTGCTACTTTGGTTTTTTTCGTAACGGGGTTATATACCTTTAATAAACCTTTTCTTTCTGTAAATAACACTTTACCATTATCCAAAACTGCCAATTCGGTTGGCTCATCAAGGTTTTTGTCTAATACAATTTTAGTAAAACGGTTTTCTTCTGGCGCATATTCGCTACGAGCTTTTGAGTAATCTAGTGCCAAACCAGAAGCCGCCCACTGCAAGCCTCCCCAAATATGACTCATTGGGATTTCGTCTGAGAAAGTCTCATGTGTATGTCCCCAGTTGGTGTAAAATGCACGTCCACCATCATATTCATGATACCAAGACATAGGGTGGAAATCGCCCATTTTACCTTCTTGATAAGATTTTTCGTCGAGAGTAATCAATACTTTAACGTCTTTGTTAAACTCTTTGAAATCATAGAATTCATCTTTTCTTTCAAAAGTTGTAGGCAAAGTACTTGTCGAAATATGGTTTTTGTCAGTTACTGTAAATTTACCCATCTGAACATTCGATACATTTTTGCCAGGGTGACCATTAAAGTAGCCTCCAACCAGCTTGCCGTACCAAGGCCAGTCATATTCAGTATCTGATGCTGCATGCACACCCATAAAACCGCCTCCCGCTTGGATATAGCGCTCAAAAGCTATTTGTTGCGCAGGATTGAGTACATCGCCTGTAGTACTCATAAAGATGACAACCGCATACTTTTTAAGATTGTCTTCTGTGAATTTTGAAGCATTTTCGGTAGTATCTACGGCAAAGCCGTATTTCTGACCTAGGTCTTGCATGCCCTTAATACCATAAGGAATTGAGCTATGTCGAAAGCCAGCAGTTTTAGAAAACACTAGCACTTTTTTGCCCTGCAAAGGATTGGAGGTCTGTGCCTTTAGAGAGAGAATGGCTAAAGAGAAGAGAGCCATTAAGGCGAGCCTTAATTTTTTCATAATAAATTGTAATTGGATAGTTTGAAAGAAACCAATATAGATAAATACGTTTTTGAATAATACCCAAATTAGCCAAAAAACTGCTTGTGTTCTATACTGTTCTGTAATTGTGGTTGAATATAAATAAAAAAAGTTGGATTAGGATAGTTTTTAGAAAGAGGGAAGAGGGATGAAATGTTCAAGAAAAGACTAAATTTGTGCTTAGTGCTTTGATACAAAGGACTTCAATATTAATTCACTTCAAAAATTTTAAGGAGGCAAAGTGTAAAGCAACGGAGTCTTTCATTTTGTACTAAAACTTATTAAAAACTATGCGTCTTATCAAACGAATTTTAATGGGGCTACTTATCGTAGTCGTGCTATTGGGGCTAGGAGTATTTGTCTGGCTCAAGTCTAAAGTGGCAAATCATGACCAAGAAATAAATCTACAAGGACTCACACAACCCGTGGAAGTACTGTGGGATGATTTTGGAATCCCTCATATATATGCTCAAACCGAAGAAGACGCCTATTTTGCTTTGGGCTATGTACATGCGCAAGAAAGACTTTTTCAGATGGAAGCCCTTCGTCGCTTGGCGGATGGACGCCTCTCGGAGGTATTCGGCGATATGGCATTGGAAAGTGATAAGTTTTTCAGAAGTCTTGGTTTTAGAAAATATGCAGAACAAACCATCGCACAGTATCCTAAAAATGAAGGCTATATAAAAGCTGCTTCGGCGTATGTGAATGGCGTCAATGCGTTTATCGAAAATGGAGATACGCCTGTAGAATTTGAACTTTTGAAAATTCCCAAAACGCCTTTTTCAAATCTTGATTTACATATTATTCAAGGCTATATGGGCTTTTCTTTTGCTGATGCTTTTCGCACTGACCCGTTAATGACCTATATCCAACAAATTCTTGGCGAAGAATATACCAAGGATTTGGTAACAACTTGGGCAACCAATGCGGAGAAAATCCCTGTTACAAAAGGTAATGAAAAAGAAATAGCATTCCGCAAAGGTACCGAATCCGTACAAAATTTGTTAGCATTGGGCAACCAAGTGCTTGAATTACAAAAAGCAGCGCCTTTTCCTACGTTTCATGGTTCAAACTCATGGGTTGTGGCTGGAAGTAAAACCAAAAGTAAGGGCGTAATTTTTAGTAATGATACTCATATTGCATTCTCTCAGCCTTCAGTATTTTTTGAGGCTAATTTGGTTTATCCTAATCAAAACTTTTATGGAAACTTCATCGCTGGTATTCCTATGGCTGTGATTGGGCATAACGATAAAGCTGGCTGGGGCTTAACGATGTTTGAAAATGATGATGTTGATTTTTATAGAGAAAAAATAAATCCTGCTAATGCCAATCAGGTTTGGTTTAAAGACCATTGGGAAGATTTGACGATTAGAAAAGAAGTCATAAAAGTAAAAGGAAAACCAGATGTAGCTGTGCAATATCGCTCGTCGAGACATGGTGTTTTGATTAATGAGTTTGATAAAAAGTTTGCTCATGAAAAATCACCTGTTGCCTTGTGGTGGGTATTAACACAATTTCCTGACCGTTCTCTAAAAGTCTTTTATGATTTGGCTCATGCTACCGATGTTAAACAAGCGGAAGCTGCTGCTTCGATGATTCATTTCCCTGGTCTGAACGTAATGTATGGCGACGCCAAAGGCAATATTGCTTGGTGGGCATCGGCAAAACTCCCTAAGCGTCCTGCTCATGTAAAGCCCTATATGATTCTGGATGGTGCTAGTGGCAAAGATGAGATAGAGGGCTGGTTAGATTTTTCTCAAAATCCGCATGCCGTAAATCCTGCTAGTGGGTTTGTGTATTCTGCTAATAATCAACCTGAAGATATGGGTACAGGCTTGGTAGCAGGTTATTATGTTGCGCCAGATCGTGCGACTCGTATTAAACAGTTGCTCAATACGCCCAAAAATGATTGGACTACAGAGGATATGCACCAGATGATTACTGAGCATAAAAGCGCTATGGCGCCAACCGTGATTCAAAGTATTGCTCCAATTATTAAATCAACAGGACATACAGAACTCCTGACTTGGGATGGTACACACGATTTGGAAGATATCGAACCAACGATTTATTACAGATTTTTGTATCGTATGTACGAGGCTACTTTCAAAGACGAACTAGGTGCTGAAGGATTCAAAGCGTTTATCAATTCTCAAACTATGAAGCGTTCTTTACAAAACTTTATCGTTAATGATACTTCTAAATGGTGGGATAATAAGGATACAAAAAATATAGAAACTCGTACACAGATTATTCAATCGGCACTAAATCAGGCTTATACTGATTTGACAGTTCAACTTGGAGCGGATAAAAAGGCGTGGTATTGGCAAAAAGTTCACACGCTCGAGCACGTGCATCCTGTAGGTAGACAAAAGCCTTTGAACAAACTCTTTAATGTAGGACCTTTACCAGCTATGGCAGGTAAAGAGGTAATCAATAATCTTGATTTTCCACTTGATTCTTCAGGATATTACAAGGTTAGTTATGGCCCAGCTTTGCGTCGTGTGATCGATTTCTCAAAACCTTTTGAAGGTCAAAGCATTAATCCAACTGGACAATCGGGATATTTCATGAGTAAACATTACGATGACCAAGCTCGTATGTATGTAGAAGGGAAATTTAGAGGAGAACTTATTCGAAAAGAAGACGTAGAAAAAGTTAAATCAGGTAAGCAGGTGTTGAAGCCAAATCAATAAAAGGTGTTAAGTGACAAAGGCACAGAGGCACAAAGTGTTCTAAATAAATCACTTTGTGCCTCTGTGCCTTTGCTACTGTTCACTCCAAAACTCTTACCAATCACGGCGATGATGATGACCTCTTTCTGGCACAACAATTACGACACGTTCACGTCCACGGCGATTGTTATATGAATAAGAATCAAATCTTCTAGGGTTGTTGCGAATATCGTATGGATTACGTGGATCTACAGGAAAATAACGATTAGCCCATTGTTGGCGATGTGAGCAATAACTATAGGTATCGCAATTGCAACGGTAATCATAATCATTATAACGACCATGCGAATGATTGTCATACACTGGACGAGGATCGTAAGGATTTCGTGTATCAAAAACTCTACTACGTTCATCATAAGGGTTACGAGGATCTAATGGAAACTCACGGCTAGGTGCATTTCTCGAATAGTCATCATAGCGATTGTTATTGTAAGGATTATTTCTGTTATAGTCATCGCGACGGTCATATCCTTGAGCAAAAGTAGAGCTTGCAACCAATACAAGCCCTAGGCTCAAGATAGCAATAGTGGAAAGAAATATGTTACGTTTCATAGCACTTAATTGATTTTTGATTGAGAATTTGACTATAAAACGGGTGTAAGAATCTGCATATTTTAGGGCTATGTGTTAATGATTTGTTAAACCAAAATCTAACCCAAATCTAATCCTGTAGCGCTAACTTTTGGTATAACTTGCATGTTCAAATAGCAAAGGGAAAAGCTATCATAACAAGGCTTTGATTCCTTTCAAACAGACAAATAAACAATGACAACTGAAATTCTTATTTCACTGCTTACCCTGATTGTACTTGAAATCGTTTTGGGTATCGACAACATTATTTTTATTTCTATTCTTTCTGACAAACTCCCTCCCGAAAATCGTAAAAAAGCAAGATTGGTAGGTTTGAGTCTTGCGCTAGTTTTGCGTCTAATCTTATTGGCAGGTATTAGCTGGATCATGAAGCTCGATAAAACCTTAATGACGGTTTCGGGAATAGATTTTTCGGGAAAAGACTTAATTCTTATTGCAGGGGGCTTTTTCTTACTGTATAAAAGTAACAAAGAGATTTTTGAAAAAACAGAAGAGGGAGAGCATGCTAGTTCGACACCAGTACCCAAATCGTTTGTCAAAATTATCGGACAAATTTTGTTACTAGATTTAGTCTTTTCGATTGACAGTATTATTACGGCAGTGGGTTTGGTAGATGAGTTGTGGGTGATGTATGCCGCTGTAATTGTGTCGATTTCGATTATGCTAGCAGTAGCTGGAGCAATTAGTAGTTTTATTAGCAAACATTCATCGTTGAAGATTTTGGCGTTATGCTTCCTCATGATGATTGGTATTACGCTAATCGCAGAAGGATTGAATTTCCATATTCCTAAGCAATATATCTATTTCTCAATGGCATTCTCCTTCTTTGTGAATATGATGCAGATTAGAAAAACGAGTAAATAATTTGTAAGCTAGCTGTAGAGACGCAATGCCGTGCAAGTATTGAGTGATTTGTGATTGAGTGCATGAGTGATTTATGTTAAAATTTGTATTCTATCCGGAGAGATGCAATGATTGCGTCTTAAGCTGAGTCAGGTAGCAAAAAAGCGGTCGAAAATTGTTTTTTCGACCGCTTTTTTGATGAAATTGAGAGAATCATCCTAGTTTCAGAATGGTTCATGTTTATTCATCACTTTCCCAAAAATTAAGTAATCGTGCAGAATTAATTCTAATGAATGAGGTAAAATATTAGTAGTCAAAAACTTATACTCAAAACTCATCACTCACAATTCAACACTTATACTCACTTACTTATTCACATCCATTGTTCTTGTCAACGTAGTGGGTTTAGAGGTATCTAGCACTACAGTTTTACGAATCGTTTCATGACCGTCGCTGATTTCGAAAGTATATTTTCCATCACCAAGCTCAGACATATCAAATTTACCATGATACGACTCTGTATTTTTACGAACAGTGGAGGTATTTAGGATTTCGCCATCTTCGTTTTTCAAGGTAATCGTTACCGATTTTCCAATGATTTTTTCAAGCATGATATTCATTTTGGCGGCACCTTTGGTTTGGTACATGCCAATTCTGAATGTTTTGGCTTTGGCAGTGTAATTACTGCTATTGTCGTTATTGTCGGCTAATGAGACAAATGAAGTCAAAGCCATTAAAATTAATACTACAGGTTTAAAGAGCGTTTTCATATTATTGAATGAGAAGTTTAAATGAGGCCTACAGTCTTTTCAGACATTCAGCATATTAGATTAAAGAGGAATTTTACTGCGCTGTCGGCTCGTGGCTTTCAGCAATTTATATATTCAAAAAAGAGGTTTAGCCTTTATATATATTCAAAAAAAGAGGTTTTGATGACTTGTAATCTTTGAATTATCGGCGGTCGGTTATTCGTAATTACCAATACTCGACCGCCGAGTGTCCATTCTCTAGCGTTCGTCGGGCGCTCAAACTGGACTATTTATTAACTGTCAGGTTTCTTGTTGTTTCTTGCGTTTCAGGAGACTGAAGGTTTACAGTCTTAACAATTTTCTCAGTTCCGTCAGTGATTTCGAAAGTATAAACTCCGTCTTCCAACTGGCTCATGTCAAACTTACCGTAATACGAAGGGGTATTTTTCGCAACATACTCTTGGTGTAATACTTTTCCCGAAGGGTCTTTCAAGATAATCTTTACTTGTTTATCCTTTACTTTTTCAAGCATCAAATTCATATTCAATGAATTTTTGCTTTTGAACATGCCAACTTCAAACGTCTTCGTCTTATTTGCGTTGCTGTTGTCGTTGTTTGCGAAACTAACTACAGATAAAACTGTTAATGCAGAGATTGAGAAGAGTTGAGCGAACGTTTTCATGACTTTTATAAATGTTTAGAAAGTTAAACCTTAATGCTTGATTACGTGTCAAGAAGAAAAGTTTTGATTGAGAGTTAATTTTAAAACTGTTTTTGAATCTTTAATGTACTTGTTGTGCTGAATTCTTGAATCAAAGTTATGTGTTTTAACCAGTACCTTGCAATACAAAATACCATAATCGGTCGTCTAGTCGGTTGAATGGTAAAAATCTCGGTACAAATTGTTGAGATATTGACTAAACTGGTAGGATATATGGATTAACGGTTAAGGCAGGGCTTTTCTTTGCGAATTCTATCCATAAGATGCAGGCAAAAGCAGAGATGTTGCATGAAGATTGAAAAAAAATATTTTTTTTCAAAAAGTAGTACAGGGTTACAGGAGCAAAGGCACAAAGAGAAATGAGTCCTTTCGATTTTCAATTCATCAAATTTTCAAATTACGTAATATCCATCAAATCCTGTAGCCATTCTTAAAGTCCGCATACCATTCTTACAATCTTTCTTACAGGACAGCCCTCGACTGTATAATATTGTATCAAGTAATTCGAGAAGATTTTGTAAATTTCATTCTTTACAAATCTACATTATACTTTATCCTCAAAATCAAAACTATGTCAACAGAAGAAAAAAGCATCGGGAAGAAAATTCTGAGTTTCTTTATTCAAGATGTACCCGAATCATCGCCTGCTACGCCCAGTCAAAGCGTAACACCTGAGCCTCAAGCTACACCTGTTAGTCAGAATGTAGTACGACCACCAGAGACGAATGCTAGTACGGATAAGAAGTTTGTTGACCATTTTGTGCAACTACTCGAAAAAGCCAATCTTCCGGGTGCCGACTATTTTGAGTTTATGCAAACCATGAAAAGTTTGTCTGGCTTAGGCTTATCAGAGGAAAAGCAGTTTCAGGCTGCTTGGGCAAGTTTTAGAACCATGGGAGGCGTTTCGGACATTAATATATTGGTCAATACCGCCAATCAATATGTACAAATTCTTGAAAATGATAAAACGGCTTTTTTGAAAGATGCCGAAGCAGCAATTAAAGAGCGTGTAGGAAATCTGCAAAATCAGGTAAAACAAATGCAAGATGAAAACAAGCAAATGGCCGAGCAGATTATTGCTTTACAGAAAAAGATAGAACAAAATAATAGCACTATAGAGAAAGTATCGGGCGATATTGAAGAACAAAGTGCCAAAATCAATAACAACAAAGCGAGTTATCAGGTTACACACGATTTTTTTGTTGATCAAATCAAGTCTGATATTTTCAAAATACAAGAACATTTGTTGAAATAAGAGACTCTTGTTAGGTCTAAACTTTTAAATTACTTTGTGCCTCAGTGCCTATTCGACTGTTCTCTAATAGAAATTAACCAAAACCAATTAAACTAATGGCAGATTTATCACAAATCGGAGGAGGTGATGCTCCCCAGAAATCATTTTGGAGTAAACCCGAAGGTATTACCTCATTGTTGTTCCTAGGAGCAGCAGGGGCGGTGGGCTTGTATTACTTCAACAAGATTGTTGAGTTTTTGATTAAAGTAACTGAAAATACGCTTTATCTCGGAGGCTTGTTAGCCGTATTAGGTTTGTTTGTGTTTTTGATAACGAGTAAAGATGTACGCACAGCGGCATTTTTCTTGTTCAAAACTACGATGCGCAAAATTGCAGGTTTGGTGATTCAGCTAGACCCTATCGCAATTATGAAAATCTATATCGAAGATTTGAAAGAAAAGCGTCAAAAGATGTCTGGACAAATCGATATTTTGGCAGGTCAGTTGGTTAAATTAAATAAGAAAATCAATGAAAATAATGACCAAATCAAGCAAAAATTTGCGGAGGCTAACAAAGCAAATACCATGATTGATAAGCCAGGCATGAGAGAAGCTGCGTCGTTGGCAACGATTGAAGGGGCTGGTTTGCAAGAAATGAATGAGAAATTGTTGCCTTTACAACGTAACATGAAGACAGTATTGAGCTTTATGGAAAAGGTACAATCATCTGCAGATTATATTATTAAGGAAACCGAAATCAAGGTAAAATTGAAAGAGGCTGAATACGAAATCGTAAAAAGTAGCTCGAACGCCTTGAAAACAGCTATCAGTATTTTTAAAGGAAATCCTGATAAAAAATTCTACTTCGATGAGTCGATGGAATATATCCAAGACGATATGAGTAAGAAATTAGGAGAGATGAAGCGTGCGATGGATTTGTCAATGGACTTTATCAATGGCGTAGATATTCAAAATGGTATTTTGACCGACAAGGGTCAAGCCATGCTTGAAGCATACAATAGCGGTGAGTTCAAATTGATCAGTCTGGATTCGTCACCAAGCACTGGTTCTTCGACACCACATATTCCTCCTGCGAAGGATTCAGGATATAAAGGTTTGTTAGAATAAAGTACCCAAGCGAGAGACAGTAACTTGTCTCTCGCTTTTTTATAGCAAAAGCCCTTCCCTAAATAATTTAATCCTTCGTTTGTGATTAGCTAGAGAAGCTATAATTTTGCAAACCTTATCCAAAGGCAAAAGGTCGGCTAAGTAGTTGACTTTAAAGTTGCAAAAATTACAACTTCATGGCTAAAAATCGCTTATCAGAAACAGTTTCGGCATCGACATCAGTACCTAACACGGAAAAATCCAAATCAGTATATTTCCCTAATCTTAATGGAGTACGGTTTATAGCGGCTTTCAGTGTGTTGGTACACCATATCGAGCAAGCAAAAGCTGCTTTTGGTTTGCCCAATTTATATTCAAATCATATTGTTAAGCATGCAGGAAAGCAGGGAGTAGGTTTGTTTTTTGTGCTTAGCGGTTTTTTGATTACTTATTTATTGCTTAGTGAAAAAAGTAAAAACAACGGTATCAATATCAAGAATTTTTATGCTCGTCGTGTGCTTCGTATATGGCCTATTTATTACATCATTGTACTTTTAGGCACCTTAGTTTTACCACATTTCAAGCTTTTCTATTGGCAATCGGCTGCGGAGGTATTAAGTAATGTAGAAGCTTTTTGGCCTCGTTTGTCGTTGTTGATGATGATTTTGCCGAACCTTAGCTTCATTTTTTACGAGTTACCCTATCTGTGTTCACAAACTTGGTCGATTGGTGTCGAAGAACAATTTTATTACCTTTGGCCTTGGTTGATTCGTGCTAATTCTTGGAAAGCAAGAATTGGAATTATTGCTATTTTTATACTTGCAACAGCCTCTATTTTCTTGATTTATTTCTTCTTTTTTACTAGCAATACCATAGACGATTTACCTAGATATGTACTATTCTTCTTTAGTCAATTTCGTATTATGATGATGGTAGTAGGAGGGGTAGGAGCCTATTTGGTCTTTACCAGACATACTATTTTGAATTTTCTATTTCAGAAAAAAATACAATTTATAGTTTATGGAATATTGTTATTTATTATCATTTCTGGCTATGAATTTAAAGGAATAAATCTTGAAATACTTAGCATATTTTTCTGCTATTTTATCGTAAATGTAGCCGTAAATCCACAGTCGATAATTAGTCTTGAACAGCCAATTATATCGTATTTGGGTAAAATTTCTTACGGACTTTACATTTATCATATCGCTATCAACGTTGCTATCATGAACCTTTTACAGCCTTATCAACACACATGGTCTTTGGGTGTTTACAACTTGGTTATGTATGGGCTTACAATAGGTTTGACTGTTGGAGTAGCAAGTTTATCTTTCCACTTTTTAGAACAAAAATTATTGGCTTTTAAGGTAAAATTTAGCCATTAGGCTGTCAATAGTAAAGAAGCGTATGCCGATTATCGATGTATTTATTGCTAAGCTTATAGCAATGGGTTTGGCCTTTGTTGCCCAGTATATTTTATGGAAAAAATATTCAAGCTACCAAACATGGCTTACTCAAAATCAAACAGGAGTAGTTAGTGCTTTGGTAATTTTTACCCGTATTATTCCTTTTATTTTGGTTTTTGTGATACTAAAAGAAGAGCCGCGTGGCGATGTCCCCTTCTTTTATTATAAGGCCTCTCATGCAGTACATCTCGATTTGGTCTATCGTGACTTTTGGTCATTTCATGCCCCTATCTTTTCTTATATCATTGCATTGCCTTTGCTGATTGTCGATCATGCTAGCTCGATTGTTGCTTTAATGATGGTTGGAGAATTGATTTGTGTATGGCTAACCTACAAACATTATCAAAAGGTATCGTCGGAGGCTTATGCCAAATTACTTCATTATTTGATGTTACCAGCACCTATTATTATATGCTTGTTGGGTGGCCAAGAAGACATTTGGTTATGGGGTTTTGCTTTAGGAGCTTTGATGGTTTGGAAAAAATCAAATAGTGATTTTCGTCTGGGGTTGATGTTTGCTTTGTCCCTGTTATGTCTAAAAGTGACGGTAGCTTTTTTCTTATTCCCGTTATTTTTCTTAATAAAAGATAAGTTTAAGTTTATTCTGAGTATGGCTGTGGTTGGTATTCCAAGTTTGGCCTTGCTCTATTACTTAGTTGGCTGGGATTTTTTGATGTTAATCAAACATACCGAAGACCCATATTCGCCCAATTTATTTTCAGTTTTGCGCCCTTTCATTGGAGCTAGTGTCAACATTACGAAAATGAACTGGCTTGGACTAGGACTTTTTTTGCCTTTAACAACATGGATTGGTTTTAGTGTCAGAAATAAATCATTTGAACAAGCATTTCCTTTGTTGTTTATTCTCACTTATGGTTTGATGCAGTTGTTTTTACCAAGTGCGATGGCGTATTATATGTTTATATATTTGGTCATAATTGTGTTTGAACTATGGCAACACAAAGATGGGAGTTTCTTTTTTGTATTACTCTTGTTAAACTTTCTGCTAATTGTCGAACCATTTGTATATGTCTATTACAAAAATCCTGTTTTTGATAGTTTTGAAGTATTGTCTAAATCAGGTTATGGACTAGAATATCTATTGCAATGGGCTTTTGTAGTAACCCTGATTTATGTACTGCGAGTATGTTATTTGCGTTTGAAAGCTTTACCCGAACTAGCTCAGAAATAGACGATTAATCAGATAGTTTCTGAAAAAACTGGGTGATGGCAAGACTTTTCCGTAACTTTGCAGTTCACAAAAAATTGACTGAGGCGAGCGACAAAAGAAAAACGGCTTGCGAATCAGTAAGTTACAAGTTATGACTTTCGAAGAATTTGATTTAAATAGACAATTACTCAATGCCATTGCCGATGCTGGATACGAGACTCCAAGTCCGATTCAGGAACAGGCCATTCCATTGGTAATGTCAGGGCACGATGTATTAGGAATTGCACAAACAGGAACAGGTAAAACGGCTGCGTATTTGTTGCCTATTTTGATGAAAATCAAATATGCACAAGGTATGCACCCACGTGTATTGATATTGGCGCCCACCCGTGAATTGGTGATGCAAATAGACGTGACTATTACTCAATTAGCTACTTATACGGATATTCGCCATGTGGCAATATATGGAGGATTAGGTCCCAAAACACAAATAGAAACGATTAAAGCAGGCATTGATATTTTGGTGGCTACGCCAGGTCGTTTTATGGATATTTACCTCAAGGGCGATTTGGTGGTGAAAGAACTTAAAACGCTCGTACTTGACGAAGCCGACAAAATGATGGATATGGGCTTTATGCCGCAGATTCGTGGTATTTTGGAGGTAATTCCTTCTAAGAAACGCCAAAATCTATTGTTTTCTGCCACATTCCCACCACGTGTAGAGAACCTATCGCATGAGTTTTTGGAGTTTCCCAAAAAAGTTGAGGTAAGTCCACAGGCTACTACAGCCGAAATGGTCAACCAGATATTGTATGAGTTACCTAACTTCAAAACCAAAATTAATCTGTTAGGCTCGTTAATGACCGATTCAGAGCGATTCAACCGCGTGATTGTGTTTTGTAGGAGTAAAGAAGTGGCAGATAATATCTTTAAATTCTTGGCAAGAAAAGTCGTTCCAGAAGATAGAATTCGTGTGATACATGCCAATAAGGGGCAAAACACCCGTATCAATTCAATGGATGATTTCCGTGAAGGAAATATTCAGGTATTGGTAGCCACTGACGTTGCCGCAAGAGGTATCGATATCCAAATGGTGAGTCACGTAATCAATTTTGATGTTCCTATCATTTATGAAGATTATGTACACCGAATTGGTCGCACAGGTCGTGCCAATCAAACAGGTGAGGCTATTACTTTTATGACGATTGCCGAAGAGTATCACGTTAAGAAGATTGAGAAAATCATCAAGATGCAGATTCCTCGCTATGATTTACCAGAAGGCTTGACCATTGAGCAAACGCCATTTATCGAAAATCAAGAAATGCTTCGTGAGATAGATGCTCAACGTAAGAAAGAAGACCCAACTTTTAAAGGAGCTTTTCATGAGAAAAAAGATATTAAAGTAAAAAGTAAAGAAAAGCAAGAACGCCAAAAGAAAAAGATAGTAGCAGGAGGTAAAGGTCCTAAAAATGGTAGTTTTGGGGCGAAGGCAGGAGGAAGTTCTTCTAGAAGAAATACAAAGCGTAGATAATAAACAGGGATTCTATGCGTTAAAATAAGGAGCAACACACTAGTGAAGTTCCTTATTTTTTTGTAATTTGGAATAAAATCTCAATAGAGACTTAATTACATTTTATCTAAAAGGCTAAATTAGAAAGCTCAAAATTTATTTTTTTGATAGAGAGTGCGTTTACCACCACTTATGAGAAAGTTACTTTATTTTTTCATTTTGAGTTCAACAGTGCAGGCTTTGGCCCAAACAGAAATGACTCAATTCGCTAGTTCGAGGCAGATTACTAAGAAAGAAACTGCAAATCTCGATAGCCAAGATGTCCGTTACTTACCTCTTTTTGGAAGTAGAGAGACCTTGCAAAAGCAACTCGTTAAGAATGCTGACTTTGTAGAGCAATGTATTACGAATTTTTCTACCAAAGAAGATGCAAGTAAGTTTTTTGCCGAACGCGGTTGGGAGTATTTGAGTGAAGGACTATTAGATACTGCAACTTATCGCTTTAATCTTGCTTATCTGCTCAATCCAAACAATATGGATGTGTATTGGGGTTTGGGGTCGATTAGTTATCAACGGAATAACTTTGAACAATCAGCTGCCTTTTTAAGGAAAGGCCTATCGCTTTCACCTGACAATACTGTTTTGATGGTGGACGTAGCAACGGTTCAGATTGCTTGTTTCAAAGAAAAGAAAGATTGTAACGATATTGATGATGCCTTAGCTTTGCTTGAAAAGTCAGTAAAATTAGATTCGACCAATGCCAATGCTTGGCTCAAATATTCAATTGCGGAGTTTCAGCTAGAACACTATGACAAGGCTTGGGATTATCTTCATAAATGTCGAGTACTAGATTTAAGTTTTGTCGATTTGAATTATGTACAAGAATTAATGGCCAAAAAAGAAGACCCTGTGGGCTTTTTTAAATAATATTTACAAAACATGATAAAAAGCCTAGCTACAATGAGTAGCTAGGCTTTTTTGTGTGCTTTATTTCCTTGAAATTGATTGTGTGCAAGATTTAATATGACTATTTTGTGAAAAATAAACAAACTATCTCCCATATATTATAATCAATAATGCAAGATTGTTTTGAGGACTTTGATATAAAATGAAAAGATATTCGTAAAAATAGCTTTTGAGAATTGTATCAATAGACTACGTCACAATGTTGCCCTAAATCCTAACAATAACTATGCAATACATAGGCTCGATTGACCAAGGTACAACAAGTACACGATTCATTATTTTTGACAAACAAGGTAATATGATTTCGGTTGGTCAAAAAGAACATGCTCAGATTTATCCACAAGCTGGATGGGTAGAGCACGATGCAACCGAAATTTGGCAAAATACACAAGAAGTTATAGGTTTAGCATTAGGAAAAGCTAATCTATCGCCTCATGATTTGGCAGCAGTAGGAATTACCAACCAACGTGAAACTACTGTTATTTGGAACAAAAATACGGGCGAACCTTACTATAATGCCCTAGTTTGGCAGGATACGCGTGTTGGAAATACCGTAGCAGAATTGGAGGCATCGAGAGGAGCAAACTGTTTTAGAGAAAAAACAGGGTTGCCATTAGCTACTTATTTTAGTGGGTTGAAAATCAAGTGGTTGTTGGATAATGTGGAGGGGCTACGTGAGGCTGCACAAAATGGAGAAGCTATATTTGGCAATATGGATACTTTTGTGATTTGGAATTTGACAGGAGGAATCGATGGAGGTATCCATATTACAGATGTAACTAATGCTAGTCGAACACAATTAATGAATTTGCATACGATGCAATGGGACGATGAGAT
This sequence comes from Flectobacillus longus, assembly GCF_030056705.1. Lineage (GTDB taxonomy): Bacteria > Bacteroidota > Bacteroidia > Cytophagales > Spirosomataceae > Flectobacillus > Flectobacillus longus. The sequence continues at coordinate 108,660 of NZ_JASHIC010000027.1, forward strand.
ATTAGCAATATTAGATATTCCTAAGCAGATTTTACCAGAAATCCGCTCAAGTAGCGAGGTGTATGCCGAGGCCAAAGGCTTATTGGTAGGCGTACCCGTTGCAGGTGATTTGGGTGATCAGCAAGCTGCCTTGGTCGGACAAACCTGTTTTGCCGCAGGAGAAGCCAAAAATACTTATGGTACAGGGTGTTTTATGTTGCTCAATACAGGAACTACGCCAACTCCTTCTACTCATGGATTATTGACAACTGTAGCCTATCAGTTTGGTAAAGAACCTGTACATTATGCCCTGGAGGGTTCGGTGGCGATTACGGGAGCTTTGGTACAATGGTTGCGTGATAACTTGGGTATTATCGATAAAAGTTCTGATATAGAAGACCTCGCTAAATCTGTGGAAGATAACGGCGGATGTTACTTTGTTCCAGCATTTTCGGGTCTGTATGCGCCTTATTGGAAATCCGACGCTCGTGGTATTATTGCAGGCTTGACGCGTTATGTCAACAAAGGACATATCGCTCGTGCAGCATTGGAAGCTACAGCTTTCCAAACGCTGGAAGTATTGGAATCCATGGAAAAAGATGCCAAAATCGAAATATCATCATTACGTGTTGATGGGGGAATGGTCGTAAACGAAATGTTAATGCAGTTTCAGTCAGATATGTTGGATGTGCCAGTGGTGTGTCCTGCTATGATAGAAACTACTGCTTTGGGTGCTGCCTATGCAGCAGGTTTGGCAGTTGGCTATTGGCAAGACCTCAATGACTTAAAGCAAAATTGGGGTATTGCTCATACTTGGGAGCCTAATATGCCAGCTGAACAGCGTGAAAAATTATATCATTATTGGAAAAAAGCCGTTACACGAAGCTTTGAGTGGGAAGAGTAAAATAAGGAGTGGGTTTAAAAAAGGATTCAGCCTACCATTTGGCCAACTATCTTTATTTTTAACCGAAAAAACTAAAAGCTTTGCCAAACGATTATATATCTTGTAGTATTGTAAAACAATACTGGGCAACAAGCTCATATTTTTCAAAATCAAAACCTTATTCCTATGCAACGTCTTACAGTAGCTGGTAGATTGATTATCACAGCCCTTGTAGTAGCGGCTTTTTATTTTGGGTTCTCTAAGTTGGGAGGACAAGATTTGCTCAAAAAACTTAAGTCAACCGATTCCACACAAACGACATCGACTACTTCTAGTACTTTACCTTCTGAAGAGCAAAACTCAAGCGAAGCAAGTAGTAATAGTAATGATGAGGCTACCGCAACCACTAAACCCTCTTTTGACTATACAGCACCTGTTCCGATTGCTGGTAAACTCAAAGGTGTGGTAGAATTAGGGGCAAGTGGTTTTAACTCGTTTATTGTTCGTATCGATAAAGATAAAAACTGGAAGCTCGAAAAAGCAGAATTTGGCAATAGTCTTGTAACCGAGAATATGGCAACCGACGAAGATGTGCGTACTGGCTTGAAAAAGTATATCGGTAATATGCTTGATTATGGTGTTGGGGGCAAAGAAATTCATTTTGTCGTTAGCTCGGGAGCGATAAAAGCGGATATAACGCAAAGAATTATCAAGGCGCTCAAATCACTTAATTATTTTGTCAATACTGTAACTCCAGAACAAGAAGGTGTTTTAGGATTAAAAGTTGTACAGCCAAAAGAATTTGCTGATAACTCTTTCGTTGTTGATATTGGTTCTGCAAACACTAAAATTTCTTGGCATGAAGGCTCTGCTATTCGTTCGGTCGAATCGTATGGAGCGAAGTATTTCCAAAATAGCATCGATGATGAAACGGTAGCAAAAGAAATTTCGGCTAAATCAAAACAAATTCCTTCGGCAAACCGTGAAACGTGTTTTATCATCGGTGGTGTACCATTCGAATTGGCTAAAGCCGTTCGCAAAGGAACCGAGCGTTATACTGTATTAGATGCACCTTCGGCTTATAAACTCGACAATGCTAAGTCAAAAGCAGGTTTGAATATCTATAAGTCTGTTGCAGAAACAACAGGCTGTAAGAAATTTATATTTGATTGGGATGCCAACTTTACCATCGGATTTTTGTTGAATTTACCTTAATCAAAGCCTTTGACTATCTTTATTTCCAATATTGAGGTCGACTTTTTTAGTCGACCTTTTTTGTTTTATTTAAAATCATAACAAAAGAAACTTTCTCCCATAGATATTTCATAAATTACCATACTGTCCGAGACATTTAATATAAACCCTATGACAACTTTTAAGAAAAAAATTATCTCATTTTGGAAAGTTCTAGGCCCAGGCTTAGTTACAGGTGCCAGCGATGACGACCCTTCTGGTATTGCAACGTATTCACAAGCAGGGGCACAATTTGGCACAAAGCTTTTGTGGACAGCCATAGTCACTTATCCTCTGATGGTATCTATTCAAGAAATGTGTGCTAGAATTGGTTTGGTATCAGGTCATGGACTAATGGGCACAATCAAAAAATACTATCCTCCCTATATTTTGTATCTGATTTTGTTGGTTAGCATTCCTTCTATCATTCTTAATATTGGTGCAGATATTGCAGGAATGGGAGCCGTTGGGCATTTGATTTTTCCTGAAATTCCTGTATTTGTTTGTTCGATAAGCTTTACCACATTGTTAATACTTAGCATTGTCTTTTTATCTTATCGTCGTATCGCTATGATTCTCAAATGGCTGTGCATCGTACTGTTTAGCTATATTGCGATTCCTTTCATGTTAAAAATCAACTGGTTATCTGTTTTACATGATACTTTTATTCCAAAAATCGAATATTCATCCGACTATTTTGTGGCCTTAGTAGGTATTTTGGGGACAACTATTTCACCCTATCTATTCTTTTGGCAAGCCTCAATGGAAGTTGAGGAAATCCAACAACGTCATTTGGTAGTCGACAAGCGCGTAATTCACTCCATGCAAAGCGATGTACGTTGGGGAATGTTACTGACCAATATCGTTTTCTTTTTTATTATCCTCACGACAGGCGTGGTATTGTTTCAAGCAGGTATTTTTCATGTAGATACCGTAGAAGAAGCGGCTCATGCCTTACAACCTTTAGCAGGAGACAATGCCTATTTGTTGTTTGCTGTTGGTGTAATTGGTACAGGGTTATTAGCTGTCCCGGTACTTTCGGGTGCGTTGAGCTATATGATTGCGGAGGCTTTTGATTGGCAAGAAGGCTTGGATAAAAAATTTCATGAAGCCAAAGGTTTCTATATTACCCTTATTATATCCATGGTAGTGGGGCTTTTTGTCAATGTAATAGGAATAAGCCCTATCAAAGCCTTGATTTATACTGCTGTGCTATATGGTATGATTGCCCCGATTTTGATTGCTATTATTTTACATATCAGCAATAACAAAACTATTATGGGAAAGTTTGTAAATACCCCATTAGATAATCTCATGGGATTCCTAACTATGTTGGTTATGACACTGGCCGCAGTAGCATTAATAATGTTATAAGGCGATTCGCTAAAATATTCATACCTTTGTACTTATGAATCAGCAAGTAAATAATCCCTTACATGGCATCACGCTTGAAATGATAATTAATCATTTGGTAGCTTATTATGGCTGGAGTCAATTGGGGCAACTCATTGAAATACGCTGTTTTAATTTTGAACCAAGTGTAAAATCAAGTTTGAAGTTTTTGCGTAAAACGCCTTGGGCTAGACAAAAAGTCGAGGAATTATATATTGAAACTGTCAGAGAGATTGAGCGTAAAAGTAATGTCCATGAAACCAAATAAATGGAGCCCAAAACCAGAAGGTGCTCCTTCAAAATCTTCGGAGGCAAAATTTCAAGTAACCGAAAATACCGAATTGATGGTATTTCTGATTGCCAAAATGCCACATAAGAGTCGAATCAATATCAAGAGCCTTCTTCGTGACAAACAAGTGCTAGTTGATGGTAAAGCCACGTCGCAGTTTAACCACCCCCTAGTAGTAGGACAGGAAGTTCAAATTAAGGCTTTGAAATCACATCAAGAAAAACCTTATAAAGGGCTTAATGTTATTTTTGAAGACCAATATTTGATAATAATCAACAAAGAAGCGGGTTTGTTGTCGATTGCTACTGATCGTGAAAAAGACCAAACAGCATACTCGATTTTGAGTGATCATGTCAAAAAAGAGAATCCTACCAATCGCATATTTATTGTTCACCGCCTTGATCGTGAGACTTCTGGTGTGATGATTTATGCCAAAAGCGAAAAGATTCAAAAGTTGCTTCAAGAATCATGGCACGAAACCAAGGAGCGCGTCTATGCAGCAGTGGTAGAAGGACAGTTGAAATATCCATTTGGAACGGTAGAATCGTATTTGGTAGAAAGTAAAGCCTATATTGTGTACTCGTCACAAAATCCTAATAATGGACAAAAGGCCATTACTCATTATGAAACCATTAAGTCGAATAGCAATTATTCGCTCTTGAAAGTGAAGCTAGAGACTGGTCGCAAAAACCAAGTAAGAGTACACATGCAAGACCTTGGTCACCCAGTAATTGGAGATGCCAAATATGGTTCAAAAGTAAATCCTATCAAACGATTAGGCTTACACGCATGGGAGTTGAATTTTATTCACCCAATAACCAAAGAAGTTTTTAATTTCACCACACCACTCCCAGGTAAATTTAAAGCGTTGTTTTAGATTCAACTATCAACATTCAGGTAAAGAAATAGGTTTTGTGAAACCTTATCGTTTATTTTTTAACATAAAATCATTTAATAACAAATGGATATATATGTAAGCAGTCTTCCTTTCAAGTTGAAGGAAGCGGGTCTAAAAGCCCTTTTTGAAACTTACGGAGAGGTAGAGTCTGTAAAGATTATTATCGACAAAATCACTCGTCAAAGTAAAGGTTTTGGTTTTGTAACAATGCCCAATGAAGAAGAAGCAAAAGCGGCTATCGCAGGGCTTCATGGAAGGGAACTTGAAGGTAGAATTTTGATTGTAAGTGTATCTCAACAAAAGTTTCAATCAAGTGTGAAAGATTCTAAATCAAAGAAGACTTCAAGTGCGTATTTTAAAGGAATTGGTAAAAGCTACAGAAAGAAATAGTTTGCAATAAATCAAGCTTGAGTTATATAGGCACGGTAGGAACTACAAAACCCAGTATTATTTGTTTTGTAGTTCCTACCGTGCTTTTTTGCACAAATGCGCTTTAGGCTGTAAGCATTAAGCAAAAATGCAATCATGATTTCATTAGAAACACTTTTAACCTACGACATAAAGCCTAGAGCTAAAAGCTGGAAAAATGAATTTAATTCAGCACTCATACTTAAGTAATCGCGCAAAATAAAATTTAAGATTGGGCTTTGGGCTTTCAGGTAACGGCTTTCGGCGGTGGGCTTTGGAAAAAAGCATGGCTGTGGTTATTAAAAAACATTTTAACACTCTTTGCCTTGTGCCTGTTGCCTAGTGCCTAAACACATAACTTAAATATAATCCTGCACGATTACTTAAGTTAAAATAACTTTTTCTCGACTATGTTTTTTATAGCTACAAAACTACAATACCTCATATCATTGATTTTGTACTGTAATGACTTATAATAAAGTAATCTTCATTCACAATTTTAAAAAGCAATCTTATCTTTGCTCTTACACACTTGCTTTTGAGAACAATTTCGAGAATGAAAAGCTTCTTTTTTTTAATATTACCACTAAATAAAAAACTATATCTAACTGCTACAATACTTTTTGTATGCAGTTTGAAAACCCTGTGTACTGCCCAGCCTGTATTCAACAAGGTTCAGTTTCAGGAAATGACCGCTACACAACGCTACCGTTTCGTACACGATTATCCTTTCTGGAAGGTTTTTGATGTAAATCAATTATCCACATTATTATCCCAAATGGTCGAAGTTGCTAATGTCAAAAGGGACTATCGTACCCAAATAGCCCTTGACTATTATCTCGCCTTGATTGGAGGCAAACCCAATTTTAGGTTTCCAAAAGGTAAAAAAGCAGGGATTTTAGAGTCGTTACAAGATATGCAAAAAATAGCGGTTCAACAGGATTATGAGGTAGAGACGTTGATTGCTTCTTGTTGCTTAACAAGTAGTCTTTATTTGGGTCAAAAGCTATCAAATGAGCAGTATTATGTAGATATGCAACGTTCTCTAGAGGAACTTCAAAAGTTAGGGTTTGAGAAATGTAGAGATTATAATATTGCTTCTATTCTTTTTGATTTTAGTAAATCTCTATGGAATTTAGGCGATTTTGACAAAGCCTATCAGTATCTCCGTATTGCTGAGCAATACATTGAGCCAACTATCGAGGGGGGCTTTTATTACACACAGGTATTGAGTTATCTTCAAACGTACTGGAAAAATAAAAAGGAGTATAATAAGTCGATGGTTTATGCCCAAAGGATTTTGTTATTTCACCAAAATTTTCATTCAAATATACCCGAACACAAGCTCTGGAGTGAGTTTTGGTTAAATTTTGCCTCAATTGATATCGCTTCGTTGTTGATAGACCAAGGTAAAATAAAAGAAGGTGAAGTATATGCCAACAAAGGATTTCAACTTATCAAATCCAGAGTATCCTTAGACCCTATTGTTTCAAAACAAGCCGAATTTGATGCCTTGATGATACTAATTCCTGTAAAGTTGAAGCTCAATAAAGTTGATGAAGTGCCTTCTCTTCTCAAACTCGCTAATAATATTAAGTCTGAACTAGAACCCATAGGGAAATTAGACTATTTCAAACCTCTTCGACTGTACAAGTATTCTTCGGAATATTACGAAAAAGTAGGTGGTTATGCGGAGGCTTTACATTATACACACTTGGCGCAAACGCTACAAGATAGTCTCAATCAACATAATGATGTACAAAAAATATCTCAAATGCAATTGCGCTATGAAGTGGAAAAGTATGCCAATCACGTAAAAGCAATTGAAAGTGAAAAGCAATTACAAAAGTATTTGCGCAATGCTATTATCTTGATTTTATTGTTGGTACTAGGATTGGTATATGTCAATCATCAGCGACTGAGACATAAACACCATGAGAAAGAAAGTGAATTAGAAGCTTCCCAAAATGAACTCGCATGGCAAACTCAGCACTTTCGAAATATGTCGGAGCTAATCGAAAATCTTCGCCAAGAGAACGAAAAACTCAATGCTTCTGACAATCAACATGAGCATTTTGAAAAACTTATTTCTTCTACTATCCTTACAGATGAAGGTTGGACTAATTTCAAACGTATGTTTGAGAAAGTACATCCGGGTTATATGCAGTCTGTCAAAGAAAAATACCCTGATCTTACCAATGCCGAGCTTCGATTATTGATGCTTGAAAAACTAGATTTGAGTACTCAAGAAATGGCGAATATGATTGGTGTAAACAAAAATACCATTCATCAAACACGTTTACGGTTACGGAAAAAAACATTAGACAAAAGTTAGAATGTGTATGTAAACTTCTGTATGACAAAAAGTTGCCGTTTTGTCAACTTTTTGTCATGTCCTTTTTTAGCTCTATTTCAATCTTCCTTAGCATCTTTGTTATACAAATTTTGTTAGGATTTGTACGATAAAGGTTGCCTATGCCAAACGCAATAGTTTATCAATATTAACCATTCAATCTGAAGCATACGCCCGAACTCAAACGTATCAAAATATTGATAAGAATCCTTTTGCTATCAGGGATTACCTATCAGTATCACTCTTTAAAATAATATAGGATTACACGAACAAATTTATGGTATTACCTCTACCTTGAGGGCAAGGGCACAAAGTGTTTAACTGCAAAAGAGTTATTTGTCATTTCACCAAATGCTCACTTTGTGCCTAAAGCCTAATAGTTTGGTATGTTATAAAATGTTGATGGCTTATCAATTTCCTCCTCTACTTTCTATCAATATTGATTCTTGTGAATTATGTATTTCAACAATTAAAAATAAATCTATGCAACAAAAAACTACTTTTAGTTTATTCCTACTTTATGTTTGTCTTATAAGCTACAGTAAAACTACAACAGCCCAGTCGCTAAACAGAGTTTCTCATAAATTAGGACTTAGTTTAAATCTTGGTACTACTCCGGGTATTGATGTTGGTTATGCTATCGGTGCTAAAGTTACAGCACGACTAGGCTATAGTTATTTTAAATACAATACAAGCACCGTCTCCAAAACCTCAGGAGAAGAGGTCAAACTAGGAAGTGATGCCAATGTATCTATTGCAAGTTTTTCTTTTGAATATCACCCATTTAAAAAAAGTAGTTTTAAACTGATTGGAGGTGCCTCGTATTTTGATAAAGGACAAATTGCCCTTGTAGTAACTCCAACAGGTACTTACAAATTTGGAAGTATCACCTTCACTCCTGAAGAGGTAGGTAATGTACAGTTTACAGTAGATTATGGCAAACAATATGCACCTTTTGCGGGAATTGGCTTTGGGCGTACTATTCCCAAAAGAAGAGTGGGTTTTGGCTTTGAAGTAGGCTCTTATTATACCCAAACACCTAAAGTTACCTTTACTGGTGACAAAAGATTGAACAGTATGAGCGAGCAACAAGCCAAAGTTCAAGAAAACATGAAAGACTGGAAATACTGGCCAGTTGTTAATCTGAGATTAGCCATCAGACTAGACTAATTTTCCTCTTTTTATCAATCTTCTTTTTTTTTACAAATGAAAAAAATATTTACTTCTATATTTCGTCCTACGGTATTACTCTCGCTTGGACTTGCTCTTACTTTCGGTTGTCAACAAATTAATCCACTTGAAGGCGTAGAGCTTACGGTCAACAACAACGTCTATAAATCCCCGATTCTGATTGAGTTTGTAGATGCAAATCCCAATAGTAAAACTTTACCCAAAGATTTAACCGTGACGATTTCAGGTCCTGGTAAAGACCTTGTTTTTACAGACCTTGGAGGAAAAGATTTTAAGGTAGCAGGCAACTTACTTTCAGTTGTATTAGGACAAAATGCTAATCCAACTGAAAGCGCCCCTGTAGAATTTACGGTATCTGTAAAAGGATCCAATTATGTGTCTACCAACTACAGCGTAGTAGTAACCGATTTAGAAAGTTCTACTTACAAAGTCCCATTGACAAACCTTACAGCATTACCAGATGGCGTTGGAGCGGTTTCAAAAACAACCTTGTTGGCCATTGGCGAAACTATTACAGTTCCTGCAACTTCTTCAAAACCTGAAGTAGCCAAAATTGCTATCGCACCGGGCACGCAAGTGAAAGATGAAAACGGTCTAGTAATTAACGCTACTAACGTTTCGAGTACGATTGTGCAATACGGCACAGGTACAGAAGAAGCAGCCAATAGCTTGCCAAACGAAGGGGAAGGAAATGTCATTAAGTATAAAGACGGAACAACTGATTTTGGTACATTCCTATCAGCAGGTTTTGTGGACATTGAAATGACTGCTGGTGGTAAAAATGTGAAAAGTTTCTCAACGCCATTGGATGTAGCATTATCACTTAATCCAAACTATGAAGATCCAGAAACAGAAGCTCCAATGAAAGTAGGTGACCAAATTCCTGTGTGGAGTTATGATAAAGCTAAAGATGAATGGACAGAAGAAGGCATTGCCACTATTGCCAAAGACGCCAACGGAAATTTGATTGCGAACTTTAAAGTATCCCATTTGTCAGTATGGGCTGTTGCTAAAAACTATAAAGGCAAAACTTGTGGTTCCAAAACTATCAAAATAAAAGTAAAATCTGATGTTCGCTACGCCTCCTCCAAATTTGAAGCTCAAATAACTTACTCTAAAAGCGGAAAACCAAAGTTCAGTAGGTCATTCTCCTCATTTAAAGTATCTGATGGCACTCCCTATATAATTAAAGTGAAACGAGTACCTAGTGGTTATACTGGCCGTATTGTCGTTACTCCTGTTGGTTCTGCCCCAAATACGACTACAAGAGGTGGTAATCAGACATTTAAGGCTTGTAATAATACAGTAGTATCTATAAATATAAAAGTGAAAAATGAGACTCCTTCTTCTACAACAACTACTACTGATACCGAATCTGACGCAGTTAAAGTTAATCTTGACTTTACAGCAGCTTGTATTAGCAAAAATATCAGTGTCAAACCTACAGTTTGGTTAAAACTTGTAGATGATACCAGTGCAGAACAATTAGTAAATGTTGTTGCGGGGAAAGCTGTAATTGGTATGAAGAAAGGGGTAAAATATACCTTAACAGCTACTTACAATGGTATTGACTTCTCTGGTGAAGTTACCATCAACGGAAATAGCGCCACCATTGTTTCGTCAACAGGTCTGAATGGCTCTTTCCCAATTGACGTAAAAACAGGTGAAGTAAACGCAACAATTATTTATCCACTCAATAATTGTCAGTAAATAGATTCAAAAACGACATCAAGGAATAAATGTATTCCTTGATGTTGTTGATTTCACTTTCCACTAAATTAAACCTGAACTCATGAAAACGGCTATCGCTTCTGTAACCTGTGGTGGTTTATTACTACTTGTGAATTCTCTTTTGTTTTCGAGTTGTCAAAATATCAACCCTTTAAACGATATTTTATTTCCTCAAAGTACAAGTATTCCACATACCCCTATGCTCATCGAGTTTGTAGATGCAGATCAACCCAATATCATGTTTCCTAAAAATCTAACCATTTCTATTTCTGGTCCAGACAAAAAACTAGTACTTAGCGACCTTGAAAGTAAAAACCATAAAACCGCTGGAAATCTATTATCATTGGTATTAGCACCAAATGCCCAGCCAAGTGCTAGCAAACCTATTACCTTTACAGTAACTGCTCAAGGTAGGTATTATGAATCAATAAGTAAAACTATTATTGTTTCAAATTTCTCCAATCGCTCATATACTATTCCGATGAGTCATAGGCAATAAAATACTATTTTGTATCTATTTCTTGAGCTTTTTTACGAATCACACTATTCTTGCGTCCATAAGTATAATAAATCACCATACCAATAGCCATCCACACAATCAGTCGAATCCAAGTATCTAATGGTAAAAATGCCATCATTCCAACACAAGTCAAAATGCCCATAATTGGCACGAACGGCACCCAAGGCGTTTTGAATGAGCGTGGAATATCAGGATTTGTTTTTCTTAAAACCAAAACACCTCCACAAACCACAACAAAGGCCAATAAAGTACCAATACTGGTCATTTCACCAACAACATCGATAGGCACAAAAGCTGCAAATAAGCTCACAAATACACAGAAAAGGATGTTAGATTGCCAAGGTGTACGAAATTTAGGATGTATTTCTGAGAAAACTTTCGGGAGAAGTCCGTCTTTGGACATACTAAAAAACACCCTTGACTGACCCATCAAATCGACCAAAATTACAGAAGTATAACCCACTAAAATAGCTAAAATCACCAATTGGGATAACCAAGCGTATGGCGTCTGTTGAATAGCCACAGCTACAGGTGCTGCATTATTTTTGAAAGTAGTATAATGTGAAAGACCTGTCATCACGTGGGCAAAAAGCACAAATAAAACGGTACAGACCAATAAAGAGCCAATAATACCAATAGGCATATTACGCTGTGGATTTTTAGTTTCTTGCGCTGCTGTAGATATAATATCGAATCCTAAGAACACAAAAAATACAACACCCGCTCCACGCAATATCCCAGACCAACCGTATTCTCCAAATACGCCTGTATTAGTAGGGATATAAGGTTGATAGTTTTGTGGCTGAACATAATTCCACCCTAAAGCAATAAATACCAGTACTACAGCTACTTTCAATGATACAACAATGGCATTCCAAATGGCAGAACCTTTGGTACCACGCATCAAAATAAAGGACATTAATACGACAACTAATGCCGCAGGCAAATTAAATAAGCCATGTACCTGTTGACCATCAGCTAAAGTAATTGTTTCAAATGGAGAGTGTACCAACTGAGGAGGAATATATAGTTGATAATAGGCTAAAAATTTGACCAAATAGTTGGACCAACTAATAGCCACTGTAGCTGCACCCACAGAGAACTCTAGTACTAAATCCCAACCGATAATCCATGCTACTAGTTCGCCGAGGGTTGCGTAGGAGTACGTATAGGCACTACCCGCCACAGGAATCATAGCAGCAAACTCAGCATAACATAGGCCTGCAAAAGCACAACCAACTGCTGCTACCACAAAAGAGAGTGTTACTGCTGGACCAGCATTATTAGCCGCTGCCAAACCTGTTAAGGAAAATAAACCTGCACCAATTATTACCCCCAAGCCGAGCATAATTAATTGGAACGCATTGAGAGAGCGTTTTAATGTTTTTTCACCAGACTCTTCCGACTCCTGAATAAGCTGTTCAATGGGTTTTATGTATTTCACTGTTTTTTAGTTTGTTGAATAGTTTATTACAAAGGTAGCTCAGGATAGAGTTATTTACTATATTAATATTATAGATTTTGTATATATATGCCACATAATAAAAAAATATTCAAAAAAAAGCCTATTGTATGGTTTGATATTCGAGTAAAATATTACATTTATATCGAACCCCTCACATCAATCTTTATAGTTCCAAAAGGTAATTTTTGCATATTTTCTTCTTGCTTCAAAATGTATAAAAAAGGGGTAAATACCCCTGTGTTTCTTATTTGCTTTATCCATGGTACGTATCATGTATTCATTTCCTTTTGTGTCCATCTCTTATTTATATAAACTTTTATCTACGATTACAATGAAGAAAAAACTACTCTTTTTGTTGCTAGGATTTGGCTTGAGCCAATATGTCTCGGCACAATTTGTCAAAACCAATAGGTTTGGTGCAAATATCAATCTTGGAACTACTCCAGGGCTAAGCTTCGTGTATGAGCCTTACAATAAGTTAGCTATAAAAGCTTCTTATGTTTATCTCAAGTATAATTTGAATCAAGAGCAAAAGATTTCGGATGAGAATATCCTTCTTGCTGGTAATATGGACATGAGTGCCATTGGACTTTCGGTAGAGTATTATCCATTTGTCAAAAGTACTTTTAAAATTATCGCAGGGGGAAGTTTAATACAAAAAGGGTTTGTGTCTGTAAATGCTTCTCCAACAGCTAACTATACCTTTGGTGAGACTGTATTTACTCCTGATGAGGTTGGGTCTTTTTTATTTGACTTGCGCTATGACAATGGTTTTGCTCCATTTGCAGGTATTGGTTTTGGGAGAGCCGTTCCCAAAAAACGAGTAGGTTTTGGATTTGAATTAGGTACCTATTATTTGCCCAAGCCCAAAGTTACACTTTCGGGAACCGAGCGACTAAGTAGTATGTCTGAGCAGGAGCCCAAAATCCAATCCAACATGGATGACTGGCGATATTGGCCTATGGTTAACTTAAGACTTGCTGTTAGGCTAAATTAGGACTATACTCCCAAGGTATAAACTCTCCTAAATTGCTTTCTAATTCCTCCATCTAAATTCAGATTCTAATGAAAACAGTATATAATCTCAAAAATATCTATAGAATACTCATTATCCTCGTATTGAGTATTGGAACATTTCTTTCATGTCAAAAAATTAACCCTTTTGACGACCTTGAACTTACAGTCAATACCGATATTTATAAAGCTCCATTATTAATAAAGTTTGTTAATGCCAATGCCGCATCTAGTACTATTCCACAGGGACTTAAAGTAACTATTTCTGGGGCAGGAAAAGACTATGTTTTGAGCGATGCAGGGAAGAAAGAATATATCCCAACAGACAATGTTTTGTCATTAGTATTAAATAAAAATGTTTCGCCAAGTGTATCATCGCCAATAGAGTTTACCGTAAGTATCTCTGGCAATGGTTATGTTTCTACTAGTAAAACCTTTGTCATTACCGACACCGAACTGGCAAGTTTCTATGAAATACCAGTCACTAAAGTTTCTGAGCCGCCTACAGGTGTTGCAAGCACAGTTGAGTCTGTCAATTTAACTCAAGGAGAAAAGGTGGTAGTGCCTGCAACAGTTGAAAAGCCAGAAGTAGCCGAAATTACTCTTCAGCCAGGAACTCAAGTACGAGATGCTTCGGGCGCTACCATAAATGCCAATAATGTGTCTGTTCAGGTAGTACAATATACTACCGAAACAACAGCTTCATTACAAAGCTTTCCTGGAGGTTTTGGAGCGGATAACGTTATCATGAATAATGGCTCAACCACAGATGGCGATTTTATAACAGGAGGCTTTGTTGCCATTGATATGGAAGCTGACGGTAAAGCCGTAAAAAGTTTTTCTAAGCCTATTCAAGTATCAGTAGGAATCAACGCTGATCTTACAAGCCCTGAAACGGGAGAAAAAATAAAAGAAGGAGATACTATTCCAACTTGGAGTTATGATAGCAATACTGGTCAGTGGAAAGAAGAAGGCATCGCAACAGTAATCAGAGGAAGCGATGGAAAGCTTACTGCAACTTTTGAAGCATCGCACCTTTCATACTGGAACTTAGACTGGTATTTTTACGGCTCATGCTCAAACAGCGGAGGAACTGTAAAACTCAATGTAAGTTCTAACATATCTAGCAATGTAAATAGCTATGATTATTATGGTGTTGTGTATTTAGTGGATAGATTTAACCGCAAATATTATTATACCCAACTGTGGGACTTCGATGTACGTAATGGTAATACAAACAACGGATTGTATCGAGCAATCAGAGGAAATGGAAACCGCCTTCAGATTATGGTATATTCTCGAAGAAATAATCAATTGCTAGGAAGTACGAGTGTCTTTGATGCCTGCTCTACCAGCAGTATGCCTATTACCTTAAATGTCCCTAATCCTCCTACATACATTGATGTTGACATAGATTTTACAGCAAAGTGCTCTAATAAAAAGCTTAATATCAAACCCTCTACTTGGCTATACTTATTTAGTCTGAGTAATGGAGGTATATATGGCGGATATGTATATGCTTATTCAAGAAGTGGGTTAGCTACAGTGCGTGTTATAGAAGGACAAACGTACGAATTTTACACATACTACAATGGAACTGTTTATACAGGTCGAGTAACTATGAACAAAACCTCCTCTGTCATAACTACTTCTACTGGTAAGCCTATAACAGGGTCAACGTCTTATAATCCAGCAACCAATCGAGTAAAGCTATTAGCAACTTATACTGCTAACGATTGTAAGTAATAAAAATCATGTTCCTAATAGGGTATCTACTTTTTGTCATAAAATAGATACCCTATTTTTATTTTTCACCTATTACAGACTCACTACCCACCTCATTCCCATACAAGTCCGTAAGCGTATCCCTCAAAAAAATGTTATCTTGCATATTCAAATCAACCTTTGAAACGCTTAATGAAAATAACGAATTACTTCATCAAAACCTTAGCTATCCTTGGTTTGGCAAGTTCGGGGGCTTTGGCTCAATCAGAACTTTTTCCTAATGCCAATCAAAAGTGGGTAGACTCTGTATTTAAAACGCTAACAGTTGACCAAAAGATTGGACAATTGATGATGCCCCGTGCCAATTACAATGCTACCTACGATACCACGCGCCTCAATCAAATTGTAAGAGATTATCATGTAGGTGGTTTGGTATTCTTTGCAGGAAATCCTAGTAAACAAGCAGTATTGGTCAACAAGCTACAAGCTATGGCCAAAGTGCCCATGTTAATTGGAATGGACTTAGAGTGGGGGTTAAGCATGCGTCTTGATAGTACAACGCGTTTTCCTTATCAAATGGCTTTAGGTGCAATGCAAGGCAATACCCCACTACTCGAAGAAATGGGTTATCAAATTGCTCTTCAGTGCAAGCGTATAGGCGTGCATGTGAATTATGCGCCTGTGGTAGATATCAACAACAATCCCAATAACCCTGTTATCAACTTCCGCTCGTTTGGCGAAAACAAATACCAAGTAACGCAAAAGGCCATTGCTTACATGAAAGGCTTACAACGTGGCGGGGTTATTACATCAGCCAAGCACTTTCCTGGACATGGCGATACAGGCACTGACTCTCATTATGATTTGCCTTTGATTAGTCATAATCGTACTCGATTAGATTCATTAGAGTTGTATCCTTATCGCGAACTTATCAAAAATGGTTTGCAAGGAGTAATGGTCGCTCACTTGAATATCCCATCGTTGGATACTACCAAAAACTTAGCTTCGACGCTTTCTAGAAAAGTAGTGACTGATTTATTGCGTAAAGAGTTAAACTTCAAAGGTTTGGTATTTACCGATGCTATGGATATGCAAGGTGCGGTGAAGTTTTTCCCAGAAGGAACTGCCAATGTAAAAGCGATTCTTGCAGGAAACGATATTCTTGAAACCTTTGTAGATGTCCCTGCGGCATTTAATGCTATCAAAAAAGCACTTTTGAGTGGCGAAATTTCTCAATCTGATATCGACGAACGTGTAAAAAGAATTCTTTTGGCTAAATCATGGGCAGGATTAGATAAATACAAACCGATTGATACCAAAAACTTGATTGATGACCTAAATCCTCGCTTTTCAGATTTACTCAATCGTCAGTTGGCAGTCAATACAGTTACTTTACTTCGTAACAAAAAAGATATTATTCCTTTACAAAACCTAGATACGTTGAAAATTGCCTCTTTGGTTATTGGAACACCTGCTTTTGGCTCGAAACCTGTAACAGATTTTCAGAAAATGCTGGGCAATTACACGGCTGTAGAGCATTTTAACTTAGACGAAAACTCGGCTGATAGTACAATTGCAAAAGTTGAGGAGGCTCTCAAATCGTACAACTTGGTGATTATGGGTGTGAACGGGCAAAATATTCGTCCTGCCAAAAACTACAATATTCTACCAAAAACTCAAGAGCTAGTAAAGAGATTTAGTAATGCCAAAACTATTATTACGCTTTTCTCAAACCCTTATACATTAGGTAAATTCGAAAACTTAGAAAGTGCAGCTGCCTTAGTTCAAACTTTCCAAGAAACTCCGCACACACAAGAAGCGGCAGCACAAGCCATATTTGGAGCTACTCCTATTACAGGTAAACTTCCTGTGACGGTAAATACTGCTTTCAAGTATAATGATGGTATTTCGACCAAAGCCCTTCAACGTTTTGAATATACAGTTCCAGAGGCAGTAGGGATAGATTCAAAATATTTAGGCGCTCGTATTGACTCAATTGTAACCACAGCCATCGACCGTAAAGCAACGCCTGGTGCAGTGGTTTTAGTCGCTAAAAATGGTAAAGTAATTTTCCACAAAGCTTATGGGAAACATACGTATGAGGGCACTCAAAAGGTAGCTTTAACTGATTTATATGACTTGGCTTCGGTTACCAAAATTAGCACTTCGGTAGCAGCGATGATGCGTATGAGCGATGAAGGAAAATTCTCTTTGAGCAGTACCATGGGCGATATGATTCCTGACTGGAAAAATTCCAATAAAGCGGGATTGATTTATAAAGACATTTTGACGCACCAAGCACGCCTAAGAGCATGGATTCCATTCTGGCAAGATTGTATTGACTCTACCAAAATGCTATTAGCAAGCAAAGTGTATCAAGATAAAATTGCTACGCACGGGTATCCAGAAGGGTATAAAATTACATTTTGGGAAAAATTATTCGGTCGTAAAAAAGCTTATGCTCGTATTGAAAAAGCAATACAGTCTGACAAAAAACTTTGGGCGGAATGCGTGAATATCTCCACGCAACCAACCATTTGGAAGCACCATACTTTTGCAACTGAAAAATCTAATGATTATTCTATCCAAGTAGCAGAAAATCTTTGGATTCATAAAGATTATCACAATGTGCTTTACAAGGCGATTGAGGATTCGCCTCTACGTGAGAAAAAAGAATATGTCTACTCAGATTTGTCGTACTATATGTATCCACAAATCATTCCTCGTCTAACTGGTAAAGATTGGGAATCTTTCTTGAAAGATACTTTCTACAAACCATTGGGTGCTACTACGTTGACTTACAATGCTCGTTTGCATTATGATTTAAACAAAATTGTACCAACAGAATATGACTCCCTTTTCCGTAAAACACTCATCCACGGACGAGTACATGATGAAGGTGCTGCTATGCTCAACGGTATCTCGGGGCACGCAGGTTTATTTGGTAATGCCAACGATTTAGCAAAATTGATGCAGATGTATTTGCAAAAAGGATATTATGGAGGTAAGCGTTTTATCAAAGAAAGTACTTTGAACGAATGGACGAGCTATCCATTTAGTGTAGCAGAAAATAGCCGTCGTGGCATTGGCTTCGATAAGCCCGACCGCAAAAAGCCAGGCATTAGTGCTGCTCCAAGTGCCCCAGCTTCGAGCTTTGGACACTCTGGGTTTACAGGAACTTATACTTGGGTTGACCCCGACAATCAACTGGTGTATGTATTCTTAGCCAACCGAGTATATCCTACACGCAACAATTCCAAATTGTCAGACCTCAATGTTAGAACCAATATCAATGAGGTAATCTACGATGCCATCAAAAGAGGTATTAAGAAATAAGGTTTGGAAATTTGAAAATGAGAGGATTTGAAGATTTGAAAATGTGACGATTTAAAAATGTAATAAACCTTCATTTTGGTATAGCTGTAAAACATGAGTCATCCCTAATTTAGCGATTGAGTGATTGAGCGGATGAGTGATTATATTAAAATTTATATTCTCACAGTAGAGACGCAATGATTGCGTCTTATGCTGAGTAAAAATCTAGCATAGTAGCGTCAAAAAAGCGGTCGGAAAATATTTTCCGACCGCTTTTTTGATGAAAACTTGGAGGATAATCCCAATCTTAAAATTCGGAATGACTCATATTTGATATTATTACCTTTTTAGACACAAAGCACTACGTCTCTACCCCAAAACTCATTTTTAAAATAATCACTCATCCACTCAATTGTAGATTGTAGATTTACGCTTACAAAATAATATTTGGTAATGAGGGAGTTAAACCGATCACTCAATGGTAGATAGATACTGAAGTGATGTTTGGTTACTCCTTCATGACAAATGCTCATAACG
>NZ_JASHIC010000028.1 GCF_030056705.1 Flectobacillus longus
CAAAAAGAAATACCATTAATAAAATGGAAGAAAAAAACCTCGAAAGTAAGTCCTTCCGAGGCTAATATTAATCAAATTTTATAATCTAATCCTTGTCAACTTTTTTCAGGACTAGACAAGTTGAAAAGTTAACGCAACGCTTCTTTCAAAAAAACTGTCATGAGTGTATCGCATTATTCTCTAAAATATGTAGTTTTCCCTTTCATTTGTAACCAACCGATTGTATGAAAAAAGTACTTCTATTGTATTTACTCTTTCTCTCACATCTCACCTTTAGTCAAGAGAAGAGTCTGTACTCTACTTCACAACAAAATAAACAACAAGCGATTTCTCTCGAAATCAGCACCCAAGAAGATAATAATTATCAGAAAGCGTTGGCATCGGCTAAAGCCAAAAATTGGCCAATTAGTGGTGTTTATAAGGATGGAAGAGTCTATTCACTAAAAGGATTAGATGCTACAGGTCAACCTCTTTACTTAATCACACATAGTAATGCCAAAGCCGCTGCTGCTACAAGAACTACTTCTATGTACACAGGTGGTAGCCTTGGATTGAGCCTTAATGGTAATAGTAGCTACATGAGTGGGAAGTTAGGTATCTGGGATGGTGGACGTGTATATTCGAGTCACGTAGAACTTACAGGTCGTGTTACCCAACAAGATAATGCTACGACTTTTGACCAACATGCTACCCACACTTCAGGAACTATGATTGCGACGGGGATATCTGCCCAAGCAAAAGGTATGTCTTTTGGTGCGAACCTACGTGCATGGGATTATAACAGTGATAACACTGAAATCAGTAATGCAGCAAGTAGCCTTCTTATTTCAAATCACTCGTATGGATATTTAGCAGGATGGAATTACGATTCTGACGTAAGCAAATGGCGTTGGATGGGTAACGTCAACATCAATGCTTTTGAAGATTATAAGTTTGGTTTCTATGATAGCAATACACAAACTTTAGATAAAATTGCCTATAACGCCCCTTATTATCTTATCGTAAAGTCGGCAGGAAATAATCGTGGCGAAACAGGACCTGATGCTGGTACTGTTTATTATCTAGGAAATACGACAGATACAAGTTCGGTGATAAGAAGTAAAAACGATAGTTATGATATTTTGCCTACAACAAGTACCGCCAAAAATATTTTGACAGTAGGAGCAGTAAATGCCCTTGATGCAGCACCAACAAAACCATCCGATATTAAAATTTCTGACTTTAGTAGTTGGGGACCAACGGATGATGGTCGTATCAAACCTGATATTGTAGGAGTTGGTGTAAATCTATTTTCTACATCTACTGGATCAACTACGAGCTATGCCACATTGAGTGGTACATCAATGTCGAGTCCACAGGTGGCAGGCAGTTTGTTTCTTTTACAAGAATTATATGCTAAGCAGAATGATGGACAATTCATGCGCTCTGCAACCTTGAGGGGACTTGCCATTCATACAGCAGAGGACGCAGGTAATGTTGGTCCTGACTATATTTATGGTTGGGGTTTGCTCAACATGGAAAAAGCAGGGAAAGTAATTTTGAATACTTCTAAATCAAATTTATTACAGGAAAAAAGTCTAGCACAAGGTACAACTTCAACACAAATGGTTGTTGCTTCTGGTCAAGAACCGTTGCGAGTGAGTATTGTGTGGACAGACCCAGAGGGCACTATCACTTCAACATCGGCTTCTAATCTAAATAATCGTACACCAAAACTGGTAAACGATTTGGACATAAGAGTTTCGGACGGTACTTCTAATTATCTACCTTTTACACTAAACCCAGAAAAGCCATCAGAGTTGGCTACAACTGGCGATAATATCAGAGACAACATTGAACAAATCCTGATTAGTAATCCACTTCCTGGGGCTACTTATACCATTACCGTAAGTCATAAAGGAACGTTGACTAATAGCAAACAAGATTTTTCATTGATTGTAAGTGGCGTCGGAACCGTAACCTATTGTAACAATACTGTAAGTTCAGGTAGCGATGTTATTGAGTCTGCAAGTTTAGCTGGTGGAAATAATGTTTCTACCAACCAAGCTGTAACGTTAAATGTTTCTGTAAAAAATACGAGCAATCATATCTTAAAGGCATTTATTGACTGGAATAGCAACGGCAGCTTTGATGATGATGGCGAATTAGTCGGCACTAGTACCGTAAATGGGACGGGCGCTTATGCCCTTAATTTTACAGCACCTCAAACTATCAATTATGGCACAACTTTACGTATGCGTGTGATTTGCTCGCAAGCGGCTAGTGCAAGTGCTGTTACAGCTTGTGGTTCTGTATCTAATGCTGAGGTAATCGATATCCCTTTGACTGTTACAAGAGCATTGAACGATATTGCAGTAACCAATTTGGTGACTCCAGAAACGGGACTATTTTGTAGTAATACTGCTTTAACTCAGATTAAAGTAAGCCTTACAAATAATGGATTAAACAGTCTTTCTAATATTCCTGT
Organism: Flectobacillus longus; assembly: GCF_030056705.1. Lineage (GTDB taxonomy): Bacteria > Bacteroidota > Bacteroidia > Cytophagales > Spirosomataceae > Flectobacillus > Flectobacillus longus. The sequence continues at coordinate 2,468 of NZ_JASHIC010000028.1, forward strand.
GAGTGTAACTGTAAGTAATACCTCTGGCGTTAGTGGAACTTTTACAGGGACATATACTGGTACATTGGCTTCTTTAGGAATGGGCGAAGTGACTTTGACAGGAACGATGAATGTTGTAGCTGGACAGAGCTATAATTTTGTAACACAAGCAACATTAGCAAGTGACCAAGACTCAAGAAACAATCAAGCAACATTTACTCGCATAGTAAGTACAACAGTGGCACCAACGGCCGAAGCGATTGTATGTGACGGTGCTAGTACAGCAATTATCAAATCGGCAAGTTCTGCATCAGTACAATGGTTTGACCAGTCTGCTGGAGGAACACTTATATATACTGGAGGAACGGGTTCATTTACTCTGCCAACAGGAACAAGCAAGTTGTATGTTTCAACAGGTGAAATTTCTGGAAATATTGGTGCTAAAACAAAATATGAATATGGCGATGGCTCTTACTATGAATTTTTTGGTCCAGCTATTATCATGACTACACAAGCGCCAATTTTACTCAAAACAGCCAGAATTTACGTAGGAACACCTGGTAATATTACTTTTAGTGTAGTAAATGCCGCAGATGGGGCACCTGTTTCTTCTGTGACTATTCCTGTACAGGCAACCAGAACAACTGCCAATACAACTAGAAGTAATTCTCAGTTGATTGATGACAAAACAGACCAAGGGGTCGTAGTTAACCTGAACCTCAAATTACCTGCTGCTGGTACTTATTACATTACGCAAGAATGTACAGATGGAGCCTCGATTTATAGAAGTAATAAAAACCTTACTTCTACAGCTACCGACTTAGTGGGGTATCCGTTTTCATTAAATAATACAGTGAGTATTACAGGTGCGTATTACAATGGCAGTACTATCAAAACGGGCTATTATTACCTATATGATATCAATGTGGGAGCGCTCGAATGTCCAAGTGTTCGTGCAGCTGTTTCGATTCAAAGTGTAACAGCCCCTACTGTAAGCGTAACTCCAGCAAGTACTATCAACTTTTGCCCAGATGGTGCAGGTACATTAACAGCAACATTGGGTAATGGTTATACCTATCAATGGTATCGCAATGGCGCTACTTTAAATGGTGCAACCAGCAACACGTTAAATGTAAGTATTGTTGGAAGTTACTCGGTTAAAGTGTCAAATGGCGGAGCTTGTACTATTACAACACCAAGCGTTACAGCTACTACATTTACCCCAATTACACCAACCGTAAATTGGACTAATGGAGTGCTTTCTGTTTTGACAGGCACAAACCCTACATGGACTTTGAATGGACTTGAGTATACTACAGCCAAAGGTTTAGTAAGTTTTACTCCTATTCAATCTGGTTTTTATAATGCTAAAGTTACTGATGCCAACGGCTGTAGTGCTTATTCGGCGGGAATATCGGTGACTATTACTGCAATTGAAGAGGATTTGTTATCAGATGGGCAATCAAAAGTTTATCCTAACCCAACTTCTGGTATAGTAACGGTAAAAGTTCCTGACAATAACTACAAAGCTGTCACAGCTGAAGTGGTTTCTTTGGTTGGCAATACCATGACTCAAAAATCGATGGAGCGTATCGGAAATGATTTCTGGACAAGTCTAGATTTAAGCCAATATACCTCAGGTCAATATTTTATTAGAGTCTATACAGATGCAGGCACAAGAGTCTTGAAAGTAGCTTTACAAAAGTAAGTTCAATGATTCGAGTTTTTGAATCAACAAAACATGAGCCATTCTTAATTTAGTGATTTACAATTGAGTGAATGAGTGATTATTCTAAAATTTGTATTCTAGTTGTAGAGACGTAATGCTTTGTGTCTAAAGCGGTGTCATGTTGAAATATAGTATGAAAAAAGGCGTTCGAAAAATTCATTTCGAACGCCTTTTTTCATAAACAGTACAATCGTTCACTTTGTGAATCCCAATAAGTACAAATAAAAGGTCTCTATTTTAAATTATTCCAAAATTCGGGATGACTCATGTTTGATTTTATGAAAATCAAGAATCATTCTCCAACTACACCGCTAAGCACAGATACACCATTTTCATTAAATGCTTCTATGGCATAGTAATATTTTTGCCCCAAATTCAATGCTCTAATTTGCAAAGTCGTAGGCTGGTCGGCATATACCTGATAGGTTTGGAACAACTTATCTTTTTCTATTCCCCAACGAATATTATAACCTACGGCATTGGGTACTTTTTCCCATGAAATATCTACATTACGTTCGTCTTTTTGACGTTTAGATGCCAATTTTTGTGGCGTAGCAGGAACTTGTCCTAAGCCATTTCCAAACACACGGATTTCTCCAATCGCAAGGTTTTGCGCTTTTACATATACATGTTCATATTTGATAAAACGCCCTTTGTATGGTTTTTCAAGTTCGATATAGGCGCAAGGTCTATCTCGTTTGGGTTCTTTAGTAAGGTCACGCAATAGTTCCCATTTTTTCCCATCTTTTGAACCCCAAATTTTGAATAAAGTATAAACACTCGAATCGGAATCAAAAACATTATTTTTGTAATCTATATAATTTACTTGTAACGCTTTTACTTCTGATTCGTGCCCCAAATCGATGCTTGCCCATTCGCCCGCTTTGTTTTGTTTAGCAACCCAAAAGCTTTGACGTCCCTCATCTGTAAGGTTTTTAGCCAGATGAATCGTATCTTGTTCTGACGAAACGGTTACCGTTTTTTTGTAAGACAATAGCATCCAACCTGTAAACAAAGCGTCACGATTATCCCATTTTCCAGAAGGCAAATAATGAGGCCAATCTCCAAAGCGAGTATTCGAAAACATTTGTCCTTCCTTGTCAAAGCCCGCAGGAAACATCGAGATACGTCGCTCCATTGGCCAGTTTACCGCCAACCACGGAGTGCCTGTGTTCCAATAATTTCCATACACATCTTGAAAGGTATTGCCATGCCCAGCACCAGTCATATAGCCACCTGGGCGATACGAAATCGGATTGTAGGGTGCATAGGTAAAAGGTCCAAGTGGATGGTCGCCTACATAAGTACCATTTCCATACACATTATATTCAGTGCCAGGCCCTGCATATTGAAGATAGTATTTGCCATTGTGTTTGGTCATCCAAGCTCCTTCTATAAAGGGTTTTATCATATCCGAATGGTCAGGGCCAAAGCGTTCCCAACCATGTTGATATTGGTCTAAAAATATCAATGGTTTATAGTCTGTTTTATCTTTATAAGTCAGATTTCTATTCTTATCTAACTCTGCTCCGAAAATAGGATATACATTCGACGAGCCCCAATACATATACCACTTGTCGGTATCGGGGTCATGAAAAAGTGCTGGATCCCAAGGCCCAATATCTTTGGGTAGTTGTGGTAACCAACGATTGAGAAATTTGAGCTTTCCCTTTTCGGGTTCGGTCGAATAAAAAATAGGACGTTGCTGAAAAGTTGATTGAAACAAGTATAAAGTATCACGAACCGATACTGCCGCAGGTGCACACATATCCTCCATCGGCCATTTGTCAGGAACAACATAATTCCAGTTAACTAAATCTTTGGAATGCCACCAACCTCCCGAAATTGTAACAAAAAGATAGTACTCCCCTTTATGAGTAATAATCACAGGGTCGGCTCCTGAACGATAGGAAATCCCTTCGTTCATTTGCTCAAAATTATAACGATAGCCAATGTCGATAGGATTACAATAGGTAGATTGCTTGCTTTGAGCCCATAAGGCTATTGACAGGCATGAAAATAGGAAGCTTAGAAGGAGTTTTTTCATACATTTAACTTGAGTTTATAAAAATTCAAAGCAAATGTAGTACTTTTTAGGCAAAACTATTTTAGGATAATACTTAGGTCAGGATAAGTGCCTCCAGATCTTTCTAGGAGCACAATAGCTTATTACACAGAATTTTGTCGCTGTATTACTCATACATTCATTATTACGATTTTGACAATAAACTGTAGGCATTAGTTAACAGTAAAAATGTTTATTGCGTAATAGTATAAGCTACATTACACTATTACGCAATAAAAAAATCTGTTTAAGCCCAGTACTCACTAATAGCTCATTTCCACAATCTCTTTCACAATGGTAGGAGTAATATCACGGCGTTCGCCTAGCCCTTTCCAGCCTCTTTCGGTAAAACGCTTTTCGATAAACTCGCCAGTATGAGCGTAGTCGCTAGTGTATTCTGACAAACGTGTTTTTACGCCTAGCTCATGCAACCAAGCCACTGTACGTTCGATAGCAGCATGGGCTTTTTCTTCGGTAGTACCTTCGGTAATATTCCACACTCGCTCGCCGTATTGCGCCAACTTTTCTTTTTTGTTGTCAAAACGGTTACGATATAAGTTCGGGAAAATAATAGCCAGTGTCATGGCATGGTCGATATTGTACAAAGCTGTAAGTTCATGACCAATCATGTGCGTAGCCCAGTCGGTTGGCACACCTTTTTGAATCAGACCATTAAGAGCCATTGTACAACTCCACATAAAGTTGGCAGCCGCTTCATAATTGCTAGGATCAGCCAAAATCTTTGGCGCAACTTCAATCAAGGTCTGTAGAATACTTTCAGCAAAACGGTCTTGAAGCCAAGCATTGGCAGGATAAGTCATATATTGCTCCAATACATGTGTGTAAGCATCAACAATACCATTGCGCAATTGGCGTTCAGGAATACTTTTGATTACTTCAGGGTCGAGAACAGAGAATTTTGGGAATAAGCCAGGTCCACCCATACTTAATTTCTCTTGCGTTACTATTCTTGTAACCACAGCTCCTGAGTTCATTTCAGAACCTGTAGCAGGCAACGTCAACACAGTACCAAATGGCATTGCTTTTGTTGTACGGATAGATTTTGCTAAAATATCCCAAGGTTCACCTTCAAAGTCTACAGCTGCAACGATAAACTTAGTTCCATCAATCACCGAACCACCACCTACTGCTAATACATAATCAAGTTTTTGAGCACGAATGATTTCTACCGCTTTCATCAGCGTTTCGTAGGTTGGGTTTGGTTCGATACCACTAAATTCTACGACTTCATGACCTTTCAATGCTTCGATAACTTGTTCGTAAACACCGTTGGTTTTGATACTACCACCACCGTAAGTCATCAAAACACGAGCGTTTGCAGGAATTTCTTTGGCTATAGTAGCTATTTGACCTTTTCCAAAAAGAATTTTGGTAGGATTCTGCAATTCAAAGTTTAACATGTTTGGTTTTGTTTAAAAAATGAAAATATAATCCTTCAGGCTGTAAATAGTTGAAAAGTGTTGACGGCCTAAAGCTTTTTAAGAAAAACACCTTGTACTGTACAAAAGTTTCTGTGGCAGGACAACCTTTGAGTAGTTTTAGGAGGCTTCCCCTTTTGTTATCAATGTTTTAAAGACGATTATTGAAGTAATAAGTGATCATGCAGGATAAGATTTAAGTTATGTGTTGAGGCACAAGGCAGCAGGCACAAGGCAAAGAGTGTTAAAATGTTTTTAATAACCACAGACACGCTTTTTTCCAAAGTCTACCGCCGAAAGCCGTTACCTGAAAGCCTAAAGCACACAACTTAAATCAAATTTGGTGCTTCTACTCAATGTAAAATATTATTTTACATTCACAATTCACAACTCATAATTCAGCACTAATACTTCCTAATGATAATCAAACTATCTAAACTAAATCCTTTCATGAAACAACTTTTTTTATGGGCTTGTGCTTCGCTGATAGGTGTGCAGTCTTTTGCGCAGACCGATAAACTTTGGTACGATTCACCAGCCAAAACGTGGGTCGAGGCGCTTCCTATTGGCAATGGTCATTTGGGTGCTATGGTTTTTGGTCGTACTGGCAAAGAACTCATTCAGCTTAACCATACCGATTTTTGGTCGGGTGCTCCCAAAGATTGGAACAATCACAATGCAGCTCAGTACTTCCCTGAAGTAAAGGCATTGATGAAACAAAAGAAATACGCCGAAGCAGAGGAGCTTTCTAAAAAACTCCAAGGCGCATTTACACAGTCGTATCAGCCTCTTGCTGACCTTACGATGACATTTTCGGATACTACCCAAATTGGAGAGTATTACCGTGATTTGGATTTGAATACTTCTACCACTCATGTTCGCTATAGCACACCTAAGGCTACTTATGAGCGTGAACTACTAGTTAGTTTCCCTGATAAAGCAATGGCTATGCGTTTGACAGCTAAAGGTGGTCGTAGTTTAGGTTTTACGATTGGAGCTTCATCTTTAATGAAAAATAAGGTTTGGGTTGATGGCAATATCTTAAAGATTAGACTTAAAGCACCTAAACATGTAGAACCTAATTATCGTGGAGGTTTTAAGCCAGAAGAAGCCGTTCAATACGACGATTGGAATGGCGAAGGAATGGAAGCGGAGGTTTGGGTACAAATCAAATCTGCAACAGGCAAAGTAAGCGTAAAGGACAATCAGCTAGTTTTAGAAAATGCCTCCGAAGCGGAAGTATATGTAGTAGCTGCAACAAGCTATAACGGACGTTTCAAATCGCCAGGCTTGGATGGCTTAGAGCCTTCAAAACAAGCGGGTCAATGGATGCGCTTGGCATTGGGGCGTTCTTATGAAAGTATCCGTAAGATGCACTACCAAGATTATCACGCCTTGTATGGTCGTGTAGACTTGGCGCTAGAAAGTAAAGGCACAGCCAATATTCCTACCGATAAACGTATTGTTAATTATGCCAAAGATGCTGATCCACAAATGGTAGCTTTGTTGTTTAATTATGGTCGCTATTTGTTGATTTCGTCGTCGCGCCATGGTGGTCAGGCTGCCAATCTTCAGGGTATTTGGAATAATATGGTACGTCCACCATGGAGTTCTAACTATACGACCAATATCAACGTGCAAATGAATTACTGGCCTGCCGAAATGTGTAATCTTTCGCCATTGACAGAGCCTTTGATGAATTTAATTAAAGATTTATCTGTAAATGGTAAAAAAACGGCAGAACTACACTACAATCTCAAAGGCTGGGTAGCGCACCACAATACTGATATTTGGGGCTTGACTTCTCCTGTTGGTGATTTTGGTACAGGCGATCCTGTTTGGGCCAACTGGCAAATGGGGGCAGCTTGGTTGTGTAGTCATGTGTATGAACATTATTTGTACACAGGCAACAAGCAGTTTTTACAGGAGTTTTATCCAGTGATGAAAGGCGCAACAGAATTTGTGATTGGTTTCTTGGATAAAAACGATGCGGGTTATTATGAGTTAGCTTTTGGGGTATCTCCCGAAAATCAATATAAGTATCAAGGAAAAAACTTAGCTATTTCAGCAGGAACAGCTATGGACTTAGCCTTGACTCGTGAGTTATTGAACAACTGTTATCAAGCAGCCAAGGCATTGAATCAAGATCCTGCTTTTGTAAAGCAATTGGAAGAATTATTGCCTAAACTTCAGCCTTTCAGAATCAACGCTAAAGGGAACTTAATGGAATGGTCAGAGGATTTTGAAGAAACAGATGTACATCATCGCCACTCTTCGCATTTGTATGCTTTGCATCCAAGTAATCAAGTAAACCCTTGGACTTCTCCTGAATTGTATAAAGCCGTGAAAAATTCTTTATTACGTCGTGGCGATGAAGGTACAGGTTGGGCAATGGGCTGGAAAGTAAACTTCTGGGCAAGATTATTAGACGGCGACCATGCGATGATTATTCTCAAAAACCTTTTGAGTCCTATTGGTTTTGAAGGATATGACTATCATAAAGGAGGTGTATATCGTAACTTGTTTGATGCTCACCCGCCATTCCAGATTGATGGAAACTTTGGCGCTACCTCTGGTATTGCCGAAATGTTGTTACAATCACACTCTGGTGCAGTACACCTATTACCTGCTTTGCCGAGTACTTGGCAAAAAGGACAAGTAAAAGGATTGGTAGCTCGTGGAGGATTTGAGGTGGATATGACTTGGGAAAATGGCAAACTCAAAAATGCTACTATCTTATCAAAATTGGGAGGTACTTGCCGTATTCGTTCTGAAGTACCTTTGAAAATCAAAGGGGCAAAACTGGCAAAAGGAACTGTCGCAAACCCACTTTTGAAGTGTATTGATGGCGCCAAACCTATTTCAGTAGTTGGGCAACCTTTGGCAACAGAAACAACCAAAAAGTACTACGAATATGATGTAGTAATTAAAAAGGGAGAAAAAATTATCTGTCAATAGCAGACTAAAATATAGTATCAAAAAAGCGGTCCGAAAATATTTCTCGACCGCTTTTTTGATGTTACTATGGTAGATATGAATAACTTAAGGCGAAATCATTGCGTCTCTACTGCTATAGATTTTTAAAATAATCACTCATTCACTCAACCACAAATCACTCAATAACTCACAAATCCTCCATATTACCAGTACTATAATATTGGTAAATTTTCTTTTTCAAAAGCCAATCGTATTTGGCTATTTCTGCATTTTGTTGAATCGTGAAAAAACTATTTTTGACTGATTCAAAATCTTTTATTTTCACTTCGCCTCGTTGTACCTTTTGTAAGGTGGTATTAAAATACACTTGCCAAACTTGCAGCGTTTTTTGTGCTGCTTGATATTGCAAAATAGCCGCTTCCAAATTATTTGTCGAAAATAGTGCTTCTTTATAAATCTCAGCTCGTGCCGAAAGCATCGAAATATGCGCATTTTCGATATTGATGGCTGCTTGTTGTTGTTGGTATTTTCGAAGCCCGCCTGTTACAATAGGCAGATTAATTTGAAAACCCACATACGCACTCGCTAACTGTTTCCATTGTGAAAACAAAGAAGTGGTTTTGTAACTGTATGCGTAGTTGGGTGAAAGCGCCAATCGTAATTGCCCTTGTGAATACACAGGAATGGTATCGGTACGAACCAAATAAGCTTGGTCAACTTCACGAAAAAGACTTGAAAAAGGCAAAGATACTCCTGTCGCCAGCGAGATAGTAGGATAGGCGCTGGCTTTTACAGCATCAAATTGCAAGGCCACCAATTTCTGATTGAGTTGTGTGATTTTGGTTGACGGATGCCAGTACGCCATTTTGTAAAACAAATCATATTCTCCCTTTTTTTGCCCGATAGGTCTATCTATAGTGAATGTTTTGTCTTTTATTTCTGCAATTTCAATACCCAAAGGATCGGGCAATGCCAAAAGTGTACCAAGGTTAATTTGAGCTGTTTTCAACTCGTTCTTATATTTTGTCAAAGTGAATTCATCGTTGGCTACTTGCGCTTGCCATTCCAAAACACTGTAAGCCGTATCTGGATTAGTAGTATTGGCTTTTTGAAAAATAGCTAATTGCTCGCCCGAAATACTGAGCTGACGTTCGGCACTTTTGACGTAAACTTGTTGTAACAATATCTGAAAATAGGCTTGTGTGATTTGTATGGCTATGGCAACAGTATTCTTTTGTTCTTGAAGGCTCGCTATTTCTTGTTCAACGATACTTTGTTGATGGGCGTTTTTTTTACGACCACCTGCCCACAATACTTGGTTCATATTTACTCCCATAATATTGTTGATAAAGCCATTGGTCGCATATTGGTAAGTGGTGGGGTCAAGCGAACGCCCCATAGCCAACGTCGGACTTACCGAAAACTGAACGGTAGGGTAGAGATCGGTTTTGGTATAAATAGTTTTTTCTAATGCTAACTCTTGGTTCAGGCGAGTTTGCTTGATTTGAAGATTATTGTTTTGAGCATGTTGGATACATTGATGAAGATTCCAAACTTTTTGCGCTCGGACAGGCATCAGACTTATCGCTAAACAAGTCATGATGAAGAAAAAAGTTTTCATAGGTCAACCAAAATACTGGCGGTTGTTGATGGTTTAATAAAAAAGCCACCGACTCAGCACGTATGCCTGTCAGTGGCTTCAGCTATCCAATTGATTTTTATGGGTTAAGGAGTTATAATGGCGGGTAAAATATTTACAAACAACTCCTTGAAAAAATTATTTATTAATAATCACACCAACTGATGGTGTAATGCCAACGTTTGCCAAACCTCCTGTTACTGTTGTAGGAGCTGTTGCCGAAATATATTTTGCTCCGCTGGTGTTGTTCAATAAATTAGTTACAACAGTAGTATTGTTAGCTACGTTTGTTCCTAATACTTGGGTATTACTAACGTTAAGATTTGCCACAGTAGGATTGTTAGACAATGTGTTTACTACTGCGTAGGTGTTCAAACGTGCTACGTTACTCGTTGCAGTATTAACTAAACCGCTTGTACCTGAGATAACAGTAAGACCTCCGTTTGATGGATTTGTAAGGTTTACAACATTAGATGTTACTACAGGAGCATTAAGATTGCCAACAACTGGATTCAATACGCCATTAAGAGTTCCTGTAAGGGCTTGTGCATGAGATGCTACAACAGAACCAAATATTAGTGCGGATAAAATAAAGAGCTTTTTCATAATAAAAATGAGTTTTTGTAAATGTGGAATATATGGATTAAGGACAGCTCAACGTAAAATAGAGACAATACAAAGGAACCCATGCCAAGTAGGACATGCTGTTATTTTTTTAATTGTCTCATAAATGTTAAATGTTGATATATGTACGAGAGGGATTAATAAACGGATTTCGTGAATTGGACTTTTTTTTAGAAAAGAAAAAATATCTATTTTTATATTACCTTGATTCTGTGGATTATATCAAAAAAACATACCGATGTTTTGAGTAATCCTGTTAAATTAGGCCCTGAAAATACACTTACTAATTTACTACATATAATCACCTAAAATATTCGCCATGAAAAACCTATTATTACAGATGATAATAGCCAGCGCTATTTTTTTTCAATCGTGCCACTCTGAAGAAATAATTCCCCCTGTAGATCATAGCAATGGGGTAAATACTGCCAAACAGTTAGACAGACTTACCAAAGATTTGTCCATTGCCGATTCCATTATTATTTATAACAACAAAAACTCCCATATCTTGAAATTGGGAATATCCAAACCTGTGTTTTACGAATATTATATGCTAATCAATGGACAAGAAATAGATCTGACTTATGCTCTTGTTGCATCTTTTAGTCCTAAATATGTGGGAAACTTTCGTTACATGGAAGTAATCATTTATATCAAAGAACCTATTCCATATACTCCAATTAGAAGGTAAATAGAAGTGCCAATCATTTTTTATCATTATGAATTAAAGTATTATTTTAAACCAAATCATAACTGTTATGAATACTACACTGAAAAATACCCTGCTTTTCTTTTCGTTATTAGGCACAATCGTCTCGATAGGTGTGTTGCTACTTTTCGCAAAGGACTTTACGCAAATGCAACTTATTGGCTTGTGTATCACAACTCTTGTTTTTATGCTTAATTCTGTAAGCTTTTTAACAAGAAAGAGGCGAGATTGATAATTAAACAGTTTAGAAACTGTCAAAAAAAATAAGTCCAAGACTTAGCCTTGAACTAGCAATAGTCATCAAAAAAGAAAGCGCCGTAGATGTAACAAGCTTGTGCTGTTCTATCTACGGCGATTTTTTTTTGAAAAAGTAATTAAGTGTTTAAAAAATCACTCAACCACTTAATCACTAACTCACTCAATAAACTAGGCTACGACGATTCGCCATTGTAGCACCAATTCTTCCATTTCAACTTCAACAGATTCGCTCAAAGTATCTACTACTTCTAATGAAACCGCTTGAACTTCTTGTGAGATATATTCTTTGAATGCCAAAACACCTGCCGAAACTTCAGCTTGCGTATTCAATAATTCAATTTTAATCTTGTCTGTTACTTCAAATCCAGAATCCTTACGGTAGTTTTGAACACGGTTGACAAACTCACGAGCAATACCTTCTTGACGAAGTTCGTCAGTGATTGTAATATCTAGTGCTACTGTCAACTCGTTGTCTTTGGCTACAAGCCATCCTGAAATATCACTCGTTACGATTTCAACATCTTCAAGGTGAAGATACCCGATAAGAGTTGAAGGTGTCAGATCAGATGATTCGTGATAAATCTCTATTTCTTCTCCTTTTTCAAGTGCTTTAATCACACTATTAACTCGTCCCTCGCTCTCCAATGAATTTATAAACTCAACATAAAACTTAGCATTTTTGCCGTATTTAGGACCTATTTTTTTAAAATTAGGTTTCACACTTTTCTTCAAGAAATGGTCTATATCGTTAGACTTTTCATCTATAAAACGGATTTCCTTAATGTTTACCTCTGAACGGATAATTTCAATTACAGATAATATATTGTTGTTCCACGTATCTACGTTCGTAGGAATTAAGACTTGTTCTAATGGCTGACGAACTTTGATTTTATTAGTTTTACGCAATGAGTGAATCAACGAACAAATACGCTGTGCCAAGTCCATCGAAGTTTCAAGATCTTCATCAATCCATTCTGTCTGAACTGTAGGGAAATCTGTTAAGTGTACAGATTCTTGCGCATTTGATTGGTTAATCGTCACGTTTTTGAACAACCAATCTCCATAGAAAGGAGCGATTGGTGACATCAATTGAGCAACAGTTTTTAAGCAATATGCTAAGGTTTCATACGCTGATTTTTTATCATCAGTCATATCACCTTTCCAGAAACGTCTTCTTCCCAAACGTACGTACCAGTTAGATAAGTGATCACTCACAAACTCTTGGATAGCACGACCTGCTTTGGTTGGCTCGTATGTATTGAAGGACTCATCTACTTCTTTTACTAAAGTTTGAAGTTTTGATAAAATCCAACGGTCAAGTTCTGTAGCAATGCTCTTATCTAATGTGCCTGTTGGCTCATAACCGTCCAAATTAGCATACAAAGCAAAGAAGTTGTACGTGTTAGTCAATGTACCGAAGAACTTGTTACGTACTTCTGTTACACCTGCCAAGTCAAACTTCAAGTTGTCCCAAGGTTGTGCGTTAGTAATCATATACCAACGAGTTGGGTCAGCACCGTATTTCTTCAACGTTTCGAATGGGTCAACAGCATTACCCAAACGTTTAGACATTTTGTTACCGTTTTTATCCAATACCAAACCTGTCGAAACCACGTTTTTGAAGGCTACCGAATCCGAAATCATGGCTGAGATAGCATGAAGGGTAAAGAACCAACCACGAGTTTGGTCAACACCTTCAGAGATAAAATCAGCAGGGTATGATTTTTCGAAAATATCTTTATTCTCAAATGGATAATGCCATTGTGCAAAAGGCATAGCCCCTGAGTCAAACCAAACGTCGATAAGGTCTGTTTCGCGCGTCATTACTTTACCAGAAGCAGATACCAAATATACCTCATCCACAAACGGACGGTGTAAATCCAACGTATCTTGTTCTGAAGCAGTCAAGAATGCTTGGTTTTTCTCTTTTTGTTCTGCACTCAAAGCATCGTCTTTCAACGCATGTTTTACGGCATTGATTAACTCCTGAGTAGAACCGATACAAACTTCTTCGGCATCTTCCGAACGCCAGATAGGAAGTGGAGTACCCCAATAACGAGAACGTGACAAGTTCCAGTCTACCAAGTTTTCAAGCCAGTTACCAAAACGACCAGTTCCTGTAGATTCAGGTTTCCAGTTAATGGTATTATTCAAAGCAATCAACTTATCTTTTACCGCAGTAGTACGGATAAACCAAGAATCAAGTGGATAATACAAGACTGGTTTGTCAGTACGCCAGCAGTGAGGATAAGGGTGATCAAATTTCTGAACGTTGAACGCTTTGTTTTCAGTTTTCAACTTAATCGCAATGCGCTCATCTACAGAAAGGTATTTGTCCCGACCTTGTTTTTCACGCTCAATTTCTTTCTCTTCATCCGAAAGGTAAGCTTCTTTTACAGGCTCGTTAGCAAAGTCTGTAATTTCAGCTACAAAACGACCTTGGCGATTAACGATAGGGACTTCTTTACCACTTTCGTCTTTTACCATAATGGCAGGCACGCCGTTTTGCTGTGCCACTCTAAAGTCGTCTGCACCAAAAGTTGGCGCTGTGTGAACTACACCTGTACCGTCTTCTGTCGTAACAAAGTCACCCAAGATTACACGGAATGCAGGAGCATCTGGCTGAATGTATGGTAACAATTGCTCGTATTCGATACCTTCCAAATGCGCTCCTTTTAACTCCATTACTACCGTCCAAGGAATCACTTTATCGCCGTCTTTGTAAGCTTCAAAGTCAGCGTCTTTTCCTTTTTCGTTGAAATATTTACCTACCAAGTCACGCGCTAATACTACGTTTACAGGCAAGTAAGTATATGGATTATAAGTTTTTACTAAAACGTAGTCAATGTTTTTTCCAACAGTCAACGCCGAGTTGGCAGGAAGCGTCCAAGGCGTAGTTGTCCATGCCAAGATATAGATATTGTTGCTATCGGCAGCGTCGAACAAGTATCCTGATTTTCCTGTAAGTTTTACCTTAAACTGAGCTGTCAGTGAAGTATCTTTTACTTCACGGTAACAACCAGGCTGGTTCAATTCGTGCGAAGACAAACCTGTACCCGCTGCTGGAGAATATGGCTGAATGGTATAACCTTTGTACAACAAACCTTTGTCATACAACTGCTTCAACAAATGCCAAATAGACTCAATGTAATCGTTTTTGTAAGTGATATACGGGTCATCAAGGTCTACCCAGTAGCCCATTTTCTCGGTAAGGTCGTTCCAGAGGTCAGTAAATTTCATTACTGTCTCACGGCATTTTTTGTTGTATTCTTCTACCGAGATTTTTTTACCAATATCATCTTTTGTAATACCTAATTCTTTTTCTACCTGAAGTTCTACAGGAAGACCGTGCGTGTCCCAGCCACCTTTGCGTTTTACCTGCTTGCCTTTGAGGGTTTGGTAGCGACAAAAAATATCCTTAATTGCACGAGCCATCACATGGTGAATACCAGGTGTACCGTTGGCCGATGGAGGGCCTTCATAGAAAGTAAAAGTAGGTTGCCCTTCACGGATTTCGACGGATTTTTCGAAAACCTTTTCGTCCTTCCAAAATTTAAGGATTTCGTCTGCAACCTGAGCGTAATCTAGGTTTTTATATTCTTCGAATTTCATTATAAACTGTTTGCTAAAAAGCACGTTTTGTTACTTGCCAAACTGGAGCGTTGATGAAGTTGTGAAACCCCTTGTATTACTGAAACATAACAACTTGCCCCAAAATTCCTGCAAAAGTACAAAAACCTTTTTAAAAGGGGAGTCGATACCCTGAAAATAAGTAAAGGAGCAGTAAAGGATTACTTGTTGCAATAAACCCATGACCAATTAAGACTGTAACCTATTGTGGATTTGGGATGGGGGGGGCTGATTTCGGACATTTTAAAACTCTACACTCAAAACTCACAACTAATAAAAAGGTGTATCTGATTATATCCTTCTACCTGTGTCAGGTATCACAGCGGACTATTTGCGTATCCGTGGTCAGTGTCTCACTGACCACATGACTATGCCCAATTAAAAAAGGTGTACCTGATTCCAGATACACCTTTTTGCACAACATTAAAAGATTATTGCCCTTCTAACTCTCCTACTTATGAAGTTTCTTTTTACTTATATTGTTTATTTCAAGCCCTTAAATTGAAATAAACTTGGCGGATGCGTATGTCGAATCCTTAACTTTGGTGTGTTGCGACCTTATATTTTTGATTTTAAAGAGCTGCACCAATTTAAAATCTTTTAAAATCACAACGAATTTTTTTAGTGGCTAGGCATCGTTTTCTCTCTAACTTTATTGCCTTATTGTTGATACAAATTTATACCTAAAAATAGGGCTTATGATTTGTATTCGATGAACTGTCATAAATGGAAAGTTTTTGACAATAAATGAAAGGAATTTGGTAATAATAGTTTTTTCAAAAACTTGCAAAAGTCATTTTTCAAAACTTGTTTTTTAACATTTATCTAATTTGAATAGTTTTTAAGTAATAAGAAATTAGATTTATTAAATAAATAAAGCGATGAGAATGCGTAAAAAAGCAGATTTGCCTTCAAAAGTTTGCGAAACTTGCAAGCGCCCTTTTGTATGGCGAAAGAAATGGGAAAAAGTTTGGGACGATGTCAAATATTGCTCCGACAAATGCCGTAAAACAAAATCACATAACCAATGACCAAAAAGGAATTACGAAAACAATATAAAGAAAAACGCAATAGCCTTTCTGAATCTGAATATCAACAGCGCTGTGAATGGATTGTGGAAAAAGTATTGAAAAACTTCGATTTTTCGGCAATACATTATTTGCATCTCTTTTTGCCGATTCGTATTCAGAAAGAAATAGATACCTTTCCGCTGATTGAACAACTTCAGTTAAAATACCCACAATTACAATTGGTAGTGCCGAGGGTCGTTCCTAATTCTTTTGAGATGGAACACTACCTTTATGATGCCAACACTATTGCCTTGAGCGAGTGGGGCATTCCTGAACCCGTACCTAATTCAGCACGATTGATATCTCCACAAGTGATAGATGTTGTTTTATTACCTTTATTGGTTTTTGATGAGAAGGGAAATAGAATAGGCTATGGCAAAGGATTTTATGATAGGTTTCTTGCAGAATGCCGACCGGAAGTACAGAAAATAGGTCTATGTCTTGAAGAAGCAGTACCGTTGATTGAAGAAGTGGGCGAATGGGATATTCCTTTAGATTTTTGTGTAAGTCCACAAAGGTGTTATGAATTTGGAGTAAAAAACTGAAAAAGAACCCTTTGGAAACAGTATAGCATAGATTTTTATTAAAATATTAGGAATATATTATTCAAACTAAAGAAATTTCTTTTCTCTTCGGAGATTATGGAGTAATTTTGCGGACTTTTTGACGAGTCGCAACGTAGTGAAAATCAGAAAATTACTCGCAATTTGTCAAAAACTTGTAGAAAAAGCCCTATTTGACACTTAAAAAGTATGGAATGATGCGTTTATCAAAGTTTGCAAAAATAGGTTGGTGTGTGATATTTTGCCTGAGTGCTTCTCGAGTAGTTTGGGGACAAACAGAACTACCCAAACCAAAGTATATCGCAGTAGAGCGTAATTTTTGGGGAATGAAATATATCTACGAAAGGCAAACTCTCGAAAACCCTTTGGCGCTACAAATTCCATTATTACAATTGCAAGATCCTGAAGTAAGTAGTAGGTTCTTGAAATTTAAGAGTCAACGAAAAGCCATGCAATGGGTCAATATTGCATCCGCTGGAGTTTCGCTCTATACGATTTTTAATCGTGACAAAGTATCAAGTAATTTTTATTGGACTTCGCTAGGTAGTGCCTTGGTGATTACCACATATTTGAATTTTCGTTCGACGATCCATTTGTCAAAATCTATTGCTCGATACAATCAATTGCAGTTGCAAAGAAGTCAGATTGGACTAAATATAAATCAAACATCTGACCAAACACCAGTGATTGGTCTAGGTTGGAAACAGACTTTTTAAGTAAAGAGTTAGAAGTTTCTAATTTATTTTTCGGCTGTTAAGTGCTTACTTTTTGATTAATAAAAGCATACAGCATTTTTTTCACTATAACCAAAAACAAGTACGTAAAACAATGAAAGTAGCAGTAGTCGGAGCCACAGGTTTGGTCGGTGGCGAAATTATGAAAGTTTTAACGGAGCGTAACTTTCCTGTAACAGAACTTATTCCAGTAGCCTCAGAACGTTCAGTAGGTAAACAGATTGAGTTTAAAGGTAAGCAGTACACCGTAGTAGGCTTCGAAGATGCTATCAAGATGAAGCCTGATGTAGCGATTTTCTCGGCAGGTGGTGGTACATCTACGAAGATTGCTCCTCTTTTCGCTGAAGCAGGTATTACAGTTGTAGATAATTCGTCGGCATGGCGTATGGACCCAACTAAAAAGTTGGTAGTGCCAGAAATCAATGCTTACACATTGACGAAAGAAGATAAAATTATTGCAAACCCTAACTGCTCAACTATCCAAATGGTAGTTGTGTTGAATCCATTACACTTGAAATACAAAATCAAACGTGTGGTTGTTTCAACTTACCAATCAGTAACTGGTACTGGTAAAGCAGCGGTTGATCAATTGTTCGCAGAACGTGAAGGTCGTACAGATGTACCTGCGGTATATCCTCACAAAATCGACTTGAACGTATTGCCACACATCGATGTTTTCTTGGACAACGGATACACCAAAGAAGAAATGAAAATGGTGAACGAAACGAAGAAAATTATGATGGATGATGCTATTGCAGTGACAGCAACGACTGTTCGTATTCCTACGATTGGCGGTCACTCAGAAGCAGTAAACATTGAGTTCGAAAACGAATTCGATTTGCAAGAAGTATTTGACATTTTGTCAAACACTGAAGGTGTAATCGTTCAAGACGATCCTAAAAACTTTGTTTACCCTATGCCAATCAACGCACATGGTAAAGACGAAGTATTTGTAGGTCGTATTCGTCGTGACGAAACTCAACCAAAAACGTTGAATATGTGGATTGTGGCTGATAACCTTCGTAAAGGTGCTGCTACAAACGCTGTTCAAATAGCAGAGTATTTGTCTAAAAACAATCTTTTGTAATCAGAAGGCTTGAAAGTAATAGGTATGCTAAATGTCTATTACTTACAGCTTAAAGCCTACAACAAAATATTTTTTATTAGGTTTGAGCATCAAGAGTCAAAAAAAAGGAAGAGGAGCGGTGTATTTGGAGTGGTGTCCAGTTCATCTTTTGGCTTATCTTCGATGATGAATTAAAAAGCCGAGACGAGAGTCTCGGCTTTTTTGTTATCGTTGGTCTGTAGATTCGAAATAAGGAGCTGGTTTTGGTACTGTCAACACAGGAGGACGCCAATAGACTTTTTTCCCAAACTTAAAACTAAAGCCTGCATACACACCATAAAAAGAAGTAAAACCTCCTTGTGAAGAGTTATATTGAATACCTGTGTAACTAAATTTTAGGTAAAGACCCAAGCGGTCGGCTGTTTCTTGCAACTGAAGTCCTACGCTTGGTGAAAAGCCCCAATTGATACTATTTTCAAAGGTTTTACGGGCTGTTAGATATTCATAGTCTTTCTCTATTTGCGTGTCATACTGGCTCATATAGGTACCAGTACTTAGTCCTACAAAAGGCTTTATAAGATTTTTTTTCCATAAAAAATATTCTGCCGAAACACTGATTGGTGCAACTCGCTTCAGAATTCGACCATAAACAATAGGCAGAGCGTCGCTTTGTTTTTGAATCATCAGATTGGTTCGCATATCATATACGCCCCAATTCATTCCTACTCTTAGATTTTCGGTCAAATATTTTTTGGCGCTAATATCTATGCCCGAGCCTGCGTATTGAGCTTTATTGCCCCAACCACCCTCGCCAATATAGCTAAAGCCTGAGCTAATTTGGATTTGTCCCAGACTGTCAACATATAAAGCACATAAAAAAAGAATGGTAGTAAGTAGAGTTTTTTTCATAGTACATAAAGGGCTTAAATAAGTGAGTAAAATCACAAATTGTCATAATTTGATAAAGGCAAAATAAGGAGGTTATGGCTGAGAATATAAGATTGATTTGGGCGGAGTAAATTAGAAGAAATTTATATAAAAATAGAAAAAAAAAGCATTTGTACAAGTTTGATAATCAAATAATTATCAAAAGGAAAATAAAACATGAATCATGTCGAATTGAGGGAGTTAGTGTTTGAGCGAATGAGTGATTATTTTTAATTATAGAAACACAATACTATGCGCCTAAAAATGAGTTGTCCAGTACTTTGGCATTGGGGTTAATCTCCTACTGTCTACCAAAAAAGGCGTTCGAAAAACTCATTTCGAACGCCTTTTTTGGTACTATTATTTCTGAATGACACTTCTTTAGACATAAAGCATTGCGTCTAAAGAAGTGAAAATATATTTTAAGTAATCACTAAATTGGGGTAAGCATCCTAATGCTTGTGCATCCGATTGCCGAAAGCTATTTCAATACATAAGCCAATTGACTTTCATACTCAGTTAACCACGCTGTAATTTCTGTGACGATTTGTTTCATTGAAATGCTTGGTGTCCATCCTGTTAAGGCAGTAACCTTAGAGTTGTCGGTTACGTACAAACGAATATCGGCAGCTCTGTTTTCAGTTACTTTATTGATAGGAATTGTCTTACCAGTTACTTCCTGACAAATCTGCGTTAGTTCTTGTAAAGAAGCACTTACTTCGACACCACCACCCACGTTTAAGATTTCGCCATTTACTTTATCCATATTATGCAATTGGAAATCAATCAAACGATATAGGTCAAGTACGTGAAGCATATCACGAGTTTGCTTTCCTGAACCGCCGTAACCGATATAGGCTAATTGTTGCTCGAAATAGTGTTTTGCTACCCAAAGTACCATTACCCCTTGGTCTACTTTGCCCATTTGCCATGGACCAGTCAATACACCACAACGGTTGATAACAGTTTTTAAACCATAAAACTCATTGTATTCGTGAATCATTAATTCAGAAGCCAACTTCGTAGCGCCATACAACGAACGAGCGCCATCCAATGGAAAATCTTCAGCAATACCTTTCGATGATACACCTCTTACAGGTTGTTCATCAGCTAAAGCAAAACGAGTG
Source organism: Flectobacillus longus (assembly GCF_030056705.1). Taxonomy (GTDB): domain Bacteria; phylum Bacteroidota; class Bacteroidia; order Cytophagales; family Spirosomataceae; genus Flectobacillus; species Flectobacillus longus. Next base: position 22,964 of record NZ_JASHIC010000028.1, read on the forward strand.
TCTGATTCTTCAAAATTGAGTTTTTCAATCGTTTTGATTGGATAAATTCTACTGGTTGAAAGGAAGATAAAGTTAGCATTACTTTTCTTAGCAAAGTTCAAACAGTTGATAGTACCTACCAAATTGGTGTTGATTAAGTAATCAGGCGTACCATCTAAGCCTGCCAAAACAGAAGGTTCGGCCGAAGCTTCGATAAGGGCATCTACCATAGGAAGTGCATCAAAGTCTTCTTTGTTACGAATGTCGCCGTGGACAAATGTAACGCCAGCTTGAGCCAAACGAGGTAAGTTTAATTCTGAACCTTTACGACGTAGGTTGTCAAGGCAAATAACTTCGTATGAGGGATAGTTTGTTTTTAGAGCAATTGCCAGAGCAGAACCAACAAAACCAGCCCCTCCTGTAATCAAAATTTTCATATATGATTGTTTATTAAAAGTAAAATCGTGTCCTATACAAAAAATTGATAGAACACGATTTGAGTATAGATAAATGATTAGTCAATGCGTTTCAAACGGATGTTTTCGGCTGGACGAATGACTAATGGGACTTTTTCAACTTTTACGGCACTGGTATCCAAACCAAACCATTTATCTTCAGATGGAGTAAAATCTTTAATAAAGAAATATGCTTTCATAATTAAAGACTCAAACATAGATAATTGGTTGTCGTAAGACAAGAATTTCTCCAAAACCACAAAACGGAAATCTCCGATTACATTCTGACGGTTGAGTGATTCGTAACGAGAAGTAATATCTACTTCTCCATTTTTTACTAATTCTTCAACTACTTTTCTGAAGTATAAATTGATTTTTTGTTCTACTCTAAAACCAAGACGGAAAGTTACTTTAATTACGTCGTCTGGTTCGATGATATCCACTTTGTATTCCATCGTGTAAGGGTCATCAAGAGTATCTACGTGAACGAACCAATAAATATCAGCACGTTTTGGGCGTTTTTGAAAAATCGAATAAATGATTTTCGATTCGATTTCGCTTGTACGGGCAGCATTCGACATAAATACCAAGTGAGTAGCATATTTGGGAATACTCATATCTTGACTCAAGTCTTTTAATGGCTCTATATAATCTACTAACTTAACATATTCAGTTAAACGCATTTTGATGATAAATGCACGATACCAGATAATCATTAATGAAATAATGGCAGCAGCAATAATCAATGATACATAACCCCCATGTACAAATTTACGAAGGTTGGCTACAAGGAAAGACCCTTCGATAGACACATAGACTACAATAAAACCTACAATCCACCACATATCAAATTTCTTGACATGTAAATAATAAGCCATCAGAGCTGTGGTCATCAACATTGTGAGGGTAATTGCCAAACCGTAGGCCGCTTCCATATTGGCAGATTCTCTAAACCACAATACCACACCCATACAACCCAACCATAAGAAAATATTTACACTTGGTACATATAATTGACCTTTTTGGTCGGAAGGGTAATTCAAACGAACTTTTGGCCAGAAATTCAAACGAATTGCTTCTGATACCAACGTAAATGAACCAGAAATCAAGGCTTGGCTAGCAATAATAGCCGCAGCTGTAGCAATCACAATACCCCAAAGTAAGAACCATTCTGGCATTAATTCAAAAATAGGTTTGCGTCCATTCAAAAGACTTCCATTTTGATGAATTAACCAAGCACCTTGACCAAAATACTGAAGAATTAAACAGATCTTTACAAATATCCAACTCACTCGAATGTTGCCTCTACCACAGTGACCTAAATCAGAATACAAGGCTTCGGCACCAGTTGTACAAAGAAACACAGCACCCAATGCCCAGAAGCCACTTTCTCCATTGTAAGGATTAGTGAGTAATTGAATCGCATAATGTGGAGAAAACGCCCTTAAAATGCTCCAGTCTTTAGCAATCCATACAATACCCAGAAAGCCAAGCATACTAAACCAAATCAACATAATAGGACCAAATGCACGACCAACCATTTTAGTACCCAGTACTTGGAACATGAACAAAACTGTAATAATTGCGAGTACAATTGGTACGGTTTCAATGTCTGGTTTGATCATTCGAAGACCTTCAACAGCGGAGGCGACTGATACGGGAGGGGTAATAATTCCGTCGGCTAGTAGGGTAGCACCACCAATGATTGCAGGCACTGTGAGCCATTTTGCATGACGACGAACTAAGGCAAATAGTGCAAAAATACCACCCTCACCTCGGTTATCTGCTCGCAAAATTAGAATAACATATTTGAGTGTTGTCTGTAAGGTCAATGTCCAAAAAATACAAGATAAACCGCCCAAAACGGTTGTTTCATTGATAGGAGCGGAGCCTATTATAGACTGCATTACGTAGAGTGGGGATGTACCAATATCACCGTAGATAATTCCCATTGCCACTAGCAGACCCGCTGCTGTGGCTTTGTCGGTATGTTTGTGTTCCATAGATGGAATCGCTTGTGTTTTATAATAATGATTAGAATTACTTGTCTGAGTATCTGTAAATTATGACTTATTGTTGGTAAGCATGTTTCTCTAATCTATAAAAAACACAAAAAGTTAGGGGTTTTGTAATAGATATTTGTCTGATAATATTTCAAAGTGCTAAAAGTGAGCAAATATAATATCTCTTCTGATTTATTCATCAAGAAAAAGTTCCCCAATTAATGAAAGATATATTTTATCTATGAACGGATTAAGTCGCTGATGATTTGGAATTTGGCTTTATGGATTAACATAGTAGTATCCAAAGATGATATTCATTTCATCCTCAGAGGTTAAACCAAAGCCTAAGTTTTTGTTAGTTGTATTGTTATAGGTTACTACAGAGGTTAATCCTTCGCCCTTTTTCAGTTGAATAGGAACGCTGAAATTAATCACTTTAGGATGTTCCCAGTCGGTGCTTTCATAAACGGTCTCGCCATCGCGTGTGCCTCCTTTGATTTTGATAACAAATTTTTCGCCATACTTATGATTATGTGAGGTGAGCGAAACGATCGTGACATTGCTATCAAATTTAAAATCTTTGGTAATAGTGGTGCGCTGATTGGCAGGAAGACTAAAGTTGGTATTATTGAAATCAATCATTTGCACTACTTTCTGTACTTTTGAAGCAGGAATAGTGTAGAGATTGACATAGTTTTCACCCAAAAAGGGCTGGTTCGTTTTGTTGAAATAATGTGGATTCACATCAATCGTAGCACCCGCAGGAAGTTTTAAGGCTATGCCCTCAGGAAACACATAATCTTGATTAGGGTCGGTGCCTCCTCCCAAGAAAATATGATTAGACATTTGTAGAACCGTAAGGGCATTCAATGAATTATCAGAATTACGCAAATCTCGCACAATATCAATAGTAGGCATCATTAAAGCATTATCTTTATTTCTAAAGTCATAGAGCACTAAGTGATGACTATTGGAGCGTGACTTGAGCTTGATACGGTTGACATATATATCGCTGGTGTTTCCCAAACTTTTGCGGATGAAAATTTCCCTCTCAAAATTAGCTGCCACATTAAAAGCATCCACGTGTAGCTGAATTCCAGTAACTCCTTCTTCTTGAGGGCTTTTGAGTGCTTCGAAAGGCGTATTGCTAGTAGCATAGCTTGGAGTAGTATCGTCCAATAATTTTTTGTCTACGATGTCGCCTGTGCGTGGAGCTCCAGCTTCTATCCATCTTCTAATAAATTCGATTTGTCCCACATATAAAGGATTGCTTCCAAGAGGCATTGGAAGTCCATACTGCTTGCCACTGTGGTGACTAGCATCCCATTCGAGTTTATGAAAAATAAGACTTTCTAGTGATTTGAATGGCTTAACCCTTTGGAGATTTTCTGCTTTTGCTAAATCATTTTTAGGAGCAATACCTACTAAATTTTGGTAAGCCACAGACTTTTCCAATACCAAGCCATGTTGTGTGTAAGTATTGTCGTTAGTAGAGGCATGACAGCCAGAAGTGGCACAAGAAGGAGTCAAGATCTTTTGCTGAATTAAGTCAAAAGAGGAGGCTGTAGCAGTATCGGTGCTATCAATAGATTTTTGGGAGCAACCTAACGTAAGAGTAAAGGCGCCCCAAAATGCTCCAAATAATAAAATGGAGTAAGTATGTTTCATAATGCAGGTTCGAGAAATAAAAGAAAGATGAATTATAGTATTATTTAGCAATTAGCTAGAATCTTTACATCTAGTGTAAGATGTAAAAAATACGCTTTCAAGAATTATTTTGTTAATAAATCACATAGGTGTCTACTACTTCACTAGGTTGTATTTTTAGCACGTGTCCTAATACCAACAAAACCAAGGTTCTGGATGCTAACCAAAGTGGGATTTTAGCTATTTCAGCAAATTTCTCCAAAGTAATACTTTGATGTTGCACTAGGTATTCCATCAGTACTTTTTCTTTCTCTCCAAAAATAAACCTAATACCTTCTTCATTTTCACGACGTAAAATCTGCTTGACTTCCTTACTAGCTTGTACCGAACGGTCTTGTACTCTGACGTAAGCTTTGGGAGGCTCTGTTGGAGATAATTTGACAAAGTGAGGCTTCTTCGTACTTTGAGGTATGATAAAAATCAAAACCTCTCGTTCGTCGGTGATAGCCATTCGTTCGAGCTGAAAAGTAATAGGAGGATCACAAAACTTTTCAATGGCTCGAACTAAAATAAACTCCTCATCGTCAGCGAATTTTAAACCTGGAATACTTTTGTCATCGCCAACACCCAGCAATAACGTTCCGCCATCAGTATTGGCAAAGGCTACAATTTCACGAATAATTTTTTCGGGATGCTTAGCTTTTAGCTTGAATTCAAGTTGGCTACCTTCTCCTTTCCGCACAAGATTTTTCAAATCCTTTAAGTCCATATCCGATATACGGCTGCGACTGTTTGTTTTTTCAAAATACGAAGCAAGTCCCTGATTCATAGCTTTTTATATTTATGCTCAACACTCTTGGTTGCTACTATTGTTTTTAAAGATAACAGTTTTAGGGTGAGAAAATTTCATGTAAATAAAAAATATTTCACCCAAAAAGACTACTTTATCACTAGACTTTATATATATTTGTAGTAGAATTGAAATGAGGCTAAGCCTCGCTAAATCAGCAAGGTACGATACTTGCTTTATGTGAAAATGGCAGATTTATTCGCGTTAAAACAAACATTAGAATCACTCTCTCTCGGCGAAGCGCTTCAGTATGTAGCCGAAAATTATCAAAATGTAGTGTTTTCTACTTCATTTGGGCAGGAAGATCAGGTAATTACCGACGCAATCTACAAGAACAATCCTACCAATGCTGCTCTCAATATTCGTGTCTTTACGCTTGATACTGGTCGTTTGTTTCAGGAAACGTACGATTTGATGGATGCTACAAGAGCTAAGTACAATCAATCATTTGAAACGTATTTTCCCAATACAGCGAAGGTAGAAGCTTTGGCAAAGGAAAAGGGCTTCAATAGTTTTTATTTCTCTGTTGAGAATCGTAAAGAATGTTGTTTTATTCGTAAAATCGAACCACTAAAACGCGCACTAACAGGTGCTGAGGTATGGATTACAGGTTTGCGTGCCGAACAATCAGATAACCGTTCGGATATGCCAATTGTAGAGTGGGATGAAGCTAATCAAATCGTTAAATTCAATCCATTAATCCATTGGACTTACGAAGAGGTATTGGCCTATATCAAAGCTAATCGTGTTCCTGATAGTCCATTGCACCGCAAAGGCTTTATTTCGATTGGTTGTGCGCCATGTACACGTGCTATCACCGAAGGAGAGCATCCTCGTGCTGGTCGCTGGTGGTGGGAAGCATCTCAAAAAGAATGTGGATTGCATACAGCAAAATAAAATTGAATTAATAGGCTATGGGCTGTAAGCTTTAGGCATTAAGCCAAAACGCTTGATTGAATTGAGAGATACTTTTGCTGAAAGCCGAATGTGTAATTTTTATTTTGCCCACTAACTTAGTGAATTTGTCAATTTGACCATGAATGAGTCAAATCGCTCATTCTCAAATCACTCAATATATAGAAGAATATTGATTAAATAATAATAGAATATGAGTAATGTATCGATAGAAAAAGATGTTGAAGTAGCTTCCGAAGCGCAACCAAAATGGGGCGTATTTCCTCGTGAGTTGGAAGACGAAGCAATTTATATTATTCGCGAAGTAGCGGCGCAGTTTGAGCGTCCTGCTTTGTTATTTTCAGGGGGTAAAGACTCTATTACCCTTGTGCGCTTGGCACAAAAGGCGTTTTATCCAGGGAAAATTCCTTTCCCATTAGTACATATCGATACTGGACATAACTTCCCTGAAACAGTTGAGTTTAGAGACTGGCTAGCCAACGAAGTAGGTGCCGACCTAATCGTTCGTTATGTGCAAGATTCTATCAACCAAGGCAAAGTAAAAGAAGAGACAGGTAAGTATGCTTCAAGAAATGCTTTGCAAACAGTAACCTTGCTAGACACAATCGAAGAATTTAAGTTTGATGCTTGTATCGGTGGCGCTCGTCGTGACGAAGAAAAAGCTCGTGCTAAAGAGCGTATTTTCTCAGTACGTGACGACTTCGGTCAGTGGGATGCTAAGCGTCAACGTCCTGAGTTGTTCGATATGTTGAATGGACGTATTTCTATTGGTGAAAACGTACGTGTTTTCCCTATTTCAAACTGGACAGAATTAGATGTTTGGAATTATATTAAGGAAGAGAAAATGGCGATTCCTTCAATCTATTACTCGCACAAACGTCAGGTAATTGAAAGAGATGGAATGCTTTGGGCTGATTCTGAATACTTAAACAAAGATGCAGAGGAAATTCCATTCGAAGCTACAGTACGTTTCCGTACAGTAGGCGACATGACTTGTACAGCAGCAGTATCTTCAGAAGCAGTAGAGCTAGATGATATTATTGGCGAAATCCTTTCAGCAGAAATTTCAGAACGTGGTGCCCGCATCGACGACAAGCGCTCTGAAGCTGCCATGGAAAAACGCAAGCAACAAGGATATTTCTAAGTGATGAGTTGTGAGTGATGAATGTTGAGTTAACTTTTTGTAAATTACTAAGAAATAAAAATCACCTATTTCTTTATTTTCTACAAAATGAAACACGAAAACCTTAAAGTTCGTACTAAAGCATTTGCACTCCGAATAATCAATCTTGTTGATAAACTACCCAATAATTTATCCTGCCAAGTTATTGGAAAACAATTACTTCGTTGTGGTACTTCTGTAGGAGCTAATTATCGAGCTTCTTGCAGAGCAAGATCTCAATCTGATTTTATCTCAAAAATTGGAATTGTGATAGAAGAAGCAGATGAAGCATTGTTCTGGATGGAATTATTAGTTGAGTCAGGAATTATAAAAGAGGTATTACTGCAAAGTTTGATGAATGAAGCAAATGAGCTAGTAGCCATTTTTATTGCATCTGGTAAAACGGCAAAAGAAAATAATAAGAAATAAATTGAGAGTGAGAAAAGTATCAATATTGATGAAAATTTTAACTCCTCACTCCGCACTCAAAACTCCACACTCAGTAGATGGACATTTTAAGAATAGCAACAGCAGGTTCGGTTGATGACGGAAAAAGTACATTGATTGGACGTTTATTATACGAAACAAAATCTATTACAAAAGACAAAATCGAAGCACTTGAAGCGGCTTCGAAAAGAAAAGGTCTTGATTTTCTTGATTTGTCATTGTTGACTGATGGCCTTATTGCCGAGCGTGAACAAGGTATCACAATCGACGTGGCACATATTTATTTCTCAACACCAAAACGTAAGTATATCATTGCCGATACGCCTGGGCACTTCGAATATACACGTAACATGGTAACTGGTGCTTCAAATACAAAAGTGTCAATGATTTTGATCGATGCTCGTAATGGTGTGTTGGAACAAACTTACCGTCACTTCTTTATCGCTTCTACTTTACGAATCCCAAAAGTTATCGTTTGTGTCAACAAAATGGACTTGGTAGGTTATAGCGAAGAGCGTTTCAACGAAATCAAAGCTAGCGTTGAAGATTTAGCTTCAAAAGTATCTTTCGAAGGTCAAGAGATTACTTTCATTCCTATGTCTTCTTTATATGGACAAAACCTTTCTACCAAATCTGACGAAATGTCTTGGTACAATGGCTTACCATTATTAGAAGAATTAGAGCAATTCCATCCAGAAACAGCAGTTGGTGCTTCGCACTCGGCTCGTTTCCCTGTGCAATTTGTGGTTCGTCCAAAAACAGAAGAATTCCACGACTATAGAGGATACGCAGGTAAAATTGCTAGTGGTGAGTTTACCGTAGGAGATACTGTAACAGTATTACCAACTGGACAAAGTACAAAAATTGCGACGATTGAGAAATTTGGTCAAAAGCTCGAAACGGCTGGTCCAAAAGAATCTGTAGTAATTACCCTCGAAACAGATGTAGATGTATCGCGCGGTAATATGTTGGTAAAATCAGATGACCAACCAGCGCAGTTGAAAGAAATCAATGCAAAAGTATGTTGGTTAGACTCCCAAGCACTTACTTCGGGTCGTAACTACATTTTACAGCATGGCATCAACGATTCAAAAGCTAAAGTTGTAAGCTTGAATAAAAAGTACGATGTCGTAAATCACGATGTTATTGCTGATTTCTCAGAATTGAAATTAAACGAAATTGCAGAGGTAACAATCAAAACTGCCAAACCAATTTTTGCTGATAAATACGAAGATAACCCATCTAACGGAGCTTTTATTTTAGTAGATGAGTTTTCACACTCAACCGTAGGTGTTGGTTTTGTGTTGTAGGTTTGACATAAAAGAATGAAAAAAGGTTGTCGAGGCTATAGAGCTTTGACAACCTTTTTTTGTAAATAATTTTAAGAATTAAAGGATTTGAATAATGTATGCCTAAGAATGAGAATCACTAAATCTCCAATCACTAACTCACTCAATATTCCTCATCCCATCGGCGTACAAAGCTCTATCAAAAAGCCATCAATATCACGCACATAAGCTACTGTTTGCCCCCAAGGCTTTTGTTTGGGAGGTGCTACCAAGATGGCGCCTGCTTCTATGGATTGTTGTACCAAAGCTTCAACATCATCAGTAGTAAAGCCAATTTCAATAGCGAAAGGTTTAGACGAAAGACTACTTTCCTGAAAACCCTCAGGCAAATTACTTGTGGCTAAAGATTTATGAGCGAAAGATAAAGTCGTTTCACCTGTAATCAACTCTGCATACGTGCTGTCAGGGCTGATAAACTTGGTAGTGAATTGAAAAGCCTTTTCATAAAATGCCATAGACTTTTCAACATCTGAGACATACAGAATGGTATAAGCAAATTTAATCATAGCAAATAGGATTTGAGTTTTGACGAAATAAATCTTATTCTATTCCTAATAAAATCTCTGTAACGTTTTCTGCTGAAGTAAGATCAACCCAATGGATATATACTTCACGAACCTGATTGGTGGGTTTTGCGCCACTGCCATATAATTCCTTAAATAAAACTTCATATACAGGCTCGATATTACTGAAATCGCCATGATGCACATGAGCCATAGCCTTGAAGCTTTCGTGTGTTGTTAAGGTATATTTTTCAGGTAACTCAACCTCTGCTTCATTGACAGGCAATGCGATTTCGAGTGTAAAAGGTTTGGTCGGGTCGCCAGAAGCATTCCAATAAATAAACTCTAAGGGCCCTTGTGCTTCTAAACCTAATTGAGATGCTGTTACGTACAGAGGTTCTACTTCTCGCATAGCTATAGTATTGACATGCGGTAAGGTAGTTTCAGTACTGTAGATAAAATACTTCTGAGCAGGGATTTGTTTTGTTGTCATTTTGATTGTGAAGTTTAAAGTATAAGAAGTTTTTGCAATGGGCTAAATATCAATGTTCAACTTTTCGCTTTGCATTGAAGACATGACAAAATAACTACTGCTCAGTGACAAGGGTATGTCAGTAGGATCAAAAAAAATTACATATTTTGTAAAGTTTTTTCCTGATGAATACGTCCCCACTTTCGAATTTCCTTTACAATCGGGTAAAGCGTTTCTCCATATTCGGTCAAAGCGTATTCCACACGTGGCGGAACTTCGGCAAAAACGGTTCTACTCAAAATACCATCTGCTTCGAGTTCATCTAATTGCTTAGCGAGCATACGTTCGCTAATGGTTGGAAGCGCACGTTTCATTTCGCCAAATCGATTGACCCCTTTTTTGATAAGTACCAATAAAGTGGTTTTGCATTTTCCCTTCAAGACTTTCATAAACACATCTGAAGGACAGTTATATTCAACAAGATTTTTTTCCATTATTTCAAAAAATAAAACATTGATAGTCAGCAAAACTGCATTTTTTGTAAGTATCTGTACCCTTTGTAATTGCTTGACTTTCAGGGATATTTTGTAGAAGTTTATGACAGAAAGCAAAATAAATGAATTTTATCTGAAAGCAATCTAATGAGAGTGGTAAAGTTCAGTTGAGATATTGGGTAAGAATAGAAATTTTGAAATAACTCTTTGATTAGAAGTAATAGATAGATATATCATTAGTAATAATGAATTATTACGCTTTATGCAGTAAGCCGTAGGCAAGCACAGTTTTGAGCTTAATGCATAAAGCTTAAAGCGGGCAAAATGCCCATTAACATAACAAAACTATGAACCAATTTAAAGCCCTTGTGGTCTCCGAAACTGCTGAAAAGCAATATGTAAGAACCATCACGCAACGTAATATCGAAGACTTACCCGCAGGTGAGGTATTAATCAAAGTCCATTATTCTACTTTGAATTATAAAGACGCCCTATCCTCGATTGGAAATAAAGGCGTAACCCGTAATTATCCGCATACGCCAGGGATTGATGCTTCGGGTGTCGTGGTTGAAAGTACCGATGCTAATTTTTCGGTTGGACAAGAAGTATTAGTCACCAGTTACGATTTAGGAATGAATACATCGGGTGCTTTGGCCGAATACATTCGTGTACCTGCCAAATGGGTAATTGCGCTGCCAGCAGGATTGAGCCTTGCTGAAGCGATGATATTGGGTACAGCGGGTTTTACGGCAGGTTTATGTATTGATGCTTTGTTGAAATATGGGGTTAGTCCAGAAAAAGGCAAAGTGATTGTCACAGGTTCAACGGGTGGAGTAGGTATTTTGTCGGTAGCTATTTTAGCAAAATTAGGCTTCGAGGTAGTGGCTGTCACAGGAAAACCCGAAGCAGCGGAGTTACTCCAGCGTTTAGGGGCAACCGAGATTGTCAGCCGTGAAAGTTTGAATGATACCTCTGGTCGTCCGATGTTAAAGTCCATTTATGCAGGAGCAGTAGATACCGTAGGAGGGAATATCTTGGCAACTATTTTGAAGTCACTTCACTATGGCGGAGCCGTTGCAGCTTGCGGTCTGGTGGCATCTCCTGATTTACCTACTTCGGTATTTCCATTTATTTTACGAGGTAATGCCCTACTAGGTATAGATTCGGCCGAATGTCCTATGTCTAAACGCCTAGAAATTTGGCAGCATTTAGCCAGTGACTGGAAGTTAGACAACCTAAATTTAATTAGTCATGAGATTGGTTTAGAGGAAGTTCCAGCAAAATTAGACTTGATGTTACAGGGAAAAGCATTGGGGAAAAGCTTGGTTAAAATTATTGGCTAAAATAGGATAATCCCGATAAAACCTTTTTCCGAAATCCATAGATTTATCTTTCTAGAATAGGTAAAAAATAGAAGGTAACTCTATGGATTTTTTTTGTTTTTTTCTTGTGCTAAAAACCCTTGATGGTCGATTTTTTGATAAAAAGGATTTAATACTTTATCCAAAAGATAGGCAAGTTCTCCTCTTTGGATAGTTCCTGTCGGTGGAAGATTTACTTGATATTTTGGTGATATGTGGATAAATATGCTCGCCAATTGTGGATAACTCAGTGGATAACTCAACTCCGACTCTATAAATGTGGGTAACTTGAGCTTAGGATAGTATGGTTTTAATCCTAGTAAGAAATCTTTCAACAAAATGGTGGAGTCTGGGTAGAACCATGTTTCATTCGACCATTTGTTGTTTTTACCTTCTCCCTTCAAGATACCTGTTGCTCCAATTTTTTGAATAGCTCTAAAATAAGGATGCTCAGGAGAGACATCGATATAAGGCATCAGGTACGCTTTCTGGTTGACTAAGGTATTTTGTACTTTTCGAATAGATACCTTTTCTGGAGAAACCTTATTTTGAACCGCAAGACTAGCCAGCACGCCAGCTGCTTGTCCTATTTCCATGACAACAGGCTGAAGGCGTGAAGCTCCGTTGACAAGGTTGGATACGGAGATAGATTTTTCAGCAACGATAAGATTACTGACATTCTCAGGGATAAGGCTCCCCAATGGAATATTGAAAGAAGGTACTGGAACAAAGTACAAATCGGGTGCTTTGGGGTTTTTGCCATGGTGCTGATCTATAGGATAATCTCCCACGGCGATACCTGTACGGTAAAGTGGTTCGGCTTGGGTAAATGGTTTTTCAAGATGATTCATATTGATGCGTGCCAGTCCTTTGATACGTCGACTTTCGCGGTGGTAGGGAATCATAGGAAGAGAATCTTTTGTTTCAAAAATATCAGCTAATCCGAGGGTGTTCCAGCCTAATTCGGTTTGCATGAAGTACACAAAATTTCGGGTATGCTCTTTGGCTTTAATAATGGCTTGTTTGCGTTGTTCGGCATTCATATCAACCATATTAGCATAATAATCATTGCCATGAATTGGCCAATTAATCATGTACAGGTCGTTTTGTAGCTTCCCATACGTTTTCATTTTTTCACAATCCCAAAGTCTAGGCATTTGTTTGTCAGGGCATAATTTTTCACAAGCACAAATAAAATCCACTCTACGATAATCAGCAGAAGGACTCACAGGCTTTTGGACCTGATGGTAGTCTTTTAGTACAGCCACGTATGTCAAGTCTTGAATAATGTCATTGGCTTGCTGAGGGGCTACTCTTTCGTGATAGGTACTTTGGGCATCCATTCCTAAGTCATATTTTACCCCTAAGAGAGCTGCAACATCGCCTAACTCGGTAGCGTCGATAAGGATTTTGGCTTGAATAGTTTCGGAGGTATTTCCTGCCAAAGAGACAAGCCAGTTATTATTCTGAGCAATAATCTGGGTATATCGAGTGCCCAATAAGACATGAAGGTTTGATTCTTTACTACACATCTCGGAAAGAATCTGTTGTCCTACTTGAGGCTCAAACATCACTTGGCTTACCCAACCTGTTTGTAGGGCTGTGGCTGTACCATAATGTTTGACAAGTGCATTTTTGAATTCTGCCCAAAGCCCACTTGGTAAATGATGATTACCATCTATGGCACTGACCCCCGCAGAAGTAAGCATTCCTCCAAGCCAAGCTTCCTCTTCAATAATGGTAACCTTTACACCCAACCGAGCAGCTTGAATACCTGCCATCACGCCACTAGCACCTCCACCAATCACAAGAACATCTGTTTTTAGCTGTGCGAAACTCCAAAGAGGAATAAAGTATATAAAGAGGAGAGCAAATTTTTTCATAAATGATAAAATCTTGAGAAGACTCATAAAATGATAAAAGTAGAAGGGCAATTCAGTTCTTTCAAATCATCTTCTGCCTTTTAATTTTATTCTAAGTTATGTAAAAAACAAAGGCCGTGTAGAGGGTTCTACACGGCCTTTATAGAAGAATATCAACGCTGATTATAAGTCAACAGCACAGCCATAAGCCGCTTCAGTTGCACCTTTGATAGCCTCAGAGATGGTTGGGTGAGGGTGAACAGCTGTCATGATTTCATGAGCAGTAGTTTCAAGGCGACGAGCCACAACTACTTCAGCAATCATTTCAGTTACGTTGTAACCAATCATGTGTGCACCTAAGAATTCACCGTATTTTGCATCGAAAATTACTTTCACAAAACCGTCTCTAGCACCAGCAGCAGTAGCTTTACCAGATGCTACAAATGGGAATTTACCCACTTTGATTTCGTATCCAGCTTCTTTTGCTTTTTTCTCAGTAAGACCTACAGAAGCAATTTCTGGAGAGCAGTAAGTACAGCCTGGAATATTGCTATAGTCTAATGGATGAACTGGGTGGTTAGCGATTTTCTCCACACAGATAATACCTTCAGCAGAAGCTACGTGAGCCAATGCAGGACCTGGCGTAACATCACCAATAGCATAGTAGCCTGGGATGTTAGTTTCGTACCATTGGTTAACCAAGATTTTGCCTTTGTCAGTAATGATACCAACATCTTCCAAACCTACGTTTTCAAGGTTAGAAATAACACCAGCAGCCGAAAGAACGATGTCACAGTCGATAGAGATGTTACCAGAAGGAGTTTTTACCGATACTTTACAACCTTCACCGGCGGTATCTACAGATTCAACAGATGAGTTTGTATGAATATCGATACCTAATTTTTTGTATTGTTTAGCCAATTCTTTAGATACGTCCTCATCTTCAACAGGAACGATGTTTGGCATAAATTCTACAATCGTCACCTTTGTACCCATAGCTGCGTACACGTAAGCAAACTCAACACCGATTGCTCCAGAACCGATCACAACTAATGATTTTGGTTGAGTTTCAAGAGACATCGCTTTACGGTAGTCGATTACTTTTACGCCATCGATAGGGATATTTGGCAAAGCTCTAGCACGTGCGCCAGTAGCAATCATGATATTTTTGGCATCATATACCGTAACAGCACCATCAGCAGCGGTTACTTCTACTTTTTTGCCAGGTTTTACTTTACCGTTACCCATGATTACGTCAATTTTGTTCTTCTTCATCAAGAATTGAACACCTTTGCTCATGGAATCGGCAACGCCACGTGAACGCTTGATAACAGCACCGAAATCTGCGCTAGCTTCAGAAACAGTGATACCGTAATCAGAAGCATGTTTGATGTATTCAAAAACTTGCGCTGATTTCAATAAAGCTTTAGTAGGAATACAGCCCCAGTTCAAGCAGATACCTCCCAACGATTCGCGTTCTACTACGGCACATTTCAAACCCAACTGAGACGCACGAATTGCAGCTACATATCCACCTGGTCCTGAACCAATCACTATTAAATCATAAGTTGTTGCCATTTTGTTCTATTTTAAAGGGAAAAGTACAATTTGGCTACAAATATAGTTATAAGCTGTCAACTGCTAAGTGATTAATTACAAGTTTTTGGCTAAACTTATACAGTTTATACTTCATCTATCAATTTTGATAACTTCAAGGTATTGAGGAAGAAGTATAAATATTCAAAAGCAGTAAACCCTCTTAGTAAAAAACGAAATCCTCCTCCGAAAATTCGAAGGAGGATTGTCAAAACAAATTAAGTTAAGATATAAATTCAAGGTATAAGCACTCGTCAACCAGTGTTTTTCGGATAAAAAATGAGCTGTTTATAATCTATTGCTTTTTATAAGCCTAAAAAACCTTTGATAGATAGTGATAAACGTACCTCTGTGCTACTTTTTACCGAAAGTTTTGTCAAATCAAGATTTCCTGAAAGGTTCAAGAATGAGTTTAGCGCTACAGACGAATTAGCATCGCCCGAGCTTTTGAAGGAAGCAAAATGGATTTCGTAATCTCCTTCTTCCAAGAATGATACCTTAAAATTACCTGCGGCATCTACCTTGGCACTCGATACGGCATTCTTAAACTCTACTGAACTTTCTCCCTGACCCTTTGTTTCAACGTTTTGGTTGAACTCCCCTTTTTTATACACAAAGGCTACTACATTACCCATTGTGGCTGCATTATAACCACTCACTTGTCCAGAAATAGTACCCGTAGCCGTTTTGTTTACCACTCGAATCGAGGATTGTAACTCGCCGTAGGTTACAAAAGAGTATTGTTTTTGTGCATTTTCATTGAATGTTTTAATCGCTTTGCGTAAATCAAAATCTACCATCAAATCGGTTGTGCCATCCTGACTAATGGTAAAAGGTTTTGTATTTAGGTCAAGATAGTTACGGGCATTTCCCGAAATAACTAGTTTACTTTTTGTACCATCAGCCTTAAGAATGTAAGACCCTGGTGCATTTCCCATTGCATCTTTTTCATAATCAAAGAAAAAAGTCAATTTTGAATAAGTACCTGCTTGCAACTGCCCTTCGCCAAGCGTTAGGAAATTTCCGTTGTTAAGTTCTGCAATATTGACCGTTTTAGGACCTTTGAAAGCATCGAAAACTCTACCATCAACACGTACTTCAGTGATTGTAACAAAAGCACCTTTAACTTCGGCATTGTCGATAGGAGCATCCGTCACGCCAATGCGTACTTGACCTTTGGGTGCGTTAGGGTCTTGCTGAACAGGCTCGATGCTATCTTCGTTTTTGCTACAAGACCATTGAATCATACCAGCGCCTATTACAGCTAGGGCCAATGTAAGGAATTTGTTAGTTTTCATAAATAAGGAAAAATTTAAGGGAATAAAGTAAAGGACGTAAAGCCATCGTTTGAAGACTTTTGTACTTAACTAACGATAAGAATTGTGACTCAGATTTAATTATCACCCAATGATGTGGTCAAAAAAAGGCAACGTTTTTCTAAAACACTCATTTTAAACTTTTTCAGAAAAACTACTTTATATGCTGCTTCACATGATTGGGTGACGAAATAGAGATATGAGAATTGGTTTTCGGAATAAAATTTACCAGCCCTATTTCGATAAATTAGTACAAATTCGAAATCAAATATCCTCAATCCGAATACCGAAGTCGCTGTTATTTCTTCCCTAAAAATGCACTATCTTTGCACCTCAATTAAAACAATCAAACAACATGACAAGAGACAGGTTCAATGACCTGAAAGCCAGAGTAGAGGCTTTGAGGAGGTATCTTTGACTACGATAACAAGAAGTACCAAATTTCAGAATTAGAAACCATCACGCTAGATCCTGAATTTTGGAATGACCCCAAAAAAGCAGAAAGCATCATGCGCCAAATGCGTGAACTGAAGTTCTGGACAGCAGGTTTTGATAAAGCTAATGGACATTTAGGCGATTTAGAAACTATGTTTGAGTTTTATGACCTTGGCGAAGCTTCTGAGGCAGAGGTAGATGCCGAAGGCGAAAAACTGGAAAAACAGCTAGGCGAACTCGAATTCCGCAAAATGATGTCTGACGAAGGCGATAATATGTCTGCCGTATTAGAAATCAACGCAGGAGCAGGAGGGACAGAGTCGCAAGACTGGGCAGCTATGCTGATGCGTATGTATATCATGTGGGGCGAAAAAAACAACTTCAAAGTAAGAGAAGTAGACCATAACGATGGCGATGTAGCGGGTGTTAAATCCGTGACACTCGAAATTGATGGCGAATTTGCCTATGGAAATCTTAAGTCCGAAAATGGGGTACACCGCTTAGTTCGTATTTCTCCATTTGACTCCAATGCTCGTCGTCATACTTCTTTTGCGTCGGTATATGTATATCCATTGGCCGATGATACGATTGAAATTGATGTTAATCCAGCCGATATCGAATGGGATACTTTCCGTTCGGGAGGAGCAGGTGGTCAGAACGTAAACAAAGTAGAAACAGCAGTACGTTTGACGCACAAACCTTCGGGTATTATTATTGCTTGTCAGCAAGAGCGTTCACAGCTACAAAACAAGGAGGTTGCCCTACGATTATTGAAGTCTAAACTCTATCAAATCGAAATCGAAAAGCGTAATGCTGCTCGTGCCGAGGTAGAAGCAGGAAAGAAAAAGATTGAGTGGGGTTCACAAATCCGTAGTTATGTCCTCGACGACCGTCGTGTAAAAGACCATAGAACCAATTACCAGACTTCTAATACAGATGCTGTATTAAACGGTGAAATCAACGAATTCATCAAAGCTTATTTGATGGAACAATAGTTTCAGTTGAATTGAGTGAATGAGAGCTTGAGTGATTATTAAAAATACATTGTCATTGGTAGAGACGTAATGCTTTGCGTCTTAAGCCGAGTTAGACATAGCATATTATTACCCCAAAAGCGGTCAGAAATTGTTTTTCTGACCGCTTTTTTTAATGAAATTGATGTCGCGGCAACTCTTGTAGTTGCTATTTTGAAGGCAGCAACTGCAATGGTTGCCACTACATCCAAAAATACTAATCATAAGAACTCTTTTGGGCAAAATGAAATCCTTCATAACAACCCTAATTTATGACTCACAATGCCACATGAATACATAAATAAGTAAAATCACTCAAACCCTCCATCACAATTCACTCAATTGATAATAAGTTTGGTTTCAGGTTTTTAATGCCAAAGTATTTATGGTAAATTTGTTATTTAAAAGAAAATTTGTTTTGTGGAACTAGGCTTGGAGAGAGGTTTTTGTGGAAAATGATTGTCAAAACGGACAATAAAAGATAACCTAACCATCGAATTCGTTTAGTTTAGCAATAGACTGAATAGGAAATTAGAGAAGAAGATGTTGAAAAGATTATTAGCGTTAAGTTGTATTATAACCCTATTGTTAGGTGCCCTAGTTGTGGCAACGGATGTTTCGTCGGCTTCACCGCTTGAACAGCAAAGAGCCCGAAAGCGTCGCCATGTGAGCCGCAAAAGTAGTCGATCACGCAAAAGTCGTGCACGTGTTCGTCGTGTGGCAATAGCGCACCCGATTGCTAATATGGTTTTTACACCACCCAATGCTCCACTTTTCAACACCAGCAGTATTTTACTAGAAAATCAATGGGTTGATAGTGTATTTACAACTTTGACAGATGACCAAAAAATAGGTCAGTTTTTCATGTTGGCTGTACATCCCAATAATGGAGAAGGACATTTCAAAAAAGTCGAAACTCTTGTCAATAATTATGGAGTAGGAGGAGTAATTTTCTTCAAAAGCGAACCTCACCTTCAAGCACAAATCAATAACCGTCTTCAATCACAAGCTCGTGTTCCTTTATTAGTATCCATCGATGGCGAATGGGGTTTGGCTATGCGTATGAATTATACGATGGCTTTTCCGAAACAAATTACCCTTGGTGCGATTCAAGACAACGACTTGATTTATCGTATGGGGCAAGAAATTGCTCGTCAATGTAAGCGTTTGGGTGTGCATCTCAATTTTGCTCCTGTAGTAGATATCAACAGCAACCCTAATAATCCGATTATTGGACACCGTTCTTTCGGTGAGCTACGCGAGAATGTAGCTGCCAAAAGTAGTGCTTATATGCGTGGTATGCAGGCCGAGCAGTTACTTGCTTGTGCCAAACATTTTCCGGGGCATGGCGATACACATGGAGACTCCCATCGTACCTTACCTCAATTGGCTTATAGTGCACAACGCCTCAAGGATATGGAGTTGTATCCTTTCCAACGATTAATTAATGATTCTATCAAGTCTGTTATTGTTGGACACCTCCAAGTACCAGTATATGATTGGAAACCTGCCACGCTTTCTCCAACTATTGTGACAAATTTGTTGAAACAAGAAATGGGTTTTAAAGGATTAGTTATTACTGATGCCTTAAATATGCGTGGAGTTCAAACATCTCCTCATATACCCGGTGGCGTAGATTTGCAAGCGTTTTTGGCAGGAAATGATATTTTGTTATACTCTGAAAATATTCCAGAAGGTATCAAAAAAATCAAAGAAGCCATTACCAATGGCACCATTCCACAAGCGGAGGTAGATTATAGAGTAAAGAAAATTTTACATGCTAAATATTGGGTAGGGTTAAACAAATTCAAATATGTTGAGACTACTAACCTATATCAAGACCTTCATACGCAAGAGGCAGCAGCCATTCGTCAAGAGTTATTCAATGGTGCTGTGACTTTGGTGAAAAATGACCAGACTTTACTTCCAATGAGTGGGGGAGACAAAAAATTGGTTTCAGTCGGTCTTGATATCAGTCCTGATAATAGTTTTGAAAGGGCTTTGGATCAATACGGTAACTTCCAACATTTTACTAGCGGAGGCAAAAATTCTGAGGCATTTTATAATGAAGTCCTTCGCTCAGTAGACTCAACTAGCACGGTGGTTGTTGGGATTCATGATTTGAAAAACACGCCATATACACGCTACGGAGTAAGTACTTCAATGCAGGAGTTTATCAAAAAACTAGAAAAGAAAACCAATGTCATTCTATGTGTTTTTGGAAACCCTTACAGTTTAAAATATTTTAACGAGTCCAAAACCGTAATTTGTGGCTACGAGGATGTGTCTGAAGCGCACAAAGCAGTTGCTAATGTGATTTTTGGTCGACTTTCAGCCAAAGGAAAACTTCCAGTATCTGTAGAAGGATTGTACAAAGCAGGAGATGGTATTATTACCAATCAAACAGGATTGGTACAAGATGGTAATCCTGAAGGTTTGGGTTTTAATACCACAACACTTAACCAAATAGATACGATTGTTCAGAGTGCCATTGAGCAAAAAGCTTTTCCCGGCTGTCAAGTGGTGGTAGCTCGTAAAGGACAAATTGTATATCAGAAAAACTTCGGACGGCTAAGTTATGAGTCGTCCAGCAATCCAGTCAACGACCAAACCATTTATGATTTGGCATCAGTGACCAAAGTATCAGCCACCTTACAAGCCATTATGGCTTTATACGATCAAAAGAAAATAGACCTTGAACAAAAGGTCTCTTTTTATTTAGAGGAGTTACGTGGCACCAACAAAGAACATATTACCATCAAAGATGTGCTTTGGCATCAGGCAGGGTTAGTAGCTTATATCCCTTTTTGGAATCGTACACGCACACCTTTAGGTTGGAAAAATGAATATTACAGCAATATCGAATCGTCAGAATACCCATTGCAAGTAGCCGAAGGAATGTATGCCAAAACTGCCATTCGTGATTCTGTTTGGCATTGGGTAATTCAATCGTCGTTGACTGGTAAAAAAGACAAAGAAGGACATTACGGATTTGTCTACAGTGATTTGGGTTTGATTATGATGCAACATTTAGTAGAAAAAGTATCAGGTCAACCTTTGGATATTTTTGTAAAAAACACGTTTTATCAGCCATTAGGGCTAGCTACTACGGGCTATAATCCTTTACAACGTTTTCCAAAAGTTCAGATGGCACCGACTGAAAACGATAAGGTTTTTAGAGAGAGATTACTACAAGGAACGGTACAAGACCAAACCGCTGCCATGTTGGGAGGGGTATCTGGACATGCAGGTTTGTTTAGTTCAGCCAAAGATTTGGCTATTTTGATGCAAATGAATTTACTCAAAGGCTCGTATGCTGGCAAAAAGTACTTGGAAGAAAGTACTGTCGAATATTTTACCCAAACCAAATCTCCAAGAAGTCATCGCTCATTGGGCTGGGATAGATTGCCATCAGGAGGCTCTAGTAGCTATATATCTTCTTTGGTATCACCCACCTCGTATGGACACTCAGGCTATACAGGCACGCTTGTGTGGGTAGACCCAACCAAGGAAATCGTATTTGTATTTCTATCTAACAGAGTAAATACTTCAGCTGAAAACACCAAAATCAATACATTAGGTATTCGTAGAAAAGTAATGGATGTGGTTTATAAAGCGTTGAAATAGGGTAGAAATATCAGGAATCAAAAATTCCCTAGCTTTCCAAAATCATACAGAAGCTTGATTATATTTTTCAAAAACCTTTGCTACTTCTTCCAAAAACTCTGGTTTGTCCTCAAAGGCATTGCCAATCGTGATAATATCGGCTCCTGCTTCTAGGGCTTGAGCTACCTTTTCAGGCGTATTTAGTCCTCCTCCTACAATCAACGGAATATCAATCATCCCTCTCACTGCCTGAATCAACTTGGCAGGAACAGGTATTTCGGCTCCACTGCCTGCATCCAAATAAATTAATTTCATCCCTAAATATTGTCCAGCCAAGGCAGTACAAGCGGCAATATCTGGTTTGTTGTTTGGAATTGGCGTGGTATTAGACATATACGAAACCGTTGTCGGGCGACCACTCTCAATAAGCAAATAACCTGTCGATAATACCTCTAGCTGGCTTTGTTTGAGCAAAGGAGCAGCAACCACATGTTGACCAATCAAAAACTCAGGATTTCGTCCAGAAAGCAATGACAAAAACAAAATGGCATCGGCTGATGGCTCGATATGCAAGCTATTTCCTGGAAAAAGAATGACAGGCTTAGAAGTCTGCGATTTAATTTGACTAATCACAGACTGGATAGAAGGTGTGGTAATAAGACTACCACCCACCAAAAAGAAATCTATTGGATAGGTATTACAAAGAGCCAACAACTTCGATAAAGATTCTGCATCCACTTTATCAGGGTCGATAAGCACCGCTAGCGCCTTTTTTCGTTGCTCTTTAAAGCTATTCAGTTGTTGGAGTAAGGTTGTTGTTGTCGTCTGCATCAGCATTAATAGATTCTTTCATCAGCGAAATCGCTTCTAAGATTTTGTCTTTAGCAATGGCAATCAAAAAAGACATGATATATCCTTTGATTGAGCTAATAATCCATGACTCTTCTTTGGGTTCTTTAACGGCTACGGGAAGATTGGTATTTTCATCGTAGACGATTTCTTTCACCTTCGTTTTTTTATCGGTAGGCGAAAGCCATCTGAACAGTAAATAAGTGCCCAACAAAACGCCACCAATGACCAAAGTGGCTGTACCAACTTTAGTAGCTTCGGTTTTGAGAGTGATTACTTGCGTGTCGATTTTATTTTTATATTCCTGTGCTTCTTGCTGCAATTGCTCCTTGCGAGCAGCTGTGTTTGGTGAACTCAATGCTGGTAACATAAGGGATAGGGCTTTTATCTCGAAAGATTTGAATGAAAAACGATTGATAAACCTTTTGATTCAAACGAAAAACACATTTCTAAACATTCAAAAATTAGGGTATAAATGTTTAGAAAAATACCAATCAATGCATCAAGCACTTCTACAACCCTTAGGCGTGGAAAGCTCTTTGCGTTCAAAACTAGGAAAAAAAGTATTCTTTTCTGTGAAAATTCTTCAAAAATGAGTTTCCGAGCTACTATTCAACCGTATTGGTTGAGGGAGCTTTGAGCGGTTCGTTTTCCTGTAAAGGTTGTTTGAGAAGAAAAAATACAAGCCCTGTAATGATACCAAGTAGGCTTGTGACAATCACAAATCCTAAAAAGTCACTATGCGTAAGATGATTTAGGTAGAGGGCAAAAGTAATGAAGACAAAGACAAGGAAAATGGCAGAAACTATGCCCAAAACAAGCAGTAACACCAGCTTTTTGATGGCTGCTTCAATGCGTTCTTGAACTTCAATCTGAGTTAGTTCAATTTGAGTTTGTACGTATTTGTACAAATTATCGACCAAGCCGTTGGGTTCTAAAAGTTTCATATTTTTGAATCAGCCCGAACCTTAGTTCGGAGGTTTATGGATGAACTCCGAACTAAGGTTCGGGCTATATATTAATCTTCGTCGCCCCCTCTGATACCAGAAAGGATATTGCTTCCGAAGAAAATAGCATTCAAAAATAACTTATTAGTTCCATACCAAAAAGCTCTGAAGTTAGGATTGTCAGTCATCACGATAACTTTTCCTGCTCCGTAAGCTGTAGCAACTACCGCTGGAGTGTTCTTCATGGTCTTTTTGTTTGGCTCTGTAATGTACCCACTAACTAATGGGTCGTTAGCGTAAATTAATGGAGCATTGTACGGATCTTTGATTTTTTCTAAGAAAATCGTATTGTCCTTAAATACACTCAAAGTAGGCTCTTTGTATCCATAACCAATTGGGTGAGTTGGATCTAATTTTACTTGAAAAATAGCTCCAGCAATTAATTGAGCGCCTTTGTATCGTTCTGCCAAAGCATAAGGTTTTGGACTTGAAGTGGTATCTGCTGGCGTATTTTTGATTTTTACTGGCGAAAGTCCCTTCGACACCGCCCATGGTACAGCATCTGTCACTGCTATCAACGTGCCACCTGCACGTACCCAGTTTTTGATTTTCTCTTCGTTCAAGGCGCTATACTCACCACTCGATAGAATCAAGGTATTGTACTTGTCAAGACTCATGCGGTTTACTTGTGCAATATCAGACATCGTCAATGGCAAGTTTACACGAGTATCCAACAAATGCCAAATTTCTCCCGCATCGTTAGGATTGATACCTGCTCCTGTAATCATCAACGGACGAGGTGTGCGCATTGGGGCAAAATAGCTACTTCCTAAGTCAATACCAGTTGGCGTCAAGCCTGTTGGAGCTGCATAGAAATCAATACCATCTCTTTCTGCCAATTTTTCTAGTAATATTCTTAATCCGTCGAGATTGCTTAGTTGGTTACCGCCTGCGGTGATTTCTACGGTACCATAGTCAAAAGACTTAGTGCCGCCTTCAATCACACCTGTAAATGGCTCTGTGGCAACTTTAAGCTTATAGCCTTTCTTCTGTAATTCATACGCAGCACGTGGTGCAAAATATCCATCCCATTCAAACAAGTAAGCGTAATTGCTTGTACCAACCACGCGACCTTTAGGGAAATCATTTTTAGATAATTTTTCGCCTAAAGCTACAGGCGTTTTAGCTTCGCCATAAGGTACGTTGAAACACAATGGCATTCCCCATGCTGAAATATCATAGAAAAGTGAATCTTCGAATTTGGTACGTTTTTCAAAAATACCCTGAGCCAAACGATACTGTGGTTGTGAAAGTGGCACTACATACGAATTTTCTTTTTTGAATGATTTACCTTCTACTGTTTCATCTTTTGACAAACGATACACCTCAATGTCGTGCTGACGTAGAATACGAATCATTTCATGAGTCTTCACATGATCTGTTGTATTACCAAAAACGTAGGCTTGCGTAGCGCTAGGATTTTTCTCCTGATAAAACGAGCGTTGGTAATCTAACAATTCTTGACGCATTGCTTTTGCGGCACGTAAGGTAGAAAGTGTTGTCGTAAATTGGTTACGAATCGTAAAGGCAAAACTCATCGGACCATTTGGTGTATCTTGTAAGTGTCCACGTGAACTTGCTTGCTCAAACAAGATACCAATACAACCTTGTGCATCTGGGAAGGTCGAACCTTTTCCGTAATAAAAATCATCGTAACCTTCTTTGGTAAAATACAAAGAACCGATTTTGTCCAAAGCAGAAGCATGGAATTTTCCGATTTTTTCGGTTAGTTCAATGTTTTTCTTTGGTGTAATAGGGTGGGTACGTGCTGGAATGCCTGGTTGGAAAAAGAATGACGATCCGCTTCCCATTTCATGGTGGTCAGTCAAAATATTAGGTTTCCATTCGTGGTATTTCACAATACGACCTTTACTTTCAGGGTGCTGAGTGTACAACCAGTCACGGTTAAGGTCAAACCAATAGTGGTTGTAGCGACCACCTGGCCAAGTTTCATTTAACTCACGACTGTTGGGGTCAGCTACTAAGTTCATACTCTTATTGGCATTTACCCAGCTCGAAAAACGCTCGCCACCATCAGGGTTGATGCGTGGGTCAACCAAAATTACCGATTCATTCAAGACCGAATCAATTTCGGCTCCTTGAGCTGCTGCCAAATAATACATTGCCAAAGGAGAGGCATTAGTACCACTGGCTTCGTTGCCATGTACCGAATAGCCCATCCAAACAACGATTGGCATATCTGCCGTTTTGAGACTAGATGACTTATCTGGTTCAACAAGTTTGTGGTGTTCAGCTTTGATTTGGTCGATATTGGCCAAATTTTTTGGAGAAGAAATGGTCAGGAGGAGCAATGGACGGTTTTCGTAAGTTCTGCCGTATTCAACAAGTTTGACACGGTTTGACACTTCAGCAACCTTTTTCATGTATCCAACAAGTTGTTCGTGTTGGATATGCCATTCGCCTACTTGGAAGCCAAAATATTGCTGTGGCGTAGGAATGACTGGGTCATATTTGACATTTTGTGGTAAATAATAGCTGTCTGCCACTTGAGCAAATGACAGATGACTAAGCATTAAAAGCAAAAAAGCGGTTGCCCGCTTTAATATGCTAATGCTAAACGAGTAGCGGTAATTCATAGTGTGAAAAGTTGGTTGATAAAGAAAGACGATAAAAATTTGAGCACCATCTTGTGTGTTGGCGCTTATATAAAGTTTTCAAAAATAAATGCACACGAATTACCAAAAGATTTCCTAATCTGACTTAGATAACCTTCAAGTAAAAACACTAGAAACCCTACTTACAAACGTTACTAACGTTGCTTCATGAGTTTTGCTTCAATCGTTTGTTGCGTATGAGGCACTGCTCTCAGACGTTCTTTTGGAATCAATTTGCCTGTATCAATACATACACCATAAGTGCCATTTTTGATACGGATCAAGGCATTTTCCAACTGAGTCGCAAACTTTTGCAAGCGAGCAGCCAACTGGCTCATACTTTCTTTTTCAGAAGTATCAGCACCATCTTCCATCAACTTTGAGCTTCCCGAAGTCACATCAGTACCTGGGTCGTTACGCTTGTGTAGAGCTTCACGGATGTAATTTAATTCACTACGAGTGTCATCTAATTTTTTAGTGATTAGCTCTTCAAACTCCTTCAATTCCTCTTCAGAGTAGCGTGTTTTTTCTTCTGCCGAACCTGTATTCATCATAATTGTACCAATGATTTTAGTGAGTCAAAATCCCTTCTCATAGGGAACATCCTTAAAATTGCGCAAATATACGTGGTAAATTTGAAGTAATTGAAATATTTCAAGAAATAATAAAAATTTTCCCAAAAATAACAATTTGGTAATTTACCAATTTTGCCAATGGTTATTTGGTAAATGCTTGTATTACCCATAAAGTTAAAAAGCAAAAATGAAAAATTGTGCAAAATTGTGTTTTTGGCTAAAAAATCGGGTATTTCTACTTACAGACCAGACACTTGACATTCTCATTTAAGGGTTGCAATATTGTGAATATTTCATTAACAAATTGATTTTTTAGAAGTTTATTTTGTATTTTATAAAGAACGACTGGGCGATAAATTTATGAGAAAAATCACTCAGTTTTTTATGGATTAAAATAGATTTCAACAAACTGTGATAATGCTATGACATACATAGAACCAGCTCCTATCAAAGATAAGGAGAACCCTTTGGAATCCATGATGCAACGATTTGACAAGGCTGTTGAGTTGTTGGGTATCTCTGAAGAAATGTACTATATCTTGAAAGTGCCTGCACGCCAAGTAACGGTTGGATTACCAATTACGATGGACAATGGACGAATCAAAGTGTTTGAGGGTCACAGAGTTATACACTCAAATATTCTTGGTCCAGCCAAAGGAGGTATTCGTTTTGACCCAGCTGTAAACATCGATGAAGTTCGTGCTTTGGCAGCTTGGATGACTTGGAAATGTGCCGTTGTGGATATTCCTTACGGCGGTGCAAAAGGTGGTATTGCTTGTAACCCTCGCGAAATGTCTGCGGGCGAAATGGAGCGTTTGATGCGTGCCTATACGGTGGCTATGTTAGATGTATTTGGTCCAGACCGAGATATTCCTGCACCAGATATGGGTACTGGTCCTCGTGAAATGGCTTGGTTGATGGACGAATACTCAAAAGCAAAGGGTATGACTGTAAATGCTGTCGTAACTGGTAAACCACTTGTATTGGGTGGCTCATTGGGTCGTACAGAGGCAACAGGTAGAGGTGTGATGGTTTCGGCTATGGCTGGTATGGACAAACTAAAAATTAATCCATACAAGGCTACTGCGGCTATTCAAGGTTTTGGCAATGTTGGTTCGCATGCGGCTATTTTGTTACATGAAAGAGGTGTAAAAGTCGTGGCTATCTCTGATATTTCGGGTGCCTATTACAACGAAAATGGTATCGATATCGAAGGCGCTATTAAATATAGAGACTTGAATCGTGGTACTTTAGAAAACTTCCCAGGTGCAGAAAAAATCACTAACGAACAGCTTTTGACATTGGATGTGGATGTATTAGTACCTGCTGCTAAAGAAGACGTTATTACACATGACAATGCTAGCTTTATTCAAGCAAAAATGATTGTAGAAGGCGCTAATGGTCCAACTTCGGCATCAGCTGATGATATTATCAATGAAAAAGGCATCTTGGTTGTACCAGATATTTTGGCGAATGCTGGTGGTGTAACTGTATCATATTTTGAATGGGTACAAAACCGCATGGGCTACAAATGGAATCTTGACCGTATCAATCGTCGTTCAGACCGTATCATGAAAGATTCTTTTGATAAGGTATTCTTGACTTCTCAACAATTTAATGTTCCAATGCGTATTGCTGCCTATATCGTAGCTATCAAAAAAGTAGCTGATACCTACAAATTTAGAGGTGGATATTAATCGTATTGAGTGATTTTTAAAAAAGGTATAGTAGAGACGCAATGCTTCGCGTCTTAAGCCGTATCAAAAAAGCGGTCGAAAAAATAATTTTTGACCGCTTTTGGGTGAAATATATTTATTCATTTTCCTTTTCTTATTACAAAACAAAAATTTAAAAGCGCTAAGCAATCAATAATTTTACGATTGCTTAGCGCTTTTTATATAAATCGATAGGTGGAAAGCTAAAAGCCGATAGCTAATCGCTTCTTTAAATTGCTCCTTTAGCTTTCAACATCAAGTATTTATTGATAGTATTTATCGATAATTGTTGAGGACTTGTTAATAGTGCTTGAATCCCATATTGCTCTAATTCTTTCACAATCAGCTTTTTTTCATAATAAAACTTTTCTGCAATAGTTTTTTGGTAAATCTCTGCTGTTGTCGAAGCGGGTTGTTCAAGGATATTCTGTAGTCCCGTATTTTCAAAGAATACTACTAAAACTAAGTGTTCTTTAGCAAGCTTTCGAAAATGAGGCAACTGACGTCGCATAGAATTAACTGTTTCGAAATTAGTATATATCACCAATAGGCTTCGTTGCTTAATTTGTTTTTTGACATGGATATATAGTGCTTCATAATCACTTTCTTGAAAAAGTGTTTGCTGATGATATAACATATCCAAAATTCGATGGAGTTGCCCAGATTTGCGGTCAGCTAAAAGCGTCTGATTAATTTTGTTTGCAAAAGTAATAATGCCCGCTTTATCGTGTTTGTGCAAAGCAATATTGGATAGCACCAAGCTCGAATTAATCGCATAATCCAATAGCGTGAGTCCATCAAAAGGACTTTGCATAATTCGACCTTTGTCGATAAGACAATAAATCGATTGCGCTCGCTCGTCCTGATAACTATTAACCATTAGTTCGTTGCGTCGGGCTGTAGCTTGCCAGTTGATCGTTCGAATATCGTCGCCTTGTACGTAGCTTCTGATTTGTTCAAATTCCTGTGTATGTCCAATTCGTCTGATTTTTTTGATACCAACATCCGTTAATCGGTTCGAAATCGCCATTAATTCGTATTCTCGCATTTGCAAAAATGAAGGATATACGGCTACCATTTTATCTTTTTCAAACTGAAATCTCCGTTGTAACAAACCCAAAGGCGAACTCACAAATACATTTAATGCGCCAAATAGATATTCTCCTCGCTCGGTAGGTCGGAGGGTATATTGTAAATTTTGGGTCGTATTACTTGCTAGTTGGGTATCTATTTGAAAATCTCTTTTTTGAAATTGAAAAGGAATCTCATCGACTAAATTTACTTTTATATCAAATCCATAGCGATTTTCTAAGGCAATTTCGATGGTATTCTGATCGCCATTAGACAAACGTTCTGGAATAAACCTTTTGGCAATAATTGCCTTTTGATTACCAAACAGCATGATTAAATCTACCAAAAGCACTCCTCCAAACGCCAAGCTCAATAAGACAGCAATATTGAAAAGCCAAGGCAATACAAATGCCAAGCAGAAAAGACTAATTAGAGCGGTAAATCCCCAATAAACAGGCTTGTTGATATAAATGGATAAGATTTGTTTCACGAGAAAGTGGAATTGTACGAGTAAGACAATAGCATAGAACCAGACTCTTTGCATCTAGTAAATTTGTGTGGTTTTTTCCATAAAATCAAACTCTTTATAGCTACTTTAAAAGTAAAGATTTTTTTAATGTATTATAAAAGATAATAGTTTAACCTACTCAATAGTTTTGGTCTTGGGAAAGTATCATCTCATCACTGAAACCCATGGATAGGATTGGCAGTTTGAGCTTTTTTTCGTAAACTTGTCAAGAAAGCCTAAGGGAATAGTGTTGTTTGAAAAGGCGGGCAAAAATAACTTCTCGCTTGTGCTTAGGCAAATTAGTGCAAAACATACTTCTTATTGACTGATGAATTCTCGCGCAAAAATAAAACAGGTATTTGATGAAATGGGTAAAATCGTGGTAGGGCACGAGCGCCTTACCAACCGATTGTTGATTGGACTCTTTACTGGTGGGCACGTTCTTTTGGAAGGTGTGCCAGGCTTGGCCAAAACTCTTACAATCAATACACTAGCTAAAATCCTCGATTTGAATTTTCACCGTATTCAATTTACACCAGACTTATTGCCTGCCGATTTGATTGGAACGATGATTTATAACCGTAAGCTCGATGATTTTGAGGTACGCAAAGGACCTATTTTTGCCAATATCATTTTGGCCGATGAAATCAACCGTGCTCCTGCCAAAGTGCAGTCGGCATTGTTGGAGGCGATGCAAGAAAAACAGGTAACGATTGGCGACGAAAGTTATATTTTGGATAAGCCTTTTTTGGTATTAGCTACGCAAAACCCTGTAGAGCAAGAAGGTACTTTTCCTTTGCCAGAAGCTCAGGTTGACCGTTTTATGCTAAAAGTATTTATGGGATATTTGAGCAAAGAACAAGAACTAGAGGTAATGCAAAAAATGTCAAATATGGACTTTAATTATAAGCCTAAGGTTATTTTGACAAAAGAAGACATATCTAATATCCGTCAAGAAATTAATAAAATTACGATTTCAGAAACACTCGAAAGATATATCATCGAATTGATTTTTGCGACACGTAAACCTGGAGATTACGGCTTGAGAGATGAGGCTCGTTATGTACAGTTTGGTGCATCACCACGTGCAACGATTAACCTGAACCTTGCCGCAAAAGTATTAGCTTATCTTGATGAAAGAGACTACGTATTGCCAGAAGATATTAAAGAAATAGCGCCCGATGTATTGAATCACCGCATTATGCTAAATTACGAAGCCGAAGCTGATGGCATAACTACAATGCAGGTAATCGATACGATTTTGAGAAGAGTGGCTATTGGTAGATAAGTTGAAAATAGAAACTATTTTGACTTTTGTGATTAAAAATCTGAGCTTTAGCAGTAGAGACGCAATGATTGCGTCTTAATCAGCGTCATATCTAGCACGGTAAAATCAAAAAAGGCGGTCGAAAACTAATTTCGATCGCCTTTTTTGATAATGTATTTCAACATGGTACCTCTTTAGACGCAAAGCATTGCGTCTTTACTAGTAAAATGTAGATTAACAATAATCACTCATCCACTCAATCAAAAAATCACTCAATTAAGGATGTGATAGTAGACTTATTTCTTCATCACAATCACCTTCTTTTTAAAATAAGTCGCATAGCACTTGTTCCAAAGATGGTCTTGATTGTCTTTAATCTCATCGAAGTACAAGGTTTTGGGAGCGTGTTTCAAAGGTGTTACATAAATGGTATCTGCTTTTGACTCCTGAATTAGCTTATATCTAGCCGTCATTTCTTCATCATATCCTTTGGCATTTCCTGAGCGGATATCCGCATACATAATTCGTAGATTGGTACTTTTTGACCAAGCAAATAACGACCATGCTGTTAAGCCCAGTACAAAAACAACGTTGTGCAAAGGTAAAGTAATCAGTTTTGGAAACTGATTTAGGATACTTAATATCAAGTAAAACCAGCCTGCTAAGAAAAACACATAAATGGCATTTTTGACACGATCGGGCACGCCATCAGGGTTACCGTAGTGAATCGCAAAAAACATTAACGTAAGCAAAACCCCAAGGCTTGCAATGGTATATATCAAATTGGTTTTGAATAATGCTATCTTGGTATTGGGTACAAATTTTTGATACCATGCCGCAAACAAAAGAGTCATAGGCAGGAGTGGGCTATAAACTACCCAGTGGAAACTATCTTTAATGGTCGACTTAAGCGCCTTTGTTATAGCCAAGACAATATTACCGCTCAATGCGCCACCTTGCATACGCACTTGGTTACCTGGGGCTTTGATTACCAAGAAATACGCACACAATACTGCTACAATGCCAAGCATGGTAAAAAACTTATCAAAACGCTTTTCGAAAAGAAGAAAATATAGCCAAACCAGTCCTAAAAAAGCAATAATCATCAACATTACCACTTCGTTTGAACCTACAATAAAAAAAACTAATGTGGCGCAAAGCAAAGCAATGGCATTTTGAAGAGATTGATATTGTGGAGAATAATATCGTATGAGCACAGCCACCAAATACATCCAATAGCACACTGATATTGGAAAAATAAAGACTGAGGTGTACCAGAAAAAATTATCAATAATACTAGCAGATTCAGCAATATAAAGGCTCAAAAATGCTCCTGTAAGCACCAATTTATTACTACGACTTGTTGGAATAAACTCTCCAACCATTAGGTAAAATGAATGAAATAACAGAGCCAATATTAAAACAGGCATAATCTTGACGAAGCCAAAATAACCAAATGCCAGCGGTGAGGCATGGAATAGCATGTTAGAAATATATCGCCCCGACCAGCCTTCGTAGTATAAACGCTGACCCTCCCAAAATCCATAATCACGGGTCATGTAGGCAAAGCAATAGTCGTCTGCTACAGATGGATGATTGAAATAACCCAAAATAACAATGGGTACTACACTAAGTAAGAAAATTACCCAGATAATCGAATGCGAAAATGCCTTAGTTTGTATAAGTTTCAAAACCAAATGTAAACTTGAGTGAATGAATAAGAAAGAAGTCTACCTAGACTTGGATATCTATGCTCGACAACGGGAGTTTTGGAATACTTAAACTATTATTGCTGTCAAAGATATCTTCAACAAAATTACCTGATTTCTTAGATTTAATTGTTAGCCAATTAATAAATACTCATGTTGGTCAAGAAAAGAATCATTTGCCAAATCTTTTATTTAGAATAGGATAAATCAAAATGGCGACTAGAATTACACCCGTTCCTGCATAAAAGCCTAAGTTCATTTGTTCTTTTTCTCCAAAAATCAGATACGCAAAGATAATCCCATATACAGGCTCAAGATTGAGGGCAAGATTGAATATAAAAGCGGAGAATTTGATTAATAATTCAACTGTGACAGTGAAAGCATAAACCGTACACACCAAAGATAATATAGCTAACCAAAGCCAATCCCAACCATGTGGAATTACTTGGTCGATGGTTAAGTAGCCACTTTTGAGTGTATAGAGCAATGGAATCAGTGAAGTAATTGCTGCACCTGTCATTTCGTAAAAAGTAATGACCTGAGAGGGATATGATTTGCCAAGCTTGGAGTTAATTACCGAAAATAAGGCACTTAGCATTGCCGCCAAAATCCCTAGAATCAAACCCCAAATGTGCTTTACCTCCGATAAAAAAATCATACAAAGCCCACCAATGACCAATAGACCTAGCAAAACTTCATGTGGACGAACTTTGCGTTTGTAAGTAATAGGCTCAATAATACTTGTCCACAAAGTAGCAGTGGAAAAGCCAGCCAAGCACAGGGCTACATTGGATATTTTGGCAGCAAAGAAAAACAAAAACCAATGCAATGAAATCAGAAAACCTGTTGACAATAATTTGATTGCTCCCGAACGATTTATTTTTAAATCTACCCGACGAAACTTTAACACAAAATATATTCCAATAGCAGCAATGGCAGTTCTGAAAAATACGGTGCTCAAAGAATGTACAGATATAAGCGTCCCTAATATCGCTGTAAAGCCAAGTAATAATACAATGAAGTGTAATTGGATATAGTCTTTTGTAGTTTTGTTTTGCATAAATTCTGTTGT
Organism: Flectobacillus longus; assembly: GCF_030056705.1. Classification (GTDB taxonomy): domain Bacteria; phylum Bacteroidota; class Bacteroidia; order Cytophagales; family Spirosomataceae; genus Flectobacillus; species Flectobacillus longus. The sequence continues at coordinate 56,817 of NZ_JASHIC010000028.1, forward strand.
TTAATCAACCAATAAATACTTGTTTTAAGGTAATAGCAATACAAGTAGAGCATAAATAAAAATGAGTTAACTATTTAGTAGCAAACATTAGTCCATAGACACACTGTTTACTAACTGAAAAGTTAACTCATTTAGAGGATTTATAAATTGTGAATTATAAATGATGAGTATAAGGTGCTGACAGCTATAGTTTTAATTCACAACTCACAACTCACAACTCACAACTCATAACTCATTTTTATTATCGTGGAATCGTATAGTACAGTAACACCCCAATACCGCTAAAAATAATATTAGGTAGCCATACTGCTAGGAGAGGAGGCATCGTACCTGACTCGGCCATACCTTTACTCATCATAAAAAACATGATATAAATAAAGGCTAGCATAAAGCCCAGTGCAATCTGAAATCCAACGCCCCCACGCGATTTTCGTGCCGATACAATCAAACCAATCATCGTTAGGATGATAATGGCAAAAGGGTTGGCAAATCGCACGTATTTCTCTACCACAAAAACCTCAACACCATCGGCACCACGAGATTTTAACTTGGCAATATGCGCATTTAACTCTGGCAGCGTAAAGGTTTCATGAAGTTGATAATTACTATCAAAATCTTTTGGTGAAAGATTAATCGTGGAGTCGATTTTGGTACCATAGGTCAACTTTTCTTTACCTTCTCCCTCAAAGGCACGGATACGATAATCATGGATTGTCCATTTATGACGAGTGGTATCCCAAGTAATTCTTTCTGCCATCAACTTACTCATAAGCTGATTATTCTGAATTTTTTCTAGGGTAAATCTATAGCCTGTATTCGAGTTATTGTCGTACGTTTCCATATAGGCATACGTGTCTGGTGCAACTTTGATATGGACATCTCTGCCACTGAAATAGTAGGTATCAATAACATATTTCCGTTCAAACTTGATACGAGTTTTGTTCGCAATCGGAATAATCCAAGCTACCATGAAAAACGTAATCACTGCAACTAATGCCGAACCCATCAAATATGGTCGCATTAATCTCAGAAAACTTACCCCAGTACTCAAAATGGCAATAAGCTCGGTACGAGCGGCTAAGTTTGCTGTAAAAAATACCGTCGAAATAAACACCATTAGGGGACTAATATAATTGGCCCAATATGGTACAAAGTTGAGGTAATAGCTAAAAAGAATTTCCGAAGTAGGCGCTTGTTTTTTGATAAAGTTGTCAACCTTTTCGGTGTAGTCAATCACCAAAATGATAGCAACAATAATCAAAACAGCAAAAACGTATGTCTTGAGGAATTTTTTTAATATATATAAATCTAAAATCTTCATGCCTAAGCAAAGGTTGGTATATAGTCGAAGAACGAGCTATGGATTTTTTTACAAAGCTAAATAAAAAACCTCTCATTTTCAGAGAGGTTTGAGATATGCCTAGTGTTGGGTTGTGTTAAATATATTTAAAAACCCTAAAATACCTGATTACAAGTTTTACAAACGCCTTGTACTAGCAAGTTGGTTTCGACACGTTGATAACCTTCGGGCAAGGTAACTTGCGGAATAGTTACGTGGTCGAGACAAGTGGTAAGACCGCAATTAGTACATTTAAAATGCACATGGTCATGATGATGCTTGTGGTCGTCGGCATGACAATTGTCCTTACAAAGGGCATATTTGATACCACCCTCATCATCTAATACTTTGTGGATAAGTCCTTTGTCTAGAAATGTTTTGAGTGTACGATAAACGGTTACACGGTCAAACTTCTCAGACATTTGGGTTTCCACATCAGCATGAGCCAATGCGTAGGCTTTTGTTAAGAATATATCTAGAATCTCTTCACGACATTCTGTTTGGCGAAGGCTGTAGGCCTTCAAGGTACTTTTAATTGCGCTCGCATTCATAAGTTTACTCGCTTAAAATACTAGACTCATACTGTAGTTTCACAAGGTTGGCATAAATACCTTCTTCTTGTGCAAGCAATACTTCATGACTCCCTGACTCGGCTATTTCTCCATCTCTCAAGACATAAATCGTATCAACATTTCTGATAGTTGCCAAACGGTGAGCAATGATAATCGTTGTACGATTTTGCATTAGTTTATCAAGTGCATCTTGTACCAATTTTTCTGATTCAGAATCCAACGCACTAGTTGCTTCGTCAAGTACCAAAATCGCTGGGTCTTTCAAGATGGCTCGTGCAATAGCAACACGTTGACGTTGTCCACCCGATAATTTTACACCTCTTTCGCCAACAATGGTATCAAATTTTTCAGGGAAAGACTCGATAAAATCTAAAGCATTGGCCTTGCGTGCAGCTTCTATGATTTCAGCTTCAGTAGCGTTTGGTTTACCATAAGCAATGTTTTCGCGAATGGTACCTCCAAATAACATCACTTCTTGTGGTACAACGGCAATGTTTTGACGTAATGCTGTTAGATTATATGATTGTAAATCTTGACCATCTACCAAAATCTTACCACTATTCAATCGATAATAGCGAAGCAATAAACCCACAATTGTCGATTTCCCACCACCAGAATAGCCAACTAAAGCTATTTTTTTACCAGCTTCTACCTTCAGTGAAATATTTTTCAATACTTGCACATCTGGGCGAGATGGGTATGCAAAAGCAACATTATCATACACAATTTCACCTTTGACATGCACAGGTATTACTGGCTCGTTAGTAGATACTTCTCCTTCTTCGTCCAAGATTTCAAGGATACGCTCTGAAGCGCCAATCGTTCTTTGAATTTGAGCATAAATATCTCCTAAACCACCTACAGAACCACCAATAAAGCCAGTATAGATAATAAATGTCAATAATTTATCGAATGTCAATTCATGATTTTGTACCAAATGACCACCGTACCAAACAACCCCTACAATAGCTCCAAACAAAACAAAAATGATAAATGAAATAAAGCTACCTCTAAAAGTGGCAGTACGAAGTGCCCAATTCAACACTTTTTCGAGTGAAGTTGTATAACGATTTACTTCAAAAGCTTCGTTAGTAAACGCTTTTACAACATTCACAGATTGAAGGGTTTCTTCTACAATTACATTGGTTTGTGCTAATTCGTCTTGTACCTTTTTAGAATTTTTACGGATAAATTTTCCAAAAAAGAAAGCTGCTACTACCAAAATCGGGAAAGTAGATAGCATGAATAACGTAAGTTTTCCTGAGAAATAAATAATCAAACAGATCCCTCCAATTAAGGTAAAGATTTGGCGGAAAAACTCAGCTAATGTAACCGAAAGAATATCCTGTAATTGAGTTACATCCGAAGTAATACGGCTCATTAGTTCGCCTACACGGTTTTTTTCGAAGAACGTTACAGGCAAAGAAATCATTTTGCCATAAAGCTCTTTACGAATATCTCGAATCGAGCGCTCTGTTACTCTCGAAAAAGTGTAAACTCTAAAGAACGAAAACAAAGCTTGTGCTGCCAAAATTGCTAAAAACAACAGCGTCATTTGGTCGAGCGTTAGCTTTGGCAAGTTCATGACCGAGCTACTTTGCATTTGCTGCATCATAGGATTGTTGGACATGGCCTGCATTTGTTGGGCATTGTTGGGAGAAAGGATAGAGGCTACCATTTGTCCCATCAACAAAGGCACACTCATCGAGGTGATTTGTGATAAAATCAAAAAGATAAACCCGATCGCAAATGTTCCTTTGTAAGGTGCTGTAAATCTAAAAATCGATAACGCTTTTCTTAGTCCTTCTTTGGTAATTTTCTTTTTATCCTGTGGAGAAGCATCGTCTCCAAATCTATCGCTTCGCTTTGCCATGTTTGAATAACACTGTTCTCGATTCGCTGACAACAGTTGATATTAAATGAATTATTAGTTGGTTTGACCATCGATGTGATAGTCTTAAATTTCTTTAATCAATCTCGAAATCATAACATAAAATAGCGCTAAATGGTTGGCTACTTTGTATTATTCTTCGTCAGGTACTCCTTTGTATTTAGATGCCTCAAAAATACGCTGTGCATCAGGCTCTTTCATCAAATCTTGAATGGTTAGTTTTTCGTCATCATAATAATATTTTGAAACGATTCTGAATCCTATCCATCTACCAATTCCTCCTGGGCAAGCAGGGCCAATTTCAGGTGTTGAAGGGCGTTCGCCAATGTACTTTCCTTTGACAGGGCCTTGGGTCGAATACAAAAGTTTGTTATCGATAAAATATGCCCAAACTACTTCTTGATTAGCATAGGTGGCGTTTAGCTGCTCGTTTGAATAGCCCAAAAATACACTATCAGCTTTAGAAGGCATCATTACTTTTCCAAAAACATAACTTTTTCCGTACCAAATCATTTCGGCCAATAGTGTTCTATCTTGTGAATTAGTGGCATTATATCGGCTCGAAAGTTGCAATATAGCTTGTGGTACAATGACAGTCGGAGACATCTTTTTGATCTGATAATCATAAACATCAGGAAGATATTTGCCTTTTTCACCCATAAAGTAATCTAATCCAACAATAATAGTTGAATCACTTACGCGTAGTTCTGGATTAAGGATTGTTCCTTGTCCGAAAAAGCCTGTAAAAATAGTATAAATTTTAGGTTCTTTAAAGTCTGGATAATAGTACTTGATATGCTGGAAAGCATCTTTGAAGTCATTCTCAAGATTTTGATTACCAAAAAATACTTTTTCTTGGGATTGTTGATAGAAATCTTGTAGGGCTGGACTGCTAATCTGCGGAAACAGTTTGTTGGCCAAAGCAGGAAACGATGCAGGCGTTGTATTGAAATACTGGCTCGCAAAGTCCGTGTATTTTTTTAGAAAAATAAGAACGTCTTCTTCTGTTTTACAAGCAAAAAGCTCTTTGTCTAAATACTGAATCTTGACATCAACTTTAACATTACTTACATCGGGTTCGCCGTCTGTATTATTATTACAAGCCCAAAGGCATACTGAAACTAAAAAGAGAAGTCCTATTTTTGCAAAGAGATTCATGTGTATGGTGGTTGTTGAAAGCAATCAGGGTTCAAATAGTTGATTGGATTTATCTAAATTTCAATTCTTGTTCTCAAATACCTTGATATTTTAAGTTATTCTTTGGGCTTTTTATAAAGCAAAATGAGGTACTGAAATTCTCAAACCAACACCATCGACAAAATAAATTGACCAATTGTCTGTTTTATAGTTTGAAAATCAAAAGTATAACGATACAACACATCCTTGAAAACTTGTTTAATCAATCAAAAATATATCAGGTAAGTACCTGCAAAATTATGAAGAAAAACGTATTAATAGCCCTTTTTATTCTAGCTAGTATTACAAATGTCCTAGCTCAGAATCAATTATGGTCATCTAGCTTGTCGTCAGCCTCTCGTGAGTATTGGGGTGGGCGATTCAATAATATGTCAATTGGCTTTAAATTTTCGCCAGCAATTACTTTTGTTTCTTTCGAAGGTGTCAAAAACTTTAAAGGAATGTCGGATGGTGCTGCCAAAATAAATATGACAGTAGGACCTGTGGCTGATTTTTATTTTTCGCAAAAATATGCTTTTAGTACGGGGTTGTGGTACACAGTAAAAGGCATTTCGTATGATATTTATAATAGCTTTTATGAAACTGATGTCTTTGTACAAAAACCCTTGACTAAAGACGAGATTAGAGCAAACGCGGCAGAATTCAATCTTCAATATCTGCAAATACCTGTTTCACTTAAGATTTTTAGTGATCAAGTTACTCCAGGAATGCCTTTCTACATTCAGTTTGGAGGAACTTTGGATATAAATATTGCCGAAAAGCCTGTCAATTACGCCAAAAATGCTCTAGTGCAATATCGTGATAGAGTATCGCCTAATTCTGGAATTTTTGGCTTTGGTGAAGCCAACTTGTTATTGGGAGCTGGTTTTGAGAAAAAATTAGGTACTGGAACAGATGCTTTTTTCTTTGGATTACAATATCAAAGAGGACTTTCTGAAATCAACAGAGGGAGTTCATTTGCGGATATGATTACCAAAACCAACCAATTAGTGATTGATTTTGGATTGAAATTTTAGGAAAATTGTACTCATTAGGTTAAATAAATATGAGTCATCCCGAATTTTAGAATTAGGCTTATTCTCCAACTATACATCAAAAAAGGCAGTCAAAAATTATTTTTCGACTGCCTTTTTTGATATTAATAAGCTAGATCACTCATTGCTAGACGCAAAGTATTGCGTCTCTACTGTTAGAATATAGATTTTTTTAATAATCACTCATTCAACATTCACTCAATTTGTGATGACTCATATCTAGTTAATTAACATTAGCTGTATTATTCTGATTAACTACTGCTAAAACACTATCTAAATATTCTCGTGAGTTGCATAATCGTGGTACTTTGTGTTGCCCGCCTAGTTTACCTTTACTACGCATCCATGAATAGAAGGTTTCTTTTTGGACTACATTGATTTTAGGAGGAGTCAGTACCATATCTTTATAGCGCTTCGCATCATAATCCGAATTGATAGAGCGCAACGTTTGGTCTAAAACCTGATTGAATACCTCTTGGTTATTAGGTTCTTGGTCAAACTCAATAATCCATTCGTGGCAACCACTTTTGCCACCGTCCATATACACTGGCCCAGCGGTATAATCATTGATAATCGCTCCTGTAGCTTCACATGCTTTGGTGATAGCTATATCTGAATTTTCGACAATGATTTCTTCTCCAAAGGCATTGATAAATTGCTTGGTACGTCCCGAAATCTTGAAGCGATAAGGATATTTAGTTGTAAATCGAATCGTATCGCCGATTTTATAGCGCCATAACCCTGCATTCGTAGAAATGATAATGGCGTAATTTTTTCCTATTTCTACTTCCTCCAACGAAACAGCTTTGGGGTATTCTTTTTCGATTTCTTCCATTGGAATAAATTCATAAAAAATACCATAATCAAGCATCAACATCATTTCGTCTTTGCGTGAAATATCATCTTGTACGCCAAAGAATCCTTCAGAAGCATTATAAATCTCTAAATAATTAACACTTTCAGAAGGGAAAACTTTATTTCGGAACATATCCCGATAAGGATGAAAAGCGACTGCTCCATGAATGAAAAATTCAAAGTTGGGCCACACTTCTAGAATATTGTCTTTACCTGTAATTTCTAAAATTTTGTCAATTAATACCAATGTCCATGTAGGAACTCCCAATATACTTGTGACATTTTCTTGAGAGGTGACTTCCGCCATTTTTTGGATTTTCTCCTCCCAAACATCCATCAAAGCTACATCCAAAGAAGGTGTACGAATAATCTGAGCCCAAATAGGCAAGTTTTTCATCACTACCGCCGATACGTCGCCCATGACACTACGTGAATTCAATTGATTGGACGATAAACTTCCACCAATGGACAAACCTTTGCCACTAAAAACTTCGGTATCTGGTTTGTTTTCTACCAAAAGCGTCATCATATCTTTGCCACCCATAAAATGGCAATCATCGAGACATTCTTTCGATACAGGAATAAACTTACTACGGGCATTGGTAGTACCAGAAGATTTGGCAAAATGCTGGATATTCGAAGGCCAAAGAACATTCTGTTCTCCTTTCATGATTCGTTCAATAAAAGGAAACAAATCTTCATAAGAAGAAATAGGAACACGTTGCTGAAAGTCCCGAATAGAAGAAATACTACGGAAATCGTATTTTTTACCCCACTCTGTATTCTTAGCAGTTTGGATTAATTGCCAAAACATCGTCTCTTGCGTATCCATCGGCCTATCCATAAAAGCCTGAATACGAGGAAGACGCTTTTTCATGAGCCAAACTAGCGTTTCATTTAGAAAATCCATTCGCTAACTAATCTTATAAGTGTTCTAAACAAACTTAACAGAATAAATTGATTGTGTCAATATCAGGAAACTAACTCGTAGGTATTTCTGCACAAATGCAGATTTATTTTTTATTCAGAAAACAATTCAAAGGAAGTGTGCAAAATGTCGTTTGAAGACTGAATGAGGTGGTAAATGTCAGAGTTAGAGGTTGATAAGGATAAATGCACCAAAGACAAGCAAGATAAGTATTAGTGCAAAAATAAGATTTAAGTGATGCGCTTTAGGCACTAGGCAACAGGTTTTTATAATTGTATAAACACACCTTTGTTTTTTAGCTTATAGCGAAATAAGGCTGTGGTTATTTAAAAACTATTTGCCTGATGCCTTTTGCCTAGTAACTTAAATCTTATTCTTTTATTTTGACATAAAAATCGTTTTATTTTCTTCTTTTCAACGCCAAGTCATGAGACGTGTCATAGTACGTTCTTAGATTCGACCAGTCAAAGGTATCCGAAATGCTTTCGACACGGTTACGCTGGGTGATTCGTTCACGTAAACTTTGTTTGACAAACTTCAATAACATTTCCGACAACTGTTCAGCGGCTTTATAGAAGTCTTGTGTTTTACGATTTACAACCATAACTCCCCAATGTTCGTAGTCACGCATGATTTGCATCATATAATCTCCAAAACCTGACAAGTCAGACGTGATAGTCGGTACACCGCGAGCTATACATTCGAGCGGAGTATAACCCCATGGCTCATAATAACTTGGGAAAACGCCTAGATTACAGCCACGTACAAACTGCCCGTAATCAAGACCAAATAGTGGATTAGTCGAAACAATAAAGTCTGGGTGGTAAACAATTTTCACCTTATCCTCAGGATTGTTCATCAAGTTAGATTTTTGAACAAAATCTGTAATACCGTCATTTTGCTTTAGCAAGTGCGTTACGACTTTTGGACGTTTGTTGTTTTTCCAAGTCTGAATCGTCCTTCTCAAGCGCAAACGCCAATACTCATCCACAAAGTTGTTCAAGTCTGGCATTTGTAAATCGCTCGACGATGCAGATGCTTTGAAAAGCTGCTCGCCCACTTGTTTTTCGATAGAATTACAAGTTTCGCGGATTTCGTCCATTACCGCACGTGAATGCAATACTTCTGGGTCTATAGAGTGATAAGGTTGTTTGGTAATAAAGAACATTACGACCGTCTTATCAATCTTAGCTTGCTTCATTTTCCAGTTTAAGCGAGCCAACGCTTCAAGGGTCAAATCATAACCTTTGTTGCTATACTCATAACGCCCTGAGGTAAAGAAGTATAAAGTTTTCTCAAGATTGAATGGTTGACTTTGGAAGAAGTGCCCCATCACAAACTCATTGATACGGTCTTTGTATTTGGTATGTAAGTTTTGATGCTCGTGCATAGCCGAGAATCTTGTGATATTCAAACCATTAGGTAAAATCAAGTCAGGGACTTTTCCTAATAAAAACTCACATTCTTTGGCAGTGACATCACTCACCGTGGTGGTAACATGTGCCTGTAATGCTGCCAAACGTTCTAACGTGGCTTGAGCTTCAATACCATAATGACGAGCCTCTTTGAGCCAGTCGAAAGTATCTATTTTATCGTAAAAATTTGGTACGTTTCCAGCCAGATAACGACCCAACATGGTAGCATGAGTAGTGAAAACTGTTGCTACTTTAATTTGGTCTTTGCGCAAATCAGGGATAGCCGAAGCTGCCATCCATTCGTGGAAATGCGCTACAATGTCAATCTTATTTTGTTGTTCTTTGGCTAATTCGGTCAAAAATACACGAACCATTTCACCAAAAGCAATTACATGACTTACCAATTCCTCAGTATTCAACGTAGATACCTGATGACGCTCCCACAAGCCTGCCTTGAGGGCATTGATATTGTTGTAGATTGACCAAAAATCAAATAAGACAATGCGAGGCTTTCCAGTTACGAGCCAGTAACCATAATGCACGCCATAGCCCATTGAGCGCATCTTCTGAACAGTTTTACCTAAAACTGAATCATCTAAATCATGAATAGGTTCAAATTCGGCAGATGCTGTTTGTGGGAAGTACGGTCCTAGCAAGAAGTAGTCATCGCCCCATTTTTCCACCATTGAAGGGACCTTTGTACGAATTACAGTATAAATACCACCTACTTGGTTGCAGGTTTCCCAGGCAATTTCTATTAATATCTTTTGTTTTTGGGTAGCAGATTGTAAAGGATTTTGTATTTCCATCGGCTCTTAGTTATAAGGTTTGGCTGCTTGTACCAAGCTATTAGGTTGCTAATATATAAGTATATTCAATGAATAGGAAACTTAATGCCATATTTCTATTTTGGCTCAAAATGGGCAATTTGAGGCATTTCTTAATAAAATCTAATTATCAAAAAATATAGATAAAAGCCCTCAAATCCGCTAAATACAAAAGCCTTATCGAAGTACTTTTGTTATAATTAATTAATAGTCAGATTGTTATGTTTTATATATGTCTTGAGGTAAATATAATGACTTTAATATATACTATTTTTACCATTTTATAAGTACGCCTATTTAGTTGTGTAGAATAAGGTATGTACAATTATTTCTTTGAATAGTTCTTTAAGTCGTAGGCGGAAAATCTTTTCCCGAATAATAAGTTATTATTTTTTGGCTCATAAAAAATCCCTTCAAACTACAAATGAAAGCTTGAAGGGATTTGTTGCATCTACAGGAATTAAAGAATAGAATTAATAAAATATCGTCAACGCTATTTTATGTCTTTAAACGCTGTGTTATTCTTTTTACTTCATGTAATAATCTGAATCGTAAACTTTGGTGACACCTTCTTTGGTAAGCGTATAGCTAAAACCTTTTTGAATTGAATATGCACCATATTCGCCTTTTTTATTAACAGCCAAATAACCAATCTGGAATTCTTTGTAGTTATATCTTTTAACAATACGCATAATCGCAGCTTCACAAGCTTGTTGTGGTGTATGTCCATTGCGCATCAGCTCTACAATAAGAAATGAACCTAGGGTTTTCAATACAAACTCTCCTAAGCCTGTGGCACAAGCACCACCTACTTCATCGTCGCAAAATACTGCGGCACCAATTACCGGAGAGTCACCCACACGGCCGTGCATTTTGTAAGCCATACCGCTAGTGGTACAAGCTCCAGATACTTCGCCTTTTTTGCCTAATGCCAAAAGTCCAATGGTATCGTGGCGTTCGATATTAATTTTTGGCTCGTATTTAGATTCTTTTTTCCATTTCAACCAAGCCTTTTTAGAACTTTCGGTTAGTAAGTTTTGCTTTTTGAAACCCTGCGAAAGAGCAAATTGCAAGGCTCCTTCACCCGATAACATTACGTGTGGAGTTTTTTCCATCACAGCACGTGCTACCGAGATAGGGTGCATAATGCCCTCAAGAAAAGTTACCGAGCCAGCATTACCCTTTTCGTCCATAATACAGGCGTCTAGCGTAACGTGTCCATCACGGTCGGGCAAACCGCCATAACCTACCGTAATTTCATTGGGATCCGCTTCAGGAACCCATGCGCCAGCCTCTACAGCATCGAGTGCACGACCTGTTTTTTGAACCATCGCCCAAGCTGCTTCATTAGCTTTGACGTTGTTCCAAGTAGAAATAATAATCGGAAACTCAGCAGGAGCTGAATTTTGAGCTTGAGTTTGATGAGCTGCTAAGGTAGAAAGTCCAGCCAAAGCAGAGGTTTGTTGAATAAAGGTACGACGTTTCATATCTGAAAAATTGGATGTTTGGGGTACGGTGGAGGTATGTTCAGTTATTCAAATAAGTTGTTACTCAATCTATAAAAATAGAATTCAAAAATGCTAAGCAGATTTGAATAGTGCTACCACAGCACGAATTTTTTCGACATTTGAATACATCACACCATATTCGGGTACTTCCGAAAGACCGCCCATAACAATATCTTCTTTTCTATACTCCATTTCGGAATCTCTGGTTGATTTGCCCGTAAAATGTAATGCATTGGGTTTTAATTCTGCTAATTTCAAAGCATTACGAACATTTACCCCACTTCCAATCATCACCTCAATACGTTCATTGGCTTGCTCAATTAACGCTTTAAGATTATCAGCCCCTTCTTCTGCTAGATTTTTTTGTCCTGAAGTTAGGATACGTTTACAACCTGCTTCAATAATATCTTCGAGTGCTTGAAGATAATCAGGAGTCATGTCGATGGCACGGTGAAAAGTAACTGGCAGAGGATGAGCTATTTCGACGAATGCCTTTGTCTGTTCAACATTGACACGACCATTTTTTTCTAAAATACCTAAAACAAAACCATCTGCTCCGAGTTGTTTGGCAGAGAGCATATCTTGTTTCATTTGCTCAATTTCCAATGCTGAGTAGCAAAAATCGCTACCACGTGGACGAATCATGACATGCACCTCGATAGAAGTATGTTGTTTGGCTAGTTGAATAAGGCCTGCTGATGGAGTTGTGCCACCTTCGTAAGGCGAAGCACACAGTTCGATACGATTGGCGCCTCCTTGCTCGGCAGCGATACATGATTCGAGCGAGTAAGCGCAAATTTCAATTTTCATAAAATATTACCAGAAAAAAGGGATTTTTAAAATATATGTAAAGGTATCATTTCAAGTGACTTTTGATGAATCATTTAATAAAAAAATTTAATAAGTACTTAACAAGATTTTATTTAACGGTAAAAAAATACCAAAGTTTCATGTTTGAATAGCTTAGATACGGTAACCTAGGGTAAACATAATGCTGTAGCTTGAGCCGTAGGAGAGAATAATAAGAATAGTGCGTAGTAAAGGAGTTTTTTTAGACTGAAATGTTTCATAGAGTGTGAAGAATTAATGTGGTGTAAAATATGCTGCAAATATAGTCGTGATAGAATATTCTTCAAGACAATATCCAGAATCTTATTTAAGTAAAATCGTTGGGAGAAGATTTTGTTAGGATATAGGTATCTATAGATTCATAATCAATTAGTTATGTGTCTCTTTCGTAAAAACCCAAAAATTAAAGGCACTTTTCAGAAAAAAACAGGGTTTTGAATATACTTTTTTATAGAAAAATTAGTTAATTACGCATGAGAAAATCAAAATAGAGATAGTATTTGGGCTTTTTTTGTAGAAATAGAGAAAAAAGGTAGGCAAATAACCCCATATTTATCATTTTGAAAATTTATTTGAATTATCTAAATAATTACAAACCAGTAATGTTGGTAATTTCAAAAAACTTGTACTTTTGCAGTCCTATTAAATCAATCAAAAAAATAGGGGTAAAATAAGCATTTATAAAAGACATAATTAATTTATAGTCAGTTGTTTGCTCTATTACCTTCGTTTAATCAGTAACCAAATTTAGAGAAAGAATATGTATTGGACACTAGAACTTGCATCATACCTAGAAGATGCTCCTTGGCCAGCAACAAAAGATGAATTAATTGACTATGCGATCCGTACAGGTTCGCCGTTAGAAGTAGTCGAAAACCTACAAGAATTGGAAGATGATGGTCAACCTTACGAGAGTATCGAAGAAATCTGGCCAGATTATCCTACAAAAGACGACTTCTTCTTTAATGAAGACGAATATTAATTAATCCCCATAAAATGCCACCCCCAAGGTGGCATTTTTGGTTGATATACATTGGCAATCAACACTGCTACCCGATTGCCGTAAGCTTTCAAAACTATGTCTGTTATTCTTTCTTCTTCTTTCGATACTCAGGCGCAAAGCCGTTTATATGTCCTAAATCAAAGTGATGATTTATTGACACAATTACAAGTTATAGCCAATCAAGAAGCTTTTGATGCGGAGGTTTTGGCAAAAGAATTTAAGGCAGAGTTAAAGGAAACGTTTTCGTTTTATACCACTCAAGCCCAAAAAGTATTTTTCTTAGGACTAGGAAAAAATGCTGATTCTGCGCAAGTGATCAAGGCTTTACGCTATTTCTTCCACCATCAAAAAACAAGAATAGCTGCCCAAATAGATGTTGTTGTTTCGTCCCTTAATCTTGAACAACTCGAATGGGTTGCCAATGGTATTGTGTTGGGACAATACAACAGCAAACTCTACAAAACAGAAAGTGAAACTGTTTCAGAGGTATTTGGTCAAAATGGTCAGATTAACCTAGTCGCTGGTGAATTATTCGGTGAAAATGCCAAAAATTTAGTTGATAAAGGCATTGCCACAGCCGAAACTCAGATGGAGATTTTTGATTTGATGAATGCTCCAGCCAACAAGAAAACGCCCCAGGTCTTATGTGACTGGGCTGTAGCTTCTGCACAAAAATTTGGTTATTCTGCTCATATCATCGACCGACCTGCCCTAGAGAAAGATGGTTTTGAGGCGTTATTAGCGGTAGGTCAAGGAAGCGAGCATGACCCTGCTATGATTGTGGTCGAATATCGTTTTCCTTTGCCACAAAAAACAATTGGGTTGGTAGGTAAAGGGGTAACTTTTGATACAGGAGGTATTTCTATCAAATCCTCTACCAATATGCACCTTATGAAATCGGATATGGGAGGAGCTGCCGCAGTGTTAGGTACGGTAGAACTAGCAGCCAAACTCAAACTTCCTGTGCATATTATAGGGGTTGTGCCTACTTGTGAAAATGCTGTAGATGCCAAATCTTTTAAACCAAGCGATGTTATTGGTTCTTATTTAGGAAAAACCATCGAAATAATCGACACTGATGCTGAGGGACGCGTGATTTTGGCGGATGGATTGGGGTATATGGTCAAAAATTATAAAACCGATTATCTAATTGATTTGGCTACTTTGACGGGAAGTTGTATCTCGACATTGGGCTATCATGCAGCAGGCTTATTTACCAACAATGACCAATTGGCAACTCGTCTTAGTAACGCTGGTTCACGTACAGGAGAACGTTTGTGGAGGCTGCCTTTGTGGGATTTGTATAAAGAAGATATAGCCTCTGACATTGCCGATGTGAAAAATTATTCGGGAAAACCTATGGCAGGAGCTATCTCTGCGGCTAAATTTTTGGAAGTATTTACCGAAAATCATAATAGCTGGGCACACCTCGATATTGCAGGTACAGCCTTTGGTGATACAGAATTCGTTCCAAGCCGAGCGGGCACTGCCTATGGTATTCGTTTGTTGATTGATTTTATTGAAGGAGTTTTGTAAAAGAAGGCAACAGGCAACGAGGCACAAGGCAAAGAGTGTTTGATTGAATGGCTAGTTCAAGACTTAGTCTTGGACTAGCTTTTTTAATAGTTTTGAAACTGAACCCATCACTCTTTATCTGAAGGTGTCGCAACGCTTGAATCGTTTTTATTCGTTTTGTCTAGTAACAAGATTATTTCTCACTTTATGCCTGTTTCCTAAATATTTTCCCTTCTGTTTTTCTTTCAATCCCCATCTTTTTTGCTATATTTAAGAAAGGTATCAAAGGCTTTAATCAATAAAGTCGTGTTGTTGCATAGCATTGAGACTTTCTGCCCTTTTAGTTCTGGTATCTTCTTTTAGTGTACCTCTAAGACACTCTAACCAAAACAGATATAGCCCTTTACTTTATGACAAAAGAATTAACCTTTTTATGTATCTCAACCTATTTCAAAGGCAATGAGTTTTTGCGTGCTTGTAAGCAAGCAGGAAATAGGGTTTTCTTGTTGACCAATAAAAAACTAGAGCATCGTCCGTGGGCACGTGAAGCCGTCGATGAGTTTTTTTACGTAGAAGAGAAACCCGATGGAAGTATAGATATTCAAGAGATTATTCTTGGGTTAGGTTATGCGATGCGCTCCCGAAAAATAGATCGTATTGTCGCACTCGATGATTTTGATGTAGAAAAAGCAGCTCATCTCCGCGAGCATTTTCGTATTCCTGGCATGGGACAAACTACAGGACGGTTGTTTAGAGATAAATTGGCGATGCGTATGAAGGCAGAGGAGGCAGGAATTAATGTGCCAATGTTTTCATCTTTGTTTAATGATAATGACGTATTTGAGTTTACCCAAAAAGTGCAGTTTCCTTGTGTGGTAAAACCTCGCTCGGAGGCTTCTGCTACGGGTATTCGTAAAGTTCATAACTCAGAACAATTGTGGGAGGTGGTGCATTACTTAGGCGAACGCCGTCCTGAATATCTGGTGGAGCAGTTTCGTCCTGGGGATGTTTACCACGTAGATTCCTTGACGGTGGGTGGTCAGCCGATTTTTACACGCTGTAGTCGCTATTTATCAACTCCAATGGAAGTAGCGCATGGTGGTGGAGTGTTTCGCTCTATGACCGTGGAAGTTGGCTCGGAGGAAGATTTGGCTTTAAAAGAAATGAATGAACAGGTATTGAAAGCCTTCGGAATGAAATTTAGTGCAAGCCATACCGAGTTTATTCGTGACCACGAGACAGGAAAGTTTATCTTTTTAGAAACAGCCTCAAGAGTAGGAGGGGCACATTTGGCCGAAATGGTAGAGGCTGCTACGGGTATTAACCTATGGCGCGAATGGGCAAATATCGAAACAGCTATGGCTCGTAATCTGGAATATACTTTACCCGAAGTGCAAAATACGTATGCTGGTATCTTGATTTCCTTGACTCGTCAGCGATATACCGATCCTATGATTTTTGATGATTCGGAAGTTTGTTGGCGTATGGACGAAGAGTTTCATGTAGGCGTAATTGTAAAGTCTGAATCGCAGGAGCGTGTAAAAGAACTTTTAGACAAATATGCCCAAGTGGTATTTTCGGGCTATCATGCTTCAGCCCCAGTACCCGATAAGCCAACAAATTAAAAAAAGGCAATATGCTGTTAGCCGTAGGCATTAAGCAATTTAAGAA
Organism: Flectobacillus longus; assembly: GCF_030056705.1. Classification (GTDB taxonomy): domain Bacteria; phylum Bacteroidota; class Bacteroidia; order Cytophagales; family Spirosomataceae; genus Flectobacillus; species Flectobacillus longus. The sequence goes on from NZ_JASHIC010000028.1 coordinate 73,421, forward strand.
TAGCTTAATGCTTATAGCCTACGGCATATTGCCTTTTTACATATATTTTTCCCAAAACTCATAATCATATTTTTCCCAAGCATGGCAACCGAAGGGGAGTTGTTGGTTATTGAGTTCATAGCAGAGTTGAGGATGTTGTTCAAATCCAAATTTTAATGCTTGTTGCCAATTAGGAAGCTTTAGTAATGGTCTATATGGACGAAGCTGAATAAAGTGAAGCGAAAACAAACCATCTTCATTTGAAATCCACTCTTTTTTGAAAAACTTCAAAATCTTCAAGAAACGAATCATGGCATTGACCCTTCTTAACGAAAACCCTCCATTCATAAAAATTCGACGGAATTGGTGATAATTTCCTGGAAGTTTGCTTCCGATATTCCATCGTTCAGGTTCGATATGAGGTGAGCCCACATAATCAAAACCTGCATTACACCACTCTGTAAGTTGATCACTAAAAATAAAAGCATCCAACTGATAAATCAGCATATATTCGTAAGCCGTAAAAGCTTCATAAAAATGCACAGTCGTAAGCAAAGCATTATAGCCTTCTATGCCTTTGAAATATTTATCCTCAAAGCTTTGAAATTGAATAGCAGCGTGCTGTTGCTTCAAATGCGCCAAATCCAAAGATTCGGGTTTGATAATTACGATAGGATAATGCCCCAAAATTTTGATACACTGTTCAAAAGACTTTTGCTCAAACGGTGTCATATCAGATTTATACATCGGTATCACCACTGCAACCTGATTTTTCTTTGGAGTAGCTTTTATATGTTTGGACATTGTGTTTGCTGGTTGAGGTTTTAGGCACTAGGGGATAGGCAAAAAGGGAACAGAGAAAATAGATATTTTTTACTAATCCCTTTTTGCCTGACCCCTCTAAAACTTATTCTATTATATCCCCCAATAAAGTTTTCCACCAATGTTTTTGAGGGTCGTAGTATTTGCCTGTCAAAAACTTAAGTGTAACAGGGAATATTCTTAACAAACGATTTTCAGGTAATTCAAGTCTAAATTTGACAAAATCTAGATGTGATTCCAATTTGGCAAATTGACTAGCAGGTACTTCTGGATAATATTGTTTGAGTAAAGCCAAAGTGGATTCTAAACGATGTAATTCTTCCTGAATGGGAAGAAGTTTTTCGGCCCTAGGTCTCGAAAAACGTTGTTTGAAGCTAACAGCTTCGCCACCACCGCCAAAACCTACTTGCTGAGCACTATGACGACGGTACAAAATGAGTTCTTCATTGATGAAACCAATCTGATTTTTGAGCGCCAATGAAATAGACATCCACGCATCATGAATCAAATCTTTTACCGATGTAGGGAAAGGCAACATTTTGGATAGTGCACTTTTACGTAATGCTACCGTAGCACCAGTCACTACATAACCTTTATACAAAATCTGAGCAGCGCCACCTGCTTGCCAGATTTTTTGCATATTATCATCAAACATGACTTCCTGCCAGATTTTTCCTGCTATGCGCTCTGATTTTTCATCCATCATACCAGCATTGCTAAATACCATTTGTTGCTGAGGATTTTTTTCGAGATAGCCCACTAATTTTTCAACCTTTTCAGGCATCCAAGAATCATCTTGATCACATAAGAAAATAATATCTCCTTGGCACAATTGAAGACATTTTTCAAAGTTTTTGGTTGAGCCTAGTTGTGAGTCATTTCTATAAAAATATATCGGAAAAGGAGCTTTGTCTTGAAAAGCTTTAACAATATCAGCAGTTGCATCGGTAGAGCGGTCGTCGCAAATTACGATTTCATTGACCGAGCGAGTTTGGTTCAGAATACTTTCTAATTGTTCACCTAGATATTTGGCACCATTGTAGGTGCAAAGCGCTACTGAAATCATCGAGATTGGTTGGTATATGAGCTTTTATAACCCTTTTTGTAAATTCTTGAAAAACTTAGTTTTAGGAGTTATAAGCATAAAAAAATCTGCAAAAACACACAAATATAGAGGTTTTTGCAGATTCGATACTAAGAGGTATAGGTACAAAGTGTTGATAAAATGGATGAAATACCAAAAGTGTTTTATCACCACCACATTTTACTAGGCAAATTATTTGATTGTTACATTGAATTGTGCATCAAAGTCTGTACTTCCTTTAGCTGTACCATCTTTGATAGGCACACCATTTTGTGGTGGTTGGTGATACAAAACAACTCTTAATGTTCCTGTTCCTGCATTGGTTGTAACAGCCGAAGCTTTTAGACCAATTTCTAGGTTTCTATTGTCTTTATCAGTACGGGTTATCGTCAACAAATTGCTTGGTGTTGGTGTGTACACGAACAGGTGCTCAAAGCTTTCGGCTTCTATTTCTGATGTAATATCCTCTGCTGGACTTTTGCTTTCGTCCAATACCTGTACCGTTACACTGTAGGTTTTGTTGGCATCTAAACTGATATTATCTACTACAGGAGCATTACCACCGATACCATCAATATCCTTAAATGCAAATGTTTTGGTGACACCTCCCGATGTAAAGTTGAGCTTTAACGTCGTAAGGTTTTCGCTATCCTGTACAGGGTCAGGAGCGTCTTTTTTACAACTACTAACGGTAATGACAGCAATGGCTAAAGCCAAAATTGTGAGGGGTTTACGTAAGTTTTTCATAAATGAGTGTATTAAAAAAGGACTACGAATGTCAGTTGTAGCAAAAGGTAATTTGAGAGTGCCTGACAAAGTGTTTTCGTTGATTTTTGTTTAGTTGAATTAATGCAATGGTGTTGCAAATATAAAAACATATTTTAAATATTCGCAATAATGTTGCAAAAATGAATTTTGATATTCTATATTTGCAACAATGTTGCATTTATGGAAAATTTGAGAAAAAACACTTTTGATTATGTAGGCATAGTTAGTTCGGGGATATGCCTTATACATTGTATGCTGATGCCGATTATGCTATTGTTTAAATGGGAGGTTCAGTTGGAGAGCTTGGGGTTTGCGCATCATCCTACTTGGGATTATTTATTTATAGGCTTGGGCTTAATAGCCGTTTGGATGAGTTCACACAAACATACGCCCAAAGGCATCCGAATAGGACTTTGGGTGGCGTATCTCGTTTTTGTTTGGGCTTTACTCTATGAAGACCAAGTCTGGTTTGCGCAGTATTTGGGGTGGATTGCCTCTTTGGGGTTGATTACGACACATTATTTTAACATAAAATTTTGTAAAAAATGTCAAACAGAAAATTACCAGTAACAGTATTGAGTGGCTTTTTGGGTGCTGGAAAAACCTCTTTACTCAACCATATTTTACATAATAAAGAAGGCTTGAAAGTAGCAGTAATTGTCAACGACATGAGTGAAGTAAATATAGATGCTCAGTTGGTCAAACAAGAAAATGTACTTTCAAGAACAGAAGAAAAGCTGGTCGAAATGTCCAATGGTTGTATCTGCTGTACACTTCGTGAAGATTTGATGGTGGAGGTTGAAAAACTCGCCAAAGATCAGCGTTTTGATTATTTGCTCATAGAGTCCACGGGTATATCGGAGCCTTTACCTGTGGCTCAAACTTTTTCGTATGTTGATGAAAACAGCGGAATTGACCTTTCTCGTTTTGCCCAACTAGACACGATGGTGACTGTGGTTGACTGTTTTAATTTTGCCAAAGACTTTGGCTCTATTGATACTGTCTGGACTCGCGGCCTCAATGACGAAGATCCTAATGACCAACGCACCATCGTAAATCTATTGACAGACCAAATAGAATTTGCTAATGTCATTGTTTTGAACAAAACCGATTTGCTTCCTCGCGAAAGAGTTGCGGAGTTAAAGACCATTATTCAGAAGTTGAACCCTGAGGCTAAAGTTGTAGAATCGACTTTTGGAAAAATTGAAACCTCCCATATTCTCAATACAGGCTTGTTTGATTTCGAAAAATCCTCGCAATCGGCAGGCTGGATTCAAGAATTAGAAAAGGGGAGTCATACGCCCGAAACCGAGGAATATGGTATTAGTTCTTTTGTCTTTAGAGACGTCCGTCCATTCCATCCTACACGTTTTTGGAATTACATTAATCAACATTGGCATGCAGGAATTATTCGTTCTAAAGGCTTATTTTGGTTAGCTTCAAGACCTAAAGATGCCCTAAATTGGGGACAGGCGGGTGGTTCGCTTCGTGCAGATTACGCAGGAAAATGGTGGGCTGGCGTACCCAAGTGGGAGCGTTCTTTTTATCCTGCTTGGAAAGACTCAAAAGACGAAATCATGAAGCGTTGGGATGAACGATTTGGCGACCGTATCAATGAATTAGTGATTATTGGGCAAGATTTAGATAAAGCATTACTCATTCAAGAGTTACAATCTTGTTTATGCACCGAGGAGGAAATCAAACAAATGGAAGCCAAGAAAAAGTTTGAAGATCCATTTCCTGAGTTTTAAATAATTGTGAATGAGTGATTTGTGAATTAGTGAATATGCGCTTGTATTGTTATCTAGTGAGCGACTTGGTCTAGGACTAGTAATTTTTGAAATACAAAAATTTTATATAAAGGTAGTGTGATGCAAAAAGCCATCTTCCCGTGGAAGATGGCTTTTTTATGTGATAAAAAATCACTAAATCACTCATTCACAAATCACTCAATGATTAAAAGAATAACCATTCGATGGCTTTAGGGAATTCTTTGCCCCATTGTGATTCGTTATGTTTTCCTTCAGGGTCGAGAGAAAGATTGATTTCAATCTTCTTGTTACCTTGACGAGTAAGTGTTTGTTTGAGCTTTTCAACATTGGGAATCATAGAATGACCTTCGCCACCACCCGCATAAGCATAAATCTTAGCAGGTAAATGACTCAAAAAGTCAATCGCATCGAAATAAATATTTGGAGAAATCCATAAAGATGGCGAAAACAGCATTAATCTTCCAAATACCTCTGGATACATCAATCCTGCATAAATACTCACCAAACCACCCAACGAGCTACCACCAATACCTGTGTGCTCACGATCGGTGAGGGTACGGAAGTTGGCATCGATATAAGGCTTCAAAGTACGGCTAATAAATTGTACATACTTGCGACCTTCACCTTTACCCAATTTAGGGTTATTGTATGGAGAATACTCTTTGTAACGATTTTCGCCACCGTGTGCAATAGCCACAATAATCACATCGCCATGACCACGAGATGCTAATACCGCCAACTGCTTGTCGATACCCCAGTTGCCAAATTCAGAACCTTCTTGGAAAAGGTTTTGAGCATCTTGCAAATACATAACAGGGTATTTTTTGTCGGTTTTGTCATAATCATGAGGCAACAAGATATATACCGCACGTTTGGTATCAAACTGAGGCATATCGAATGAATCAGAAATCAATCGGATTTCAGGCATTAAGTCTTGTTGCAAGTTGGAACCGTCTAAGCGCCAGTGTGGCACAAAGTCGTGCATGACACCTAGTTTTTTGGTAACTACTCTATTATAAGTAGCGTTACCAAATTCATCCAACTCAACTTGATTCCAGCCACCTTTGGTGTACTTGTATTCAAGTTTTTCAGGAAGTGGTACAGAGTGTGGAAACTTCAACACATATCGTCCTTCCTCTGTTTTCTTCAAGCGGAAATCTTCCTTGTCGGGGAGCCACCCGTTAAAATTGCCAGATATATAAATTGGGCGGTCGTCTTCAACTGGGGTGGTTAGTTCAAAATATAATACGTTGTTACTCATAGCTTTCTACTCAAAAATTGCTGTTCCTCAAAAGTGGACGCAAATTTAGCAAATTAGCTGTTCTATGCTATTCTAAATTTGAAAACTTCTATAATAAATTAGCAAAAACATGCTAAATTTTACCAAAATGGGACTTTGAGAAACGCATAATTAACAAATGATAACTATACATTGGGTGTTTATGATAGAATGATAAAGCCAATGTTAAGGACTTTCTACTCTAAAGTAAAAAACTTAGAAACGAGACAAAAGCCAAGGTTTAAAGTATCTAACTAATTATTAGATAATCTCTTATAATGGCATTATAGGCGATGAATATACAAGGATGTAAGCGAATTAGGAGAAAGCAACTCAAAACTATATATTTGATTAAAATAATTGAAAATGGCTACATCATGAAATTCTACCAACCTACCATTCGCATCTTCGTTGATTCATCCTTAGAATCATCAAAATATCTTATTTGTTTTCAAATCCATTTCTGAGAAAATTGACAGTATAAACTATTAAAGTTTCAAAATATGCTGACAATCAGTTTAAGCTTAAATTCCCATTTTGGGAATTTTTATTATATTTGCTATGAGAATATTTACGAAAGGAACCATTAGAGATTTTTGGAATAAATATCCCGACTCTGAATCTTCATTAAAAACTTGGTATGAAGTGAATGAAGAGTATGATTTCAATAGCCCAAATGAAGTCATCACATTGTTTAAGGATGCGGATACCGTTGGGAATGGGAGAATTGTATTTAATATATGCCATAATAAATACAGATTAGTGGCTAAGTACGAGTATTCTCGTAAACTTGTTTTTGTTAGATTTCTTGGTACTCACAAAGAATACGATAAAATCGAAGATATAAAAAACCTTTGAAGGATGACAAATCAGCAAATATCAGCCCTTGATTCCATTGTAATCAAGCCCATTCGAACAGAAGAAGAATATCATAATGCTAGCCAGATCATTGAAAATCTAGTTGATGCAGATTTGATTGAAGATGAATCCATTAGAAATAAAGCTTTGGATATTCTAGAGGCAGTTACTGTTTTGGCAATTGAATATGAAAAAAAACATTACCCTGTCGAAAAATTAGATGCTATAGACGCCATCAAACAGCGCTTGGAAATGCTTAATTTATCACAAAAAGAGGTAGCCAAATATTTTGGTGGTGAAAATCGTGTTTCCGAAATACTTAATAGAAAAAGACCGCTTACGCTAAAGGTCATTAAAAATCTCTATCATCATTTAGGAATCCCTGCCGAGATATTGCTAGCCATGTAAAACCCTATCTTTAAAATATCTTTAAATCCTCTGAATAACCCACAGTTCGGTACGTTTTGATGAGCTTAGTGTTTATATTTGTAATAAAAACTGACTCATTTACAGACAGAAAATATTGTATTGTGCGAAATGAATGAAGGTATTAGCTTTTGGAACTGAAAATTATACCAATCCCTAAAAACCGATTCTTATCAAGCAGATATTTTGCTTGATCATAGCATTTGATGAATTACAAAGGCTTACTCGCTCAATTATCTATCAACCCAAAACATATTCATCAACTGTGATAGCTACTCAACAATTAACTTTTGCGTATCCGACTCAATCTAATGTTCCGACCAAACAATTTACGTTTCCCGATTTCAGTTGTGCTGATGGTGAAACTATGTTGATTTTGGGGAAATCTGGTCGTGGTAAAACTACTTTTTTGCACCTAATGGCGCTTTTATTGAAGCCAACGGGTGGTTCTATTCAAATTCACAATCAAGAAATAAGTCATTTTGAGAGTGCTCAAGCAGCAGCGTTTCGTGCTGCCAATGTGGGGATTATTTATCAAAAACCTCATTTTGTACATTCGCTAAGCGTATTAGACAATTTGCTGTTGGCTAACTATTTGGCAAACAAATCTTTAGCTAAAGAAAAGGCTCAACACTTAGCCGAAAGTCTAGGCTTTGCAGACCATCTTGCTAAAAAAACAACACAATTGTCACAAGGTGAACAACAACGTGTGAGTATTGCCAGAGCGTTGATGAATAATGCTTCTGTAATTTTGGCAGATGAGCCTACGTCCAATCTCGATGACGATAACTGTTTGCGCGTAATAGATTTATTAAAAACTCAAACTTCTGAAATAGGAGCAAGTCTAGTGGTGGTAACCCATGATCAGCGTCTCAAAGATGTTTTCGAGAAGCACTTGTACTTATAGAGTTTTGAATAAATCTTGTGACAAATTACTAAATCGACTAAAAATGAACTTATTACATATTTCTTGGAAAAACCTAAAAGATAAACCCCTAACCAGTTTCCTGAGTATCTTACTGATGTCCTTAGGGATAGCCATTATCTCTTTGTTGTTATTGGTTGGCAAACAATTAGAAGAAAAATTTACCCGAAATATTCAAGGAATAGATATGGTATTGGGCGCCAAAGGAAGTCCTCTGCAATTGATTTTGGCAGCAGTATATCAGATAGACTCGCCAACGGGCAATATCAATATGGCAGATGCTATGCGTTTTACACGTAATCCAATGGTACAATCAGCTATTCCGCTTTCGATGGGGGATAGTTATCAAGGCTATCGTATTATTGGCACAACTCCCAAATATATTGAACATTTTCAGGGCGAATTTGAACAAGGTAAATCCTTTGAAAATGCCCTAGAAATGGTAGTAGGTGCCAAAGTTGCTCGTAACCTAGGTCTCAAAGTAGGTGATTCTTTTGCAAGTCAGCATGGTTACGATGGCGAGGGTGACCATCACGAAGAAAGCAAATTCAAAGTAGTAGGGATTCTTAAGCAAAGCAACTCCGTTCTGGATCAAGTATTGATTACCCCACTCGAAAGTGTTTGGGCTGTACACGAGCATCATGAAGTAGAAGAGGCTGGAAAAGGTGCCAATGCCTTGAAATTGCTTACCGAAGACGAACACAGCGAACAAGCCGAAGAGCATCATGAGGATGAAAAGGAAATCACAGCGATGCTCGTAAAATTTAGAAACCCAGCCATGGGGATGATGATTTCGAGAAGTATTAACGAAAACTCTACGATGCAGACTGCTACGCCAGCCATTGAAATGAATCGTTTGTTTGCCTTGATGGGTGTTGGGATTGATACACTGAAGCTAATCGCCTTAGTCATTATTATTGTTTCGGGTATTAGTGTATTTGTTTCCTTATATAATTCGTTAAAAGAGCGAAAATATGAAATGGCTTTAATGCTATCGATGGGAGCGAGCCGTACAAAATTATTTTTACTTTTGTTGTCAGAAGGTTTGATTATCAGTATTATAGGCTATGTGACAGGTGTATTGCTAAGTCGTTTAGGCTTAGGGATTATGGCGCAGAATGTCGAACAAAACTTTCATTATGACTTTGGCGTTTTATCTTTGTTGACCGAAGAGTTGTGGTTATTGGCAGGAGCATTGGTAATCGGTTTATTAGCGGCAGCGATTCCTTCTTTAGGTATTTACAAAATAGATATATCAAGAACTCTGGCCGATGATTAAGTAGGAGTAATGAGTTAAGAGTGAAAATCCTACAGGCAAACTTGAATTTACGATTTCAACACTAAAAACTAAATTTTGTATCAATGAAAAAGAGCTTTCTATCTTTTGTATTTGCTAGCTTATTAATCAGCACGAGCGTCTTGGCTCATGAACATCCTGCATTGCGCATGGTAGCACCAGGCGAAAAACTGACATGGGAAATTTTGAAGGATGTAGTATTCAAAAAGAAATGGTACCCACAAGAATCTATTTATATGTTGTATCCAACCTTTGGACCTTCTATCAAAAAGCTAGAACATAAAGAGGTTACCATCAAAGGATATGTGATTCCTGTAGATGCCGCTACCAACGTGTATGTCTTGTCGGCATTCCCTTATAGCCAATGTTTCTTTTGTGGTGGTGCTGGCCCTGAATCTGTAATGTCTTTGAAACCTAAAAAAGGAGGTTCTAAGAAATATAAAACAGACGAGATGCACACTTTTACAGGTAAATTGAAACTGAATGCAGATGATATTTACGAAATGAATTATATTCTCGAAGACGCTGACTTAGTAGAATAAGAGTAGTACAAAATCTATATAAAAAAGTCTCGCTAGTTTAGCGGGACTTTTTTTTTGCCACTATACTGTTTTATACAATACTGTCTAAAGAATAAATACCATACAGAATTGTAACAAATGTTTGGGAAAAAAAGCTAGTTTTTGACTTCTTCGTGAACTTATCAAGATTTATAACTATTTTTTAAGTAGCTTGTTTATTTATAGTACTTTATACTCAAAACAATCTCAATGACTTTTTCTTTTGAAAGGCATGTAAGAGATTGTCAAATTCAGACGATTTTCTAATAATAATTTTCCCATATTGAAGTACTCTGCTTCTTTATATCCCTAATCAAATTTATAAAATGAATAGAAATTCTCAACTCCAAAAACTACGTCAAACCGAGCAATTTGATCTATGTATCATAGGAGCAGGTGCTACAGGGGCAGGTATTGCCCTCGATGCAGTATTGAGAGGTTTGAAAGTGGTAATTATCGATAAAAATGATTTTGCTTCGCAAACTTCTTCCAAATCAACCAAACTTATTCATGGAGGTGTTCGATATTTGGAGCAAGCAGTGAAAAAACTGGATTGGGAACAATATAAGATGGTAAAAAAGGCATTGAAAGAGCGTGAGATTTTGTTGAAAAATGCCCCACATCTTTCTCGTCCTTTAGCTTTGCTAACACCGTGTTTTAGTTTTATCGAAAGTATCTATTATACCATCGGACTCAAAATGTATGAGTGGATTGCTGGTTCGCAAAATATCTCATCGAGCGAGAGACTTTCGAAAAAAGAGGCTTTGGAATTAATACCTGAGCTAAAGAAAAAGCGTTTGAACTCGGCGGTGTTATATTATGATGGACAGCTCGATGATGCTCGTTACTGTTTAGCCCTGATGCAAACAGCGGTAGAAAAGGGTGCTTTGGCATTCAATTATGTACAGGCAAATAAGTTTGTCAAAAATGAAGATACTGGACGCATCAAAACGCTTCTTGCAAAAGATTTGCTATCAGGTGACGAAATTCAAATCCATGCGAAAGCATTTATCAATGCCACTGGTCCATTTGCCGATCATATTCGTAAAATGGCCAATAGCAAAATGAAACCACGTATCAAAGTAAGCCGTGGAGCACATATTGTTTTGCCTAAAAAGTATCTTCAAGGTGATGCGGCTATCCTAGTTCCTAAAACCGATGATGGTCGTGTCATCTTTATGATTCCTTGGCAAGACCACCTTTTGGTAGGTACAACAGACGAAGAAGACCAATTGAGCGAAAATCCTAAACTAGAGGATTACGAACGTACGTATCTGATTGATTATGTAAATCGATATCTGGAAACGCCTGTGACAGAAAAAGATGTTACTTCGGGTTTTGCGGGACAACGTCCTTTGTTGGAGGCCAAGCTTCATACAGCACTGGATTCTGAAACTAAATCGCTTGTGCGTGACCATGAGGTAGAAATAGATAAGCGTTCGAAATTGGTTAGTATCATGGGTGGAAAGTGGACAACCTACCGCTTGATGGCGAAAGATACAGTGGATATGGTACAAGAAAATGTACTTAAACAGCCTGTTGTGGAATGCTCTACCGATAAGCAAATATTATTTGGAGGTGAGGGTTATCAGTTTGATGATTGGAAAGTGCTAGTAAATAAATACCAAGTTTCGACTGAAGTTGCACAGCATTTAATGAAAAAATATGGTAACAATGCAGGAAAAGTCCTTGAGTTATCTAATGAAGATACCGATCTCAAAAGCCTATTAGTAGTAGGTCATCCGTTTATCAAAGCTGAAGTAGTGTATGCAGTACGTCACGAAATGGCTTGTACAAAAGAAGATGTCCTTTTCAGAAGACTAGGACTTGCACTCAGAGATGCCGACGCCGCAGCCAAAGCAGAGTGGTATGTGGAGGAGGTATTAAAAGGTTAAGGGTTCTTTAGAGTGAACAGGCACAGAGGCACAAAGTGTTTTTAGGGTATAGGGGTGAGGGTATAGGGTTTAGTTTTTTCGAAAAAAGTTGAAAAAGTGAGCAGATAGGATGTGGAAGCGTTTTGCCCTAACCCCTAACCCCTAACCCCTATTTTAAAATCTATACTGCACTCTCAACGAAATATTTCTTCCCATTTCGTCGGTAAAATATCTGAAGCGATTCATATAGTCACGATAAGATTTGTTGAGCAGATTACTTACACCCAGACCAAAGGTGAAATTTTTGTAAGGATACGACGCATTCATACTCCACAAACTATAGCCAGCAGGAGGTGCCAAGAAATCGCTATTGGCTTCTACACGAGTTTGACGAGCTACTAATAAATTGGTTAGACTCACGTAAGCCTGATTTTTCCCAAAAGTATAACGCAGACTACTCTCCAAACGGTCGGCAGGAATATTGACCATATAAACATCGTTGCGAGTATCTTTAGCTCTCACCATTGAGTATTTTTCAGTAATGGTAAAATGTTTTGAAATCAAATATTTGACAGATGCATCTATACCTGCAAAACGAGCGTCCACCTGCGTGTAATCAAAAGCTGGAAAAGCACCTCTTACCGACAATACCGTTTGAATCTCGCCATTTTCTACACGAGGTTTTAGGTAAATAAAGTCGTTGATTAAGTTCAAATACGGACTAATCTCCCATGCCCACTTGCTTCCAGAGTATTCGGCAGAAACCGAAAAGTTATGAGCTACTTCAGGCTGTAGATTGATATTGCCTTTTTCGTAAGCTGCTGCACCATGGTGTACTCCATTAGAGAACAGTTCATTCATATTGGGTGCACGCCAAGCAATAGCAGCATTTCCTTTAATCGATAATGACTCCGAACTATTCCATGCAAAGCCAATTGTTGAGGAGGCATTATTAAAAGTAAAAGAATAATTGAAAAGTTTGCTAGAGGCATCTAATCCATAAGCATCAGAAGAACGAATATCATAACGCAAACCACCTTCGAGTTCCCAGCGATTTTTAACCCAACGTTCAATCAAAAAGATTCCTCCACTTTTAGTCTGATAGTTTGGAATTAATACGGTATTGATAAGCGGTTTGGTGAGTTCGTATGAAGAAGAAAGGTTTTCCTGATACATACCACTTGCGCCAACTGTACCACTTAGTGTGTTCCAAAGTGGTTTGTGGTCGAGCAATAGCTCTGCTTGGTAAGTCGTGAGTTTAAAATTGAGGGTATTCAATGTACGATTTCCTCTTGGTACATCATATTCCAAACGCCAGTCATATTGACGAGAGAGAGTCAGTTGCCACTTTCCAAGATTTTCACTTACTAAAAAGGATTTTACCTTAAAGAGATTATGTGCTAAATCCTGATTAGGACGATTGATAGTATAACTCGCCGAAGTAGGCGTGTAGTCACTATTGGGCCGCGAACTATTAATGGCAGAGAGTAAGTCTGTAATATTGCCGATATGCGAACCAGAAAAAATTCCTAATTGAGTATCAAAGTAGCTAAAATAGGCTTCTGTACCCCAGTGAGAGGTATTATAACCAACAGTAGCCGAAAAATTTCGTTCTTGAATACCCGTATTGGCTAAATAATAATCGGCAGTTTTGATGTCGGCACCTCTTTTGTAAGTGCCTTGCAAACGCCAAGCCCATCCTTTTTTCTTCGGCAAACCTCCTTCAATAATTCCAGAGGCAATCCCTTGTTGACCATTCGAAAAGCCTACCAAATTGGCTTCTCCATGAATCGCTGCCGAATCGGGTAGAGGATTAGGTTCTACCATAATAACGCCAGCAATGGCATCAGAACCATAGCGAACACCCGCAGCCCCTTTGATAACGGTGAGTTTTTGTGCCATAAATGGGTCAATTTCTGGGGCATGCTCGCTACCCCACTGTTGTCCTTCCTGACGAATTCCGTTATTAAGAATCAATACGCGATTTGAGTGCATCCCATGAATCACAGGTTTGGCAATACTACTGCCTGTTTGTAAGGTAGTTACTCCTGTTGCGGCTTTGAGGGCTTCGCCAAGACTTTGTCCACGAGTTTCGGCGAGGTCGCTACCTTCGATGACTGATTTGGCTTTGGTCTGGTTTTCAGTTTTTTTTCCTGAAACTACTACCTCTTGCAAGTGCTCATCGTCATTGGCAAGGGTGAGTTCTTTCGAATGCTCTTGAGTTAAGTTAATAGGAACTTCTATCTTTTGAAAACCTACCGCTTGGCAAACCAAGATATAAGCGCCTTGGCAAAGTTTAGGAAATTGATACTCACCTTTGGCATCGGTGAATGCCGCATATTTTGTGCCTTTCAGATACACTACTGCCCCAGGAATAGGGTTATGTGCATTAGCTTCGTGTACTACGCCTTTGAGTGTACAATTGCAGTTGGTTGAGTTTTGTGCAATAGTGTTCAACCCAAACTTGAGTAATACCGTAAGTATAAAAAAAAGTTTTTTCACGTTTGTCGATAATTGTTGGTAAACAAAGGTAATAATTGAAGTCTAATAATTGCAACAAAGTTGCAATTAAAGAGGTTCTGAAATTTGGATATTTTCAAGGAGAGGAGGGGATTTTGTTTAACTTTTTGAGGGTATAAACTTAAACAAAGTGATTTGTTTAACAAAATTGACACATTGTTAAACTTTTTTATAAATATTTGAACTTTTTTAAACAAATATGAAACTTATATTTTTTTGATAAATACTTGATTTAAGCCCTATTGGCTATTAATTCTAATTTAATTTTAATGTAAAATTTATTCTAAAAAGTTTTGAAGTTTGTTTAATGTTGTCATATATTTGTTAAACAAATCAACAAATAAACTCAACACGATTATGACTGCTATTGAATTTTCATTCCACATAGGTAGAGTTTCAAAGTCATTGAAACCGTTTGCTATGAAGTTGACTAGAGATTACGAAGATGCAAATGATTTGTTACAGGACACTTTGTTGAAGGCATTCACCAACAGAGATAAATATACAGAAGGTACCAACTTGAAGGCGTGGTTATACACCATTATGAAAAATACTTTTATTACGAATTATCAAAAAATGGTTCGTAAAAATACCTTCATTGATACTTCTGATAACTTGCATTATATCAACTCTTTAGAATCAAGTACCGACAACAGTGCAGCAAGCTCTTTTGCTCTTAACGACATAGAAAATGCCGTTAAATCGCTAGATGAAGCCTATCGTATGCCTTTTATCATGTATTTCAGAGGTTTTAAATATCATGAAATCGCCGACAAATTGAATATTCCAATCGGTACCGTTAAGAACCGTATTCATATAGCCAGAAAGGAATTAAAAGATAAG
The DNA here is from genome assembly GCF_030056705.1 of Flectobacillus longus. GTDB lineage: Bacteria > Bacteroidota > Bacteroidia > Cytophagales > Spirosomataceae > Flectobacillus > Flectobacillus longus. The sequence continues at coordinate 88,428 of NZ_JASHIC010000028.1, forward strand.
CTTCACATGTATGCTTATTGGAATTAAGGCTTAAACGTTGTAACTTGGTGCCTAAAATTAATTAGGACAAGTCGTTCTAGCTGGAGTTACACTTCATCAACACCAAAAGTATTGACTCCAAAAACGACAATTGTGAAATAATTGATTAGTTTTTTGGTTAACAGAAGAAAGTTGCAAAGGGTCGAGCACTTGCTCGACTTTTTTGTTTTTGTTTAATTTTTAAAAACTAAACCTTTTACAAAACAATCTTTAGGCTTCTCGGTTTATTACAGTATAAAGTTTCTATTCATAAGATTTCTCAATACCATTTTACAAGAATTGCACAGTGTAACAAAATTCCTACGTAGATTTAGACGTAAAAGGTAAAATAGCATCGTATTGCATTAGTTTGCTTAGACACTTTCTTTCTCAATCACTCTTAAGAACTTTAACTACCTAAAAGTATCTATCTCAAAACCACAAACAGAATAATTGCTGATTTGGATACTTAAACAAAACTATACATGAAAAAAGTAATTGTAATTGGAGCGGGATTTTCGGGTTTAGCTGCCGCAACTGGCTTGGCCGATAAAGGTTATGACGTTACGATTCTAGAAAAAAATGGCATGGCGGGTGGTCGTGCAAGAGTTTTTGAGGCAGAGGGTTTTACATTTGATATGGGTCCAAGTTGGTATTGGATGCCCGATATTTTTGACAACTATTTTGCGAAATTCAATAAAAAAACTTCTGATTATTATGATTTAGTGCGTCTTGATCCTTCGTATGCTGTGATTTTGGAGGGAAATGAGACTATAGCATTACCTGCTGGAGTCGATAAACTTGAAGCACTTTTTGAAGAAATGGAGTCTGGTAGTGGTGCAAAGTTTAGAGAGTTTTTGCGACAAGCCGAATATAAATATGAAGTAGGTATCAATCAATTTGTGTGGAAACCCTCACGTAGTATTTCAGAATTTGTAAGTGTAAAATTATTATACGATGTAGTTCGATTAGACGTGTTTCAGTCTTTTGCCAAACATATTCGTAAGTTTTTTACGGATGACAAAATCTTGAAACTGATGGAGTTCCCTATTTTGTTTTTAGGAGCAACACCCGAAAATACTCCAGCCATGTATAGCTTGATGAACTACGCCGAAATGCAATTAGGCACATGGTACCCGATGGGAGGTATGCACAAAATTGTACAAGGAATGGTGGCATTGGCAGAAGAGAAAGGCGTAAAAATACTTTATAATCAAGAAGTTGAAAAAGTAGTGATAAACAATGGCATAGCCAAACAAGTTATTACTAATCAAGGTACTTTTGATACCGATGCAGTGGTGGCGAGTGCCGACTATCATCATGTTGAAGATAAGATTTTAGGACAAAATTATCGAAACTACGATGAAGAGTATTGGGATAAACGAGTGATGGCTCCATCGTCTTTATTGTTTTATTTGGGGGTCAATAAGCGTATTCCAAAGTTGTTACACCATAATTTATTTTTTGACGAAGATTTCACTCTTCATGCTCACGAAATTTATACTGAACCCAAATGGCCTTCAAAGCCCTTATTTTATGCTTCGGCACCATCAGTAACAGATAGTAGCGTAGCGCCAGAGGGTTGTGAAAATATTTTCTTGTTGATTCCTGTAGCACCAGATTTGGAAGATACAGAGGAAATGAGAGAAAAATATTACAATATTTTGATGGAGCGTCTTGAAAAATATTGCGGTACCTCGATTCGAGATGCCGTGGTGTATAAAAGAAGTTATGCGCATCATGATTTCAAACAAGATTATCATGCTTTCAAAGGTAACGCGTATGGTTTGGCAAATACCCTAATGCAAACGGCTTTGTTGAAGCCAACTTTGAAAAGTAAGAAAATACAGAACTTTTATTATACAGGTCAGTTGACAGTTCCAGGTCCTGGAGTTCCTCCTTCGCTGATTTCGGGCTTATTAGTAGCGAACGAATTGGATAAGGAGATGAGATAGAAAAATCACCCAACCACATACTTACTAAACATTACTAAATCACTTTTAAACCTTTAACGGCAAAAAGGCTTTGGCTTTGATGCAATGATGCTTTAAGGACATGATGGATTTGTATAACACCACGACTTTCGAATGTAGTAAACTCATCACTGAGTATTACAGTACATCGTTTACGCTGGGTATCAAAACGCTCGATAAGCGTTTTCATTTCCCTATTTATGCGGTTTATGGCTTTGTGCGCTATGCCGATGAGATTGTGGATACGTTCCATGGTTTTGATAAGAAAACATTGCTCAATACTTTTAGAACAGATACTTTCAAAGCTATTGAAGATAAGATTAGCTTGAATCCTGTCATACATTCGTTTCAAATGGTGGTAAATGAATATCAAATCGAACATGATTTGATTAAGGCATTTTTGCACTCCATGGAAATGGATTTGTATCAGTCAGAATACAACCAAGTAGGCTATGAAGAGTATATCTACGGCTCGGCAGAGGTAGTAGGTTTGATGTGTTTAAGAGTATTTTGTGAAGGTAACGATGAAATGTATCAAGCTTTGAAAGATGATGCTAGAAGACTAGGTTCGGCTTTTCAAAAGGTAAATTTCTTGCGTGATATTAAATCGGATTTTCAAGAAAGAGGTAGAACCTATTTCCCTAATGTGGACTTTACCAATTTTACCCTAACCGATAAACAACAGATAGAAGAAGATATTCAGGCCGATTTTGATGCAGCCTACAGAGGTATTATGAATTTGCCCAAAGGTGCCAAAGCAGGAGTGTATTTAGCCTATAAATATTACCTTCGCTTATTTGATAAAATAAAAGGCTGTCCAGCCTCAAAAATTCAAAACGAAAGAATTAGAGTGCCTGATTTTCAGAAGGTTGCTTTGCTTGCAAAAACTTATTTTCAGTTTAGGTTAAATGTGCTTTAATGATTTGGGTATAAAGTATTTCTAATTGAGTGGTTGAGTGATTATTACCATTCTAGATGCTATGTCTTGCATTTCAAACTAATTTTAGCAATAGAATGATTCCCAATCCGTTCATGAAAAAAGGCGGTCGAAAATTGTTTTTCGACCGCCTTTTTTCATACTAAAATTGAAGATGATATATCTTCAGACGCAAAGCATTACGTCTCGACTACGGAATACACATTTTACATTAATCGCACAACCACTCATTCACTCAATAACCTTCATTACATCAATGTATCCCAAAGCAAGTACATGTTGAATACAATAATAATAATCGATACGACCCATGAGGTGATTTGTACCAATTTCGAGTTAGCAAATTCTCCCATTTTCTTCTTAGAACTTGTAAACATCACAAGGGGAACTACCGCAAAACTCAACTGAAGCGATAGTATTACCTGACTCAACACCAATAACTCTCCCGTTCCTTTTTCTCCGTAAATCAAGGTTACAATCAATGCTGGAATGACTGCTAGTAAACGAGTAATTAAACGACGTAACCAAGGTTTTAAGTGCAGATTCAAAAATCCTTCCATCACAATTTGTCCAGCTAAGGTACCTGTCAGAGTAGAATTTTGTCCTGATGCTAATAAGGCTACGGCAAAACAAATACCTGCCATTTTTACGCCTAATACAGGATCGAGCAAGTGATAGGCATCATGTATATCTGCAACTTGTTGGTTACCTGAAGTATGAAAAGCTGCTGCCGATACAATCAGAATGGCGGCATTGATAAAAAAAGCAAATCCTAATGAAATGGTAGAATCAATCGTAGCAAATGTGATAGCGGAACGTTTTCCTTCAGACGATTTTTCAAAATCACGTGTTTGCACAATACTTGAATGCAAGTACAAATTGTGTGGCATGACCGTAGCACCCAAAATCCCAATGGCCACATATAGCATATCAGGATTTAAAATGATTTCTTTTTTCGGAACAAGATTGCCTACAATTTGAGAAAATGAAGGATGTGAAACGGCTATTTCGTAAGAAAAGCAAAGGAAAATCATGAATATCAAAGCTGCTACAACACATTCCAACATTCTGAACCCTTTGTTTTGGAAATATAGCAATACCAATACATCTAATACCGTCACCACAACTCCAACGCTCAGAGGCATTCCGAATAGCAAATTTAAAGCAATGGCTGAGCCAATTACCTCGGCTAAGTCGCAAGCGGCAATAGCAATTTCGCAAAGCAACCAAAGGGCAATCACAACGGGTCTTGAATAGGCATCACGACATGCTTGGGCAAGGTCTTTGCCTGTAGCAATTCCTAACTTGAGCGATAAATGTTGTAAAAGCATCGCAAACAAGTTAGAAATGAGAATCACAGAAAGAAGGGTATATCCAAATTTAGAGCCACCAGCTATGTCAGTAGCCCAGTTACCTGGGTCCATATAGCCAACGGCAACCATTAAGCCTGGTCCTGTAAAAGCCCAAAGTTTTCGCCAGAATGAACCCGTTTTGGGTACATCTATCGAGGCATATACTTCAGGTAGAGAAGGTGTTATTTGTTCATTTTTCCAACTCATAGTTTTGGTAATATTAGGTTTTAATCTTTGAGAGTGCATTTGGATTGAGAGAGTTGCTAATTTTTAGTTTTAAATCACCAAAAGCTAGTCACTAAATTTGCTCAATCAATTTATTCTTTTGTGCTTCAATAAAGCTGATTCTTGTTTTAAACATTCTGCTAAGAGCTCATTCTAGACTTTGAGCTACAAGCTTTTACTAAATGCTTAACAAACTTAAAATGTATTTTCTATAATTCAAAACAAATTTTTAGATTAGTCTAAAATTTACTTTTGTTCAAGTAAAAAATTACCTTTGTATAAATTAAAAGCATAGCTAAAGGCTTAGTTTACTGAAAGAAGTATTTGTATTTCGTAAATCAACTAATCGCATCTGTGTTCTAGATTCTAAAATATTGTTATTTGATAACTACTCACTTCTTTTGGAAACGCATCAACGAACCCCCAAAAAGAAGTCTAACTATAAAATCATGCAAATCACTTCGTTCACAGAAGAAAACTACCTGAAAATTATTTATAAACTTTCTGCCGAAACCGATGCAGATATTAGTACTAATGCCGTAGCTGAACTCACACAGACTAAAGCGGCATCGGTATCAGATATGCTTCGTAAATTGTCAGAAAAGCATTTGGTTAATTATCAAAAATATCAAGGGGTACGTTTGACCGAAGCTGGCGAGCAGGTAGCGCTCAAGGTGATTCGCAAGCATCGTTTGTGGGAAGTGTTTTTGGTAGAAAAATTAGGGTTCAATTGGGACGAGGTGCATGATATTGCCGAGCAGTTAGAACATATAGATTCAGAAGAATTAGTTGAAAAATTAGACGAGTTTTTAGAGCATCCTAAGTTTGACCCACATGGTGACCCTATTCCAGACCCAAATGGTAGAATGCCGAAACTGACTTATCAAAATCTATCAGAAGTCAAGCAAGGAGAGCGAGTGTTGATGATGGGGGTTTCGGAGCACTCTTCTGCATTTTTGCAATATGTCGCTAAATTAGGAATAAGTCTAGGTTCGGAATTGTACATTTTAGAAATCAATGATTTTGATAAGTCTTTATCTGTACAAATAGCCCAAGCAAATCCACAATTTATGAGTCATGAAGTAGCTAAAAATCTTTTGGTGAAGGTGGTAAAATAAAAATATGAGATATTCAGAATTGAGTGATTTAGTGGTTGAGTGATTATTTTTATTAGAATTTTACTGGTAGAGACTCAATATTTTGCGTCTTTACTGATAGAATATAATTTTTTAACATAATCGCTCATTCACTCAACCACTGAATCACTCAATATAAAAGCTTCCCTTGCATCTCGTCTTTTAAATTTACTCCGCTGATTTGTTGAGTCTTCATTTCGGTTAGTAAATAGAGGATTTTTTCGATAGCAGCAGGATAGTTCAATCCTTCAGGACGAATATTAGACACACAGTTTCTTCTTTCGTCAGTAATTCCCACACTCGGCTGATAAGTCAAATAGGCTCCCATACTATCTGGTGAGCTCAGTCCGGGGCGCTCGCCAATTAAAATAAGCACTATTTCTGCCTTGAATGCGCTGGCAATTTCATCAGCTACAGCAACTCTACCCTGTTCTACCAAAGCAATAGGAGCAATACGCCAATTATGTTGAATCAACACATTCAACAAACCATTCACAACAGGAATTGCGTGGGTATTTACAGCATTGGCTGATAATCCATCAGCCACGACAATAGCAATATCTTGAGGTGTATCAACCATATCTTTTAGGGCTTGTTTGGAAGACTCAGACAACTGTCGTCCCCAATCTGGGCGTTGTAAATATTGAGCACGGGAACTAGCTTTGCTTTGTAATACAACCGTCTCGTGTAAAATCCTGTCTTGTATATTTTGAATATCTAAAGAAGAATGTACAGCATCACGAGCTTGAGCATGGTCAGCCTGAAACTGGAGGAGTTCTTTGGTGGGTAAGCTATGCCCAGCACGTCCGCGAGCGATACGAGCAGAGGTATAGCTTTGCAAAAAATCCCAAATATCAGTCTGAACCAGTTGTTTTTCTGTTGTCATAATTCATTTAGTGATTTGTGAATGAGAGAATCAGTGAATAAAGCTTCAATAAATTTAGGTTATTTATATTTGAGGATTGAATTTCACAAGTAGCACTTACTTTTTTAGTTAGATTTTGTGAAAAATAAAGGTATCTTTCTATGTTTCCGAAACCAGAAATTTCAAATCTTCAATAGTTTGAAAAGTTCCTGCCACTCAATCACAAATCACTAACTCACTCAATTAATGCAATGGTAATTTCTTAATCATACCGCCTTTTACGTCGTTGAGACTTTGCTGTACTACAAAAGCCGTAGGGTCAATATTTTCGATTTCGTTGGTAAGTTTCTGGATTTCCAAACGAGTCAATACCGTATAGACAACATCCAAGTCTTCATCTTTACGACCTCTTTTACCAAAACCTCTTTTTGCTTTAAAAATCGTAACACCTCTGCCTAATTGTTCAATAATCATTACTCGAATTTCTTCGCTTTTTTCAGAAATAATAGTCACGCCTGTGTATTCCTCAATACCATGAATCAAAAAGTCAATCGTTTTTGAAGCCGACAAATAAGTAAGCATGGCATACAAAGCTGTTTCGATGTTGATTAAAAAGGCTGCAACTGAGAAAATCAATACGTTGATAATAATAATGACGTCACCTACTGATAAAACTGTTTTACGGCTAATGTACAAAGCTAATACCTCAGTTCCATCCAATACACCACCACCTCGGATAGACATACCAATGCCTGCGCCCAAAAAGAAACCGCCAAATATGGCAATCAAGAGTTTGTCGGAAGTAACTAGTGGGATTTCGATAAAAGCAATACAAACTGCCAATCCGACAATTCCCATGAGAGTTTTGATGGCAAAAAACTTGGATACTTGGCTATATGCCAAAAATATAAATGGAAGGTTTACGATAATAATCAAGTAAGGAAGAGGAATATCAGTTGTGATATTAATCAACAAAGACATACCCATTACGCCCCCATCCAAAAAACTATTGGGGAGTAAAAATCCTTTGAGACCAATTCCTGCGAGTAATACACCTAAGGCAATCAGAGAAACGTTCTTGACGCTTTGTGCAGGGTTATATTCATTAATGCCTAGGGTTTTGAGGAGAATCTTTTGTACCATTGTAGATGTGAATAGGGTTTTTACAGTTTCCTTTATGCGTTAAGCTCGCATATCCGTGTGTATGTTCGAGTCTAAGATATTCGCATCCATCAATCACTACTATGGTGTATTCGGGAACGGACTCTTTTATTTTTTTGACATTCTCTAAAGATTTCTCTTGAATTTTATCACAACTCAAAATAGCGATACTAAACAGCACAAGAAGACTTTTTGAAATGACAGTTTTCATACAATTAACGGGTTTGTAGGTTGCCTAACGTATATTGACAACACTGATTTGGAAAGAATGACTCCGTAATTAGACCTATTCTAATAGTATTCTAATATAAGAAAAAGCTAAAAGTTACTAGCGTAACCGTTATTGGAAAGTGTTTATAATCAGAATAATATTATCAACATAAATGAACATACTACATGAAATTGCATTAATACGCTTTAAGCGGTAAGCCGTAGGCATTAGGTAAAAAAGCTTCACTTATTTCCTGAGAAATACCTTTTAACTTTTAGCCTAGGGCATAAAGCCTAGAGCTTAAAGCGGGTAAAATTCTTTTAATTTTGCCCACTAACTTAAGATATTTATTGCTGTAAAAGACGGTGTTCGCTAGTAACATCTTTTAGTCTAAAACGCTCGTCTACGATATTCATTTTGAGTAGCCATTCTTCAAACTCAGGAGCTGGTTTTAGTCCTAATAAATGACGAATATAGAGAGCATCGTGAAATGATGTACTTTGGTAATGTAACATTACATCGTCTGCGCCAGGTACACCCATAATAAAATTACAGCCTGCTGTACCAAGCAATGTTAGTAATGTATCCATATCGTCTTGGTCGGCTTCAGCGTGGTTGGTATAACATACGTCCACACCCATTGGTAAGCCCAATAATTTGGCACAAAAATGATCTTCCAAGCCCGCTCGAATGATTTGTTTTCCATCAAATAAATACTCAGGACCAATAAACCCCACTACTGTATTTACTAACAAAGGATTGAAATGGCGCGCTACTGCATAAGCTCGTGTTTCACAAGTTTGTTGGTCGAGCCCCCAATGAGCATTGGCCGATAAGGCTGAGCCTTGCCCTGTTTCAAAATACATAAGGTTGTTGCCAATTGTACCACGGTTGAGAGATAAGCCTGCTTCATACCCCTCTCTTAGTATGTCTAGATTCACACCAAAAGAAGTGTTAGTTGCTTCGGTACCTCCAATAGATTGAAATACCAAATCAATAGGAGCGCCTCTTTCTATGGCTTTTATGGTAGTGGTGATATGACTCAAAATACAGGTTTGAATAGGAATCTCAAATTTTTGACGGACACTATCCAACATCGTTACCAATTGAATTACCGTTGGAACGCTATCTGTGGCTGGGTTAATGCCTATCACAGCGTCGCCATTTCCATAAAATAAGCCATCAATCATGCTAGCGGCTATGCCACGATAATCGTCGGTAGGGTGATTGGGTTGTAAACGAGTCGAAAAACGCCCTTTTAAGCCAATGGTATTTCTAAACTTAGTAATCACACTACATTTGGATGCCACATTAATTAAATCTTGTACACGCATCAACTTAGATACCGCTGCCGCCATTTCTGGTGTGATACCTTTACTTATTTGTTGTAAAACTTCTGTTGTAGTATTTTCAGATAAAAGAAAGTTTCGAAAATCGCCCACCGTCAAATGACTGATAGGAGAGAAGGCCGCCAAATCGTGTGTATCGATAATCAGACGAGTAACTTCATCTTTTTCGTAAGGAACAAGTGCTTCGTTGAGAAAAACCTTCAAAGGAACTTCTGCCAATGCCATTTGTGCTGCCACTCTTTCTTCGGCACTATTGGCAGCTACACCAGCTAGTTCATCGCCCGACCTTTTGGGGGTAGCTTTTGCCATAAGCGTTTTGAGGTCGGCAAATTGATAGGTTTTGTATTTAATCGTTTGTTGAAACATATCGTAAGACTATCGTGACTTAAAGGAAGAGATTATTAAAAAGGAAGTTAAGGACATATTGCTTTTCTTTTTGACTTAATTTAAAAACTTTTTGAGTTTGATTCTGTTTTTCAATTGAATAAATTTATCCTCGAAGAGCTGATTAGGAATCTAATCATAAATTTTTCTGTATTGTAAAGACATTATGGCATTTTTAGCTTACAGCCTACAGCAGGTATTTACTCAACTACTTCTTACTTATAGCCAACAAAGCGTATGACAGGCGAACAAAATCCTGAAAAATTAGATAAAATCATTGAAGCGAGAATGAAGCTTAAAGCTCGTTTTGAAGAAAAAATGAAGGAAACTCCATCCATGGCTGATCCTAATCCAATGGGACGCGGACCAATCAATCGCCATGGAATGCCTCAAACTCCCATAGGACAAACTATCACGCAAAAGTGGCCTGTGCTTGACTTGGGTTATCATCCACAGATTCCGATGGATAAGTGGCGATTAATTATTGATGGTGAAGTAGAAAACCCTGTGGTGTTGAAATGGGAAGACTTTTTGGCACTTCCCCAAACTGACGATATTTCTGATTTTCATTGTGTAACCACTTGGTCAAAACTAGATATGTCTTGGAGTGGTGTGCGTTTGATGGACTTGGCAGCGTTGGTGCAACCAAAAGAAACTGCCACACATTTGATGTGTTATGGTTATGATACCTATACCACCAACGTATCCTTGGAGGAGGCACTCAAACCCGATGTGATGCTTGTGCATACTGTCGAAGGCGAGCCTTTACCTCTCGAACATGGAGGTCCCTTGCGTATGATTACACCACAATTGTATGCGTGGAAGGGCTCAAAATGGATTAAAAGAATCGAATTTCTATCTGCTAATAAACTAGGTTTTTGGGAAGAAAGAGGATATTCAAATACAGCTTATCCTTGGCGAAATGATAGATATAGTTAAGAGAGATAAATGATAATGAGTCGTTATTATAACTTGAGTCATCCCGAACTTTAGGATTGGGATTATTCTTCAAGTTTTTATCAAAAAAGCGGTCGGAAAATATTTTCCGACCGCTTTTTTGAGACTCCCATACTAGATTATGACTCGGTTTAATCAAATTCATATTAAAAATAATCACTCAATTAGGGATGACTCATGTTGATAGTATGATAGTTTCTACACTTCAAAACCAGCCAACTCTTTGAACTCTTGTACGCGTGACAAAAGTTCTTCATACGTTAAGTCGATTAAGCGTTCTGTACCGAATTTCTCTACACAGAATGACGCCATAGCTGAGCCATAAACGATTGCACGCTTCATATTTTCGAAACTAATATCATCCGTCTTAGCAAGATAACCAATAAATCCTCCTACAAAAGTATCGCCTGCACCAGTTGGATCAAATACCTCTTCTAATGGAAGTGCAGGACAGAAGAATAGTTTATCTCCTTGGAAAAGCAATGCGCCATGTTCACCTTTCTTGATAATCAAGGTTTTTGGTCCCATGCCTAAAATTTTCTTAGCAGCAACACGTAGAGAATATTCACCAGACAACTGACGAGCTTCTTCGTCATTGATACACAATACATCAATCATCTGAAGAACAGCTTTCAAATCATCCATAGCAATGTCCATCCAGAAGTTCATGGTATCCATGACAATCAGTTTCGGACGATTAGCCAAGCGCTCGATTACTGTTTTTTGTACCGCAGGCGTCAAGTTACCCAACATCAAATACTCACAGTCTTGGTATTCTGCTGGAACAATTGGGTCAAAATTAGCCAACACGTTCAACTCCGTTACCAAGGTATCTCTAGAGTTCATATTGTTATGATAACGACCCGCCCAGAAGAAAGACTTTTCTCCTTGTTTGATTTGAAGACCAGTAGTATCAATTCCTTTGTTTTGTAGTAATTCGATATATTCTTGAGGAAAATCCTCACCTACTACAGCTACAAGGTTTACGGGTGTCTTGAAATATGAAGATGACAAAGAAATGAATGTTCCTGCGCCACCAATAATTTTATCTGTCTTTCCAAAAGGCGTCTCGATAGCATCAAACGCTACCGAACCAATAGCTAATAAACTCATTTAGTTTTTGTTATAGTTGAATAATTGGCAAAGATACAAAATACTCTGCAAACCAGAGAGTTCTCAAAACAGGAAACCTCTATTTTGAGATTAACCCACACGCGGACAGCGCTTGAATGGTTTTTCTCGATCAAACAAGTAACGATAAGTAATATATTGTTTGTCGAGTGTTGTACCCAACTGAGACACAAAGCGATTCATTTTGGGATTGAAATCGCCAACCCAGTTCATATCAATAGTTTCATACTGGAAAAAAGGGTCTTTTATTCCTTCCAAACGAAGTTTCATCGCAATAGCAGACTCCACACCTTTTCCTTGATAATCAGGTACTACGCCAAAAATCAAACCACAAGTACGGGTCACAACACCTTTCCAAAGTAAAAGCATAAACTTGATTTTTTCCCAAATCCCAAATTTTCCATTCAAGTGTTTGATAATTTGATTTAAATCTGGGATAACGATAAAAAAGGCAATAGGTCTGTCACCATCATAAGCAAACCATATCAATTGTTCGTCGATAATAGGCTTCATCTGAACAACTAAGCTTTGAGCCTGCTCCTCGGTCATAGCTTTTACTCCTGGGAATTTTGCCCATGCTTCGTTATAAATGGCACGAAAATCTTCTCCAAACTGGGGCAATTCACGTTTCTTGATATGCTTAAAAGTAATATCAGGATTGGCAAAAACACGATAGGCTTTGTCCATGACGCTTTGGGTAGTCTTTGAGGTCAAAATACCCGCCGAATATACATATTGTTGAAAATAGTCTTTGAAACCATAATCCTCAAAATACTGGATATAATATTGCTTAGTCCAAGGCATTTTGTAGGTTGGTTCATAATTCCAACCTTTTATCATTAAGCCCCAAAAAGAGTCACGTTCCCCAAAGTTGATGGGTCCATCCATAGCTTCCATCCCACGGCTGGCAAGCCATTGTTTACAGGTATCAAATAACAAAAAAGCAGCTTCTTGGTTTTCGATACATTCAAAAAATCCCATTCCACCCGTAGGCTGCTCTTCGCTTTTAGCGGTTTCGTGATTAATAAAAGCAGCTACACGTCCTATGGTTTCTCCTTTATCACTTTGTAAAATCCAACGAGTACACTCTCCGTGTTTAAAATGCTTATTTTTAGCAGGATTAAAGGTATTTTCTATATCTTGGTCAAGAGGACGAATCCAGTTAGTATCTTGGGCATATAATCTTACTGGAAACTCCAAAAACTCTTTTTGAAGTTTTTTATCATTAGCAACTTCTAAAATCCTCATCTGTTTGGTTGTTGATTAAAAGTTTTGGGCGAAAAAATCCTTCAAAGATAGTCTTTTTTACGTTATTTGATTGGACAGATTCGGTACATGCTCAAGCTAGCATTATAGATTGCTATATTTTTATGAGGCCTTCTATTGAAATACATCATACCGAAAGCCAATAAGTTTTATTAGTTTTGTGTCATAAATATTATCGGAAAGCTCAAGATGAAAAATTATATACTCAGAGCAGAAGACGAAATTGAAAGTGCCAAATTTCTGTATCAGAATGACTTTTATCGAGGTACTCTCAATCACTGCTACTATGCTTGTACATGGCTTATGCGTGGACTTTTGGCAGAAAGAGGTATCATAATCAAAATATTAGATTCTGCGTTCTCGTTTTTCGAAGAATATATCATCAAAAGCGAGCCTGTACCCAATAGCATACAGCAGTTTATCAAAATGCTCGTTCAAGAATATCAAGTACTTCAAAAGGATATTGCTGGGGATTTTATGGCAGATGAAATTTTGTCATATATCGAAAAAACGGAAGACTTTTTGTACTTCGTAAAAGACCAAGCCGATTTAGCCGAGCGAAGTAATTAGTTTGTGTATCAATTTCAATGTGTTATACTCTTATGAACTTTAACCTTACCGAACTTAGTGCTTATTTTCGATGTTGCCTCTGATACATTGCTTTTCCAGAAACAACCTTTAATTTCAATATGATGCCATCATCAAGATGGCACAATAGGATAATCAACCAATCAGATGCAATCATTAAAAATATATAATACCCTCACTAGAGAAAAAGAACTCTTCCAGCCTATCAATGCACCCCATGTGGGAATGTACGTTTGTGGACCCACAGTTTACAATTATGTACACCTTGGTAATGTTAGAACCTTTACGACTTTTGATACCCTTTATCGTTATTTGACACATATTGGCTATAAAGTTCGTTATGTTCGCAATATTACCGACGTTGGTCACTTAGTAGGAGATGGCGATGAGGGCGAAGACAAAATTGGGAAAATGGCGAAGTTAGAAAAACTAGAGCCAATGGAAATTGTACAACGTTATACCAACGATTTTCATAATGTATTGACCCAATTCAATCTATTACCCCCAAGTATTGAGCCATCTGCAACAGGGCATATTGTTGAGCAAATCGAAACAACGAAGACCTTAATCGAAAAAGAGTTGGCTTACGAGTCAAATGGTTCTGTGTATTTTGACATTGCTAAATATAACCAACAAGGTGGTGAATATGGCAAATTGTCAGGTCGTGTGATTGAAGACCTTTTGGTTGAAACTCGTGATTTGGATGGTGTGGGCGAAAAACACAATCCTTTAGACTTTGCTTTATGGAAAAAAGCCGCACCTGAACATATTATGCGCTGGCCTTCGCCTTGGGGTGATGGATTCCCAGGCTGGCACTTGGAGTGTACTTGCATGAGTACCAAATATTTGGGTGACACCTTCGATATTCATGGGGGTGGTATGGATTTAAAATTCCCACACCACGAATGCGAAATAGCACAAGCCAAAGGAAGTACTGGTGTAGACCCCGTAAGGTATTGGATGCACTCGAATATGCTAACGGTCAATGGTCAAAAAATGTCTAAATCTTTGGGGAACTCATTTTTGCCAGCCGAATTATTTGCAGGCTCACACCCATTGCTCGACCAAGCGTATTCGCCAATGACAGTTCGCTTCTTTATGTTGCAATCGCAATATAGAAGTACTCTAGATTTTTCTAACGATGCACTCAAGGCCGCTCAAAAAGGCTATAAGCGCTTGATGAATGGGCTAAGAATTATCAAAACGCTTAGCTATCAAGCAGACGAAAATGTTGCCTTAGACGAAAAACAAATTACTGAAGTCAAGAAAGGTATTCAAGGCTGTTATGATGGTCTCAATGATGACCTTAATACAGCAGTAGCGATTGCAGGTTTGTTTAACTTGTTGAAAAAAATCAATCAATTGTATATGGGACAAGTATTACCTGCACAATTGGGTGAAGAAGTTTTCAATGAATTTAAAGAAAAATTTGTAGCATTGACCGAAGACGTATTAGGCCTGAAAGAAGAGTCAAATGCGAACATAGATGCTTTTGCCAAAGGTATGCTGGCACTTTACGCAGAATATAAAGAGGCAAAGCAATACGATAAAGTAGACCAAATCAGAACTTATTTCAAGGCAAACGGACTTGTTATTAAGGATATGAAAACCAAAATTGATTGGGCTTACGAAGAGTAGAATCTTCAAGAAAGCGTTAGTTTATCAAAAATCTATTTAGATGATAAACTAACGCTTCTTGTTTTGGGTTATTGAATTATGCCTTCGAAGTATGAAATTTTACATATTTTGCCGTCTTTAAACGAACCTTAAAATTTTGCTAATTTATTAGCTACATAACTCTTATTTGGCACTATGAGAACCCCAATGCTAACTCCTATTGTCAGAACACTTATCGTTATTAACGTTATAGTGTTTATGGTACAAAGCTTTAATTCACATTACGACGATCAAATAACTTCATTATTTGGTTTGCACTATTTTACCTCCGAGCGGTTTAATCCTATTCAGTTTGTATCTTACATGTTTGTACATGGTGGCTTTATGCACTTGTTTAGTAACATGTTAGGTCTATTTTTTATGGGGCCGTTACTCGAAAGATATTGGGGCGAAAAGCGCTTTTTGGCTTTTTATTTCATTACTGGTATCGGAGCTGGACTTTTGTATATGGGAGTAAAATATTATGATTACTCTGTACTAGAAGAAGCAACAAGAGCATATATCTTGCATCCAGACTTGAGTATGTTTAATAAGTTTTTGGAGCAATTTTATCCAAGCGGTATTCCTAGCGAAGCCTACAGTTATGTACCAAGCTCAGGGCGAATTACTTTGCAGGACTCCATTATCATTGCTGAAGAAAGCTTGCGCGCAGTACTTAATACTCCCACAGTTGGAGCTTCTGGTGCCACCTTTGGTGTAATGGCAGGTTTTGCTATGTTATTCCCTAATACCGAGTTGATTGTTTTTCCAATACCAATTCCTATCAAAGCTAAATATTTAGTAGCTTTATATGCTTTATATGAATTTTATGGCGGAATACACAAAACGCCAGGAGATAATGTTGCCCATTTTGCGCATATTGGCGGAATGATTTTTGCCTTTATCCTAATAAAACTCTGGAGTAAAAATCGTAATAACTTTTATTAGTAAGACGAATAATAAATCATCGAGCAACAATTAGAAATTTTGGCTCGTTATTGATAAATTACAACATAATAAGCAGTGCAAGCTTGAAGATTGGTTTTAGCAAGTAAACATCAAGTTTTATAACAAATGCTTAGAATTAAATTGACCCGTATTAAATAGGTTTTGAAAAGATTATCACAATGAGTGGGATTTTGGATGATTTTAAAGATGCTTTCTCCAAGCGTAACAATGGATTAGTTCAGCTAATATGGCTGAATGTAGCTATCTATATCTTTACATTACTTTTATTTGTAACCTTTACCTTATTTTTTAAAGGCAGTAACCTATATTACACGCTACTTTCTTATGTAAGCCTTTCGCCAGAACCAACAATCTTGTTGTTTAGACCCTGGACGCTTCTTACATATTCCTTTTTGCATCACATCAATCCTATTGTGCATATATTTCCTAATATGCTCATGTTATATTGGTTTGGATCAATTCTTCAAGAGTATATCGGTAGTCGTAGGCTTATAGGTTTATATATTGTTGGTGCTATATTTGGTGCAGTTTTGGCGGTTTTGGCATTCAATTTTATTCCTTATTATCATCAAAATATAGTAAGAACTTCTATCATTGGTGCTTCTGGTAGTGTAATGGCAGTAGTATTTGCTGCTGCAACGTTAGCACCAGATTATTCCTTCTTTTTATTTTTGATAGGCTCTGTTCGAATCAAATACATTGCTTTTTTATTATTGATTATATCCTTGGCAGGGTCTATTGGGGCCAATGCAGGAGGAGAAATCGTACATTTGGGAGGAGCAATTTTTGGCTATATTTATATCAAGCAACTCAGAGCAGGAAGAGACTTTAGTGCTCCTATTGAGGCAGTCCTTGATTTTTTCGAAAAATTATTCAAACGGAAATCTGAACCCAAAATTCGTGTGGCTTATCGCCAAAAGGAGGCAAGCTATAGTAGCACAGCAAGCAGTCATTCGGGTTTTCCTGACGAAGAAGAAGTTGATGAAATACTAGATAAAATCTCACGTTCAGGCTACGAAAGTCTTACCAAAGAAGAAAAACAGAAGTTATTTAAAGCTTCTCAAAAATAAAAAAAATCTATCGCAAATTAGCGACGAAAAGGGGTTGTGCTTGAA
Organism: Flectobacillus longus; assembly: GCF_030056705.1. GTDB lineage: Bacteria > Bacteroidota > Bacteroidia > Cytophagales > Spirosomataceae > Flectobacillus > Flectobacillus longus. The sequence goes on from NZ_JASHIC010000028.1 coordinate 105,721, forward strand.
TACACACATCCCCTTTTTTATTTGCCCAAAATAATTGCGTAAATTGCACCATATTTGGACATTGTAACAATCTATCTTTCCGTTAGATTTTTTAAACAATTTAAAACCCTCACAGTTTATACTTCAGGCAATTGAATTGTTTAATAATCAGTTGACACATACCAAGCAACAAACAAGTAGAGTTAAAGCTACTTTTAGACCAATCGAAATCATGCAAATTACACCAGGCAAAATATTAGCTCAAATCAACTCCCCAGAGGATTTGAGAAAACGTGACCGCTCGGAATTGTTGCAAATTTGCGACGAACTACGTCAGTATATCATCGATAATGTATCGGTGTATGGTGGCCACTTTGGCGCATCACTTGGTGTTGTTGAATTATCAGTTGCACTTCATTACGTATTTAATACGCCCGACGACCAATTGATTTGGGACGTAGGTCATCAAGCGTATGGACATAAAATATTGACAGGCCGTAAAGATTCTTTCCACTCAAATCGTTTGTATGGAGGAATTTCGGGTTTTCCAAAACGCAAAGAGAGCCCTTATGATGCTTTTGGTGTAGGTCACTCATCTACTTCAATTTCGGCAGCATTGGGTATGGCTGTTGCGTCAAAATATAAAGGCGAAAATCACCGACAACATATTGCTGTAATCGGTGATGGCTCTATGACAGCAGGGATGGCTTTTGAGGCAATGAACCACGCTGGCGATATTCCAAACAATATGTTGATTGTTTTGAACGACAATTGCATGGCTATCGACCCCAATGTTGGAGCCTTGAAGGAATATTTAACTGATATTACTACTTCGCATACTTATAATAGAGTAAAAGACGAAGTTTGGAATTTGCTTGGCAAAATGTCCAACTTTGGAAAATCAGCGCAAGAAATTGTTTCTAAAATCGAAAATGGACTGAAAGCTACTTTGCTCAAACAAAGTAACCTTTTCGAGTCGCTGAACCTTCGTTATTTTGGACCAATAGATGGACATGATGTTGAATATCTAGCAACGGTTTTGAATGACCTAAAAGATATTCCTGGTCCAAAAATCCTTCACTGTATTACAACCAAAGGCAAAGGTTATGCTTTGGCAGAAAAAGATCAAACTTTGTGGCATGCGCCAGGGAAGTTTGATAAAATTACAGGAGAAATTAAGAAGAAAGTTTACGCTACTCCTCAGCCTCCCAAATACCAAGATGTTTTTGGGCATACCATTGTTGAGCTTGCAGAGCAAAATCCTAAAATTATGGGAGTTACGCCAGCCATGCCTTCAGGTAGCTCGCTCAACATCATGATGAAAGCAATGCCACATCGTGCATTCGACGTAGGTATAGCCGAACAACATGCAGTTACTTTCTCGGCGGGTATGGCGACACAAGGATTGACGGTGTTCTGTAATATCTATTCTACATTTATGCAGCGTGCTTTTGACCAAGTGGTGCATGATGTAGCGATTCAAGAATTACCTGTAATTTTCTGTCTTGACAGAGCAGGTTTTGCAGGAGCCGATGGCCCAACCCATCATGGTGCTTATGATATTGCCTATATGCGTTGTATTCCGAATATGATTGTTTTTTCACCAATGAATGAACAAGAGCTTCGCAATATCATGTATACTACATCTTTAGATGACTTTAAAGAATTGAAGCAAACAATTTCTATTCGTTACCCACGTGGCGAAGGTGTTATGCCAAACTGGAAAACACCATTCGAAAAAATGGAAATTGGGAAAGGGCGTAAAATTAAAGATGGAGAAAAGGTGGCAATTCTCACTTTGGGACATATAGGGAACTACGCAGTAAAAGCTTGTGAAGAGCTTGCTAACGAAGGTATAAATCCAGCTCACTATGATATGCGTTTTGTGAAACCTTTGGACGAAGCTATGCTCCATGAAATTTTCCAAAACTATGACAAGGTTATTACCGTAGAAGATGGTTGTCTTCAAGGAGGATTTGGTTCGGCTGTGGCAGAGTTTATGCTTGACCATGATTATTCAGCACAAATCAAACGCCTTGGTATTCCAGATAGAATTGTAGAGCATGGCGAGCAAATCGAATTACATAAAGAATGCGGTTTTGACCCAGAAGGCATTGCACAAGCTGTAAGAGATATACTTGGAAGAGAAAAGGTTGTACATTCAAGCAATGTTGTTAATCTTACCATGAACTAAAAAGTCTTATCTATTTTTAAAGGCGAGAATCTCTCGCCTTTTTTATTATACATACTTTGATAAATGAAGGTAACTTCGTAGGTTTGATTTCTTATAAATGCTCTATTCCTTTACTTCAACTATGCTAAACAATCGACTAGGCTATTAATTTCTCTTTTAATATGATTCGTTGGGTATTTCTAACTTTGATTATTCTTTCTTCGCAGTTCGCATTTTCTCAAAAAGAAATCGTGATTGAAAATCCCAATCAGGCACTCTCTATTGGAAATAATATTGAAATACTTGAAGACAAAAAAGGAGTTTATTCATTATATGATGTATTGAAACGCCCTGATGTCGATGCTCATTTTATCAAAAGTCTTCAAGCAAGTCCAAATTTTGGTATTACAAAATCTGTTATCTGGTCGCGCTTTACACTTGTCAACAAATCTGGTCAACGCTTATATCTCGAAATAGGAGAACCTGTCTTAGATAGTATTAGTATTTACCGAGTAGATCACGGAAGTATCACTCACAAAAGACTAGGAGTATATCAGCATAAAAGTAAAAGAGATATACAAACCAATTTGTATTTGGTAGATTTGGAGCTTAATTCAGACCAAAAATGTACCTACTATATTCGAATTCAGAATAATTTACCCCTTTTATTTCCTTTAAGAGTAGCTCCTCTCAAGATTTTCTTTGAAGACAATCACCCCAAAGACCTTATGCAAGGTATTTATTTGGGTATCATGCTTGTAATGGCAATCTTCAACTTCTTTATTTTTTGGACAGTGCGAAGTAAGGAATACCTATATTATGTCTTGTATGTATTGGCATTTGCAGGTTTTTTCTCATTCAATAAAGGTATTGCCCATGAGTATCTTTGGCCCAATGCTATCTGGTTCAATCATTTTACTTCCGTATTTATTTCGGCTGCTATTGGATTTGGATTACTATTTGCCGAAAGCTTTTTGGATGCCAATAAGTACCTTCCTGCTTCCTATAAAACGGTTCGTATTCTTTTGTCTGCCATTGCATTCTTTTTGGTAGCTAATTGGTTAGGAGCAGGAGCCCTGAGCACCCAAATTTTGCATAGTATTGCCTTTTTGGCTGTAATGTATATTCTATTTTTAGCTATTTATATTTGGATTCAAGGTTCGCAAGCGGCATTATTTTTCTTGGTTGCGTGGGCAGTCATGTTAGTTAGCGCATTGATATTTATTTTGCAGCTTTCTAATGTTTTACAAAGCGACAACTTTACTCGCAATGCTCTTCAAGTGGGTTCTGCATTAGAGGTGGTATTACTATCATTTGCCTTAGCGTATCGAATCAACTATTATCGATTAGAAAAAGAAAAATACCAAGCTGAGGTTATTCAGCAGTTACGAGAAAATGAGCAAATCAGAAGTCGTATAGCTAGAGATTTACATGATGATATTGGTAGTACCTTGAGTAGTATTGGTATATTGAGTCAAGTAGTTGAATATCAGATTGATAAAAATCCATTGTCCGTTAAAGAATTAGTTCAGAGAATCAACGAAAGTTCGCAAAAGGTTCAACGATCTTTAAGTGATATAGTTTGGACAACTCGACAAACTAGCAATAGTTTTGGTGAAGTGCTAGTCAAAATGAAGGAGTTTGCTGCTGAAGTCTTTGAACCTAAAAATATTAATTATCATTTTCAAACTGAAAATTTACCTGAAATACAACTTTCAGCTAACAAACAGTATAATCTCTATCTGATATTTAAGGAGGCAATCAATAATATTGTCAAGTATGCAGATGCCACAGGAGTAAGCATTGAAATTAGCTTCGAGAGCGGTGAATTGCGTTTATTTGTTAAGGATAATGGGGTAGGTTTTGATGAAACTCTCATTAAAGCAGGAAATGGCTTAGGAAATATGCGTAAACGAGCAGAAAGCCTTGGTGGTAGTATTATTATACTTTCTAGGGTTGGAAATGGTAGCTCTATCGAGCTGAAAGTACAAATTAAGCAGCCTTAAATTTAGGACTTAACAATAGAAAGAAACCTAAGTATAAACACTTATAAATATTTGGACTTTACTAAGGGAAAAGACCACTTCTATAAAGTTTCGGTAGTTGATTCTCAAAATCAAGATAGCATTCTTATCGACAAAGTTGGAATAAGTTGGCAGTAGCCAGTAGGGGGTTATAGTAATTATGAAGAAAAAATAATTATAAACAATTGAATAATAATACATTAAAAATCATTTAGATAAAAAAAATACCATTTTTATTTGAAGGTTAATAGCACTTTTCTAAGAAAAACTCCGTACCTTTGCACCCTCATTCAAGAGCTACGTTAATAGTTATTCGTGTTACAAAAGCAAAATGGCGATTAACGATTAGTAAATAACAGATAACATTCATCGAAGATGCAAAGCATTCGTAACATTGCAATTATAGCGCACGTTGACCACGGTAAAACGACCCTTGTTGACAAAATCATCCACGCATCGAAATTATTTCGTGATAACCAAGAATTTGGAGATTTGATTCTTGATAACAATGACTTGGAACGTGAACGTGGTATCACAATTGTATCTAAAAACGTATCAGTTCGCTACAAAGGCGTAAAAATTAATATTATTGATACTCCTGGTCACTCCGACTTTGGAGGTGAAGTAGAACGTGTATTGAAATTGGCTGATGGTGTTTGCCTTTTGGTGGATGCTTTCGAAGGTCCAATGCCTCAAACTCGTTTCGTTTTAGGAAAAGCGATTGACTTAGGTCTTAAGCCAATCGTAATTATCAACAAAGTTGATAAAGAAAACTGTCGCCCTGACGAAGTACACGAGCAAGTATTTGACTTGATGTTCAACTTAGGTGCAACAGAAGATCAATTAGACTTCCAAACACTTTACGGTTCGTCTAAACAAGGATGGATGAGTACTGACTGGAAACGCAAAACTGAAGATATTACTGAATTATTAGATGTAATCATCGATAATATCCCTGCTGCTCCAATCAATGAAGGTCCTGCTCAAATGCAAATCACTTCATTGGATTACTCTTCATTTGTGGGTCGTATTGCTATTGGTCGTGTTCACCGTGGTACATTCAAAGAAGGACAACAAGTTGCTTTGATGAAATCTGACGGTACAGTGAAGAAAATGAAAATCAAAGAACTTCAAACATTTGAAGGTCTTGGAAGAGCAAAAGCTGATGAAGTTTCTTCTGGCGAAATTTGTGCAATGATGGGTATTGATGACTTCGAAATTGGTGATACTATTTCGGATGTTGAAGTTCAAGAGGCATTGCCACGTATTTCGATTGATGAGCCAACAATGAACATGTTGTTTACAATCAACAACTCTCCATTCTTTGGTAAAGAAGGTAAATTTGTAACATCTCGTCACTTACGTGATCGTTTGTTCAAAGAAACTGAGAAGAACTTGGCATTACGTGTTGTTACTACAGATTCTGAAGATAAATTCTTAGTATTTGGTCGTGGTATCCTTCACTTGTCTGTATTAATCGAAACGATGCGTCGTGAAGGTTATGAATTACAAGTAGGACAACCTCAAGTAATTTTCAAAGAAGGCGAAAATGGTGAGCGTTTAGAACCAATCGAAACATTGGTAGTAGACGTTCCAGATGAATCTGCTGGTAAAGTAATTGAATTAGCTACACAAGGTAAAGGTGAGTTATTGATTATGGAGCCAAAAGGTGACTTACAACACTTAGAATTCAACATTCCTTCACGTGGTTTGATTGGTATGCGTTCTAAAGTATTGACTGCTACTTTTGGTGAGGCTATCATGGCACACCGTTTCAAAGCGTATGAGCCTTACAAAGGTCCAATCCCTGGTCGTATCAACGGTTCATTGATTTCGATGAACTCAGGTTCGGTTACCGCTTATGCAGTAGATAAATTACAAGACAGAGGGGTATTCTTTATCGATCCAGGTGAGGAGGTTTATGCAGGTATGGTAGTTGGAGAGCATAACCGTCAAAATGACATTGAAGTAAACCTTCAAAACGCCAAACAATTAACGAACATGCGTGCTTCTGGTACGGATACTAACGTTAAGATTGCTCCGAAAATCCAATTCTCATTAGAAGAGTCAATGGAATATATCCAAAAAGATGAGTACTTAGAAGTAACTCCTCAATCGATTCGTATGCGTAAAATCTATTTAGATCCAAGTGTACGTAAACGTATGGAACAAAAAATGGAAATGGCTTAGGCTTAAAAAACAAAACCCCTCTGATTCAAGTCGGAGGGGTTGTCCTTTTACCACTAATTGCTTTATAATTTCTATACATATAGACAGTAATTTCTGTAAAAGGGTTGTATGGGTAATTAACTTTTTTTGATTTTATTTTAAAAGAATCTATTTCTTCCTGATAATCAAGGCAATAAAAAAACTCCCAGAAAAATTCCGAGAGCTTTCTAAATTCTCCATAAGCTTTGATAATTCCTTTATTACTTTCTTGAGTCTTTCCCAATTAATTATTAGGATACCAGTAACCTAATAATGACCAAGTATTTTCTTTTCTCATACCTCTCTACTTGTATTGGCTAATCATATATCTGAAAGATTCTTCTCTAAAGCAAAAGTTATTTATTGCTGAGTAAGTTCATTTACAAATCTGCAATAACATTCCCTATTTCCTATTAAAGATATTATTAACCGTAAAAAGGTTGTAACATATAGAAAATAAAAAGCCCCTGATTTTTCAATCAGAGGCCTTAATAATAATCCTTAGAAACTATTTTCTTTTTGGAGAATCAGGAATGATTCTGATATCATTTGGTTTCTTAGGATCAATATAGAATTTGTATTTTGCTACTTGTCCAGTTGGCTTACAATCACCAGCACTCAAACGTTGAACTTCGTATTCATAAACCGCTGGCGATTTAGGAAGAGGAAGGTCTTCTGGCCATTTGATATTTGGATTTGTAGCCACGTTTTCGTAGTTAACAACTGTACTGTATTTTTTCACACCTGTTACTGTACCAGCACTAGCTTTCTTACGTCTTGGGATAAGCTTTTTAGCAGGAGCTGCTGTTACTGTAGCTGGAGTTGTCGCTTTAGCAATCTTGCGAGGCTTACGCACTGGCTTACCTGTTCCGAAGTATTTAGTTGCAGTTGAACCACCGAAGATTTTAAAGATATATTGATCATCAGTTTTTACAACTGGAGCTATTGGAGCTGGTTTTGCTTTGTAGCCAAAACTAGCAGCATTTGCTTCAGACAAACATTTACCTTGTACACTTGATTGAATAGTATAGTAATAGAAGCTACATTCATCACCATTTACAAGAGAAACATTATTAGGTAAGTTTAACGTTGTAGACTTGGTAGTTTGCTGATATACTGGAATACCCGAACCATCAGCTTTATATAACTTGAAAATATACTCTTCGTTTTCTGGAGTACCAGAAGTACTTTTCCAGCGGAAAGTAGGTTTTTCAGTCGAGCCATAGTCATACATTCTTCCACTTTCCGATTCAAGTGTTGGCACTGCACAAACTACTGGAGCTGGAGGCGGAGGTAACAATTCATAAACTGTTTGAGCATTACATGCACCAAATGTGTGAGCTAACGCCAAACCAAAATTACAACCACCATGTGTTCTTGTATCCTCTTTAGTCAACAAGATATTAGAGCCTGGTGTTACATCCTGGCCTACCGTTGTAAATGGAGTCTTTGTAACAAAGCCTACAGCATTCAAACCTAGTGACCAAGTCTTAGACAAGTTGTATAATAAGTCTACACTAAGAACACCACCTAGTTGGTTTTTAGAAGCTGATGGATTTAAGCGAAATATCACTTGATCTGCGCCTAAGTTACCAGGAATTGTAGCCCCAAAACGAGGTGCTGAGGTATTCATCAAACCACCTTTAGCATCGATATCCAAAGAGAATTTCGTTCCTAGTGGTAAAGACACAGCAGGTCCAATCATCAATAAAAAATCCTCATAGCTACCAACTTTGTCATAAGTCAATGCACTAGTAGGAATACCTTTTGTAGCTGCATTACGAGCAATCAAACCTTGTGGCCCTTTGTAGTCATCACTAACACCAAAATTTTGATAACCACCTAGGATACCCAAACCAATCTTACCCCAAAAGTGATTAACTGTTAAATAGTTATATGCACCAGGTTTAAGAAACATTGTAATATCTTCACCTTCTTTGCAGAACGGAGTTGCAACACCAATACGATCAGTAATTTTCCAATACTGCTTTGCTTTAGTTGACATTACTACATTACTATTCTTATAAAAAGCAGTATCAAGATGATAACCATCTGCCACTGTTTTTACAATTTTACCGTTAGAATAAGTAGTAGTAGTAATTCCACTTTCTGTCACTGAACTAACAATTGACGGCTTGCTTTCGGTCTGTGCAGTTGCTACTTGACTAGCTAAAAGGCATGAAATAACCCCCATTGATAGTCGCTTAGAAACATTGACAGCGAAACTGGATTTTGAAAAATTTTGTTTCATAACTGCTTCTTTTATAATTATTAATATAGGATTTACTGGTAATGCTTTAGTTTAGACAAAAATATAGCCAAAAAGTCACTAACAGAAACAATATAAAGTAAAAAAGTCATATTGTCAAATGGCGAAACCTTGGATTATCAAACCCTCTGCTAGAGTTTTTTGATAAGAATCCCGTAAATTTGCACAAATACAATTTTACAAGCAAAGATACATCTCATTATTTAATATTGAATACCGCTTAATAAACGGTTTTTAAGAAGAATTTCTTGTTCGTATAATTAATCATTTGTTTTACAATGATTTAAAATTTGCTATTTCATCAATTGTTATTATTTATTTTGAAATAAGTCCCATTCGTTAGATAGAACTACCATGTCTGTACATAGTGAAATTAAGAGAATTACCACCCACATTTTGCAAGAAATGAAAAATCGTGGTGAAAAAATTAGTTGTTTAACGGCATACGATTATTCGATGGCTCGTATTGTCGATGCAGCAGGTGTTGACCTTATTTTGGTTGGGGACTCTGCCTCCAATGTAATGGCTGGGCACGAAACTACACTCCCAATTACTCTCGACCAAATGATTTACCATGCTTCGTCGGTAGTAAAAGGCGTAAAAAGAGCCCTAGTTGTGGTCGATATTCCATTTGGTTCTTACCAAGGTAACTCTTCTGAGGCACTTCGTTCTGCTATCCGAATAATGAAAGAATCGGGCGCACATGCTGTTAAAATGGAAGGGGGAGCCGAAATAAAAGAATCGATTATTCGTGTTTTAAGTGCGGGTATTCCAGTGATGGGACACCTAGGACTCACACCACAATCTATCTACAAATTTGGTACTTACTCTGTACGTGCTAAAGAAGATGATGAGGCTACCAAACTTATCGAAGATGCTAAAATGCTTGAGCAATGTGGGGCTTTTAGTGTTGTGCTTGAAAAAATTCCTGCGGTACTTACCAAAAAAGTGTCCGAACAACTAACCATTCCAACTGTGGGTATTGGGGCAGGACCTGATGCCGATGGGCAAATTCTGGTGGTACACGATATGCTCGGTATCAATAAAGAATTTAAACCTCGCTTTTTGAGAAGATATGCAGACTTAGACACTATTATGCACGAAGCCATTGGCCAATATGTAGCAGATGTCAAAGCTGTAGACTTCCCTAATGCTAAAGAAAGTTATTAATCTTAAGGAGCAAACACTCCTACTAATCAATTATTATCATGAAAGATTTCCATGTAGTTTACGAGGATAATCATATTATTGTTGTGAGCAAAAGACCAGGGATTCTCGTTCAGGGAGATTCTACTGGAGACCGCACACTTACGGATGCTGTAAAAGAATATATCAAAAAGAAATATGACAAGCCTGGTGATGTTTTTTTGCATCCAGTTCATAGGCTTGACCGTCCTGTAAGTGGACTGGTTGTTTTTGCACGTACTTCAAAAGGTTTGGAGCGTATGATGGAAATTTTTCGTAAACGTGAAATTCAAAAGACGTACTGGGCAGTTGTAAGAAAAAAACCAGCCAATGAGAAAGGTAAACTTACTCATTGGCTGGTTAAGGATGAAAAGCGTAATGTGGTAACCGCCTACGATACAGAAGTAAATGGTTCACAAAAAGCTGAATTATATTATAAAGTTTTAGGTACAATTAATAAACACTATTTACTTGAAGTTGAACCTATTTCTGGAAGACCACATCAAATTCGAGTACAGTTAGCAAGTATGGGCTGCCCAATTAGAGGTGACCTCAAGTATGGTTATGATAGGCCAAATGCTGATGGTAGTATTAATTTGCATGCGCGACGCATTTATTTTACCCATCCTATCAAAAAAGAGCCTATTATTTGCAAAGCAGCCGTGCCTCCAATTCCATTTTGGGAAGAGTTTCTGGAACTAGATCCTGAGGATATTAAGCAAAAAAATCTGGGTTATCTTCATGAATAACGGGTGTTGATACATCTGACCAAATTTGTAGTATCAAGCTTGATACCGCTTGTTTAACACCTTGTAAAATTCCAGACGCGATACTCAATGGAAGTATTAACGGTAAAAACACAAGCCATTGTAGAAGCATAAATTGATTTACCTTTTTCATAACTTTTAGATTTTAATGGTTGTAAACGATTTTATTCCACTTTAAGTGGTTAATTTTTGATTTGAGTGATATAAAGGTAATTTCTTTTGTGAAAGCACACAAATTAATTTTGTTAAAATTTTACAATTTTTTATTATTTAATTCACAAACAATATAATACATAAACCCATTAAATTGTTTAAAAGAAAATAAAAAAAGCCTTTGCAAAAACTTTGCAAAGGCTTATTTGTTTTAGTTGTCTAGTCCTGAAATAGGTTGTCATCCAACCGACTTATTAAATGGAAACAAGTTCAAAAGCGAAACAGAAGCGTAGTCAACGAGATTACAGTATGGCTTTTAAATTACAAGTTAT
>NZ_JASHIC010000029.1 GCF_030056705.1 Flectobacillus longus
TAATTTATCGATTTGGACATGCGATTATTCAAAAAATACAAATCCAAATCAAGCTATTTTACAATTTTGATTACTTTAACTTGTTTAAAACTCAGGGCAACCTATTTTAGGAAAGGACAAATGTAAAATTTTAATTATCAATATCTTACATTTTCAATTGATTCAATATTAGTAATCATAAAATTACACTCAAAACTCAGTACTCATACTTATTGGTTAGTTTTTAAAAGTACCTTTAGCAAAACCCTAACTATATTTCAAAAAACTCACCCCTGAACCCTCACCCCTACCCCCTCTTTCAGTATAAATCTAGTAAAACGCTCTTTTGAGAAAAACTAGATCTAATATTGAAGGATGATGAAAAAACAATTATTACTCCTAGGCTTACTAGGAATGACTTACCTCTCTTCTTATGCGCAGAAAATTAATCGCAAGGCTGTTGTCGAACGACACACTGTTTCTGTTGCTTCATTTGACACATTAGCCTCACTATCAGTCGGAAATGGTCGATTTGCCTTTACTGTAGATGCCACAGGACTACAGAGTTTTCCGAGTTATTATACCAATGGTGTACCGCTCGGGACGCAATCTGTTTGGGGTTGGCATTCTTTTCCTAATAAAGAAAATGTCAAATTTGAGGAAACTTTAAAGGAATATACCCTCAACGGACGAAAGGTTACTTACAGCGTACAAGGTGCAAAATCTGCTAAAAGTAAGGAAGCTATTAACTATTATCGTGAAAATCCTCATCGTTTACAGCTTGGTAATCTTGGATTTATTTTCAAGAAAAAAGATGGCAGTATTGCCCAAATCACGGATATTGTTGTTCAAAACCAGCAATTAAATCCATATACTGGACAAATCACCAGTCGTTTTTCTTTGGAAGGTCAGCCTGTAATAGTGCAGACTATCTGCGACCCCAATCAGGATATTGTTTCGGTAAATATTCAATCGAATTTATTGAAAACAGGGCAAATTCAGGTTTTCCTGAAATTTCCATTCCCAAGTAATCAATTTTTGGATAGTGGCACTAACTACAAAAATCCAGACCAGCATCAATCTGCTGTCGTATCTTCTCAAAATCAATCAGCGATTATCAAGCATCAGTTAGATGCAGACCAATATTTCGTTAGATTTGACTGGAGTAAAAAGGGTACTTTCATCCAAAACAAGACTCATGAATTTATTTTGACACCAAAAGTTGAAGATGGCTCGTGGGAATTTTCGGCAAATTTTTCAGAAAAAAATCCTGTAACTACTAGCAACTTTTCAGCAATCAATCAACGCAATACATTAGCTTGGAAAAACTTCTGGAATAGTGGTGGCGCCATCGACTTTGAAGGAAGTACAGATGTACGTGCCAAAGAATTGGAAAGACGAATTGTACTTTCTCAGTATCTCACCAAAATACAATGTGCCAACGAACAGCCTCCTCAAGAAACAGGTTTGACGTATAACTCATGGTATGGAAAACCTCACCTTGAAATGCACTGGTGGCATGGAATCCACTTCGCACTTTGGGGAAGAGTTGATTTACTAGAAAAAAGCTTAGACTGGTATGCAAAAGTATATCCTAATGCTGTGGGAATCGCCAAACGTCAAGGGTATGAAGGAGTAAGATGGCAAAAAATGACCGATCCCGCAGGAGAAGAATCTCCGTCTTCGGTTGGCGCATTTTTGATTTGGCAACAACCTCATTTTATCTATTTTGCGGAGTTAGTTCGTCGTCAAAAACCAACCAAGGCTACTTTGCAAAAATACAGTAAGCTGGTATTTGCTACCGCAGATTTCATGGCATCATATCCGCATTGGGATGAAGAAAATAAGCGTTATATCTTAGGAAAAGGACTTATTCCTGCGCAAGAACGATTTAATCCTGAAGAAACATTCAATCCTACTTATGAATTAGTGTATTGGCATTGGGCATTGAAAGTTGCACAAGATTGGCGCAAAGCTATGGGTTTAAAACCTAATGAAAAGTATGATAAAATCATTCAAAATTTATCAAAACTGCCTGTAAAAGATGGTGTGTATCTGGCTACAGAATCGGCACAGGATTCTTATACCAATCCTAAGTTTTTGACAGATCACCCATCTGTTTTGGGGGCATTGGGAATGCTTCCACCAACACCGATGGTCGATATGCCAACGATGCAACGTACTTTTGACAAGGTTTGGGATGTATGGCAATGGCATGATACATGGGGCTGGGATTTTCCGATGGTTGCCATGACTGCTGCACGTCTCGGACGTCCCGACAAAGCGATTGATGGCTTGATGATGAATATCAGAACCAATACCTATCTACCTAATGGTCATAACTTTCAAGACGAACGTTTGCGTTTGTATTTGCCAGGAAATGGAGGTTTACTCGCTACTATCGCCATGATGTGTAACAGAGACGATTTACCAACTGGCAAAACCTCGTTTCCTACCAACGGACAATGGAAGGTAAAATGGGAAGGCTTCAAAAAAATGCCATAGAAAGCATGGGGCATTCCTAATCGAGTGAATTGAGTTTGAGTAATGAGTGATTATTATAAATTAGGGATGACTCATGTTTGATTAAATCTCCTTATCTCCGAGACAGTCTATCTAATAGGCTGTCTCGTTGTGTTTTAGACAAAAATTTGTATTATAAGAAGGTATTCTCTGTAATCAAAAATGATTATTGAACTATTTCAAGATTTTTCATCACTAACAGGATGGAGCATGATGGTTTTAGATTGGACTCCTTGTTATTTTACATCGAAAATACAGGTAATGTATTACCTAACCACACTCGTATAAGCTAAATGAAAACCTTTAATAAACCAATTTAATCCTATGGAAAAACATATACCTTTAATGAATCCGCACGTCCTTTGTTTAATTCAAACAAGCAATTCTCTCTGATTTGACGTGTAACCAATCTGTAACTCATTTTTCATATTTTTTTCTGAGATTAATATGTTTGTTGTGAAATGCTTGAGAAAAGTACAATCACAATAAATGTGTCAATCTAACACTTTTGTTTAACCTAAAAATTCTAAACTATGGCACAATCGGTCTGCCAGCAAAATCAATAAGTAAATTTTCAATTGTATAGTAAACCAATAAATCCGATAGAATTAATCTATTAATTAGTAAATCTCAAATTAAACAACAACGCATGATGCATCGATACTCTATTCGCTATTGGTTGGTACTGAGTGTGCTCATCAGTACTTTTCTGGGTAGCTGTACCAAAGAAGAGTTGGATATCTACAAACGTCCTGAGACACTCGAACCTCCCATTTATCAAGTACTTACGAAACGGGGTAATTTCAAGACCTTATTGGGTGTCATAGACAAAAGCGGTTATCAACGTACACTATCTAGTGCAGGTTATTGGACTTTCTTTGCACCAAATGATGACGCTTTCAATAAGTATTTTACCGCTTCGGGTCAAAGCCTCAACGCAATGGATTCAACCAAAGCCCGCGAAATAGTGCAGGGCTTATTGGTATTTAATGCTTTTGACAAAAACCGTTTGGCAGACTATCAAGCACCCGCAGGATGGCAAGATTCCCGTTCATTTAGACGTAAGACAGCCTACTATACAGGATTTTACGATGAAAAATCTTTTGATGGTAATACGTTTAAGTCTGTAGCAACCAACCGTCAGAATGGCAATTATATCGTTGGTGACAATAATAATAAGCACATTTCTTATTTTACAGATGAGTACTTGAGTGCACGTGGCTTAACGGCTGCCGACTACAATTATTTCTATCCAAACGTTAGCTATAGTGGCTTCAATGTGATGAACTCTAAAGTAGTCAATGCTGATGTTTTTGCTGAAAATGGTATGATTCATGAGATTGATGACGTACCAACAGTACAGCCTTCGATTGACGAATACATCAGAAATAAACCAGAGTATAGCGTGTTCCGTAACCTTATTGAAAAGTATGCAGCAACCTACGGTTTGAACGATGCGATGACGATTAAATATGCCAACTTGACAGGGAAAGGCGATAAAGTTTATGTAAAAAATTACAATAAGCAAGCTAGTTCGAGCAAGTATTTAACGTTTTCGCCCAACTGTGAAAACTTCTTGAAAAATGCAGAAAATGATGCTCAGTTAGATATGTGGAGTATTTTCGTGCCAACAAACGATGTACTTACGCCTTATATCAACAGTGTGTTGTTAGAAAACTACAAATCATTAGATGCAATGCCACCAGGTATTATCATCGACTTGATCAATGCACACTTGTTTCCATCGACCGTTTGGCCGACAAAATTCCAAAACTCCTTTAATGCCTTAGGCGAAGAGGCTCGTTTTAACGCAAATGCAAACGTAGTAGAGAAGAAAATTTTGAGTAATGCGATGTTCTACGGAACCAACAAAGTTCAGGAGTCTAACCTTTTCTCATCAGTATATTCAAAATCATATTTGGATCCGAAATATTCGATGATGACTCGTATTTTGGATATGGACTGGAAAAATACGATTCTGAATCCTAGAGTAAACTACGTGTTGTTTATGATTAGCGATGACCTTTTCAAAGCGGCTGGATATGATTATGATATATCTAAATCGGTAGCGAACGTTGCGAACAGTGAGTGGGGATATACGGCACCTGGCACAACAACTCGTACTTCTGGGACTTCTATTTTGGCAAATCTTCAGCGTATAGTTGCAACCTCTGTAGTATATACTCCAAACAAAGAATTAGATAATCTTTCAGGAGCTGGTATTATTGATGCAATTAATGGTGAATATATCCGCTTTGATGGAAACAAAGTATATTCAACAGGTACAAAAACAGCTCCACTGACTGTTTTGAGCAGCAAAACTGCGTCTAATGGCAAAGTGTATTATACCAGTGGTGTTCTCAATTTTGCACCAGCCAATACTATAGTGGCAGATCCAATTGGAAAGGATTTGGCAACATTAGCCACTGCCCAAACTTCTGATTTTGGTTACTTTTTCGAATACTTGAAAAACTCTACCGTGTACACTGCTGCAACAAATGCTATTGCCAATGTAAGCGAAGGCACATTTTACACATTATTTATTCCAAACAATGCTGCTATTCAGGCTGCGGTCAATGACGGTGTTTTGCCAGGTACAGGAACAGGTGCAACAAAGACACCAGTCTATAACCCAACGAGTTTATTGGATAAGAAAAAAGTAGAAGATTTTATCAACTACCATATTTTGAATAAAAAGGCTGTGGCAACGGATGGAAAAGAGTCAGGTGCGATGGAAACACTCCTAAAAGATGGAAATGGTGATGCTGTAAATGTCACGGTTTTGAATAGCAAAGGAGCCATGAGTTTATCAGATGCCAAGTTGCGTAAGGCAACAGTGATTGTCAACAAAAGCAACAACTTGTCGAACCGCGCCGTGATTCACTTAATTGACAATTACCTAAAGTCGAACTAATTCTCCAACCAAACCTACATAGTGTTTAGCTATGTTCACAGCCAATGAAAATATTAACCAAAATACTCTTAATATGTGGCTTGGTGCTGACAGGAGTTAGCTGGAGCCATGCCCAAAGCCCTAACCTTTTTACAGTGCGAGGGAAAGTTGTTGAAGCAAAGGATAGTTCGGCGGTAATTGGCGTTACAGTCGCCGAACTTGACAAAGATAATCGTATAGTTAAAGGAGTAACAACTGATGTAGAGGGGAACTTCGTCATCAGAGTTTCCAACCAAAATAACACTTTGTCATTTTCAAGTATTGGCTTTAAAACTCAAAAAGTAGGCATTAAAGGTCGTAGCAATATCAAAGTTTGGATGGAATCAAGTTCTGCCGACCTAGATGAGGTTGTGGTAACAGCCAAGCCAACAGACAATGGTTTGATGACAGTTTCTGAACGAAATACAACTATTGCGGTCGCAAAAATCGACGCGAAGGTATTAGAAGATATGCAAGGAACGTCTATCGACCAGATGTTACAAGGACGTTTGGCAGGCGTAGATATTACTGCTGCCTCAGGTGACCCAGGTACAGGGATGCAGATTCGTATTCGTGGTACATCGTCTATCAACTCTTCTGTAGACCCTATGATTGTTGTAGATGGTATGCCTTACGAAACATCAATTCCGTCGGACTTTAACTTTGGTACTGCCGATGAAATGGGATATGCGTCCTTATTGAACCTTGCTCCTTCGGATATTAAAAATATTGCTGTATTGAAAGATGCCGCTGCTACTGCCATGTGGGGCTCACGTGCTGCCAATGGGGTTGTGGTTATCAATACAAAACGTGGTGCAATTGGTACTCCAAAGGTAACTTATACGTTTAAAGGTTCGGTTTCGAAACAACCAAATGCCATTCCAATGCTCTCGGGTGACCAATATTCGATGTTGATTCCTGAGGCATATATGAATAGAAATGGGATTCCATTGAATACTCAAATTGTGAAAGAGTTTCAGTATGACCCCAACGACCCATATTGGTATAACAACTACAGCCAGAATGTCAATTGGGTAGATGCCATTACGCAATTGGGGTATTCTCAAGACCATAACGTATCGATTATGGGTGGTGGTGAAAAAGCTAAATATTATGCTTCTACAGGGTATTTCAATCAAGTAGGTACTACCATCGGAACGGGTCTCGATCGTATCAATACTCGTATCAACTTGGACTACAACGTATCCAATCGTATCCGTTTCAAAACCGACCTTTCGTTTACTCACTCGGTAAACAATCGTAACTATGTGTCTTCTTTGACAGGAAATAAAGACTTGGTTCGTTCGGTAGCATACAGCAAAATGCCCAACATGAGTATCTATGAATACAACGATTTGGGACAATTGACAGGAAACTTTTTCTCTCCATTAACCAATATTCAAGGTACGTTTACAGGTTTTACCAATGCCACTTACAATCCTGTTGCAATGGTAAAATCGGCTAAAAACATTATTACTACAGAACGTATTATCCCTCACTTCCAAGTACAGTATGACCTTGCTCCTGGCAGATGGGTAGCAACCTTTGATGTTCAGTTTGACATCAATAACAACAAAACTAGCTCGTTTTTGCCACAAGTTGCCACTGGACAAGCTTTTACGAGTTCGTTTGTAAACGTAGCCACGGACGGCGATGCTGATGGTTTTGCGGTAACAACCAAATCAACATTGATTTACACACCAAAAATTAAGAATACCAAGCATGATTTCACTTCGCTTTGGGCCTTGAATACATCTGATGTAAAATCGGTTTGGCAAGAATCTTATGTAACCAACACAGCGTCATCTGATTTGACAGATGCCTCAAACCCTGCCCGTTTAACTACTTCTAGACTTGCTTCTGGCGTTTCTCAAACTCGTAATGTAGGTTTACTTTGGAATATTCACTATGGATTTTTAGATCGTTATATCATTGATTTGGGTATCAGAGGTGACGGAAACTCACGCTTTGGACCTGCTTACCGCTATGGTTTGTTTCCAAGTATTTCTGCCAAATGGATTCTTTCTGACGAGCCATTTATGCGTCCTTTGGAACATATTTTTGAGCACCTTGGTATCCGTGCTAGTTACGGTCAAAGTGGTAATGCCCCTCGTTATGATTATTTGTATTATGGCAAATACAATACCTTGGGTTGGTCATATTTGGGCGATGCAGCGGTTGTGCCACAAACGATGCAATTGAACAATCTTCGTTGGGAAAAAATCATAGGTCGCAACTTAGGTATCAACATTATTACTTCGAAAAGAAAATTTACACTTGATGCTGAACTCTACCAAAACAGTACTAAAGACCTTTTCTTCGAAAACCTACAAATTCCTGCTTATACAGGTTTTAGTAATGTCCAAATGAACGTTGGTACAATGGATAACATGGGTTGGGAATTAAACATGATGTATAATCCATACAAAACCAAAGACTGGAGTGTGGATTTCAACTTTAACATTGCTCGTAACACCAACGTAATTCGTGAGATTTCAGATTTGTATCCTCGTACGGGTGGGAATGCTACTTTGAACGGGGCTTATATGACCTATATGCAGGTAAACAACCCATTTGGTTCGTTTTATGGATACCGTTATTTGGGAGTTTATAAAGACAAATCAGCTACTGTTGCCAAAGGCAAAAGTGGCGAACCAATTGTAACACCAGACGGACAATCGGTATATATGCGTTTTAACTACCCTAATACCGACTATACATTCCAACCAGGCGATGCGATGTACGAAGATGTTAACAAAGATGGTAACATCAACTATATGGACTTAGTGTATTTGGGCAACTCAAACCCAGCTTTCACAGGTGGTTTTGGTGGAAGTGTTTCTTACAAATCATTCAAATTTACGACCTTCTTCAACTTCCGTAGCGACTATGATGTAGTAAACGCCACCAGAATGAACACCACCAATATGTATGGTTTTGGTAACCAAAGTACAGAAGTATTGGCACGATGGAGAAAAGAAGGAGATGTAACGATGGTTCCAAGAGCACTTTACAACTCAGGTTATAACTGGTTAGGTTCAAGTCGCTATGTAGAAGATGCCTCGTTTGTACGTTTCCGTACCGCTACTTTCAGCTATACATTCCCGAAAAATGTGTTGAAGACCTTGCACTTTACCGCACTTCGCGCCTACGCAACCGTGGAAAACTTGATTACTTGGACTAAATACACAGGTCAAGATCCAGAGGTTCAAATGAGAGGTAGTGACCCATTCAGAGTAGCAACGGACAACTCGATGACACCACCTGCAAAAACAGTCACATTTGGTTTTGCAGCAACATTCTAATGTAGATTCAACCCTTTATTATATAGAAAAATGTTGAAAAAAGTTTTTATACAAACCATCGCCCTGAGTGCTCTTTTACTAACTACTTCTTGTGATAGTTGGTTAGAATTGCGACCTCAAGACGGTATTGTTCAAGATAGATTTTGGAACAATAAAGAACAAGTTGCTTCAGCAGTTGGCGGTATTTACGCATCAGTAATCGATGTGATTCCTGAAAAAGTTTTTGTAATGGGCGAAATTCGTGCCGATATGATTAGTTCTTCTTTTCGTATCTCTAACAACGAATTAGATATTCTCAACTCAAACATTTTGCCAACAAATCCCTTGACAGACTGGAGAGATTTTTACAGAATTATCAACTACTGTAACACGGTTATTGCATTTGCACCTGCGGTACTCGACAAGGATAAAACCTATACACAAGAGGCCTTAAAAGCACACGTGGCAGAAGCTAAAGCCATTCGTGCTTGGATGTATTTTTACATTGTACGCCTGTATGGCGATGCACCTTTGAAAACTTCGGCAACCAGTAGTGACGATGAAATTGTACCAATTGCCAAGTCGACTCAAAAAGAAATTCTTGCGCAAATAGAGAAAGATTTGCTTGAAGCTGAGCCGGACGCTCCCACCAGCTACGGAACAAAGGAAAAAGACCATGGTCGTGTAACTAAATACATGGTAAATACCCTTCAAGCTGATGTGTATTTATGGATGGAAAAACCAACAGAAGCATTGGCAGCAACCAATAAAGTGATAAGTAGCGCCAAATTTGGTTTGGTTTCAAACCCTGCTACACGTAGCAACGCTTGGTTTAGCACAGTTCGTTCAGGTAATTCTACGGAAGGTATTTTTGAATTAGCTTATGGTAGCGATTATACCATTCGTTTTGGGATTACCAATTACCCAATGTATGCCATTTTTGGACTTGGCAACTCTTCTGCCTACAGACGATACCAAGCATCGGCGTATGTAAATGAAGAAATCTTTACGGAAGATTTGCTTGACCCAACTAACTATGATACGCGTGCAGATGAGTCCTCTTTGACTATGACAACTGGGGTTATTAGAAAATATGACCGTACCGCTGGCGAAACACCATTTAATGTAGTCATGTATCGATATGCGGATGTTCTATTAATGAAAGCAGAGGCTTTGGCTATGTTGAACAGAGGCACCGAAGCACTCGCTATTGTCAAACAAATTCGTACAAGAGCATGGGCTATTGTTCAAACAGAACAGTCACCAGACCCAGCGAATATCGATGGCGCAGGCGGTGTTCTCGACTATATTTTGGATGAAAGAGCTCGAGAGTTTGCCTTTGAAGGAAAACGTTGGTTTGATGTACTAAGAAATGCCAAACGTGCCAACTACAAACGAATCGATTTGTTAGTCAACCTTACGGCAAGAAGTGTTCCTTCAGAACGTCAGCAATCAGCTATTGCAAAAATCAAAGACCCAAACAGCCATTATTTACCGATTTACCAATACGAAATTCAAACGAATAAATTATTGGTTCAAAATCCATTCTATAAATAATGCGTCTGTCACTCACAAAAAATTTTATTGAGATTATGAAAAATATCATACAATCAATTTCGGCATTTATTCTAACCATCATGTTAGGAATCGGCCTGTGGGGATGTGCAGATATTACTATCGTTGAAACAACCACTGGCGATGCCAACCTTTATAGTTACCTCCTCAAGTATCCTGACAAGTATGGAGATTTTGCCAAAATTGTAGAAAAAGCGGGTTACGATAGTTTCCTAGATGCTTATGGAGCTTACACGATGTTTGCTCCGAACAATCAGGCGGTACAGAAATACTTGACTTCTGTTGGAAAACAGGCTACAAGTTTGACGAAAGAAGAAGCTCAGGGCATCGTGAAGCTTCATGTTATTAGAGATACTTTGACAACGAGCTCTTTCAAAGATGGGAAGCTTCCTTTGGTAACCATGTATGGGCAATACCTTTTGTCGGGTGTAAGTAATTCTACTGCGGGTTCAAGCTATACGCTCAATCGTCAGGCGAATGTCATTGAAACCAATGTAAAAACTGGTAACGGTATGTTACATGCTGTAGATGCGGTATTAACACCAGCCACCAAATCAATTGCTGAATTGGTAGCTGCCAATTCTAACTATTCCATTTTTGCCCAAGCTCTCAGAGAAACTGGCTATTATGATAGTTTGAATGTGCTGAACGACAATTTGGATAAAAGATTTACCACATTGATTGCTGAGTCTAATACGATTTTGAGTAAAGCAGGATATACTGATTTTGCCAAATTAAAAGCAAGATTTTCGCAAACGGGCAATCCCAAACTCAAATCTGACAGTTTGAATATCTACGTGGCATACCACATTTTGGTAGGTGCCAAATACCTTGGTGATATTATTACGGCTAGTTCACATTTGACCAAAGTAAGCACAGAACCAACCGTAGTGAGTTCAAAATTAGACGGTCAAACGATTCTTTTAAATGACGATGTATTCAATGGCGTACGTGAACCAGGTATTGAGTTGGTTCGTACCGAAAGCGATAATACAGCCACCAACGGTGTATTACATGCTGCATCGGGACATTACAATATCAAATTGCGTCTTCCAACAAGAATTGACTGGGATGTTTGTGATTTCCCTGAATTGAAAAAGCTTTCGGCTTATTATGGTAAAAAATCCTATAGCTTCCCTGTCGGCACGGTGATTCAGGATATTCAATGGGCTAATGCTTCGTTCCCTCCTACTTATGTGATTGACGCGGTTGCTGCGAAAAAAGACTATTTGCAAGTTCCAATGGGTGTTCCTAGCCGTAACCTTTGGTTAGATATGAAAACTCCAATTATTCCAAAAGGTCGCTATAAAGTTTGGATGTGCTACCGTCGTCAACGTACCTCAAACAGTTTTACGATTACTTGTACAGGTGCGATTGATGGTGAGGTATTGACAAGACCATTCTTATTTATTGACCAAGTGCCAACGCTAGGTGCTGGTGAATTGGAATCATTAGGTTGGAAAATCTATATGTCTCCAGGTACAGACATCAACATGGCAGGTAGATTATTGGGAACAGTGGACATTAAAACAACTGACCGTCATACATTCAGATTGCAAGCTATCAACGGTACGCATTCACCGAACAATATTGATATGATTCAGTTTATCCCAGTTACTCAAAATCAGATTTCACCACGTCACTTGCCTGATGGCTCACTGATTAATGAATAATTTTCCAACATTTTAACTTGTAAAAAAATGCGTTCAAAAAATATATATATCCTTTTTCTCATGGTTTGGAGCTTGGGGATGGTCGCCTGCAAAAATTGGGATGACCGTCTAGTTTCTCCTAGCGAATCATTGGGGAAAAATCTTTTTGAGCAGATTAGCACGCAAGGTAATCTGAGTACTTTCAAAGATTTACTAATCAAAACAGGCTACGACAAAGTGTTGAGTTCTTCAACCAACTATACTGTTTTTGCGCCAAGCAACGATGCCTTGAATGGTTTGAGCACAACCATTTTGAATGACACAGCACAATTGAAGGCTTTTGTTGGTAATCATATTGCCCTCATGAGCCACAATGTTCCCGTAAGCGATGGCGCTTCTGAATCTTTACAAATGATTAATGGAAAGTATTATCCGCTGAGCAAAACTACCCTTGGTGGTGCTCCTATCGCTTCGGCAAATGCTTTTGCTAGTAACGGCGTTTTGCATACGTTGTCCCAATCAATCACCGTGTTGCCATCATTGTGGAAATATATCAGCACAAACCAGACGGGCTCAGCACAAAATACAGCTATGGCTAATTTGACATTTCAGGTATTCAATGCTAGTAAAGCTACCATCGATAGTATTAGTGCCACGACGGGTCAGCCGATTTATCGCCCGGGCACAGGTTTCGAAACAGTTAACGCTTTTACACAAAATGTATATGACCTCAACTTGGAAACCAAACAATATACTTACTTCCAGTTGAAGGATGCGTCCTTTTTGGCAGAGATTGAAAAGTTGAAACCATACTTCAAAACAAGTACCACAGATAGTACCTATCGTCAGTCAGCATTTGCAACTATCAAAGATTTAGTATTTGAGGGCAATTATACGATTGACCAAATTCCTGCGGTATTGAAATCAAAATTTGGTGTAAATGTCACTATCGATAAATCATCGATTAGTCAAACCGTAAAAGTGAGTAATGGAGTCGTATATGTACTAGACAAAATCACGGTTATTCCGACAGAGAAGTTTCCTACGCTTGTGGTCGAAGGCGAAAACTATGTAGAACGTATGCCTGTTTCAATAGGTTCAGCGGTCATTGCTGTTCGCAATCGTTTGAATCCAGTGACTAACCTTACGTCAAACTCAGTGTCAGTTATTGGTCATGGAAACGCTGGTTTTTGGTTGCGTTATCAGCTCAATGATGTCCCATCAATCAAATACAAAGTGTATTGGGTAGTAATTAATGACCTGTATAGCACCAATACAGCAGTGGCAGAAGCAGCGACTTTTAACATCAACCAAAAACTAGCCATGGCGTCTCTGAGTGCAACCACTTTTGCTTATCCAGCAGCGGCTCTTCCTGTAAAAACTTATACAGAACAGTTGCTCGGTGAATACACGGTTAACTCATTCGGAAAGCTAAATATGTATCTGGTTGCCAATGGTACCAATGCTATGAGTTTGGACTATATCAAATTGGTTCCTTCATTCTAAAAGGAATTAACTCATTTGACGATAACGACATTTATCCATGAAATATATCAAAAATCCATTCGCAACAATTCCCAAAGCAACCCTCATGGCATTGACGGTTTATGGGGCTATGCTTGCACATTATGATGCTCTCGCACAAGAAATAAAGCCCACTGAAGTGGTCAAAGTACAGGTGCAATACAAAACCCAGATTAACGGGGTGATTATGAGCACTTCTACTGGAAAACCTGTATTAGGAGCTCGCGTTTTTTACAAAAATATGACCTCAACCATCACGGGCGAAGATGGAAAGTTTCAATTAACAGTACCAAGTTCATCGGTGGCTGTCAATGTTGAATGTCCTGGCTTTGCCTCTGTAGAAATACCTGTGGCAAAACGCACCACGTTTAATGTGTATTTGCAGGATGTTTTGGGTACAGAAAGTAATATTACCCTCCCAACAGGTACTATTTCTGAGCAGCGTTCTTTGGGAGCAGTAGCCTCCTCAGCGGCAGCAGAAGCATGGTCTCAACTGACCGAATCTGCTGATACCTATATGCAAGGCAGAATCGCAGGCTTGAATAGCACTCGCTTCTCTGGCTCGACCAATATTGGTTCGTTTTTTACGATTCGTGGTTATAATTCACTTCAAGCGACTAATCGTCCTTTGATCGTGGTTGACAATGTTATTTACGATTCTGGCATTTATGGCAATTCGTTAAATAGCAATTATTTCGACAACCCTTTAAGCTATATCGATATCAGAGATATTAGCAATATTTCGGTATTAAAAGATGCTTCAGCAGCGGCATTATACGGTACGAAAGGCGCTAATGGTGTAATCATGATTACGACCTCTAGAGCTAAAGAATTAGGAACTAAAATCGACTTTGCGCTATATGGTGGCGTCAATATGGCACCGAAAGACTTACCAGTAATGGGCGTAAATGGTTACAAAAGTTACCTTTCAGATTTATTGTCAAGCCAAGGATTGAATAGCAATCAGATTTCAGCCTTGCCATACATGAACGATAATACCTCAAATCCAGATTATTATACCTATCACAACAATACCGATTGGCAAAAGAAAGTATATGCGAGTAGTCCACTTACCAATATGTTTTTGAAAGTAACTGGGGGTGATAACATTGCCAAATATGCGCTTTCTGTCAACTATTTGAGCAATAAAAATGGGGTAATTGGTTCGACTTTGGAGAAATACAGTACTCGTTTCAACGCTGATATGAACCTGAGTCGTAAACTTACCGCTGCTGCCAACTTGAGTTTTGCCTATAACGAAGCAGAAACCAAAGATTTTGGATTTTCCTCAAAAACAAACCCCATTTATTTGGCACTTGTAAAAGCTCCATTTTTGACGGATTATCGTGTATCATCGCAAGGGGTTTTCTCTCCTGACTATGCAGACCACGATATATTCAATGTTGGCAACCCTATCGTAGCTGCCAAAAATACTTTGGGTGGTAATAAAGCATACCGCTTTTTTGGGGTATTAGATTTCAAATATACGTTTAATGAAAACCTAAAAGTAGGAACTAACATTGCTGTAATTTTTGATAAAATCAAGGAAAACAGATTTATCCCCAACTATGGCTTGGTAGCTGATACACTGAAAAATACCTTGGCACTCAACCAATTGAGTTCACAGACTAAGCGCCTTTTCAATATTTCGAACGAAACTTTTGTGAGTTATGATAAAACATTCAAAAACGTTCATGAATTATCGGCTCGTTTGGGGCTAAGATTTATCAGCTCACGTGTTGAACAAGATAAGTTGCTGGCTTATAACTCAGCCACCGACCAATTAATCAGTGTTGGCAATGGCTTGGTATTGTACAACAATATTGAAGGAGGAATTGGAACGTATAACTGGATGAATACTTATGGCTCAGTAAACTATTCTTATTCAGACAAATACTTCTTGGGCCTGAACGTCGGAATGGATGCTTCTTCAAGATTTGGAAAAGAAGCCTCAACTTTCAAAGTGGGTGGCACTCCAATCGCCATTATGCCATCGCTTTCGGCAGCATGGTTACTTTCGGCGGAGCCGTTTTTGGCTGATGGTCCATTTGATTTATTAAAACTTCGTGGTTCGATTGGTCAAGTTGGTAATGATGACATTGGTAACTATTCTTCAAAACAGTTTTATGTAGGTCAAAATTTATTGGGCTTACAAGGATTGGTA
Source organism: Flectobacillus longus (assembly GCF_030056705.1). Lineage (GTDB taxonomy): Bacteria > Bacteroidota > Bacteroidia > Cytophagales > Spirosomataceae > Flectobacillus > Flectobacillus longus. The sequence goes on from NZ_JASHIC010000029.1 coordinate 15,634, forward strand.
CGTGGAAATATTGCGAATCCAAGTTTGAAATGGGAAACTGTGGCGAAATCTAATTTAGGTTTAGATGTGGCAGTACTGAAAGAAAGAATCAGTTTGAGTATGGATGTTTTCCAAAACAAAACCTCCGACATGATTGTAGCCGAAGTGCTTCCTACAACGGCTGGTTTGGGATATGCCTTAACTAATAGCGGTGCTATGACGACCAAAGGTTTTGAAGCTAGTATCAATTTCAAGGTATTAAATAAGTCTTCAGTAAAATGGGATTTGGGCGTAAACCTTGCTCATGCCAAGTCTACTATCGACCAATTACCAAATGGCAATGCTGACATCGTTACCAATATCGGAGCGGGCAATATTGTTACTCGCGTAGGCGATGCACCTAACTCTTTCTTCGGAACCATCTATAAAGGCGTATATACTACTGATGCTGATGCAGCCGCTGAAGGTTTACAAACTAGTTTACCAGATGGAACACTTCGCGCTTTCCAAGGTGGTGATGCAAGATTTGCTGATTTGAACGGCGACAAAATCATCGATGATAAAGACCGTACCATTTTAGGTAATCCCAACCCTACTATTTATGGTGGTATCACCAACCGAGTTGTGTACAAAAACTGGACATTGGATGCCTTGGTAAGTTTTGTTTCTGGCAATGATGTGTACAACTATACTCGTCGCAATATCGAGTCGGGAGATTCTTACAACAACCAATCACGTGCTGTGGAAGGTCGTTGGAGAGGCAATGGTCAAGTAACAAATATCCCAAGAGCTACCTATGGTGACCCGCTTCAAAACAGTCGTTTCTCTAGTAGATGGATTGAGGATGGTTCTTATATCCGTCTTCGCTCGGTGGGTTTGTCGTACAACTTCAATGTTGACAAAGGCATTTTGAAATACTTAACCGTATATGCCAATGCCAACAATGTACTGACATTCACCAAATACTTAGGCTATGACCCTGAGTTTAGTGCTACTAATTCTGTGATTGGTCAGGGAGTTGACAATACGCTCGAACCGATTCAAAAATCATTCAATTTGGGCGTAAAACTCGGTTTGTAACCTTAATACCTTTTGGGAAAATTTTAATTTGACAAAAAATGAAATCAACGATAAGAAAAATAACGCTGAACATTGGACTAGCTACTGGCGTGCTTTTGGGTATGTCAGGTTGTCAGAAAATGTTTGATTTGGCACCAGAGGAGGCATTAAGTACCAAACAAATGTATCGTGACATCTATGATGCCGATGCAGCCATTATTGGTCTTTATGGAAAATTCTCGACCTTGGCCAAGCAATATGTTATCCTCAATGAATTACGCGGGGATTTGCTAGATGTAACTACCAATGCTGACTTGTCTTTACGAGAAATCAATGCACATGCTGTTTCTGAAACCAACGAATATGCCAATCCTCGAGCATATTACGAGGTAATTTTGAACTGTAATGATATTTTGAAAAACTTCAAAATCATGCTAGATCAAAACAAAATCAAACGTGCTGAGTATTACCAACGTTCGGCAGATGTATTGGCACTTCGTAGTTGGATTTATCTCCAGTTGGGTATCCATTATGGTAGTGTGCCTTACGTAACTGAAAGTGTAGAAACGGTAGATGATGTTAAAGCTTTGGCAACGAAAGCTCGTGTGCCTTTGGCAGACATTATCAAACAATTGATTCAAGAATTAGAAGCTATTCCTGCTACTTACCTCGACCCATATACCTTGGATAACACCTTGGTTTCGGCGAACGTAGACGGATATTCTCCGACGACTTTTTTCATTGAAAAACACTTGTTATTGGGTGATTTATACCTTTGGGATCAGCAATATACTAAAGCAGCATCGATGTATAAGTATATCATGACAACCTCTGACCGTTTGGGTTTCGAAGCTACTGATATTAACGTTTGGTATCATTTATACAAAATCACAAGAGGTCAAATTTCTTCGGGAATGGGTCCAATTGCTGTAGGTTATAACTCCGACATCAACGATATCAATAACTTATTGGATAACAATACAACTGGTTGGCGTTCAATTTTTGCTCGTGACCGTTCGAATACCAACTACAATAGTACCTCAAACACTTCGAGTATTTCTCGTGACCCAGAATGGTTGTGGTTATTGCCATTCGATAGTAAGTTTTTACCCGAAAATCCATTTGTAGAATTGTTCTCGAATGTTGGAGGAAAATATTTATTACAGCCTTCAAAAGCCGCTATTGATTATTGGAATGGACAAACACAAACCAATAATTTTGCTTACGATGCCCGTGGAGTTATGTCTTACAAAAACATTAATGGGAATCCAGTTGTGTTCAAGTATTTGTACAATTTTATGAATCCAAACTCCGCTGGCTCTATTTACTCATTAGTTGGAAAAAGTTTGCAAGAGAAAAATGGTCGTTGGTTTTTGAACCGTGCAGCCAATGTTCACTTAAAGTTTGCTGAAGCTGCCAATCGTGATGGTCGTCGCAAGTTGGCTTATGCCTTGGTGAACGCAGGCGTTGCGAGTACATACAACAACACTGCCATTTCGGACAAAACCAACTTGATGAATACCTTCGATTCACCTCCTTATGATTTTGATGCCCGTAATGGCGACGCTCCTACTCGCTATCGCTCATCATGGCACTTGGCAACAGGGATTCGTGGACGTGCGATGGTCAAAAGTAATACCGTAGAAGGTGACAGTACTTTGGCTATTGAAAACTCCATCATTCAAGAAGGCGCTTTGGAATTAGCATTTGAAGGACATCGCTGGGGAGATTTAGTTCGTGTAGCGATTAGAAGAAATGACCCTTCATTCTTGGCTAATAAAGTCTATGACAAACTTCGCAAGTCGAACAACCCTAATGCCGAAGCCGTTAGATCTCGATTGATGAACAAGGATAATTGGTTTCTTCCATTCAGAATTCAGTAGTTGTTATTCGCTATCATGCAAAAAACATTGCCTGATAGCTTAGACTTAGTCTCGGGCTAGCAGCACAAAGATATTCATCTCTAAACCTAATTACCAACCCTAAATAAAAAGCCCCCATTCATGTAATGTGTTTGGGGGTATTTATTTATGACTTATCAATCAAGGTATAATTAAAATCGCTCTTTCAGTAGAGGTTTCATTAATTTACCCTCTCTCCAAAATCTCCTTTAAATTATGTAAGCCCATTGCCAAATCGCCACCGATTTTTTTATCCATTCTTAAAAAAACTAAGAGCAAGTTAAATGGATATTTCATTTTGCCATGAAATTGCCAATAGACTTTGGTTTGAGAGTCTCCTCCATTTTTGACAATCATCTGGGCGGTAGCTTCCGCCTTAAAAGGTTTCAAAAAACGTAATTCTGAGACAATTTTCACATTTTCTTCTATCTCCAAAATTTCTTGTTCTCCACTACCTACATTCTTCATAGCACTATCCCATGCCGATACAAAACCCACTTGACCATCGGTGCCTTTGTAGGTTTTGGTCATAGTTGGATCCATTTTTGCCCAAACCGAAAAGTTGTCTTGATTTTTAAGCAATTTCAGATACGAAAAAACAGATTCGAGGGGTTTTTGAATGATTACCGAGCGAGAAACGGTGTATTCGGTTTTCATCAACAATGCAAGACCTAACCAAAGTATAAAAAAGCAGGTCAAGCCAATCAGGATAGTAGTTAAGGTTTCCATAAAGCAATTATCATTTTGGTGAAAAGCTATAATACAATTAAAAGAGGTTTCAGGTTATGCCTATTTACTCGGTTAGCATAACAATGTTTAAATTGACTATTTTAAATTATATCTCAAAGCAAAATTCTTATTTTTTTATACCTTCCCAAAAACCAGAAAGGTCATGATGATTACCATGACCTTTGCTTATTTGCACCAATATGAAAATCCATTTGGACTTTCCCCCACCAAAGGTGAGGGAATAGCCCTTACATAGTTTATTTAATAGTAAAGCTTCCAACACTTACCCACGTATGGGTAGGTTTGTCATATTTTAAAGTGCTATCTGGCCATTGAATGTATTGATTCATGCCCAAATACTCTTGTATATTTCCTTTTTCAATGAGTTTATTAAAAAGAAATTGACCTTTTTCTCGTACCTCCTCCTCTTTCATGTGTGGAGTATTTACAATTTCTTCAAACTCGGTAATTTTATGCGTTTTAGGGTCTAATTTCATTTTCCCTAACACACCTCTTCGGTACACTGGACTCGAACCTACGGGTCTAATCATAAAAAAGTAGGCATATCCGTTATCTGCTTCGAAGTAATTTTGTAAATAAAAACTTGGTAAACTTTTGATGTAGAAAGGTCTGTACTTAGCTTCAAATTTGGTTTGATTATTGGCATAAGGCGCAGGAACGTACACATAGGTAATCATATCTGTCAGGAGAGAATCTCTTTCACTTTCTGAGAAATATTGTAATGGTTCTTTCTTAGAACCGCATTGGGTAAAGAAAAAAAGGATAAATGAGAGGGCAAATAAATGTTTCATATTGGTTTTTGTTTAAATCATCCCGAGTCAAAATATTGACTCGGGATGTAGGTAATATACTGTTATTCAAAATCTTGAAACTTTCTCAATTTCAAATTATTTGATATAAACAACTGATTGTGGAGTAAACTCAGTCCAACCTGCTGTCCAATCTGAATCTTTGAATGCACCAACATAGTCAGTTTTATCAAAGAATGAAGGAAGCGTTGAAGGCAAGTTGAAACCGATTAATGATTCAGTTGTACCAGTTGTCAAAGTAAATGTAGGACGACCAGTAGACCACAAAGTTGTGCTGATACCAGTTTTAGAGAAATCAGTCAAGATTTTGTTACCTGATTGAGCTTTGAACCAGTCAGTTGGCGTTTGAGTACCAATCAAAATTGCTGGAGCAGCAGTAGTTTGTTCTGTATCAGATACTGGGAAACCTTTAGGGTTTGTAGCAGCACCAGTTCCCCAGTTGTTAGTACCCCAGTTAGCAACACCAGCCAATACGATGTTTTGCAATACGATATCACCGTTAGCTGCGTTACCTTTAGCATTACCTCTTTGGCTATCGATATAAATACCGAATGGATAACCTGTGAAGAATGAGTTGTAGATTTTCAATTTGTTGTTACGACGCAACTGAGCACCATTTTGGAACAATGTAGAGATTGAAGTCTCAGCATTTCCTTTAGCACCGATGATTGACATGTTAGCAAAAATCGCTGAAGTGTAAGGTGTGTTGTTTGAACCGTTAGCATCATTGTCAACTTCAAAACCGTTTGAACCAGATTGGTCAGCTTGTGTAGTACCACGGATACCGATACCGTATTGAACGTAACCAGAGAAACCGTTATCGTTATCAAAGTCATCATCCAAGCCTTTGTAAGCTACTAAGTGTTTACAGTTTACTGTACCACCAAACCATTCGAATGAGTCATCCAAACCAAATGAAGCCTGAACATAGTCGATTGTAGTACCGTTACCTACAGAACCCATTGTCAAAGAGTTAACCTCTTGGTTCGGGTTGATTGGTACACCAGCATATTCGATACGAACATATTTCAATGAACCAGAGTTATCTGCTGCATCTGAACCACCGTGGAAACCACCGTAACCACCTTCTAATTGTCTGTCGTTAGCATTGTCTGGCAAGTTGTTTGGCGCTTTACCACAAAGGATAATACCACCCCAGTCACCAGCTTCACGTTCACCTACATTTCTTTCAGAAGTAAAGATAATAGGGTTTGTAGCTGTACCGTTTGCGATTAATTTAGAACCACGTTGAACTAACAATGCACCTTTAGTAGCACGGTCACCGATTACCACTGTACCAGCAGGGATAGTCAAAGTAGCAGTTTTAGTGATACTACCAAAAGTAGTTTCTTCACCTACTCTTACAAAACCAACTAATTTATAGATTTTTGTAGCATCCCAAGTAATGTTACCTTCCAAAGTACCTTTTACCTCAACGATAGTTTTTGGTGGTACAGCTGTAACAGTCACAGGCAAAGTTGTCAATGTTGAGTTTTGGTTTTTCATATCTGTTACCAAAACTGTAAAGTTTACTACTGAATTAGCAGCAAGGTTATCAATTTGATAATCTTTTGCGTATTCAAAAGTTTTCTCACCATTCTTTGTTACTGCATCAAATGCTACACCGTTTTTCAAAACTGTGATAGATTTGATACCTTCTGGAGCGTTGATAGATGCTTTCAATTGAACTGTAGTACCAGGAGTACCAGCCAAGTTAGAAGCAACAGTCAAAGTTGGAGCTGGCCCGATTTCTTCGTCTTTTTTACAAGCGTTTGTCAAAACAGCCATTGAGAGCATTAAGGCAAATACCTTAACTACATTCATTTTGAAGAGTCTCATTTTTTGGTAAAATTATGTGTTTAAATTGAATGATTTATAAGGGCAAACGAGTAACGTTACCACCGTTTTAAAGAAAGGCATCCCACCAATATCTAGGGAAAGAAAGTAGTAATGCCAGAAAAATTTTCGGCTTTGAGCTATCAACGTTCAGGTAGAAATTTTTCAAATATTTCCTTATCTGAAGACCGATAGCCTGTTGCTGACTGTTATTTAATTGTATATACTACACCCAATGAATACACACTTCCAGGTTTGTATGATTGGATAATTTGATCTTCGTTTTTATCAAACTTATTATCCTGATTACCATCTTGTAAGATGTAGTTCGTCTGGTTTAAGATGTCGGTAATACCACCTTTTATTAACAGGTTTTTACCGATGCCTTTAGAGAAAGTTAAGTCCACTACGTTTCTAGGCATTTCGTACCAGTCTGGATAGGCAAAGCCGTAATTGTTACCAACCGCATAGATACGTTTTCCGATTACGTTAAACAACAAGTTGACTTGTAAGCTCTTCTTAGTATCGTTGTAATTCAAACCTGCGTTGATAATATAAGGTGATTGCCCTTGCAATGGACGATTATCAGATTGTGTAGAAGCTGTTGATGGATTTAACGACACACGGCTATGAATAAACGCAGCGTTAAATACTAAGTTAAGTTTTTGAATGAAAGGAGATTTCGACACATTTTCCAATGATTTTCTCGCTTCCAATTCAATACCTGCACTGTACGCACTTTTGGCATTGTCAAAACTCAAGTTCGGGTTTGAACCACTTGCAAATACTACTTCAATTGGTGTTTCGAAGTATTTGTAGAATGCTGCAATACTCAATACCTCTGCTGGTGTTGGATAGTACTCATATCTGAAATCCACGTTGTGAATGTTGGCATTCTTCAACTGAGGGTTACCCGAAATATTACGATTGTTTACAAAATCATAGAAAGAGAACGGTGCTACTTCTCTAAACTCTGGACGGTTGATTGTTTTTCCGTAAGCTAAACGTAATAAAGCTTTTTCAGAAAAGTTATACGTCATGTTTACCGATGGAAGCAACGTTGTCTGAGTATTGTTATAATTCAATGGTGCACCAACTAAATCGTAAGAATTCAATTTCTGAGCATTGTTTTCAACTCTCAATCCTGCGATTACGTTGAATTTTTTAGTCAATGAGTAATTTCCTGAGATATACGCTGCATACAAATGGTTGTTGGCAGTATATGAGTCATTCGGGTTTGTTTGCTCATCAATTTTTACCCCGTTTGTACTGTTGATATTTTGTGGAGCAAAAATTTCTTCGATAGGTAAGTTTCCAATGTTAAACAATGAACTGTTTGCTTGTACATAGGCTAAGTTACGAGCTTTGAATGTACGCTCCTTACTTTCGACATAAACCCCTGCTTTGAGCTCCAATTCTTTATTATCTTCAGCTTTTGCTCCTTTTTGCAAAACAATTTTTTGAACTAAATTAGCGCCGCCTGTTATTGCGTTTTCGTCCATGATGATGTTGGTACGACCTAAATTGAAGGTTTGAGCTGCTCCTTGTGGTACTAATAAGTTTCTTTGTCCGTTCGAAATATTATATCTAAAGCGCTTGTAATCAGGCTGATCACGGAATGATTGATTATAACCTACTACCCAATCAACTTGTGTATTTTTATTGTTGAATTGGTGCTTACCAACCAATTGTCCTGTGTAGATACCACGGTAGATTTGGTCAAATGAACGGATATTCCAGTCTGTACCGTTGTCGAAACCGATACGATCTACAAACTGAGAATTGCTCATTTGGTTGAACAAGTTCTTAAATTCAATCGTGTGGTTTTCTCCAAATTTCACAGCCCAGTTGTGCATTACACCCAAGCGAATGGCGTTGCTATATTGCGTATCCTGAAAATTAAAAATAGGGTCTGGCTCTCCAGTACTTTGAATACGGCTGTATCCGTAATCATTACGAGCCATATTATATAGTGTTCTTGTATTTGAGTAGTTAATGGCTGTAATATTACCAATTCTATATTTTTCTTTCTCAATTTTGAACGCACCAGTCAAAGTAAATCTCAAATCTGGTAAAGCTGTAGATTGAACAGGCGTCCAGTTGTTTTTAAGAGACTGACCAATCTGTTGCAAACGAGTTGGGTTTGCATTAATCAACTCTTGACGATTGGCAGGGAAAAACTTTGGCAAATCACTGTAGCCGTCGTTAAAGCCCGTCCAGTAGCTTGAGCCATGTTGTGGAGAAAAGAAGTTTTTTCCCGTTGTTCCATCTCTGTAACCTCCTCCAAAATCAATAGTAATGCTATTTTGTTCAGGGATAGATTTCGTAAAAATTTTCACGACACCACCTGCAAATTCTCCAGGGAGTTCAGCCGCAGGGCTTTTGAATACCAAAATGCGGTCGATTTGGTTAGAAGGGATAATATCAAATGAAAACGAACGAACATCTGTTTCCATCGAAGGTGTAAAAGTATTATTAAGCATTACACTATTGTAACGCTCGTTCAATCCTCTGATATTAATAAATCTATCGCCAAAAATGGTTACACCTGGTACACGTTTTACAACTTCAGCAGCGTTACGGTCAAGGGTTTTTCCAATTTGTGCCGAAGAAATACCACTTACGATTTGTTGTGCTGCCTTAATTTCTGAGATAACCGAAATTTCGGTATTGGTCAGTTTTTGTCCTACTACCTTTACCTCACTCAAGGTTGAACCTTCTTCTTGAAGTAAAACGTTTACTTCCGTTACCTTCTCAGCCAACACTTGAACTTTCTCTATCACCTTTACATTAAAACCTACAAACGAAACCTTTAATGTGTATGTACCAACTGGAACTCTATTCAAAGAGAAGAATCCGTTGATGTCAGCAGCAGCTCCTTTGTTTTGTCCTTCAATAATCACAGTTGCCCCTACAAGGTCTTCCTTAGTAACGGCGTCTTTGATAGTACCACGAATAGTACCTAGTTGTTGGGAAAAAGAAAAAGTAAAACTTGATAAGAATAGTAGTGCAGTAAAAAGTAATTTGTGCCTCATATTGGAATTGATTAAGAAACGATTTTGAGCTATGTGGTTTATTGCTACGTTTCTATTTGAATGATGGCACAAAAGTAAGTCGGTCATTTAACCACAATATTACCTACTGATTAAACATGATTGAATTTATTGTTACCCCTATATTACCAATGTTAAATTTAATGTCAAGCCATATTTATGAATAGTAAAATAAGATTCTACAACATGTTTGCTATATCGTTTATAAGTCAATATATTATGAAGAACAGACAACAACCTATTAAGACCATAGAAATTATCTACAACATTTTGTACAAAAAATTCACCGCATAAAAGAAAATACTACGATAGGGCACTTTTAGACCTCTTTATGCCTAAATTTGAAAAAAATTAAACAGACAGTATGGAATTATTGCATCACATCCTTGGAGATGATTTAGGAAAAGCATTTTTGATTATTGGTAACCTCGTATTAATTGAAAGCTTATTGTCGGTAGATAATGCTGCCGTTTTGGCAACCATGGTAATGGACTTGCCCAAAGAGAAAAGAGAAAAAGCCTTGAAGTATGGTATTATTGGGGCTTATGTCTTTCGTGGTATTTGCTTGTTGTTTGCGGCAATGCTAGTAAAAGTCTGGTGGCTCAAACCACTTGGTGGACTTTATCTTTTGTATTTGTGCTATGATTATTTCAAAACTGAAAAAACACCTGAGCCCGAAGATGACACTTTGAATAAAAAAGAAAATTGGGTTTATAAACATACCATTGGTCGCTTCGGAATTTTCTGGTCAACTGTTATCATGGTCGAAGTGATGGATTTGGCATTTTCGATTGATAACGTTTTTGCGGCTGTGGCTTTTACAGATAATATCTATCTTATTTGGATTGGGGTATTTATTGGGATTTTGGCAATGCGATTTGTAGCACAAGCTTTTGTACGATTAATGGAACGCTACCCTTTTCTTGAAACTTCTGCGTTTGTTGTGATTGGGGTATTAGGTGTCAAATTAGCATTATCCGCAGTTTGTCATTTGTATCCAAACAATGCTTTCTGTCACTTTATGGAAGGCGAAACGGCAGATTCTTATATTTCTATCTTGACAGTAGCCATTTTTGCCATTCCAATTATTACTTCTTCCTTGTTTAATTTCCCTAAACATGAAAAGTAAAAGATATTTAAAAGAATTCAAATGTAGAATAACGTCAAACATAGGTCATCTTGAATTAAGTGATTTAGCGAATGAGTGATTATTTTTAATATGAATTTTACCAATGATTGCGTCTTAAGTCGAGTGAAATCTAGTAAGGTAGCATCAAAAAAGCGGTCAGAAATTATTTTCTGACCGCTTTTTTGATGAAAACTTGAAGAATAATCTCAATACGATAATTCGGGATGAATCATGTTTGATACTATTTTTCAAATGATACCTCTTTAGACGCAATTATTGTGTCTCTACTGCTAGAATACAAATTTTAAAATAATCACTCATTTGCTAAATTAAGGAATATCTCATATTTCTGCTCTATGAGTATTTTTTTAAAAAATTGACTTTTGACAACAGTTAAATAACTTAAATCAAACATTTATGGCATTGCCCAAATCAAACGAATCAACGAAATCCTATTTAATCCCTTTTATATTAATAACAGTATTATTTTTTCTGTGGGGATTTGCGCACAACCTCAACCCTATTTTGATTCCACATCTAAAGAAAGCTTGTCAACTCACCGACCTTCAGTCTGCCTTTATTGATTCTGCCTTTTTTGTTGGGTATTTTGTTATGGCCATTCCAGCAGGCTTAGTGATGAACAGATATGGATATAAGTCAGGGATTATTCTTGGTCTTTTGATTTTTGCTGGAGGAGCATTTTTATTTTACCCTGCGGCAGGAACACGTACCTATGGTTTATTTCTTTTTGCGTTATTTATCATTGCTAGTGGTTTGACATTCTTAGAAACAGCGGCAAACCCTTACGTAACTGTTTTGGGCGATGAGCATACAGCTACGCAAAGACTTAATTTATCACAATCATTCAATGGTTTGGCTGCTTCGTTGGCTCCTTTAGCGGGCAAATTTTTTATTTTGACAGATACTACCATTTCAGAAGAGCAATTAAAAACATTATCAAGTAGCGAAGTAGACGCACTTTTGACACACGAAGCACAAAGTGTTCAAATTCCTTATATCGTCATTGGTTTAGTTGTACTAAGTGTAGCGGCAATTTTATGGAAAACGAACTTACCAGAAATTAAAGAAAAAACTGACGGAAATAGTGCAACTGAAAAAGGTAGTATTTTCAAACAAACCAATTTAATGTTGGGTGTTTTGGCACAATTCTTTTATGTTGGAGCACAGGTTTGTGTATCAAGTTTCTTTATCCGTTTCTTGGGCAAAACGGCTGGTATTGGTGAGAAAGAGGCCGCTGGTTATTTGGCTTTTGCATTATTGTGCTTTATGCTAGGACGCTTTTTGGGCACTTTCTTGATGAAATATATTGCTCCAAATCGCTTATTGGCGGTATATAGCATTTTCAATATTGGTCTTTTGGCTGTAGCAATTATGGTAGGTGGCTTTACGTCTATTTACGCATTGATTGGTGTTGAGTTCTTTATGTCTATTATGTTCCCAACTATTTTCTCTTTGAGTATTCAGGGCTTAGGTTCACAAACTAAGTTGGGTTCATCTTTAGTGATTATGTCGATTGTTGGAGGCGCTATTTTCCCCGTTATTATGGGACGTATTTCTGATATTAGCTCTATCCAAACAGCATATATTGTTCCATTGGCTTGTTTTGTGGTAGTACTTTTCTTTGCTTTGAAAACAAAATCATCAAAGGGGGCAATTGCCAACGCAGGACACTAATGATTGCGAATTTGGGATGTTTGATCTTGGATTTAAACTTTTTCGAGAATGATTAAAAAATCCGAGATTAAAATTCAATCTTAGGTGCAGACCAAATTAATAATAAACTTTTGACTACATTACACGATTCCTCGTCGTGTTGACAAACATAAAACAGTAAAACATGAATAAGAGATTTGCTTTGGCGCTCGATTTAGTGAACGATGAACAGTTGATAGCTGAGTACGAAAAATATCATGAGGCAGTTTGGCCCGAAATTTTGGAAAGCATTGCAGGAGCAGGAATTACTCAGATGGAAATCTATCGACTAGGCAATCGATTGTTTATGATTATGGAAGTAGATGATACATTTTCCTTCGAAAGAAAAGGACAGATGGATGCTGAAAACCCGAAAGTTCAAGAATGGGAACAATTGATGTGGAAATATCAAGATGCCTTGCCCATGGCACAACCTGGCGAAAAATGGTTGCTAATGGATAAGATTTTTGACTTAAAAGCGCAATTAAAATAGTCATTTATTACTTCAAAAGTCACCCCTTGGATAGAATCAAGGGGTGACTTTTGTTTTTAACGTACTAAAACTCATTCATCAATGCCTGAAAACGATCTACATATAGACCCACATGATAGCCATCAACCAAGGCATGATGTACATGAATAGAAACACTCATACTTTTTTGTCCTTCCTTTTCCATCATTTTACCAAAAGATATTTTGGGGCAGCTATCTGGAAAGGAAAAACTCCTTGCATGCGATATAGAAGTAAAATCAAGCCAAGGAATCGCAGAAAAATGGATTACGTTTTCACCTGAAACAGCAGGCATTAATCCTGTAGAGCGGAGAACTCTATCTATCTCATTCTTGGCATTTTGATAAAACTGTTCTTCGGACTCGTCATAATCAACATAGCCAAATCCAAAAGTGCCGTTGGGTCTGCCAATAGTTGGCGAAGCGTTTATGGTGTCAAAACAATACGGATTATTCTCAATGATTCGATACCTGAAATTTTCTATTTCATTGGCTGCTTTTAATGAACGGTACAAATAATACCAGAAAAACGATTTTCCATTTTCTTTGGCTTTTTGATAGGCAATTGTACAGTCGATTTTTACCGTCACACCATAAAATGGCTCTTCAAATTTTGAGAAAAAAAGATAATGCTCCTTTCTATCCCACTCCTCTAAGTTAATTAATTGTTTCATTGTGTATTGACTTAAAATTGTCTCAAAGACTTATTTTTACCAATCAGCAGACTCTTAGTTACCAATCTGTAAAGCCTTTTCTGCTAACTTTGTTTTTCTTTGGCAAAAATCCGAAGAAGCGAAAACATTAAAAAGGACATTTGTCCCAAGTCAAGATGTTACGAACTAATCAAAAGTTTTTAGACTTCATACAAGGCATATACGACAGTGATCAAAACCGACATAATATTGTCCTAAAGTCCTTTTCAAAAGGTCAAAAATTACTTTACCAAGACCAAGCAGCCCCCAATGTGATGCTTATTCAAAGTGGTTTTACAAAATGCTTTTTTAATGAAGAAAATGATAAAGAATTCATTGTAGAATTTTTGGGAAAAGGCGAAATCCTCGGAGAAATAGAAAGTATTCGACAAATGCCTTGTTTGTGTAATATTGAGGCTATAACGAGTGTTTCGGCATTTGTCATTCCTAGCCCCTATTTTCAGGAATTATTAAGTCAAGACCTCAATCTAAACAAATTACTACTAGAAGCCTTTGCCGAAAGAATCGTAAATACGTCGAGCAGAGCTTCATTTCAACAATTATACACTGTAGAGCATAGTCTATCAAAACTTCTTGAACTTCAGAATAAGCAAGAAATTCAACTTTCAAAAGAAGAAATGGCTGCCTATTTGGGTATTTCTGTGCGGAGTCTCAATCGGAGTTTGAAAAATATGAAGTTGTAAAATGAGTGTAGGTTACCAGTTATTACGTAATTTTCATTTTATTTGTAAATAAAAAAATCACATCGCTTTATAATCACACCAAACCAATTATTCAACCTATAAATGTGTAAAAATCTCATTAGTCTGAAGAAATCCCTATTTATTTTACTTCTACTTATAGTCAATAGCTTCACAATTTATTCACAAGATAAATTTTCATTTGGCTTCTCTGGCACCTATAATTTTCCGCTCAGGAGCTTCGGGGTTGGATTAAGAGCGCAAGTGCCAATAATTCCAAAAGTATTTTTGGTACCACAACTTAAGTATTACCCTTCTTTTAATACTATACATGAACTGTATGGCGGAATCAATGTGCATTATGCACTCGTAGAAGGCAATATACGTCCGGGTGGTTTTAAGCGCTCCATTGAGCCTGAAATACCTATGATTTATCTCGCCGTGGGTGCACAATACAATCGATGGATAAATTATGTCGAGACACAACAATCCAACTCAAAACCCAATAATTTTCTTCCTGAAGTTGGGTTAGGCACCAGCATTGGCAACTATCCAATGAGACTTTTTGCAGAAGTTAAATATAATATTCTTTGGAAAGAAAGCTATGGCGAGGTTGGTTTGATATTTTGTCCAGCCTATTTCCGTACCAAACGTAAAACCTATTGTCCTACCTTTTATTAATTTTTTATGATGCATTTAATACGTCACACTTGCCAAAAAGCTTTACGAACAATCGTAATTCTTTCGTTATTTTCAAGTTGTTCAAAAGAACGATATGAGGTCATTATTAAAGAAGATGTTCAACCTCCTGTCGTTGAAAAAGCGATATTCAAACCTTCTACAGAAAATCCTCTTTCGACAAAAGTTGAGGCACCTTTTCAGAAAACCATTAATAATCCTAATGACCTAAACTTTACTACTACTAAGGGGGCGATTGTAAAAGGAAGTGTTAGTGACTTTGTGTATGAATCAGGGAGCTGGAACAGTGTTGAGCTACCTATCAATCTACAAATCAAGGAATTGTACACCATTAAAGACATGATCTTGAATGGAAAATCAACTACTTCAAATGGTAAATTACTCACCACTGGTGGGCAAATAGAGATTACAGCGACAAAAGATGGGAAAAAACTCCAATTAGCACCATACAGTCAATTTTCGATTAAAGTACCTACCAAAAACCCTGATCCAGAAATGAAAATCTTTTTTGGAGAAGAATTGGCTAATGGAGATGTAAATTGGCAACTCGCAACGATGCAGGATAAATTTTTAGGTCTAAAAGATTCCACAAAAAGCGCAATAGTTGCCATAGAACAGCTCTATCAGTTACTGCCTAGTAAAATTGGTTGGATAAACATTGATAAGTTTCCTAGAGAATCTACTAAATTAACTACCCTTACGCTCACTTCAGAGTACCCCGCAATTGATGATATTATTTGTTTTTTGTATTTTGATAGACTCAAATCCATTCTACGATATTACAGCAATGGAAAACAGAGTAATCTTCCAGAAGGGGAACACATTAATCTAATTTGCATAGGTATTACCGAAAAAGACGAAGTATATACCTTCATCAAAGAGTTTAACTTAGAAGCAAATCAGGTAGTACAAGTAAAATTAGAAAAATCTAGTTTAGAAGAATTAATGAAGTATCTTTCAGGCTTGTAGTCTATACTATGGAGTATTCCAAATGTAGTGATTGAGAGTTTTAGCGATTACTTTTAAATCTAATTGAGACCTTGCGTCTCTACTGATAAAATATAGAACAAAAATAATCACTCATTCGCTCAATCACTATTCACTCAATTAAAAATGACTTATGCTTGTCCATATTAAATATGCTTCAAAGGACCATTTCCTCCTCCTAGTTGATAATCTTTTCCTCCTTCAATAGACTTAACGACGTATTCTGTCGCCCGTTCGACTGCGTATTCTACGCTAAATCCTTGTGCTAGATTTACGGCTATCGCCGACGATAATGTACAGCCCGTACCGTGGGTATTATTAGAAACCACTTTTGGGTGGTCAAGAAAAAACATTTCTCCTGAAGATTTGACCAAACAATCCGACAAAACATCCTCTTCCAAATGTCCTCCTTTTAGTAAAACACTTTTAGCTCCAAATTTCAAAAGCTCCTTAGCGGCCTCAGGCATTTGGTCTTTTTCTTTGATTTCTTTCCCCAATAACCAGCTCGCCTCAGTAAGATTGGGTGTTAGCACGGTTACCAACGGAAAAAGTTGCTCTATCATCAACTGTATGCCTTCCTCGTCCAGTAATGGATGACCACTAGATGATAAAAATACAGGATCTAGCACAATAGGAACTTTCGGAAACTGACTCAATATATCGATGACTTCTTTGACAATCTCAAACCGATGTAACATACCAATTTTGATGGCAAGGGGTTTGATGTCTGTTAAAATTGCCTCTACCTGTTCTCTTACTGCCTGGGCTGGAACAGGATAGATACCACTAACTCCAAGGGTATTCTGAACTGTAATGGCAGTAATTGCAGTACAGGCATAACCGCCCAATGCTGCAATAGTAATCAAGTCGGCCTGAATTCCTGCACCTGAGGAAGGGTCCGAACCAGCAATGCTTAAAACAGGAAAGTACGTTTTCTTCATAACAACAAATATACAAATTGCCTACAAAGCATAAGACACAATCTTAACACTAATTGTTTCGGTTAGCTTTATTTTCTAGGAAAAGTTATTTTTGTTGTCACTATTTTACTAATCTTTCTGTAAGACGTAAATAGTATATCCGTTTTTTGAAAGTACTCGCAATCAGAAGAGTACTTTCTGGGTGTACTACAGATATCTGGTTAATTTAATCTTTCCTATTCTTTAGTATAAAAAAGACTATACTCAGAGGGTTTGTTTTATAGTGAGTGTATTGTCTGAAGCTTTAAATCTATCACCTCATAAGGTAATTTTATGGCTAATGAATCCTTAAAAGACATTAAAGTGGATAGCCATTTTTTGAAAATACCTGAACAAACAGCGCTGAGATAAGGGGTAAATGTCTAAAATTGGTTGGCTGAAACAAATCCATACGCCAGTCCAGTTTTTCTATGACTGTTAGCAATCGTGAGTTAGAAGAGAAACAGTTTCTGATATTACGTCTTGTCAAGGGCTTTACTTCACCATAAGCGCCGTCGCTGAAGTAGTAGGAAAAAGAACTCAAATCGGTGGCATTTTGCACTCGGTAAACCCACAGCCCTTCTGTTGATACTACTTCATAGGTACGATTTTCGGTAAAACGCCATTGTCTTCCCTTCAACTTATACCCGTAGGCATTGTCAGCTGAATAAATGGTTTTTAAACCATCATCTTTTATACTTACTGTGGCAAAACGTTCGTGAATTTTGGAATGTTCTGGACGATAGACTTTATTTTCAATAAAATCTTCAGCAGTTAAAAACACCCCATCTTGTGCTTGCGAAAGAAAAGAGATAAATAGAAAAAGAAGTGTATAAAGTCGATTCATGGTTCTGAAATTTGTTTTCACAAAGGTGAAAATCCAAACTCAACCCATGATTAACTAAAAATTAATTGAATGTTAAATGAGACTCAGAAATCGAAATACTTGATAATGATTTGGTAATATTGAGCAATGTAATATTATTAGTTATGGGTATATCCGTTATTTAAAGGCACTTACCCGTAAATAGTTCAAGACTTAGTCTTGGACTTATTTTTTAACAGTTTTAAAACTGAAGCAATAACTAGTCCGTGACGGAATTCCGAACTAGTTATAGTCAATTGAATCATTTGGTATTATCTACTGAGAAAAAACTTCCTTTATCCTCTTTTCGGCATAACCAGGAGAAGTCGTCATACCTTTGCCTCCAATACCCGTAGCGATATAAATTTTGTTTTCAAGTTGATGCTCGTAGATACCACCATCGGCAGTTTGTGAATAATAGCCAGCCCAATAATTTTGAATATTCCAGTTAGGTAACTTCATGATTCGTTGAGCCTCTTTCAATATCAATTGGTTGATGTCCATATCAATACCAAAATCAAGAGTAGCATTCTCGTTTACCCCCGCATACTCGTGCGAATCTCCAATGATAATAGAACCATTAAAAGCTTGTTTGAAAAGGATATGTATTCCCCAAGCGTTATACGGTTTTTGCCATTCTGGCTGTGATATTTGCGGATACGAAGCACAAGATTTGAAGCTGTCATAACGGCGAATACTCAATCCAGACAAAATATTTCCTTTAATTTGAACCTCTTTTAAAGGATAAGTCGACATCATATTGAGTTTGCTCACCTTCATACCACTGTTTTCAAACAAGTTAGGAAACAACGCTTTGAAATCTCGTCCATTACAAATAGCTACTTTGTCAGCATAAAACCTCTCGCCTTTTGAGCTAACGACTTCACAAATCCCATTTTTTAACTGACAATCTACAACTATGGTATTATTTATGAAATCCAAACCCCACTTTCTAATGAGTATTTCTCGCACACGATGCACCATAGTGCGAGGTTCGACTGAGAATTCATTAGGAAAAAACAATCCGAGTTTGTAGTACTCATTTTGAAGCATTGGCATACGTTCAAAACAAACTTTTCTGTTGAGTAGCTCACAAGCATATCCACGAATTTTGAACAAGGCACGTGCTTCCTCTAGCAACTTGGCTTCATCATCATCTGAAGCAAAATAGTACGAACCATTTTTGCGCGCCGTAATATCTGTCAAGTCTTGTAGGTTTTGATAAATCTCTAATGAACGTCGACCATATTCAAACCAAGTATCAAAGGCTTGTCCAGAGGGCACTACTTGTCCAAAATTTCTCACAGTGGCTTCCATCGGCTCTGAATCTTTTTCAATCATCAGTACAGATTTGCCCATTTGTAAAGCATGGTAAGCATGGAACGTTCCAAGATTTCCTGCTCCCACCACAATCAAATCATATTTTTTCATTAGTTATTATTTAGGGACAAAGTGTCAAAAGCACAAAGTGAACAAAAATCACTTTGTACTTATTGAGCATAAATGAAAAATTGTCATTTTGCTCACAGTAAGAGTATTTTTACTACCTATTTTTGTTTAAATAGTAGTGTAGAAGTACTTACAAGGCTAAGCTTTTTTCTGAAATCTCTTCGATGATTGGTTTCAAGGCCAACAGGTTAGGCAATAAACCATCATTTCTATGGATATTCAATTGATTACGTGTATGCGTACCGTTAGTAACGCCCAACGACATCCGTACACCTGCTCTCAAACCCGATTTAAGGTCAGAAGGGGTATCACCTATATTGATTACTCTTAGTGGGTCTTTGACACCCAAAACCTCCATTGCTTTCTGTATCATAAATGGCTCTGGGCGCCCTTTGAGTACATCGTCTGGCGTGATTGAAACATCAATCATAGCTGTTCCATCGCTTTTATAATATTGGTCTAATCCTTTCAACCAACCTAATTTTCCCAAAATGATGTTGGCAACTTTTCTGTAAAAACCAGTTGTCAATGCAATCTTTATGTCTTGACTTTTTAGATATTCAAAGATTTCTAAACATCCCTCTGTAGGGTAAATATCATGTTCCAAATAGTGATCTTCCAATACCGAACAAAACTCGGTGTACGATATGTCTACATACTCCGATAATTCTGGATGTTTTTCACCCAATAATTCTACCCACAACATCTCAAAAACTTGTCGCTTAGCATAACCTTGTAAGGCCAAAACTCGCTCAGGTGTAACACTCAATCCTGTACGGGCTGCCGCTTGCATAAAGCATACTTCTACCTCATGGCGGTCGGTAACTGTAGTTCCTGCCATATCAAACACGACTAACTCAATAGGTTTCATAAGAGACGATTATTTTTTATTTAACTAGAAACATATACCAGAATGGCTTGGCCAAATCTGTGAATCAAAGGTAACAAGAGTACTTTTAAGCAAATATTAAATATCCGTTAAGCCTAATTAATACACTGAATTACAAGCGGTTTTATTTGTATCCTTGCCAAAAAAAGTTCATAGACTCGTCAAATAATTTTGGCTAGTTAATTTACAAATTCACCTGATTTTTTGTCGTACTATCGTTTATTAAATACATTGGTTTTCATGCGTGCTAGTTTACAATCTTTATTAAAA
Organism: Flectobacillus longus; assembly: GCF_030056705.1. Lineage (GTDB taxonomy): Bacteria > Bacteroidota > Bacteroidia > Cytophagales > Spirosomataceae > Flectobacillus > Flectobacillus longus. The sequence continues at coordinate 35,884 of NZ_JASHIC010000029.1, forward strand.
AAGAGTTCTCCTTTATTTAGAGGTATATTTTTGGGTACTATGGCATTTAGTACTTATTTCTGTATGTATGCCTTTCGCAAGCCCTTTTCAGCGGCAATTTATTCAGATTTGACTTTGTGGGGTATCGACTACAAAATTGTTTTGGTAGTAGCGCAAGTATTGGGCTATGCTACCGCCAAAGGGATGGGTATAAAGGTAGTTGCCGAAGTAAAACCACATCAGCGAATGCTATATATTATAGGTATGATTTTGTATTCTGAAATCTGTTTATTGATGTTTGCTCTCATACCTGCTCCTGACAATTGGATGTTTATGTACCTCAATGGTCTGGGATTGGGAATGATTTTTGGTTTGGTTTTTAGTTATTTGGAAGGTCGCAGAATCACGGATTTATTGGGTGCAGGCTTGGCGGTCAGTTTTATTGTGTCTTCGGGAATTATCAAATCGGTGTCCAGATGGGCATTGTCCTTGGGGATAGATGAGTTTTGGATGCCTTTTATGATTGGACTTTGCTTTTTTCCTGCCCTAGTTATATCTGTTTGGTGCATGAATTTAGTGCCTAAGCCCGACGAACAAGACAAACTAGAGCGCGTAGAGAGAGTTCCAATGTTTGCCAAACAACGTCGAAAATTCATGAAAAAATACGGTTTGGGTATGGTCTTACTTGTGAGTATCTATGTTTTAATGACCGTATTTAGAGACATCCGAGACAATTTTGGAGTTGAAATTTGGCAAGAATTAGGGGTTACTGATATTAAGATTTTTTCAGAAACCGAAATTATTATAGGCATAGCCATTAGTTTGATGACTGGTGTCGCATTTTTAATCAAAAATCATAAAAATGCACTTTGGTTCAATCATGGATTAATTCTGAGCGGATGTCTTCTTATGCTATTTGGTACTTTATTATACAATGGTGGTTCTATTACAGGCTATTGGTGGATGGTTTGGAACGGGCTTGGGCTATATATGGTATATGTACCTTTCAATGGAATTTTATTTGATAGATTATTGGCAGCTCTAAACGAACGAGGCAATGTTGGATTCTTATTTTATACTGCTGATTTTTGTGGGTATTTGGGTAGCGTATTGGTTTTATTAATTAAGAATTTCGGGAAAAATCCTATTTCTTGGCTCGGTCTGCTCAATGCTTTTGCACAGCTTTTACCTACGCTTTGCATTGTTTTAGTAATATCTTCTTATTTCTATTTCAACCAAATTTTCCAACAAAAAACCAAATCAGGCTTACGTTTCTTGGGAGCATAAACCCCAATCATATCGCAATATAATGCCGATTTATCGTTTTTTATCTACGCTTAATACTGTACTAACACAAACAACGAATATAGCACATATTACACCCATAAAGTTTAATCAAGCTTAATACTAGCTTGAAGGTAAGGTTATTTTTTGATTGTAGGTTTGCATCGTTTTTCAAAAGGAGATTTCAGCGAGTCCTTGGTTTTGTTCTAACCCATAAAATTCAAAACACTCGATTCGTTTACCCAATTTCTTTCCTCTATCACAAAACAAAACACACAATCAAATGAAAAAACTTTTACCCATGTTAGGGAGGTTTCAGCGAAATTTTACGTGGTTTATGACCTCAATGTTTGTTCCAGTTTTAGTGCTTTGCTGTTCTTTGACTACATTCGGACAAATCTCTGGTAAAGTAAGTGCCTCAGACGACAACTCTCCTCTTCCGGGCGTTTCTGTTCGAGTAAAAGGTAGCGACAAAGGTAGCTCGACTGGTGCTGATGGTGGCTACAAAATCAATGCAAAATCAACGGACGTTTTGGTTTTCAGTTTTATTGGTTACACTTCACAAGAAATTACAGTAGGCAACAAAACTTCGATTAATGTTAGCCTTGCACTTGAATCAAAAATGCTTCAGGAAGTTGTTACAACGGCCTTGGGTATTTCGAAAGACAAACGTACTCTTACCAACTCTATCCAATCTGTTCAGGGCGTTGAGCTCATCAAAGCTCGTGAACCAAACGCTATCAACTCGTTGAGTGGTAAAGTAGCAGGTTTGACAGTTGGGGCTTCTTCAGAAATCTTGGGTCGTCCAAACTTAGTATTACGTGGTAATACAGATCTTCTATTTATCGTAGATGGTGTACCTATCAACTCTGATACTTGGAATATTTCGGCAGATGATATTGAAACTTATTCGGTATTGAAAGGCCCTAACGCAGCAGCCCTTTATGGTTTCCGTGGAAAAAATGGCGCAATTTTGATTACAACGAAGAAAGGTTCTAAAGATAAACGTGGTTTTTCCGTTGAGTTTAACTCTTCAACGATGGTAGAAAGTGGCTTCAACGCTATTCCGAAAGTTCAGGATTTGTATGGACCTGGAGACCACGGAGTTTATGAGTTCGTAGATGGTCGTGGTGGCGGTAAAAATGACGGCGACTACGACATCTGGGGACCAAAATTTGAAGGTCAATTGATTCCTCAGTACGATTCTCCTGTTGTTAATGGTGTTCGTCAGGGCACTCCTTGGATTGCTCGTGGTAAAGACAACTTGACTCGTTTCTTGCGCGATGGTTTGCAGTCAAACAATAACATTGCGATTTCATCAAGTACTGAAAAAGCTGATTTGCGCTTCTCTTTGTCAAATAGCTACCAAAAAGGTATTGTTCCTAACACGCAGTTGAATTCAATTAACTTCAACATGTCGGCAGGTGTTAATTTCTCGAAAAAACTTCGTTTAGAATCTAACATCAACTTCAACCGTCAATCAACACCAAACGTACCAGACGTAAACTATGGCCCAAACTCGTTGATTTATAACATGGTTACATGGGGTGGTGCCGACTGGGATGTTGACCAATTGCGTAACTACTGGCAGCCAGGTAAAGAAGGTATCCAACAAATCTATGCTGAATACCAACGTTATAACAACCCATATTTTGTAGCTTACGAATGGACAAGAGGTCACTACAAAAATGATATTTACGGTTATGCTTCATTGAACTACAAAATCAATGATAACTTCGAGTTAACAGGTCGTACTTCGGTAACAACTTATGATTTGTTTAGAAATGAAAAATTACCTTATTCTGCAACAACTTATGGTCGTGAAGAAGCAAAAGGTGATTATCGTGAAGACAAACGTACTTTGTTTGAAAACAACACTGACATCTTGTTGAAATATAGCAAATTGTACAACAACGCATTTGATGTAAAAGTATGGGCTGGTGCCAACATTCGTAGCTTTAGCTATCGTTCAAGCTTTGTTACAACTGACTATTTGAACACGCCAGGTGTATATACTTTTGCGAACTCGTTGCGTCCAGTGAAAGCATTCAGTTTTGCTTCAGATATGGAAGTACAAAGTGCTTACTACTCGGCTGACTTAGGATACAAAAGCTATATCAACTTATCGGCAACGGGTCGTGTTGACCACCTTTCTACTTTGCCAAAAGGTAACAATACTTTCTTCTATCCATCATTTGGTTTGAGTACTGTAATTTCCGACTATGTGACTTTACCATCTGCTATCTCATTCTTGAAAGCACGTGCATCTTATGCAAACGTAAAAGATGGTTTGACTCGCTCAACGATTGGCTCTACACCAAGTGGTTCATTCCCTGTAGGTTATGGCGTTGACTATGCTTCTTCTTATGATGGCCCAAGTTATGCTAACTCAGTAGGATATACGATTGCACCAGGATATAACTTGTTGCCTTCTGCTTCTTACTCTGACAAATTGGACAATGCAAGCTTGAAACCAAACTCAACTGAGCAAATTGAAGCAGGTATTGACTTGAGTTTCTTGAAAAACAGACTTTCTGGTGAGGTTACTTACTTTATCTCTAACGATGGTCCACGTATCTTCAACCGTGATTTGTCACAAACTACAGGATATACCAATGCTATCGTAAACGGTATTCGTACTCAAAAAACAGGTTGGGAAGTTTCGTTAAAAGCAACACCAGTAAAAACACAATCATTCAAATGGGATATTGTATTGAACTGGTCAACTTATAAAGAAGTATTGAAAGAAATCTACGGAAACATTTCTTCATTGCCTTCTAACTACTTTGTAAGTGGTAACCCTTCAAACATCAACCTAAACATTGGCGACAGAATCGACCCAGTAATTGTATCGGCTTATGCTCGTACTGCTGACGGTCAAATCATCAACGATGCTGGTGGTCGTCCGATTGTATTACCTCGCTCTACTTTCCAAGGTTATGCAAATCCAGACTGGGTATATGGTATCAACAACAAGTTTAGTTACAAAAACTGGTCAATGAATATCTTGTTAGACGGTCGTGTAGGTGGTGTAATCGAAGACTACATCCGTCGTCAGTCGTTCCGTGGTGGACGTAATATCGAAACAGTAGAAGGTGCTTTAGGAATTGCTCGTGAGCAAGATGTAAAAGGTATCAAATCATACATTGGTGAAGGTGTAAAAATCGTAGAAGGTACGCCAACTTATGACCCAACTACTGGTGCAATCACTAATATGAGCCAATTGAAGTTTGCTTCAAACGACATTAAGACATTCGTTCAGGATTATATCAGCCGTTATTATTCAACTTCTGAAGGTAACATGATGAGTAAGACATTCTCTAAAATTCGTGAGATTACCATTTCTTACAATGTTCCTGCTCATTTGTTGAACCGCACTCCTTTCAAGCAAGCGTCAGTTTCATTTGTAGGTCGTAACCTATTCTACTTCGTAGATAGCAAGCACTCAGGTGTAGACTTAGACCAATACACAGGTTTGAGTACAAGTACAGGTCTTCAAACGCCAACCATGAAGCGTTTCGGGGTGAATCTTAACTTAGTGTTCTAAAAACTTGGAGCAAGCGAGCATGAGTGATGAGTTGGGAATAACGAGCAATGAATTTTAAATACAAAATATTGATTTTCAAACAATTAAACGCTAAACTCATCACTCACAATTCATCACTAATATCTAACCTTTACCAGTTTTAAATTCTTTAGCATTTACAACAATGAAAAAATATATAGCAGCACTTTGCGTGGTAGGTTTACTTTCGAGCTGTAATGATTATGCAGTTTTGGAAAAAAACCCCAACTTACCCACTTCTGTTCCCGCAGAACTTACCCTCAGAACAGTTCTTAGCAATATGAACGAAGGCGCTTGGAACGATGCCATGCGTAGTAATCAATTTTACTGTTCAAATTATAACTATTATAGCAGTAACGAATACAACTGGTCGGCGGCTTCTTTACAATTTACGACATTGAAAAACGTCATCAAAATGGAAGGTGAAGCTATCCGTAGTGGCGCAAAAGCTACAAACCCTTACGCTGCTGTTGGTAAATTTTTACGTGCTTATTATTATACAAAAATGACTTTGTCGGTTGGTGATTTACCTGTTAAAGATGCCTTGAAAGGACTAACAGTTGACCAACCTACTTACGACACACAAAAGGATGTTTTTGTACAAGTATTAAAATGGTTGGAAGATGCTAATGCAGACCTTACTACTTTGATTGCGGCAAGCGACAAAACTTTGACAGGAGACATTTACTACAATGGTGATTTGAGTAAATGGCAAAAAGCAGTTAATACCTTGAAATTGCGTGTTTTGATTCATTTGAGCAAAAAAGCAGATGATACTGATTTGCAAGTAAAACAACAATTTGCAAACACCATCAGTAACCCAACGAAGTATCCGTTGATGACCTCTAATGATGACGCTTTGCAATATGTTTGGAGTAGCAACAACAAATACCCTCGTAATCCAGATAACTTTGGAAATAACGCTACTCGTGAAAATATGTCGAAAACTTATATCGACATTTTGAAAGAAAACAACGACCCTCGTTTGTTTATCGTAGCAGAACCTGCCGAAGCAAAAATCAAAGCTGGTATTCCTGCAAACAACGTAAATGCTTACGAAGGTGCTAGTTCAGGCGAAGATTTGGCAGATATGTCAACCAAAGTATTGAAAGGAGAATATTCATTCCAGAGCCGTAAACGCTATTATAACAACTATGTAGGTGAAAACACTTTCATTTTGAGTTATTCAGAAATGTGTTTTAACATTGCCGAAGGTGTCAACCGTGGTTGGGCTACTAGCGATGCACAAAGCTGGTATGAACAAGGTATCAAATCATCTATGAGCTTTTACGGAGCGACATTACCTGCCGATTATTTGACGCAAACTACTGTGAAATATAAAGGAAATAATACAGATGGTTTGACTCAAATTTTGAAACAAAAATATGTAGCATTCTTCCAAAACTCTGGATACGAAGCATTCTTCAACCAACGTCGTACAGGTATTCCAACTTTCTTGATTGGTCCTGGTACAGGTAATGGTACAAAAATTCCAAAACGTTTTCAATATCCACAGTCTGAATTTACTACCAACAAAATAAACGTTGAAGCAGCTTTAAAACGTCAATTTACAGATGGTAAAGATGACATCAATTATGATTTCTGGATTTTGAAATAGTATTAAATTCTTATATGGTGAATTCATTAACCTGAAGGATATAGTCGGAGGAAAATTGGGAGTTCATAAAATGTCGCATAACAATCGTTATCGAGTAAAAACCTCCAACTGAGTGGTTAATGATGCGTAGAAATAGTGAAGCCCTGCTTCACTATTTTCTTTTTTAAGAACATTTGGTTGCATTTTGTGGGCAACCTATTTTACAGTGCTAACTCACAATTCTGTATTATTACACATGAACCAAACTCCAGAACAAATCGTAGAGGAAATTTTTGCCTTGTTTGACCAACAAGGTGGCAACGAATATATTGGCGAACCAGTCACTATTCTTGAGCATAGCTTACAGGCTGGTCAATTGGCGCTCGATGCCAACGAAGAGCCGTTAGTGGTATTGGCCTCATTTTTTCATGATATTGGACACCTTCTTCCTATGCAGGCGTCGGAGGATATGGAAGGTATGGGACATTTGAGACACGAAGTTATTGGTGCTGATTTTTTAGTTTCAAAAGGTTTACCTGAAAGCATGGCTATTTTGGTCAAAAACCATGTGCAAGCCAAACGCTATTTAACCTTTAAGCATCCCAAATATTACGAACAACTTTCGGAGGCAAGTAAAACAACCCTTAAATATCAAGGCGGCGTCATGACTCCAGATGAAGCAGAGGTCTTTGAAAAACATCCTCTTTTCAAAAAAAGCCTGCAACTAAGAGCTTGGGACGAACAAGCTAAACTTACCGACTGCGAGGTACAACCTTTAGATTTTTACAGAAAACTTTTATTAGCATTTCTCGTTACACAAGTATAGTTAAGATGTGATACTTTAGGTCAACAAATCAAAAACCTTTATATAAATGAAAAAAATAAGTGTATTCCTCCTCCTATTATTCGGTGCTTTTTTCTCTCAAGCACAACACAAAACCGAAAAGGTTATATTAATTACTACCGATGGATTTCGCTGGCTAGAGGTATTTAATGGACTAGATACCGCCTTGCTTAATCAAGAAAAATATACCAAAAGTAAACGAGATTTAATCGACCGATTTGGAGGTTCGTCACAAGCTAGTCGTGCGAAACTATTACCATTTTTGTGGAATACCATTGCTACAAAAGGACAAATTTACGGCAATCGTGAGTATAAAAACTTTGTCAATATCACCAACCAACAATGGTTTTCGTACCCTGGTTACAATGAAATATTGACAGGTGCCCCCGACGACGAGCGCATTACCAGCAACGACCATATCGACAATCCAAATGAAACCGTTTTGGAGTTTTTACATAAAAAACCTGCCTACAAAGGCAAAATTGCTGCTTTTTCTACATGGGATTGTTTTCCTTTTATTATCAATGAAAAAAGAAGTAAAATCCCTGTAAATTCAGGAAAGGAACTGGTAAAAAATCCAAATCCAAGAGAAAAACTACTCAACGAAATTCAGGAAAGCACTCCGAGCGCCAATGCCGACCGTCACGATTTTATTACCTATTATCTTGCCAAAGAATACCTTGTAAACAAAAAGCCAAAGGTGCTTTTTATGGCATTTGATGAAACAGATGACTATGCACATGCAGGTAATTATGATGCCTATCTGAAAGCTGCAAACAATTTTGACCGCTATTTGGCAGATCTTTGGAAAACGATTCAGTCAATGCCAGAATATAAGGATAAAACGACGCTCATTATCACTTCAGACCATGGACGAGGACAATATCCCAAATCTGGTTGGACAGATCATGGTTTTAGAACAGCCTATTCAGACCAAATTTGGTTTGCTGTATTAGGACCAGACTCTCCCGCTACAGGCGAACAAAAAACGGCTGGACAGTTTTATCAAACACAATTCGCCAGTACGCTTGCTAAGTTTTTAGGCGAAAAGTACGCACCTAATGATAAGGTTGGTAAACCAATTGAAGAAGTAATGAATAAGTAAAAAATAAAACCCTTCCTCTGGTTCAAGTCTCCGACTTGGGCCTTTTTTTTGTTGTAGTTTTCAAACTGTAACTTTTAAACGTTAGAGATACAAATACTAATTATCCCCTTTTTTTAAGGCACGATTTCATAAATTGTTTACCTATAATTTACCGTTTCAAAATGTTAATCTACACTTAATATAAGAGTAACGATGAGGTAATTTCTGGTTGATAAGTTTGTGTCAAATTTTGAGAAGCCCAATTTCTTATCATCTCAAACGACAACATTATTAGTCCTAGATTAATTACTTATGATCGACATTTCTCTTAAAGTACTGGTAGTAGATGACGACCCAGATATCTTAGAATTACTCCAATACAACCTTGAAGGCGAGGGGTATCAAGTATTCACGGCTGAAAACGGTAAAATTGCGGTAGACAAAGCCAAGCAACACATTCCTGATTTGATTGTAATGGACATTATGATGCCGATTATGGACGGAATCGAAGCTGGACGTATTATCAAACAAATGCCAGAATTGAACAAAACTTATCTCTTGTTCTTGACCGCTCGTGCAGAAGAATACTCCGAAATTGCGGCATTTGATATAGGTGCTGATGATTATATAATCAAACCTGTGAAGCCGAGAGCATTATTGAGTCGTATCAAAGCAATGCTGAAGCGTGAATTAGCTGAAGGAACTGGTACCGAAAAAATCGTAATCGAAGATTTGACTATCAATAAACAAAATTATTCTATTGCGGTAAACAACAACTCATGGGTATTGCCTAAAAAAGAATTTGATTTGTTGATGTTCTTTGTCACCAATCCTAACAAAGTTTACTCTCGCGACGAAATCCTTTCTAATGTTTGGGGTAGAGGTATTCACGTGACTGAAAGAACAGTCGATGTGCATATCCGTAAAATTCGTGAAAAAATTGGCGATGATTACATTCGTACTATCAAAGGTGTAGGGTATCTTTTTGCCAACGCCTAAAAAGAAACAAAACCGAGTATCCATTCTTACAAAATTATACCAACAGATTAGCCAGTCGTATTTTCCAATCCTTTCTGGTCTTCCTCTATCTAACCTGCCATTTTTCATTGGCTAATTTGTTGGTTTTCTTTCCTTATTTCGTCCGCTCCAACAATTAACAAAAGCATAATATACACACAACCATAAGGTTAAAGTAATTCCTCAATTTTGGTCATAGTTAAAACAAGGCAGAAAATGCACTAAACGACTATCCCTAAATATCGTTTCTGTCTTCTTGAATTGGAATAGATACGTATATGAAAACACCAGCTCAATATAAAACCATTATCATTTCAGACTTACACTTAGGGTCTGAAGGAGCAAAAGCCAAGGAAGTGGTGGCATTTTTAAAATCAACTTCTTGCGAAACGCTCATCATGAATGGCGACATTATCGACGGCTGGCAACTCAAAAAAGGGGGTTCTTGGAAAAAGAAACATACGGCTTTCTTTAGGGTAGTGCTCAAAATGATTGAAGAACATGGAACCAAAGTAATCTATTTACGAGGCAACCACGACGATTTTCTTGACCAGATTATTCCTTTTCAATTAGGAAAACAATTTAGTATCCGAAAAGACTATATTCTTAAATCTGGGAAAAAACAGTTTTTTATCACGCACGGCGACATTTTTGACTCCGTGACATCCAATATGAAGTGGTTGGCACACCTAGGCGATATAGGTTATACCTTCCTTCTGGGCCTTAATAAGCTCTATAACCGTTATCGCGCATGGAGAGGTATGCCATACTACTCCTTTTCACAAAAAATTAAACAGCAGGTCAAAAAAGCCGTCAATCATGTGTCGGATTTTGAAGAAAAACTGGCTGAATTAGCCTTAGCAAACGACTGTGAAGGCATTATATGTGGGCATATCCACAAACCAGAAATTAAAGCCATTGGCGAAGTCACCTATATGAACTCAGGCGACTGGGTTGAATCTTTGAGTGCACTCATCGAAACTCATGAAGGAGTATGGGAATTGATGTATTACGCCAACGAAGCATTGCTTTTAAGCGAAGAAGATACCAACGAATTGATTTTAAACGAGAACAAAAACTAATGCTTATCTCTGTAAGCATCATACCAAAAGCCACGAAATGAGTAAATTTTTGTTTGTTGTACAAGGCGAAGGTAGAGGTCACTTGACTCAGGCGATCTCTCTTTCAGAAATATTGACTTCGGCTGGTCACGAAGTCGTTGCAGTATTGGTAGGCAAAGGTAATAATCAAAATTTGCCAACTTTTTTCCAAGAGTCTATCCAAGCTCCTATTCAAACTTTCCCTAGTCCATCACTCGTTTATGGTCAAGGTAAAGCTTTGAGAGTTTGGGACACGATTCGTACTCATATTCTCAAGTTTCCTTTGTATTGCAACAGTGTAAAGTATCTGAAAGAACAAATAGATTACTACCAACCAGACGCCGTAATCAATTTCTACGAAATGATTTGTGGTCTGTATTTCAGTACATATCGTCCCAATATCCCTTGTATTTGCATTGCGCATCAGTATTTATTATTGCATGAGCAATTTGACAATATTTCCAAACATTGGTTTGACCGTTTTTTACTCAACTTCAATACCAAAGTAACGGCATTGGGAAGTACGCAAAAATTGGCTTTGTCATTCGACAAAATGGAAAATGACCCAAGTCGTAACATTGCAGTTGTACCACCATTATTGCGCACTGAAGTAAAAAAGCTTCATCCGACAAGCAAGCCTTTTGTGTTGGCATATATAACGCATCACAAATTGGCGGAAGATATTGCCAATTGGCACGAAAATCATCGTGATGTACAAATCCATTGTTTCTGGAATAATCCAGATTTTTCTGACGAATGGGCAGTAAGAGAAAACCTTACTTTTCATCAGGTAAACGCTGAGAAATTTTTAACAATGATGGAAAATTGTTCAGGTTTAGTTTGTACAGCAGGCTTCGAGTCTGTATGTGAAGCTATGTATTTGGGCAAGCCTATCATGATGGTTCCTGTACCTAATCATATCGAGCAAATGATAAATGCACACGACGGACAGCGTGCTGGTGCTGGGATTGCCTCAACTGAATTTGATTTTTCGAAGTTTTTGACCTATTTACCACAACATCAAAGTATTCAAACTGAATTTATCGATTGGCAACATCAAGCCAATCGCCTTTTCCTGCATTATCTCGAAACCTTGACACAAAAACCAACACAGATTTTCACCTTCAAACCTTCAGGTTCAAGACTTGGTTCATGGTGGAGACAGTTGGCTTTTAGATAGTAACCATAAATAGCACTCTCTCAAAATCCCGTAACGAGATACAATTCGTTATAATATCTTTAGCATTTAGAATAGTTATCGACAAAAGCCAACTTCTTTGAGGTTGGCTTTTTTGTTGCCCTATAATAAATTTAATATTGAACCTATTCGCAGAATTATAACTTTGTATAGAATATTCGTCAGTATTTAACAACAATTAGACTTTTAAGGATAGTTTTTGCTGATGGCTTATTGCCAATAGCTGAAAGTTGTTTACAAAATATCACCAATATGAGTCCATTTCAATTACATAGTTAAATGGAATTTAGTTTAAAAGGCTGTGATTGATAATCACAGCCTTTTTTGGCAACACTATTTAACCAATACAATTTTTCCGATATGCGCCGACGATTCCATTAATCGATGTGCATCTGCCGCTTGAGCCATAGGAAAACTAGCGTAAATTGGTACTTTGAACAATCCTTGTTCTAAAATCGGCCATACTTTCTCATAAACTTCGGCTGTTAAATTTGCCTTGAAACTTACTTCTCTTGCACGCAAAGTACTTCCTGTGATGGTCAATCGCTTTTGCATCATTTTCAAAATATCAATCTGTACATTCTTCCCTTCCATGGCATTGATATAAACTAAGCGTCCATCGGCTTGTAATAAATCTATATTTTTCGAGAAATACTCTCCTCCTATCATGTCCAAAATAACATTGATTTGCTCTTCTTTCAACTCTTCCAAAAAATCCTGTGTTCTATAATTCACAAAACTATCCGCACCAAGTTCAATGCAAGCTTTACCTTTCTCATCATTGCCTACCGTTACAAAAACCTTCGCTCCAAAAGCCTTCGCCAACTGAATTGCTGTTGTACCAATACCACTACTTCCTCCATGTATCAAAATGCCTTCGCCTGCTTGCAAGTTGCCTCTCTGAAAAACATTATGCCATACAGTATAGACTGTTTCTGGTAAACAAGCTGCCTCTTCCATTGAAAAACCTGAAGGAATCGGCAGACAAACCGACTCGTGTACATTGACCTTTTCGGCATAACCACCTCCTGCGACCAGTGCACAAACCTCATCTCCTAGTTTCCAACGACTAACATTTTCCCCTATCTCAACAATTCTACCTGCTACTTCCAAGCCAGCAATATCGGCAGGCGCTCCTTTGGGTGCAGGATAATGCCCTTTTCGTTGCAATACGTCAGGTCTATTGACTCCCGCAGCATATATTTCGATAATTACCTCCTCAGCACCACAAGTAGGGTCTGGATATTCGGACCAAATCATGTTTTCGGGCGTACCAAACGCAGTTATTTTTACGGCATTCATGTTGTTGATTTTTGAAGTGAATAAAAGCAAAGATCTCAAGTACAATAGCGAGTCTTTACTCCTTAACAATTTAATAATCTATCAAAATTTGAACTTTTTCAAGAAACCTGTAGTTTTATATTCAAATACAAAGCAAAAGAGTTTTGTGATTTGTAAAAATAATCAATTATTAATCAAGCAATTACAGAAACAGCTTTTGCTCATATTATTTACTAAAACAAATAAAAATATGGCAAAACAAAGTTGGAGTGCATTAAACCGTCATTCGAATTGGCGAGCATACAAAGCAAAAAAACAAGACAACCCTCGCTACATGCACACGTTTCAGAAAGGCGAGAATCACAATCCAGAAAATGACAAAGTGTCTTATGACTGGATTTAAAATGAAAAAATGAGTTGCAACCCGATCGTATGATTGGGATTTTTTGTTTTTAGAGGGTTCTACTTTCCTACAAATCACGCAGTTTGGCTAAATATCCAAATTCCTCCTCAAGCTTTTCTGTCAATCTTTCAAACAAACGATAATACGCCTGATACTTGGCATGATTCTCTGAATTGGGTAACCATTCTTGGTCAAATCTCAATGATTCAGTAGCTGTTTGCAAATCTCTAAAAATTCCCATTTGTGTCAGCGTCAACAACGCAATACCCTGTCCTACTCCATCATAAGCAAGGTTTGCTGTAATTCTTTTACCAAAAATATCTGATAGCATTTGTACACATAACGGATGGGACGCAAAACTACCATTAATCCGAATTTCGTCGATTTCCCTAAACTCTGCTAGCATTTTTCCAATACTGTACACCCCAAACAGAATACCTTCCAAAGTAGCACGAGCCAAATGAGACTTCGTATGATTGATATGTAGTCCAAAATACGAGCCTCTGGCATTAGCATTCCAAATGGGTGCTCGCTCACCTAACAAGTAAGGCAAAAATACCAATCCATCTGCCCCAAGCGGAATTGATTCTATTCTTTGAAAAATCTCATCCAACACTTCTTCAATGTAGGCATGCTCTGAAAAATCCCCAAATTCCTTGGCAAACCACTCAAACACTACGCCCGCATTGTTGCCTGGACCTCCGCTGATATAGCAATTATCTGTTAGTAAATAATTAAATACTCTTTGTTGCTGATCTTTCAACAATTCTTTTCCTGCAATTCTGACTGCTGAACTTGCCCCGATAGAAATAACTGCTTTCCCTTCTGAAATAATCCCCGCCCCTAGTGTTGCAACGCAACCATCTGTTGCACCAAGTACAATTTGAGTATCCAAAGAAATACCCCAAGACTTAGCTATTTCGGGTTTAAGTGTCAAGGAAGTATCCATTACCGAACTAACTTCGGATAGCTCATTAGCCGAAATATGAGCAAAGGACAAGGCATCTGTTGACCATTTTTTGGCAGTAATATCAAATAATCCTGTCGACGAAGCCATACTTTCATCTACTCGATATTGACCTGTTAGTTGGAAAAGCACATATTCTTTGAGTGATATATACTTAGCTACTTTTTCTCTAAAAATATCCTTATTTGCCTCCAGCCAAGCTATTTTCATCAGAGGAGACATTGGATGTATTGGTGTACCTGTATGCGCACATAGCGTTGTATCAAGCCCTATATCTTTAAGCTTTTTAACTTGATTTTGACCTCGATTATCAGCCCAAATAATTGCTTGTCCCAAGGGTATTCCTTTGGCATTAACAGGCAAAACACTGTGCATTGAGCCACTAAATCCAATCGACAATATTTTGATTTTATTTGGAAGTATGAACTCATTTATCAAAGTTTTGACAACAAATAGGGTTGTAATATACACCTGTTCAGGGTCTTGCTCACTCCACTCCGAACAAGGGTGAAAAGTAGGATATGAACCTTGTTTTTGATACAAAGCCTTCCCACTCAGATGATACACCTGAACTTTTACAGAGGTCGTATTAATATCAATCGTCAAAATTGCTTCCATGATTAAGGTATCAGTTGTTGAGAAATAAAGTGTGGTTTATATATGGATTTTGCGATAATCTCTTGGGGTATATCCTGTAAGCTTTTTGAAGGTAGTTGAAAAATGCTGTGACGAATAAAATCCAGTTTCCAAAGCAATATCTGTTAAAGGTTTGTCACTACTTTTCAATAATCTACTCGCCTCTGCAATACGGATATTGATTAAGTAATTGAGAGGCGAAAAACCCGAAAAGCGTTTCACTTTTTCTGAAAAAGCTGTATTTCCTAACCCTACTAGCCCTGCCATTTCTTCCAAGGTCCATGGGTGTTCCAGATTAGCTCTCAGGGTTTGTTCTAATTGCAGAAATGTCTGTGAAAAATCTTGGCTATTTCGTTCAGTTTTACCCAATGTTCTTGCCCAAGTAATCAGTATTTCGTCTATAATTTGAGGTACTCTAGTACGGTATCCAAAGGCTTGTTCTTGTACTTCCTGCCCCAACTCCATGATTAACTGACCAATGGTAGGATTGCGAGGAATAATTGGTTTGGCATTGGACAAAAATAGTTTTGAGATTACTAACTGTTCACTATATGAAATCTTGCTCCAATCGCCCAAAATTAACTGGCCGTCTTTAGCCCAATGACTCGGCAAAATACTTAGCTGCATAAATGCCCCTATCTCCAAATACCCCCTTGGGTTGCCAATCGCCTGCCAAGGTTGAACAATCAAGGAATCATTGGGGTATAATGGATAGGTTTTATGCTCCAAATACCATTCATATTTACCTTCTGTAAAGCTAAAAATACCAATTCCTGCTCGCTGAGCAATCTCCCAAGAATCAAGAATGATTTGCTGTACCTTCTGCGAAAGTAAGCAAGACACAAAAGGAAATTCCTTTAATTCGGGTGAATCGTTTTGTATATAGTGAAAGTTGGAATTCATGAGATAATCACAAAATATGGCTGAAAAAACCATCTTGTAATTTAGGCAGGTTCATTGGTTTTGAATATAACAATGGGTTACAATTTTTTATTTTTCTACTAAAAATAAAAGAGAATATAATTTTTCGACTTATAAATCTGTACAAACTTTCACTAAAGCTCTCATTTATAATGAGTTCAATTTGTGGAGCCACAAAAGTTTACAAATGAATATTTCAAATATTTTACACCGAAAAAAAATGAAAGTTTTAAGCAAAATAATCCAAGAAATTTGAGCCATAGATTTAAGTAATCGTGCAGAATAAGATTAAAGTTTTGTGTTGAGGCACTAGGCAACAGGCACAAGGCAAAGAGTATTAAAAGGATTTTGAAACACTTTTACAGACTATGAATATGTACTTCTTCTAAGTAATCGTGCAGAATAATATTCAATCAATAGAAGATATAAGGTATTTATAATTAAAATTTTAAATTCACAATTCACCACTCATAATTCTGCACTAATACTTATAACGGATATACAATTCACGAATAACGTTTTACAAATTACTGAGTACAGTACACCTTATCATTTATAAACAAAATATCCCAAAACTTTTAACAAATAAACTTATGCAAATTGGATTGGTAGGCTTAGGCAAAATGGGATTTAACCTAGCGTTAAATCTTCATAGAAATGGATTTGAGGTAATAGCCAACGATGTAAACCCTGATTTTGTAGCACAAATTGCCCAAAATGGAATCTCTACCGCTTCTAGCTTACAAGATTTAACAAAACAGCTCGTAGGACGCAAAGTAATCTGGTTGATGGTACCAGCTGGGGAGATTGTTGACGCTGTCATTGAGCAATTAATTCCTTTATTGAACCCTTCAGACATAATAATAGATGGCGGAAACTCTTTTTTCAAGGATTCTTTACGTCGTTACACACATTTGAAAGACAAGGGTATCGACTTCCTTGACTGCGGTACTTCGGGCGGCACCAGTGGTGCATTACAAGGCGCATGTACCATGATTGGAGGAGATACCGATGTCTTCAAATATGTAGAAGAAGTTTTTCAAAAAATATCTATCCAAAACGGTTATTTACATACTGGTCGTGCTGGAAGTGGACACTTTACCAAAATGGTTCACAATGGTATTGAATACGGTATGATGCAGGCCATTGCGGAAGGCTTCGAAGTATTTGAACGTTCGCAATTTGATATTGATTTTCAAAAAACAGCAGAATTATTCAATCATGGCTCAGTTGTTAGAGGCTGGTTGATGGAATTGACTGCCAATGCTTTTGCTAAAGACCCACAATTAGACGCAATAAAAGGTGTCATGCACTCTTCGGGTGAAGGCAAATGGACACTTGAAACGGCCTTGGATATGGGTGTACCTACGCCTGTAATTGCGCTGTCGGTAATGATGCGCTATCGTTCACAAATGGAAGATACTTTTTCAGGAAAAGTGGTAGCAGCACTTCGCAACGAGTTTGGAGGACATGCCGTAGAGAAAAAATAGTCGTAATAAGCATCCTTTAGAATTTAAAATTGAATGCTTATGGCGGATTATTATGCGGGCATTGATTTGGGAACTACAGCCACAAAAGCAGTAGTTTTTAATCAACAAGGTGACGTTTTGTATCAGGTAAGTCAGGAATATCCGATGTTTCACCCTCAACCAGAATGGAGCACCCAAAACCCACAAGATTTACTCAAAGCAACCAACGATTGTATCGTAGATATTCTTTCTAGATTTGATTTATGCTTTATTAGTTTTAGTGCAGCTATGCAAAGCTTGATTTTGGTAGACGAAAACCATCAAGCTTTGACAGACTGCATGATTTGGGCAGACAATCGGGCAGCAGATATTGCAGATAAATTAAAACATACCACAACGGGTCAGCGGTCCTATGATATTACGGGAATACCGATTCATAGTTTTTCGCCAATGACCAAAATTGCATGGCTCAAGGAGCATGAACCAGCATTGTTAGCCTCGGCACATAAATTGATAAGTGCCAAAGAATACATCTGGTATCACCTAACCCACGAATACACAATTGATACGACCCTTGCCTCAGGAACTGGTCTGATGGACATACATTCACTGCAATGGTCGGAGGAAATTTTGAACTACCTTAGTATCCAAAAAACACAATTGTCTATAATAGTAAAATCAACCCATCGAGCTTATTGTAAGCAATATGGTCTTGAATTAGTAAGCGGTGGCGGCGATGGAATTCTGGCTAATTTAGGCTCTGGAGCAATTACTCCTGACAAAATGGCGCTTACAATAGGCACAAGTGGAGCTGTGAGGGTAGTTTCGAATCAACCTTTTATCGACGCCCAGATGAGAACACAATGCTATCATTTATATGGTACAGAGTATCTCAAATTAGGGGCGGTAAACAATGGTGCAGTAGTTTTGCAATGGCTCAAAAATAATATTCTTGAGTCTACCGAAAACTACCAAGAATTATTCGAAAAAGCCTCTAAAGTACCAGTTGGTTCTGAAGGATTGTTATTTGTGCCTTATATTTTGGGAGAAAGAGCACCCATTTGGGATGCCAAAGCCAAAGGACTCATGATTGGCTTAGACATGCAACATACCCAAGGGCATATCATTCGAGCCAGTATGGAAGGTATTCTATTTGGGTTAAAACAAATTGCAGAGGTATTAGTCCCTCAAAAAGAAAAGTTATCCAATATGACTTTGATGGTCAGCGGAGGCTTTGCCAAAAGTAATTTTTGGTTACAAATGACTGCTGATATTTTTCAAATGAAAGTAGAAGTCAGTAATACCATTGAAAGTTCGGCATGGGGCGCTGTGTTACTAGGTTTCCAATCATTCGAGATGGAGTATCACAACGATATAAAAAACGAAATTGTTTTTTATCCCAACAAGCAGTATAATCAAGTGTACCAACAAGGGTTTGAGCGATTCAAAAATGTTTACAAGCAATTTCTAAACATTGCGATAACTTAAAAACCTTTTTTCCAAACTTAGCTATCACTATCTATCCCCCTAATAAACGAAAAGGCTTAATCGTGAGATTAAGCCTTTATATTTTTATCTAAATGCCAACACATCTTTGTGTTTTTTGAAAACCTTTTTCAAAAAATGGTCAACATACTCAACCGTTGGGTCAAACCATGGGGTAAACAAACAAAAAGAGTGAGGGGAATCTTTAAAAGTATGTACTTCTGAATAAATATGATTAGCCTCCAAAATTTTACGATAATCGTCTCTTCCTGCGTGCATTCGCTCTACACTACTATTGATAAACAAGGTTGGTGGCGTATTTTTTCCAGTATAAGTCAAGGCTGAGCCTTCTTTCCAAAGCGTTGGATTTTCGTCCTTACCGTATCCAAACCAATAGGTAGCGGCAGAGGTTCTTTTGGAATCGTCTCCTTCTCCTGATTCAGGATGAATAAATGCTACAATACCATCTATGTCAACAATCGCCTGTACATCGCTCGACACTCCTGTGATACCTTCATTGGTTTCAAAAGTCTGAACACCATTGGTATTACCCACCAAAGACGCTAATTGTCCGCCAGCCGAAAACCCTAAACTTGCTATCTTATTGGCATCTACATGATATTGAGGCGCATTGGCACGAATCCACCTTACAGCAGCTTTCAAATCCTGCACCGCAGCAGGATATAGCGCCTCTGTAGAAAGTCGATATTCAGCCGTAAATGTAACATATCCTAATGAAGCCAACTTTTGAGCCAAAGGAATATGCTGTGCTCTATTGCCAGAACGCCAGCCTCCACCATGAATAATCAAAATAGCAGGATGCGGTTGATGATGTTTTTCTTTTGGGTAAAAAGCATCCAACTTCAGCTCTCTATCTCCAATTTTGGCATATACAATATCACGTTTTTCTGAGACATTTGCATACTGGTTTTCGATAACCAATAAGGCATTTGGATGTGTCTTGAGCGTTGTTTTCAACGCAGAATAGCTGTTATAAGAATTATCTTTTACGCCTGTTACCCCAACAGTAGACTGAGCCAATGCTGTAATAGACAATGAAACAGAAAGAGATATAGTTAGTAGAGCTTTCACAATATTTATAATTATTTAAAGATTTTTTACGTTTATTACAACAAAGATAAAGCTTCTTTTATTTATCTGACCAGAATTTCGATAATTCTTGTGTTATTTTTCCTGCAAAAATCTCTGATTTACTGTAGGTTACAGCTTCTGTTTTAGTCAAAAGCTTTGACCATTTTACACGGTTTGCATTGTTTGCCCCTTTTCCTGTTAAATTATACTCTGCATAAAATACCGTTTTTTCGGTTGATGGTCTACCCCAGTTATTCCATCCTTCTGCTAAGATATGACTGCCAATTTCACAATCGATAAAAACAGTTTTGGCAAAATCTCTCCAAGGTCGACCTAGATACACTTTGGTTACGTTGGCATCAGCCGTAAGTTTACAGTTTTTGAAAACATAACCATAAACTACCCAATCAGGGGTAGATGCCGCCGATACGTATCCATCCGCTTTTGAGTGAATATGGCATCTTTCAAAAAGTGCAGTAGAAGAACCAAAAATAAAATCGACAGTTCCTTCAATATAACAATCTTCAAACAGTTGTCGAGCGTTTTCTCCTGAGGCAAAAATAGTATCTTGATTTCCTAAAAAAAGGCAATTCTTAAAAACACATCTATCGCCTTCGACATGCAATGCCACCGCCTGTCCTACCCTTCCAGCAGTGTTTTCGATAGTTAGATTCTCAAAAGAAAGGTTATTGCCCATCACTCTCAAGGTATAAGAATCAAAGGTTTCCATTTTACCTTTTCCAGAATAATCATTGTAACTAATAATAGTACTATCCTTATCTTCGCCAACAAATTTGATATTGGTTAAGGTGCTTGGAATATCTAATTTTTCTACATACTTACCCTTTTTGATTTTTATGGTAATGTCTTTAGGGAGATATACTCTTACAGCATTGATAGCATCTTGGATGTACTTAAAATCACCAGAGCCATCTTTTGCTACTATCAAATCATGTTGGACTTTAAGGGCTTGTGCGTTAACTCCAATATTACTCAGACAAAAGCTGATAGCAATACACGCGAAGATTCGTTGGATCATAAATTAATTAGATTACAGGTTTTCACATAAATTTCTTTTAAAAGAACCTGTAAGTAATTTTTTACTGAAAAGTGCCACTTGTAACCTGGCAAAGCCGTTGAATAAGCTTGAATGTAGATTTGTGAATTTAAAAGATTAGTCAGCAGATTGTTAGAATACCTAATATCAAATTTATATTGCACACTAACTAGGAAGTTAAGATAAAGATTATCAGTTGTGTAACAAAAATATATTCCGAATAGTAGGCGACTTAAGTCGTCCACTATTCGGAATATGAAAAATGCGCTGCAAAATCTAAACAGTTTTGGCTAGACCCATCGCTGGGTCGGTAAAACTTGATTTACCTGTTTCAACATGACCAGCGTATCTTCTCAAAAAGACTGAATCGTCTTTTACTTTCACTGAGAAATCATACCAATCGTAACTTTTGGCGAGATTGAGTACTAATTTTTGAGATTGTCCAGCATTAATATTTACGGTTTTTAAACCTGTTTCGTAAGATTCGTCGATTACCTCAACAGTAATATTAGCTTTTGAAATATTCTCTAAGCTCAATACAACATTTCCAGTTAGGGTTTCGCTGGTAGAAGCCGACTCGTAGGTCAAACTTGTTTTTAATTTATCTGAAGCATTTCCTTTAAATGTCCTAAAAAAGCCATTTGGAGCATACACATCCACAGCATATTGCCCTGATTCAGACTCAGATAATTTCCAAGTATCTTTCAGTTGGTCACCAGCTTTTACGGCATAATCTCTTGCCAGCATAGTCTCATAACCTAAAGGTTTTCCTTCGATATCTTTCTTCTGATATGGAATAGTGGAATAAGCTTTGAAAGGCGAACCTTTTGTCTTTTTCCCAAAAATGGTTGTCCCTGCCTTCATTTTAAGTTCAAAAGCTTCACCTTTTACCTGACCATCCACATATAATTCGTAAGGAATGGCACAGGCTGGTCGAATACCTTTTTCTTGCTGAGGCATCCATTTTGCTACTTGAGGGTTTTGATTGATTGCGTCTTGCTCGGCTTCAGTAAGTACTTTATAGCCCGATGGCAGTTGCTTAAACTGCGCTTGGTGCACGGCTTGAATAAAGGGTTCTTTCTCTACAAAATTAGGGAGAGGAATATTTTCGCCATTATATGGTTGAAAAACAGAAGTCAAATCACCACAAACGGTTCTACGCCATTCGGTGATATTGCTTTCATGAAGATTCTTTTTTGTTTTTTTAGAAACAAATTTTTCCAAAAACTGAATGACAGAAGTATGATCAAAAACCTCCGAACATACACGTCCGCCACGTGTCCAAGGAGAGGCAATCAAAAGTGGCACTCTAAAGCCCAAACCAATTGGTCCTTTGCGAATATCCTTGTAAGGACGTTGTTGTTCATGCTTAATATTTACTCGCTCTACTGAAGCATCAATGCCATGGGATACCTTTCCTGAATCTTGCTCCTGATGGTCGGGAGCAACATAAGGAGGAATATGGTCGAAATAGCCATCGTTTTCGTCATAAGCCAAAATAAAGATGGTTTTTTTCCATACCTCAGGATTTTTGGTCAAAATATCCATCGCCTCTGACAAATACCAAGCACCATACCAAGGTGCGCCTGGGTGGTCTGAAAAGTTTTCAGGAGCTACCAACCACGATACAGTTGGCAAATTATTGTTGTTGACATCTTCACGAAACTGATACAATACATCGCTTTGAGGAACAGCCATCTCGCGTTCTTTACCATCAAAGTCGTATTTCAAATGACTTAATTTCCTGTAATTTGGGTCTTTTCTATTATTGGTAAAAGCACGCTGATGGATAGCTTTTTGGGTATCCGATAAATCCTTGTATTTATCAGGATGGTAGGCTACTAAGTCAATTTTTACTTGTTCTAGCAAACCTTTTTTCCAATCTAGTTGTCTTTGAGTCTTTTTATATTCGGCACTAGAGGCATCTAAAGTTGGTAGTTTTTGCGATAAACTACTGATTTCCTCAGGCAAAACTTTTTCCATTTTTTGAATATATTCATAATATTCTGGAGCAAATTTCACTTTGTAATTCTCAAACCATTCTATAGGGTTATCTGTAAAATTAGCAAGCCAAGCATCCTCCTCTCCTTCTAGTCCTGACGATAAACTGATTTCGTTTTGATAAATTTTCCATGGAATATTGGCTTCTTGTAGTCTTTCAGGGAAAGTTTTCCATTTTGCCCATTTTTCATAATCGATATCTTCGTTTTTTACATTGGCTTTAGAATCAAATGAAGACTTTTCTCGAATTGTCCCAGTCCATAGATACAAACGATTGGGCGTTGTACCCGTCAAAGAAGAGCAGAAATTTTGGTCACATATAGTAAAGGCATCCGCCATGGCATAGTAAAACGGAATATCTTCACGATTATAATAGCCCAAAGTCAGAGGCATATCTTTATAATCTTTATTACCAGACTGCTTAGCTCCAAGCCATCCATTATTTTTTCCGTTGTTGAGCGCATCAATTTGATTTTCCCACGAATGTGGCAAAGAACTCATCCATGTAGCTTTTGAATCTTTGAGGTTGAGTCGGAAAGGGGCATAAGTCTTGCCATCTTTTGTAGATTGTAACCATACTTTACGTTTGTTACCATCAGTCAAAGCACGAGGGTCATTGAACCCACGAACTCCTTGAAGTGTACCAAAACAGTGATCAAAGGAACGGTTTTCTTGCATCAAAATCACCACATGTTCGGCGTCCCAAAAAGAACTACCTTGCGCAGGGTTTATTTCCAATGCTCTTTGAATAGATTGAGGTAAAGCGCCAAAAAATCCAGCGCCACTAGCGAGAAAGGAGGCTTTTCGAATAAATTCTCTTCTTGATTCCATAAGTTTTTGTTTCAATTGGGTAAGCATATTTAGTCTATAAGTATCGTTTGTGAACAATCAAATAGCTAAAGTGTCTATCAATTTCTAACTCCTGGACCACATTATTATCATTTTCAATGTGGTACAGGAGTTAAAATACAAAACAAATTTAAAACAAGAAGGTTATCGTTATGATAAATTTATGATACCATTAAATTATTTGGAAAACCTTTGGGCTCTGCCGACAATGGCGAAGCCTTTTTAACAATATCATGAATCACAACATCCAATTCACGAGCCGACACGTCTACCCATGATAGTAATTCTGTAGAAGGTAAAGCACCTTGTGTATCGTGCATTAGCAAATCAACTGCTCCCAAAATACGTGCTAAAGGAGCTCGAACGCCATGTGACTGCATCCACGCAATTTCACGGAGCTTTTTATTTTGTTCTTCGATGGCACGTACATATTTTGTATTTTCGGTAATGTCCTTTGAAAAACACGACACACCAACGATTTCATTGTCACGATAAATAGGGTATAAATTGATTTCTGAAATTTCAATCTCGCCTTTGAGTGGATTGAAACTAGACACAACCTCAAAAAAAGACTCGCCTGCCAAAGCTCTTTGATACAAAGAATCCCATAGCTTTATTTCTTCGGGCGACCATTTCTCATTAAGTGCTAAAGAACCTACTTGTGGCTCTTCGTCTAATTTATCAGATATTCTTCGAGCAAAAATAGAATTGAAAGTAACCAATCTTTTTTCGGTATCAATCGACCATATATAATTGTCGGTGTTATTAATCAACAGCTCCAAATTAGACTTCATTACTTCTATCTTATTTTCTTGCTCCTTGAGTGTCGTTATATCCCTATACGACACAGCCATACCATCATTGAGAGGATTACAACTTACCGAAAGCCATTTTTTCGAATGCTCTTCGTAGTCAATAAAAGAATACTCACGATTTTCGTCCTGTGCCACTACGTGTTGCATAAAAAATGGATGGTACGGATGAATATTAAAAACCTCCCAAAGGTACATTCCCATTTGTGCTTGTGAGTCTATATCAAAGAGTTGCTCTGCGGCTTTATTTGCATATTGAATCCGCCATTGGTCATTTACAATAAAATATCCATCTGTAATACTTGATAGAATTCTGCCACTATTTTCTGCCTCAAGAAGATATTGTCTTTTGGCCGATTGTTCTTGCGTAATATCCTTGCCAATCAAGTAAGCTAATTCGCTATTGGGTTCGTAGGTGGAGCTCCACTCTATCCAACGAATACTTCCATCTTTGGCTACACATCGATTGGTAAAAGTAGCGCTTGCATTTTTATCAAACATCAAATCCAAATCAAACCTTGCTGCGCCTAAATCCTCTGGATGAACTACTTGTAAAAATGGTTTTGCATAAAAATCTTCCTTCAGATACCCTAATTCTTTACAAAAACGAGGATTTACTTTAATAAAACAACCGTCTCTACCGATTGTACAGATGTAATTGTTAGAATAATTGAATACATTATCCCAATCTTTTAACGCATTTAATTTGACAATTTTTAGTCCTAATATATCTGCTACACTTTTACAAAATGACGTATGACGTTTGTTGATGAGGGTTGCATCTTGTGTACAAAGAGACAAAATACCCACAACTTTATGCTTGCTTTTGAGCGGCAACACAAAGGAATTACAATCAATAGTTTTTCCGTGGATTATTTCACGCATCTGCTTGCCACGCATAGCTTGTCCATGACGAAACACCTGTACTTCCCAATCGTCGGCAGAATGTTCTAAACGAATAGATGGTGCTAGCGATAAAGTTTCTTTGAAGTTATGCGTACCATAACTTACGTTTTTGAGGTATTTATCTGCTCCATCTACCACCCACAAGAGTGCCGTTTGATAACCTGCTAGCTCACAAACACGTTTTAACACCATCTCAAAAGGTTCATTGAAGGTTTGAGATTGTCCTAAAAGCCTGTGTATTTCATTGAGGCACAGAGTTTCTTGATTTTTTTGGTAATTATCAGTGATGTCCAACAGCGTAGCCAAATGATACCCACCTATTAGTTTTCTATGCAACTGATAACTTGCAATGAGTTGATTATTTTCAAAATCTCTGATTTTGGTAATCCCTTTTGCTTGATTATTATCTCGGAAAGTTTGCCAGATTTGACTAAGTGATTTCTTTAGACCATAAGTCATTAAAGGCTGGATTTTAGAACCAATCAGTTGATTATTATAAGCTCTGAATAGTTTTACAGCCGAGCGATTAGCGTCAATGATTTGCCCTTCGTCATCAAAAACCAAGATAGCTTCTTGAGTTTTGTCAAAAATAGTTTCAAACTGAAAAAGGGAAGTGCGTTCTCGTTCTCGAGATTCGATGAGTTGTGTGATATTGGTAAAAATCACCAAAGAAGCAGGGTAGTCATCAACAATGATATTATATGCCGAAAACTCAACATGGAGAATCTGAGTATTGGGCAAACACCATCTTACTACTGTTCGCTCTCCTGTACGCAAAGCCATATTTGACTCCATTCGCTCCATATCATCAGGATGACATAGCTCTGTAATTTTTCTTTGCTTTAGCCAGTCTTCATCTGCTAAGATGGTGTCTTTGGTAGCCTGATTCACCATCACAATTTGATTAGTGTAGGCACAAGTCACCATCATAGGTATTGTTGAGCTAGCAAACAAGTTATGATAAAGATCTACGTACTTCGATAGTTTTTGTTTGCATTCTTTTCTTTTTTCATAAAAAGTCAACACACGCTCTATCCAATCCGTAGAAAGCTGGGTATCTAGCAAATAATCTTCATATTTAATCTCATTTTGAGATTTGAGTTCGTTTTTCTTGTCTTTGGGAAGTATTAAAATAATGTAGAGAGAAGATGACTGCTGGCGGTAGTCGTTGTAAAGCTGAATATCTGAAGACGTAAAACTAGGTAGGTAATAAAAGACAATCGGACGTATATGGGAAGACTCTAGTTGGGTAATTTCTTCTGTCTGAAGATGCTCATAGTCAGTACAGAGTTCCTGAAGGCACTCAGTGAGGGATTTGGGTATGTCTCGTACTGAATTAGTGGCGGTAAAATTTTTGAATGAATAAAGCAACATAAGGATTCACAATTATTAGAGATTAGCAAGGATGCCATTTTTATATAATTTCAAGTAACAATAATGCTCGATGTAAATATAGAAAAATATGCCATCACGACAAAGCTTTCTTCAAATATTTAGGAATTTCGTCTTGTAGCTAAAAATATCCGCATTTAATTAATCTATCATAACAAAAATACGGCCCAAAAAACACTCAAATTACTGACTATCAAGCATTCATTAGCTCCGTCATTTTATTATTTTATCTAAATTAAAAAAACAAATACCACAACCCTACAACAACGGGCAGACGATTGATACCGAGAGTTGTTCCAAGAAATAAGGAGATATAAGTCAGGTAGGTGATCTCAATAACTCATTTTACACTTCACTAATGGTAATAAATTGATGTACCTACAAATAAAATACCCATTTGATTATCGAATTTTTTAATTTTGAGTCGCATAAAAATTATGCCCAGTGCATCGCTGGAATCAATGATTAATTATACAATTTAGTACCATGAAAGGTGTAGAAATAGTAAAAGCATACTACAATTGCTTTAATCAAAAGGATTGGCAAGGAATGTTAGACTTGCTTGATGAGAATATTCGCCACGAAAGTAACCAAGGCGATGTTCGTGTGGGAAAGGATAAATTCAGAATATTTCTTCAAAAAATGGATGACAGTTATGAAGAAACCCTTACTGAAATGGTATTTCTTGCTGAAGAAACAGGCACACGGGTAGCCGTAGAATTTGTAGTAAATGGCATTTACAAAAAAGGAGAAGAAGGTCTTCCTGAAGCACACGGACAAACATATATATTGCCCGCTGGTGCTTTTTTGGAAGTGAAAGATGGAAAAATCACACGTGTAACTACTTATTATAATCTTACTCTTTGGATTGAATTAGTATCAAAGTAACATGGAATTTATCAAAAAAGTAGGTAAAGAAATCGAAAGTGTTTTTGAGGATTTGGCTCAGCTCCGAATCGAGGTTTTCCACGATTATCCTTATCTATACGAAGGTACTTTAGCGTATGAATTAGAATACTTAAAAACCTATGCCAATTCGGAAAAAGGTTTTCTATTTGCCGTTTATGACCAAGGTCAAATGGTTGGAGCTACTACTGCGATTCCCTTGAAAGATGAAACAGAGGAAGTTCAGCTACCATTTATAAAAGAAGGTTTTAATTTGGCTGACATTTTTTATTTTGGTGAAAGTATTTTGTTGAAATCTTACAGAGGTATGGGATTAGGTCATCGTTTTTTTGACGAAAGAGAGATTTATGCCAAAGCAAACGGCTTTAAAATTACCGCTTTCTGTTCGGTCGACCGTGGAGAAAACCACCCTCTAAAACCGTCAGAATATCGTCCAAATGATATTTTTTGGAGTAAAAGAGGCTACATTCCGCAACCTCATCTAGTTTGTGAGATGAGTTGGTTAGATATTGGCGAAATATACAGTACTCCAAAACCTCTAAGATTTTGGCTTAAGTACCAAGATGTTATTAGTTAATCGTATATTGGTTATTTGAGAACACTCATAATCAGAAGGTTACTAACAAATTGTGTCTCGATCTTTTTTGATACATAAGTAATCGTGCAATATAGGCACTATCTTGTATTCCTTTGTAAAAGCCCCGTAGGAACGGCAGAAAGTCAAAATCTTGAAGTCTGTCGCACCTAAGGAGCTGATGAAAAGATTGGTTTCTGAAAAAAACCTAATCAACAGACATAGCTAAGTTCTATAATTGATAAGTTTTATTTTGCGTTAATACGTTTTAGGCTATGAGCTGTAGGCATTAGGCAAAATGTATTAAAGATTTCATTAAAAACACTTTTGAACATTCTGCTTACGACATCCTAGAGCGGGTAAAATTAAATTGATTTTGCCCACTAACATAGAAGCCTTTAACGGTTATCATCAACAAACATTGACATTTTAATCCATTCGGTATGAAAGTTCGTGTGGCAACAGCACAGTATCCCATTACGCAGCATAGCTCGTTTGATGCGTGGGCAAACCATGTTCATGAATGGGTTGCAGAAGCTACTTCTCAAGATGCCCAACTGTTAGTTTTTCCTGAATATGGCGCCATGGAATTGACGAGCATTTTGCCAGCTAATTTACAATCCTCACTTCAGGGGCAAGTAATTGAGTTAAGTAATTTGCAAGAAAAATTCATTGATGTTTGGACTACCGCAGCCCAACAAAATCATGTAACCATAGTAGCACCAAGTTTACCTATCATTGTTAATGGGCGTCCTGTAAATAGGGCTATGGTGTTTTCGCAAAAAGGCTATGTGGGATATCAAGATAAGTTTTTTATGACTCGTTTTGAAAACGAAGAATGGGGAATTTCAAGTGGAGAAAAAGTCCTTACTGTATTTGAAGCTGCTTGGGGAAAATTTGGTATCCAGATTTGTTACGATGTAGAGTTCCCTATTGGTAGTCAATTACTTGCTTCCGAAGGCGCACAATTAATTGTAGCCCCAAGCTGTACCGAAACCATAAGAGGCGCTACTAGGGTTCATATAGGGGCAAGAGCTAGAGCCTTAGAAAATCAAATTTATACCGCTGTAGCTCAGACTGTTGGAAATGCCCTTTGGTCGCCAGCAGTAGACATTAATTATGGTTATGCAGCTTTTTATTCAACCCCTGATAAGAATTTGCCAGAGGAAGGAATCATTTCTATGGGCGAAACACAAAAACCAACATGGCATTATCAATCCTTAGATTTTGATTTGTTGGAACAAGTAAGAGCTGATGGACAGGTTTTTAATTTTAGAGATCAGCAAGGTATTGCTACTAAACTTTTGTATCATAAAATAGACCTCAAAAAAGTTCAAGTCTAAGTAATCGTGCAGAATAAGATTTAAGTTATGTGTTTAGGCACAAGGCAACAGGCACAAGGCACAGAGTGTTAAAATGTTTTTTATTACCCACAACCATGCTTTTTCCCAAAAACCACCGCCGAAAGCTGTTAACTGAAAGCCCCAAGCATAATCTTAAATTTTATTTTGCCTACTAACTTAAGTATATTCTTCTTAAAGAGAAGAGTAAAAATACTCATAAACCTTTACTCTTTTCTTTAATTCTATCTCCATATTCTGTCTTTCATCCTTAAAAACTGACAAAGATCACCCCTAATACTAGGGATTTTACACTTTTTGTGTAACTTAATAACTTTAGTCATTTGATTTTAGTCACCAAAAATCTAACTTGCCATCGCCTTCAACATCATGATTATTGCCTCCTAAATAGTACGCTACTAAAAGTAGAAATTAAGTCTCCTATAAATTGCTTAAAGCAAGATGAAGACCATAAAAATGTATGGTAAAATAACCACCTCAACCCTAGCTCTTTTAAAGATGTTTTTCCGCTAAAAAACTGGCGGAGGTCAGGAATTATTTGCTAACCATTAAAGCACACTAACAAACTATGAATCAGGTGAAGATTGACTTATTTGAGGAAATAAAACATAATCCAGCCTTTTTTGATTGGATTATTTCAAACAGTTTTACAGGATATGGTTTCATGGATGACACAGAAACCAAAAAGATTTGGTTTAATGACAATATAATCGAGTTTTTGAGAAACAAAGACCTCGACCTTCATGTCGTGCAAGAAAGTTTATGGCAACATCTTCCTTTTTCTTCAGGAGATTTTAAAATATTTTTAAACAATTCAGCTCAAGACAAAATATGTCTTGAAGCTTTCCCTTTCCATTTTGAGGAATCAACAAAAGTTGCTTTAGGGCTAAAAATAAGCGATATAAGTAACCATGAGCGTGCTGAGTTAGTCTCTTCAATTATTAAAAATAGAGCATTTTATATAGTTACCACCGATTTGTTTGGGAACTACAGTTTTGTCAATGAGCACTTCTGTAACGTATTTAGCTTTTCACATGAAGAAATTATTGGTCAAAATGCGCTAATAAATATCATTCCTGAAGATCATCAAAAGTGCCAAGATACCGTTGGACTATGCTTTCAGTTTCCCAATAAACCACATCCTGTAATTCTCAGAAAACCTGACAAAAATGGCGAGGTCATCGTCAATGCTTGGGAATTTAGTGGGCAAACAGATCATCAAGGCGAAGTTTTTGAAATTCTTTGTACAGGCTATAATATCACAGATCAAATCAGAATTCAAAATGACCTTAGTGTTCTCGTGGCCACAATGTCGGATATTCTCATGGTGGTGGGGACTGATTTCAAAATAAAGTATCTATCAAACAGCTGGGAAAGAGTATTAAACCAATCTGTAGAGGGCTGGATGGGGCTAAACTATTTGACATTAATTCATGAAGATGATAAAGAAAAACTAGCCTCGGCTATCAAAAACTTAGGCGAATCTCAAACGCAAACCTCAGTTGAATATCGAATTTTAGATTTTTCAGAAGAGTGGGTATGGCTTCGCTCCTCTATCAATTATGATGCTGCCACCAAAAATTTAGTTTTTACGAGTCAAAATATTTCAGAAAATAAAGAAAAAGAAGAAAAGCTCAAGGAATTGGCATTGGTTGCATCCAAAACTACAGATGCTATCATCATTGCTGATGCACGTGGACGAATAACTTGGATAAATCAAGCCTATGAAGATTTAACTGGATACTCGCTCGAAGAGGTAATTGGACGAAAACCTTCAGAATTGATTCATGGATCTCAAACGGATGCAGAAACAGTTAAAAGAATCCGAAACGCCATCAAAAATCAGGTTCCTGTTTCTGAGGTTATTTTGAATTACACAAAAGATAAACAGACCTATTGGGTAGACATCACAATAAATCCTGTTTTTGATGAAAATAATCATTGCACCAACTACATTGCCGTAGAGCGAAATATTTCTGCAAAAAAAATTGCAGAAGATGAGCTTCAAGATACAAAAGCATCCCTTCAGCAAACCAGTGAAGTAGCGCTGGTCGGAGGATGGGAATTGAGAGTACCCAACAGAGACCTCTATTGGACTGACATCACAAGAAGTATTTTTGAAGTTGAACCAGACTTTATTCCTGCCTTAGAAAAAAGCGTAAATTTCTACACTCCAGAATATAGAAATTTGCTTCTTGAATCAGTAGAAAATTGTATTAAACATCAGCAAAGCTTTGACATCGAAGTAGAAATATTTACACAAAAGGGTGTGAAAAAATGGCTACGATTGATTGGCAAAATGGATGTTGAGTCTACTCCTCAAAAAGCCTATGGTGTAGTTCAAGATATTACAAAAGTAAAAATTGCAGAAGAAGAAGCAAAAAAATCGACCTTGCTACTTCAAAAACTATCAAGTCAAGTGCCTGGTAGTTTGTATTTATATGAATTTTCTGAAAAAACTGGAAGATTTTCGTTCCCTTATGTATCTGCTGGTATTTCGGAGATATATGAGGTAGCACCAGAAAAGATCATACAGAATCCTGAGTTAATTTTCAGCAGAATCATTCCAGAAGACCAACAACGGGTTATTGACAGCATGCAGTTTGCCCTAAATTCATTTATCCCATGGGAACAAGAGTTTAGAATTTTAGATTCTAAGGGTAATATAAAATGGCTAAGAGCTGCTTCAACTCCAGAAAAAACAGAGGACGCTTCATTATGGCATGGATACCTGCAAGATATTACGAAGAGAAAGGAGTTTGAATACCAGATAACTAATTCTGAAGAAAAATTCAGAAGTTTATTCGACTATACCTCAGATGCAGTAGTGCTTTACAATCAAAATGGTATTATGGACTGTAATCCTGCGACATTGAGATTATTGGGCGTAGCTTCCAAAAGCGAACTCATTGGAAAGCATCCGATTGATTTCTCACCAGAATATCAACCAAACGGTATAAAAAGTGCAGATATGATTCATGATGTGCTCCTTGAACTTAAAGATAAGGATTTTTATGGGTTTGAATTTTTGCATAAAAAAATGGATACAGGAGAGTCTTTCCCTTGTGATATTCTTTTGAACTCAATTAATATCAGCGGAACAAGGATTGTTCAGTCCGTTATCAGAGATATTACTTCACGCAAAGAAACTGAAGCTCAATTAATGAAAGCCAGAGAACAGGCTGAAGCTGCAAGTCGTTCAAAATCAGAGTTTTTGGCAAATATGAGTCACGAAATCAGAACTCCTTTAAACGGTGTTATTGGATTTACAGATTTGTTGATGAGAACTCAATTGGACGAAACCCAACAACAATATATGTCAACTGTCCATCAAAGTGCCAACTCTTTGCTTGATATTATTAATGACATCTTGGACTTTTCTAAAATAGAAGCTGGCAAATTGGAGTTAGCTCCTGAAAAAATTGATTTACTAGAATTGGGAGGCCAAGTGGCGGATATGATTAAGTTTCAAGCTCACCGCAAAGACTTAGAAATGCTTTTGAATATTTCTCCATTAGTTAATAGATATATTCATGCCGACCCAATACGCTTGCGCCAAGTGCTCGTCAATTTGCTGGGTAATGCTGTAAAATTCACCCAAACAGGGGAAATCGAGTTAAAGGTGGAAGTTCTTTCGTCTAGCCCTAAGAACCCTACTTTATTCAGATTTTCGGTAAGAGATACGGGAGCAGGAATCGAACCTAAAAATCAACAAAAAATATTTGAAGCATTTTCTCAAGAGGATGCCTCAACAACTCGAAAATTTGGCGGAACAGGTTTAGGCTTAACCATTGCTAATAAGTTATTGGCCTTGATGAACAGCCAATTACAATTAGAAAGCACCCCTGGATTGGGAAGTACTTTTTACTTTGATGTAGCTTTCGAAACTGAACAAGCAGGACCAATCAAAACCAATCTACCTTTATCTATTCAAAAAGTATTGATTGTAGACGATAACGATACTAATAGATTAATTATCCACGAAATGTTGGCTCTTAAGCAAATAGAGTCCGTTTGTGCCAAAAATGGTATCGAAGCTTTAGATAAATTAAAATTAGACAAAACATTTGATGTGGTTTTAATGGATTACCACATGCCATATCTCGATGGAATCGAAACAACTAGACACATCAGAAATAAACTAGGAATTGAAGCAAAAGATCTGCCAATTATTTTGTTTTCAAGCTCTTCCGACGATGATAGTCTTCAGGTTGCTTGCCAGGAATTAGCTATCCAACAAAGATTGGTAAAACCTATCAAGATTCAGCAATTTTATGAGGCACTTTCTCGACTTCATACTAGCAATGATACTATTCAAGCTAGCAATACAGGATTTGCAGATAATGCGATAGCCGAATCTTTTCAAGCTAAATTGGATATTCTACTAGTGGAAGACAATCCTGTAAATATGCTTTTGGCAACTACTTTTTTAAATAAAATAGTACCAAATGCAACAATCATCAAAGCTAATAATGGAGCTGAAGCACTCGAAAAGTTTCAGAAAAAACGCCCAGATATTGTATTCATGGATATCCAAATGCCTGTAATGAATGGTTATGAAACAACTACAGCCATCAGAACAATCGAGGCTGGAGGTCAACCTGTTCCGATTATAGCACTCACAGCAGGTACAGTAGTAGGTGAAAAAGAAAGATGTTTGGAAGCTGGCATGAGTGATTATATAACAAAACCAGTTTTGAAAGCTACTATCCAGAAAATGATTACAAAATGGGTATTAGACAAATCTGAACAAGAAGATTTATCCAATTTGTCATCAAAACAACTATTAATCCATTTTGATAAAAATGAGTTGATAGAAAGAACTGGTGCTGATGATGGGTTGATTGCCCAATTGATGGAGTTGGCTTTCTTACAAACAGATAGTTTTTTGGCTGAGATTCAGGATGCCTTTACATCACAAGATTGGACATTGGTTCAATCGCTAGCACACAAACTCAAAGGAACAGCCCTTTCTGTAAGTTTTATCAAGCTTGGCAATATTGCGAGTGAATTAGAAGAATTACCAAATCCAGAACCTATTAAAGTCAAAAATCTAATTCATGAACTAATTCAAGAAATAGAATGGCTGGGAGCATTGAAACCATCTATCCTTATTTTAAATTAATATTTTGGCTAAAATCAGGTAAATTTTTCAAGAGGGTGCAAAGAAAATTGCACCCTCTTGAAAAAACTATAATAAATTTATCCTTTTGCTAATGAAAATTTCTAAAAAACTCCAAACTCTGAGGATTTCGCACAGCACCAATGTTAACAGCTTTTTCAAAAGGTTTTCCTTGAATGAGTTTTTTTACGGGCAATTCTAATTTTTTGCCAGAAATCGTATAAGGAATTTCTAAAACCTGTATAATTTGGTCTGGAACATGTCGAGGTGAATATGTTTCTCTTAGGACTTTTTTGATTATTTGTTTTTGAGAATCATCTAATTCGAGCCCTTCTTTTGTAACTACAAACAATGGCATAAAATCTTTGTCCTCCAAATGAATAATTAATGAATCTTTGACAAATCCGAGTGCTTCAACAGCACGATATATTTCGGCAGTACCTATACGAATGCCCCCGCGATTGAGGGTAGCGTCCGACCGTCCAGCAATTACTAAACCTCCTGTAGATGTCAATTTCACCCAATCACCATGACGCCAATTATTGGGATACTCTTCAAAATAGCTAGCTTTATATCGCTCAAAATCTGGGTCATTCCAAAAGGAAACAGGCATAGATGGCGTTGGTTGAGTGATAACCATCTCCCCTATTTCATCATGTAAAGGCATCCCATTTTCGTCCCAAGCCTGTAAATCAACCCCTAATCCTATACATTGAATTTCGCCTTCATATACAGGAGAGATAGGGTTTCCACCTACAAAAGCGGTACAAACATCTGTCCCACCCGAAATTGATGCAAGCCATACTTCTGGATTTACTTGTTCGTATATCCAATCAAATCCTTCGGGTGACAAAGGAGAACCTGTCGAGCCTATCGAGCGTAAATGTTCAAACGTATAGTTTACTCGTGGGCGGACTTGCTCTTTCATACAGGCATGAATAAAAGCAGCACTGGTACCAAAATGATGCACAGGCGTTTCGGCCACTAATTGCCAAAGCGTTTCCATATTGGGATACCCTGGGCTTCCGTCGTACAATACCAAAGTAGCCCCTGAAAAAAGTACTGAAATGGAAAAATTCCACATCATCCAACCAGTCGTCGAAAACCAGAAATAGTTTTCATTTTCTTTTACATCATTATGAAAAAGAAGGTACTTTTTATGCTCCAGTAAAATTCCTCCATGACCATGAACAATCGGCTTTGGAACACCTGTAGTACCCGAAGAATAAAGAATATACAAGGGAAAATCGAATGATAACGGCTCAAATGTTAATACGCTATTACGATTTGAAACCGTTGTATTCCAATCAACTGTATTCGGCAAGGTATTGCCAATAGACATATAATCAATCAAAATAGTCTGCTGCAAACTTGGCAAATTCTCTTGGAGATTGGCCACTACGGCACTTCTATCAAAGACTTTGCCCCCATACGAATACGAATTTACGGAGATTAATACCTTCGGTTCTATCTGTCCAAAACGCTCCAAAACACTTCCTCCTCCGAAATCAGGTGAAGCACTTGACCAAATTGCCCCAATTGAAGCAGTCGCTAAAAATGCTATTACAGCTTCAGGAATATTGGGTAAATAACCACAAATGGTATCCCCTTTTTGTACTCCTATTGAACGTAAATATTCAGCCAATGAGGCAGTTTTTTGATGAAGTTCTGCCCAAGAAATGGCACGAAGTGGGGAGGTTTCTGATTGAAAAAGAATCGCAGGACGATGACTAGTTTCGAAGGAAAATACATGTTCAGCATAATTGAGCTGAATTCCCTCAAACCATTTGGCATGAGGCATTTTTCCAGAAACTACTTCCGAATATTGTCCAGTGAATTGAATACCAGAATAATGTAAAAATATATCCCAAAACTTGGAGATATCTTTTACTGACCATTGCCAAAGTTCCTGATAATTATTGAATTGCAAACCATATTCATGCGAAAGATAATCCATAAATCGCTTGAGATTGGACTGCTCAATTTGTTGCTCGCTAGGCGACCAAAGAATTTTCATAGTTTTACGGTTGAGATTGAATTAGCAGAGAGGCAAAATATTCAAAATAGCGCTATTTTCAAAAGAGATTTTTCAGGAATAAAATAAGAGGCAACTCAGTCTTGACATTTTGACTGAATTGCCTCTTATTTTTCTTACACTAATTCTACTTCCACTTTATTTTCTAATTTTTCCAAAGCAATACGATATAATTCATTTGCCAGCAAAGTTTTGCCTTGGTGTTGTGCGTGTAATTTGTCTAAAGCTTTGTAAATCGTTTCGGAAACATCTTCAAAAATTCCCTCATCAGTCACCATCGCCGAGTCGCTCATCAAGTAGGCAAATACACGAGCCATTCCACAATTAGCTACAAAATCAGGAATCAGCGCTACTTTGGCATCTGCCATTTCCATGGTTGTTCCATAGAAAATCTCAGGGTCGTTAAAAGGTACATTGGCGCCACAAGAAATTACTTCGAGACCATTATTTACCAATTTTTCCACCTGCTCTGCACTTACAATTCTTGAAGCTGCCGCTGGAATAAATATCTCAGCTCCTACTTCCCAAATTTTGGCATTTGTTTCCTCAAAGCTCAACATATTTTCAGCATATAAGGTATTTTGCTTTTTGTTAAAGAAAAGGTCTTTGATTTCTTCTAATCCCAAACCTTCGGGCACAACCAAACCACCATTTCTATCAATAATACCTACAATTTTGACACCCATACGCGCCAAATTGAGTCCAGCAGCGGCAGCTACATTTCCCCAACCTTGAATAATTGCTCTTTTTTCTGATAAATCACCACCCCACAACGTGTAGTAATGCTTGACAGCCTCAGCCACTCCATAGCCCGTAATCAAATCCGAAACGGTATATCTATGAATGTTTTGGCTTGAAGTCGGTGTGTAATTCCAGTCTTCAATAATTTTAGAAACACCTTGACGCAACTGACCAATCAAGCGTATTTTTTGTGCCTCAGAAGCATGAAAATGTCCATTAACAATACCTTCTTGTGGATGCCATAAGCCATATTTTTCGGTTACAGGAATTACTTCATGTACCTCATCAACATTTAGATCACCACCTGTTCCGTAATAGTTTTTCAAAAGCGGTGCAACTGCTTTATACCAACGCTCCAAAACACCCTTTTTGCGTGGATCGCTTGGGTCAAAATTGATACCAGATTTGGCTCCACCGATTTGAGGACCAGATACTGTAAATTTGATTTCCATGGTTTTAGCCAAAGATTCTACCTCACGCTTATCAAGTCCTTTGCGCATACGAGTCCCTCCACCCGCAGCCCCTCCACGTAGGGAATTGATGACTACCCATCCCTCGGCTTCAGTTTCAGAATCTTTCCATTCAAATACGATTTCTGGTCGTTTGTTTTCAAATCTTTTGAGTGCTTCTTTCATTAGTTTGTCGAGTGCTAATGGTCTAATTTGTTAAAATTTATCGTACAATATCAAAGGTTAATTATCGCTACAATATTAGTTGTTTTAACAAATATTAGCAAACAAACATTGAAGAATAAATCTACAATATTTCAATACCCGAAGAATAAGTTATTACTAGAATACTTTTCCAGCTTTTAAGAATATCCTAATTTAGTATTTAGCTACTTGAACGTGCTTCTTGTAGTTGACATAACACCTACAATAAACTTACTAACGCCATGTTCTATTCACTAAAAAAATTGCACCCCACCTTGAGGTTTTTTATTCAGCTCATTATAGTCTACCTCCTTTTTCACCTGCTATTCCGTTTAGGAATATGGTTACTGGAACTATATCCCTATGAGCCTCCATTCGCCGAATTTAAGGTCTCTGATGTTTCTCAACCTCAAAATTTTGTAGATTCCGTTTCTTCTTCAAAAGGCTCTTCACACTCCGTACTACTGTTAAAAATTACAGGTGAATTAGACGATAGTGCTGAGGTATCTTATGGTTTTTATGCTTTTGAAAAGAGAAAAGGGATAAAAACTTCAAAATTCATAATGAACACTACAACAAAGCTTTCTAAAGGGAAAATAAATATCGATGAACGACATGACTATTATTCCAGCGATACGATTCATGTTTTTTTCACTCCAAAAGGTTCAAAAAAAGGTTGGTTAAAAATACGAACCTCTATCAGGTGATAATCCTTTAGCGAGTAGTAATTGAGTGATTATTTTATGTAAAGCTCGAAGTTATTAATTTGACTGTAAGAGTTTTGACTATTCATCAAAAAGGGGTCAAAAAAACAATTTTCGCCCCCTTTTTTCGATGCTGTAATGTTTGATGACTCAGCTTTAGACGCAAAGCATTGCGTCTCTACTTGTTTTAAAAGAATCACTAAATCATTCAACCACCACTCACGAAACACAAAGAAAGATGACTAATATTACTATTTATCAGCAGTTAAAATCAACAACTTTACTTTTCTTTTTCCATCCGTTAATGTTAAACCTATCTTTTCTAACTCCTCCATACAAGCGTTTGGTTTTTCGGGATACCAAGGAAAAGATAAATTGTATTTTTTCGTTAATCCCGTTTCATCAATAATAGGTTTACTGAGGTTGTCCTCTAAAAAAGATGCCAAATTTTCCAGTCCTCCACTCTTCATCTCAAGTCCATTTGCTGAGGTAGAAACAGAAGATGTATCATCACTTTCAGCTTCTTCAATTTTAGCCACATTATTTACTTTTGACAAAACTTTTATGTCAATCTCTCTTTCTTCAAACTTCACTTTCACAGGTGCAATACCACTCAAATACCCCAGTATGGCGCTTGAGGCTTGCTCTTTAGTGAATTTAGGCGCATATATTTCCAAACCAATTGCTTGGTCAGGCGCACCCCATCCACGGTAATATGATTTTGGATTTTCCCATCTCGTCCTAGTTCTGTTGGGATAATTATACAATATCTCATAGATAGTTGAGTATGACATATTGATAAACGTTAACCTTCCATTTTTAAAAGCTTTGTAAACGCTGTAGGTATTCTTGTCAAAAGGTTTTTGCACAATTTGAACATCAGTTTCTCCTTGCTCAGATCCAATCAGGTTTTCTATCTCCTTCTCTACCCCATCAGAATATTGCGCTGTTACTTTTTTGCCAGCAATAAGTTCTTTGATATGTTTATCTGTTACTAATCCAGCAGTGGTAATACTTTGTACAATTCCACTCTTATCAATAAAAATGGTATGTGGTACAGCCTCGTGAGGGAAATACTTCACATATTGTTGATCGTTTGTGTCCAAAACCACAGGAAGCGCCAGTTTTCTATTTTGGAGAAATTTTATAATTCTTGCTTTTTTGTCTTGAGCAATGGTAATAATTTTCAAGTCCTTTTGATAATCCTTTTGCCACTTTTCTAATTTTGGAAAGGATTCGATACAGGGTCTACAACTTGTCGACCAGAAGTCGATAATGACAGCTTTTCCCTTGAAATCAGAAAGTTTGTATCCTGTCTTCGTATCATTGAGCACTTCTTTAAATACGATTTCAGGAGCAGGTTTACCAAT
Source organism: Flectobacillus longus (assembly GCF_030056705.1). Lineage (GTDB taxonomy): Bacteria > Bacteroidota > Bacteroidia > Cytophagales > Spirosomataceae > Flectobacillus > Flectobacillus longus. The sequence continues at coordinate 76,289 of NZ_JASHIC010000029.1, forward strand.
GAGTTTAGAGGATTGAGCAGATAAGTTAAAGGTTACTAGAAAAGTGAAAGCAATAAGGGCAAATTTTGTGTAGGTCATTGAATTGTGTAGTTTATGTAAATAAATAGTTTTAAAGAACTTAAAAAATGCTGGTTTTTGATTTATTAACCTATAAAATTATCAGGTATTAGCACTTAATTGGAAATTCTCCTATGTGTCTTCAACGATAAATAATTTTGTTTTATTTTATTCCTAAAAATAAAAATTGGAGTATTTTTAACAAAATATTCTGCTAAAAAAACTCCAATTATGCGTTAAAACATCTGTAAACAACTATGACATTTCACCAGCTAAAGGCCTTTTCAAAATTGCTTTTATCTCTTCTATCTCTTTGGCTTTACCTAAAGCATACATCATTTTGGTGACTGCCGCTTCTGTTGTTAGGTCTGCTCCGCTAACTACACCAACTTCCTGTAGGAAATGACTCGTTTCGTATCTGCCTTGAATTACTCGTCCGCCATTGCATTGTGACACATTGTAAATGACGATTCCCTTATCAATACTTTGCTGAATCAAATCTAAAAACCATTGCTCGGTTGGGGCATTACCAGAGCCATACGTCTCCATAATGACACCACGCAAACCTTCAATACCAAGAATACTTTTCACAACTTTTTCGGAAATACCTGGGAAGAGCTTCAATATCACTACATTTTCGTCTAGTTGGGTATTTACTTTAAGATGAACATTTTGCTTAAAATGACCAATAAAGGGATAATTATATTCAATGCGAACACCTGCTTCAGCTAGTGGAGGATAATTCTCCGATTCGAAGGCGTTGAACTGAACACTTTCGTGCTTACGTGCACGATTTCCTCTCAACAAAAGCGAGTTAAAGTAGATACAAACCTCTGAAATTATAGGTCGACCGTTTTGTTTGGCAGCCGCAATTTCAAGAGCGGTAATAAAGTTTTCTTTTGCATCTGTACGAGCTACACCAATAGGCAATTGCGCCCCTGTAAGAATTACAGGTTTATTGAGATTTTCTAATAAATAACTCAAAGCCGATGCCGTATATGCCATGGTATCGGTACCATGAATAATCACAAAAGAATCGTACTCATGGTATTTTTCTCCAATAATTTCAGCTAGTCGTATCCACAAAGCAGGCTTGATATTGGATGAATCTAACAGATTTTCGAACGTAAGCACGGTGATTTCAAAATCTAAACGTGCCATTTCTGGAAGATTATCGGGGATTTGGGCAAAATCAAAAGGCACGAGGCTATCAGAATGATGGTCGTAGGCCATTCCTAGCGTTCCACCAGTATAAATCACCAGCACCCTCGAATTACCCGAGGATTTAGTTTTAATCTTAATTGTTTTGTACATATTTAGTTTGGGGGATGAATTGTGGCGCAAAAGTACTGAATTACACCAGCAATCAAAACGCAAACAAAGAATCAAGCTATTGTTGAGGAATTTGAAAAAAAGCGAAAAAATGAGGCTAGAGTAAGTTTTGGAGGATAATTTCCCGAAGTATATGAAATGACCAAGACTATTTTACGGTGATTTTGGGAATTATCGGAGAAAAAAAGATTTATATTTTACTTCAATATTTTTTTGAAACTTTAGAAACTGTCAAAAAAATAGGTCCAAGTGAGACTTTGGACCACAGTAAGTCAATAATTCCGTTTATCGGGTGAATAAATTCACCCGATACGAAAAATTTAATGCTTCATGAATGCTTAACCTAACAAAGCTTTGGCGTTTTGTGTCGTTTTTTCCAAAACTACACTTACATCGCATTGATGCCAATCTGCAATCTTTTGGGCTACTAATGGCAAATAAGATGGCTCATTACGTTTTCCTCTGTATGGAACTGGTGCCAAATAGGGAGCATCCGTTTCTAAAACTAACTTGTCTAAAGAAATATGTGGAATCACTTGGTCCAAGCCACCATTTTTAAACGTTGCCACACCGCCAATTCCCAATAAAAATCCTAATTCAACAGCTTTTTGAGCTTCTTCTAACGTTCCTGTAAAGCAATGAAAAATGCCTTTTAGATTTGGGTCTGCATTCTTTTCTATCAACTCTACCGTTTCCCAAAAAGCATTTCTTGAATGTATATCTATCCAAAGATTGTGCTTTTTTGCTAAGGCACATTGTTGTAAAAATGCTTCTTGTTGTTGCGCAAAAAAGGTTTTATCCCAGTACAAATCCAAGCCTATCTCACCAATAGCAATGAATTTTTCTTTCGCTAAATAATCTTCTATAATTTGTATTTCTTTCTCAAAATCTTCTTTTACATAACATGGATGTAAACCAATCATGGGCAAACATTTATCGGGATAAGCTTTTGCTAATACCATCATGCTATCGATGGTTTCATGGTTACAGTTGGGCATCCAGATTTGTTCTACTCCAGCTTCAAAGGCACGCGCCAACATTTGTTCCATATCCTCGTTGAATCCTTCATCGTAAATGTGTGCGTGGGTTTCTATAATATTCATTTTGATCGTTGTTAATGGTTATCTCCCTAATCAGGAGTAAATTCTTCCTTTCCAGTCTATTTTAATAGGAATTGCATAAAAAATCACCATGGTAATTTGCCACCAATTGGCATATAATTCATAGCTCAACAAATGCCTTATTAAATGAAATTGTTTGAGTTTGACAATAGTTGGTAATACAGTCAGAGTTTGTCCAAGCCATTTGATTGCCCAAATGCCAAGGGCAATTTTCAATGAATGTAAGCAAGCAACTGCCACAAGAATCGGCAAAAAGAGCGCTTGACAATACAGCAAAAGTACAATCCACCAAGGACATTGCAAAGCCCCAACCATCCAACGTTTCCGCTGATGTAAAAATTCCTTCAAGCTTGTCATGGGTAAAGTCTCGGCAAAAACCTGCTGATTAATCGAGTTTTTAAAACTAAATCCTTGCCGTACTACTTCATGAAATAATGCAAAATCTTCGGTAATCGAAAAAGGTATTTTGGCATAACCTCCAGTAGACTCGTAAGCCTCACGAGTCATACCCGAATTATTTCCTAAACCTGTCAAAGGTAGATTAATCAACGCTGCTGTTCGGAGTAACGTAAGCGCATGAAGCCAGTCGATTGATTGAAATTGATGCCAAAGAGATTTGCCTCTAACCGCAGTTACTCCAACTTGATGCCCCAACTTTGGATTGTTTTCAAAACCTTCGATCATTCCTGCTATCCAATTAGGGTTTACTTTTACATCGGCGTCAGTAATCAAAAAATACTTCCCCTTAGAATACTCGTAAAGATTTGCCAATACATTTGCCTTTCCTCGCTGATTATTGATTGTTTTTTGGATTGAAATCAGCTCAAAATAAGGTTTATCTTGGATATATTCTGTGACTAATCTAGCAGTTTGGTCAGTCGATTGGTCATCCCCAATTAAAACTTGTAATTGATTTTTGGGAAAGTCGGTTGCATCTATTGAAGCAAGACATTCGATAATATTTCCCTCTTCATTTCGAGCTGCAATCCAAATGGTTACCAAAGGTTTTTCCTCATTACTTAAAGTATTCTTCTCTATTTCCATATTCACAACCAATTAAATTTCAATACCTTACACCAAGCTTCTAAATTCAAATCCTTTTTCCTTAAAATGTTCTAAATACCTTGGCAAAGCATAACTCATATTTTGGTTAGCTTTAATACTGTCATGAAACACCACGATTGAACCAGATTCTGTGTACTGAATACTTTTTTGTAAAACTGTTTCGGGACTCAGATTTTGAGAAAAATCCCCTGTCAACACATCCCACATCACAATCTCATGTGAAGTCAATATACTTTTTGCTTGTGTCTTTTTGATTCTTCCATGTGGTGGTCGAAACTTCGGTTTTTGTCCCCTGATGGCGTCTTGGTGTTGATTAATCCACGTTTCGCATTTCAAAAAATTCTCATGATAGAGCTCATTTTCAGTTTTCCAACCTCTCAAATGATTAAAAGTGTGATTGCCAATCAGATGCCCCTCCGCTATCACCTTATCCATGATTTCGGGGTGCTTGTGAATATTGTCACCAATACAAAAAAAACTGGCTTTTGCCTCAAACTGCTTTAACGTATCCAACACGAATTCAGTCACTTCAGGTATTGGCCCATCATCAAAAGTCAAATAAATCACCTTTTTATCTCCTAGGCTAGACTTCGGAATGCGCCAAGTCATTGCTGGATAAATAGCACGAAAAAGAAAATTGCTTTTATGTAAAAACATGAGAGAATTAGGGATTAAGCATTAGTGCTGAATTGTGAATGTAATTTTTAGATTATCACTAATTTTTTATTTACAATTGTTTCAATCTTATTTTGCCCACTCAAGTTAGCGAGCAAAATAAGATTGAATAAACGAAAATTTTATTGTTTCCCTTTGTAAAAGCGCCGTAGGTGCGACAGAAAGCTAAAATCTGGAAGTCTGTCGCACCTACGGTGCTGATAAAACATTGGGTTCTGTAAAAAATCCTATCACCAAATCTTCAAATTAAAAATGTCTCCTCCCCTTCCAAACATATCCTTTTTTCCAAGCCGAAATACCGAAGAATACTACATAAAATGGATATAAAATCTGCACTAAGGGAATATATTTAATGTAGGATACCTTCTTGAAAAAAGATAATACTGGTGCTAAAAAAACGTATTCTGGCAAACAACGAACCAGCCAAAGTACTATAAACTGAGTGGTCGTTAAATCATTCCTTAGCCATAAAAATGGGCTCAAAAGCATTCCAAAATTAAGGGTAAAAATGGTGATTGCTAGAAAAGTGATTTTCCAATCTTTATAATGATTCCATTTGCTAGCCCAGCGTTTGCGTTGTTGGACAAAAGTGCTAAGATTTTCTTGGGCTTGTGTAAAAACAATATTGGGTTGATAATGAGCAAAAACGATTTGATTTGGGTATTTTTCGGCAATTTTATGCATCAAAAACTCATCATCGCCAGAGGCGATATGCTCATTACCCTCAAATCCATTTACTTCTTCAAACACAGCTTTTGGATAGGCAATATTCGCACCGTTGCACATATTTGGCTTGCCAACCATCATGGCACAAGCTCCAGAACCAACCAAACTGGCAAACTCAATACTTTGTAAAATCGTCCATAATCGACCATTGGGAATAAACGTAACACCTCCGCTAATAAGCTTGGCATTTCGTCCTTTGTACAATTGTTGCATTCCTAACAACCAAAATTCCCCTACTCGACAATCGGCATCGGTACATACTATTAGTTCGCCTTGAGCTTGTTGAACCCCCATTTTTATGGCATTCTTTTTACCCCTTAAATCAAATTCCTCCAAATGAATAATATGAACAGGAAAATCTAATTCGTTGCGTAAGTTTTCAATTTGAAAAACTGTATCATCAGTTGAATGGTCGTTGATAATGATGATTTCTAATAGTGCTTTGGGATAACGTTGCTTAGCCAAATCTCGAAACAGATAGGGAATATTCAGGGCCTCATTTCGGGCTGCAACAAGCACCGAAATGGTCGTATCTTTGGGCACTTTTCGCATAAAACGTTTGCCAAAAGTTACCTTTTTAAGCCAAATTCCCGCTAATGTAAAGGTGAATAGGGCATAAACCGCCACCAAAAAAAGTAAGATATTAATGAGCATTTTTTCGAGTAAAAAGTATCCAAATACTGCCAATCAGTACAGGAATTCCAATATTTAAGAGCCAAAGACTAAAAGTTGCTGTAATCACTTGGTTGATATCAACGGCGTAATGTCTCATGAAGTAAATAGCAGACAGCTCACGTACGCCCAAATCACTGACAAAGTTTAAAGCTGGAATGATGGTTTTTGCTAGGAAAACGCTATTCACTACTGCCAAAGTATCTACAAAAGGTAATTTGACCCCTGCCCAATTGAATAGCAAACAAAACTGCAAGATAAAAACCAAATGACGCATGATTCCAATGGCAAACAAACTACCCCATTGTTTTTTTCTTAGGGTATAAATAGCCTCTAAAACCTGTTGGATACGTTGATTTTTAATCAGTTTTTGCTTTCCGATATACCATCCTATTCCTAAGACTACCGTACCCACTGTAGGAATTCCAAGGATTAAATAGCTTTCGAGGGAATTTTTCAGTCCAAATTTTTGAACAATATAAATCAATCCAAAATAGCCAAAGCTGATAGTGACGATTGTCTGAATAACACCACTTATAATACCTGCCCCTATTCCTTCGGTTTTCTTTTTAAGATTTATGATTCGTCCTGCCACATCGCCTGTTCCACTTGGGAGTAGCATACCAAGCGCCAGACCAGTTAAGACCGATTTAAAAGCCTGAACAGTTGAAATAGGCTCAATATTTTGTAAGAGTGTTTGCCACTTCAATGATTCCAAGGTCCAATTCAGTCCCATCAGTGTCAAAAGAACTATCCAAAAATAAAATGGTGTCCCCTGCCATGAACTCAAAAACGTAGTCATAAGTCCCTCAAAACCTTGCTGTTGGTACTGTATTGTACGAAAAAGCGCATACATTACTGTACAAAAGAGAAGGATTCGAACTACAAAAATGAGTTTTTGACCAAAATATTTACCCAAAGCTTCTTTCAAATTCTATAAAATTTATTGATTACCTTTGCATAGAATCAATTTTGAAACAAAGTTACACTTTACATGGCAGAGTCTGTTGAGAAAATCATTTTAGGAGTTGACCCCGGCACCCGCTTTATGGGATACGGGGTGATATTGGTGCAACGTGGAAATATCTCAGTTTTGCAATACGGTGTAATCAATGTGAGCAAATATGCCACTCAAGAATTGAAACTTAAAAAAATCTTCGAAAGAATCATCGGAATTATCGAAGAGTTTTCGCCAGACGAAATGGCTATAGAAGCCCCATTTTTTGGTAAAAACGTACAATCAATGCTCAAACTTGGACGTGCACAGGGTGTGGTAATGGCTGCCGCTCTTTCCAGACAAATTCCGATTGTAGAGTACTCTCCCAAAACGGTCAAACAATCTGTAACAGGCAACGGAAATGCTTCCAAAGAACAAGTAGCAAGTATGCTTGACCATTTATTAAAAATGAAACTAGAGCCAGAAATGTTTGATGCTACCGATGCCTTAGGTATTGCAGTATGTCATCATTTTCATGGCAATAATATTATGGCAACTAATAAGGGTACGAAAAAAGGCTGGGCAGCTTTTATCAATGAAAATCCTAATAGAATTAAATAAGGTAGCATTGCTGTAGGCTTTATGCCGCAGGCTAAAAGTTTAAAAGTATTTCTCAGGAAATAATTGAAGCATTTTTCCCTATTGCCTACAGCTTACCGCCTAATGCGTATTCATGCAATTTTACTTTGCATGAATACTTAAGTGATCTCATTTTCTGATAAACTCAATCGCCTCTGAGTATTTTTTATCAGCATAGAGTAAAATTTCCTCTTTTTTACTTCCATTTTCAAATGAAATAGCCGTAGTATTGGCGCCCTCTGTTCCTGTATTGACAGAATAAACGGTTAGGATATTTTGTCCGACAGGGCTCATCGGTAATTCCAGTACTTTGGGTTTCTTCGTCAAAGTATAGTTTTCAATCAAATATTTTCCATTCCAACAAACTGATACAATATCTCCATCCTCATTTTCGTGGTCATAAAGAGATAACAAAATGGTAGTTTGAGCAATCTGAAAGCGCTTCTTTATCACCACTTTACGCTGTATTTCACAAAGTGATTTTGCAATAGGTTTTCTTGCTTTCTGTAATTGTACCACAGGCAACTCATAACTCATTTGAAGCGAAATCATACCTGTATTTTCTCGGAGTGTTTGCCCTGCAACAGACTGATTTTGAGCATATCCCACAAATTTTGTTTCAGAAATTGCCTGATATGGAATGCCAAAACGTATGCCAAAATTCAAGGCACGACCGTCATCGGCGGGTCGCCAGTAGGTTTTCCCTATTTCTACAAAAAACAAATAACTATTGGGGTTTGTGATGGTATTCTGTAAGGTAAATCCTCTCCCATCATAAATCCATGTGTCAGAGTCTTGCATAGATTTTGACTGAAAATTCATCGATTGTACGCCGAATTCGAGATAATTACGTAATTCTCCAAAACCTCTTCTTCCTTTCGAAATAGATGAATACATGACACTTCCCCAAAAACCTGTATTGCTGATGGTATTCACCCAAGAACTAGCTTCTTTGCCTTTGATAAAAAACTTAATATTATCATCGAGCGAATAGCTATGGGGGGACTTGGTGTAATGAGCACCTACTTCGAGCCTAAAAAGTCGATTGTTTCGAAATAGTTTTTGATAATTCACTCCTAAACCGAAAGTACCGACAAGACCAAATGCTTCTGTTCCACCATTTTTATTGACAGTAAAATTGATAGGTAGCGGGAAAAATGGTTTGGGAATATTGCTGAGGGCACTAGAAGAAAAACCATCCGAAACAGGAATACTTTGAGGTAATCCCAAAGACACCAAGCTCGCCATAGGTCTGATGCCTAATTGGGCACTCCCTTGTTTGCGACTGAGTTGCGCAAATGATTGACAAGAAAAGTATAGTAGAAATATAAGCCCTCGAAGTAATATTGTTTTCATAGCGCAATAGGTTTTTGAATTTATTCAAATTAAGGAATAAAAGCCATAAAATAAAAATGGTCAACCTTTTGGCTGACCATTTTTGAGTTATAAAATTTGTTCCCAAGCGTCCTCGACCGTTTGTACAGGTCGGCGACATGCTTTGTTGAAACAAACATAAATATTGGTTTGTCCATCAAATGCCGTGCGATGTTCGAGCAATGGAAGCTCGCTTTTATCTTTTGTAGCCGATAGGACTTTATTAGGAAAATACTTTTGGTCAATCTTAGCTCTAAATGTCAAATAATCCTTACCAACTATAGCAATTTCGACAGTTGGGGTCACTAATTGTGATGCTAAGCAAGCCCAATTGGTAAGATAATCAACATTTTTTGTAAGCATATCTTTCATTTTGCCAACCATCAATTTGGATAAATCGATAAAATCCTCTCTATCCAAAATCAACCCAAGTGTATAAAAATTCTTAGCCATCATGGAGTTGGAGCTAGGAATAACATTATCGAAAATCTCTTTTTTACGAACAATTAAAGCCTCTGCATTTTTGTCTGTAAAGAAAAACAATTCATCTTGCTCATCCCAAAAATTGAGATAGACATACAAAGAAAGCTTTTCGGCAAGATGTAGCCATTTTTCTTCAAAGCAAACTTGATACAAGCTTGTAAATCCGTCGATAACGGCTGAATAATCCTCCAAAAATCCTGTAATTTTTGCCTCTCCGTTTTTGTAAGAATGCCATAACTGATTGTCATTCAACAAATACTTTTCGATAAAGGAAGCATTTTTTAAAGCTAAATCTAGGAACTTCTCTTCGCCAAAAACCTTGTAAGCATCAACCAAGCCCTTAAGCGCCAATCCATTCCAAGAACATAACATTTTATCGTCTAGCCCAGGTTTGATTCGTTGGTTTCTATACGCCATTAACAGGGCTATTTCTTCCGAAAAATCAGAATTTAAGAACGTATGATTTTTCCAAAGAATATTTACCCCATGCTCCCAGTTCCCCTCCATACTTACTTGATAAGCAAGACAAAACTTATCAGCTTTTTCGCCTAAAACCTGATGTATTTCGGCATGAGTCCACACATAATATTTACCTTCTACCCCTTCAGAATCAGCATCTTGTGCAGAGTATAATCCACCCTCTGGACTTAACATTTCACGTTCTAACCAATCTATCGTTTCGAAAACAACTTGCTGATAAAGAGGCAATTCTGTCAATGAATACGCTTCTGAATATAAACTTAATAGTTGACCATTATCATAAAGCATTTTTTCGAAGTGGGGACAAAACCATTCACCATCTACCGAATAGCGCGCAAAACCTCCTCCCAATTGGTCGTAAATTCCGCCTTTGGCGATTTTACTCAATGTCAAACGTACATGGGCTAAAGCTTCATCTTTTTTCTCTCCACCTGCTTGTATATATCTCAACAAAAACAACCAAACCGAGGGCATAGGAAACTTAGGGGCTCGTTTAAAACCACCCCATTGAGGGTCGAAAGTACCTGATAGTTTTTGGTACATGGCCTCTAAATCATCCATATTGAAGCCAACCTCGTCAGACTGCAAACCATATTTTACAGACTCCAAGAAAGACATATTTTCGGTAAAACCTTCTGCTGATTTTTGTAAATCTGGCAGATGATTCAGGAATCCCTCACTAACTGCATATAGTAGCTTTTTCCAATTCATAGGAGGGAAATATGTTCCTCCATAAAAAGGTTTTCCATCGGGCATCAAAAACACATTGAGTGGCCAGCCACCTTGAATTCCCATCGCCTGAACCGCATCCATATATATAGCATCCACATCGGGACGCTCCTCTCTATCTACTTTAATGCTCACAAAATGCTCATTCATAATGGTGGCTAGCTCTTCATTTTCGAAGCTTTCACGTTCCATTACATGACACCAGTGACACGCCGAATAGCCAATACTCACCAGAATTGGCTTGTTTTCTTCTTTTGCTTTATCAAGCGCCTCTTTGCCCCAAGGAAACCAATCTACGGGGTTGTGGGCGTGTTGTAACAAATAAGGAGAAGTTTCTTTTGCTAACCGATTCATAATTTTTGATATAAAAATGGTTGTAATTAAGTTAGTAGGTAAAATTAAAATAAATTTTACCCGCTTTAAGCTCTAGGCTTTATGCGGTAGGCTAAAAGTTTTAAATTGTATTTCTCATGAAGTAATAGAAACTTTTTTGCCTAATGCCTACGGCTTATAGCTTAAAGCGTATTAATGCTAATTTTCTTATTGCTTTTACACTTAATTCAAGGATTCATTTTAGAAATAAAGGAAACAAAATTAAAGATTTATGTGCTAAATGTGTTGTTCTAACACTATTCCTAAGCAAAACTTAATTATTCGTCAAAAACATCTTTTGCTCCATCAAATGCCCTTGATTATTTACCCTCAAAATATAGATACCAGTTGGTAACTTATGATTGATAAGCCGACGGTTGGTAACAAAACTTTCATTGGGCAAATCATCCCAATTTGCTTCATATCGAATATTGCCGTGTAAATCATATATCTGAACTGTTCCCATAATCGAACCATTACCTTGATACTCCAGATTAATAGGTCCAGCACTTGGATTGGGATAAACCAGTATTTTTTCGGTAAACTTTTCCAACGCAAAAGCCTCCAAAAAGGTTTCCTTTCCTTTTAACGCAATATTTTTAGTCCACGAACCAATACGAATTGTGAGGTTTGTAGTAGCATTATCGTTGGCAAATTCGTTGATAGCTGCCACCAAAACACTATCACCCTTGATGACTGCTCGCCAAATAGGGTCGTAATCTTGGAAATGTTGATGGGCAGTTTTGGGAATATAAAGAGAATAATCTCCAGTAAAGAAGTTTTTGTAAGCTGACAAACGATATAATCCATTGATAAAATATTCGTATTTATTAAAGTTCATAGTGTCCTGTCTAGCAAGTGGTCCTTCCCACAAAAAGATGCCTTTTGCCCCCGAGAAATAAGGCATAATAGCTTGTGCTTCAATTAGGTGTTTAGGGATTGACAGGTCATATCCATAATTTGAATTCTGACAACGATTATAATTGAGCCATTCAAAAAGAATAATATCTTTGTTACTACGAGCACGATTTGCCTCTACCTGAAATAGCTGATAGGCCACATTTCCATAATTTGGAAAAAAACGATACTCATAACATAAGTACGCAGAAGGGGTTAAATGAGAATTCTGAGCATAGAAGGGTCCGCCAACTTTCTGAGTAAGCGAATCTTTCATATAATAATTCAACGCAATTGGCTCATTTTGAATCGCCTTCCAAGAATAACCAATTGGAAATTCCTGATTTTTGATGGGAGCATCACTGTAAGAGGCGATTTTAGTAGTTTTAGGAAAACCACTATCCCACAAATAACTCATTGGTTGAGCATACAAATTCATTATATCACGCTTATACCGCTCTACAAATACCGAATCTGAAAGGCTTTTGAATTGCTGAGGTACACCCGACGATTGCTTTAAAGTCAAAATACTTCCATTGGTAGGTCTTTCTCGTTCTATATCCAAAACCATCAAATCATATAATGGGAAAGCACCCCCTCTTGTATTATTAAACTCGTTGGCAAGCATTTGCATAAATCCTTTCCAAGATGCTTGATAAGCAACAAGGTTATTGTCCCACGGACTCTCTAGCTCATACCAAGGTTGACCGGGCAAAGTAGCTACCCCATACCATAAAAGAGCTCTATTTTCTACAGGCAAATTTGCATCATAATCATTATATCTAGCCAAATGACTAAACCCATGCTTTAGGGGTTCCTGAAAATCATTTGCAAATCTTGGCCCAGTGTACACATTCAAAAAAGGCAATGAGAAGTTGGGGAATTGCTGCCAATTAATGGTTCCTTTCGTAATTGATGGGATAAATTCAAAGTTATTTTGACTAAATAAATGAGGCAAATGACTCATAAAAATCATCCAACAAACTACAAACTTGGAAAGCCTATTTTGCAAAATCATGAGCATATTTTATATTCGATTATATTGAATTTTTCTAATAATTTTAAAAACTATACAGGTTAAGATTAGTTCTTCATTTCAAAGAAAACGATGAAATGATAGAAAATTTCGGGTTGGCAAGTTTCTTTTTATCAAAAACGCTAAAATTCATCCTTTCTTACCAAAAATGCCTAGTGAAGAAGGATTCATCGTTCTTTTTTTGTTATTTTGTAAAAAATTTAAGGATAAAAACCTTACCAAATATGAAAAAACAACTTTCTCTGGTATTAGAACCAGAAATTGCATTTGACCAAGATAACTTCGTTAACAAAGTAAAGAATATTCTTCAAGTTTCATCACCCGATGAGGCTCATATAAGAGCTACAAAACGCTCAATTGACGCACGAGGTCGTCAAATAAAAGTTAACGTAGAGGTAGAAGCATTTATCAATGAAGCTCCCACCTCAATGATTGAGTTTAAAAAAGCATATAGCGATGTTTCCAAAGCTCCCCAAGCTATTATTGTTGGAGCAGGCCCTGCGGGAATGTTTGCTGCTTTGCGTTTGATTGAGTTGGGAATTAAACCCATTTTGCTCGAAAGAGGCAAAGACGTCAGAACTCGTCGTCGTGACTTGGCTGCTATCAACAAAGACCATTATGTAAATCCAGAATCAAACTATTGTTTTGGCGAAGGTGGAGCAGGTACTTATTCGGATGGCAAACTTTATACAAGAAGTAAAAAACGTGGCGATATTCGTCGTATTCTTGAAATTTTTGTAGCCCATGGTGCCACTGAAGAAATTTTGGTGGATGCTCACCCACATATTGGAACCAACAAGCTTCCAAAAATTGTGGCAGAACTTCGAGAAAGTATTAAAAATGCAGGAGGCGAAGTTCATTTTGAAACCAAAGTTACTGATTTTATTCTTGAACAAAATACACTTAAAGGTGTTGTCTTGGCAGATGGTCGTGAAATAAAGGGAATTGGAGTTATTTTAGCCACAGGACACTCTGCCAGAGATATTTTTGAGCTTTGCCAACAAAGGAATATTTATATCGAAGCCAAACCATTTGCAATGGGTGTGCGTATTGAGCACCCACAAAGCTTGATAGATTCGCTTCAGTATCATCGCAAAGAGCGTGGGCAATATCTGCCTGCGGCATCTTATAGTTTGGTAGCACAAACGCATTTTAAAGGTATTCAAAGAGGTGTGTTTTCATTTTGTATGTGTCCCGGTGGCTTTATTGTGCCTGCTGCTACCGCCCCTGGCGAATTAGTAGTCAACGGTATGTCTCCATCTCGAAGGGATTCCAAATTTGCTAACTCGGGAATGGTAGTTGCTGTAAACGACATTGACCTAGAGCCTTATAAAGACTTTGGTGCATTGGCAGGATTGCAATTACAAAAAGAGCAAGAACAACGTGCTTGTCAAATGATGAATGGTACTCAAATAGCACCAGCACAATTGGTAGGTGATTTTTTACAACAAAAAGTATCTAAAGAACTCCTCGAAACATCCTATCAACCTGGGCTCAGTAGTTCAGATATGCTTGATGTATTATTTCCACATATCGGAAAACCACTTCAAGATGGTATCAAGCAGTTTGGTCAAAAAATGAAAGGTTATGGCACAAATCTTGGACAAATTATCGGTATCGAAAGTCGTACGTCTTCGCCAGTACGTATTCCCAGAGATAAAGAAAGTCTAGAACACGTCATTGTTAAAAGGCTATATCCTTGTGGTGAAGGAGCTGGCTATGCTGGAGGTATTATGTCGGCGGCAATGGATGGGGAAAGATGTGCTGAACAACTCGTAGCACGATATGCCCCCAACAGTCATTATAGTTTGTAAATTATACGAAAAATATTCCTCTAATCGTTTGAAAGAAGAAAAAAACAACTTTTTATTAAACGGTTAGGGGCTTTTTTAAGCGTTTGATTTTCAATTAAAAGGAAAGAAAATAAAGTTTCATATTTAGAAGAAATGGCGATTTTTCTGCTAGAAAATTATATTATCTTACCCAAATGGCAATGCTAAAGTTTGTATATATGCTCATTTCCTACTAATTTATATCAATTTCATACATTCTATTCAATAATAAAACAATCGACATTGCTATTGAGATAATTTATGACTGACTTCAATCACTTTATCGACAACTTGAGACAGCGCTTTACATTACCCTTACCAGGTGAAAGCGCCCATATACGTATGGCATCAAGTTCGAGGTTAAAATTCAAGTTAGGACCCAACGAAAAAACTCGACAAAGCGCTGTACTGATTTTGTTCTACCCACACGAGGGGAAAATTTATCTTCCTTTGATTTTGAGACCAGCCTACGACGGAGTTCATGGTGGACAAATGGCGTTTCCTGGAGGAAGAAAGGAAAGAGAAGATGAAAATCTGATAAGAACTGCGATGAGAGAAGCCCAAGAAGAAATTGGGGTTCGTCTTACTGACGTCAAAGTGTTGGGTGAAATTTCTAAATTATTTATCCCGCCTTCAAATTTCTATGTACAGCCCGTAATTGGATACATGGAAAAAAGACCTGAATTTTACCCAGACCCAAGAGAGGTAGACCAAGTGGTCGAAGTGTCGCTTGATGAATTGCTAAACCCAGCCAATATTGGTAAAAAAATCCTAAATGTCAGAGGTACAGAAGTAGAAGCAGCCTTTTTTGATATTCAAGGACATACCGTTTGGGGGGCAACAGCAATGATGATTGCAGAAATGATTGATCTTATTCAATCTCAATGATTATTGTTACTATCTCCTCATTTTATTAAATACACCCAATGAAAACTCAAAAGTACGCATTCGGAATTTCGTTGCTGTTATTCCTAGTCTTTATCATTTTTTTACAACAATACTGTTACAATTTTTTCTTTGCCGATGACTATCATCTTCTTCGATATGTAACAGATTCACAACAAGGAAAAAGCTTCAAAGAACAATTTTCGCTATTATTTGATTTACACAATGAACACCGAATTATCTTTCCTCGATTATTTACGTTACTAATTTATCAAATCGAAGGGTTTATCGACTGGAAAACCTTTAATATCATCTCCTTATTTTACTATTTAGGTATTTGTTGGATATTTAATCTTGCTTTTAATAAGTTAAAAGTTTCGGCATGGTACTTTCTTCCGATACCATTATTATTATTCCATCCATTATCACATGAAAATATATATTGGACAATCTCGGTACTACAACAAGTAGGAAATCTATTTTGGGCAATGTTGTTGTTTTGGCTTATTACCAATCCTAATAAAAAATATTTTTACTGGGCATTTGTTGTAGGGTTTGTACTCACATTTACACATGGGAATGGACTATTTGGATTATTAATTGCTGGGGTCATTTTATTCCTTACCAGACGAATAACAGATTTGCTCAGATGGTCAATATTTACGGTAGCGCTATTCTCAGTCTATTTTTATCAATATAGAAGTGGACAAAACTCCAATGTATCACAAAGTTTGCATCATATTGACATGCTTCTTAGGTGCTTCTTCACATTTTGGGGTAGTATTACGTGGCACTTCACCAATCATTACAATGTCACAAATATCTTTGCAGCATGTACTGGTGTATTAATAGTAGGTCCTCTTATTATCATTTTAGGTAAATACTTTTTTACAAAGCTATTGACCCCAAAAATTACTTTAGATGACCGCAATTTATTTCTATTAGCCTGTTTTGGCTACTTGTTGGTTACTTCAGCTTTAGTGGCATTGAGTAGAGCTTGGATTGGCTATGGAGCAGGGTTGGACAATCGTTACGCTCACAACTCGCTATGGGCAATTGCCTTACTGTATCTTACCCTGTTGTTGAATTCGCCAAAAGCTATCCATAAAACACTTGGAGTAATGGCTATTGCTGGAGCTTTTGTAATTAATGTTTTTGGTTGGTATTCATCAACTATCAAATTGAAGTATCAATTTGATAGTGAACGCGCAGAGGCTTTTAATTACAGAATGAATGGTGTAATATTTAGAGAATCGCCTATATTCAACAGTAATATTAAACAAACCTTGGCGCTATCTTACAAAAATGGTATCAGCAAATACTCTGACTTTGATTTAGATGTCCTAAATTCATTTGAAAATGCTACAATTGAGTTGAAAAAAGATTCAACTTTTAAATTAACTACTGTTCCATCTACTACCACAATTCAGGATGCAAAAAATCCAACCATTCTAGTATCCTACCTAATTGAAGCTCAAGCCTTTCCCTATAATGAGAATACTTTTTTAATGTTGCATTCTGATAAAGCCAATTATTTAGTACCCGTCGAACATAAACACGGCAGAAAAACTGATTTATTATTTAAAGGAAAATATTTTGGCGATGGCTTCTATGCAACTTTCTTAACAAGTAATCTACCCAAAGGAAAATATCAGTATTCAATTGTTCAAAAAAATGACAAAACATATAAAATAACGCTTCTTGAACAATTTTTGGAGATTTAATTTTCACCTAACCAATAATTTACCCGTTTTCTTAGCCATTTTTTCAAAATACAGACCGAGTAGATATTTTTTTTACCCATATTTTTTTCGTAATTTGGGGTTTTGTAAAAGTAACAAACGTAAACTTAAGACTAAGTTCACCTAATCAGAACTATGTCATACTTGATCTTAAGTTGACTTTAAAAATTTTGAGAATACGCTGTAATGGAAAACACAAATCAGACAGAAAATTTCGACGAAAACAAGAACCCGAAAAGCGAAGATGCATTACATGAGCAAGTGGCAGTGGCTGGGTTGTACGAAAACTGGTTTCTGGAATACGCATCGTATGTAATTTTGGAACGTGCCGTACCAGCCGTAGAAGATGGTCTAAAGCCAGTACAACGCCGTATCTTACATGCCCTTAACGAAATGGATGATGGTCGCTTTAACAAAGTGGCCAATGTAATAGGTCAAACTATGCAATACCACCCTCATGGGGATGCTTCTATCAACGAAGCACTGGTAAACATGGGGCAGAAAGATTTATTATTTGATTGCCAAGGTAACTGGGGTGACATCCGAACGGGTGATAGCGCAGCAGCAGCTCGTTATATAGAAGTTCGATTATCAAAATTTGCTCAGGATGTAGTCTTTAATCCTCAAACTACTGATTGGCAACTGTCATATGATGGACGAAAGAAAGAGCCAATTACGCTGCCTGTCAAGTTTCCATTGTTACTGGCACAAGGAGTAGAAGGGATTGCTGTAGGTTTGGCTACCAAAATCATGCCTCACAATTTTGTGGAGCTTATTGAAGCCTCTATTGATATTCTCAAAAATAAGAATGTTGAAATTTTTCCAGACTTTTTAACAGGCGGTTTAATCGATGTTTCTAATTACAATGATGGTATGCGTGGAGGCAAAATCCGCGTTCGTGCCAAAATCGAAGAATTAGACAAGAAAACACTCATTATTAAAGAAATACCATTTGCTACAACTACTACCAGTTTGATTGAATCCATTATCAAAGCAAACGATGCTGGAAAAATCAAAATCAAAAAAGTAATAGACAATACCGCAAAAGATGTAGAAATTCAAGTTCAGCTAGCTCCTGGTACATCTCCCGATGTAACCATCGATGCACTTTATGCCTTTACTGACTGTGAGGTTTCTATTTCGCCCAATGCTTGTGTAATCATTGCTGACAAACCGCATTTTGTAGGAGTTAGCGAAGTATTAAAAGTTTGCACCCGTCAAACCTTAGAGTTATTAGAACAAGAACTCGAAATTCGTAAAGGAGAGTTATTGGAAAAATTGCTCTTTAGTTCACTCGAAAAAATCTTTATCCAAAATAAAATCTATCGTGACATCGAAAACTGCGAAACCTTCGAGGAGGTAGTAGCTACGGTAGATAAAGGATTAGAGCCTTATAAGTCTCAATTCTATCGCGAAATTGTAGAGGAAGACTTGCTGCGTCTATTAGAAATTCGTATTAAGCGTATTTCTAAATTCGACTCTTTCAAAGCCGATGAGTTGATGATTAAATTGCAAGATGAACTCAACGAGGTAAATGATAACCTTGCCAATCTGGTTCGATATGCGATTGATTACTACAAAATGCTCCTCAAAAAATACGGTAAGGGACGTGAGCGTAAAACTGAAATTAGAAACTTCAATACCATTACCGCAGCAGTAGTTGCAGCTGCCAACCAAAAGCTCTATGTAGACCGCGAAGGAGGCTTTATTGGATACAGTCTCAAAAAAGACGAATATGTAATGGATTGTTCAGATATCGATGATATAATCGTATTCCGTAGAGATGGCTCTTGTGTGGTAACAAAAATTCAAGATAAGGTATTTGTCGGAAAAGACATTATTTACTGCTCTGTCTTTAAAAAGAATGATGACCGCAAAGTTTACAACTTGGTGTATTTTGATGCCAAATCAGGAACAAGTTATATCAAACGCTTTAAGATCACTGCTGTAACTCGTGATAGAGTATATGATTTAACGGCAGGAAATCCGAAGTCAAAAGTACTTTATTTTACTGCCAACGATAATGGTGAGGCAGAGGTAATTCAAGTAAATCTAACGGCTTCTTGTACAGCCCGTGTCAAACAATTTGAATACGATTTCAAAGATTTACTCATTAAGGGTCGTGATTCGATGGGTAATGTTTTGACAAAATATCCAGTAAGAAAAATCATTCAAAAATCTGCTGGGGTTTCTACCTTAGGTGGCTTGGATATTTGGTATGACCCAACCATTGGTCGTCTAAATCGTGATGAGCATGGCAAATATCTTGGTAATTTTGAGGCCAAAGACCATATCTTGGTAATCTATAATGACGGTCAATATGAGTTAACCAACTTCGAATTAACTAACCGTTACGAACCAAAAGATATTGCTGTCTTAATCAAGTTTGTACCAGAGAGTATCATTTCTGCGGTGTATTATGATGGCGGTAGCAAATTGTATTATGTCAAACGTTTCAGAATAGAAACGACAACGGTAGATAAGAAATTTTTATTTATTTCGGACGAAAAAGGTTCAAAACTACATTTTGCCTCAGTCGACGTTTATCCACGTATCGAGCTTGCTTTCAAAAAGGATGAAAAAGGTGCATCCCTTGAGCACGAAGAAATTGCTTTAGATGAAGTAGCAGAAATTAGAGGTTGGAAAGCTTTAGGTAGTAAACTTAGTACACATAAAGTACAGGGGATAAAAGCATTGGAGCCCAAAATCGTAGAAATTCTTTTGCCAGAGAGTTCAGAAGATGAAGTCAGTACTGAAACTAATGAAGCTATTGCTACAAAATTAGTTGAGCCAGAGGAAATAGAATTCCCTGAAAACTCTGACTCAGGAACTGGAGAACAATTAGGATTATTCTAATTTTTATCATATTAATTAAAAGTCTGATAATTCATATCTGTACCCTACAGTACGGTGAGGTTATCAGACTTTTTTTTTATATATTAGGGAAATACTTTTAATATTAATTAAATATTAAGACCTAAACTTAAACTTTTCTAATAAAAAATTTAACAATTTCACCAACATATCCTGCCGATTTTAGCGTTATCTCTATAAATGGCATATTAAAAAAATCGGATAGATGACTTGTAAATGGATTTTGAATAATGTTTTGGAAAAGTTAAGAGAAATAAGCAACGTTGTACCAAAGCTATATGAAAAGTACCCTTGAAATAGCGATTCGAGAACCACTTAATTTTACCCGATTTATCAAGCGGGTGATTAAGGGGCTTATTGCATTGGGATTCATGGGAATTATTTTGGTTTTGATGAGTAATATCTGGATTGTTTTTTCTACTGAAAATTATAACTATTATAATATCGACAATCTTCCTTCAAATGATTTTGCACTTGTTTTGGGAACAAGCAAAAATGTTACGAGAAGCAAAGAAAATTTATTCTTTCGTTACCGTATTGAAGCCGCAGCAAGACTTTATCATGAAGGCAAAGTAAAGTACCTTATATTGAGTGGCAATCATGATTCTATCTTTTACAACGAACCTGCTGATATGCGCCAAGCACTCCTTAAACTAGGTGTGCCTTACGATGTCATGATTTTAGATTTTGCAGGTTTCAGAACTTATGACTCTATCGTTCGTTGCAAAAAAGTTTTCAATCAGCAAAAATTTACCATTATCTCACAACCGACCCATAATGCTAGAGCCTTATTTTTAGCACAACATCTAGGAGTTGATGCCGTAGCATTTGCCGCCCAAGATGTTCCATCAGGCTACAAAACTTATCTTCGTGAGTACCTAGCTCGTCCCAAAGCAATTTTAGATGTGTACTTCCTTGAGTCTCAAAAATATAATTAAATAAATACTTTGCACTCATTGATTATTTGTAGAGATTAAAAACTTTTAAAACTATTTATCCTATAGGATAAGATACAAACCAAGCAATTCATTATAGACTCTTACGGAAAGTTGATTATATTTACAAAAATTGAACAAAGCCCTCATTTAACCATGACGCAAAAAAGAAGAAACTTTTTGAAAAAACTCATTGGAACAAGTGCAATTAGTGTACTTGGTACTGAAATAGTTTTTGCCAATAATATGCCAGAAGGCTACTCTCCTATCATTCTGAATTCGCTGGATGATAATGCGCTTGAAATGCTCAAAAAAAATAAAGAAATGACCATTTTGAGCGACCGCCCTTGGAATGTAGAAGCTCCAGCGCATCTTCTTGATGATGAGATAACTCCTCTCGACAAAATGTTTGTGAGAAATAATGGAAATCCTCCTGAAAATATAGACATCAAAACGTGGACACTCACCATTGAAGGCGAATCAGCTAAAACAAAAAAGACATTTACATTAGAACAACTCAAGAAGCAATTTAAACAATATACTTATCAAATTCAGTTAGAATGTGGAGGTAATGGTCGAAGTGGTTTTGTACCTCAAGCTTCTGGTAATCAATGGTCTGAAGGTGCAATTAATTGCGCTGAATGGACAGGTGTACGCCTAAAAGACGTACTAAATTCAGTTGGAATCAAAGATGATGCCGTCTATATTGGTTATTTTGGCAAAGATACTCACTTGAGTGGCGACCCTAAAAAAGTTACGATTTCTCGTGGTGTACCAATAAAAAAAGCATTGGAGGATGAAAGCTTATTAGCATGGGCTGTCAACGGACAAGAAATTCCATTGATGCACGGGTATCCATTAAGATTGATTCTTGGAGGATGGCCAGCTTCTGTTTCAGGAAAATGGCTAGAAAAAATTGTAGTACGTAATAAAGTACATGATGGTGAAAAAATGGACGGGACGCATTACCGTGTGCCTTTATACCCGATTGAACCAGGCGGAAAAGCACCAGATAGCGATTACAGAATCATAGAATCAATGCCTGTAAAATCAGTTATTACCTATCCCAAAACTGGCGCTATGATTGATGATGGCAAAACAATCAGTTTGAGAGGACATGCTTGGGCAGGCGATTTGGAGGTGAGTCAAATGGAAATTTCAATTGATTTTGGCGCTACTTGGCAAAAGGCTAGCCTACAAAAAGCTAAAAACAGATTGGCTTGGCAACATTGGTCAACAGAGGTAAAATTTCCAAGAAAAGGCTATTATGAAGTTTGGGCAAAAGCTACCGATGCCAAGGGTATCTCTCAGCCAATGGTCATTCCTGCATGGAATCCAGCAGGATATCTCAATAATTCGTGTCATAGAATCGCAATAAAAGTGGTTTAACCCAACTGTTATCTTATGAAAAAAATCATGATATTGGCAACAATGCTTTCTATGGCCTACTTGGCTTCATTGGGAAAAATTACGCCACAAAAATACAGTTCAAAAGCTATTTACGTAGATTCGACCAAAGGATTAGACCCTGAAACAGGATTGGTTATTGCCAAAGAATTAGACATGGTCAAAGCCCAATGTACAGGTTGTCATTCGAGTAAAATGATTTTACAATTCAGAGCTTCTCGAGAAGGCTGGTTAGAAAGAATTCGTTGGATGCAAAGAACACAAAAACTTTGGGATTTGGGAGAGGCCGAGCCAATAGTCCTTGATTATTTGAGCAAATATTATGGTCCTGTCAAGCATGCACAGCGCCGTCAGCCCCTTTCAAATATACAATGGTATAAATTGAATTAAAAGATTTAGCTAGTATCCAACTTCGAAAGGCGATATAATTAGCTATATGTGACGGCATATATCTAACTATATCGCCTTTTGGTCGAATATTTCAACAAGACTTAGAACAATTGTAGGCAAATTTCTATTATTAAGAAAGAATTGGCGAATGTTCATTTATGAATCATACACCAGTTCATTAATCATTCATCCAAAACTCATCGTAGAAAATGAACAAACTTTGGCTATCTCTCAATCTCCTTGTTGTTAGTATAATGGGATACTTTGTTGCAAAACCTATCGAACAACCTGAAAATCAAATTACAGTTTGTCATGCACCAGTGTCGGGTGATATGGCTCAATTTGCCAACGACCCAAATTTTATTGCTTTACACCCAGCACCAGAAGCCATCAAATTTGTAGCAGAAGGTGAATCTATTACTTACCCAACAGCCGACGGTAACACTGCTAGTGCATATATTGTCAAAGCCAAAAAGAAATCTGACAAATGGCTATTTGTGTACCAAGAATGGTGGGGACTCAATGACCATATCAGACATCAAGCAGATGTTTTTTACAACGATCTTGGGGGAAAAGTAAATGTTATTGCCTTGGATATGTATGATGGAAAATCGACGACTAACCCACAAGAAGCAGGAAAGTTAATGCAAGGCGTAGTTGAGTCGAGACTTGAAAACATTGTAAAAGGTGCAATTACCTATGCAGGACCAAAAGCTCAAATTGCCAATGTAGGCTGGTGTTTTGGCGGAAGTTGGTCACTAAAATCAGCCTTATTAGGAGGTAAACAAACCATTGGTTCAGTAATGTATTACGGAATGCCAGTAAAAGATGTTGAAAAATTAAAGACTCTTAACAGTGATGTGTTAGGCTTATTTGCCACTGAACAATATATCTCACAACAAGTTATCGAAGATTTTGCGGCAAATATGAAAACAGCGAATAAAAAGCTGACCTACAAAATTTTCAATGCAGTTCACGGTTTCTCAAACCCAAGTAACCCAAAATATGACGAAGCTGCCAGCAAAGAGGCGTATGGCATGGCGTTGGGCTATTTGAAGGAGAAGTATAAGTTGTAAAAAATTTGTTTTAGTATAAAAAAGGCCTCAATGTTGATAACATTGAGGCCTTTTTTATACTAAAATCGTCGGTTAATAATCCGCCAATTTACTCTTCCAAATTATACCATTTTTACTCTCAAATTTGTCGATATATCCTCTTTCGTAAAGATCGTCCAAGGTTTTTTCGGTGTCTTCTACCGATTTTTCACTCAGGAATGAAAACTCTTTGTTGGTCATGGTCGAAAAACAACTGAACAAGAAAACAGGATCTGTATTCAAGCTTCTTTTTTGTGCATTTGGAATCAATTGATGAATGATGTCTTCAAAATATTCATATTCTTGATACCCTTTCGCAATAATCGTTTTATTGTCTTGATTCGTAAAAATTAGTGTCGGAAACACACCAACTTCCATATTTTGCGCCAAAATCAAATCATTCCGAAATGCTTCTTGTGCCTTTGTTTCGTAATCTTTGATAAATTTGGCCGAATCTAGCCCTACTTCGAAAGCTGCGTTTTCCAAATAATTGAGATCTACAATATTCTTTTTTTCTAAGAATAACATTTCTTTGATTCTTCTTAAAAACAAAATTGCCAAGTCTCCATCTTGCATTTGAGCTGCCTTGAATGCTATTGAAGGTGGATAAGAAGAAGGCAAAGGATCTTCCAACCAAATATCTCCGTCTAAAGGTATTCCATGAATCATACAAACTTCTTCCCAGTGCGATGCAACATCAGATGGCTGGGTAATTGGTCCACGTTGATAATCTGTCCATGAAGGCAAAAGTCCTCCCATACGATAGTCGATATCAAAATATTCGCCATACTCCAATTTTAACCTACGCAACATTGGTTGAACCACCCAACATGTTGAACAAATGGGATCGGTAAAATATTGCACCTTCAATGGTTTATCCCCTTTATCATCTGACTCTTTTTTAGAAATCAGTGGTACGACCATTTTATCTCCGTCTATTTTTTCTGGGTGCATAAAGAGCTCTTTTAACTCTCTTCCCAAATAGATATGTTTGGAAATCTCATCTTTGCGAGAGGCATAGTATTGTTCAAATGCCAATTCTGAATTTCCAATTTTTAACAACACATCGGTCAATGCTTTTGCATCGAGAATGGCATTGGTTGTTCCTGCACTGGTAAATGGTAAGGCCAAATGAGCTGCGTCGCCAATCAATACGATGTTTCCTTGATGAAATTTAGGCAATAACCCAAAATCTCTGGTATTCCAAATATAGCTCGTTGAATAATCATTTGTAGCCAGCAATTCATTGACAATTGGCGGAAAATCGCTTAATTGAAAATCGCAAAAGGCCTTAAGTTGCTCAGGAGTAGACTTGTCACAACAGTCTGCCTCTAGCGAATTGTATTGCATAAACCAAACAAAATCTGAAGCAGATACAGGAATCATACCAAAACTAATTCCTCTGGTATCGCTCTGAAATTTGGTAAATACATTGGGCAATTTAGAAGCAAGTGCTTCATTTTTACACAAACCTACCACTTCTTTTACTTCTACTTTAGTAAATTCTACTGAACCAAACACGGCTTCTCTAACAGCAGAGTTACTACCGTCTGCCCCGATAAAAATATCACCATATTCGATTTCTCCGTTGCTAAACTGAGCGGCAATGGCTTTCCCATTTTCATAAATAAAATGGGAAAAAATACGTCCTGTCTTGATGAGCCCTTCGGGAACAAGACGATTCAAAAATGCAATTAAGTCTTTTCTCCTAATACAACGCCAAAGATTTAGCTTTTGGCGTTTTACAGGTTCTCCGTTACTTTTATTAAAATTAAACTCTCCGATTTCGATGCCTGGCAACGGAACATTCTTGCCTTCACTCAATTCCTCAAGGATAGACCATCCGTCTAGATGCATTAAAAAAGCATGACCTCTGGTATGAAATTCGGTCATTTTTTCATTGATAACTACTTCAATATTTTGTTTGTTTAGCAACAAGCCAAGTGACAATCCTGCCACTCCACCACCAATTATTACAACTTTCATAAGTAATTAAGTGCGGTTTTTATATTATTAAGTGCGTTAGAAAGAATTCCTTGTGATGTGGCAAAGCTTAGTCTAATATAACCATCAGCGCCAGTTCCAAACCATTGTGGCAAACCTGGTACCACTGCTACTTTGGCTGTTTCAAGTAGATACGATTGTATTTCAGCGCTGGTTTTGCCAGTTCCTGTAATATCTGCAAATGCAACATAACACCCTTGAGGTGCTATACAGGATACTCCTTTACTTGCATTGAGTTCAGATACACACATATCACGCATCTGTTGAAGATGTTGAATAAATGCCTCTAGCCATGATCCGCATTCGTTTAAGGCAGTGGTTGCAGCAATTTGCCCTAAAACGTTTGCTCCATGAACAGTAGATTGATGTAAAGAGGCTTGAAAAATTTTATTAGCATGAGTTTGATTGAAAGCTACTACCGAACCAATACGCAATCCTGCTAAGCCATACGATTTACTATATCCTGTAACAATAACAGTATGTTGTCGGATACTCTCATCTAAGCTTGCAATACTGGTATAGGTGTATGGTTGATACACAATATCACTCCAGATTTCATCAGACAAAATGACAAGATTGTGTTTGATTGCAATTTCTCCTAGTATCTTCAATTCGGCAGGAGTAAATACTTTCCCCGTTGGATTTAAAGGATTACAAAGACAAATCATTTTTGTTTTGGGAGTGATTAATGTTTCTAATTCCCAAAAATCAACAAACTCCTGACCTGAAGGAATACCATAAGGAATAGCATTTGCACCAACAGTTTCGATAGAGTATTTAAAGAGAAAATCAACTGGGTTAAAAATAATTGCCTCATCTCCTTTTTCGAGAAAAGCTTTGCAAATAACATAAATTCCAAATGCCGCACTATCTACAGGAAAAGTAAATTCAGGTTTGGCAGGAACGTTTCGTTTGTTGTGAAAAAATTGGGCTACGCTTTCTTTAAACTGAGGAAGTCCTTCGGGTGGAGCATAACATAAATAGCGGTCTTTAATAAATCTAGTTAGGGCATCGGCTATTTGTGGTGCACTCGGGAAGTCAGGGTCCGCTGCGGTTAATGGTATCACGCCTTCAGGAACAGTCGCCCAGCGTAAGTTGTAGGCACGCTCTTTTAGAATGTCTACATTTACAGTCGAGTCGTCAAACATATGATAATCGTAAGGGGTATAATTGTATATTTTATGGGTATTCAATAATCTTAATCACAATAATTTTCTTTGTATGCTAAATATGTACAATAAAAGTAGAAAAAACAATTTTATAATAGAAATTTCTCGAATAAATATTCAGTTAAATATATAATCATATTATATATTTCTTTGTTTGATAGACTTCAAAATATTTTTTTGTTCAAGGTATATATCGAATTTTATCCTATTTCCAGTATGCTACAGGATGCAGTTCCTACTTTTATTTTTTATCTATGTATCTTGAAAAAATTAAAATAATCATATCAAAAATGAAAATTATCTCCTTTACAAAATCAGAGCATCTAAGATTTGGCAACTTTTTAATGAAATGTTTGCCACTAATTTTTCTTCTGATTGGAACGTTTACTACAAATGCACAAAAATATAATACGCATAAGCCTTGGGCTTATTGGTGGTGGATGGGAAGTGCAGTAGACGAAGCAGGTATCCGTAAAAACTTACAAGATTATGCTCAAGCTGGATTTGGTGGACTACATATCATTCCGATTTATGGGGTAAAAGGTAATGACGCCAACAACCTTGACTTTTTGAGTCCAAAATGGAATCAAATGTTGGCTTTTACTGTAAAAGAAGCACGAAACTTAGGTTTGGGAATAGATATGACAATGGGCACGGGGTGGCCATTTGGCGGAAAACACGTAAGTGAAAAAGATGCAGCTAAAGCTTTTGAGATTGTATCGGAAAATGGAAAAACCAGTGTCAAAGTTTTACCTACCAAACAAAAAGTAAAGCGTGCAGCGCCAGGTGGCGAAGGATTTGTACTCGACCACTTCAACAAGGAGGCATTGGATAATTACATGAAGCCATTTCAAACGCTATTTCAATTACCAGAATATGGAGTACGTGCGCTTTACAATGACTCGTATGAGGTGTATGGAGCCAACTGGACTAACGATTTTTTAGAAGAATTTCAGAAAAGGCGTGGTTATGATTTAACACCTTATCTAAACATTTTGGCAAAAACTGAAACTAAAGACCTGCTTGAAAAAAGAATCTTTGGCGACTACAATGCCACAATCGCAGATTTGTGCAGAGAAGAATTTACTAAAACTTGGGCTGAGGGTGTTCGAAAAATGGGTAAAATCTCTCGAAATGAGGCGCATGGCTCTCCTGGGAATATGTTGGACTTGTACGCTCTATCTGATGTACCTGAAACAGAGTACTTTGGGACAAAGTATTTTGACATTCCATACTTTAGAAGAGATCCAAAATTTGAGGAAGCTAGATATGGCGTACCTGATCCTCAAGTAATCAAATTTGCTAGCTCTGCTGCTAATACTGAAAACAAAAAATTTGTGGGCTCAGAAACCGCAACTTGGCTAGCAGACCATTTCAAGGTATCATTATCGCAGGTAAAACCAATTATTGATGAATCCCTGACTTCGGGCATCAACCATATTTTTTATCATGGTGTGCCTTATTCTCCTCCGCAAGAGGCCTATCCGGGTTGGTTGTTCTATGCGTCTACTAACTTTAATCAACAAAGTCATTTCTGGAATGAATTACACTTTTTGAATGAGTACATAGCTCGTTGTCAGGAACTTTTGCAAGAATCGAAGGCACAAAATGATGTATTACTCTACTTCCCTATCCATGACATTTGGCACGATGCTGGGGGAAAAGAACATGTACATCTATTATCTGTACACGCCAATGCACAGGAACTTTTATTCAATAATTCGTTTGGACAAGTCGCTAAACTTTTACAATCTAAAGGATTTAACTTTGACTATGTATCTGATATACAATTGACTCAGTTAAAATATATAAACGGAAAACTACAAAGTCGTGGTGGTTTGACTTACAAAACTATCGTAATTCCTAAGACCCAGTATTTGCCAACAGAAACACTTAAAGCCTTACAAAAGCTACAAAAACAAGGTGCACCAATTTTATTTGTAGACCAATTGCCTGCCAATACTGCTGGCTTTAAGGATTGGGAATCGAATGAAACATTATTAGCCGATTTTAATAAAAATCTTAAAGCGACTGACATTTCTGCACTATCTAGTTCTTTAGCAAAACTTGGAATAACCTCAGAGGAAATGGTAAGCAAGGGAATATCCTTTATCAAAAAACAAAATGCCAAAGGCTCAATATATTTTATTAGTAATTTCTCACAGCAATTTCAAGAAGGAAATTTATTACTCGGTGCTAAAGGAGAAGCTGTAGAAATCTATGACCCACTACATCAAACCAAACAGTATATTCCATTTAGTAGAAGAGGCGCTTACACAGAAATCAAATTAGCACTTTTAGCTGGAGAAAGCCGTTTTGTACAGTTTTTTGACAAAAAGACTGCTCAGAATATTACCAAAAATACGACTGCCCAACCTACTCACAAAGTTGACATTAAGGGTACATGGAATATTGAGTTTTTGGAAGGACAGCCATTTTTGCCAAAATCTTACCAAACAGACAAATTAGACTCATGGACTAGTGTCGGAGACTCCACCAATCAATATTTTACAGGAACTGCTAAATATTCCATAGATTTTGACTGGAAGTCAGTAAAAGAAAACGTGATTTACTTAAATCTAGGCAATGTTCGTGAATCGGCAAAAGTAACGTTGAATGGTCAAAATTTGGGTACACTTTGGTGTTTACCTTTCAATGTAGCCATTCCTAGCAAGCTGTTAAAAGAAAAAAATCATTTAGAAATTGAAGTAAAAAATCTTTCAGCCAACAGAATGAGGTTCATAGACAAACAATCTCATAATTGGAAAAAATTTAAGGATATCAATATCGTAGATATTCAATACAAATCATTGGAACCGTCGACTTGGGAACCCGAACCATCGGGTTTGCTAGGATCAGTTCAAATACTTTACTAAGAATAAAGAAGTTTTGCGGATATAGGGTTAAGGATTTCGGATATTGTTTTTTTGTAAAATAGGATTCGAAAACTAGCCTATACATCCGAAATCTCAAATTCGAAATCCCAAATCGAATAGAATTTTTCCACTATTTGCTATATAATTCAGTTGACAAACCCTTCTTTTACAAGAAGGGTTTTGTTTTTGTTTAGAGATGAAATATTTGTTTTTCAGAGCCTAAAAGGCTATTTTAGAGAAAAATCAATGATAAAATATGCGCAACTTACCTCATCAACGAATTTTAGGATTAGCCTTGGGTCTGGGTTTATTTTTCCAAACTCAAGCACAATCTTTTGAAGAAAGAAAACAACAGGTTTCTCAAGCTCTCCCCTTAGTTGACCAATTATTTAAGGAATATGCCGAGAAAAATCATTTCCCAGGCATGAGCTACGGAATTGTTCTAGACGGAAAACTGATTCATGCAAAAGGTGTTGGATTGGCGAATCTTGACCAAAATATTCCTGCCACACCACAATCTGCTTTTAGAATAGCAAGTATGACCAAAAGTTTGACTGCTATGGCTATTGTCAAGCTACGTGATGAAGGAAAACTCCAAATGGACGACCCAGTTTGGAAATATGTTCCTGAAATGAAGAATCAAAAATACGCTACCAAGGATTCGCCTACCATTACAGTCAGAAATCTCCTCACACATTCTGCTGGTTTTCCTGAAGATAATCCTTGGGGAGATAGGCAATTAGGAATTTCAGAGAAGGAATTTACAGATTTCTTAAAAAAAGGAATTAGCTTCTCTACAGCCGTAGATACCGAATACGAATATAGTAATTTGGGTTTTGCACTACTAGGTGCTATCATAAAAAAAGTCTCAGGAATAACCTATCAGGAATACATCAACCAGCAGATTTTAAAGCCATTAGGCATGAATCATACCTATTGGGAATACACCAAAGTGTCACAGAAGGAATTGGCATTGGGCTACCGCTGGTTGGACGGCAAGTGGATTCCACAACCTTTAGAGCACGATGGCGTATATGGTGCTATGGGTGGGCTCATTACAACAATGGAAGATTATGGCAAATATGTTGCATTCCATCAAGCAGCTTGGCCAACGAGTGATGCTTCAGAAACAGGCCCTATCAAAAGAAGTTCGGTACGAGAAATGCAGAAGCCTTGGCAATTCAATAATCTCAACGCCAATTATCAATATCAATCAGGTAAAAAATGTGCGATGGTAAGCGCTTACGGATATGGTTTACGTACGTCTGTGGATTGTGATGGACGTCGTATGGTCGGACATAGTGGTGGTCTGCCAGGTTTTGGGAGTCATTGGTATATTTTACAAGATTATGGTTTGGGTGTTATTTCATTTGCCAATAATACCTATTCGCCAATGAGCTATATCAATATCCAAATTTTGGATACACTTTTGGCTACCACCAAACTTGAACGTTATCCTATTCAACCCGCCAAAGTTTTGGAAGAGCGATATATTCAATTGGTAGATGCTGTAAAAGATTGGGGAAATGCGAAAAGTATGAAAATATTTGCAGTTAACTTTTTCGATGACTATCCAATGTCAATTTTAGGAAAGGATACCAAAAACTTTCAAGAAAAAGTGGGCAAGGTGGTTAAAATTCATCCTATTGATCCTCAAAACAAATTGAGAGGTAGTTTCGTAGTTGAAGGAGAAAAAGGCAAATGCGAAATCAGTCTGACACTTTCACCTGAAACGCCTGCATTGATTCAGGAATATCATTTTAAATTACTGTAATCACATTACTTCTGGCGACTTGTGTCGCCAGAAGTAATGTTCTAATTTTTTGGTTTGATAAAATTAAACTGTATTCGCTTAATCCTGTTGCTAGCAATATACATTACACCTAACTATAACACCTATAAACATCTCCTTCTATCTATATGAAAATTATTTCAGCATCGATTAAAGCACTTTTTTATAAAACTGTTTCTAAATTTTAAATTAGTACTGAACCAAAGTTTTACCGTATTGCAGGTTTGATTGCTAATTTCAAAATATGTACATATACCTTTACTTCACAAAATTCGATTCAAAAAGGTAAATCATATTTCCGAAATCTAACATCCGCTATCCGAAATGGATAATTTTGGATAGCCCCCTCTCCTCTCCACAATCAAATCTTCTAAAAATCCTATTTCGAATCTTATTTTAATTTATTCTAAATAAAACTTGTACAATAGTTTTACGACATATACATTTGTGCATCTATTTAAAATAAGTCTAAATATCAATAATAAATAAGTTATATGAAAAGTGTTTTTTTACTATTGTTATGTCTATTTACGCAAATTATTTATGCTCAAACAGGACAAATTGCAGGCAAAGTTTCCAATAATGATGGTCAACCAGCGGCGTTTGTATCTATTCAAATAAAAGGTAGTAAAAAAGGAACTACTTCGGACGAACAAGGGAAATTTGTTATTTCGAATCTGAAAAGTGGAAATTATACATTAGTCGCCTCTTTTGTAGGTTATAAAACACTTGAGCAAAAAGTTGTAATTGAAGAAGGTAAAACATTGAACCTTTCTCTCGAATTACTTGAAAGCTCAGAAATGATCAAAGAAATCGTAGTATCGGGTAGTTATATTGCTAACCGTACACCTACTTTAGGCAAGGCAAATATTCGTCCTTTAGATTTACCTCAAAGTACTGGAGTAGTGACAAGTACCGTCATTGCGGACCAGCAAGCCATCAGACTTGGTGATGTGGTAAAAAATGTAAGTGGAGTATCGCAAA
Organism: Flectobacillus longus; assembly: GCF_030056705.1. Taxonomy (GTDB): domain Bacteria; phylum Bacteroidota; class Bacteroidia; order Cytophagales; family Spirosomataceae; genus Flectobacillus; species Flectobacillus longus. The sequence goes on from NZ_JASHIC010000029.1 coordinate 108,868, forward strand.
CTGAAACTCGTGGTGGTGTTGCCGAAACATTTTCTTCTCGTGGATACAGTGTAGGTATCGCAGGTGCAGGAGGTAGTATTTTTAAAAATGGAACAATTAGTAATACGATGGGTTTTCCTGATGCTAGTACCTTAGAATCAGTTGAAGTAATGAAGGGTAGTTCTGCTTTGTTATATGGTAATGTTTCTGGTGGTTTGATTATCAATATGGTCACTAAAAAACCTCGTTTCGACTGGGGTGGACAAGCCTCTATGCTTTTGGGAAGCTACAATCAGTACAAGCCAACGCTTGACGTTTATGGACCAATTAGTAAAAACCTTGCCTTTAGAGTAGTAGGAACTTATGAAAATGCAAAAAGTTATCGTGATGTTGTAAAAACTGAAAGAACTTACGTTACACCTTCGTTGCTTTATAAAATCAATGACAAAACGGATGTTTTATTGCAAGTAGATTATTTGAAAAGTAATATTGTACCAGATGCTGGAGTAGGGACACCAAATAGTAGAATCACTATTACAGAATTACCAGATGCACCTCGAAATCGTTTTATAAATACAAGCTGGGCTTATAATAATACTGAGCAGACATCAAGCTTTTTGACAATCAACCATAAGTTTGATACAAATTGGAAATTGACTGCAATTGGTTCGATTCAAAATACTGAAGTCAAGGGCTTTGGAGTAGGTGTACCTAGTGCAATTGCATCTAATGGTGATTACACACGTACATTGAGTGCCGTTCATACAAGTGAGAAAGATTACACAGCTCAAATAAATTTGAATGGAAACTTTAAGACAGGAGCAATAAGTCATCAATTATTAGTGGGAACTGACTTTTTAAGAATTTCTAACGTGAGTCATAGTTTTAAATTTACCTCTGCAACTGGGGTAGTAGGTACTGCTTATGATAAAATCAACATTTATGATTTCTCAAAATATGTAGCACGTACCGACATTCCTACAATCGCAGATACCGCTCGTACAACGACTCCGCAAAATCGCTATGGCGTTTATGTGCAAGATTTGCTAAGTATTACAGCTAAATTTAAGATACTAGCAGGATTGAGATACTCATATCAAACAGCATTCCAATCAACTATTTTAAATCTTGAAAAAAATGTAGAGCGTCGTGGGACTACTGCCGATAAATCGGATGGAGCTTTTTCACCGAAATTAGCCTTGATTTACCAGCCATTGAAAACAACGTCGGTATATTCATCATACAGCAACAGTTTTACGATTAATACTGGTACAGATATTAATGGAGATAACCTCAAGCCTTCAATCATTAATAACTATGAAATCGGTGTTAAAAATGAGTTTTTAGATGGTAAATTATCTGCTAATTTAAGCGTATATAAAATCATCAATAGCAATTTTGCTCAAACGGCACTTTTTGATAAAAACGGAAACCCAAATACCAATACAAGCATTAGAGAATTATCAGGCGAAACTACAAGTGATGGTTTTGAGGTTGATTTCAATGGTATCTTATCGAAAAACTTTTACTTTTTACTTGGTTATGGATATAACTATATGCGATATACCAACACAACTGGTGCAGTTGGTTCACAAGTAGAAGGCGAGCAACTTATCAGAAGTCCAAGAAGTACAGCCAATGGTTCGATATTTTATACTTTTGATAATACCAAACTAAAAGGTGTGAAGTTGGGATTGTCAGCATTTTATACTGGAAATCGATTTGCAGGTAATAACAACGTAGTTGGTTTGAATGGTGGTTTAAATAATACCACCGCCTCATTGAGTTCATACAACGCTTTGATTCCACTATCTGGTTTTGTAACAGTTGATTTCTCTGTTGGTTATACATACAACCAAGTGTCATTTTTAGCAAAGGTTTCAAATATATTTAACGAGATGAATTACATCGTTCACGACCGCTATAGTATTAATCCTATTGCACCTCGCCAATTAGCGTTGACTGTGAATTATAAATTCTAATTTCGATTTTCAGGAAATCCTTACATAGGAATAAAATAATCAAAAAAGGCGTTCGAAAAATTCATTTCGAACGCCTTTTTTGTAAATACTAAATAAATGCCTAACATTTGAGTCATTTTATACATATCTAATTAAATCGCCATTGAGGATTTTATCATAAAATTAGCAATATAAATAGTAAACATATTTAAGGTTTTAAAGCAAAGTTTAATGCAGAAAATCGTAAAATAAATTTCTTTTTTAATATAAATAAAAAAGTTAAATTACCATTAATACGAAAGAAAAAGTGCTTCTTCTTTTTAAAAAAGTTGTTGAAAATTTTATTGAATCCCTTTTAACTTGACTTCAGTAGTCCTAAATAATCACAAAAATGATACCCTATTTTCTAGAAAATCTTGCTCCACAGATTGAATCATATAAACTGGACTCTGTTAAAATTTTGGCTCATCCATTAACAGCAGGACAAAAGTTAGAAATAAAACAAAGTAAATTTTTAGGACTTCCATACCTACCTAATAATCAAAAATACCCCACTGGTTTGGATGGAACACCTATGATATTGCTAGCACAAATTAACTTTGCTGAGGTTCCAGCACTTGAAAACTACCCTGAAAGTGGAATATTACAGTTTTTCATTCATCCAACAGATTGGTATAATATGAGTCAGAATGATTATAAAATTCTTTATCATGACACAATAAGTGATGATTATCAAACGGATTTCAATTTTTTGTCGGATAAAACCTATGAAGAAAGCCCAATATATTGTGAACATTCATTAACATTTACGAAAGAAACAGAATATGGAAGCATCACTGATTTCAGATTTGAATTAGATTTTAATGGTCTTGATTATTATGATTATAAGGAGACATTAGATAGTACTCAGCAAGAGCAATTGGACAATTTTTTTTATATTATCGGACATAAAATTGGAGGTTATGCTTTTTTCACACAGTCTGACCCACGAGATTACGGCACAAATTTAAAAAATGATGTGTTACTACTTCAAATTGATACAGATAATGAAATAATGTTTGGAGATAGTGGAGTAGCAAATTTCTTTATCAATATTCAAGACTTGAAGAATAAACATTTTGAGAAGGCTTACTTTAATTGGGACTGTTGTTAAAAAGATATTATCTCATCGAATACTCATTTATTTGAATTAGTCTTCTTGCCACCCTTACATAAAACTAAACTCTGCCATGAATCAATCGCTCCATGACTACTTTCGGCATTTTATTGCTACAGTTTGGCTTCTGAATGGACTTTATTGTAAGGTTTTGGGGCAGGTTCCGAGACATGAGCAGATTGTAGAAACTATTCTTGGTAATACTTACAGTCATGAACTAACCATTGTCATCGGGGTGCTTGAGATATGCTTGGGTTTTATTATCTATCTTAATTTTCAGCCGAAGTTTATGGCTATTTTCCAAATTGTGATTGTTATGTCCATGAACCTTATTGAGTTTCAATTAGCTCAACATTGGCTTTTATGGGGTGCTTGGAACTTAGTTTTTGCAATGCTTTTTTGTACAATGATATACGTACATACATTTGTATTTAAACCTTTTGAAAAGCAAAAATGATTTTTTTCCAAAAACTATCATCTCACCCTTTTCCTGTACAGGCATTTTTCGAACAGTCTTTTATAGTTACTTGTGCAGTCGAAAAAAGTATTCTTGAAAAATTAATTCCTGCACCCTTAAAACTTGATACTTTTCAAAACCATTGGGGGTTTGTGGCTATGGCATTGGTAGAAACTAAAAATCTTCGTCCCAAGGGTTTCCCTTCCATTTTGGGAAATGATTTTACACTTATTGGCTATAGAATCTTTGTAAGATATACCAACGTCAAAGGTAAAAATCTTAGAGGCTTGTATATTCTTAAATCTGAAACAGATAAAAGAAAAATGGAATTTCTGGGAAATATTTTCACCAACTATCAATATAAAACTATTGATATTCAGAAAAGTATTCACACAAATAGCATTCTATTTCTCTCAAAGTCAGGCGGATTCGATATCTGTTTAAAGACTGATATTGAATCAGATATTGAGTTACCGACAAATTCTCCATTTGCCAATTGGCAAGAAGCTAGGCGATTCGCTGGACCATTACCGTTTACTTTTTCAGTAGATAATATGAGAAAAGAAGTGGTAATTGTCGAAGGGAAAAGAGAGTTTTGGCAACCTAGACCCATCGAAATACTCAAATTTTCAAGTAATTATATCGAACATATTACCAAGAACCAATTTCAAATTGCTAGCGGATTTGTCGTTGAAAATATTCCTTACGAGTGGAAAGCAGGTAGGATAGAAAAGTTTGAAATTTAAAATAAACTTCTCAAAAACAGGTTTTTATGTAACAATTATCACTGTATGACATTTGAATAATAGGGATATTTATGACATCATTTAAACCCTTTTATATTCAACCAAACATTTCATACTATGAAAAAGAACATGGGAAATACCGACAAATTGATTCGTATTATCATTGCTATCATTGTTGCAGCATTATACTTTACGGGGACACTCACAGGTACTATTGGAATCATTGCAATGGTTATTGCAGGCGTATTTGTTTTGACTAGCCTCGTTAGCTTTTGTCCACTTTATACCCTCTTTGGAATATCTACTTGCAAAAAATAGTGTCTAGTCCTGAAAAAAGTTGACAAGGATTAGATTATAAAATTTGATTAATATTAGCCTCGGAAGGACTTACTTTCGAGGTTTTTTTCTTCCATTTTATTAATGGTATTTCTTTTTGC
>NZ_JASHIC010000030.1 GCF_030056705.1 Flectobacillus longus
ATTACACTTATAATCAGACTTTTGACTTCTTTTCTTTTAATAATTTTATCCTTAAAGATTCTCTAACATGTTATAGCAGTCGTTATTATTTAACCGCTATAATCTATTTAGCCTATTTGTCAACTATGAGAAAAATATCGCTGTATATACCGATATTTTAGGCTTATAGCTAAATTTTAGAAACCCTTAAATTTATTTTTTTAAGTTGGATACAATTCAGCAGTTTAATCATTGAAACTGTCAAATTATCTTTTTCAATTGCAAATTATTTTCTTTTTATACTTTATCTATTTTAACCCCAAAAACTTTCATTACCATGAAAAAAATCAGCCTTCTCTCTTTTCTTTTAGTAGCTTCATTAAGCACATTTGCTCAAAAATGGTCAGTAGATAAAGCACACGCTAAAGTTGGCTTTAGTGTTGTACACATGATGCTTTCGGATGTAGACGGTTCATTCAAAAAATTTGATGCTTCTATCACTTCTTCGAAAGATGATTTTTCTGATGCTACATTTGAATTCACTATCGACGCAAATACAATCAGCACAGATAACGATATGAGAGATGGACACCTCAAAGGCGATGGTTTCTTTGATGTAGCCAACTTTCCAAGTATCACATTCAAAAGTAATTCTGTACAAAAATCAGGCGCAAAAACTTTGAAAGTAGCTGGCGACTTGACTATGCACGGCGTAACAAAACCAGTAACATTTGATGTAACATTGAATGGTCTTGGCGAAAACCGTCAAAAGAAAAAATTAGCTGGTTTCAAAGTTGTAGGTACTATCAAGCGTTCTGACTTTGGTGTTGGTGGCAAAACTCCTACAGCAGTAGTTAGCGACGAAATCGAATTGAAAGCAAACGGTGAATTTGTTCAAAACTAATTGATTCAGATTTTCTAGAAATATCAACTGCGCTAGTGTTTAAGACCAAAACACTAGCGCAGTTTTTTTATATAGTAAAAACTTAATACTTGAGGACTTCCTCAGGACTAGCGATAATCACTCAACCCTCCTCCACTCATCACACGATACGACGTTTTGACACAATCTATCCTTCTCAAAAAGCAATAAACGCCCAGAATCTTGTATATTTGGGCAAAGCGCCCTTAGCTAATACTTTCTGAGTTCATACAACATGCACATACAAATTCCGTTGTAGGAACAAATTGAGCCTTTGTTCGCTTCAAGAACTTTAATTTTTTTATTCAATGAAAAAAACTATTTTGACGCTCTGCGCACTCGTTATGTGTGTTGGGTCTTTTGCGCAAAAAGTTACCCAAAATGCTTCGTATCAATTCTTTGTTGACTTAACTACTGTCAAAAATGATAAACTAGAAGTATCATTAATTGCACCTAAAATCAATAAGGACGAAATCACGTATAATCTCCCAAAGATTGTTCCTGGAACTTACGCCAACTATGACTTTGGTCGTTACATTACAGACTTCAAAGCTTTTGACGCTGCTGGTAAAGCCCTCAAAGTAGAAAAGCTTGACAAAAACAGTTATAAGATTGCTAAAGCTAAAAGTCTTTACAAAATCACTTATTTGGTAGATGACACTTGGGATTCTCCCGAAATCAGTGGTGAATATGTATTTGAACCTGCGGGTACGGATATTGAAAAGGATACTTTGTTTGCTGTTAACACACACGGTTTCTTTGGCTATTTCGATAATTTGAAAAACGTAACCTACAACGTCAATTTCTCGAAACCAAAGGGCTTTTATGGTGCTACGTCGATGATTGCAAGCAAAAGCGATGCAAGCAGTGATTTGTTTTCGGCAGGTAATTACAATGATTTGGTAGATGCACCAATCATGTATTCAAAACCAGATACTACAGTATTGAAAGTAGGTGGCGCAGATATTTTGATTTCGGTGTATTCTCCCAACAAAAAAGCAACTTCTGCTGAGATTGCTGCCAATGTCAAAACGTTGTTGGAAGCACAAAAAGAATATTTGGGTGGCACTTTGCCCATCAAAAAATATGCGTTCTTGATTATTTTGTCAGACAATTTGAAAAATGGTAGCTATGGCGCTCTCGAACATTCGTATTCGTCTTTCTATTATTTGCCAGAGGCTTCTGCCGAAGAACTTTCTCAAACAGTTAAGGACGTTTGTGCTCACGAGTTTTTCCATATTGTAACGCCATTGAGTATCCACGCTGAAGAAATTGGCAACTTCGACTTCAACAAACCAAAAATGTCTAAGCATTTGTGGATGTACGAAGGTATGACCGAGTATGCGGCAGGTCACATGCAAATCATGTACGACTTGATTCCTTTGGGTCAATATTTGAATATGCTTCGTAACAAAATCAACAATATGTATGATCGTTACGATGAAAAAGTGCCATTTACCGAAATGAGTGCTGATGTGTTGGAAAAATACAAAGACCAATATCCAAACGTGTACGAAAAAGGTGCTTTGATCGGCTTGTGTTTGGATATCAAACTACGTCAGCTTTCGAAAGGAGCTTACGGAACACAAAATTTGATGCGTGATTTGTCAAAATATTACGGTAAAGAAAAGTCATTTAAAGACCCAGAATTGTTCGACAAAATCACGGAGATTACTAAATTCCCGGAACTTCGTCAGTTTTTTACAAAATATGTAGAAGGCAATCAACCTCTACCACTAGAGGAAATCTTCCAAAGTGTAGGGATTGAATTCCAAAAAGAAGCAAAAGTTCGTGAGAAATCTATTGGCGTATCAGTTTACAGCCTAGGACTCAATCAAGAATCAAAAGCGATTTATATCCTCGACGACGAAGGAATTGATGCTTTCGGCAAAAAATTAGGATTGAAAGCTGGTGACGAATTTGTTTCCTTAAATGATAAAGCTTTAGATTTGGCTAACTTCCGTAATACACGTATGGACTTTATGCAAAATGCCAAAGAAAACGAAGCAATCAATATAGTTGTGATGCGCAAAGAAGGAGACAAGAAAGTCGAAGTAAAACTTTCAGCGCCTTTATTTATTCCTGAAATTATTGAGAAAAACTTGCTTAAACCAGTAGCTAATCCAACCGAAGCGCAAGTGACTTTGTTGAAAGCATGGTTGTCGCCAGCAAGTAAATAATCATTGACTTTTGCTATTTAATTAGCTATTTTCAAGTCTAGCATTTCAAACAATGCTAGACTTTTTTTATGCAAAAAATCTACCCTATCAAATGCCCAAAACTATCAGATAGTTATTGGATTCGAGGCTTACATTTCTTGGTTGTATCCTTTTTTTATGCCTGTTCATCTTCAGATTCGGTAGACTTCAAACCTAGCACTTTAGTCACAAAAGACTACCTAATGCAAGAAAAAGGGCAGTTTTGCATTTTTTCAGTTCGTCAAATTTCTTATTCGCTCAATCAAAAAGCAACAGAAACTCTTTTTATCGAAAAACATATAGTTATCGACCATCCTGTTGACAACGAAGGTGTACTGATTGCTATTTTTCGTAAAAACCAAGAAAATGCAAGTTGGATTGAAACTGGCAGAAAATTGGTAGTTTTACAGAATAGCAAAATAATAGAGATTCAAAGCAACCAAACACAGTGTATCTTGGTCAATCCAATTGAAGTTGGAACCCAATGGAATTTTCAATTATATAATCAAACAAAAGCACAGCAAGCCCAAATTATTCGCGTTCTACCTCAAGTTATCTATTCAAACAAAACGATTTCAAATCTGGTAGAGGTTGAATTGTTTAAAGATTCGAGTGCTTTAAGTTTACAAAAAAAGCAAGTCTTCTTGGCACCAAATTGGGGCGTTGTTTTCTCAAAAGAATCAAATGTTTCTTATTGTTATGAAGGCAATTGTTTGGGCAAAGGACAAATCAACTATGGAACAGTTATCACTTATGATTTGATAGATTATGGCAAAGAATAAACTTTTTTTACTACTTTTTCCCTTCTTATTTAGTCTTTCAAGCTTGGGACAAGGAGCTCTTAAATATTTGGTTTTATTAAAAGACAAAAATAATTCCCCCTATCAAGTCTCTCAAGCTAGACAATTTTTGTCGGCTCGTGCTATTGATCGGAGAGCCAAACAAAATATTGCTATCAATACGCAAGATTTTCCTGTAAATACCACCTATATCAATCAAATCAAACAAACGGGTGCCAAAGTTTGGTACACTTCTCGTTGGATGAACGCTGCTCTTGTCGAAGCCACTCCAGAAGAGCTAACACAGATTTTAGCATTAAATTTTGTAAAAGGGTTAGAAGGAAAAGGGGCATTAAGAAGCTATGCTAGTATGCTTTCGGCTGCCCGAAGAGTATCTAAATTTGCGATGGAGGATAGCCCAGCTCCGACAGGTTACGGGTTATCCGAAACTCAAAACCTTATGCTCGGCGTAGATGCCATGCACAATCAAGGTTTTCAAGGGCAAAATATGTTGATTGCGGTGTTTGATGCAGGTTTTACAGGTACCAACACAATTCCTGCCTTTAGTCATTTATTCAACAACAACAGGGTGATTCAAACGTATGATTTTGTCGAAAACAATACATTTGTCTATAACTATCACTCACACGGCACCAATGTACTGTCATGTATGGCGTCTTTACAAACTGGAAGAATGATTGGCACTGCACCAGAGGCGTCTTATGCACTATTCAGAACCGAAGACGACGACAGCGAGTCGATTTTGGAAGAGGTCAACTGGCTTATTGCTGCCGAGCGTGCCGATAGTTTAGGTGTAGATTTAATTAATTCTTCTTTAGGATATACTGAATTTGACGATGCCAATACCAATCATACCTATCAGGATATGAATGGCAAAACAACCATTGCCGCCAGAGCAGCCAAATGGGCTGCGCAAAGAGGTATCATTTGTACTATCAGTGCGGGCAATGAAGGCGCAGATACTTGGAAGTATATCTCTACCCCTGCCGATGCCGACTCGATTATTGCGGTTGGAGCGGTTACAAGCACACGTAATGTTGCATCATTTAGCTCACGCGGACCCAGTTCTGATGGAAGAATTAAGCCCGACTTATCGGCTATGGGGCAAAGTGTTGCCGTACTAAATACCGCTGGAAACGCTACAGTTTCTAGTGGCACTTCGTTTTCTTCTCCTATTCTTTGTGGAATGGTAGCAGGGTTGTGGCAAGCATTGCCTAATAAAAAAGCTCAGGAAATTATTCAATTATTGAAAGAGACAGCCAGTGACTATAGCGCACCAAACAATACAATTGGTTATGGTATTCCTAATTTTAATATTGCTTATCTAAAGGCACAAATTCCCTTATTTGAAGGCATTTCTTTGGCATTTCCTAATCCGATTAATGACCAGCTAAAAATAGCTTTATCTGATTTTTCCACTCAAAAAAACTATAACTATCAAATTTTTGACAGTCAAGGAAATGAAATATTACAAGGTAGTATTTCAAATGCAATTACTTTTATCAATAGCTCCAACTGGTCAAAAGGCATGTATATTCTCAAACTTACGGTCAATCAACAAATCGTAGAACATAAAATCATCAAGCTATAAGTAATCGTGCAGAATAAGATTTAAGTTATGTATTTAGGCACTAGGCAACAGGCACAAGGCACAGAGTGTTAAAATGTTTTTTATTACCCACAACCATGCTTTTTCCCAAAACCCACCGCCGAAAGCTGTTAACTGAAAGCCCCAAGCATAATCTTAAATTTTATTTTACCTACTAACTTAAGTATTAATGCAAAATAAAATTGCATTAATACGCTTTAAGCTGTAAGCCGTAGGCATTAGGCAAAAGAGCTTAAGTTATTTCATGAGAAATTCATTTCAACTTTTAGCCTACAGCATAAAGCCTAGAGCTTTATGCCGTGTGAATAAGTAAAGCTTTTTTACCTACGGCTTACTGCTTAAAGCGTATGAATGAATTCTGAAATCGGGGAGTATTTTTCAATCTATCCAAAGATTTTTTTATATTTATCGGATGTTTATCCCCCGCTATAGCATGAGGTCAATATTATACAAAAGTCTTTGTTTTCTTGCTGCCATCATTTGTTCACTCTCTTCTCTAGCACAGTTTCATCGCGAAGCTCGATGGATTAGTGTGACTGAACCTCAAAAAGCAAATCAGTGGATTTGTTTTAGAAAAAAAATTACCCTCAAAAAAGCCATGGCAACAGCCATGACCAAAATCGCCGTAGATTCCAAGTATTGGTTATGGGTCAATGGGCAATTGGTAGTACGTGAAGGTGGACTCAAACGTGGTCCTAATCCACAAGATACCTATTATGACAATGTGGATTTAGCCCCGTATTTGAAAGCTGGAGAAAACACTGTCGCTATTTTGGTTTGGTATTTTGGCAAAAAAGGGTTTAGTCATAACAGCTCTGGACAAGCAGGACTCCTATTTGATTTACCTACGCCAAGCGGTAGTAATTGGGTTAGTAATGCCTCTTGGCTTTGTAGAGTTCATCCTACTTTTGGAGAAACTCAAGCTCCATTTCCTAATTATCGCCTAGCCGAATCCAATATTTATTTCAATGCCCAAACTGATATTGAAGGTTGGTTTGAACCAAAATTTGATGACTCTCATTGGGAGTCTGCCAGTGAAATGGGTGCTGTTGGAGACACTCCTTGGAATAATTTAATTGAAAGACCTATTCCACAATGGCATTATAGTAGCCTACAAAACTATATAAACACCCCTCCTCTCCCACTCAATAGCCTTGGTGATACGCTAGCCTTACAACTTCCTAAAAATCTAGCCATCACTCCTTATTTTAAAATTGAGGCAAAAGCTGGGCAAAAAATTGATATTCGTACCGACAACTATTATGGTGGTAGCGAACCTAATCTTCGTACTGAATATATTACCAAAAATGGTGTACAAGAATTTGAAAGTCCCGCCTATTTTAATGGTCATACAGTCAAATATTTTTTCCCAAAAGGTATCAAAATTTTATCTGTTCAATACCGAGCCACTCGCTACAATTATGAAATTCAAGGAGATTTTACTTGTAATGATGCTTTTTTGAATAAACTAAAAGAAAAAGCGCTGACTACGCTCAACCTCAATGTACGAGATGTCATATCTGACTGTCCTGACCGTGAGCGTGCTCAGTGGTGGGGCGATGTGGTAATCAATGAAGGAGAAATGTTTTACTACTGGAATCAAGCAGGGCATCAATCTCTACAAAAAGCTATTCGTGAGTTAGTAGCTTGGCAAAAGCCCGACGGAGCGCTTTTTTCCCCTATTCCTGCGGGCAATTGGGATAGAGAACTTCCTGCCCAAATGTTGGCTAGTATTGGCGAATATGGCTTCTGGAACTATTATCGATATACGGGTGACTCGGCACTGATTGCTGAGGTATATCCTGCTATCAAAAAATACCTTTCACTTTGGGAGATAGATGAAAATCACTTAGTAAAACATCGAACTGGTGGCTGGATGTGGCACGACTGGGGACAAAATGTAGATGTAGCACTACTGGATAACGCATGGTATTATTTGGCAATGAAAGGACTATGCAAAATGGCACATTTGTTGGGTTTAGAGGAAGATGTGGCAGCGTATGCTTATCAAATGCAAGAAATGAAAGATGCTTTTAATGAGACCTATTGGCGCGGTAATTTCTATAGAAGTCCCAACTATAAAGGCATTACTGATGATAGAGGCAACGGTCTGGCAGTAGTAGCAGGTCTGAGTAGCCCAGAACAATATGGCTCCATTAGCTTATTCCTGAGTCAGGAGTTGCATGCAAGTCCATACATGGAAAAGTATATTTTGGAAGCATTATTTCTGATTGGGGAAGATAAAAAAGCTATTGCTCGTATGAAAACCCGTTACAAATCTATGGTCAATAGTCCTATTAGTACCCTGTGGGAAGGTTGGGAACTCAACAGCGCTACTTACGGCGGTGGCACTTACAATCATGGTTGGACTGGTGGTCCAGCAACTCTTCTTTCGCAATATGTAGCAGGTATTAGTCCTTTGACAAATGGTTTTAAAACTTATAAAATACAGCCCCAAATAGGCATTCTGACCTCAATAAAGGCACAAGTGCCCTGTCCAGCAGGTTTGATAAAAGTAAATATTCAAAACACCCCTCAACAATTTACACTAAACACAGAGGTACCAGTAGGCATGCAAGGAGTCATATCAATTCCGATTTTAACCGATATTTATTCCGAAATTACGTGTAACGGAACTGTGATTTTTGCTAATGACAAATACATTAATGCCCTGCCATGGCTAGACTTAGTACCTGGCAATGAGCATTATTTTAATTTTGAAGTAAAAAATGGTGGGAAGATAGTTTTTGTGGCGAAGAATAAGAAGTGAGGGATAAGGCACATAGTAGCAAAGATGCAGAGTGGCAAAGGCACAAAGTAGCAAAGGCACAAAGTAGCAAAGGCACAAAGGGAGTAATTTATACATTTTCCCTTTGTGCCTTTCTTTGTTACTCTATACCTTTGTGCCTATTTTTTCTTCCTCTTCTCCTCAGCATTAATTAATTTCAAATATGGAGGGAAAATTGTTTTGTGGCGAAGAATAAGAAGTGAGGGATAAGGCACATAGTAGCAAAGATACAGAGTGGCAAAGGCACAAAGTAGCAAAGGCACAAAGGGAGTAATTTATACATTTTCCCTTTGTGCCTTTCTTTGTTACTCTATACCTTTGTGCCTATTTTTTTCTCTTCTTCTCCTCAGCATTAATCAAATTCAGATACTGTTCTGTATCCAATTTCTTGTTGGCTAGTATTTTATAATTTGCATCTAGCAAAAATACATTAGGGTACGTTTGGGTATTATAATCATTGGTAAAGTCAATACTTGAACTATTGTCGTAGCCATGAATAAACTTTTGTGCTTTAAAATCCTTGATAAATTTCTTCCAATCCTTTTTATCTTTTTCTTGTCCGCGCACCCCACAAGCCATAAAAACTTTTACGCCTTTTGCTTGTAATTTGGGATAATCCTCCACTAACTTTTTGGTTGTTTCTTGACAATGATGACAATTGGGGTCATAAATCATAACCAAGATATACTTTGATTTGGTTTGATAAAGACTTACAGGCCTTCCAAGAGTATCACTCATTGGTAAATCTTTGAGTGTATTACCAATCAGCACTTTTTTCATACGGTAAACATATTCAAAGTTTCGTAATACTGTAGCCGAATCCCAAAGTGCCGCATTACGAATCATATATTTTTCGGCTACATGGGTGTACACAGCCTCTTTGCCTAAATATTCAGTAGAAAGGAATTTCTGGGCAATTTTACTAAATACATACTTTCTTTGATCTGATTTGGGAGGTGTTCGGTCAAGTAATTTGTCAGAAATCTTAATCAAAGTATCTGGCGAATAAGGACCTTCAACTATTTTGAGATAGCTTTCCAAAACTGGTCCAAGAAATGGCGTTCGCATCATGCGTTCGTCTTCAAGGGCTACATTATCAAAATAATGTTTGAGCAAATATTCATTGTGTCTAATCGTATCTTCAGCTGTAGGTTTGGCAGGATATGGCGGTGGTATTATCTCTGTATTGATCCGAACAATATTAGCAGCCAGAGATTCTTGCCCATATTTCTGAACAAATGCTTTTTTAAAGGCATCAATATCGGCTATTAACTTAGGGCGTTCGTTGGCAGGGGCACTTTGAATTTTAGCTCCTTTTTCATTGACTGTTCTCAAAAACTCCGCAAACTGACGAGCTTCTTCAGAGCCAACAATTTCCATTTTTCCGTATAAATCAGACTTATCGGTGTTGACACTAAAGTTTTGAGACGTAATTAAAAAATCGAATATCCTCTGATTACCTTGCACCAATATATAAAACCCTAAGGGTAAATCTTTTTTACCTTGAAATAGGATTTTTCCATCACTATTTGCTTTTGCAGTATCCAAAGCCAAATAGCTTTTTTCAAAGCCATTAACCAAATAAAATGTAGAATCTCTCAGCCCTTTTATCTGTATCTCAATACGATGTTGTGCATTCAGTTTAGCTGTCATTATGCCCAAAAATAAAAGGCATATTATCCATCTCTTCATTCTAATATTAAGTTTTGTTGAAAAACGAATTTACATAATAATCTTGTTTGTACCTTATGATTAACAAAAGATTAACACGTTCATGTTGCATTTTATCATGATTTGATAATGACCTTGACAAAGGTAATATGGTATAAAAAATATAAAAAATTGTAGGATTCAAACTATGATTTACCATTTAATAAACTCTAAGGCATTTTTTGCAATTATGCCCCCTATTCTCAGCTAAATACTTGTAAATTAGCTCAATTAATTTTTTCTAAAACTATCTTGCCATCAAGTATGCCTATTCAAAAAGTTACTAAAAATGAGATAATAGCCAAAGCCCTAAACGTGTTCAGTAATAAAGGTTACCACAACACTTCTATGTCAGACCTTGCAGCGGAAGTTGGTCTGCTAAAGGGAAGCTTTTATCATTACTTTATTAGTAAAGAAGAATTAATGGTGCAAATTCTTGAGAGTATTGATTATGAGTTGAAAAGCAACGTTTACCCTCTAGCCCAGCACAAACAATATCCTGCCTCTAAACGAATGAAGTTGTTTATGAAAGGATTAAGTAAAGTAATTGTGCACAAAAATGGAGGTTGTATTTTGGGAAATACAATTTTAGAAACGGCCAACATTTACCCGTCGTTTCGTGTATTACTCACTACTATTATGGATGGAATCATCCAAAGCTTTACTTCTATATATCAAGAGCTTTATACACAAGAACAAGCCCATATATTGGCACAACAAACCCTTATGGAGTTAGAAGGTGCCATTATGTTCTCTAAACTATATAGTAATCCGAGCATATTTCAGGATTTTCAAAAACGAATGATTCAGCGCGTCGAAACTGATTCATAGGTATTCTATTTAGTCAAATACTCCATTTACTAATCAGGCATCAAGCTTTATCAAATGCTTGATAGCGCAATTTTACACTATTATATCTCAAAATTTTATTGGCTATTGTTTCGTTAATCTTACAAGATTAACCAGATATTTCTTTGTCCTAAGGTTTTGTAGGAAGTGCCGAAGCTATTTCTTGTATTACCCTTACTACCTTTTCCATGTCTTTGATAGGCGTATAAATATGAGGGGTTACTCGCACTCCTATTATATTTTCCCAAGTAACAGGCGAGGTATAAATTCTTCCCTTTTTCATCAATGCTCCATGCAATTCCGAGGACGTCATTCCTTTAAATCCTATAAGAGCTATTGCCCCCGAAAACTCAGATTTTAGAGAGGTCTGAGTATAAAAATTTGGCAAATCCAAACAGCGAGTCAGCAGATAGTTTTTGAGATATTGTAATCTTTTTTGGATTCTTAGGGTACCAATAGCATTATGAAAATTGACAGCATGTCCTATTGCCATTTCTATCGGAAATGAGCGAGTTCCAAGTCCTTCAAATTTTCGAATGTCGTCTTTCAAAGGATTATCTGAAGGTGTATGTGTCCACAAGCTAGCAATATGTTCTTTTTTGACCCAAAGTAAACCTGTTCCAAAGGGTGCACAAAGCCATTTATGCAAGCTTGCACCCAAATAGTCACAACCTAAGTCAGGGATTTTAAAATCGATTTGTGCAAAAGTATGAGCAGCATCTACGACAACTTTCACTTGAGGATTTTTCTTTTTTACTGCCTCAGAAATGGCTTTTACGGGTAATAACTGTCCAGTCCAGTTAATCATGTGAGTAACATGAACGATTTTGGTATTAGACCCTACCAAATCAACATATCTTTTGACTAATAAATCTTTATCCTCACAAGGCAATGGGTTATGATTGACATACTTGATAATAATTCCTTCTCGCTTTTCACGCTGTCGCCAGCCATGAAGCATATTCGGATAATCCTGCAAGGACATGACTACTTCGTCTCCTTTTTGTAAATCTAAACCCAAAATAATCGTATCTAATGCCTCTGTTGCATTGCGGTTAATTGCTATTTCATCAGGCAAACAACCTGCTAAATCTGCCAATTTGCTACGAACAGCCTCACGATTTTCATCCAAAATTCGCCACATATAATAGGTTGGCGCTTCATTGCTTAGCTTGTTATAATGAGTAAGGGCGTCTTGTACCATAATAGGTTGTGGACTCACCCCAGCATTGCTCATATTAATCAAATTAGGCGAAGCAGAAAAAGCCAACTGAATTTGAGCCCAATAATCCTCGTCGGTCGTAACATCTTTTTCGGGTGCGTAGCTAAGAATACGTTGGAAATTTTGATGAGTTGCTTGACTGGCAAAAGGTAAGGCAGATAAGCCGCCTGTACCAAGTACAAGGTTTTGTAGAAAATTTCGTCTTTGCATTTTTCAGTTTATTGAGTTTGAGGTAAGAAGGTTTAGCTTAAGCACAAAGGCACAAAGGCACAAAGGCACAAAGGCACAAAGGCACAAAGGCACAAAGGCACAAAGGCACAAAGTGTTTTATCTCAGTATTTTGGGAAGCATCAAGCCAAATCCTTCCTAAATTTAACACACTATCGTTGATATTTGAAGATTTGATAATTTGAAAATTAGGAAAAGGGATTCTATCTATGTTAAAATCAAAAAATCCCCTCACAACAACTCCTCACCTAACCCATCAACCCTGTCCCCTAACCCCTATTTCCCAAAACACACTTTGTACCTCTGTGCCTGATCCCTTTGAACCTCCAAACAAAAAACTCCTTAACTAACCCCTCTCCCCTATCCCCTAAACACACTTTGTGCCTTTGTGCCTTAAAAAAACAAAAAAAATCCTCATACCCGAAGATATGAGGATTCATAGAAGGAAAAGATTGTTCCTAATTGCGAGCACTTGCATAAAGTGCATTTGGAATTTCTTGTTTAGAGAGGACCCTAACACGTACATTACCTATACCTCGTCTAACTATTCCAATTTTTTTGGCAGCCGCATAACTCAAGTCTAAAAGTACTTTTCTTCTATGCGGGCCTCTGTCGTTTACACGTACCACAGCCTTTTTGCCGTTGGATTTGTTGGTTACTTCCAACAAGGTACCATAAGGCAAACTACGATGAGCTGCTGTGTAGCCATTATTTTTGTAGCGTTCGCCACTTGAAGTCCGTCTGCCGTTGAATTTACGAGCATAAAACGAAGCTTTACCCTGAAATGACCGTGCATCTTTTGCTACAATTGATAGTGAAATTACACTACAAAAAATAAGCAATAAAATGGATTTTACCATGTCTATTTTTTGGATGATGGACTACAAAATTACGGTAAAATCCTGTCATTTACAAGCTTGCACAATACTTGTGAGTTTACGGCATTGTACTTTATTGATATACATTTAACTTTTTTCTATTTGAGTAATTTCTTTGATTAGTACAAAAAATAGGCTATCTCGACGGATAGCCCAATTTTTCAAGAAAACCAACAGATACTTTTTCTTTAGCAAAAGGCATCTAATTTTTCTAAAAAAAATATTTCTAAAAAGCCAATTTTAACAAATATTAACAAATTTCAACCCTCAAGTTGGCTAGTATTTGCCACGAATCGCAGGCTTAATTTGGGTATCATATACCTCTCTCAAAGCTGTATGAATTTCGGCAGATAAAGGTTGTAAATCACTTGAGCTTACGTTTGACTCTACCTGCGAGATTTTGGTAGCGCCAGGAATAACTGTTGTAACAGCTGGATGATCCAGAATCCAACGCAACGACCATTGTGCCAAACGCTCATCTGGCATAAGATTTCCTAGGCTCTGAGCAAATTCTACACCTTGTTCAAAAGCCACTCCTGAAAATGTTTCACCAACATTGAAAAACTCACCATTGGCATTATAATTACGATGGTCTGTGGCAGCAAAAGCCGTATTCTTGGTATATTTTCCACTCAAAAGCCCGCTCGCTAGAGGCACACGAACAATCAATGAAACGCCTTTTTCTTGAGCTTTAGCAAAGATTTCGTCCGCAAGATGTTGACGGAATAGATTAAAGATAATTTGTAAAGAAGCCAAACCTTCCTGCTCCAAACAAATAAGTGCCTCTTCGGCCGTCTCGACACTTACCCCCCAGTATTTGATTAAACCTTCACATTGAAGTTTTCTCAGAGAGTCAAAAACATCTCCTTTTTGTAATTCTTCGGTTGGGATACAGTGTAATTGTTCCAAATACAACTGTTCCAATTGAAGGTTTTGAAGAGATTCTTCTACATGGCGTTTGATGGCCTCATAGGTAAAATTTTGTGGCCAACCATTACCATTATCTCCTCGTCTTCCTAGTTTGGTCGCTACGTAGATTATTTCAGAACGGGTTTTCAAAAACTTGCCAATAACTTTCTCACTAATACCGCCACCATATACATCGGCTGTGTCGATAAAGTTACCTCCTAAATCCACAAAGCGATTAAGAATTTCGAAGGCAGACTCTTCGGTTACATTTCCCCAATCGGCACTGCCTAACTGCCAAGTACCAAGACCGATTTCACTAATAAGTTCTGTTTGAAATTTTCTGAGTTGCATGATGATTAATTGTGAATGAATGATTTAGTGATATTGTTTAATTGTAAATGAGCGAATGGTGAATTGTGAATGTAAATTTTCAATTAATTACCAGTGCTTATAATCATGAGTAATCGTGCCAAATAACAGTTTGTAAATTTTTATTGTAAAATACAGATATTACAAAATACAATCGCAATTCAGTATTAATACTAAAATTTATTCCCCTACAAATCTAAAGACAATATGACATTATAAATGCTGATTTGGGGGTATTCTACTGAAATTTTGGCTGATAAAAATTCTCTAAATATCTCAAAACAAGACATTTTTTCCGATTATACGGATTGGATTCATATTTGATAAATAATTAGCTAATAAAACAAATCAGGACAAAACAAAACTACTGATATGAACTTTAATAAATACACCACCAAAACCCAGGAGATTATCCAGCAGGCAGCTACGATTGCCTCGGGTAATGGTCAGCAGGCCATCGAAGCGGGGCACTTGCTGAAAGCGATTCTTGAAGAAGACGGCAATACTTCGGGCTTTTTGTTGAAGAAAATGGGTGTGAATGAAAATATCCTATTGACCAAACTTGAAAGTATTGTTAACTCCTATCCAAAAGTATCAGGCGGACAACCTTATTTGGCGAATGACGCCGCCGCTGCTCTGACAAAAGCCGAAAACTTATTGAAAGATTTTGATGATGAGTTTGTCAGCGTAGAAATACTTTTGATGGGTTTATTGTTAGGAAAGGACTCCGTAGCTACTTTATTGAAAGATAGTGGCTTCAAAGAAAATACACTCAAATCAGCGATTAAAGAACTTAGAGGTAACACCAACGTGAAAGACCAAAATGCAGAAGCAACCTATCGTTCACTAGAACGATATGCTCGTAACTTAAATGAATTAGCCAAATCAGGAAAAATCGACCCAGTGATTGGTCGTGATGAAGAAATTCGTCGTGTTTTACAGATTCTTTCTCGCCGTACCAAAAACAACCCAATGTTGATTGGTGAACCAGGCGTAGGTAAAACCGCTATCGTAGAGGGCTTAGCACAAAGAATCGTATTGGGCGACGTACCCGAAAACCTTCGTAGCAAAACGATTTATACCCTAGATATGGGCTTGTTGATTGCAGGTGCCAAATACAAGGGTGAGTTTGAAGAGCGTTTGAAGGCTGTTATCAAAGAGGTAACCGACGCAGAGGGTGAAATCATCATGTTTATTGATGAAATACATACCTTGATTGGCGCAGGAGGCGGTGGCGATAGTGCTATGGATGCGGCCAACTTGCTCAAACCAGCTTTGGCGCGTGGCGAATTGCATGCGATTGGTGCAACTACGCTCAAGGAATACCAAAAATATATTGAGAAAGACAAAGCACTCGAACGTCGTTTCCAAGCCGTAAACGTTGGTGAGCCAGATGTGACAGATGCCATTTCTATCTTGAGAGGTATCAAAGAGAAATATGAACTTCACCACGGGGTACGTATTCAGGATGATGCAGTAATTGCAGCGGTTGAGCTGTCAAACCGCTATATTTCAGATCGTTTTTTACCTGATAAAGCCATCGACTTGATGGACGAAGCAGCCGCAAAAATGCGTATGGAAATTGATTCTGTTCCTGAAGAAATTGACGACTTACAACGCCGTATCATGCAACTCGAAATTGAAAGAGAAGCGATTCGTCGTGAAAATAATAAAGAGCGTGAAACCATTATTAGTCGTGAATTGGCAGAATTGACTGAGAAAAAGTCTGGTTTAATGGCCAAATGGCAATCCGAAAAATCGGTGCTCGATAATGTTCGCAAAATCAAAGAAGATATTGATCGCTTGAAATTAGAGGCAGAGCAAGCAGAACGTTCTGGCGATTATGGTAAGGTAGCAGAGATAAGATATGGTAAATTACTTGAGGCGGAAAACAAGCTCAAAGAGCTACAAACCCCGAAAGTAGAAGAAAACACCATGCTTCAGGAAGAAGTTACAGCTGAGAATATTGCCGAAGTTGTAGCGAAATGGACAGGGATTCCTGTATCGAAAATGATGCGTGCCGAACAAGAAAAACTCTTGCACATGGAAGAAGAACTAGGCAAACGTGTAGCTGGACAAGAGGAAGCGATTGAGGCTATTTCAGATGCAGTACGTCGTTCACGCGCTGGTATGCAAGACCCTCGCCGTCCGATTGGTTCATTTATTTTCTTGGGTACAACAGGGGTTGGTAAGACCGAATTAGCCAAATCACTTGCTGATTATCTATTCAACGATGAGAATGCGATGGTCAGAATCGATATGTCTGAGTACCAAGAACGCCATGCGGTAAGCCGTTTGATTGGAGCACCTCCAGGATACGTAGGTTATGATGAAGGTGGACAGTTGACCGAAGCTGTGCGTCGTAAACCTTACAGTGTAATTTTGCTCGATGAAATCGAAAAAGCACACCCAGACGTTTGGAATATCCTTTTGCAAGTACTAGACGACGGACGTCTGACTGACAATAAAGGACGTATTGCCAATTTCAAGAATACGATTATCATTATGACTTCAAACATTGGTAGTCATATTATTCAAGAAAAATTGGGAGAAATGGAAGGGTGGAATGACCATATTGTTTTAGAAAAAGCCAAAGAAGAAGTCATGAGCTTATTGAAACAAGTGGTTCGTCCAGAGTTTTTGAACCGTGTGGATGAAATTGTAATGTTTGAGCCACTTTCTAAAAACAACCTTCACAAGATTGTTGAAATACAGTTCAAACAAATACAAGACCGTTTGAAAGAACAGGGTATCACTCTGGAAGCTACCGACGAAGCCTTGACTTTCTTAGCTGAAGAAGGTTATGACCCAACCATGGGTGCTCGTCCACTCAAGCGTGTATTGCAAAGAAGAATTTTGAACGAACTATCAAAACAAATTCTTGGTCATTACGTAAGCAAAGATTCTATTGTGATGATGGAATTGGGCGAAGATAAATCATTAAAATTCTCGAACGTTACAGTCGAGGTTTAAGTCAAATAGTTGGTTGAGGAGAAAAAAGGAGACTACAGGGTTGTGAGATGGGTTGTGTGGTGGTCTCCTGTTTTATTTTTAAGTTATCCAAGGTAAAAATTCAGAAGCTTTATCTTTGGTTAATACTAAAAAAGACTTAATACCAAATAGTTTTGCATAAGAACCAAATTTAGACTTATATTTTGTATTGATATTAGTAATATATGTAGAGTCTGCATCAATCCAATTAATAATTGACAAAAGCTTAATCTTAGTTGTAGAAGAAATCTCAAATGGGGAACATTGTTTAATTTCCCTACCATTTTTCGTGTCAAGTAATACTGACATGAACATACAAACTGAATCTACAGACTTTTTCAGAAGATTTTCAATCCTGTAATTTGAAATATTCTTTTTAATCTTTTGTATTTGATCTGGAGTGAAGCTAGGGTCAGTTTCCTCATTTAATAAATTATTCCTCCAATCTTTGAGTTCAATCAAGTATAAAATATCATTTTGTTGGTCAAACCAACAAAAATCCATTTCAGCAAAATTATTTTGGTTTTTCTTATACCAATCACACTGACCCAATCTAAAATAATTCTCATCTGGGAAATTTAATGTAATGTTACTTTCTGTAAAACTAGGCATAAGATAGAACTATTTTAAATCAATACTAATTTCTTCATCATACATTTTAAGTGCTTCATCAATAATTGAATTAGATGGTAGTACTCCATCAATTAAGTCATGATATGAATTAATTATCGTTTTTCCATCTTCTCTTCTCATATTCCAACACCTAACATTTAGCTCATCTCTTTTAGCACAATTTGCAAGCTGTTTTATTACAAAATAGCTATGAGATGCAAGAAATATTTGAACGCCAGCTTTACTCATAGCCACTAACATCTCTACCATTTGTCTGATTGCATCTGGATGTAGAGCAGTTTCAGGTTCGTCCATAAAAAGAATTGTACCTTTGCCAAGCTGCCTATTTGTTATTAAGGTAGTAAGTATCCCAATTTTTTTAATACCTTCTGCCGTTTGTTGCATGGCAAATTGTTGGTTACCTTTTTTGAATATAAACGGTTGTTCATTGAGTCCAGTTTGCTCAATTTTCCCCTCAAATAAATCTTCAAGTGTTTGATTTACTTGGCTTAATTCATTGGCTACTCGCCCTTTCGTAGTTGGAATATTGAGAGCCTTTATTAAATCAAGATAAGTATCATCAAAACCTACCCCAAACTGTAACTCTCTAATATTTCGAATATCATTAAATGCGGTTAATACTTCCTTTGCTGGAATAAAAAGAGCGTTAATTGTATTATTTGGCAAAGGCACAACGTGATCTATACAAGTGGATATAGACTTTTCTGTTCTTTCTCCAAATGAAAAATAAATTGGTTGTCTATATTTCCCATTGTTTCCAGCTATTGTAATATTTACATCAAGCTTCTCTTTACTACCTTTCAAAACCAAATCTCCCAGACCATTTTTACGTGGCATAAATGTGTCTAGAAGTTTGTCTGAAAGCTCTTTTTTGAAAATAACATCTGATTGTTTTGCTTTAATACTATATATTTCGAGTGCTTTCACCGTTCCATATAAAAGCTTAAGTATTCCTGTTTTTCCAGTATCGTTCTTTCCTATTATTAAATTTATTGAAGGTATGTCCCTGAGGGTCAACTCTGAGTGAACCATGAAGTTTTTTATAGTTATTGAATCTATCATATTTTTAAATCATTGGTTTATTTTCTAATTCGAAGCTATATATGAACTTCAAATCTAATGTTAATGACTTTTTTTATTTTGATTATCTATTCTTCAACATAGATTTACTTATTATTGTTTTTTTAGTGTAAAAAAGAGTAGTCATTTTGATTAACATAAACTCATACCTATAAAAATACTACATCGAAAGGTAATTATTGACTCAATAAAGCATCAAATTAAAGATCATGAATCTTGATTTAATTATGTAATCAAGATAAGCATAGTTCAAACTTCCACCCAAAATAACACTCAATTTATTGAAATGTCTCCTTATCGACCTCTTTACAACAAAGCATTTAAACACTTTGTCCCTTTATTATTTTCTTCCTTTGCCACTTAAGTTCCTAAAATATCTTCGTAAATATCAAGTCAAACACTTCTATCAAAATCAAGATAATGATAACCCATTCGAGGCGGGTGCTTTCTCTATTTTGAACTAGCTCCATAAAAAGGGTAAGGTTTTCTTGAACGATTTTGAGTTTGTATTCAATATCTTGATAACGCATTTTGAGGTCGAAGGTCTTTTTTAAACCTTTATCGATGCGTTCTAAATGTTCATTTTCCCAAGCTTCTTCGGGTGAGTCAAAAATATAGAGGTTATCGATAATACTATTTTTGATATTGATAGTTCTGCCGATAAACTTCAGGAGTTCGCTTTGGGAGCTTTTGAGCCGCCCGTGATGCTCTAACTCATCTGTCATTTGCTTGGTGCTGGTGGCAATTTTATAAGTCAATGCCTCATAATAATCCAATGCCACAGACTGACCAATATTGAGCATAATGATACGGATAGAATCATCTGTAAGCTCGGATACTGTGATAGAGTTATGCTTGAGAACAACCGAAATTGAAGGGTCTGTCTGGACGATAAAGTCATCTTCAAACTTTTCCTCAATGAGTCCTTCTGCGTAGTTTTTGATAAATTTCAAAAATTCACTCTTCTCCAAATCATTAACACCCGCAAAAACTACTAATCCATAACTCAATAAATAGATATAGGTATCGTCTTCACGCTTATAGAATAATTCTGAATTGTTGTAAAGAGAAGGTTCGCTGGTATAGTCTTGTTTAAACTTCTTGAGGTTAAAGACTTCCGATATTTGGTATGCATCGATTTTCATACAAGTATAATTTGAGGCTTTGCGTATTCGCCTAACTCAAATTTACATTTTTCAACCATAACCTTGGTTTAATTCTATATGAAAAATTTATGAAGGAGTATTTATATAGAGACGCAATGCCTTGCGTCTCTATATTAGCAGCATTTCTACTATTTCTTGGGTTTACAGTCGTAACAATAATCCGAAAGTTCAGCAATTTCGGCTAGTACTTGCGTTCTGATTTTAGTCAATTCTTCGGTGTTTTGTCCTAGCTTGGTTGCGGTTTGAATGTAGTTTTCACGCGCTTGAAGTTCTTTTTGGAGTTCTTCTTGGGCATTGGCGTAAAACTCGCTATTTGAAAAGGCTTTCTTCTCTTCAAAAAGGCGCTTTCTAAATTTACGAGCATACAATTCTGTCACATCAAAAATACACTGTGAATAGGCCACCAACTGCTGTTTTTGTTCCTCTGTATTTGCCACTAAGTAAGAGGTATTTCTGGTAAAAACTGCTTTAACTTTATTATTGAAATTCTTGGTCAACATAAACGAAGCAGCACTCATTCGAAATCCAAAATCGATACTGCAACTGGCTTGACATCCATATAAATTACCACTATTCGATGGTGACTTCGCTATAAAATCACTGATTTTCAATGGACTTTCTCCGCTCCAAACGATAACACTTTGGGCATTTGATTGGGTAATTTGAAAGATAGAAAAAAGCAAAATTAATGAGTATTTGAGCATAGTCTTATGGAGTTATTTTAAAGGTAACGATGTGTTTGGATTTGAAATTGTCGATTTATGTACCATATTGAGTGATTTAGCGATTGCTTGAATGAGTGATTAGTCTAAATATGAAATACATTTGTAGAGACGCAATGATTGCGTCTAAAGAGGTATCATGCTGAAAGATAGTATCAAAAATTAGTTTTGAACTAGGTAATGCTAGACGCACCTTGACAGTTGATCAAAAAAGGCGATCGAAAAACTAAATCTCAATCGCCTTTTTTGATACTATATTTCAAAATAATCACTCAATCGCTCATGCACTAAATCACTTAATCGGGAATGACTGTTTCCTAACTTACAATTTATTCAAGCATCTTTTTAAACTCATTCAGTTTCAGCAAGGCTTCTATTGGAGAAAGCGTATTGACGTCTAATTTCTTCAGAGCTTCCTGTATTTTCTCAAGTTTCGGATTACTTGCTTCAAAAATATTCATTTGATAATTCTGTTTTGGCATCTCTTTGATGGTAGTGCGATGTTGTTCTTTAGAACGATTGCGTTCTAATTCCGCCAAAATTTCGTTGGCACGATGCACTACACTCACAGGCATACCTGCCAATTGCGCCACATGAATACCAAAACTGTGCTCTGAACCACCTTCCATCAACTTACGCATAAAGATGATTTTGTTGCCTACTTCTTTTACCGAAACATTGAAGTTTTTGATACGTTTAAAGTCAGTAGTCAACTCATTTAGCTCATGATAGTGTGTCGCAAATAGCGTTTTGGGTCTGAAATGAGAGTGATTATGCAAATATTCGGCAATAGCCCAAGCAATAGATACCCCATCATAAGTACTTGTACCACGTCCAATTTCGTCCATCAAAACTAAGCTTCTGTCTGAAAGATTATTCAAAATACTTGCCGTTTCGGTCATTTCGACCATAAAGGTAGACTCACCTTTACTCAAGTTATCGCTGGCTCCTACACGGGTAAATACCTTATCTACAATCCCAATTTCGGCTGCTTGAGCAGGGACAAAACAACCAATTTGTGCCATTAATACAATCAAGGCTGTTTGGCGCAACAAGGCAGATTTACCCGCCATGTTTGGTCCTGTAATGATAATAATCTGTTGTTCGGCATCATCCAAATGCAAATCGTTTGGCACGTATGCTTCGCCCAATGGCAATTGCTGTTCAATTACTGGGTGGCGCCCTTCTTTAATTTCGAGAATTTTAGCATCGGTAACATTAGGTTGCGTATAATTATTTTTCTCTGCCACTTTTGCAAAGTTGGTCAGTACATCCAATACGGCTATCATCCTTGCATTTTGTTGAATTTGCAAGACATATTCATTGGCTACGTTTACCAAATCATTGAAAATACGCTGTTCGATGACAAAGATTTTATCTTCAGCTCCTATAATTGTTTCTTCGTATTCCTTTAGTTCTGGCGTGATATAACGCTCAGCGTTTACCAAAGTTTGTTTACGAATCCAATCAACAGGCACTTTATCTTTATGCGAATTGGTTACTTCCAAATAATATCCAAATACTTTATTAAAGGAAATCTTCAGTGAAGTAATACCAGTACGCTCAATTTCTCGATTTTGTAATTTTATCAAAAAGTCTTTTCCTGAATAGGCCACCTTCAATAAAGCATCTAAATCTTCATCGACGCCCTCACGAATCATATTACCTTGATTGGTCACAATAGGAACTTCGTCACGGAGTTCTTTCTGGATTTTTTCTAGTAAAAAATGACAAGGGTTCAACTGGTCAGCATAGCGTTTGAGAACGTCAGCGCCCAAATCATTACCAAAATCCAAAAGTGCTTCTTGGATATGCCCCTTGATTGGTTCGATATGTGACAAGGCTTTTTTCAATTGCAACATCTCACGAGGATTGATACGACGTACCGCTACCTTCGAAATCAAGCGTTCTAAGTCGCCAATTTGCTTGAGATGCTGCTGTAAAATATCTCGTAGTTCTACATGTTTTTTGAAAAAGGCAACGGTATTTAATCTTTCTTGAATTAATGATTTTTCTTTGAGGGGCAGCACCAACCACTTGCGCAACAAACGTGCACCCATGGGCGTATGGGTTTGGTCAATGATAGTAATCAAAGGCACTCCGCCTTCTTGTTGAGGATGAACAAGCTCCAGGTTACGAATGGTAAATTTATCTAGCCATACATACTTATCTTCCTCCAAACGGTTGATACGAACGATATGTCCTACTTCTCGGTGCTCAGTCTCAGCGAGATAATGTAAAATTACCCCAGCGGCAATGATACCTTCATTGAGCGTCTCTACTCCAAAACCTTTTAACGAATTGGTTTTGAAATGATTAATCAACAAAGGATAGGCAAAATCATGCGTAAATACCCATTCTTCTAAAGCGAAAGTATTGAACTTATCGCCAAACAGTTGGGTAAACTCTTGTCGGTATTTTTTACAATACAATACCTCGGAAGGCATAAAACTTTGTAGAAGTTTTTCAATATAAGGAGCACCTCCTTGTGAGCATAAAAACTCCCCCGTAGATACATCTAAAAACGAAATACCAATGACATCTTTTGAAAAACCTGCAAAGGAAATCGAAGCTAAATAGTTATTTTGCTTTACATCAAGTACGTTATCGTTGAAGGATACCCCAGGCGTAACTAGCTCAGTAACACCACGTTTTACGATACCTTTGGCTGTGGCAGGGTCTTCTAACTGGTCGCAAATAGCCACACGCTGACCTGCACGTACTAATTTGGGTAAATATGTATCCAAAGAGTGGTGTGGAAAACCAGCCAGTTGGTCATCAGCATTACCATTGTTACGACGAGTCAAAACAATACCTAAAATTTTAGAAGCGGTAACGGCATCTTCGCCAAAAGTTTCATAAAAATCCCCTACCCTAAACAGCAATAAGGCACCAGGATATTTGGCTTTAATTTGATTGTATTGTTTCGAAAGAGGTGTTTCGTTTGCTTTTTTAGCGGGTTTATTATCAGTATCTGTATTCTTTGAAGGTCTTGCCATTATGGTATTGATGTAATTGCTAGATTTTGGGGTCGATATAATTGGTTGATGGTATTGTTGATAATATTTTGGATATCTGCTATTTGATTATGGACTTAGAAGAATTGTTAATTTCCCAAATTCGTATCTACAGATATAACACTTAAATTTTATACAATACTAATCAAGAATAGAAAGTATGTTGACATTAACATGCTCCGCACTATGCTTTAGGCTATTCATTTTCTGAATGTGCCCACTGGCCTACAGCCATTTCCTATTCAAGCTTACAAAATTAGAGTTTTTAAAGGAATATTGTTTTGTAAAAAAGAAAAATCACTGCCAGCATTGCCGGCAGCGATTCCTAAACAGACAAATAGATTATTTAGTCTTTAAGCTAAAAGCTTGTTATATTTTTAGAAGATTAAGGAAAATGTTTCCTTATCTCTGTATTTCTATTTATTTCTATACACTCTTTCGTAGAATAATGGGAAAATAAAGAGCGTCAATATAGTTGCA
The DNA here is from genome assembly GCF_030056705.1 of Flectobacillus longus. Classification (GTDB taxonomy): domain Bacteria; phylum Bacteroidota; class Bacteroidia; order Cytophagales; family Spirosomataceae; genus Flectobacillus; species Flectobacillus longus. The sequence goes on from NZ_JASHIC010000030.1 coordinate 24,551, forward strand.
CCAATCATCCCACCAATTACTACAATTGCAAGAGGCTTTTGAGATTCTGAGCCAATACCTGAAGAAGTAGCGGCTGGTAACATCCCGAAAATACCCATCATAGCGGTCATCATTACTGGACGAACCCTCGATTTGACCCCTTCAGTAATCGAGTCGAGCAAGGTCATTTTCTTATGGAGGTTTTCTTTAAATACCTCAATCATAATTACCCCATTTTGAATACATATACCAAACAAGGCAATAAAACCAATACCTGCCGAAATACTGAAATTGGTATGCGTAACCAACAAGGCTACCGAACCACCAATAATCGCAAACGGTACATTAGAGAATACCAAACCTGCATCTCTCAAGCTACCAAACATTACATAGAGGATAAAGAAAATCGCAATCATCGAAATAGGAACTACTTGCGCCAATCGTTTAGACGCACGTTGTTGGTTTTCGAAATCACCTTTCCATTTCATGTCGTATCCTTTTGGTAGGCTAGGAATGACTTTTTTCACTTCTTGTTGCGCTTCGGCAATGGTACTACCCATATCACGACCACGAACAGAGAATTTCACAGCAATAAAACGCTTGGTATCTTCACGGAAAATCAAACTTGGACCTGTCAATGTTTTTACTTCTGCGATTTGCTTAATAGGTATTTTAGTACCGCTCATAGATGGCACCATCAAATTGCGAATCTCTTGCTCTGACTTACGGAATTCCGATTGGAAACGTACACGAATATCAAATTTGCGTTCACCTTCGTACAACTGACTGGCAGTCTGTCCACCAATCGCCATGGCTACTACGGCATCAGCATCGGCTGTTTGTACACCATAGAAGTTCATTTTCTGTTGGTCAAGCTCAATATGCAATTCTGGCTGTCCAAGGTTACGGATAATACCTAAATCCTCGATACCTTTTACACGGCGTAATACCTTTTCTACTTTCTCTGCTTCACCTTCCAAAAACTCAAAGTCGTTTCCATAGATTTTTACGGCAATTGAACCTTTTACCCCTGATACCGCTTCTTCTACGTTATCCATAATAGGTTGCGAGAATCCAAATACAACTCCTTGGAAAATACTCAATTTGTTTTCCATTTTTTCAATCAGTTGCGCTTTGGTTAGCTTACTAGCCCATTCTTTTTGTGGATAAATATCTACGTGAAATTCGACATTATAGAAACCCGTTGGGTCAGTACCATCGTTCGGGCGACCTGCCTGCGAAAGTACCTGACGAACTTCAGGGAAGCCTTCAAATACCTTACGAATATCGTTAGCATAACGCACAGACTCGTCCAAACTAATACTACGTGGCATTGTGGCACGCACGTAAATAGAGCCTTCGTTGAGTTGAGGCAAGAACTCTGTTCCGTGAATAGTTAAGGTCCAAAAGCCCACAACCGTAATAATACCAGTTGTAATGAAAGTAAATCTTTTATGCGTAAAACAGTAGTTGAAAAGCTTCATCGAATACTTCATTACAGCATCGACTAAGAAATTACTTTTCTCTCTTACGTTTTTATTCATTAAGATACTTACCATCACAGGCACCAAAGTCAATGTAAAAATCAAGGCACCGAGCAAAGCTGAACCCAATGTCCAAGCCAATGGCGTAAACATTTTACCTTCTACTTTTTGGAAGGCAAAAATGGGTAGCAAAGCAATCAAAATAATGATTTTTGAGGTAAAAATCGCTTTACCCATGCTCGTACCTGTACGCTTGATAATCGACATTTTAGCCAATTTATTAAAGCGCTCCATTCCCACATGCTCCGCTTGATGAGCCAAAACCACAATAAGCCCTTCGACTACCACCACTGTACCATCAATAATAATCCCGAAGTCTACCGCTCCTAATGAAAGTAGGTTTACGTTCATACCAAGAAGTTTCAGACAACAGAACGCAAACAGCAAAGCCAACGGAATAATCATCGATACAATCAAGGATGCACGCCAGTCAGCTAAGAAAATCAATACGATTAATGTTACCAAAACAATCCCTTCAATAAGGTTGTGCGTTACTGTTTCGATACAAAAATCTAGGAGCGTTTGACGATTATAAAACGTTTTGATTTTTACACCATTAGGAAGAATTTTTGAATTCAACTCCTCCACTTTCAGATTCAAGCTTTGAATTACCTCTGAAGGATTCTCTCCTTTACGCATTACCACAATACCTTCTACAGCATCATTGTCTTCGCCACGACCCACTTGTCCCAAACGAGGTAAAGCCGACTCTGTTACGGTTGCAACCGTTTTTACATAAACAGGTACGCCATTGATATTATCGACCAAGATATTTTGAATGTCTTGGATATTCTTCAATAAACCTATCCCACGAACCACGTAGGCTTGGTTGTTTTTGGTAATTACGTCACCTCCAACGTTGATATTACTTTTCTCAACAGCCGTAAATACATCTAGTGGCGTAATTTTATAGTCCTGAAGCAAATTAGGATTTACACTAATCTCATACGTTTTTACCTCACCACCAAAACTTACAATATCTGCCACGCCTGGTACTGAGCGTAAATTACGGTCAATCACCCAGTCTTGAATTTCCTTAAAACGACGTGAAGTCATCCCTTTACCTTCGAGGGTATAGCGGAAGATTTCGCCCGTTGGTCCATAAGGCGGTTGTACTTCAGGCTCTACGCCATCGGGCAGTTCAACGCCCATCAAGGCATTATTAACCTGAATACGAGCAAAGTTATTGTCAACACCGTCGTCGAACATAACCACTACTACAGATAAACCGAATAGCGTTGTTGAACGAACTGTAGTTTTCTTTTGCACCCCGTTCATCGAGATTTCGAGCGGAGCAGTTACAAATTTTTCAATTTCCTCAGCACTACGCCCAGACCATTGAGTAATGATAGTTACCTGAGTATTGGTAACATCAGGAAAGGCATCAATTGGAGTATTGATAAAACTAGAAATACCTCCAATCACTACCACAGCAGTAAAAAAGAATACTGCAAATTTATATTTGAGCGATAACGCTAATACCTTTTTCATTCGAATGAGTGATTTATAAGAATACTGTTTTGAACAATTTTTGCATAAGCTGAATAGCATTTTTTAGTCGAAAAAACACTATTTACTTTACACACTAGTTTACCAATGCGTTGTACACCAACAATTGGTTTTTGTTCATTACATTTTCACCCTCTTTCAAACCTGAAATCACATAAGTTTTATTAGAGTTTTGTTTCGCAATCTGGATTTCTCTTACCTCCAAATGCTTGGCATCCTTATAAACAACCACAAAGTTTTTGTTTTGGTCAAAAATTACTGCCGACGAAGGAATCGCAATGCTTCTATCTGCCGAACTGTAACTTACGTCTACCTGTGCAAACATTTCTGGTTTCATCAAAAAGCCAGGGTTTGGCATATTGATACGAACCTGTAAAGTACGAGTTTCAGGGTCTAGTGCATTACTCATTTTGTTTACTACCCCTTTAATGACTTTATCAGGATAAGAAATCAATTTTACTTGTACTTGAGAGCCTACATGAACTTTAGCAATATCCGCTTCATACACGTTTGCTACCACTTGAATTTGAGATAAGTCAGCAATGGTAAAAAATGCTCCTGTTTCGCCTTCGTGAAAAGACATTTTATCAGAAATGGCATTGTTTTTTTCAATTACATAACCTGAAATTGGCGCTTTCAAGGTATAAAACGCATTTTTTACACTATAAATACTAGATACTTCTTTGGCTCGTTTCAATGACCCTTGAGCTTTCAACACATCGTTTTGGGCAAAAGTCACGTCTTTTTCAGATGCCAAACCTGCTTTGTACATATCTTTTTGTACTTGCAAGTTTTTCTGAGCCGAAAGCAAATCTGAAGTAGCACTAACCGTTTGATTTTCAACGTCTGCCACCTCCGATGAGTGAACTACAGCAAGTGTTTGTCCTTTGTTGACAAAATCACCCAAATTAGCATGGATTTTTTCGATAACACCATCCACCAACGGAGATACTTTTACTTGTTTATCTTCGTAAGGCATTACTTTGCCTGTCAACTGCAATTGGGTTTGAATAGGCTCCAAGGTTGCGGGCGCCAAGCTCAATTCTTGCTTTAGGCGTTGCGAAAGTTCAAAAGGCTGATCCTCAGCTTTTGATTCATTATCTGCCTGAGAAGAGCTACAAGCAGTAGCCAAAGTTGAGATTGCAAGAATTGAAAGATACTTTATATGCTTTTTCATTGTGATGTCTGTTTAAATCTTAAAGAACTTTTTTGCCTACTACAAAATTGAGATTTTCGAATGTCTGCATTCTTGTGTTTTGAAGTGTATTGATTTGCGTAACGGTAATTTTATACGACTCTAAAAAGTCCATAAACTCTAGCAGAGTGATATTACGCTTTTGGTAGTTTTGTACTACTCCGTCAATCAATTTATTAAAACTTGGCAAATAGTTTTTATCAAGTGTCTTATACAAACGTTCGGCTTCTTGTGCTTTGAGCAAGGCTTGCAAAACGTCATTGTTAATTTGTACGTCGGTTTGTGCTAAATTTTGTTTGTTTGCTTGAATTGTATTTTCAGCAATCTTGATATTTCCTTGATTTTTATTGAACACTGGCAAATCCATCGCAATAGTTAAGCCATGGTAATTATTGAGATAACTACCTGCACGGTCATAGCTATAGCCAATCGTCAAATCAGGTGTAGCCATTGCTTTTTGCAAAGCTAAGTCTGCCGAAGCCAATCTTACAGATGCTTCTTGAATCTTACGGTCATAGCGATTATCAGTGGCATTGTTGATTAACTCGCTGAGCTGTAACCCTATTACGCTTTTTTGTTCCAAAGCATTGTCATCTACAACTGGATGTACCGTTTTGGTAGAAGGATCCGACAAAAGCACTTTGAGTATAGCCTGATTATCAGTGATTTCCAAAATGATATTTGAACGTTCTGTTTCCAGACTTACTAAAAACGACTGTAAACGAATCAGTTCTTTTTGTGGAACATTACCTCTGGTAACTTGATCAGAATAAGCATTTAAGAGCTTATTAAGTGTTTCTATTTCCTGCTCGTATGTAGCTAACGTTTTTTGTAAATAATGAATCGTATAAAAGCTACTATGTAGCTGATATGTTAAACCTCTTACGATTTCAAAGAATTGATAATCAGTAATCTCTGCATTAATTTTAGCAACATTGACTTGCTTATTCCGTTTTCCTGCCAATAAAATCAATTGTTGAATCTGCAAAGTTCTTTCGCCAAAAGCGCCAATAGGTGCATCATTGGCAATGGTCTTCTTTGTATTCAAACCTTGTTCGTAATTGATGTTAGGATTAGGCAAAAGTTTTGCCTGAATAATTGCAGCTTTGGAGGCTTCAATGTTATACTTCTGAGCCAGCAAAGTAAGGTTGTTTTTAACAAACTGTTGTTCGGCCTCGTCAACGTTTAAGCGCAATGTATCACGGCTTTGTGCTAAAGCCACATTTGCACTACACATCAGGCCGAAAATCCATACCAAATAGGATTTCATAATTTTGAGTCAAGTGATTAAAATGAAACGGACAAAACCTTGTGTATGCCCCCGCATACACACTAAGTAATAGTTCTCAGTACGTTTGGAATAGTGGGTAAAATTTCAACACCAACTAAGCCTAACTTCTGATTTGCACTATTTCTTATATGCTATCGATTCAGAAACAGAAAGTGGTTCTGAACAGAAAGCTTCATACAATCAGCCCGAATTCTGGAAAGAGTATTGAAGTAACCTGAAGCAATAAATTTGGGTCGAATGTCAGCAAAATTACGTACGTATAGAATTAATATGGCCAATAACCACATTACATACCTGTTTTACAACACCTTAAGCAAAGTTACACTTCTCTATCGAGCCTTGATTGTATAAGTAATCTAAGCTTTTAGACCAATGCAAAATCAATTTTTCTGCATAATAGCTACACAGAATTGTCCTTGCACTGTTGTCACCTCAAAGGGCTAATGTTGATTTTTAATACTGTTTTTAGGGAAATATAACGAGTGAGTAGTGTGCTATTTTCAAATTAAATAGACACAATGAAGGATAAATAACTTTTTTGAAAAGGATAAATGAGATACAAATGGCGTATCTGAGCGTTGTAATGTTTGAATTATAGCGTGTTCGGTACTTGATACATCCGTATTAGAAGTCAGTCCGTGAGAACGCTCAGAACTTTCGTCTTTCTCTTCCTGATTATCAAGAAGTACATTATTTTCAACTTCAAAATGACGACCAAATGTTCTTTTTTTACTAAACTTTGAAACAGTTTTGCTAACCTTTGTATAGCTACTTTTGATCTTTCCGTCATGAGCATAACCGCTCATTGCTATGATCCATAGCACAAGTGGTAATATCCATTTGAATAAACGAAAAGCTTTCATAGTACGCAAATTGACTAGTCTTCACTGATTTTTTAAAGAAGCTTATAGTTGCTGGTCGTAAAGATACAGATTAGTTTTGATTATCTGTTCTTAAAAACTGTTAAATTATTATAGATATTGTAAGACAGTCATTGATTTTCTTAGAATAAATTTTATGACAATTCTTTCCTAAAATAGATAGACTAATTTTGGCACATTAGTTGTAATTTTAACCTTGTTTTTCATTCGACTATCAATAAATGAGTTGAATTGTCCGTTGTTTTAGTATTCATTTCCCTAATGGATTATGTACTCGCAAGCATTCGGTAATTACTTACTTCGTTTACAATCAACCCTAATAAATCATACATATTCACATGGCTAAAAGATTTCAGGTATTAGATTCGTTTTCACACATTAGTAACTCTATTAGTGCTCCTATTCACGCCCTAGTATCGGTACAATATCCACAATTGTCGGGTTTGCAAAGTTTGCAGGATAGTATTAATTCTATTTTCAAAAAGAAAAGAGCGGTATATGTAGCCCTTTCTGACCAAAAATTGTATCATATCCACACGGTTGGTTCCTCGGTGACCTCTTCCAAAGAAATTCCGTTTGAGCATATCGAATCCATTCATATTGATTCTTCAAGCCAGCACCGTGATTTTAACGCGCCCAAGATTACTCTTTCAGTAAAAAAACAAGGAAAAAAGCCTGAATCACAAGCACTTGAGTTCATTTTATTTCCATCATTGTTTTTCCCGAACTTAAAATATTCAGAAAATCATACAGAAATTATGCAGTTTGTTCAAATGCGTGAACATTTATTGGAGAACTTGAAACAAGTAAAAGAGAAGATCGAATCCAAGGTGGAGAACGTGTAGTTTTTACTCAGATATAAACATGAATCTTCCTAAATTTTGAGATTAGGGTTATTCTCCAACCGTATCAAAAAGCGGTCGAAAATTGATTTTAGACCGCTTTTTTGATGAATAGCAGGAAAATATGGCTTCTTTTTACAAAAGTGTTGCTCCTTTATTTTGATAAGGTCCTAATTTGGCATCGTTGGGGTCGAGGTCGGTTACTAAGTAATTGATTTCTGATAAATCTGCAATTTTCATCTTCATGACAGAATCCAATTTTTCAGCAATAGACAATACTGCTACTTTTTTGGAGGCCTTAATCATCGCCTTTTTTACCAATACTGTTTCCCAATCTGAATCTGTAAATCCACCTTTTGTATCAATGGCATTACTGCCCATAATACATAAATCTGCACGCATTTCGGATAAACGTTGGTGTACTTCACCGCCTACTGCCATCTGGCTATAACGAGATAACTGTCCGCCCACCATGATAATATCAACGTTGGGTTTATCCAATAACTCTACTGCGGTCAAAGGGTTTACGGTCATAAATGTAATACGAAGCGAATCAGGAATGAGCTTGACCAACTCCCTGATGGTAGTTCCTCCGCCAACGAGCACCAACATTCCTTCTTTCAACAACCCCAAAGCTTTTCTAGCAATCTCTTGTTTAGAGCTGTGCGCATAGGTTTCTTTCACTTGAGAAGAATAGTGATAGGCTTTTGACATTGCCCCTCCTCTAATTTTTATAATCTCTCCCTCCTCGGCCAACTCATTCAAATCTCGTCGAATGGTATCTTCCGAAACATTTAATACATCCACTAGCTCAGCGAATGTTACACGGGTATGAACATTGATTTCCTTCAGTATTAAATCTTTTCGTTCTTTTTTAAGGAGGTTAACTGACATATTCAAGGAAGGTTGTTGGTTATGGTTTGCAAAGATAGCAAAAAGACCAAGTTTCTATATCCTTATTAAGTGGGAGAAAGTATTCATATTTTGCAAAAATTGAGAATAAATACTCATTATTTGAAAAATTTGCAGAATTAAATTGCAATAAATGCAGGTTTATTTAAAATTTATCCTAAGTTTGTAAATAAATAGCGCAACAAAAATTGCAAATTTTGCAAAAACCCAAATCTCCAACTAAACAAGCTATGATGAAAACTCGACTATTACCTCGCTCACAAAAGTTGCTGTGGCTATCTGTGCTAGGAAGTATGACCTTTCAAGGTTATGCTTCTGAGCTTGCAGAGCTCCATTTAGCTCATAAGAGCAATATTACATTCAATATGTTTGGCACACTTCCAGTTTCAGGTGTGATTACTTCTGCCAAAGATGGTAGTCCGATTATTGGAGCCTCTGTTTTTGTAAAAGGTAATCCCAAAATTGGTACTTCGACAGATGCCTCAGGAAAATTCAAATTGGGAATTCCTGATAACATTACAAGTATTACGTTGGTCGTATCGATGGTAGGATACGAACCGCAAACAGTGGAACTTTCGGCTAATCAAACTGCTGTATCAGTTACTTTAAAAGAAAGTGTACAAAACATCCAAGAAGTAGTAGTAACTGCTTTGGGTGTGAAAAAAGACAAAAAAGCACTTGCCTACTCAGTAACAGAAGTAAGTGGTAGCGAATTTACTCAAGCTCGTGAAACCAACTTAGCCAATGCTCTTTCTGGTAAAATTGCTGGGGTAAACGCAACAAGTTTGGCAACAGGTGCGGGTGGTTCGAGTAGAGTGGTAATTCGTGGTAATGGCTCATTATCAGGCGATAACCAACCTTTATATGTAATCAATGGTATGCCTATCGACAACAGTACGCCAGGCGGTAGCCCAACTACAGGTGGTAGTGGTCACAATGTTGACCGTGGTGATGGTATTGGTGGTATCAACCCCGACGATATTGAAAGTATCTCAGTCTTGAAAGGTGGTACAGCAGCAGCCTTATATGGCTCGCGTGCTGCCAACGGTGTTATTTTGATTACTACGAAAAAAGGTACTGTTCGTAAAGGTATTGGTGTAGAATACAACGCTACTGCTACAATCGACGATGTCGTTGACTTTACTGACTGGCAATATATGTACGGTCAAGGAGACGGTGGCGTAAAACCAACTTCGCAAGCGCAAGCCGTAAGCTGGGGACGTCGTTCGTGGGGTGCCAAAATGGACGGACAGCCTTATATTGCTTTTGATGGAAAAGAACATCCTTATTCTCCACAACAGAACAATATTAAGAACTTTTACCGTACAGGTTCGACTTTGAGTAATACCATTTCATTTAGTGGTGGTACTGAGGCCTTGAACTTTAGAGCATCAGTAGCAGACATCAATAACAAGAGTGTATTGCCAAATTCTACCTTCAATCGTAAAGTAGCCAACCTAAGCATTAATGCTAAATTAGGCGAACGTATTTCGATGGAGGCTTTGGCACAATATAACTTAGAAAAAGCTCACAACCGTCCGAGTGCTGGTGATGCGCCAGGTAACCCTAACTGGGCAAACTACATGATTGCCAACACAGTAGATATTCGTTGGATGGATCCAGGCTATGACGCAACAGGTCGCGAAGTTCAATGGAATGAAACTCCTTATGCTTCCAATTCTTACTTTGTTGTTAATAAATTTAGAAACGATGATACCAAAAACCGCTTTATTGGTCAGTTTGGTTTGAAGTATGATATTTTGAAAAACCTTTTTGTAAAAGGTAATATCAGCCGCGACTTCTATAGCTATGACTTCACAGGTATTATCCCAACAGGAACGGTGTATACAACAAATGCAGCAGGTGAATATCAAGGTATCAAATCGACAGTTACAGAAAACAACTCTATGTTGACTGTAAACTACAATACCGATTTAGGTCCGGTTCACATGAATGCGATGTTAGGTGGCAACCAACGCTCTTTCGAACGTTCTGAAATTTATACTAACGGTACACAATTCATTATTCCAAACTTTTACAGCTTTACCAACCTGACTACAGCTACGACTCGTCCAGTAACGCAACGTTTGGCGACGAACTCGGTATTTGGCTCGTTAGACCTTGATTACAAAGGTGTCTTGTTTTTAAATGCTTCAGCTCGTCAGGATTGGTTCTCTACATTGGGTATCAAAAACAATACTATTCTTTATCCAGCAGTAGGAACCAGCTTTGTATTATCACAAGCTACAGAAATGCCGTCTTTTGTCAACTATGCTAAATTGAGAGCTTCTTGGGCTCAAGTAGGTGGTGGTGTACCAGACCCATATACCTTGAATCAAAGCTATAGTATGGTAACAAGTAGCGGACAGCCATTGCAACAAATCACAATGACTAATGGTGAGTATCTTCTTAACAACCCAAGTTTAAAGCCATTTACTTCAACCACTTGGGAAGCAGGTCTTGATACCAAATTATTCAATAATCGCTTAGGAGTAGATTTGACTTATTACTTGCGTCGTACGACTAATGATATTGTAAAAACTGCTATTTCAGGAACAAGTGGTTATCAAAATACCTACGTTAACGTTGGACAAGTAGACAACTCAGGTATCGAATTATTGTTGACGGGTTCTTTGGTAAAAACCAAAAACTTTAGTTGGAATGCAAGCTTCAATATGGCTTATAACCAAAACAAAGTAGTTCAATTGACTGAAGGTGTAAATACCATTCAATTAGCTACTTCGGTAGGTTCTTGGGCTTATGTCAATACAGATGCAGGTCGTCCTTATGGTATCATCAAAGGTTATACGATGGTTACTGACTCAAAAGGTAATATCGTTTATGATACTTCTACAGGTTATCCAGTAAAAGGCCCAATCAAAGAAATTGGACAAGGCGTAGCGCCGTTGACAACAGGTTTAAGCAACTCGTTTACCTACAAAAATTGGAATTTTGATATCTTGTTAGATGGCAAATTCGGCAACGATGTATTCTCGGTAATGAACGTGTACGCAACTCGTTTTGGCTTACAAAAAAGTACTTTAGCAGGTCGTGACAATGGCTTGGTATTGAATGGTGTAACTGCCAACGGCGATTCTTACACTCGTACAGTACCAGTATCTCAGTTGCGTCTTTACTATGACAACTTGAAAAACTACTCAGACCTATTTGTGTATGATGGAAGCTTTATCAAGTTACGCCAAATCGTTTTGGGCTACAAAATTCCAGCGAAATACCTAAGCTTTGCGAAGATTCAGTCGGCATCTATCTCTTTTGTGGCACGTAACTTATTTGTGTTGTACAAAAAGACAGAAAACTTTGACCCAGAATCAAGTTATACTAACAGCAATGCCCAAGGTTTCGAGGCATTTGGTTTGCCAAGAGCACGTAGCTACGGTATCAACTTAACAGTGAAATTCTAGGATGTGGTGAACTGATGGAAAATCGGGATGTGTTTTTAGGGGCGAATTTTTTCGCCCACTAATTCAGAGAGAGTGCGGAATGAGGAGTTGTGAATATAAATTTTCAATAACCCCAATTATATCATATTCTGTGAGAAAACTCATTTTTGAAATCCCTTTTCCTTTATTCAGTAAACCCCAACATGTAGCATTTTCAACATAGGATAAATTCAAAAAATTGTGCTAAAGAGTCAGCTCAATAGCGTATTACCTGAGACTTATGAAAAAGAGACATACATTCAAAACCCTTCTTTTTATGGCTGGTGTTGCACTTTTCAGTTCGTGCGACAACGGTTTTGAAGAACTCAATATCAACCCCGATACTTCTCCCATCATTGTGCCATCTTATATGTTTAGCAAGGCACAATACGATGCACTCAACAATAGCTGTGCTAGTACGTATGAGTTTGCAGCGGGAGGTTCGATTCAACATTTTTCGACATACAAAGATGTACCAGGTATTGGAGATAAATATTTTTTCTCACAAGGTACTTACCCGTATGACTTCTTCAACAACGCTTATCCGTTAGGCGTAAACGAAGTTCAGACAGTTATCAATGCTGTTAAAAACGATCCTGCACAAGTAAACCTTTATGCGATAGCTCGTATTTGGCGTGCTTATACTTTCCACCGCATTACAGATTTGTACGGAGATATTCCATACTCTGATGCTGCACAAGGTTATACTGCTTCTAAATTCACCCCAAAATATGACTCTCAACAAAGTGTTTACTTGGATATGTTGAAAGAATTGGAGCAAGCAGCAACGAGTTTGGATGCAACCAAATCATCGTACGCAAGTGCTGACATTGTATATGGCGGAGATGTGACAAAATGGAAAAAGTTTGCTTATTCATTAATGCTTCGTTTGTCGATGCGTATGACCAAAGTAGATGCTGCAACGGCAAAAACTTGGGCACAAAAAGCCATCGCTGGAGGCATCATATTGGATGATAAGGATTTGGCAAAAGTACAATACATTGCTAACGGTCAGGACATCAACAAAAACCCTGTTTCGTTGGCTTTGCGAGGCAACAACTATGCTGTGGCAGATGGTAACAACAATACCGAAGGTGGTAAGTTTTCAAATACATTTATTTCTTTCTTGAAAACTAACAAAGACCCTCGTTTGAGTTCAATTGCAGTTGTTTGGGTAGATAAAAAGCAAGATACTACTGCTACCATACAAAAAGGTATGCAAAACGGTTTGTTACAAAAACCTGCCGATTTTATTACGTATTCTGAGCCAAATATCAACACCGTGTTGAAATTGGATGCGCCAATGGTCGTAATCAGTAATGCCGAAATGAATTTCTTGATGGCTGAAGCTATTATTAGAGGTTGGGCATCTGGCGACGCAGCAAGTTACTACCAAGGTGGTATATCTGCTTCGATGCGCAATATGGCTATCTATGGTGACGCAGCAGCTATTTCAACTGCAAAAATTAATGCTTATTTGTCGACTCATACTTTCCCTGCAAGTTTCGATGCGCAGATGGAACAAATTCACTCACAAATGTGGGTATCTTTATTCCCAGACGAAGTAGAGGTATATTCTAACTGGAGAAGAACTGGTTATCCTAAATTAACGCCAGTGAACATTACAGGTAACCTGACCAATGGTACGATTCCAAGACGTTTGATTTATCCAATTGTTGAAGAAAACCTCAACGGACCAAACCTCAAAGAAGCAATCTCTCGTCAAGGTGCTAATACGCTTACAACTCGTATATGGTGGGATAAAAACTAACCAAGTCGGCGTGTAGAATGAAGAGTGAGGAGTTTCAAAACCTCACTCTTTAATTTAAAAAACCTTATTTATCCTTTTTAATACCCCAAAATAAGACGTAAACTTTAGCGTGTGGACAATGTGTAAAGGTGATTTTTTGACTACAGAATAAAACAATTAGAAAATTAAAGTAATCTCATCACTTTTAACTCTGCACTCAAAATTCCTATGATTTTATTGCTTGTAATTGCTTGTATTGGACTATTAGTGCTACTGATTACTGTTGCGAAGTTCAATCCATTTTTGGCTTTTTTGATTACCTCCTTAGTGGCAGGTATCAGCATGGGAATGCCCCTCGAACTCATCAGCAAGTCTATTCAAAAAGGAATAGGCGACATGTTGGGCTCATTAGTTGGTGTAATTGCCTTAGGGGCCATGTTGGGCAAATTGGTGGCTCAAAGTGGCGCTGCACAACGTATTGCCTCAGTCATGATGGGACTTTTTGGCGAAAAATACATTCAATGGGGCTTAGTTTGTACAGGTTTTATTATCGGAATACCTCTATTTTATAATGTAGGTTTTGTGTTGATGATTCCTTTGATTTTTTCGGTGGTATATCAATACAAATTACCAGCTGTGTATATTGGCTTACCCATGCTGGCATCTTTGTCGGTGGCACATGGTTTCTTACCTCCTCACCCCTCGCCTGCTGCTTTGGTAGCGCAGTTTCATGCAGACATGGGGCAAACTTTACTGTACGGAATCATCATTGCGATTCCGACAATTATTATTGCTGGCCCGCTTTACTCTCTAACCCTAAAAAATATTTCCTCAAGTCCCAACTTGAGTTTTGCGACTACTTCCGAACCCAATCAAATTTTACCCAGCACCTTTCTGAGCTTTTTTACAGCCTTATTTCCTGTTTTTATGATGGCAGGAACCACTATTCTCACAAGTATTTTGCCAAGTGATTCGCCTTTGATACCAGTTTGTAAACTAATTGGTGATCCTGCCATGGTCATGCTATTGGCGGTTTTGGTAGCAACCACTACTTTGGGAGGACTGACAAGTAAAGCGCTTTCCAAAACGATGAATACTTATTCTGAAGCGGTAAAAGATGTAGCAATGGTGCTCTTAATCATTGCTGGAGCAGGTGCGCTCAAACAAGTTTTTATGGAAAGTGGAGTAAGCGATACCATGGCTTCTTTGCTCAAAAATGTCAGTATTCACCCTTTGATTCTTGGCTGGTTGATTTCCGCTTTTATTCGTGTATGCCTAGGCTCAGCTACGGTAGCGGGCTTAACTACCGCTGGAATTATGGCGCCCATGATAGAGACGCTACAGGTAGATCCTAACTTAATGGTATTATCCATTGGTGTAGGTAGTTTAATGTTTTCGCATGTAAATGACCCTGGTTTTTGGATGTTCAAAGAATATTTTAACCTTAGTATAAAAGATACCATCCGCTCTTGGTCAATGATGGAAACCCTTGTCGCAGTTGTAGGTCTGATAGGTGTACTCATCATCAATTCCTTTTTATAAGACTGTTAAATAATAAGTCCAAGACTAAGTCTTGAGCTGGGAGTTTAGCGATTATTCCGAAATCCAACATCAGAAATGAATGTTTTTTAAAGCACATATTATGAAAAAGTTATTAGTTATTTTTTTACTCGTGTTGAGTTTTTCACCAATCGGAAATGCTCAAAAACAACAAGTTACCAACCAACCTAATAGAGTCAATTGGTTTCAGAACCTTGGCTTTGGCATGTTTATCCACTGGAATGTGGACGTTACACTAGGTGCTGTGATTAGCCACTCTTTGGCTGGGGCATCCACCGAATATGTCGAAAAATACATCAATGAGCTTCCTAAATACTTTAACCCCTATAAATTCAAACCTGAAGATTGGGCTAAAATGGCCAAATTAGCAGGAATGAAATATGTGGTATTTACCGCCAAACACCATTCAGGTTTTTGTATGTTCGATACCAAAACTACGCCTTTCAATGTAATGAATACCCCTCTGAAAAGAGACATTACCAAAGAACTCATCGAGGCTTTTCGCAAAGAAGGTATCGCTATTGGCTTATATTTCTCTCCTGAGGATTTTTACTTTTTCCATAAAAACAATATCCCTATTGGTCGCTTGCAATTGCCTCAGCATTTTCCTGCTAAAAACCCTAGTTTAATGGCTTATGACAAGGAACAATTGAAAGAATTATTGACTAAATACGGCAAAATCGACATTCTATTTATCGATGGTCCAGGTGATGGTTTGAGAGAATATGCTTGGACAATCAATCCAGAATTGGTCATTACACGTGATTTGATGACTACGCCAGAGCAAAATACGCCTGACGAGCCACTTCCTCGCCCTTGGGAAGCTAATTACACCATGGGTACTGACTGGCAATACAAACCCACAAACGACCCACATAAATCTGGTACAGAAATCATCAATATGTTGGTCGAAATGCGTGCTAAAGGAGGTAACTTTTTGTTGAACATAGGACCAAAGCAAGATGGCGAAATCCAGATTGAACAAGAGGCTTTGCTACAAGAAGTAGCCCTTTGGAACTTTGCCAACTCAGAGGCTATTTACGCCGTAAAACCTTTGCCTATTGTACGTGAGGATAATGTTTGGTACACACAGTCAAATGACGAAAAGTATATCTATGCCATTGTAAGAAGAGCTAATTGGCAAGATTGGAAATACGGTACTCGCAAAAACTTGGTATTGACACACCTTGAAGGCAACGCTCAAACTAAAGTTTCGATTCTAGGATATAAAAGCGAGTTGGTAGAATACAAAGATGGCTTCGATGCAAGCACTTATGTTGCTCCAACTTCAATCGGATTAGTAGTTAGTGCTGTAAATGGGCAACGTTTTTATACAAACAACCAATGGCCAAATGCAGTAGTGCTCAAAATCGAAAATGCGAAGTTTAGAAAATTAACACATACCAAAGTAACACAATCAACTTTGGATGGAGCTAAATAGAAGCTTGAGGTTGGGTATTCTAGAAAGAGTTTATCGTTTTCCTAAATACTCAACTGTTTAAACGCTTTACAACCTTGTTTTTTCTCAAAAACCTTATTTATTTACACTCAATTTTTTGAATTTTATTTTTAATTAATATTACATTTTCAATAAAAACTATTTTATGGAACAGTTGGTAGAACAATTAACCCCTTCAGAGGCATTTGCAAAATTAGGACTTTCATTACCTCCTGCCCCACTACCATTGGGCGTATACAAACCATATCTTATCGACGGCAAATACTTATATGTTTCGGGTCATGGTCCTGTACAGGATGACAAAAGCCTTATTATTGGACGCATCGGTCGTGAGTTAGACATGGAAGAAGGCAAATTGGCTGCTCGCCAAGTGGGTTTGACCATTTTATCAACCATCCAAACACATTTAGGAAGTCTCGACCGTGTGAAGCGAGTAATCAAAGTGTTGGGTATGGTCAATTGTGTAGATACTTTCGAAAGACATCCATACATTATCAATGGTTGTAGTGAGTTGTTTGCGCAAGTTTGGGGCGAAGAAAACGGTATTGGTGTTCGTAGTGCGGTAGGTTTTGGCTCATTGCCAGACAATATTCCAGTTGAAATCGAGGCATTGTTCGAGTTAGTAAGCGAATAAATATTGCGTGAGGACTGCACGAAGGATTTTAAGAATCATTCAAATCGGATATTGGATTGCGGAGATGCAATCTCCTTTCTTGAATCTTACAGCACAATATTTCCGAAATCAGAAATCACAAATCCTCAATGGCTTAAACACTTCTTCAGCTTTCTTTTTTTGAAACAAAACTAACAAAACACCATGGCTGAAACTGCTTGGTACAACTTACAAAATTTAGATACCTTGGATACCCCCGCTTTGGTGTGGTATCCTTCGCGTATCGCTCAAAATATCGATACCTTGGTAACAATGCTACCAGAGGTAAGTCGACTTCGTCCGCATGTCAAAACGCATAAATGTCAGGAAGTAACCGAACTGATGTTAGCAAAAGGTATTACTAAATTCAAATGTGCTACCATTGCCGAAGCCGAAATGCTCGCAATATGCCAAGCACCTGATGTATTGCTGGCGTATCAACCAGTGGCGACGAAGTTGCAACGCTTTATTACCCTAATTCAAACTTATACTACTACCCAATTTTCCTGCTTGGTCGATGACTTGTCGGTTGGACAAGCCATCGCCACAGCGGCGATACAGCATGAGATTACGATAAATGTTTATATCGACCTAAACGTTGGCATGAACAGAACAGGAATCTTACCTCAAAAAGCCGAAGAACTTATTAATACACTTCTTGACTTAAAAGGTATTGCAGTAAAAGGACTCCATGCCTATGATGGTCACATTCGTGATCAAGATTTGGCGTTGAGAACAGAAAATTGTCACCAAGCTTTTGTACCTGTATTTAAATTGATTTCAGAATTTTCTGAAAAAGGAATAAGCCTTCAAGTAGTAGCGGGAGGCTCACCGACTTTTCCAATTCATGCTCAAAATCCACAGGTAGAATGTAGTCCTGGCACTTTTCCTCTTTGGGATAAAGGCTATAAGGATGCTTTTCCAGAACAAGCTTTCGAACCTGCTGCTTTGGTTTTGAGTCGAGTAATTTCTCATCCGAGTACCAACCGAATTTGTATTGATTTAGGGCACAAATCTGTCGCTGCCGAAAACGACTTGAACCGAAGAGTACATTTTCTCAATGCGCCAGATGCTCAGTTTATCGGACAAAGCGAAGAGCATTTAGTGTTGGAAGTATCAGATATACAGGACTTTCCGATTGATAAAGTTTTATATGGTGTACCAATCCATGTATGTCCAACGGTAGCCCTTTACGAAAGAGCCTATCTTGCAGAAAACCAATCTATTACTGATAGGTACTGGAAAGTTATTGCAAGAGACAGAAAGATAAATGTATAAATACAGCCATAAGCTCTAAGCCGTAAGCATTAGGCAAAATTGAATTTGTATTTTGCTTAATGCCTAAAGCTTACGACATAAAGCCTTTTTAAGAAATCCCATGTTTACTATAGATGCCCATCTCGACCTTAGCATGAATGCTATGGAATGGAATCGAGATTTAAGAAATACTGTATTTGAAATTCGTGAAAGAGAAAAAGATCTTTCCGATAAACCCGACCGTGCGAAAGGCACAGTCGCATTTCCTGAATTACGCAAAGGAAATGTAGGTTTGGTCGTTGCGACGCAAATCGCACGATATGTTGCTCCTGACAACCCACTCCCAGGCTGGGCATCGCCCGAGCAGGCATGGGCACAGACTCAAGGGCAAGTGGCTTGGTATCAAGCTATGGAGGCTTGTGGCGAAATGGCACAAATCAACGATTTGGCTAGCCTAGAAAAACATCTTGCCCTTTGGTCAGATACCACTATTCCAAACGAACAGAAAGCTATTGGTTATATCCTAAGTCTAGAGGGTGCCGATTCTATCGTAACAGTTGACCATGTCGCCAAAGCGCATGAATATGGTTTAAGAGCTATTGGTCCTGCCCATTATGGTCCTGGGCGCTATGCGCAAGGCACAGACGCCACGGGAGGATTGGGTCCGCACGGACGTGATTTGCTCAAAGAAATGGAACGACTCAATATCATCCTTGATGCTACGCATTTGTGTGATGATAGTTTCTGGGAAGCCTTAGACCATTTTCATGGAAACATTTGGGCGAGCCACAACCTTTGTCGTAGCTTGGTAAATCATAATCGCCAATTTAGTGACGAACAAATCAAGGAGCTCATCAATCGTGGTGCTGTAATAGGTGGTGCCTTGGATGCTTGGATGATGGTGCCCAACTGGGTGAGAGGCGTATCTACGCCAGAAAACATGAGCTGTAATCTGGAAGTAATGCTCGACCACCTCGACCATATTTGTCAAATTGCTGGTAATGCCAACCATATCGGTATTGGCTCTGACTTAGATGGGGCGTTTGGAAAAGAACAAAGCCCTTATGATTTAGAAACCATCGCCGACCTTCAAAAAATCCCTGATATGCTTCGTAAAAGAGGCTATTCTCAAGAAGATATTGAGAAGGTCATGCACGGTAACTGGTTAAGATTTTTAAGAAATGCTTGGAAATAGCAAGTGCAAGGGGCTTTACCCTTGCACTTTTTTTTCATACAATAACCTCATCAATCAACAATATTGACACATTGTTTTATGTGCTCCAAAACTCTTTTTTCGCTTTTCTTCGCTTTTTTATTTTTGGGGAAAACTTCTGCCCAAAATACCATTTCTATCATTCCCAAACCTGTTGAAATGCAAGTTTCAAAGGGTTATTTTAGGTTAGAAAAAAATGTTACTATCTCTTTGCAAAACTCTGCTTTGCAAGAAACTGCACAGTTACTTCGATTAGGAATACAACAAATCCGTCCGAGTTCTGTAAGTATAAAAAATAGCACTTCCAATGCAATAAAGGGCATTTACTTAGAAATTGACAGCAATCGTGTAGTACAAAAAGAAGGTTATTCTCTTGCTATCAGCGCAACAGGGATCAAGCTAATAGGCCATGATGCTGCGGGTGTTTTTTATGGTACGCAAACTCTTTTACAACTCATTCACCAACAAGGAAATCTTCCTTTTATCCAAATCAAAGACTATCCAAGATTTGGTTATAGAGGTATGCACCTAGACGTTGGACGACGTATTTTCTCGGTTATATTTCTCAAAAAATACCTCGATTTATTAGCGCTTTACAAATTCAACACCTTTCATTGGCACCTTACCGAAGACCAAGGTTGGCGCATAGAAATCAAGCGATATCCTCAATTACAAAGCGTAGCAGCCTATAGAAACGAAACCATTATTGGACATAAAAAAGACTCGCCTCATCGTTTCGATGGTAAATCTTATGGAGGTTTTTATACCCAAGAAGAAGTAAAAGAAATCGTCGCTTTTGCCCAAAAACGCCACATTACAGTCATTCCCGAAATCGAAATGCCAGGTCATGCTCGTGCAGCATTGGCAGCGTATCCGCAATTAGGATGTACAGGTGGGTCCTATCAAACTGCCACTTTTTGGGGAGTTTTCGATGATGTTTTTTGTGCAGGTAACGATAGTACGTTTACTTTTTTGCAAAATGTTTTAGATGAAATTTTGCCCCTATTTCCAAGCAAATACATACATATTGGTGGCGATGAATGTCCAAAAGTGCGTTGGAAAAGTTGTCCAAAATGTCAAAAACGCATGCAAGAAAATCATCTGAAAGATGAGCATGAACTACAGAGTTATTTTATCCAAAAAATGGAGAAATATCTGAATGCAAAAGGTAAAAACCTGATTGGCTGGGACGAAATCTTGGAAGGAGGTCTTAGCCCTAAAGCTACAGTGATGAGTTGGCAAGGCGAAGCTGGCGGTATTGTAGCAGCCCAACAGCATCACGATGTCGTTATGTGCCCCGAAAGTCACTATTATTTAGACTACTATCAATCTTTGCAAGCTTCAGAACCAATTGCAACTGCGGGTTTTACTCCTCTTGAAAAAGTGTATCGTTATGAGCCTATTCCAGCCATATTGAACCCTACAGAGCAAACTTATATCAAAGGTATTCAAGGAAATGCTTGGTCAGAATATCTCGTTTCGGAGGCACAAGCCGAATATATGCTTTTCCCAAGAGCATTGGCCATTGCCGAAACAGCTTGGTCGCCCAAAGCGCAGAAAGATTATGACGATTTTCTCCAAAGATTAAGGCTTCAAGAAAAAGTTTTAAAACAACGAAAAGTACATTATTTTAACAGATATGAAGAAATTCAGGCTCGCTTTCAAACCAATACCAACGGCTCGGAGTCTATCTATCTGACAAGTTCTTTATCTAATGCCACTATCCGCTTTACTGAAGATGGTAGTCAGCCCAATACTCAATCCAGCGTTTGGAAGGACGGACTTTCTATCTTTAAACCTACTCTTATCAAAGCTCAATTATTTGATAAAAATGGTGCGTATGGACAGGTTTGGGAACAATGGGTGAATGTTAATTTGGCGACAGGCAAAAGTATTACTTTCAAAAATGCACCTCAAACGCCCTATCTCCCAACAGATGCTTATGCTTTGAGCAATGGTATTATCGGTACACATCGATATAATACTGGACAATGGATAGGCTTTCGGGGTGAGGATTTAGAGGTAGTGGTTGATTTAGGCAAAAGTCAAAGTGTTCAAGAAATAGGCATCAGTGTTCTCAAATATCACTGGCAACGTATGTGGGAACCTACAGAACTTTCGTTTTGGATTTCGGAGGATGGTAAAGCTTATGAAAAAGTAGGTAGTTTTAAAGATTTTCCAGAAAATGCCATCAATACAGTATCTCTAAAAGTAACAAACAAAACCGCCCGATTTATCAAGGTAATTGGGGTCAATAAAGGTACTATCCCAGCAGGCGAATACGGCGCAGGCGCCAAGGCATGGTTGATAGTGGATGAGTTGTTTATTTATTGAGTGAGTGATCATTGAGTGATTTAGTGATTGTTTTTTCCTGTGGAGACACAATATCTTACGTCTCATAACAAAGATGAAGGAATTCTCTAATTACTAAATGGCTCAATAACAACCTCTCAATTAAAGGAATATGACAATATAGGGTAGGAATTTTTATAAAATGTCGTATTTTGCAATTGAAAAACAGGATGGTGAAATTGCCTTTAGAAAGCATCAACAAACAGAATAAGATTGAGTAAATTCTTCAAATAAAACTGCGTCAGCGCTTGTAAGAGACATTTTCGTATCATAATTTCATGTGCTTAAACCTTTAACCTTCGGGTTAGATTCCATCCAATTTTTGAAAAACATTTAATTTGGTAATCACATACCTCTGTATGAAAGATTATCACAAAGCGAAATAATTACCTAAAAAGCTATAAAAACTATGTTTGATTTTCAAATCAAAGAAAACAACACCGTATTCGACGTGGTGATTGTTGGTTCGGGTGCTGGTGGTGGTATGGCTGCACACGAGCTTACCAAAGCTGGAGCAAAAGTCTGTGTTTTGGAAGCAGGTCAGCCCTTCGACCCTGCCGATCCTAAAAACATTACTCAACTCAAATGGCCGTATGAATCTCCGCGCCGTGGCGCTGGTACAACTCGTCCTTTTGGTGATTTTGATGCTGCTTATGGTGGCTGGGAAATCGAAGGAGAGCCTTATACGCGTGCCGCAGGAACGAAGTTCGACTGGTTCCGTTCGAGAATGGTGGGTGGTCGTACCAACCACTGGGGACGTATCTCTCTTCGTTTTGGACCTGATGACTTCCGCAGAAAAAGTATCGACGGATTGGGTGACGACTGGCCTATTGGTTATGACGATGTAAAACCTTATTATGACCGCTTGGACAAAATGGTGGGTATCTTCGGAACAGTTGAAGGCTTAAGGAATGAGCCAGATGGTATTTTCTTACCTCCTCCAAAGCAACGTTTGCACGAGTTGATGTTACAAAAAAGTAACAAACGCTTGGGTATTCCAACCATTCCGTCACGTCTTTCGATTTTGACAAAACCTATCAACAACGACCGTGGACAGTGTTTTTACTGTAACCAATGCGGACGTTCTTGTCAGGCTTATGCCGATTTCTCAAGTTCATCGGTATTGATTAAGCCAGCGCTCAAAACAGGTAATTTGACCATGATTACCTACGCTATGGCTCGTGAGGTATTGACTGACCCAACTACAGGTTTGGCTACTGGAGTATCATACGTGAGTACGCTTGATATGCAAGAATACACTGTAAGAGGAAAAATCGTTATTTTGGCAGCTTCAGCGGGTGAAACAGCTCGTTTGTTACTCAACTCAAAATCTGCCCGTTTCCCTCAAGGCTTAGGTAACTCAAGTGGTATTGTAGGACGCTATATCAATGACTCAACAGGTGCTTCTCGTTCAGCAATTATTCCAGCTTTGTTTGACAGAAAACGTTATAACGAAGATGGCGTAGGCGGTATGCACGTGTACACTCCTTGGTGGGGCGACAACAAAAAACTGGATTTTGCTCGTGGTTACCACATTGAATACTGGGGCGGTATGGGTATGCCTGCTTACGGATTCGGTTGGGGTATCGAAGGAATCAACGGTAGCTTCCCTACTCGTGAGGGTATTACCAAAGCTGCTGGTGGTTATGGTGCATCGTTGAAAGACGATTATCGTCGTTTTTATGGTGCTTACGTAGGTATGGCTGGTCGTGGTGAACCTATTCCTTTGGAAAGTAACTACTGTGAAATCGACCCGAATGTGGTTGATAAATTTGGTATTCCTGTACTTCGTTTCCACTACAAATGGAGCGAACACGAAATCAACCAAGCCAAACACATGCAAGATACTTTCGAGCAAATCATCCATGAATTAGGAGGTATTGCTTTAGGGGCAAAACCTGGAGCCGACAGAAACTACGGTTTGGAGGACCCAGGAAAAATTATTCACGAAGTAGGTACTGCTCGTATGGGTAACGACCCTAACAAGTCGGTATTGAACAAGCACTGTCAAGCACATGATGTGAAAAACCTATTTGTTGCCGATGCTGCTCCATTTGTTTCGCAAGGTGACAAAAATGCTACATGGACTATCATGGCACTTTCGATGCGTACTTCGGAATATATTATCAATGAAGTGAAAAAGAAAAATCTATAAGACATGAGTGAGTATCAGTGCTGAATGATGAGTTGTGAATTGTGAGTGTAAATTTTATTTATCAGTATTTTATCTCACCAATCAATTAAAATCAATACATACAAATAATTGATTTACAGCAAATTCAACCAACTGTTATTTACTTATTCAAACCTTTTATTCAGATGAAAAGAAGAGATTATCTTAAAAATATTGGTTTTACTTCGTTGGGAATGGCAGTGCTTGGACCAGAAGTAAAAGCCGCTGAATTACTCGAACAGCAAAAGCCTATTAAAAAAGGCGCAAAAGTAGCATCTGCCAAATCAGACGACATCAAAATCCCTGGTGGTCGTACCAAAGATGAGGCTATTCGTGATGCCAAATTGATGGCTGAGAAGTTTTTCACAGAGCACGAAATGAAAACGATCACCATTTTGGTAGATATTATCATTCCAGCCGATGGCAAGTCGGGCAGCGCTTCGCAAGCTGGCGTGCCTGCTTTTATCGAATTTATCGCTAAAGATAGACCAAGCGAGTTTAAGACGCCATTGCGTGGAGGTCTTCGTTGGTTAGATTCACAATCAATCAAGCGCTTTAGTAAGGATTTTGTAGGTATTACGCCACAACAACGCATTGAAATTGTAGAAGACATTGCTTATCCTGCTAATGCCAAGCCACAGTTTTCGCAAGGCGTTTCGTTTTTTTCTCTTATGAGAAATTTAACTGCGACGGGTTTTTTCTCAAGCGAAATGGGTATTAAAGACATTGGCTACGAAGGCAACCGCCCTAACCAATGGGACGGCGTTCCTGAAGATGTCTTGAAGCAATATGGCTTGAGCTACGAATAAATTGTAATTTTGAAAAGGGTTTTAACAAGTGTTGTTAAAACCCTTTTTTTATTTTCTAACCTTATTTTTGCAAATAGTTTTTTCTGAAGAAATATTGAAAAACATCACTTAGTGGTGTAAATTGCAATAGAGTTTTGAGCAAAACTTCTGAAAAAACAGATACGAAGTTTGAAAAATGAGATTTTACCGCCAACAAATCACATTTTTCTAGAATTCTCTCCTCCACTGAATAACATTATATAAAACATCCTTAATTTTTAGAGTTGTGACGCAGATTACGAAGCAGTTTTTTTACTTTACCTTATTAATCGTTTTGGGCATAGTTGCCTGTTCCCATCAGCCAAACCAGTGGGGTGATACCACAACAAACAGTGCTTCGGCTCGCAATGATAGTATCGCCAAGCTTTTTGATGCTACCACAGCCTCTCGTAAAGCAGCTAAGTTGGATACTTTTTTCAGAAATCTTCAAAAAACTGCCAAATTCAATGGCGTAGTATTGGTTTCACAATATGGAAAAATCATCTATAAAGGCGCTTTTGGCTACAAAAGTTTTGCTAAAAAAGATACAAATACCACCGAAACGTTGTTTCAATTAGCCTCTGTTTCTAAGCAGTTTACGTCGGTTGCTATTATGCAATTGCACGAAAAAGGTTTGATTAATTACAACGACCCCGTTTACAAATACATTCCGAGCTTTCCTTATGACCCAAGCATCACGATTCGTAGCTTGCTGACACACTGCTCGGGTATTCCCAACTATGCGTATGCGCTCGACAAGGTTATCAATAAAAAAGAGCCTATGTCAAACGAGCAAATTGTAAACTTATTTGCCAAGCATAAGCCAGGGATTAACTATTTGCCTAATGCTCGCTTTAACTACAATAACTCCAACTATGTTTTGTTGGCCTATATCGTAGAGAAATTAACAAATATGTCGTTTAGAGAATATGCCCAAAAGCATCTTTTTGCACCCGCGGGTATGTCCAAAACCTTTATCTATGACCCTAGTAAGTCTGAGATGGTGGCCAATGCAGCCTTAGGATATACGCCAAGAAGAGGTGGTTACTGGCAAATTCCGTTCGATCATTTGGATGGCGCTGTGGGCGACAAAGGAATTTACTCGACGGTAGAAGATATGTTTAAGTGGGATATGGCATTGAATAGCGAAAAATTAGTCAAGCAAAGTACTTTACAAGAAGCTTTTGTTCCAGCCCATCATTTCAAAAATTTAATTAATAAAAACTATGGCTACGGCTGGCGTTTACAATTGATGGACGATGGCTCTTGGTTGACTTTTCATACAGGTTGGTGGCATGGTTTCAAGAACTATTATCTCCACAATCCAAAAGATAATTCCTCTATTATCATTCTTCAAAACGTAGCCAATCATGCTTTGGCACGTGTAAAAGTTGCGCAATCTATCTTATATCCTGATAAGGCTTGGTACTTTATGAAAGGTGAAGCATTCCCTGAAGAAGTAGAAGGCGGACATGAGTAGTTGCGAGTTATGAATTCAGAGTTGTGAGTTTTTTAAATTTCAGTAAGATTCAGCTTTATCATTAAAATAAAATTGATGTAGTAGCAACCGCAAGGGTTGCCACTACATTTCAAAAACTCACAAATAAGAATGCCTTCAAATAAAATAAAATTATCATAAAGCACTAATTACCAATTGAGTACTCATATCTAACACCCCACCTTACTCATTCCTTTTTCACAAACTCATACGCATCAACACTTCCTTTTCTTGGCTGAAAAGTAATCGTATATTTTTTCCCTTTTCTCAAAACTGGAATCGTCAATGTATTTGAATAACTTGTATAGGTTTTGTTGATATTAATAGAAGCTAAAATTTTGTCTCCTTCTTGTAAACCTACTTTGGCAGCTTCTGAATTGGGGACTAGTCCTTGGACAATTTCTCCTTTTTGAACTTTCATCGGTTTTGCAAAGCCCAAATCAAATAACCCTGTTGTGGTTTTCTTTACCGTATATCCTTCATAAATATCAGGTTCAGGAACAATTAACTTTCCACTTAGCATTGCCTTCCAGTCGTCTACAGCCCACTGTCCAGCCGATGAGGCTAAGAGATTTTCCCATGTTTCCTTTGTGACATATTTACCAGCTTGAGCTTGTTGGGTTATTTGGTTGATTAACCCTACAACTGTCGTTTGACTATGCGTACGCTTTAGTTTGGCTTCAAGATTGGCAAAATACATCGCCCCTCTCGAATACCCGATTGACCACGCATTTCGTCCTGACCACTTTACACTAGGTATATCTTTTTCGGAAACTTCACGAATTGCATTGGTATAATAAAGTGCAGCCTCCTCATTGACAAGCTTACCAAATTCTGCGGGTGTGTATAATCCAGCCTCAAGCGGAAGCACCATACACAAATAATCTGCAATACCCTCGCTATACCAATCATCTTCACCTTCTTGCGCATGAAGACTTCCTACAAAAGCATGTACTGTTTCATGAGCAATCAAGGAGTGAATATCGGCGGTGGTGGCATCTTCAGAAGGTGGCAAATATAGCGTGTATCCTCCCATTACAGCAACGCCACTGGCGAGTGGTCCGCCATCGTAAGTTCGGATAAAAATTCTGAAAGGGCTCTCAGAATTTCCATTCAGACGGTTACGCAAATGCGTATATACTTTTTCGACCCAGTCTGCGGCTTGATTCATTTCGTCTGACTTTCGACCTAACGCATACAAGCTAAAGCCTTTATCTCGACCTTTATCAGGATAGGTAAACATTTTTCCTACAATAAACTGACAAAACATCAATTCACCTAAATCAGCTTTTATTTGGCAATCATTTTCACCCTTTGAAGTAACAGCGATAAAACCTTTGGGTAAATGCCATTTCAAGGATAAATCGACAGATGTAAGTGTTTCAGGATATAATAAAAAACTCGTAAACGCCCCTGCCAACCCTCCTCCTGTAGCTTGTAAATCAATATGTGGGCCTCGGCGCTTAGGAATAGACACTGCCACTGGCACATGGTAATCAATCTTTATAATCTTTCCTTCTACAGCCCGATTTCCTTTCCAAACTTGAAGGTTTAAGTCATTGATACTGGTGTCGGGATAAGCTCGATAGCTTACAGCTCCTTGCATGTCTATAACAGAAAGCTGAGTCACCACATCGGTTGTTCTATCCAAATAAGGTCGTAGAGAGTTGAACAGTAATTTTAAATCGTGACCTTTGTTCGTCTCATATTGTATCGAATAACTTACATGCAAACCTACGGCTTTACCTGATTTATCAAGGTCTGGGCTCAAGTGTAGCTCTTGGATTGTTGGTATCTCCTGAGCATTTATTACTGATGTACTTATTGTGAATAAGAGTAAAAAGAAGTTACTTTTACGAAGTATCATATAAAGGTGAATTAGGAGATGGATGAACTGTAATTTAGCAGAAAATAGACAAAGTGGCAAAGGACAAAGTATTTTATTGATGCTCAAATAGACAAAGCTTATTCAGTACTTACACACTATTTGAGTTTACTATACGTTTATAGGAAAGTTTAATAACATATTAAGTGTGCAAAACTTTAAAAATTACATATCTTTACAGCCTTAGGCATTAGTGGCATTCTTTTCGCTACAAATTCCCCAAAGCTTCAATAATCAAATTTTTCCAACATCATGAAGATTAAATCATTACTTCTCGGCTTATTAATGCTGGTAGGATTTCAAATCAAAGTGCAAGCGCAATCGGAAGATGAAGGCATCAAAGCCTGCATCAACAATTACCTTGATGGAGTAATGCAAGGTGATACGGCTCGTCTCAACCGTGCTTTTCATCCTACAGCTTTGCTTCGTAGTGTAAACACCAACACAGGAGCACTACAAGACCTTTCGGTTCGGAAGTTTGTGGCAACAACTCCAGCAGGTGGTATTCAGACTAGAGGAGGTTCTACCAAGCTAGTGTCTTACTCATATATTGGTGTTTCGGCTCTTGCTACAGTCGAACTTCGTTTTGGTGATTTCAAGTATGTGGACTTATTAAGCATGTTGAAGTTTGGTGACAATTGGAAAATTGTAAGCCGTGTATTCAGCCGTGCAGATTTGGATGCTACTGTAAAAGGTACAGGCGCTGCACCAAGTGCTGGTGCTCCTGCTGCGTCAAAACCACCTGTAGTGAAAAAATCAAGTGCAAATGTAAAACCAAAAGCTGATGATGGTTGGTAGTATTGGGGCTTAGGGCTATTGGCTTTGAGCTAACAGCTTCTTATAACTCTTTAATATACTTTCTTCAAGCTCTGAAATAGATGATAAGGTGACTAGGCATAGCTTAGTTACCTTTTTTATTTTTGAACAGTTTGAAACTACTCAAAAAATGACTCTAAGTGTAGAACACTTAAACTATAAATTAAAGCACTGGAACTAGATTACTAAAATCATTTTATTCCATTCTGAAATTCCCAACTACTTTTGTACCTTTGCATTCGCAAAAAATTACCCTTTAGGTCTACTTTATTTTTTGGAATAAAGTATCAGCCTAATTTCTTGATACATAAATTACTGAACATACGAAAAAGTCTGAAAATTGTATTTTTCTAGACCCACATCAATTTCAAATGACCAAATAAAATGGGAAGAGCCTTTGAATTCCGTAAAGCCAGAAAGTTTAAAAGATGGGGCCAAATGGCCAAAACTTTTACCAAAATCGGTAAAGATATTACAATCGCTGTAAAATCAGGCGGTCCAGACCCTACCTCAAACTCTCGTTTGCGTGCAATCATGCAAAATGCTAGAGCGGTAAACATGCCAAAAGTCAATATCGAAAACGCCATCAAACGTGCTACTTCGAAAGACCAAGAGGATTACAAAGAGATTGTATATGAAGGATATGGCCTACACGGCGTAGCAGTCTTAGTAGAATGTACTACCGATAACACTAACCGTAGTATTGCCAACGTTCGTAGTTACTTTACCAAATGTGGTGGTAGCGTAGGTACTTCGGGTATGCTTGACTTTATTTTTGACCGTAAGTGTATTTTCAAAATTGCTAATAATGGTACAACTGACATCGAAGAGTTAGAGTTAGAACTTATCGACTTTGGTGCAGAAGAACTGTTCTTAGATACAGAAGCTAACCAAATCAATATTTATGGTGGCTTTACCGCTTTTGGAGCAATTCAAAAATACTTAGAAGAGCAAGGTTACGAAATTCAAGGTGCTGATTTTGAACGTAT
Source organism: Flectobacillus longus (assembly GCF_030056705.1). Classification (GTDB taxonomy): domain Bacteria; phylum Bacteroidota; class Bacteroidia; order Cytophagales; family Spirosomataceae; genus Flectobacillus; species Flectobacillus longus. Next base: position 54,575 of record NZ_JASHIC010000030.1, read on the forward strand.
TCCTACTGATTTCAAAAAACTTACAGAAGAACAAGCTGCTGATATTGAAAAGCTTATTGATAAATTAGAAGAAGACGATGATGTTCAGAACGTGTATCACAACATGCTTGTAGAATAATATCAACAAAGGTTTTCAAAATAAAAGGGAATAAAGCTATGCTTTATTCCCTTTTATTTTGGCTAAGTAATCGTGTATTTTTCTTTACATTTATCGCATTCTCTCAATCTATCTGATTATTCTTCGAATTATAAGCAATAGCAAATACAAGTCCTTCCAATATAATTCCAACTGTAGCTGTTAGGGTATCTCCTAACCAAATTAAAATTACGCAAAAAACCACGAACAATGCAATGAGTTCGAATGTTGACAAATCGTTTTCTACTTCTTGTGAATGATGTGAATTTCCCATAGTCTTAGTCAATAGTTTATATTTTTTATTGAATATAACCAATTTGAATTATTCCTCCTAATTTTTATTTACCTTAATGTAAGTATAAGGACGTTATTAGTTAACTGTAAATCTGTTACTAGAATGAACTTATAACCAGAAGGTTATATTCAATATACACCATAGTTATATTATTAATTTATACTTTCATGTTACTTAAAAGAAAAAAATGATTTTACGATGAAACACCTCTTCTTTTTTATGATGTGCTTTATGTCTCCATTTTGTCATTGGGGACAAAATCTAGTAAAATTTATACCCTTACAAACAAGCGAACCTCCGCTTACTCCTACGTACTTCTACATCGAAAAAGTATCAGATATTCGCAATAACTCCTCTCGAATTGGCCATGCCTATGGAGTTGATAATGCTTCGTTACAACTCAAGCCAAGTTATTCTTTAAGCAAGTATAGTCGAAGTTTTTTCCGTAATCCTATACGTCGAGATACGCTTGGCTATGCCATTACCATTCATATCAAAAATCTAGATATACAAGAAAAAATTAAGGATAATATGATTCATGGGGAATGTGGCATTGAACTAGTATTTTCTTTCGACAGAGCTGGAACTGATGTTGTATTAACCAGTTTTAAAAGTAAAACCCTTTTCAAACGCTCATTAGGAGAGTACGACAATTATCAGAAAATGATTGAGAGATTATTCCGAAGGGGTGCCGAGCACCTAAATCAATGGATGTCTTTGAATTATGATAAAAATCCGATCCTCGCAAAATCTCTTGTAGTCAACATTCTCCCAGATTATCGCATCGATAATCCAGATAAAGGTGATACTTTATTTTGGAGTTCTTCAAGACCTTTACGATGGAGCGATTTTCATGGAAAACCTCCTGTTTTTACACCTTATGCAGCCCAAGTCTTTTCAAATTTTGAATATATTGGAGATGTAAAGTTTCATAAAGGAATCCTTACTGCCAATTTGCAATTTAAAGCTTACGTTCTAAAATCCTCTTCATGGAACGCCCATGCAGGCAATAACGAAGCGGCATTAGACCATGAACAACTACATTTTGATATTACGAAAACCATCATTGAGAAATTCAAAGAAAAGGCTCGCCAAATTACTTCGGTGGAGGATTATGATAGCGAAATTCAATTGCTATTTATTGATATGTATCGATTGATGAATAAACTTCAGAAACAATATGATGCCGAAACCAATCACTCTATCAATGTGATTGCTCAAGAACGTTGGCGAATAGAAGTGAGAAATGAACTGAGAGGGTATGGGATATGAATTTGAAAATTGGCAAATTTGAAGATTTGAAAATTTGAAGCCATGAGTTTTAATAATAGATACGACCATAACTTCTCATGAAATTATCAACCGTATCTACTATAATCGGAGAGCATATTGCCTACGGCTTACAGCCTAAAGCCTAATGTCTATTTAGCTAAACTATCCTGTAAGGCTTTTGCCCACGTGGCGATGGCTTTTGAATCTTGGTCAGAAAGAATAGCATCTTTATGAATCCAAGTATATGAATCAAGAGGCATCCAGTGATCTGTTACGGCTTCGGCTACCTCCTCTAATTTATGTGCAGCTTTTTTCTTTGGATAGCTCGCAAATTCAGAGAAATTCAATTCGTCTTTTCCTTCCTCTACATGATGATTAAGCCACCAACCTACTGGCTGAATATTGCTATACCAAGGATAGGTGGTATTGTTGGAATGACAATCGTAACACGATACTTTCAAAGCTTTTTGTACGTCTGCGGGTACTTCATAGTGCTTCGTAATATCATTGGCGCTCACACCCTCGGATTGATTTTTGGCAGGACGAATAAATTGAATAGCTACTGCCAATACAGCAATACCAATAAGAATACGTTGTTTGTTCATAATCTGAGGAGTTTTGTTAAATAATGGTTTGATGGCAAAGGCACAAAATTGCGTTGACTCCCCTATTCTTATCGTAGTAAGGATAAAACGCTTTGGTAATTTGTACCTGTTTGCTTACTTTTTACTTAGATTTATTTCTTTAGAAAAAAGTTTAGTCCTAATTGTATCAATTTAAGAATATTATTCAAAATGGGAAAACACTTTGTATTTCTTTATTTTTAAGTGTCATTCTATCAACCAACTAAAGTATGCAACAACGAGTAAAGCCTGTTCAAGTGATAAAATATAGTAGCCAATCTCTTGAAAAAGAGATGGATGATTTAGTAATTGTAGAAGAACCTTTGGCCATTAGGATTGGGTATGGTGATATTCATCATCGCTTACAAAAAAATCTCACCGTTACGATGCGCACTCCGGGGAACGATTTCGAATTGACCTTAGGTTTTTTGTATTCTGAGGGAATCATTCAACATCTTTCGCAGGTGCAATCTATTCGTTACTGCACTGAATTACAAAGACTAGAAGAACATGAAAATATTGTTAGAGTTGAATTAAGTCCTGATTTAGATTTGAGTCAAACCCTGTATGAGCGAAATTTTATGGCATCTTCGAGCTGTGGGATTTGTGGAAAAGCACAAATCGAATCACTCGAACAACAACAGTGTCTTACTCTCAAGAATTGGGAATATCGTATTTCTCCCACATTTTTGTGGGAAATAGAAGAGAAGCTAACACAAAATCAAAGTCTTTTTTCTTATACAGGTGGCGCTCATGCAGTGGCTATTTATGAAAATACTGGCGAATTGGTTTTACTCCGTGAAGATATAGGGCGACACAATGCCTTAGATAAAGTAATCGGTGCTAAATTAGGACTAGAAAAACAAGCCATGGCTCCTATTCTTGTACTAAGCAGTCGTGTTAGCTATGAAATGATTCAGAAAAGTATTATGGCACAATTTCCAATCATAGTGGCAGTAGGTGCTCCGTCGAGCCTAGCTGTCGAGTTGGCACAACAGTTTGGCATTACGTTGATTGCTTTTTTACGAAAAGGAAAATTCAATGTTTACACGCATGAGTTTAGAGTACAATAACAGTGAGCAGTTATTGCTTCAGTTTCAAAATTTTATTTGCCTCTTATTAGAAAAACAAAATTTCCTTTCGCCACACCTTACTTTTCTTGTCTTGACACAAGAAAAGTAACAAAAGAAAGTCAAGAAATCCTAAACTCGCCTGCGGCTCAAACAACAGGATTTCAGAAAAATAAATACAAAATTTTTTATTTTTTAATGACTTATAAATTTTAAACATACTCTTAATTCAATAATGAGAATAAGGAAGATTCAAATAATAATATATCAGTGACTTACTTTGAAAGTATCATTCTGATTATGAGCATCTTCAAATAACTGATATACTAATAACTAGTATCGTCTTCTTGGATATTTCACAACCCTTAACAATTTGCCATTACTATGAATACAATAAACCAACAACCTTCTGCGCAGCCTCCACAGGATCTGACAGGACTACAGCAAACTGAGCCTGCTCATGTAGCGGCTGGTTTTAAGGCGGTAAGTAATGCCATCAAACACGTTTTTGGTGCGATGAATGTGGCTAGAGGAATAAAGATATTATTGACACTCAATCAAAAAGGTGGTGTAGATTGTCCTTCTTGTGCTTGGCCCGACCCTGATGGCGAGCGTTCGTCTATTGCAGAATATTGTGAAAATGGCGCCAAAGCCATAGCCGAAGAGGCAACGACACTAAAGACTGGTCCCGTATTTTTTCAAAGATATAGTATCCAAGAACTTTCCCAAAAATCTGATTATTGGCTTGGTCAACAAGGGCGTTTGACCCACCCTATGATTGCCAGACATGGCGAAACTCATTATCGTAAGATTGAATGGGATGAGGCACTTGACCTAATCGCCGAACACCTCAATGCACTCTCATCGCCCGACGACGCCATTTTTTATACTTCTGGCCGAACTTCCAACGAGGCAGCATTTTTATATCAATTATTTGCTCGACAATTGGGTACCAACAACCTTCCCGATTGTTCCAATATGTGTCACGAATCAAGTGGTTCGGCATTAGGCGAGCAGTTAGGTTTGGGTAAAGGCTCAGTAACCCTCGAAGATTTTAATCATGCGCAGGTGATTATGGTTTTGGGACAAAATCCTGGCACTAATCATCCTCGAATGCTAACAGCATTGGAAGAAGCCAAGAAAAACGGTGCTAAAATCGTATCTGTAAATCCATTGATTGAAGCTGGTCTACTGGCATTCAAACATCCTCAACACCTAAGCGATATGCTTGGGAGTGGCACCAAATTGAGCGACCATTATTTACAGATAAAAATCAACTCGGATATTGCTCTCATCAAGGCTCTATTGTTGTTATTGGTCAAAAAAGAAGCTACTATCGGGAATGTATTTGACCATGATTTTATTCAAAAAAATACCCTTGGATTCGAAGAATTCTTGGCTGATTTGAGTCAGTATAAGCTTGAAGATTTAGTCAAAGAATGTGGCATAAGCCTTGAACAAATAGAAGAAGTAGCAGATTTGTTGGCTAACTCTCAACGTATTATTACCTGTTGGGCTATGGGACTAACCCAACACAAAAACTCGGTAGTTACCATTCAGGAATTAGTCAATTTGTTGTTACTCAAAGGCAGTATTGGCAAGCAAGGTGCTGGCACTTGTCCTGTACGGGGACATTCCAACGTACAGGGCGACCGAACGATGGGTATTTTTGAAAGACCTTCAAAAGCTTTTTTACAAAAAATAGAAGAAAACTTTGGGTTTACACCACCTCAAAAACATGGATACGACGTAGTGGCAGCCATAAAAGCCATGCAAGCATCCAGTGGCAAGGTATTTATGGGTATGGGAGGCAATTTTCTTTCTGCCACACCCGATACCGAATTTACGGCACAGGCATTACGCAATTGTGCCCTCACCGTACAGGTTTCGACCAAACTCAATCGTAGTCATTTAATTCATGGCAAAACGGCTTTGATTTTACCTGCCATGGGGCGTACCGATGAAGACCGTCAGGCAGGTGGAGCTCAGTTTGTAACTACCGAAAATTCGATGGGAGTAGTTCAAATGTCGAAAGGAAACCTCACTCCTCCTGCTCCAACAGTTTGGAGCGAACCAAAAATTATTGCCGAAATAGCACAACGAACTCTAGGAAAGCGCACTCAGCTAGACTGGCTTTCGTTAACACATCATTATGATTCTATCAGGGATTTAATTGAAAAAACAATTCCAGGTTTTGAAGATTATAATGAAAGGGTTCGTCAAGATGGTGGGTTTTATTTACCCAATGGACCACGTGAAGGCGTATTTACCAACACAGCTCAAAAAGCTTTATTCAAAATTTGTCCTCTCGAAACAATCCAGTTAGCAACAGATGAATACCTGATGATGACGATTCGTACTCATGACCAGTTCAATACCACTGTGTATGGCTTGGATGACCGCTACAGAGGCATTTTTAACGAAAGAAGAGTCATTTTAATGAATCAAGAGGATATTGCTTCGGCAGGCTTACAACAATATGACCTAGTGGATTTGCATAACTATCATGGTGGTGTGCATCGTTTGGCAGAAAAATTCATTGTGGTTCCGTACAATATTCCACGCCAAAACGTCGCAACCTATTTTCCTGAAGCCAACGTACTGGTTCCTATCGACAGTGTTGCCGACGTGAGTAATACTCCAACCTCAAAATCTGTCATAATCAAGTTGACAAAAGTGTAAAACTAACATAATTTAAAGGCAATAAGCTAAAAGTTTCATAACAATTTTTACCTGTTGCACATCGCCGATTGCTCAAAGCCAATTGCCGAAAGCCCAAAGCCTAAACTAACACATGTCTAAAAGAACTGGTGGCTACTTGGCAGGAAGAGTTCCTGCCGATGCCAAAAGAAGAATTGCTAAAAGTCAAAAAGCATTACCACAAAAGGTAGATTTACGTCCATTTTTAACCTCTATTGAAGAGCAAGTGGGCAACAGTTGCGTAGCCAATGCGTTGGCTGGCGCGTATGAATATCTTGCCAAAAGAGAATTAGGTGACTCCGAAGATGTAAGTCGCTTGTTTATCTATTTTAATGCTCGATATATTGGTGACAATCATGATAAAGACGAAGGTTCATATATGGAATATGCCATTCAGGGGTTAAAGGAGTATGGCGCTTGTGCCGAAAATCTTTGGCCAAACGAATATGACTATGTCAACGACGAACCAAGTTCCGAAGCTTATGATCAAGGTGGCAATTTCAAAATTGTAGATGCCGAATTTATCGAAACTGACCTCAATCTTTGGCGTGAAACTTTGGCAGATGGTTATCCTATTTCTTTTGCCCTAAATACTTTCAATTCTTTTGATGATGCGTCTAAAAACAAAGGACGTGTGCCTATGCCTCGCAAATCGGATAATGTTCGGGAAGAACACGGTTGGCATGCCATGCTGTGCGTAGGATATTCTGATATCGATAAAGTATTTATTGTTCGTAATTCTTGGGGTGTTGAATGGGGCGACAAAGGCTACTGCTACATTCCTTACGACTATGTTATGAATGAAGCGTTTAATGGTCAAGATAGTTGGATTATTAAATCAATAGAGAACCTTGATTACAGTGAAGGAGTAGAAGTAGAAGATGATTCTTCGTATTTCTATGATGAAGACTATCTAATAATCAACGACTTTTATGTATATACTGAAGATACGGATGCTTTTCTCGAAGATTTAGAAAGTCTATTAGATGAATATGTGGAGGAGGAAGAAAACTATTACTTTGAGTATGAAATAGATGAAGATGAGAATGGGACTTATGTCCAATTATCCGAGTTTTATCTTTACACCGAAAATGAAGAAGATTTCCTCTCTGATTTAGAAGATTTAGCCATCGAATACGGAGACGAAGATGGTTATGATTACAGTATAGAAGGCGAAGAAGAGGAAGAAGACGATGAAGAGGAGGAAGACGATGAGGAGGAAGAAGACGATGAAGAGGAAGAAGACGATGAAGAGGAAGAAGACGATGAAGAGGAAGAAGACGATGAGGAGGAAGAAGACGATGAGGAGGAAGATTCTAATAGTAGCAAAAGAAAACGTAGGTAAAGAATAACAATCGTTGCTACAATACTTGCATTGATATCTTCCATCTTTTAGGCTTTGATTTAAAAGGTGGAAGACTTTTGATTTATTTAGCCTCCTAAAGTAAATACGACAAACAGCACTGAACTTTTCTCCCAATTTCAGTTTTTATATCGCATCAAAGCTTTAAAAATAGCCTTCTATTATACTGGCCTTTTGGGGATAGTATTTAAAATATTTTCAATATTCTACGCTTTGCTGTAATTTTGAATACCCTAACTACTACTTGTAGATTTGTTATGCGATATATAGCCTTTATTTTATATTTTTTCTTTCTTTCAATATCCACTTTTGCACAAACCTTTATGGCGCAAGTGGATCCACCAAGTATTGGCAAAGTTTGTCCTGACTTTGGCATTTCTGTGATTACTCCTTCAGGTAATGAGAAAATCATTAATCTTCGAGAACTCCGTGGAAAAGTAGTCATCCTTGAATTTTGGGCTACATATTGTGCTCCTTGTATTCCATCTTTAAGCCATTTTGAGCGTATCAAAAAACAATATGGTAATGCTGTCGAAATCATTGCCATTTCGGACGAAAATCGTGATAAGGTAGATGCTTTTATTGCCAAACGTAATATTCACAATGTTTTATTTGGGATGGATTGGGGACATAAACTGAATGAACTTTTTTTCCATCACTTTATTCCACACACAGTCGTAATTGATAAAAATGGCGTAGTAAAGGCTTTTACTGCTCCCGATGAAATCGACGCCGAAATTGTAGGAAAGTTAATTCGCAATCAACGTGTAGAGATAGTGATGAAACAAGAATTTCAAAATGCTATTGCAAATAATAACTCTAACAACACCATTTCAAATAGAACTACTACGGTATTGTCTAACGCAAACAATACCCCCAATATCAACGAACTACGCATAAGTCTGAGTCCATACATTGAAGGAAAACCCACCGAATTTATCAAAGAGTCTGAAAAACATTGGGTATTTACCAACTGTACATTGTCATTGATATATCAGATATTGTATAACCAAAAAGATAGTAGAGTTAAATTAGAAGTACCCGACGAAAGTAAATATGCTTCAGAACCTAATAATCAATATTGTTTGACGATTCATATACCAGAAAGCATAGATAAAAGCGTCCAAGAAGTAGCATTGAATCAACTTGCGCAATTGTTTCCACTCAAAGCAAAATTCGAGTTAAGAAGTCAAACGGTCTTTGTTTTAGAAAAAGCCGATTCAAGTGTTGTTGTTAGCAGTAGCGATAGCACAGGAATTATCCAGAAAGGACTTACAATCAAAGATTTAGTAGGTTATTTAGAGAGTAACCCTCACCTAGTCAACAATTTGGCTGTATTGAACCAAACAGCCTTACCAGATACAACTTTGATAGATTTAGATTGGTTTCAAAATTATAATGATGCGGTACCTAATAAGTTGAAAACCTTAGGATTGAAAGGAACTGAGCAAATGGTAGATTTAAACTGTTTAATTTTGTACGAAGAAAAAAAGATAACTAAGGACGCACCATAACGGAAAGTTCCTAAATCTTTATTAAATTGGTCAACATTTGGATGAATCTTTACTGTAAAAAGAAGTATTCGAAATCATCTAAGCTCTCATAAATAGTGAAACAGAGTGCATTTATTTCAAGATAATTTGTCTCAAAAATTGATAGAGAGTTGCGTAATAATAAGTATTTTTACATAAATTAAGTCTTTTATAGACAAAAGGAGTAAAATCTCAATATTGAAGTAGTAATATCTTTACCCCGAAAATAATCAAATATTTATCATAAAAATATGAAGAAAGTCCTCATCGCTGAAGATAGCTCAGTCATTCAAAACCTTGCTAAGAAGATTTTGGAATTCCAAAACTTTGAAATCCATTCTGTGAAAAATGGCCAACAGGTATTAGATGCAATGGAAAAAGAAGATTTTGATATTTTATTGCTAGACATCAACATGCCAGTTATGGACGGAATGGACTGTGCCAGAGCTGTACGTGGGTTGGCTGATACCGAAAAAGCCAATATTCCAATTATCGCGATTACAGGAAATGCTCGTAACTATACGATGGATGACTTTAAATCTGCGGGATTCAACGATATGTTGGCAAAGCCATTAAACTTCGATGCTTTAGTAGCTCAAGTAAAGGCGCTTACAGAGAAATAATACCATTTTTTGTAAATAGATATAATTTTGATTGTATCATTCTTTATAGAAAAATGTTTGATAAAAAACTGTCCCAAAGGATTAGTCTTCTTGGCTAGTCCTTTGGTATTTTTGTTTGATACGGGTTGGTTTTGCCAACTTCCCAACGCTATTCTACATGAAAATTACCTTTCTTGGTACAGGTACCTCACAGGGCGTTCCGGTCATAGCCTGTAATTGTGAAGTGTGTCAATCATTGGACTATCGTGATAAACGTCTTCGCACTGCGATCCATATAGAGGTTGATGGAAAAAGTTTTGTGATAGATGCTGGACCGGATTTTCGTCAGCAGATGTTAAGGGAACGTATCCATAAGCTCGATGCCGTAATTTTTACGCATGAGCATAAAGACCATACCGCCGGACTCGATGACGTGCGGGCATATAATTTTTTCCAGAAAAAAGACATGCCTGTTTACGGTCGTGACCAAGTATTGGAACAAATCAAAAGAGAGTTTGCTTACGCTTTTGCCGAAATACGCTATCCTGGTATTCCTCAAATCAATCTTTGTCCTATCGAAAACCAAGCTTTTGAGATAGAAGATATTCCTTTTATGCCTATAGAGGTATTGCATTATAAGCTCCCTGTATTTGGTTATCGTATTGGTGATTTTGCCTACATTACTGATGTTAATTATATTTCAGCACATGAATTAGCTAAAGTCAAAGGAGTAAAAGTATTGGTATTGGGCGCACTTCGTAGAGAGAAACATCTTTCTCATTTTTCATTATCAGAGGCTATTGAAGTTTTTGAAAAAGTAAAACCTGATATGGGTTATATTACGCATATTAGTCACCAAATGGGAATGCATTCCGATGTGGAAGAAGAATTGCCCTCTAATATTCGATTGGCTTATGATGGGCTATCTCTTGTTTTGTAATATGAAAAATTAAAATAATAGCCCCACATTTGATAATCCAGAGAAATTGCTTAACTTTTGTTAATGACTGATTTTACAGTTATTAACAAACTAAGTTGATAGCGATATAGCGAGGTTAAATTATAAGACTAATCTTCTAAATACGCAATCCGTAAATTATTCTAAGAAATTACCGAAAGCTCTTCCTTGTGAAGGGCTTTTTTTATTGGTAAATGATAATAAAAAAGAAATCCTACCGTCAAAGACAGTAGGATTTACAGTTATTAACAAACTAAAATTGGCAATTGAATAGAACAACATCTGTTGTTCTGTGGGATATTCTCGACCTCAAGCTTTCACAATTATCCCTTATAAAACACCCACTTTGTGATTTCTTTCCAACTTGGTTTTTTTCCATACATCAATATACCTACACGGTACACCTTACCCGCCAACCAAGTGGTTCCGATAAATCCAAGTATTAGAAGGGTTAGCGACAAGGCTATTTCCCAGTTCGGTACACCAAATGGCAAACGAACCATCATGTCGATTGGGGAAGTTAGTGGAATAATAGAAGCCCAAAATGCAATAGGACTATCGGGCTTTTGTAAAATAAATTGTGCTAATATAAAAGATAAAATAATAGGAATCGTAACTGGAAACATAAATTGCTGAGCCTCTGACGGGCTCTCTACTGCCGAACCTATGGCAGCAAATAGCGAACTATACAATAAATAGCCTCCTAGGTAGTACAAAATGAAACAGAAAATCATTTTGCCTAATGATACATTTTCGATAGCATCGCTAATACTATTTAATGGATTCTCTGATTTTACACTTGCTTCAAACTTCTTGATCTCGTCTTTGCTAAGACCAGCTTTTACTTTAGCTTGTACTTTTTCCTCAATTTTTCCTGACATGATAGAAGAGGTAACTGTCGAAGCAGTAAAGGTCAAAACTCCCCACAGCAAAAACTGCGTAAGACCAACCATACCTACACCGATGATTTTGCCAAGCATTAATTGGAATGGTCTTACCGAAGACACTACGACTTCGATAATACGGTTGCTTTTTTCTTCAATAACGCCATTCATTACCTGCGAACCATACAAGAAAGCAGATAAGTATAGAAGAAAGCCAAATATACCTCCTAAAATCATGGCACCACCCGAATTACTCGACTTCTCGCCTCCGTCTTCGTTGAGGGTATAGGTTTGGGCGTCTACATTGATTTTGTTGTCTTCAAGGACTTTTAGGTCAATCCCAGCATTTTTGAGTTTAATATTTCTTAACTCATTCTGGATTTTGCCTTGAATGGCATGTTGTGTGCCTATTCCAACGGTTTTTCTACCCAAAATTTGTACCCCTTTAGAATTTGTCAAAATATCCTTTTCGATATGAACGACGATATCGTCATTACTTTTCTTCAAGTCTTTTTTGGCTTCCGCTAAGGTTTTTTCACTATAAATATAAGTATAGTCGCCTTCAGAGTTTAGTTTGCCTTTAAACAACTTGCTGTCATCCAATACGATAACATTTCTGGAGTCATCAGCATTGACAAATAACAATACTGGAATGGTATATACTGCTGCGATTAGAAAAGGAACCAAAATCGAAGCAATCCAAAATGATTTTTTCTTAACTCTGGTAATATATTCCCGTTGTATGATGAGTAAAATCTTATTCATGATAGTTGAGGTTTAAAATTATTGTAGGTATAAATGATAGACTATAAAATCGTATTGGCATCTTCGCCCACAACTTTGATGAATATTTCATTGAAAGAAGGTATGTTTTCGTTGAAAGCCTTCAAATCCACTTGCTGAATAGCTTGTCCAAGAAATTGATTGGCACTAGTACCATCCAATAAGCGAACTTTTGCTTTGGTTATACCTTCTACATTTTTGGCGTTGAGGATTTCAAAAACTCCTTCAATCGGAGCAAGCGCTCCTGAATACTCAAGATTGAAAGTATTGTCTCTAAAACGATTTTTCACTTCTTTCTTTTCACCACTCAATACCACTTTAGATTTGTTAATTAAAGCAATATTATCGCATAACTCCTCTACGGATTCCATACGGTGAGTCGAGAAAATAATAGTCGTACCATTTTCTTTTAAAGCCAAAATTTCATCTTTGAGTAAGTTGGCATTGATTGGGTCAAAACCAGAAAAAGGCTCATCGAGAATGACTAGTTTGGGCTGATGTACAATGGTCGCAATAAATTGTGTTTTTTGTTGCATCCCTTTCGACAAATCCTCTACGTTTTTGTCCCACCAACCTTTAATATCAAACTTGATAAACCAAGCCTTGAGTTTTTCTACAGCCTCAGCTTTGGGCATACCTTTGAGTTGGGCAAGGTATAGGAGTTGTTCTCCCACCTTCATTTTTTTGTAAAGACCACGCTCTTCTGGTAGGTAGCCGATTACTTCGATATGTTTGGGCTGAAGTTTTTCACCATCCAAAAGAATTTGTCCTTCGTCTGGTCCTGTAATTTGATTAATGATTCGAATAAGAGAGGTTTTACCTGCGCCATTAGGCCCTAACAACCCAAAGATAGAGCCTTGAGGGACCTGAATCGAAACGCCACTTAGAGCAGTGTGTCCAGCATAACGCTTTACAACATTTTGCGCTTCAAGTATAATTGACATAAGCTAGGAGAGTTTAGTTTTGGAATAAATGTAGGATTGAACGAGATTTTCTGTTGCTATTATCCATATTTGGATACAAAAGAAAAAGAGTTTGTCAAAAGTCGTGATTCTTTTTGACAAACTCTTCGATTCTTGTGATAAAAGGTATTTGTTTCGGAATTATTCTGCTGATTCTGAAGAAGGAGCCTCTTCTTCTACTGGAGCTGAAGATTTTTTACTTGAAGACTTTTTAGATTTTTCGATAGGTGCATTAGCCGCTTCTGAACCAGTTACTAGTGCAATTTTAGCATCAAACGCAGCTTTTTCAGCTTCTTTGGCTTTTGATTTTGCTACTTTTTTCGATTGTTCTTTAATTTTTTCTGCTGCTTTTTTCTCAGCTTTTTCTTTTGCTTCTTCTTCGTCTTTTTGAAGTTTTGCGTATTTCTTCGCAATTTCCTCTGAAGCTTTATCTACAGTTTTTACTAATTTCTTAGCACTTTTTTCATTAAGGCCTTTGAGGTTAGACAAAATCAAAGCCGATATTTCGTCAACGAGTTGCTTTTTATCAGATTTCATGACAGATTAATATTAAGATATTGTTAAATAATTATTAATAAATCGAAAGTATAAAAATGCCCAAAGCGAAAAAAATAAATTGTATTAAGTTTTCACTTTGGGCTCAAAATTTAACATTAGATTGTTCTTTTTCTTAGAAATGCTTGAATAATAGAGGGTTTTGAGAAGTAGATTTACACAAATCTGTTTTTAACAAACTAAGGTTGACTTTTGTAAAAAACTCTAAACTCAACATTCAAAACTCCTCACTCTATTGTATTCCTGCTACATAATGCCAGCAAATTATTCCTGCCGTAACCGAAATATTTAACGAATGCTTAGTTCCATATTGTGGTATCTCTAAACAATAATTAGCGTTTTTTACGGCTGTTTCATTTACGCCAAATACCTCATTTCCGAATATAAAAGCATATTTCTCCGTTTTCTTTGGTTGAAAATCCAACAACGATGTACTACCTTCTACTTGCTCGATTGCAATCACTGTGTAGCCATCTGCTTGTAACTTTTCGATTAATTCAACTACGTCTGGGGCATGCTCCCACTCTACTGTTTCGTCAGCTCCCAGCGCTGTCTTTTGTATTTCTCTGTGCGGAGGCGTTGCCGTAATCCCACATAGGTAGATTTTTTCTGCTTTGAAAGCATCAGCCGTTCTAAAAACAGAACCTACGTTATTCATACTTCTGATGTCATCCAAAATCAAAATATAAGGCAATTTTTCGATAGCTCTAAACTCTTCTGTAGATAAGCGATTAAGCTCATCCATTGATAATTTACGCATTTTTTTTTGATTTAAAATAATTATTTATGTTGGTAAGTAAATTTTAAAAAAGTGAAGAAGGGCAAAGGCACATAGTTATAAAGTTTAGTATTATTTTATGTTTTCAGTATGATTTTACATAAAACCAAAACTTTCCTTTTGTCTTATTGATATCACCATTTCTATTGCCAACGCTCTATCTTGTTGCGAAAGCAAAGTTACAACAAGGTAATGAAAACCAAAGGTATTTAAACTACAAGCAAAGATATATTCAATTTAAACGAGCTGTCTATTTGAGATAGCTATCCTAATCATTTTTACGCATGATAAAAATCATTCTGAAGGCTTTCGATTCATTTTAGTTTTGAGAGAAAATAATGTAATCAATATTATGTCAACGATTAGCCTTATCCAAAAATATAACGTTCCTGGGCCACGCTATACAAGTTATCCTACCGTACCATTTTGGAATGTAGAACAATTTACTGAGAAAGCTTGGATAGAAAGCTTGCAGAAAAGTTTTGCTGAAAGCAACCATCAAGGAATCAGTCTATATATTCACCTGCCATACTGTGAAAGTCTGTGCACTTTTTGTGGTTGTAACAAACGTATCACCAAAAACCACTCTGTTGAAGAACCTTACATTGATGCCCTTTTGAAAGAATGGGATATTTATACCAGCCTACTGTCGGATATACCCAAAATAGCAGAAATACACTTTGGAGGGGGTACTCCAAGCTTTTTCAAGCCTAGCAATCTCGCTCGATTAGTAAAAGGGATTTTAGCCAAAGCCAAACTAGCTGATGAAATAGAATTTGGTTTTGAAGGGCATCCTGGCAATACCACAGCCGAACATTTAAAGGTACTCCACGAACTAGGTTTTACCCGTGTCAGCTATGGCGTGCAAGATTATGACTTGCGTGTTCAAACGGCTATTCACCGTTTTCAACCTTTTGAACAAGTAAAACAAGTAACAGAATTAAGTCGCAAGATGGGCTACAATTCAATCAGTCATGATTTGGTATTTGGATTACCTTTTCAGACTTTGGAAAGTATTGAAGATACTATCCAAAAAACAATTGCGCTTAAGCCCGACCGTATTGCGTTTTATTCTTACGCTCACGTACCTTGGATTAAAGGAAACGGTCAGCGAGGATTTAAAGATGAAGACCTTCCAAGTCCTGCATTGAAACGTCAGCTGTATGAAAAAGGTAGAGCAATGTTAGAAGCAAATGGTTATTTCGAAATAGGCATGGATCACTTTGCATTGGCAAGTGATTCAATGTATATAGCGCGCCAAAATGGGACACTCAATCGTAATTTTATGGGTTATACCACCACACAGACCAAAGTGATGATTGGTTTGGGCGTATCTTCTATTAGCGATTCATGGACGGCTTTTGCCCAAAATGTAAAAGAAATCGAGGCATACATGGAAAGTATCAATCAAAATAAGTTGCCTCTTCACCGTGGACACATTCTGAATGACGAAGACCTCAAAATTCGAGAGCAAATCCTTAATCTGATTTGTCGATTCAACACCACGTGGGATACTAATACTTGGACTTTTGAAGAGAAAGAAGCTCTTGTCGAAAGACTTCAACCATTTATAGAAGACGATTTGATTGTTTTGCACGACAATGGCGTGGAGGTTTTGGAAGCTGGCAAAACGTTTATTCGCAATATCTGCATGGCGTTTGATATGCGTATGATTAGAGAAAATCCCCAACACAGGCTTTTTTCACAGACGATATAATGAAAAAGGGGATAGGGAACAGGCAAGGAGGCAACAGTTGAATACTGTAAGTGAAGAACTCTCATGTATATTAACTAATGCCTAGTGCCTCTTGCCTATCCCCTCAAATAAACTATCTTTGCACCTACAAACAAACCCAAACAAATTCATACGTAATATGGATTTATTCATTTCATCTTTATTCACTTCAAAGTCGCTCTTCCAGAATATCAAGGATAGAGACGCTTTCGCCTTGTCTGTTTGCTAATTTTTCGCTTTTCTTTTTTATTAATCTCATTTCACTGAGAGACGAAAGTCTATTGGATGATTTTGTAGAGGTGCAATATTTTGTGTCTTGAACAATCTTTCATGGGGTTTTGGATATTCTCGAAGAGATGCAAAATGTTGCGTCACTTTGGGTAAAAACCATGCCGTAGCTCATCGTCTTTCAATGATAAATATTCTTCAAATTTTATGAAAACGATCATTGAACCATTCAGAATTAAGGCTGTAGAACCCATCAAATTCACGACAGCATCGGAGCGCGAGCATATTTTAGCCGAAGCGGGCTATAACCCATTTCTTATCAAAGCTGAGGATATTATTATCGATTTGCTAACCGATAGTGGTACTTCTGCCATGAGCGCCAAGCAATGGGCAGGCATCATGGATGGTGACGAAAGCTATGCTGGTTCCCGTAGTTTTTACCGTTTCGAGGAAATGGTAAAGTTGATTACGGGTATGAAATATGTAATTCCGACGCACCAAGGGCGTGCGGCTGAAAAAATTCTGTTTTCGATTGTCGGACAAGATGGAAAATATATTCCTAATAATACTCACTTCGATACCACTCGTGCCAATATCGAGTTTTCAGGAGCCAATGCCGTGGATTTGCTTAATGAAGACGGTAAACGCCCAGAAGTTATTGCAGATTTTAAGGGTAATATGGACGTAGAAAAACTACGTGAATTTATCGAAGCCACTGGCGTCGAACATATCCCAATGGTGATGATTACCGTGACAAACAACTCTGGCGGAGGTCAGCCTGTGTCGATGCAAAATGTCAAAGACGTTCGTGCGGTTTGTGACCAATATGGCTTGCCTTTATTTATTGATGCGTGTCGTTTTGCCGAGAATGCCTATTTTATTAAAAAACGTGAACAAGGCTATGCTGATAGAAGTATCTTATCTATTTGTCAAGAAATGTTTAGCTATGCCGATGGTATGACCATGAGTGCCAAAAAAGATGCTTTGGTCAATATTGGAGGTTTTTTGGCGATGAATAATGAAAACTTGGCTATGCAATGTCGCAATGTTTTGATTGTAACTGAAGGTTTTCCGACCTATGGAGGTTTGGCAGGTCGTGATTTAGAGGCTATTGCGCAGGGACTAGAAGAAATTCTGGATGAAGATTATTTGCATTATCGTATTCGCAGTGTCGAATATTTGGGTGATAAATTAATTGAAGCAGGAGTGCCAATTATGCGTCCAACAGGCGGTCATGCGATTTATTTAGATGCCAAAAACTTTTGCCCACATATTCCAGTAGAGCAATATCCGGGGCAATCTGTAGCCATTGCACTATACCAAAAAGGTGGCGTGCGTGCTTGTGAAATTGGTAGTGTGATGTTTGGCAAATATGACGAAAATGCTCAGCTTGTGCCCGCTGCGATGGAATTGGTGCGTTTGGCGATTCCTCGTCGTGTATATACCCAAAGTCATATCGATTATGTAGCCGAGGTGATTATTGAGATTTTTCAAGAAAGAGAAAAACTTAAAGGCGTAAAATTGACTTATGAAGCCCCAATGCTACGACATTTCACTGCTCGATTTGCTTTTGTAGATTAGAGAAAGTGATTGAATAAAAAATCATACTACATACAATTTAGTGCCGTAGGTGCAACAAAATTCTGTTGTAACTAAGGTACTTTTTTGTTTTTATAATGCCTTATTTCTTCAAGTGTTGAGAAAACCTATTGATACAAAGTCCTTTTCTTAAAATCTAAGGATGTAGTAAGTCTTTGTGATATGGTTGTTGCCTAAGAGTCTTGAATCATTATAGTTTCAATCTATGAATTCATATAAAATATCGATTTGATTTATACAATTAAAGGTGCCAATTTTGTCATGTAAACATAATGCAACAGTTATTAACAAACACATAGACAAATCTATAAAAATTGCTGCTTTACCTTTATTGTCATTGACCAAAGCAGCTGTATTCATCTCTTCTAGGGTTTACTTTAGTTCGCCTATTAGTGTTATGTTTTTTTAAATGCTAACCCCAAACCCCAAGCTGACGAGTGTATGGTTTGGATGCTAGATCTAAAATCAACTTGTTTTTCTTGAAACTTATTGATGGAGCATTATATCGGGCAGGATATAAGAATTCAGAAAAGGGTTTTGCTAAAAGCACGAAAATTTTAGAAAAAGCGAATACGTTTTGTTCCTAGTACCTTAACCACTTTTTCCCAAATTCCATGCAATCTATTAAGGTAATATCGCTTTCATACAAAACTGCTGATGTGGCGGTTCGTGGACAATTGCAGTTCTCGGGAGAGGAAATACAAGTCTTTTTGGAGAAATTCCAAACCCATCACGATGTAAAATCTTTGATGTTGTTGTCGACTTGTAACCGTACCGAATTGTATTTTGAATCGGATACAACCACAGCAAAAGAAATGATTGAAGAGATGTTGACATTCAAGAAAGTGTGGATAAATGGGCATTTGCTCAAAATCATCGAAGACACGCAGGTTGCTTCTCGATATATCATGGAGGTAGCTACAGGCTTGCGTTCGATGGTGCTGGGCGACAAACAGATTATTCAGCAAGTAAAAAGTGCTTATCTGCAAAGTCAAAGCATGGGGCTTATTTCGGGGGTATTTGAGCGGCTATTTCAACAAGTTTTCCGTTCTTTCAAACGTATCAGCAACGAAACAGCATTTCTCAAAGGCTCACAATCTACGAGTTATTTGGCAGTGGAGCACGCTAAAAGGCTCGTTGGCAAACAAGCCAAGATATTGCTTTTGGGAGCTGGAGAAATCGCTAAAGACGTGGTCAAATATTTGGACTCACAAGGTTTCGAAAATGTTGTCATTGCCAATCGCACCATCGAAAAAGCCCAAGCACTTGCTAAAACACGTGAATCCTATTTTTATCTTCCTTTTTCAGAAATACCTCAATATTTCTCTGATTTTGACGTGGTAATTTCGAGTGTAGCAATAAAAGGGTTGATAAATGATAGCTATTTTCTCCAAAAAAGTTCGCTCAAGGTATTAATTGATTTGGCTGTTCCTGCAAGTATTCAATTGTCTGCAATGCTTCAACAAAGGGTTCAATTAATCAATATTGATAGTTTAGTGGAAAAAATCGATGTAAACAAAGCTGAAAGCCAAGCGGCTGTCAGTGAGGTACAAGTGATTATTGAACAAGAGTTAGCTCAATTTATGAAATGGTATAGTGCATTGCCTATTAATCATTTTCTGGCATCTTTAAAACAACATTACAAAACCACCATTCAAGAAAAACTACAGCAACATCAACAAGAATTACCTGAGGGTATTATTGATTCAATTGTGGCATCATTGCTCAAAACACCAGCGCTTGGGCTCAAAAATATGGAACTTCAAGAGTCGGTTTTATCGGTACAACAATTGAATCATATTTATCATTTTTAACGCTGTATGACTAAGTATTAGTGCTGAATTAGGACTGGATGAAGGGTTTTATGTTGTTCAGAAGCATTCCTATCATGAGCATTTTTGCAGTAGCGACACCCCTTGCGGTTGCCATGTTGAGTTGGGCAACCGCAAGGGGTGTCGCTACTGCAATTTTATTTTAAAACAAAACTTAAACCTTCGTTCAGTACTAGTGCTGAATTGTGAGTATAAAATCCTAATTTACAACATCTTATCCTATAAGTGTAATAAATAAAATCACTTTGTTTTTCCTTTTAAAAGCGCCTTAGGTGCGAAAGAAAGCAGACTATCTTGAATTCTTTCGCACCTACGGCGCTCTTTTAACCGTTCAGGGAAATGGTTCTTTACTACCAAACTGTCGCTCCTATGGAGCTTTTACAAAAATCATAAAAATGAGTCATCCCACCTTTTTGATACTCTATTTCAGAAGGGTACCTATTTAGACGCAAAGTATTGCGTCTCTACAAGTAAAATTCATATTTAAAAAAATTACTCATTTCCTAAATTTACACCTTCATGGTTCTCCAGCGACCTTTTTTGAAGAAATAGATGCCCATCAATGCCAAAATAGATTCGGCAATGGCGATGGATAAGAATACCCCAAGCGGTCCCCAATGCCAGTATTGTGCCATCAGATAAGCCAAAGGAATTTCGATAAGCCAGAAACAAATAAAGTTCATAATCGTTGGTGTGCGAGTATCGCCAGCACCATTGAGCGCCTGTCCGATGACCATTCCATAACCAAAAAAGAGATACCCCGCACTCATAATTTGCAAACACAACACTCCTACTTCTACCACTTTAAGATTGCTGTTAAAAATTGAAATAAAATTTTCGGCAAAACCTAAAAACAATAAGCCTACCAACAGCAAGAATATCATATTGTAAAAGGCTGTTCGCCATACTGATTTTTCGGCACGGTCGGGCTGATTAGCACCTAAATTTTGTCCCATTAAAGTAGCAGCCGCATTGGCCATACCCCATGCTGGTAAAATCGTAAATACGATAATTCGAATAGCAATAGTGTAACCTGCCACGGCATCGCTTCCAAAACTTGAAATAATACGAGTTAAGAAAATCCAACTTGCCGACTGAATCAAGAATTGACCTGTACCACCCGAACCTATAGCAATCAAGTTTTTGAGAACAGTCCAATCTGGTTTGAGTAATCTCAACTCCAGACGGAGATTGCCTTGACCTTTTTGCAAAGACCATAACTGATATAATACTCCGATGGTTCTACCTATAGTAGTAGCAATGGCTGCACCCTCAACACCAAACTTCAGCCCCATTATTAAGACTGCATCGAGAGCCATGTTGATGATATTAGCCAAGATAATCGAACGCATGGCCGTAGATGCATCGCCAGCACCACGGAGCGCACCGCTCAGGGTATAAAGCAAAATAATAGCTGGACTACTAATAAACATCAAGCGAGTAAACAAGGCTCCTTTTGCAATCAAGTGGGGTTCGCCACCCATGAGTGCGAGTATTTGTTCGGCAAAAATTGCCCCAGGGATTCCAACAAGTGCCGATAAAACTAAGGAAATAAGAATTACCTGAGATACAGCATGGGCAGCAGCTTCGGGATTTCCCTCTCCTGTTCGGCGCGAAACAATAGCTGTAGCAGCTGAGCTCAAGCCAATAGCTACAGAATAAATGAGCGTAAGTACCGATTCGGTCAAACCAACGGTTGCGATGGCTTCTATGCTAATTTTAGATACAAAAAAGGCATCAACAATCGCAAATAGCGATTCTCCAATCATTTCTAATATCATAGGAATAGATAGAAGAAAAATCGCACGATTGATGCTCATTTGCGTATAATTCTGTTCTTCTCCACGAATAGCTTCGAGGAATAGTTCAATGTATTTTTTCATTGAAAATTACGATACAATAAGATAATGGTAAAATAGTATAGCTTTCTCAAAAAGAGAAAAGCCTAGTTTTTGACTAGGAAAATAGGAGGGAAAAATAAAGTACCGCGTAGGGACTAAAAATTAGAAAATCATGGGCATTTGTGGCTTAAAGCCTGTTTGAGGTTGGTGTTGCAAAGGTAATAAGATTTAGGACTTTTTATAGAATGGAGGTAAAAATCTTTTGGAGAAAATGAGGAGTTTGAGGTCTTTATGTCTCTCTATAAATCGCTATGGACAAACCTATTAGTAAAAATATGGTTTAGTTATAACACCAAATTTTACTTAAAAACTACGTTTAAAAGTAATATAGAAGGATTTGGGTAAAATTTTAGATAATAATAAGTAGATATAACATCTCATTCATTTGGTTTAGCGTAAGTTTTAAGTAATTATAAAATTTATAGTATTTATACCTATAGATATTTAGCGAAATTTCGCTTAGAATTAATATTCCGCCATCTTACATTTGTATCACGATTTACATCGTATCTTTTCTTATAACAAAACAAACCTTGAAACGAGTTAATCATGATACAAGAATCTATTTATGAACAAGAACTGAGCAGTTGGATTGAAGATGAAAAAGCAGCGCTGGAGTTGGTAAATGTTGTGGGCAAACTTTGGTTTGAAAAATCGGTAGAACTTCTTCTTTTTAGAAACCAAATGTTTGATGTAAGTTCTTCTGGCTTGTTAAGTTTACATGATTACGCACAAAATTTTATAGGTCAAGCTATAACAGTACAAGTAACTTTAGAATTAGCACAGGCCATTCATGAAATCGAAATTTCGCCTTCACGTATAGACATGGGGCGTTTAGGTAGTGAGTGGTTACAAGAATCTGTTTTGTATGATAATGCCAAGCAGTTTGTAGTTACAAAATTAGGTGATTTTGTAGGAAAAGATAGATTGAGTCTGACACCAAAAGATGTAGTGCTGTATGGTTTCGGTCGAATTGGTCGTTTGGCAGCACGAATGTTGGTAGGTATGGCTGGAAAAGGAGAACAGTTACGTTTGAGAGCCATTGTAACTCGTGACCATTCGGCAGAAGATATTTACAAACGTGCAGATTTGCTCAGAAATGATTCTATTTATGGGCCATTTGCGGGAACAGTAGCCGTTGATGAGCAAAATAGATGTTTGATTATCAATGGACAGCGAGTACAGATGATTAATGCCTCTTCGCCAGAGTCGATTGATTATACACAATATGATATTGACGATGCTTTGGTGATTGACAATACTGGTGTGAAGCGTGATCGTGAAGGCTTAAGCAAACACCTTCAAGCAAAAGGAGTTAGCAAAGTATTATTGACAGCGCCAGGCAAAGGCGATATTCCAAATATTGTTGCAGGAGTAAATAATTTAGCCTATGAAGAAGGTGAAACTATTTTTTCAGCAGCTTCATGTACCACAAATGCGATTGTTCCAATTTTGTCAGTCATTCATCAAGAATTAGGAATAGAACGTGGACACATCGAAACGGTACACTCTTATACCAACGATCAAAACTTATTGGATAATTATCATCCAAAGTCAAGAAGAGGACGTTCGGCGGCGCAAAATTTAGTAATTACCGAAACAGGTGCTGATAAAGCTGTTGCCAAAGTGATTCCTGAGTTGGCTGGTAAGTTAACAGGCAATGCCATACGTGTACCAACGCCTAATGGTTCTTTGGCAGTTTTGAATTTACAAGTAGGTCGTACGGTAAGCAAAGAGGAAGTAAACGAAATCATTCGAAAAGCTTCTCTCAAAGGAGATTTGGTTGAGCAAATCCAGTATTCAATGTCCGAAGAACTAGTTTCTTCAGATATTATTGGGAGCCCAAGCCCTTCGGTATTTGATAGCCAAGCGACGATTGTATCAAAAGATGGAAATAGTGTCGTATTGTATGTATGGTACGACAATGAATATGGCTATACAAGACAAACTTTGAAAGTTGCGAAGAATATTTCTGGTGTTTTAAGGTTAATGTATTATTGAGTTAGTTTGATGGTTTAGGTTGGTTAAAACCTGTATCATTTGTTTAAGTAAAAAGGGATAGATAAGTAAAAAGCCTTCAAGATATTTCTTGAGGGCTTTTTTGTTGAAAATACTAGAAAAAAGAACAGTAGAAGGAGGAAGATAAACCAATTATTAAAACCTTCGCTCCCCCTAAAGTCTCCATTTTTCCCAATGTATATGAATCTAAGTATATAAATCACTCATTTACTCAATATCCCTAGTAACCTGGGTTTTGCTTGTATAAGCCATTGGTAAAGGTAATTTCAGCTTGTGGAATAGGTAGGTATTCGTCACGACCTGCGGTAAATTTGGCAGTATTCAAGAAAGTACGTCTTGTTTTTTCTTTGTTGATATAGGCATTGAGCGTAGGTTCGGCAATACCCCAACGAACCAAATCAAAAAAGCGAGGACCTTCAGTTGCAAACTCCATACGACGTTCCCATTGTAAAGCTTTGCGTGCATAAGCTTGTGTCCAGCCTGTAGCTGTGTACTCTTTTACAAGATATTTTGACGCAAATGTCCCATCAGCTTTTTTGAGTCTACCAGTACTTTCAGAAGCACGCTTTCTTACTAAATTGATTAATGGTAACGCACTTGCTTGCTGTCCCAATTCGATATAGGCTTCTGCTTGCATCAACAAAATATCATCATAGCGTAAAATATCGTAGTTTTTGGCAGTTCCCATAAATGGTCCAAGTTTGAAATACGAAGAACTACTTGCCAACTGTTGTGCACGCATCGAGTGGAAATTTCCATAAACCCCTGCATCACGAACCCAGCTATTGCTGAATGGCTTAGTATTATCGTATTTGTATGGGTGACCATCGATACCTACGGTATGATCAAGACGTGGGTCAACTGTAGCGGTAGTCAAGTCGATGTTTGAATCGTTGAAAGTATCAAATTTTGGCAAACCATTTTCATCGGTAGCGTGGGCGTTTACCAAGTTTTGGCTTGGTGCGTGGAATCCGCAACAGCCGTACTGAGGGGCGCCGTGAGGATAGTTTAAACCATCTTCAAAATTCAAGCGTCCAGACGTTGTACCATCGTTTATAGTAAACTGAATAGCAAAAATTGATTCAGAACCATTTTCGGTTTCTGCTAAAAAGTTATCAGCAATATCTTTACTCAAACTGTATTTACCTGAAGAGATTACTGCTTGTGTTAAAGTAACCACCTCTTGCAAACGAGTTTTATTGATATTGACTACTTGGTGTGTTTCGTTTTGTTCATAAGCTTGATATAAACGTAACTTAGCCAAGTAAGCCTGTGCTGCAACTTTGTTGGCACGTCCCAATTCTGCTTGGGTAGTAGGAAGGTTATCAATCGCAAATTGGAAATCAGCAGCGATTTTATTCCATGACTCTTCGTTGCTCAAATTATTCGAAACTTTCAGAATTTCCTCCGAAGAAGCAGCTTCATCAAAAATGGGTATATTTTTATACAAAAGCTTCATCGTAAAATAGCTATGCGCACGTAAGAAACGAAGTTCAGCCAAGCGAGTTTTTTTATTAGGATAGCTAGCTTCGCTAAGTGAGTTTACTGCACGCAATGCTACATTACATCTTGAAATCGACTTAAAAAGATTCTGCCATGTACGAGTTACAAAAGCATTTATAGAAGGCGTAACGAGGTTGTAATGCTCAATAGCATCGATTTCGCCAACGTCGCCTGTACCACCACCACCTTTATAGGCATCGTCAGAGCGGACACTTCCATAGACCCAGTTACTATAAATCGGTCCAATCATATCGCCATTACCGATAGCTGCATACGCAGCAGTAACCAATCCATCAACCGCCGTCGGTGAAGTTAAATCAGATGAGGACAGCACACCTTTGGGTGTATAATCAAGGGCATCTTTACATGAGTTCATGGTAAGTAAGCCAGTGACAAATAAGAGGGAAAATATTTTTCTTTTCATGAGTTTACAATGGTTGCTTTAGGCTGTAAGCTGTATGCGTTAAGCAATGAGAAATACAGCCTAAATGTTTTACGTAGTGTACTTTCAATACTAGCGTCAAAATATCTATTGATGCCGATAGCCTATCGCTTAAAGCCAATTGCCTTAAAACGATGCATTTACACCAAATGTGAATGTTTGTGGAATCGGCACAGGATTGATGTCGATACGCTCAGGGTCTGGACCTTGGTAGCTTTTGCTTTTAATCCAGAATAAGTTTTCGCCCATTACATATACACGTAGCTTAGAGAAAACAGCTTTTGGTGTAAGAGTATAACCCACTTGCACATTACGCATTTTGAAATACGAAGTATTCACCATAAAATAGTCCGAAGTACGAGTCTCGTTGTTATTGTCTTTTAAGGTAAGTGCTGGCACTGTTGTGTTAGTGTGTTGTGGAGTCCAAGCATCGAATACCCCTGGTCCTACGTTTTCACGGCTACGCATTAAATTGTTGTAAGTAGTGTACACATCAAAACCTGTACGACCCGCTACACCCGAACCAAATAAAGACACATCGAAGTTTTTATAAGTCATATCAAAACGAATACCGTATTCTAATGTTGGCAAAGTAGTACCAATCCAAGTGCGGTCAAGGTCATCTATTTTACCGTCATTATTAATATCTACGTAGCGGATACGTCCTGGTGCTGCGCCAACTTGTTTTGGAGCGGCATCAACTTCTGTTTGTGACTGGAATAAACCCGCAGTTTTGTAACCAAAAATATCAAATTGAGAATGCCCTATAATCGTACTCACCAAGTTGCCAGGATATGCTGGACGTACTTCTTCAGGTAATTCAGTAATTTTATCTCTAAAATGAGCAAAATTGGCAGAGATATTATATTTCAAACCGTTGTCTACTTCACCATGATAACCCAATACCAACTCCCAACCTTTGTTTGATTTAGAAGCACCGTTTACCGCTTTGGTTTGACCTTCGCCTAATGTTGCTGCTACTGGAGGAGTAATCAAAATACCTGTAGTTTGACGAGTAAAGTAATCGAATGAACCAAAGAATTTATTATTCAAAAAGGCAAAGTCGATACCTGCGTTTACTTCGTCAGTAGTTTCCCATTTCAACCCTGCGTTGGCTGCTTGTGTTTGTACAAAACCTGATGGTAAAGTCCCCGTATTAGCTCCAGAAAGAGAATAAGCCGTTCCGATGTTCATGTATTGTTCCCAAAAACCACCTACTAATTGGGCTTGTGTAGTACCATAACGAGTGTCAAACAAACCAAAGCGAGCAATATCTCCAATTTGTTGGTTACCTACACGACCAATACCAGCACGAAGTTTTAATTCAGAAACAGTATTATTGTTTTTCAAGAAATCTTCTTTATCTAATTTCCAACCCAATGATGCCGCAGGAAAAATACCATAGCGGTTGTCAGTACCAAATCTTGACGAACCGTCACGACGAACCGTTAACGCTGCCAAATATTTATCGCTGTAAGTATAATCTACACGTCCGAATTGTGAGAATAGAATATTGCCTGTTACGTTACCCGTAAGTGTTGTATTTCCTGTACCTGCACTCAAAGTAAAATAGTCTTCGTTTTGTAAAGCATATCCTTCTTTTTTCAAGAATTGCGTATTGAGGGTAGTTTTAATATATTCTGTACCCAATAAGAATTTGAATTGATGTTTGTCGTTCAAATCCCAGTTATAGCGAAGTGTATTTGACCAAGTTAGGCTCAAATATTGGTTTTGGTCAAACGTCAAACTGTTAGTAGTACGGTTAAAAGCACCTTCTGAGAAAGTTGGCGTAATAATCTTGTTTTGGTAACTAGCGTTATCTGCTCCTAAGTTAGTTTTGAAGAACAAATTTTTGATAGGTTGTACCTCAATAAAGATATTTCCGAAAGTACTCAAGCGATTGGCATTGTTCCATTTTGCAATATCCTGCATGTGCAATGGGTTGTTACGATCAGAGTAACCGCCACCCGATGCACCCGCATAAGTCACACCGTCTTTTTGGTACACTGGAATAGTTGGAACTAAGCTCACAGCCAATCCTGTCGTAGTAGCACCACCTAAATCGGTAGCGGTAAGAG
Source organism: Flectobacillus longus (assembly GCF_030056705.1). Taxonomy (GTDB): domain Bacteria; phylum Bacteroidota; class Bacteroidia; order Cytophagales; family Spirosomataceae; genus Flectobacillus; species Flectobacillus longus. Next base: position 82,425 of record NZ_JASHIC010000030.1, read on the forward strand.
TTTCGTTTGAGTTAGCCACGCGAAGGTTTAAGCCAATACGAACTTTATCGTTGAAGGCACGCGTCATAGCATTGACACTACCACTTAAGCGGTCATAATTAGTAAAACGAAGCATACCTGTATTTTTCAACTGACCAAAGTTTACTTCCAATGATGATGTCTTATTACCTGTCGAAATCGTGAAATCGTTGCGAGTAACTACGCCCATTCTGTACATAACCGACTGCCAATCTGTATCGCCAACGGGTGTGTTTGGGTCGCCACCTACGAATGGTTTTGGAGTAACGCTATTGAGTATAGGATTGCTAAAATTTTTGTTCCAATCAAAATTGTAAATCTCACCATATCCCGAAGCAGGGTCTTGTCCATCGTTGATAGATGCCTGCCAAAGAGCTCTACCACGGTCAGCGGCATTGAGCATTTTGAAGCGCATCGCTTTTTCTGACTGGAAAGAAACACTACTATTGAACTGGAATTCTACTTTTCCATTGGTATTACCACCATTTTTGGTCGTTACGATAATTACCCCATTAGAAGCACGAGCACCATAGATAGACTCCGCAGAAGCATCTTTTAGAACTTGTACAGATTCGATATTGCTAGGACTAATATTCTGAAAAACCTCAGGACGAGTTGTCGGAATACCGTCAATGATATACAAAGGGTCGTTATTGCCCAAAGTATTGGCACCACGAATCAAAATACGGCTGTTTGAGCCATTAGGCGAGCCATCTTTTTCGATATATAAACCAGCTACACGACCTTGTAAGGCTTGCATCGGGTTACCCGAACTAATATTTTTGATGGGCTTCATGTCTACCACTGCTACCGAACCTGTGAGGTCTTGCTTGCGTGAAGAAGTATAACCTACCACAACAACTTCGTTCAATTGATTGCTAGATTCAAGCGCAATGACTAGATTGGTCTGTGTACCAATGGTAACTGTTTGAGTGGTATAACCTACATAAGAAACAGTCAAACTTTTTGCCGTTTCTGGAACAGTCAACGTAAAGTACCCCTCGGCATTGGTAGACGTTCCTTTGGTAGTGCCTGAGATTTGGATATTGGCACCAACCAAGGTTTCTCTGGTTTCGGCAGCTATTACTTTACCCGTAATACTACGCTGTTGTGCAAGCGATTGCTGGGAAAGCCCCAACATCGACAAGAGGAAAAAGAGTAATAAATTTTTTCTCATTATTTTAGGATTTATTAGTTATAAGATTTTTGAGGAACAAAGTGGCCAAGGCACAAAGGCATGGAGTGTTTCTATGTCGAAGAGATACATTAGTCCTCTATGACATGGTCATATTTTTCTTGTCTGCTTGCACCTTTTTCTCTAAACATTTTTCAATACTTTCTTCAGAAATAAACGGTGTAGCACCATGATGAGTGGCGACCAATGCCCCCACTACACAGGCCTTTTGTAGAGCGTATTCATAATTTTCATTCTGTAAAAAACTAGAAAGAAAACTTGCCAAAAATGAATCTCCGCTACCTATTGTATCACATACGTTTACAGGAAAACCTTCACTGCGATAAAACAAACCTTGATGATAGAGCACAGCACCGTCTGCACCTAGTGTTACACAAATGGTCTTTAGTTGAAAATGAGTAGCCAGTTTTGAGATTTGTTCTTCGAGTGTGTTTTCTACAAAAAACCAAGAGCTGATTTCGGCTAACTCATGGTGATTGAGCTTCACCATATCGGCTTGTGTCATCAGATACGATAGCGTAGTTGTATCATAGTAAGGAGGTCGCAGATTGACATCTAATACTTTGAATTTGGCTACTTCTAATAGTTCTTTTAAAGCTTCAAAACTCTGCTGTGAGCGTGCTGACAAACTTCCATATACCAGACAGTCAGCCTGAGCAACGGTGTCTAAAGCAGATGGTTCGGACTGGATATAGTCCCATGCCACAGGTTTGACGATTTTGTAGGTCACATTGCTTTTGTCATCCATGTTGACTTTTACAACACCCGTCAAATGGGTATTACCTTGCTGAATAAGCTGGCAGTTGAGTTCTTTACTTTTGACAAAATCCATTAACTCTTTGCCAAGGTCATCGTTTCCGATACGACTAATAATAGATACCTGATGACCAAAATGTTTGAGATGGATGGCAACATTCATAGGAGCTCCACCTGGGATTTTTCCACTAGGAAGCATATCCCAAAGCATCTCGCCAAAGCATACAAATTGTTTCATTTGAAATAAGTAGATTAGTGTGCTAATACGGTTATATCGGTATTTTCGAGACTTGTGCCTTTTGTTTCAGGCATAATTTTCCAAGCAAAAAAACCTTGCAATACCATCATCAGGGCAAAAAAACTAAAGGTGATTCCTCCTCCGAGAGTCTCTGCCAAATAAGGGAAAGTAAACGTGATGATGGCTGCTAATATCCAATGCGTAAAACTTCCGAGGGCTTGTCCGTAAGCACGTACTTCGTTGGGAAAGATTTCGGCAATGAATACCCAAATCACAGCGCCTTGCGAAAAACCAAAGAATCCAATAAATAGAAATAGATAAAAAGGAACCCAAAGGCTATTGCCTCCAAAGTAAAAGGACTGTGCAACCAATACTAGCGCTACAACAAGGCCTATCGAGCCCCAACGCATAAGTGCTCTACGGCCGAATTTGTCGATAATGGCAATCCCTAAAAGCGTAGAAAGTAAGTTAACCAAACCTATTCCTGCCGAAGAAAGAAGCGAAGAGTCTTTGCCTAATCCTGACATTTCGAAAATGCGTGGGGCAAAGTAGATAATGGCATTAATACCCGATACTTGGTTAAATACCGCAAATAGTACCGATAAGGTCAACGGACGGCGATAAGCAGGTTGCCAAAGTAAGCTGAATTTGCTTTCGCCTTGTGATTGAGCATTTTCTTGAATTTGTGCTAAAATCTTTTCTGCATTTTGCGCATCGATTGTTTCAAGAATGGTTTTAGCTGTCTGAAAATCCTTTTTGACCAATACCAACCATCGTGGACTTTCTGGAATGAGAAGAACTGTAACGATGAATAAGATAGAAGGTAAGGCTTGAATACCGAGCATCCAGCGCCAAGCTTCTGTAAATACTTCAGATAAAAGGAAGTTGGATAAATACGCCATTAGGATTCCCAGCACTACATTGAACTGAAACATGGCAACCAAACGACCTCTTTTGCTAGGCGGTGCGATTTCAGAAATATACATGGGTGCTACCACCGAAGAGATACCTACGCCCAAACCTCCCAAAAATCGAAATACCAAAAAGATACTCCAGTTGGGCGCAAAAGCAGTGCCTAATGAGGCAATCAAGTAGAAGATAGCAATTAATAATAGAGTAAAACGTCGACCGTAACGCTGTGCAGGAATACCTCCCAACAAAGAACCTAATACCGTTCCGATAAGGGCAATTGAGACGGTAAGCCCATGCTCAAATACATCGAGATTCCAAAGCTGCTGGAGAGTTTGCTCTACGCCCGAAATAACTGCCGTGTCGAAGCCAAATAGAAATCCTCCTAATGCAGCAGATAACGACCATAATACTAGTTTTAAATTCTGATTCATGATAGACTTAGTGAATTTTGATGAACCAAAATTAGACTAAGCTATGGTCGTTTGCTGTCAGTTTTCATTCAAAGAGTACCAGAATTGATACATCTATGCAATATTTTGAATATCAACAAGTTAAACATTTAACGAAAAATAAATTCATTGCTTATGTTGCATAGATTCAAATAATGTTACATCAACTATTCCGCCATTCTGAAGGAGTTTGATTAGTCTTTTGCTTGAAGAAAGTTGTGAAGTAACTAGGATTGTTGAATCCTAGTTCATAAGCTATTTCAGAGATAGTTTTATCAGATTCTTTGAGCAATGCTTTAGCTTTTAATAGTTTAAAATCGGCAATATAGTCTGTTACATTTTTGTTGGTTAAGGCAGAAATTTTTCTAAAAAGCTGAACCCTCGACATACCCAATTCTCGACTAAGTTTTTCGACAGAAAGAGTGCTTTCTGTAAGGTGTTTTTCTAATAGTAATTCAAATTCTACTAAAAACTTCCGTTCCCCTTTTTGTATTTGACTTGGATTAGTAATTTCTCCTGAAAATCTTCTTCGCATTCTATCTCGATTATCGAGGAGGCCTTTGATTTTTTCTTCTAAAAGCTGTTGGTTAAATGGTTTAGGGATATAAGCATCTGCTCCTGCACGAGTTCCTTCAATTTGATTTTCGGTTTGCCCTTTGGCTGTCAACAAAATCACAGGAATATGCGAAGAGCGAAAATCATTTTTGATTTTTTGAGTTAATGAATATCCATCCATACCTGGCAACATGACATCGCTAATAATTAAATCGGGAATATTACTGAGAATTTCGGACCAACCTGCTTCGGCCGTTTCTACGCTTACGACATTGTAGAATTGCTGCAATTTTTGTTTCAAGAAAAGTCGTAAATCTGGATTATCTTCAATCAAAACCAATGTGTTTTCGTGATGCTGAGCGGCAGGGGTATCTATTACGACCGTTGGCTCAATATCCTCTTTGGAATAATGTGGCATCAACGAAACTCCTTCTGAGTTTTCGGAAGTAAGCATCGGCAAAATAATTTTAAAGGTTGTCCCTTTTCCTTTTTGCGATTCTACTTCTATTTCACCTTGGTGTAAGGTCAAAAACTCTCTGGAAAGAGCCAAGCCCAAACCTGTTCCTAAAGAAATATTCTGATTGCCTCGATAAAATAAGTCAAAAGCTCTTTCTTTCTCTTCTGGAGTCATTCCTATACCATTATCAGAAATCAGTATCTCTAACTTTTCTACATTCTTCAACAAAGAAATATGGATAGCGCCACCATCGGGGGTATATTTGAACGCATTTGAAATGATGTTAAAAAACACCTTATCTAATTTTTCGGCATCAAATACAAAAGGTAAAGTTTTAAACGGGCAAATAAACTGTAAATCAATTTGTTGACTTTTGGCTTTTACCTGAAAATCATTGACAATATCTTTGATAAAGCTTACTAAATCATGCTGTTGGCGATTTAATTCCATTTTTCCAGAATCTACCTTTCGTAATTCCAATAGTTGGTCAACTAGTCTTAAAAGCCGATTTGCGTTTTTTTGAATCAACAAAAAGGCTTGTCTAGTTTCTTTGGCATCCAAAGTTTTTCGATGAAGAATATCTTGCGTTGGAGTCAAAATAAGACTTAGGGGTGTTCTAAACTCATGAGAAATATAAGAGTAAAAACGTAGCTTATCTTCGGTGGCTTGTTTTGCCAATAGCGAAATACGTTCTATTTCATTTTTTTGATTCAAAATAGCCTCATTTTGCTCCGACAAACGAAAATTGGATTCCTGACGATCTCTGAAAAGATAGAATAACACGGCACCTAGCAGTAATAACAAAATCAAGAAGAAAAAGGATAAATACAAAACGGCCTGTTGCGACGAAAATATCTTAGTCAGGTCTTTGATTCGAGTAGCTTGGTGCTCAATATCAGCATGTTGCTCACGCAACTTATTGAGTTGAGCCAACATAATATTCACATTTTGTGCATCGATTACACTTGTGAAAAGTTGGTTTTCCTTTTCAAATGCTTGTTTACGAAGTATTTTGGCCGCTACCCGAATCGACTCTTCGCCACCTGTTGGGTATAGAATAGTAGCATGAATAATACCTTTTTTCACTAAGTCGAGTCCTAAATTATTTCCAACCAAACCATCAACGCCAATAAGCTTTATTTTTTTCTCGATACCCAATTCTTTACAAACTTGATAGGCTATCAAGGCGCAACGGTCGTTATGAGCAAAAATCAAATCTGTTAAATCGGGGTTCTTTTTTAGTTGTTGCATAAGTGCTCCCCTCAAATCTTTATCAGCCCAGTCTTTATTCAAATAATCGACGTATTGTATGTGAGGATATTTTTGAATAACAGAATAAAAACCATTATGTCTACCAATAGCAGGTGCGGTATGTGGGCCAAAGCCTATTTCTAGTACTCGACCGTGTCCATTGAGCAAAATATTGGCATATTCTCCTGCATGCTGCCCTACTACGTAGTTGTTGGCACCAACAAATGCGGTAAATTGGTCAGAAAAAACCCTGCGGTCAACCACCAACACAGGAATCCCTTTTTGGTAAGCTTTGGTAATAGTAGGCTCAAGGTACTTACTGTCGTTGGGCGATACGATGAGCAAATCAACGGGAAGGTTAATAAGTTCCTCTATTTGAGCATATTGAACCTTATTATTCCATTTAGAATCTTTTAGAATCATACTAAGCTCTGGATAAAAACTTAGCTCTCTGTTCATGCCTTCGACCATTTCTTCACGCCAACGGTCGCTCATACCACATTGAGAAAACCCAATACGAAAGTGCTGTTTTTCATTTGAATGGCACGAACTGCATATCAAAAGAATAAGAGCCAAAAGCCAGATATAGGACGACGAGTGTTTTTTCATGACGATGAAGAAATAGATTTTTTACGAATATCCCTAAATGACAAAAAGATAAACAGTGTTTTGTTAAACACAGCTTATCTTTTTGAGAGGGGTCAGGTTATTATGCTTTACGCCTTAAAATTCTTAAAATTATTAGAGTTGTTACCAAGATTTTTTCAAAGCCCAAATTTTTAGGTTTTTCACTTTCAAGCCTACCTCAGTCGATTGAATACTGAATTGACTAAAGTTTTCGCTTGGGAAAAAGATATCTGTCATAACAGTTTTGCCATTATCTGCAAAAAGCTCGGCCGAGGCTACATCTACAAACAAATGTAATTTGACCGTATTACTTTCGGTAAAACGTGGAGCAACATCAACTTTTTCAAAAAATTCTTTCGAAAAACTATGGTCGCCAGCTTGGCTTCTATCACTAAAAAATTGATTACTTTGGCTATCGTAACCTATGCTATATTTCTCGCCTTTCGTATTTGAAAACACCAATGAAACTTTTCCAGAACGAGGTTTTTCGAATTCTATTTCTAGCTCTGATAAAGTTGGTTTAAAGTCCAATTTAGGTGTCCAAGATTCAGTCGTTAAAGTTTTTGTTTGTGACAATACAAAGCTTTTTTGAGGAACTCTCAAGCCTTTTAACTCTTTTACTGGTTCAGAAATTAATCGATAGCCTTGTGTTGTTTTCTGTAATGACAACACACGTGGTAATGTAGCTGCACTACGCCAATTTTCTGTAGGCACTTTTTGGGCATATTGCCAGTTGCTCATCCAACCAATCAAAATTCTACGCCCATCTTTTTGAGGAATATCCGACCAAGTTACTCCAGCATAGTTGTCACGACCATAATCCATCCACAAGCCTTTTTCATGCTGCACATACGTTTTTACACCTTCATCAAGAATGAAGTTTTTCCCATCAAAATCACCTATAAAATATTGTGTGCCAGAACCCCCGTTTGGAGCGCCAGGGTTGATATTGATGATAAGCACCCATTTTTTACCTTCTGGGGTTGATAATTGGAATAAATCTGGACATTCCCAGACACCCCCATGATTTCCCCATTGTTTTCCAAAACTACTAGCGAATTGCCAATCTTTTAAATTTTTAGAAGTCCAGATTTCTGCATGATCTTGTACCGCCAAAATTACAACCCACTGTTGGTGCTGTTCATCCCAACTTAGTTTTGGATCTCTAAAATCACGGATATTAGGATTTTTAATAACTGGATTTTGGTCATATTTAGTCCAAGAACGGCCATTATCGTTGCTATAAGCAATACCTTGTGTTTGATAATCTATAGCACCTGCTTTTTCTGCTACCATATTATGATAAGTAAACATGGCAACTAAAGGAGGCTTATTATTCTTACCAAAACCGCTTGTATTTTTCCAATCTACGACTGCACTTCCTGAAAAAATATATCCTAAAGAATCAGGATATAGGCCGATAGGGAGGTTTTTCCAATGCGTAAGATTTGTGCTGATGGCGTGCCCCCAGTGCATAGGCCCCCAAATACTCTTGTTGGGATAATGTTGATAAAACAGGTGATATTCACCTTGATAATACACCATTCCATTGGGGTCATTCATCCAGCCTTTGGGTGGCGAAAAATGATATTGTAGGCGATGAGGCTCGTCGTACTTGGATTGAGGAACGGTAGCTTGTTGAGCTTCAACAGAAAAGATAGGAAGTATGCCTAATGACAAATATGTGACGATAGCTTTTACAGACATAGTTTTGTTATAGATATGGGATTTGATTTTTTTGTCACTCAAAACTACTATGACCTTAATTATCCTTCTTTTATAAAATGAACAGATACTATCAAAAATGTTACATTTTTACAATTAATTGATATCCAGCACATTACAAGCCATCAAAAAAGCAATTATATTCAAAATGTTACATGACTATCAATATTGTTACAAGTCTTGATTCAATATACTTGCGATACATTTTTTATGATATCCGCTTGAAGGCTTCTTTGATAAATATTTAATTTTTATGTCGAGTGCTTTTTTTAACAAATGCCATATCCCTAAATCTTAAAGCACTCCAATCCTCATCAATAGCAACCATACGAACTGTCTCTAGATTGTGTGAAGTCACAGCAGCCCAGCCGTTATCACGGTTAAATTCACAGCGATATTTTTTGGAAGTACCTTTAGGATAGCAGAACCACACAACGGCATCTTTCCCTAATTTGGGAGCTATTGCATTAATAGCAATTTCGATGTCTCGGAGAGTTGTCACAAAACTTATGACAAAATCAATAATTTCGATATCTTCAATGACAGTAATAATTTCTGCTTGACTACGGATTTCGTCTAAGGTTTGCTCAAAAGACTCTGGTGCATCTTGCACCAAAACCGATGTTTGATTTTTATAGTTTAGTTTAGAAAAAACACTTGCCATAATATCAGAATTTAAAGATTTAGATTTTACTTACATAGCCCACAAAAATAAGGTCTTTTGTCAGCTTGACAAAAGACCTTATTCATTATCAGATACTTATCTAAAATATTATTTCACGTTGAACGCTACAACAGCTTTGTCCCAAGCCAAAGTTACTTTACCTGAATTTTCAGCAGTAATTGTAAACTTTTCGGTTAAGGCACCTGATTTTGCTGGTACAGTTACACGCAAAGCATCATCTGATTCTTTGTAGTCGTAAGCACCCCATTGGTTTGATTTTTTGTTGAAAATAATCACCCATTCTTTTTCATTAGGGATAGAGAACAAAGCATATTTTCCTGCTTTCAAAGCTTTTCCTTCAACTGTTACGTCTTTCGAAACTTCAAAAACAGTAGCCTCATTGGCACCTGTACGCCATACTTTACCATAAGGAGCCAAATCTCCAGCCCATACGTTACGACCTTTTACCGATGGTTGGCTATAGTCAATCTTGATTGTAGCGCCGTTTACTGTAGCTGTAGCAGTCGCTGGAGGCGAAGGTCTTTTTGCTTTGTCACCAGCTCCATGTTGAGCTTTGCCTACGAAAGCAATAAGAGTTAATAAGGATAAGAAAAGTAACTTTTTCATTTGATAAAATGGTTTTGATTGAAAGTACTAAATACTATTTCATTTAAGGTATTAACGAAATTCGCGTCGAAAGTTCTTTAAAAACTTACTGAGTTTTTAATTTTTTCCCTGAACAACAACTATTTCACGCTTTTCGGAGAAAATTGCAAGATATAACCCGACTTTCCACTTCCTTCCGAAGAAATAAATAACTCACCCTGAGGGGTAAAGCAAATACCTTCGGGTTGTGTGTATAGGCTAGGATCTAAATCTATAATTACTTTTTTGTGACCATCTGCTGCCAATACCAACAGTTTTTTGCCTTGTGAGGCTATAATATATGTATCGCCCGTTAGAGGATCAATCGCAATACCTGAAGGTCGAAACTCTTTCCCTCCTTTATCGGTCTTTACTTGAGACTCAGGTATGCCAATATATTTAAACAAAGATTGATTATTAAGATTATAGGCATAAATCATCTTTACATCATCTTTATCTTTGCTTCTTTGTTTGGCTGCCAGCAACAGGTAATTCTTTTTAGAATCGTAACTCAAGCCTTCGTATTCTTTGACATCTTTGTGCGAACAGTCAAGGTCTCTTTCAAAAGGTTCTTCTATTTTGAAGCTATGAATTTTGCCATTGCTTTTTAGTACAAATATTTCGTCGCCTACAACTTCAACTCCCTCATAGTCGCCCGACTTACCAAAATCAACTTTTTTGATAATCTCTTTTTTGATAAAATCATAAATAAAAAGCGTTCCTTCTTCATCGTTAATACAAGCCAATTGGTTTTTCTTGTAAAATGATAACCCTGATATTTCATCGAGTGCTCTAGGCAATAGATACTTTTGAACGGGTTTGTTTAAGTCGTAGGGAATGCTTTCGCCTTTAATCTCTTCTTTTTCAGTTTTGTCGGCTTTTTTGGCAGAACAAGCCACCAAGAGACTAAGTGTGCAAAATCCCAAAATAAGTTTCTTCATAGGAGTTTCATTATACGTGATAAGTCTGGAATGTTTAATTTAGTGCTTTTATTTTCCTTGCCTAAGACTTATTGTCTGTAGTGTAACTAGAGAGATTCTATTACATATTCATTTTTTATCTGAATGTCCAAGGCTTTTTTCAGGGCAAACTTTATCTCGCACCAATTGCTTTAATTCTTTAATTTCGGGAAAACGTCCTTCTCTTTTTCGATCAAAAAGAACTTCATCTTCGACCATGATGGTAAATCGCCCTGCTATTTCGGAAGGAATCAACGCCACTTCTCCCAAATCATCAGCAAAAGTAGTAAGTAATTCTTGCGTCATCCAAACAGAACGCATCAACCAATTACATTTGGGACAGTACTCTATCGACAAACGGGGTTTTGTTCGAATTGTTGTCATTTTTGTATGAGTTTTAGAGGGTATAGGGGTTAGGCAAAGAGTTAAAATATTTTTCTGATGCCTCTTTGCCTAACCCCTATACCCTGTTTTTACACATTCCACCAATAGGTCATTTTCAAGACGATTGCTCGGTCTTTTATGCCGAAAGAGTTCGGAACGTAATTGTCGGTGTACACCAGGAAAATGTCCGATGCAGGTTTGTAGCGCCATTGAATACGGGTATTGAGGTTTACATTTTTTTGTTGTTCGTTGTATTGAAAATATGTTGTCCAGTACAAATTATTGGTAAACGTAATATCTACTTTTGAACGAATCAAGAAAAATTTTTCTGATTGTTTAGATATAACATCGCTGGCACTATTAGCGACTGATACATTACGGATATCATTATAATCTGCTCCTACCGAAAAGCTTACATAGGGCTGAAAACGATAGCCCACTAACCCCGTAATTCCTACACGTGTTCCATCGCCATAATAACCTCCCACACGAGTAGACAAAGTGTATGTCAAAAGCCTTTTGGAAGTCGAAACATAATCAAATCCTGCCGAATTCCACGAATGTTCGCTTTGATTAGCCACATAATACTCCGATGTATATGGATTGAGTGGATTAAATTTGAATTGCAGTTTTACATAGTCTTTAGCAGTCCAAAGAGTTAAGGCGCTTCTATTTTTCATCTGAATAGCATAGGCAAATATATTGGTATAGTCTGTACGTTCGCTTTTTGTATTCCAATAATTAACAGATTCTACAGACGGACCGTGCACAAAAACTTTACTGTTTGGACTTTTGGGATATAGCAAATGGGTTATAGCTGGGTCTATTTTGAAATACCCTAAGCGAGGTACATATCCAACTTCAGCGTTATAATTTTTGCCTACATATTCGTGTTGCCACTGCAAAACCCAATGAGTGCCATTATGCATTAGATTAAGGGCCTGTACAAAATCATCTCCTGTAGTTGGATTACTTACAGTTTTAGGGGTGAAAGATTTAAGCAGTAATAATTTCCCTGTCCACAAGTTGCTTGGAGAGGCCAAATTGTATTCAAATCCAAGATTACGGTTGTATTTGGAATAACCTACGTTTTTATTTTCATCAAAATTAAGTGCTTCTTTATTCAAAAACATCAGGCCAATATTAGACCTTGAAAATATCTTTTGTTGGAGCACCAATGTCGAAAAATTTTGAGTGGGTTTTCCGAGTCCACTATTAGGATCTGTTTGCATGTCCATCAAACCAATACGCAAATTGTTATTGATTTTTCCACTCAAACGAGCCCCAAATTGAATAGGTGAGCCTAGACCGATTCGACGTGAGAAAAATGGTCGAATATTTTTGAAGCCAAAATTGTTGAACAAATCAGAATTTTCTAGAAAAAACTGCCTCCTTTCAGGAAAGAATAATTCAAAACGATCAAGATTTGTGACTTGTTGGTCAACATCTACCTGTGAAAAGTCAGGGTTTACTGTCAAGTCTAAATTCAAAGCCGAAGACACCGCTATTTTGGCATCTACTCCAACGTCCTTTCTGATAGATGCATCAGTGCCTTTGGCGTAGTCTTTATTGACTCCCGTCAAAGCGTACGGAATAATCGAGAAATTGTTTTTGGGTGTTGGCGGTGGTGTATCCCATACTAATGACCCCGTATATGCCAAGGTAATACTAAAGAACTGTTTGGGAATTCTGGCCCAAGATGATTTTTCATTCGATTTTAAATCTAGGCGACTAAAATTCATGCCCCAACGAGTTTCTCCAGCCTTATAACGGAGCGTTTTGAAAGGGATAGCAGCTTCTAAAACCCAATAATCGCCCATATACTTCGTAGCCGAGTACCATTTGTTATCCCAGTTGGCATTGAGATTAGTACCCTCTGAGATAATACCATCAAACTGTGCACCAGCAGCGTTGGTACCAAATACAAAACCATTGGTTAGGTCATTGAAAGGCTCTAAAATCAACCAAAGGTTATCGTTGTTGCCAAAGTTAAAATCTCGTTTTAGTGACTCTACGATATAAGATTTGTCTTTGATTGACTCATGACAAATAGCGGCCACGTACAAAAAATGCTCATCGTAAGTAAAACGAAAATCAGTTTTACCCTTGGCTTTGGCCGTATCAGTAGGTGTAATCATCCAAAAATCACCTCCCAACTGAGTATCTTGCCAAGCGGGGTCTTCAAGATTGCCATCTATATGTATTTTGCCTGTAGCAGGTTTAATATGATATTGTGTCGACTCGTTGATTTTTTGTGCTTGAGACGATATAATGTTGATAAAAAAAATAGAAAGAAGTAGTAAAGTTTTCTTCACAGTTTGGCTATTGTTAAGTGTTAAGGTAATCCATCAAAGGTAAAATATTTACTTGGAATAAAACGATACTTATGTGATGCTCTGTGAGGTAATTACTCACAGCGTAAGTACTCAGTATGACTTTAAAATTTTTATAGTTACCACTACTTATTTATGAGTAATTCTTCGCTTATCCAGTATTTACAAAGCAAAATTACTTAGTTAGAACCTCAAAATTAATGCAGTATATTTGATTTATACCCAAATTTGAGGTGTAGTTTTTACCATTCAATCATTCGGTTTTAGAAAGCTTAGTAAAGAGCTTCTTCGTGACTCTGTAGGTTGATAGAATTTGGAACTAAAAGGCTTATTGACTAATTTGTAGAAACTTGTCTTTTCGAAAAACAGTCAGAAGTATTATTTTTTGAAAAATCAAAAACCTTTTTTCACAAAAAATAAAAGTCTTATCCTCTTCATACCCCAAACCACACTATGCAAAATTCTTCCGACAATCAAGGAAAATTAGTTCGTTCGATTGGATTAACCTCCGCTATTGTACTTGTAATCAGCTCTGTAATAGGCACTGGAGTATTCAAAAAAATTGCCCCAATGTCGGCCGAATTACAATCGCCAGGATTGGTACTCACAGCATGGTTAGTTGCGGGATTAATTAGTTTGGCAGGTACCCTCAGCAATGCCGAAGTAGCCAGTATGTTGGCCGATTCGGGAGGAGATTTTGTATATTATCGTAAAATCTACAATCGCTTTTTTGCCTTTTTATTTGGTTGGACCAACTTTGCTGTGATTCGTACAGCCTCAATTGCATCCATTGCGTATGTGTTTGCTCAATCTTTGAATAGCCTCATTCCTATTCCTAACTCATCGCCCGAAATGAGTGAAATGAGTTTTCTTGGATTACACTTTCTCGATAATTTAGGTATCAAACTTGTCGCCATTGCCCTAATAGTATTTCTAACGTTCTTTAATACTAGAGGTTTAAAACTGGGCGAAAAACTCAGTAATACCCTCGTAACGCTGATGATTATTGTGATGCTTGGTATTATTGTTTTGGGGCTTACTTCGAGCGTAGGAAACTGGGAATATCTCAAACAAAATAGCGTCAAATTCAATCCTGAAGAAATGCAAGGAGGCACCTTATTCAAAGCTCTGGCATTGGCATGTCTTAGTGCATTCTGGGGATATGAAGGTTGGAATAGCGTAGGATACATTGGTGGTGAAATCAAAAACCCTCAAAGAAACCTTCCTTTGGCACTTACTATTGGGATGATTATCATTATTGCAATGTATATGATGATGAACTTTGTGTACTTGTATATTTTACCGATTGATGAGTTTATCAAAATCCATGAAACCAAAAATGGTATTGGCGCAGTAGCAGTGGTTACGCATTTTCTTGGCTCATGGGGAGGCGTCTTGATTTCATGTTTGATTTTGGTAACTACTTTCAATTGCACTAGTAGCACTATTTTGTTGGCTTCACGTCTTTTTTATGCGATGGCGCACGAAAAAATGTTCTTTAAACATGTAGACTATATTCATCCAAAATATAATACTCCTTCAAAAGCATTGGCTTTACAGGCAGTTTGGGCGTCATTATTGGTACTTTCGGGAACATTTGATCAACTTACGGATATGCTGATTTTTGCAGCCTTTATTTTTTATGGTGCTACAACGTTTGGGGTTTTTATTTTACGTAAAAAAATGCCCGATGCACCACGTCCGTACAAGGTAATCGCCTATCCATTTGTACCAGCAATCTTTATACTTTTTTGTATTGTACTTTTGGTAAATACCTTAATAGAGCGCCCAAGCGAAGCCTTAATTGGGCTAGGGCTCATGGCTACGGGTTTGCCATTTTATTTCTATTGGAAAAAGGAAAGTTAATTTGAAGATTTGGAAATTTGAAGATTTGGAAATGGAATTAATGATGGGATAGTTTGAAAGAGTTGCCCCGCTCAAAATGGCAACCGCAAGGGTTGCGACTATAATAATTTTATTTCAATGGCTACAACCTTCTACGTATTAAAAACAGGCGGTAAAACTTCGTTTTACCGCCTGTTTTTAATACATCTATTTCAACATTTTCGTCATGGGTGAATAAATTCACCCACTAAGTGGAATTGTTGGTCAAGAACTGGTTATGCTATTAACTTTAACCCTATCCAATTATTAGATTTTCAAATTTCTAAATCGTCTAATTCTCCAATCATAGAATCTTCAAATCAAAAATTATTCCACCCCCAACAACTCTACCAACGTATCGTAGTTAATTGTAGTAAAATCTGGTACTTGTAAGTGCGTATGCGCCAACTCCTCAGCTGTATGTGAGGTTGTGATACCGATTACTTTCATTCCTGCACTCAAACCAGCTTGGATTCCTTGCATAGCGTCTTCGGCTACTACACAATGTTCAATTGGGACACCTAATTTTTCGGCTGCTTTCAAATAAATATCTGGTGCTGGTTTACCATTTTTTACCATAGAAGCATCTACAATTTCATCAAAATAATGGCGAATACCTGCATTGTCCAAAGTAAAATCAACATTGGCTGGCGGAGCAGAAGTACCAACTGCCAATTTTACGCCTTTGGCTTTCAATGATTCCAAAAGCTCTACCAAACCATTGGCTGGCTTGATATGTGGTAAATAAATTGAGCGATAAATCACTTCTTTCTCTTCATTTAGTGCGTGCGCCAATTCTGGTTCTACTTCACGTTTGAAGAAATAATTCATGGTATCTTGCGCATTTTTACCATTCAAGTTTTGAAAAAACTCCTCACGATTTAAAGGAATGTTTTTATCGGCACAAAACTCTAACCATGCTGTTACATGAAACTCAAGGTTATCTACTAAAACCCCGTCCATGTCAAAAATAAATGCAATTTGTGTACTCATACGATATTGGGATATGTTTGTCGTAGCAAAGCATTATCCATTATTGAAAAAATAGTTTTTTAAGTGAACGGTAGATAAGAGACTAAAATATCTACGACATCGCCTCTAGGGCTTGGTTCAAATCCTCTTGAAGCTCTTCTACACTTTCCAAGCCAATATACAATCGCACCATACGGTGTTCCTCATTGTTTGAATCATAATTTTCAGGACGAATACCTGCTGCCTTGGGCATCACTAAAGATTCATGTCCGCCCCAGCTTACCGCTAATAAAAAATGCTTGAGTCCTGTAGCAAATTGCTCAATTTGCTCATACGATACTGGTGGTAGCACAATAGTTAGCAACCCACAAGCGCCCGTCATTTGTTTACGTGCCAATTCATACTGAGGAAAATCGGTATCGAAAGGAAATATCACTTTTTCGATTTTCGGATGATTTTTCAGGAAAGGCAACAAAGCCATCGTACTTTCAGTAATGTGTTTCAAGCGGATAGGCAAAGTTCGTAAGCCACGCAACAAAAGCCAAGCATTAAATGGCGAAAGACTCGTTCCTGAATTGGAAAGTTCTGAATCAAATATCTTTTTCAACCGAGCTTTCGAACCAGTAATCACTCCTGCTACAGTATCCGAATGTCCTGAAATATACTTCGTTGCCGAATGCAAACACAAGTCGATACCATAAGCATGTGGATTCTGAAAAAGCGGTGTACAATAGCTATTGTCTATTATAGTAGTAATGCCTCTGGCACGGGCAAAGTTCCCTACCGCTTCCAAATCCTGCAACTCAAAACTAAATGAATTAGGGGATTCTAGATAAATTAAAGTCGTATTTTCCTGTAAAGCCTCCTCAAAATTACGAATATCTTTTCCGTCGATATAAGTGTGTGTCACATTGAATTTTGGCAATACAACTTCAAACATATTTCGAGCCCACGAATAAGGTTGTCGGACAGAAATAATATGGTCGCCAGCTTTTACATTCGCCAAAATCGAACAAAAAATAGCCGAACTTCCCGAATTAGTCACAAGGGCATCTTCAGCACCTTGTAAAGCCGCCAATTTTAGCCTAAGCATATCCACCGTTGGATTTTTGGCTTTGGTATAAATATAATCGCCAGCGTATTCATCCTCAAAAGTAGAACGCATACTAGCAAAATCCTTAAATGCGAAATTGGAGGTTTGCATAATTGGCGGAGCCACTGCCTGAAAATACAAGTCACGCTCCTCGCCAAGTTGGTTGATGATTAAAGAAATGTCTTCCATAAGTTTTGTTTTTGAGGGGTTAGGGGTTAGGGGTTAGGGGTTAGGGGTTAGGGAATATCTCAAATTTTCATAATAACTTTACTATTTGCCTCAACTTTTTCCCTTTTTCCCTTTTTCCCTTTTTCCCTTTTTCCCTTTTTCCCTTTTTCCCTTTTTCCCTTTTTCCCTTTTTCCCTTTTTCCCTTTTTCCCTTTTTCCCTTTTTCCCTTTTTCCTATATCTTCAAATTATCCATTGCTTTTTTTAGAATGTAATACAGTGGCAAGCCCCCTAAAAATAAGCCGATGGCTGTTGGTAAATTCTCCTTATTTTCTACTAATGAACTTATGGCAACTACGGTGTAGACTACAATGAAAATAACTGGAAAAAGAACTTTGCCAAAACCAATCGTATAGGTTTCACCTAGTATCTCTTTGCTCTTTTTTCGAAGTAAAAAAATCGTTGCGGCCGAGGTTATCATACCTACAGAGTCGCAAAACATCACATAGTTTAATAACTCTTTAAAGGAATCCGCAAAGAATAAAAAGAGCACCAAAAACGAAGCAAAGACACTGAGAGCAAACTCCTGTACTTGTGATTTATCGTTTTGTTTTTTGAAAACCTGTGGCAAAACGCCATCTTCTGCCATCGCAAAATATACCCTTGGATTGGTCAGCATAGCAGAGTTCACAAAAGTCAAAACCGAAATAAACAATAGCACAGAGGTAAACTTGAACCCAATTTCACCAAAGAAAACCTTTGCCAAATCAGCCGTAAGTGATTTGGATTGCGCTATACCTTCGATTCCTAAAACTTTGTAATAAGCAAAGTTGATGGCCAAATATAAAAACATCACTAAGCTACAACCAATAAAAATTCCTTTGGGGGTATTGCGTACAGGATTCTCGATATCAGTACCAAAGTTGATGGTTTGTTGATAACCTCCGTAAGTAAAAAATATCGGAATAAAACTTACTGCCAATGCCTTGAGGTAGTCTGTAAATTGCCACGATTCTTGCGCAATGGCAAAATTGGTATGACTCACTGGCGAAGGATGTCCTGCAAAAATAGTCAGAATCAACAAAGCCATAAGTACCATTTTGATCATCGATAATAGATTTTGGGTTTGTGCCGAAAGTCTAATACCTACAAAATTGATGATATACAAAATGACAATCGTTGAAATTGAGGTAATTTTGATACCCAGCGGATTCTGAAGTGATGCTGGCATAATGATAGGATTGATATACTCTGCACCCACAATTGCCACAATAGAAGTGGCTCCTGCATTAGATATTACCAACATCCAATTGACCATAAACGCAAAAGCTGGATGATAGCAGTACGAAAATATTTTGTAGAAACCGCCTTTTACGGCATATCTCGACCCAATTTCAGCATAAGTAAGTCCACCCAAAAAACTTACCACACCCCCTAATATCCAAGCTAAGAAAAAAATGGAGGGACTTTGTGCAGACTTGGCTACTTCGACTGGATTACGAAAAATTCCCATTCCGATGATGAGACTGACCACAAGCATAGTGGTGTCAAACAGATTTAGTTTATTCTTTGCAGACATAGTTTGAGGATGAGCGTACGACGAGTACTTGAGTTAATTTAGTTTAGCTTTAGGTGAAAAGTAACAAGTTTTATCGTACTTAAAATACCAAAAAGTAAGACCTTCTTATCTATTTAAAGTATCGACTGATTGTTTTTTACACATGAAAAAGAAATTTACTAAATTCTCATCAAAAAGAGAATAGTCCAAAAGTTGAGTAAATAGTCTATATAACTTAAACACAAGCATATTTTTCATAATTAACTAAAAAACAAACACTTACTTATCAATCCATCTTTATAAACTTTTGAAAAGATAGGATTTTTCTGAGTTAGTACCCTACAGTACCCTCCAAAAACCCTTATATTGTTTGTATTAATGTAAGATGTTTTATATTTTCAAAAGCTCATTAGTAGCTAACCTAAATCATAAACTATATCTCGGTTGCCTAAGTGCGACGAGTGTTGAACAAGTCTTGGATATTACTCCAACGCCAAAACAACTACTGACATGGTAAGAATCTTTTATAAGGAGAAAAAACAAATCAGAAAGGAAAATGACGTGAGAATGCTCTCACAAATTCCGAATGTGATTTGGGTGGACTTGCAATCGCCAAGTCCCGAAGAGGAAGAATGGATAGAAAGCAAATGTCAAGTTAGTTTTCAGACCCCGCAAGAAATCGTGGAAATTGAAAGTAGCGCTCGCTTTTTTGAGCAGGGCGATATGATGGTGGCCAACTCCAATTTTTCTAAAATAGACCAGCATGGCTATCATAGTTATCCTGTTTCATTTTTGATAAAAAACACTACCCTTTTCACTTATCGTCAGGGCGATTCTAAAACATTTGCAGATACTGTAAAAAAAATGCGGGTCTATGAAGAACCTTTTGAAACAGGTATTGATATTTTCTTGCTTTTACTAGAAACTAGAATCGAAGCCGATGCCGATTTGCTGGAAAATATGTCTCGTGAAATTACCAATATAAGTAAATCCCTTTCTAACGAAAAAAAACCAAAACAAGAAATACTCCTCAAAATCAACACATTACAAGAAAATTCTATGATGCTTCGCGAAAGCATTATTGACAAACAGCGTGTATTATCAAGTATTCAGCGTAGTAGATTATTTCCCGAAAGTTATCGAGAAAGATTAAGAATTATCTTAAAAGACGTTGGCTCATTAACAGAATACACCACTTTCAATTTTGAGCGCTTAGAATACCTTCAAGATACATTTACGGGTTTGATTAACCTCGAACAAAACCAGATTATCAAAATCTTTACGGTTGTGACCATCGTTTTCCTCCCTCCTACGCTCATCGCTGGGATTTTTGGGATGAATTACCAAGTCATGCCAACGGTATTGCATCCCTATGGATTCTATCTAGCCTTGATTCTAATGATGCTATCTTCTACCGCAGTACTTTGGTTTTTTAAGCGTAAACACTGGATTTAATGGACAGATGATTAATCATTGGTTTCTGTTTTTCAATTTTGACTGAATTACAGAAATACGACATTACAGCTCAAAATCTAATCTAATTCGATTCTAATTTTTTATTAATTGGACTTTAAGTCTAGTGTATTCTCTTTGTACTATCAGACTTAAAGTTTCGTTATGTAATTGTACAATACGATTTCAAAAGACTTATTTCATTGATATTTAACTTTTTAAAATCATAACTCATGATTCTGCATAAATACTTAGCTAAGTAGTACATGGTATTTTTCAGAAAAGCTTTCCTTAAGAATTGTACAGGCACAAACGATATTACTTGAGTGTATTTTTTAAAAATTTACATCTTGTCAAACTAAAATGAATTAATTGCTAGAAAAGCAATTTTGAGAATCAAAACTTAGCACTCCTACTTATAAAAGACTTTTCCACTATTTTGTCGTATAAATTTTATCTCAGGTAAAATGCTTGAGCCTTGCTTTTCATTTTTTAATCTATCGCTTTTCTACTCAAGCGAACAACTTTGAACATAATGATACAATCAAACTGGATAATATTAGTATTCCTCTTAGGGTGGATTTGTGCGGGTGTGGGTATTGCCAAAACAATCCAAACAATCTGGCGAGGACGTGTAAAGTCTGCTTATAACAACTTTGACACAATTCACTCAGAAGCTAGTTTCAATGACATTTTATTAGTAAGTATTCACAACAATATTGTACCCTTACTAGCGGCTATTTTCTTAGAAATGGGCGTTGAATATTACAACAAAGAATTAGGTCATTATCAAATCTACGGAGGTCGGATTGCACACATCTTTTTGATTTTTAGTATTGCCAAAGCCTGTGCTAATTTCTTGACAAGCTTGGCTAATCAAAAAATGCCACAAGTCAATGGTTCTGTTCCGACATCGTCTATTATTACCAATATCATTCGAGTAACGATATATATTGGCGCACTGGTTATGATTTTACAAAGTGTGGGGGTTTCGGTTGCACCAGCCCTTACAGCACTGGGAGTTAGTGGTTTGGCTGTGGCACTAGCATTGCAAGACACATTGTCTAACCTTTTTGCAGGTTTGCAGTTATTAGTTTCAAAGAAGATTCGTCCACAAGATTATGTACAATTATCTACAGGCGAAGAAGGTTATATCGAAGATATAACTTGGCGAAATACCACAATTAAAACAATGGCCAATCATATTGTGATTGTGCCCAATTCCAAAATTTCGACTAATGCGCTCAAAAACTATAATTTTCCAGATACCGAAACACCCGCAACTGTCAGCATTGGTATTTCGTACGATTGTGATTTGGAATATGTAGAAAAAGTTGCTATCGAAGTAGCACAAGCAACTATGAGTCGATTAGAAGGAGCTGTCGAAAACTTTACACCAGTAGTAAGGTTTAACTCTTTTGAAGAATCCTCAATCAAGATGACCATAATCATGAGAGCCAAAACCTTTAGTGACCAATTTTTGATCAAACATGAGTTTATGAAAGATATTCATAAAAAATTTAGAGATGAATCCATCGAGATACCATTTCCTACCAGAACAATGATCATGAAAACACCACAGGAAATGGCAGTGCACGAGGAATAGTAGAAGTTTTACGGTTGTAGATTGGGAATTACTGATTTCGGAAATATGGCAAAATATGGTTATCCAACATCCGTACTCAAAATTAATCACTAAAAACGATTTATTACCTTCCACTAAATATAGAGTGCTCCCCAGTTGGGGAGCATTTCTTGTTTATGATTAATGGAGTACGAAGGATTTCCAACTATTTCAGATTTGGGATTTCTGATTTCGGAAATAAAGTAAAATACCTTTAATTTTTACAAAATATAGAAAATTACACTTCCGAAATAAACAGTTTTTGAATCCTTCGTACAACCC
>NZ_JASHIC010000031.1 GCF_030056705.1 Flectobacillus longus
AAAAGCCATACTGTAATCTCGTTGACTACGCTTCTGTTTCGCTTTTGAACTTGTTTCCATTTAATAAGTCGGTTGGATGACAACCTATTTCAGGACTAGACAACTGCATAAAAAAAGCCGACTCTGTTATGAGTCGGCTTTTTTATTTAGCGCATGTTTAAATTTTATAAGTTATTAAAATACTAAATTTTATATTTATTTTAATGAAATCCTACTGTTTGAGCCGAAGGCGAGGTGGGTCGCCACTCCGATTAGGATTTCTTGACTTTCTTTTGCGGCCGCCGCTGCGGTTACTTTTCTTGTGTTAGACGGGCACGCCCAGTGAAGAAAAGTAAGGTGAGGCGAAGGGATATTTTGTTTATATCACTAATGTCAAATAACATTTTAAAATATTCTCCAAATAAACATAATCTTACTTCATCTTCACAATAGTAACACCTGCACCGCCTCGGTCAGCGTGTTCGTCTACCATTTTATCGACTTGTTTGTATCCTCTCAAATGTTGACGAATCAGTGTTCTTAAAATACCATCCCCTTTTCCGTGTACAATTCTAATCTCGTCATATCCTACCATAATGGCGTCGTTCATAAAGCGGTCTACGTCTACCAAAGCCTCCTCTCCTCTTTTCCCTCTTAAATCAAGGTTGAATGAAAAGTTTTGCATTTTTTCATTCATATCAATTCCCACAAGCTTGGCTTTAGGAGATGCTTTTTGACGAAACTCTTTTCTTGAAATTTTCTCCAAACGATTAAGTTTTACTGTAGTTTTTAAATCGCCAATAGCTACTTCAATATCTTTTCCACGGACGCCCAATACTTCACCAATAGCTTCCTGTCCTTGGATACGTACCAATGAACCTATCACAATATCGCCTCCAATTACTTCAATCACATCTTTTTCCTCTTCTTCTTTCTTTGGAGCAGGCTTATTTTTATTTTCTGGTACTTTTTCGATTACTAAAGATTCTTGAAAATCTTGCAAATCTTGGCGCAATTCTTTCGTAGCTGACTTATCAGCCTCTTGTTCACGAATCTCTTTAATCGTTGCTTCAATTTTTTGATTAGCAGTTTTTACCAACTCTTTTGCTTGTAATTTTGCGCTATTCAGAATAGTCTTTTTCTCTGAATCTAATAAGTTTTTCAGTGAGTTATACTGATCAAGTAACTGATCGAGATGACGTTGTTTTTGGGCATTTTCAACATTTTTATCAGCAAATACCTTCTTCTCGATTTCTAATTCTTTCACCAATTTTTCAAAACTCACCTGCTGTTTACCCATCTTGTTTTTGGCACGATCGATTACATTTTTGGGTAAACCAATTTTGTAAGCAATCTCAACGGCAAAAGAACTCCCTGGTTTTCCGATTTCGAGCTCATAAAGTGGCTCTAAATGTTCTGCATCGTAACGCATTGCACCATTGACAAGTCCTTTGGTACGGTCAGCAAAAGTTTTCAAGTTGGTATAGTGCGTGTTTATCACACCATACGCTCCCGAACGATTCAAGTCCTCAAGGATACTCTCAGCAATAGCCCCACCCAAGGCTGGCTCTGTACCTGTACCAAATTCGTCAATCAAAAACAAAGTCTTGCGATCAGACTGTACCAAGAAATGTTTCATGTTCGTCAAGTGCGAACTATAGGTACTTAGGTCGTTCTCTAAGCTTTGTTCATCACCGATATCAATGAAGATATTTCTAAACAAACCAATAGTCGAGTACTCAGCCATAGGCACCAATAAACCGCATTGGTACATATACTGAATCAAACCAACAGTTTTGAGTGTGACCGACTTACCACCTGCGTTAGGTCCTGAAATCAACAAAATACGATTGTCTAACTCCAAGGTAATTGACAAAGGAACAACGCTTTTACCCATCTTCTTGAACGAAGCATAAAGCAATGGGTGACGTGCATTTTTCCAGTCTACCAATTGAGTATTCACACTTAAAGGCGCAATAGCTCCCAGCTCAATAGCATAACAAGCTTTGGCACGAACAAAATCAATGATTCCAAGGAAAGTATAAGCACGCTTCAATACGGGTACATGCGGACGCAAACGTGTGGTCAAATCCATCAAAATTCGGATAATTTCACGTCGCTCAGCAGATTCTAACTCACGAATTTCGTTATTGGCTTCTAATACTTCTGTCGGTTCTAGGAATACAGTTTTACCAGTATCCGATTCATCATGAATAAACCCTTTGATTTTGCGTTTGTGCTCAGCCGCCAACGGAATCACCATACGACCGTTACGCAAAGTCAATGAAAAGTCATCTGTTACCCAGCCATTACTACGAGCATTGCGAAGAATACTATCCAGTTTTTTTCGTAAATCATTTTCTTGCGAAACTAACTGACGACGAATCGATTGTAATTCAGCGCTAGCGTTATCTTTCAAACGACCACGGTCATCAATTACTTTGTCTAAAGCATCCAAGATGCCCCTTATTTCTAATTTGGCATCTTTACTAGGCTTTACTTCTTCTTGACTCTTGTCGGCACGAGGTTGAAAAGCCATGCCCAATAATTCACGTAGTTGTGGATATTGTTCAGGTTCTTTATTGTCAAAAAAACGGAGGCATTCTTGAATTGTACGAAGCGAAAGTTTTACATCAAAAAACTCAGCTTCGGAAAGAAAAGCGCCTTCAATTGCGGCTTTGGTCAATTGGTGATTGACATCAAGGTAGTTTTGAGAAGGAAATGCCTGTGGTTCATATTGCATAATCTCACGCATTTCGTCTACCTGACGAATCATTTTTTGGACTAAATCATAGTTATCCGAAAAACGAACTTTCTCAACAAATGCCTTGCCGAGTGGACTAATACATAATTCACTGAGTCGTTCTCTAATTCGGTCAAATCCTAATTTTTGTTCTATATTTTGAGGGTATAACATCATAAAAAAATAACAAATTACGTAAGACATTTGTTCGTAGTCTTACTACAGATCATCAAAAAGGTATCTCTAAGTATCTATTTTAACAAAATGTTATCCCCAAATCGATTTTTTAGAAACCCAAAGCCCTTATTTTACAAATTTCTACTCTTTTTTTTCGAAATCAAAACCTTAAGAAATAATGAAGTTGCTAAGCATGAAATGAGTCAATAAAAAATATAAAAAGCCCACAGCTTTTGTCTGTGGGCTAAGAAAATACGAAACTTAAACTTTCTATTGACAATCTTTCCATTTACGTTCTACAAAGTCCTGTTTTTTTTCGTCATAAACAAAACAGTGTTGCTCAAGTTTTACCATTTTGTTATTTGCCACTTTGTACAAAGTCGAGGTATATTGTGAGCCTGCACAACATTGGTTTACTTCGGTAATTCTTTTGGTTTTCGCATCAAATGTCAGTGAAATACCTTCAAACCCACTGTCTTTGTATTGTCCGTTTCCGTCAACCAAAAAGTATTTTGAAGAGGTATTTGCACCAGCATAAGATGATTCAAACAACGATATATCAGCTTGACCATCAAAATTAAAATCGCCCGTTTCTACGCTATTAAAGCCCATTGGTTGACAATCTACCGCAATGGTTTGAAGCAACTTATCCGTTTTTTTTTCATAAACTTTCAAAGCTTTTACACGTGCTTGATAATCGTCTTTGGCTTTGTTTAGCACTATTTTAAAATATTGATTACCAGAAGTTGCTTTTTGTAAAAGCTCACGATTACTCCAAGCTACACCTTCTGTTTCATCAATGTCGTATTTCTTTGTTAATACTATTTTAAAACTTTTTGTACCAGCAGGATTCGTCCAAGTTCCTGACAATTGAGTAGCCTGAGCTGAAAACTTATCAATTACCATTTTACCCGTAACTTTTTCCTTGGCATCCTTTTCGAGAATAGAAAGCATTTTATTCTTGATAGAACCAGAAATATCTATTGGCTCATCATTGCTGGTATAAACATAAATGCCTTGGATTTCATCGTCAGAATAAATATTCAAAATCAGCTCAATAGGATATTTGTCAATCATACCTGTATAGACAGACTGAGCATAAGTTGAGCTACACCAAAGTGTACATAATAGTAGTATTAGTTTTTTCATAATAAATGGATTGTCATAGAGTTTATTCTAAAAATCAGTCCACACCAGCCGTAAATCCGCCAGCAATGGTTAGCCCTTGTGTTCCTTTCGCGATTTTTGAAAGATATAAGGTACTGTTGATATCGTTGTAATAAGTAGCGGCATCTAACACTAAATCCAATATACCATCGCCATCAATATCTCCTGCAAACTGAACGGTAGGGATTTTAGAATCAAAACGTGATTGACGAAGCAAGACATTACTGTAATTTTTACCCTCTTTTGTAAATGAAATAGATAGCGTATAATCAGTCACCAAAATCTGGTTAGGGTCGTCTTTGGAAATTTCCTTTTTACCTATAGCAAATAGTT
This sequence comes from Flectobacillus longus, assembly GCF_030056705.1. GTDB lineage: Bacteria > Bacteroidota > Bacteroidia > Cytophagales > Spirosomataceae > Flectobacillus > Flectobacillus longus. The sequence continues at coordinate 4,400 of NZ_JASHIC010000031.1, forward strand.
TGTATTTCACCCCCAAATACTCAAATTCGATGGCATCATTGGGATATAACTCTGTTTTAGACAAAGTCAACGGCGCAATGACATGGTCTTTCAGATAAGACTGCGATTCAATCAATAACAAACAAGTATCTTTTTGAGCAATATTGATTTGAATACCTGTTTTAGCTTCAGGTTTTTCGTCAATCATGTCATCATGAACCATTTCCAAAGCAACGCTAGTCGTTTTTAGTTCAAAGCCCTTTTCAGTTTGAAAAATACCAACCCAAGATTTTTTATCTGAGTCTAAAGGTACTTGTCCTTCATGAAATGTGCCAGGCATTTGTACCTTGATTTGGTAATCAGTTTCCTTGGGAAACATATTCGTAGAATCAACCTTTACTTGTGCTAACGTGGAGTTTGTTGAGGTTTGTTGTTCTTGTGATTTTTGCTTGCAAGAGGCCATAGCAAGCAGGCCTAGCAAGGCGCTAGTCTTCAAAAGTGTGTGCATTTTGGTTCGAGTTTAAATAAGGTATCTAATATAGCAAAAACAGTAGACACTTTCGATTGCGGATTTCAGATTTTTGATTGCGGAGTTTGAGGGGGTAATTTTCAGAATCAATGACAGAAACAAACTTGTCATCTCTACAGATTAACTATTCTAATCTAGAACTGTATGAAGGATTATCAAAACTGTTTATTTCGGATGTTGGATTTCGGAAATGATAACTTCTATATTTTGTACAAATAAAGGCATTTTACTTTATTTCCGAAATCAGAAATCCCAAACCTGAAATGGTTGGAAATCCTTCGTACACTATTAATTCTAATCACTAAATTATTCACTCAATAAAAAAATCCCCCAAGGCAAGCCAAGGAGGATTTTTTTTATAGTGTTTGATATTTCTTATTGATTCAAGAAATCACCTGAAGTAATTTGCGCCAAACCATCCAAAGGACGATTGTACAAATATCCATAAGTTGCATAGTTTGTACCATCTACCTCAACTTGGATATCCTTACGCAAGAATACAGATTCTGATTCGTTTTCTGGATAAAATTCTTCGTATTCATCCAAAATTTTCACCAAACGAAGCGGGTTTGTTAATTTGTATAACTCACCAACAACTTTATCAGATGCGTCATCAGAAGGAACAATACCCGGATACTCTCCGATGTTGAACATTTTTCCTTGGTAATTAGCCAAACCGATAAACTCAGAATTACGAGCAATCAATTTATGTAATTCGTTACCGTATCCTTTACGCAAAGTTCCGTAAACAAATAAGAATTCTTCTTTGTCTGGCTCAGGAAGTTTTGCTTCTTCTACCGACAATACTAAATCTTCTTGTTCAACTACGGTACCTTCATTGAGCACAATACGAGAAACTACACCTTCGAACGGAGACGATACAATCGATTCCATCTTCATGGCTTCAATTACGTACAATGGCGCGTTTTTCTTCACTTCATCGCCTGGTTTTACCAAGATACGACTCAAACGACCTTGCAATGGCGCACCAATATCACCTTTGGCAGAAGCTTTTGCGTGTTGAGGGCGTTCAATTTTGATATTTCTATCTAAAATCTTGATACGACGAGCCTGACCGTTCAATTCGAAAGTAACAGTACGCAAACCTGATTCGTCTGGTTCTGAAGCGTACAAATATTTCACAATGATGGTTTTACCTTCGTCGATGGTGATTAGAATTTCTTCATCTTGCTTCAAACCATAGAAGAACGCCGTAGTAGGAAGCGCAGATACATCGCCGTAGTTTTGTTGAGCTTTGTAATAGTCTTCATATACTTTCGGATACATCTTGTAAGAAAGATAATCCAAGAAACCTTCTTGATTTTCAGGGAATTTAGCTTGGAAATCAGCAAAATCCTTATCAAAATCAATTGGTGTAATATTATCGTTTGGACGACCTGTAATGGCAAGATCTCCTTTCAAGATAATTTCCTGTAATTGTTTAGGGAAACCACCATAAGGCTGACCAAGACCACCTTTGAAGAAGTCTTTTACAGATTCAGGGAAAGAAAGTGTTGCACCACGAGCATATACATCTTCTGCAGTCAAGCTATTTGCAGTCATGAAGATAGCCATATCTCCTACTACTTTTGAAGAAGGCGTTACTTTTACAATGTCACCAAACAATTTGTTTGCCTCCACATAATTGCGCTTCATCAACTCAAATTTATCACCCACTCCCAAGGCAATCGCCTGACCACGCAAGTTAGTGTACTGACCACCAGGGATTTCATTGTCATAAACTTCAGCAGTACCTGCTTTCAATTCAGATTCGAATGGATAATAGATTTGACGAATATCTTCCCAATAGTTAGAATATTGGTTCAATAAGCCTAAGTTCAATGGACAATCACGCTCGTTGCCTTGCATCATTGCCACCACTGAGTTGAAGTTTGGTTGAGCAGTCAAACCAGACATGGCACCTAATGAACAGTCAACAACATCGACACCTGCTTCAATCGCTTTCAAGTAGGTAGCTGCTTGAATCGACGCTGTGTCGTGTGTGTGTAAGTGAACAGGAATAGCAAGAGCCTTTTTCAACTCTGTAACCAAAGTTTGTGCTTGGTATGGTCTTAACAAACCAGCCATATCTTTGATACAAAGCATGTGAGCACCTTCGTCTTCCAACTGGCGAGCCATATCTAAGTAATACTGAAGTGTATATTTTTCGTTGTTGAAAATATCACCTGTATAACAAATAGAAGCTTCAGCAATGGAGTTAGTTCGCTCACGAACGGCACGAATCGAAACTTTCATAGCTTCTACCCAGTTCAATGAGTCGAAGATACGGAATACATCGATACCGTTTTCGGCAGATTTTTCTACAAATTTCTCAATCAAGTTGTCAGGATATGCTGAGTAACCAATGGCATTGGAGCCACGGAACAACATTTGCAACAACATATTTGGCATAGCCTCACGGAAAGCCTGTAAACGCATCCAAGGCGATTCGTTCAAGAAACGCATCGATACGTCGAAGGTTGCACCACCCCACACTTCCATTGAGAATAGTTCTGGGAAGCTTTTGGCAAAACCCTCTGCCACAGCCAACATATCACGGGTACGAACACGAGTAGCCAAAAGCGACTGGTGACCATCACGGAAAGTTGTATCTGTGTAAAGGATTTGTTTTTGGTCTTTTACCCATTGTGCAAACTTATCAGCGCCCATCGAATCCAAACGCTGCTTGTTACCTATTGGATATTCAGCATATTTATCAAATGCAGGAACTACTGGCGTACGGAAAGTACGTTCGTTTTTCACTTTTACATCTGGGTTGCCATTTACAACCACCTCGCCTAAATAGCGAAGAGCTTTTGTAGAACGGTCACGAGTAGGAGTAAAGTTGAAAAGTTCTGGATGTGAGTCAATAAACTGTACCACGCATTTTCCTTGTTGGAAAATAGGGTGTTGAATTACATTACGTAAGAAAGGAATGTTGGTTTTTACCCCACGAATACGGAATTCAGTAAGAGCACGCAACAAACGTTCAGAAGCACCTTTCAAAGTACGACCTTTAGCCGAAACTTTTACGAGCATTGAATCGAAGTAAGGAGAAATTTTAACCCCAGGATACGACGAACCCTCATCCAAACGAATGCCAAAACCAGCAGCATTACGATATGCAATGATAGTACCAAAGTCAGGTTTGAAGCCATTGGCAGGGTCTTCTGTAGTAATACGACACTGAATAGCATAACCTCTCAATGGAATATCCTCTTGGCGAAGGATATAAATATTCGGGTCAGAAAGGCGGTAGTTTTGAGCAATCAAAATTTGGGTACGCACAATGTCGATACCTGTTACCTCTTCTGTAATAGTATGTTCTACCTGAACGCGTGGGTTTACTTCGATAAAGTAGATATTCTCGTCTTTATCTACCAAGAACTCAACCGTACCAGCGTTGTAATAATTTACGGCTTTACCAATCGATAAGGCGTATTTGTACAACTTTTGTTTGGTTTCATCTTTCAAACCCACAGAAGGTGCTACTTCTACTACCTTTTGGAAACGACGTTGTACCGAACAATCGCGCTCATAAAGGTGTACTAAGTTGCCATGTTGGTCACCCAACAACTGCACCTCAATATGTTTTGGTTGGTCGATGAACTTCTCAATAAAGATAGTATCATCACCAAACGCATTTTTAGCTTCGTTTTTCGCTTCAGCGAAAGCTTTTTCTAAAGCTTCCTCTTCACGTACTACACGCATACCACGACCACCACCACCGGCCGCAGCTTTTACCATTACAGGAAAACCAATACGACGAGCCTCTCTAAGTGCAATATCATACGATACTAGCTCCTCTTTCGAGTCTTCAATCATTGGTACTTCAGCCTTACGAGCAGCATCTTTGGCAGCTACCTTATCGCCCAAAGCATTCATTGCTTCTGGAGAAGGACCAACAAATTTGATTCCTTCTTCACGACAACGACGAGCCAATGTTACGTTTTCAGAAAGAAATCCATAACCTGGATGAATAGCGTCTATTTCTTTCTCCTTACATAACTTTATTAACCCCTCGATATCGAGATATGGTTTTAAAGGTTCGTCGTCCTTACCAATTTGATAAGCCTCATCCGCTTTGTATCTGTGAAGCGAATAACGATCTTCAAATGTGTAAACGGCAACCGTTCGGATACCTAACTCAGAGGCAGCACGCATAATACGGATAGCAATCTCACCACGGTTGGCGACAAGTAAGCTATTAATCGTTTGAACGTATGGTTGTGGCATTTTTTGAGTTTGTCAGTTTGGAGTTTAAAACAGTCAGGAATAAAAATAGATAAAAGGTACTCTTTGAAATACGAAATTTTCGCAATCGTGATTTCTTCTATCATTTACAAGATTAACAGAATAAAGAATTATTAATTCATACAAAAATCAAAAATAAATTGTGTATTTACCCAAACTTTCACAAGAAAATTTGGTCTATATTAGAAAGATGCAATTTTGTTTGGGTTAGATACAACTGATTGATTGTTATGCTAACTATTTCCATAACAAATCACCAATTTTTATCTTAAAAATAGTTAAATCGACAGGTCTACCTAAGTACTTCTCTCTATTTGTCTGCAACCTTTGGTTAAAATCTTGCATCTTAGGGTTAAAATCTAAAAATCTCTTTGAACCCACTATGAACTCAACATCCTCCTCTTCCAATCGAATTACCTTAGTAGATGGCTTACGTGGCATTGCTCTTTTAGGCATCGTAATTGCTCATGCTTTAGGTTGGTTTATTGCTGGCTTTATTCCAGAGTCAGTATGGCAATCCTATCAAAATTCTTTACCCACTACCATTGTTAATTATTTTGATGGCATTTTTATTTCAGGGAAATTTTATACCTTTTTTTCTCTATTATTCGGCTTAAGTTTTTCTCTACAATTTACCAATAGAAAGGCAGATGATACGCACTTCGAATTAAGATTTCTCTGGCGACTCGCGTTGCTTTTTGTCATAGGCTTTATTCATCATATCCATTGGCGTGGCGACATATTGGGTATCTATGCTTTTTTAGGGATATTTCTATTACTGGCAAATTTGCTTTCAAATCGAGTGGTACTGATTTTAGCTATTTTAATGAGCCTCAATACGCCTATTTTAGTCATTCGTACTGTCGAATACTGGCACCCTTCGCCAAAAGTTTCTGAAGTCGTAGCCAAAAAAGAGCAAGAAAAATCAAATAAAGAACAGCTAAAAAACTTCCAAACGCTCAAGGCTGGTAGTTATACCCAAATTATTCAACAAAACTTTAAGGATTTTGCTTTCAAAGCCGATTTTCAGTGGAACTCTGGACGCATCTTTGTCACCTTTGGTTTTTTCCTTTTAGGATTGCTGGTGGGGCGTCTTCGTTTATTTGATCATTTTCAAGAATACAAAAAACAATTTAAGAAGGCAGTCTGGGTTTGTTTTATACTCAATATTGTCATTGTTACTTTTTTCATTACCCTTCAAGCCACTATTCCTTGGGACAAATTACCCTCTTGGTTCGGTATCTTTTCTGAATTTTTATTTTCGATTCATTCTGCCACCATGACTCTAATGTATGTAGCTGGTTTCAGTTTATTACTGTCAAAAAGCTCATGGGAAGGTATCTTAAAACAACTTTCTTATGTAGGCAGAATGGCATTGACGAATTATTTACTCCAAAGTTTCGTAGGAATACTTCTTTTTTATGGTCTCGGATTGGGCTTGGCGGGGGACTTTAATCCTGCTTGGTGTTTACTAGGAGCTGTGGGAGTCTTTTTATTACAAATCATACTAAGTAAATGGTGGCTGAATCGGTATTATTATGGCCCAATAGAATGGCTTTGGCGTTCGGCAACGTACGGAAAGTGGCAAAAAATGCAACGTCAAAAAATCACAATAGGGTAATCTGTCAGCGAATGGGTTTTTATTTACCTATCTTTTAAGTAAACTTGCAGGAATTTATCGAATAGCGTATCCAAGGATACAATATGTTTTCGGCAAAACCGAATCAAGAATCTCAAAAGAATATGGAACATCAAAAACCTGTTATAGGTATTACCTTAGGTGACTACAATGGCGTAGGTCCAGAAGTAATACTAAAAGCCCTAGCCAGTAACCGCATCCTCAAAATCTGTACACCCGTAATCTATGGTTCGCAGCGTGTACTGAGTTATTACCGTAAAGTATTGGATTTGAAAGATTGGACTTTGCATAGCATCCCTGCAATTCAACAAATCAATTACAAAGTAACCAATGTGATTACTTGTTGGGATGACAAACAAACTGATGTTGAACCTGGCAAAGTAACTCCAGAAGCTGGCACTGCTGCTTTGGCGTGCTTACAAAAAGCCACTCAGGACTTGAAAGACGGTCACATTCAGGCTATCGTTACGGCGCCTATCAACAAGTACAATATCCAGTCAGAGGAATTTAAGTTTCCGGGACATACTGAGTTTTTTACCAGTGCTTTCGAAGCAAAAGACTCTTTAATGTTTTTGGTTTCTGAGCAAATTCGTGTTGGAGTAGTGACAGGACATATTCCATTGGGGCGTGTTCGTTCGCAAGTTACACCTGAACGTATCTCTCAAAAATTAACCATGATGCTCGAATCATTGACCAATGATTTCGGGATTCAAAAACCTAAAGTTGCTGTACTAGGACTCAATCCTCATGCTGGCGAAGATGGTCTATTGGGTAGCGAAGAAAAAGACGTTATCATTCCAGCTTTGGAGCAATTCAAGCAAAATGGGCATTTGGTATTTGGTCCATTCCCTGCCGATGGTTTCTTCGGCAATATGCAACATCGTCATTTCGATGCTATTTTGGCCATGTACCACGACCAAGGCTTGATTCCATTCAAATATATTGCTTTTGAAAATGGCGTAAACTTCACGGCAGGCTTACCAGTAGTTCGTACTTCGCCCGACCACGGAACGGCTTATGGTATTGCTGGCAAAAATACAGCAAGCGAAAGTTCAATGCTTCAAGCGATTTATACAGCTATTGATGTTGTAAAAAACCGCAAAGAATCCGCTGTAGAAATAGAAGAAAAGTAAAACTTTTTCTTACTTTTGAAACAAAATTTAAAATACCCATGAACGTTAAGTTGATGGGTATTTAATTATGAAGAGGTTTAGACCTCAAACTATCTATCCAGTTATTACCAATAATCATTTAACTTAATCAATTTAGAGCAATGTTGAACGAACAAACATCTCGTCGTGACTTCCTCAGAACTAGTCTTTTGACAACTGCTGGCGCAGCACTTCTTTCGAACGATTTATTCGCAAATATTAAAAAAGGTGAAAAAAGCCACATTGGTGTCCAATTGTGGTCGGTACGTGAAGATGTTTCTAAAGACCCTAAAGCCGCTTTAGCTAAAATTGCTAAAATGGGTTATAAAAACGTAGAAGGTTTCGGATATTCAAATGGTAAATTCTTTGGCTTGTCGGCAGACGAATATTTAAAAACCATGAATGACAATGGCCTAAAAATGCCATCTGCTCATAACATGATTACGTCAAAAGATGTCGTAAACGGTCAGCTTTCAGACAGCTACAAGCGTATGTTGGAAGATGCAGCCAAAGTTGGTCAGAAATACACTATTGTACCTTATATGCTCGACGACGACCGTAATCAAGGTAAATTGATGGCTGATATCTTCAACAAAGCAGCAGAATATGCTAAAACATTGAACTTGAAATTTGGCTATCACAACCACGATTTCGAATTCAAATCGCAAAATGGTGAAATGCTTTATACTACTTTATTAGACAATACAGAAAAACATATCGTATTCGAAATGGACTTGTATTGGGCAGTAGTGGCAGGTCAAAAACCAGCAGATTGGTTCAACAAATACAAAGGACGTTTCACACACGTACACGTAAAAGACCACGATCCAGTGAAAAACGTAAGTGTTGAAGTAGGTGAAGGAGATATTAATTTCCAAGAAATTTTCAATAAAAAAGACGTAGCAGGTATCAAATACTTTATCGTTGAGCTTGAAGCATACAAGCGCACGCCAATGGAAGGTATCGAAATTAGTTTGAACAATTTGAAAAAATTGAAATTCTAATTCCGTTTTTCTTAAAGGGTAATCATTTTAAATTGAGTGAATAGTAGTTGAGTGAATGAGTGATTATTTTTTTCAATCAACGTCTCAATAATAGATGGTATAATATCTTGTATTCAAAGATGTGTCATTTACAATTTTAGCATCCTCAAAAGCGGTCGAGAAAATTTCGACCGCTTTTTTGATTTTTTGAAGATGCTTGGTTGAGCTTAACATGTATTTAGTATTAAAGTAGTTCTTGACAAAGGCTTCCGTTTAGACGAAAATGTTTAAACAGCTTCATTATCAAAGAAAATATTTTGTATGACTTTCAAAGCTAATTGTAGGCAAGGAGATTGGTTCTATTTTCTTTATTATTATCCCAAAGCTCGTAATGACTTGCGCTTTTATTCAGCCCTTACCTAAATGCCCAAAGCCGATACCCAAAAGCCCCTTGCCCCCAACATATACCTATTTACCTACAAATATTTCATTCAGAATGAAACCCACCGTAACTTTGATTCGTTTTATACTAAACTTAATTACAGTACATTTTAAGTTCTTTCTTTCTGACAGGACAAAGTAGATTAGATGAAAAAAAATATTTTGATTGCCGACGAAATGCACCTTAGCATTCATACAATGCTAACAGAAATCGGGATGACTTATGATTATTTCCCCGAAATTTCTCGTGCAGAGTTGTTGGAAAAACTCAAAGACTACGATGGTTTGATTATTCGTAGCAAAACGAAGGTAGACATCGAAATGCTCGATACCGCACCTGAGTTAAAGTTTATTGCTAGAGCAGGCGCTGGTCTCGATCTTATTGATATTGCAGAAGCCGAGCGCAGAGGTATTATTATTTTTGCAGCCAATGAAGGTAATCGTGATGCCGTAGGTGAACATGTAATTGGAATGCTCTTGTGCCTTTTCAATCATATCAATACAGCTGATATAGAGGTTCGTCATAAAATCTGGAAGCGAGAAGCTAATCGTGGCATCGAACTCATGGGTATGACTGTTGGATTGATTGGATATGGAAATATGGGCAGTTCGGTAGCAAAAAGATTATCAGGATTTGGCGTAAAAGTATTGGCTTATGACAAATACAAAAACAATTTTAGTGACCAATATGCCCAAGAAGCCACTTTGCAGGAATTGTTTGAGCAGGTAGATGTCTTGAGTCTTCATGTGCCATTGACTGATGAAACTAAAATGATGGTGAATACAGATTTTATCAATTCATTTAAAAAACCATTTTTCTTAGTAAATACTGCTCGTGGTGAAGTTGCCTCCATTGGTAGTATTGTAAATGCTTTGGATACAGGTCAACTTCGTGGAGCTTGTTTGGATGTATTAGAAAATGAGAAAATGACACAACTAAGCCCAGAACAAGAAAGTCATTATGAATCTCTTTTTCAGAAAAAAAATGTGATACTAACACCGCATATTGGAGGATGGACTCACGAAAGCTATGTAAAAATCAATGAGGTATTGATTGAAAAAATCAAAGAAGTCCATTCCCTAAACTAGTATCTCAATAGGATTGAAACATGTGTCATCTCTAATTTTGGAATAATTTGAAATAGAGACCTCTTGTCTGACTTATTGGGATTCACAAGATGAACCATTGTACTGTTGTATGCAAAAAGGCGTTCGAAATGAGTTTTTCGAACGCCTTTTTGCATACTATATTTCAACATGACATCGCTTTAGACCAAAGCATTGCGTCTCTACTAGTAAAATATAGATTAAAAATAATCACTCATGCGCTCAATCCCTAATTCGTTAAATTAGGGATGACTCATGTTTTTGATTGTTTATTATTTTACGCTATTAAACAATAACATATTTCCTTCAAACAATTCTCGCTTAAAACTGTTACTGAGGTATGAAAACTTCATTAGCTGATTTCGATTTTTTGGAACCTATTACCTTTATTATCATTTGTTTGGCCATGTTTTTGGTAATAATGGTTCGTTATTTTATTCTATCAGGGTTATTTCATGCCTATTTTTATATTTGGGCTAAAGACCAATGGCAAGCTCGTAAAATCAACAAAAAGTCCTATCCAAGTCAACAATTTCGTAGAGAAATCATTTGGTCAACTCTTACTGCTATCTTATTTTCAATTATTGGCGCTTTAACGGCTGTTCTTTGGCAAAAAGGTTATACGCTTCTATACACAGATATTAATCAATACCCTATCATCTGGCTTCCATGCAGTATTATTATTTCAATGTTAATCCATGAAACTTATTATTACTGGGTACATAGATGGATGCACCACCCAAAAATTTATCATTTAGTTCACAAAGTACATCACGACAGTAAGATAACCTCGGCATGGACTGCATTTTCGTTTCATCCAATTGAAGGGCTTTTAGAGGCACTTATCATGCCTGCTATTATTTGTGTTATCCCTATGCACATTTATGTGGCAACATTTCACCTTACAATTATGACTATCACAGCAGCCATAAATCATCTAGATATTGAGATTTATCCCAAAACAAAATGGGGAAATTGGTTCGGGAAACTCATGATTGGGGCTACACATCATAGTCAACATCACAAATATTATCGATATAATTTTGGCTTATACTTTACCTTTTGGGATAAAATTGGTAAAACAGAAAGCCCCAAATTTAAAGAAGAGTTTGAGAAAAGGGCATAAAAAAAGGAGAAACTAGGTTTCTCCTTTTACTGTGTGGTAATAATGATAGTAATATAAAATCTTAGTAGTTGTAATGGGTACGAACCAAGCCTCTATAACCTCTTTCTTGTAACCACATAACTCTTTCTGAAGCAGATTCTTTAGTATGAAATTCTCCGAAAAGGATACGATAAACTTTACCCATTTCTTTTTGACCCACTTGCACAAAAATTTCTTCTGGTGATAAACCAAGTTTCACAAGTTCATCATACATATCATGAATCTTGTTTAAGCTTGTCAATGCTGTTACTTGAACGGCAAAACCTCTTGGAGATTTTACTGTACCGTTGATATCATAAGTTCTGTCTTCTGAAAAAGCCGTTGAATAACTGCTTGGAGCTGTTGCAGCTACCGAAGCCTGAGGCATCAATGACGTTGGTTGCACAGGCACTCTATCTTGAGTACTTGCTGCTATGTCATAATCTCTATAAATATTTACCTGAGAAGCAGGTCTAGCATTTAACACTTCAACTCTTACTTGGGCTTTACCACTCGCAATCATACCCAAACGAGAAGCAGCTTCTCTTGAAAGGTTTAATAATTTACCTTCTTCCTCACAACGACAGTAATCATTTACACGTACATCAATGGTACGATTGTTTTCGAGATTAGTTACTCTCAAAACCGTATTTAGAGGGTATTTTGAATGCGAAGCTGTAAGCTGAGCATCATCATAACGCTCTCCATAAGACGTTAAATTTCCAGTTAAATTTTTACCATAATACTTTGCAATCCCTTCTTCTACTACATTATTTCCATAAGAACTACCATACCCAGAGTTCTGAGCTTTTGTAACCATCAAACCACCTTGAACTAAAATAAGGAAAGCGGATGCGATTAATTTTTTCATAATTGTTATTCAGATTATGTGTTTATTTTTCAGATGTGTATTCAGAATACGTAGTGCTAATATTCGATAAACCTTTGAGGTTTGAGATAAATGTATAAAACGACTTTATAAAGTTTATACAATTTTTAACAAAAATCATGCCAACTTTAAAATACTTTAGCTGAATATAAGCTTTAGAAGGCTATATCCTCAAATTTGATAGACAAAAGCCATAAAAAACTTACAAATTGGATATTTTTCAAACCAATTCAAGGTTTTTCTAATATTTCAAATTCTATGTTTTGTCCAACTTTCAAACAAAACATTATACTTTATAAAGAGTGAAGTAAGGAGATATGAGATTTGAGTGGCTTACAAAAAGAATTGATTTTTTACAAAAATTAATACTGACCAAGGCTAGGTTTTCAAATTCTTTTATAAAAACTGTAAGTCCTTAATTTATTACAAGCTTATATCGTGCCAAACTTTTGAAAAACTCAAAATTTTATAAAAAAAACTTGTTTTACATTTCGATTTTAGATTTCGACAATTAGAAATATATTTGTGTAGAGGCAGTTTAGGCAATATTCAAACAAAACCTTCCTAAAACGCTACTATTAATAAAACATTTTTATAAACAAAAACATTCTGTGTATCTAAAGTAAATTTGAGTAATGAGCTTAGATTTTTATTCGATCAATTACATTCCATCTTTTTAAGCATTAATGCAAAATATAATTGCATTAATAAGCTGTAGGCATTAGGCAAAAATGTATTCATGATTTTATTTGAAACACTTTTGAACTTTCAGCTCCTACGAAACTGATGAAAAGATTGGTTTCTGAAAAATCCTAATAAACAGGCTTATCTCTCTTGTATAATTGAAAATTAAAAAATTACATTCACAACTCATAATTCAGCACTAATACTTAGATACCAAAATCATTTTCCCATTTTAGAACAAATCCCTATGGCTAAGACAAAACAATCTTCAAAAAAACCGCAAAACGGGCAAAGTCGAGTAATTATCGAACGTGTAACTCCTGAAATCGATGGAGGGCGTTTTGCTATTAAAGCTGTACAAGGTGATAGCATTCATGTAGAAGCTGATGTTTTTTTGGATGGTCATGATATTCTTGCAGCAAGATTGCTTCACAAACGCAGTAATGCCAAAGACTGGATGGAAACACCGATGTATTTTATTAACAACGACCGTTATGGGGCGTCGTTTGGGGTTGAAGACAATGGCTTGTACGAGTATACTATTGAGGCTTGGGTTGACCATGCTGCTAGCTGGGAGCACGAAATCAGCATGAAAATCAAAGATGGGCAACATGTCAATATCGAGCTGCTGGTAGGTGCTAATTTATTGGATTATATGGCAACAGTAGCTTCAGCATCGGACAAGCCGCTGATTGCACATGCGGCAAGCCTATTCCGTAATCCTGAAGAATACCAAAATGCTATTGAGTTTGCCACAGGGTCAACTATGCACGATTGGATTCAGATGTACCCCAACAAAAAATATGTTAGTACTTACAAGACACTCAAACTTTGGGTTGACCGTGAAAAGGCCGCTTTTTCTTCTTGGTACTCGATGTTTCCTCGCTCAGCTGCATCAAAAAAAGGGGTGCATGGTACTTTCAAAGATGTTGAAGAAAATGTAATTCCTCGTATCAAATCGCTTGGGTTTGATGTTTTGTATATCCCTCCTATTCATCCAATTGGACATCAGTTTAGGAAAGGGAAAAATAACTCAACCACATGCGAACCTGGCGAGCCTGGAGTTCCTTATGGTATTGGTTCTGAGTTGGGCGGTCATACAGCGATTCTCCCAGAATTAGGAACTTTAGATGATTTGAAACACCTGATTCAGACTTGTAAAGAAAATGGTATTGAATTAGCTACAGACTTGGCTATTCAATGCTCTCCAGACCACCCCTATACCAAAGAACATCCTGAATGGTTTAAGGTTCGTCCCGATGGAACTATTCAATATGCCGAAAACCCTCCCAAAAAATATCAAGATATTTACCCAATCAATTTTGAGTCAGAAAACTGGGAAGCACTTTGGGATGAATTAAAGCATGTAATTATGACTTGGGCAGAATGGGGAATTCGTCTTATTCGTGTAGACAATCCACATACCAAATCATTTAATTTCTGGGAATGGGTTATTGCAGAGGTACAAGCTGTATATCCTGACATGATTTTCTTGGCGGAGGCATTTACTAAGCCTAAAGTAATGGCGCAACTTGCCAAATTGGGTTATGCACAATCATACACCTATTATACATGGCGTAATAACAAAGCCGAATTGACAGAGTATATGATGGAGTTGACGCATACCGAACAGAAATACTACATGCGTCCTAATTTTTGGCCAAACACCCATGACATTTTGCCATGGTGTTTGCAAGGTGGATTAGAACCTATGTTTATCACTCGATATTTTATGGCGGCAACGCTTTCGGCTAATTACGGTATTTTTGGACCTGTATTTGAAAGCATGAACAATGAAGCTAATCCTGGAAAAGAAGAATATCGTAATTCGGAGAAATACGAAATCAAACATTGGGATTGGTCTTTTGAAAATAAGTTGACACAAATTATTCGTTTGACTAACCAAGCTCGTATCGAAAACTCGGCTTTGCAACGAACCAATAACATTACTTTCTGTCAAATTGAAAATGACCAAGTATTAGCATATCTAAAAACACATGCAAATGGCAACCGTATTTTATGCGTTGTAAACTTAGACCCTTACAATCGCCAAGGAGGTGTAGTGAGAGTACCGCTTTCGCAAATCCATAAGCATCAAGACCAAGAATATGTCGTTCATGATTTGTTGACAGGAGCCAAATATCACTGGAAAGGCGAATATAATTTTGTGGACCTTGACCCACATATTATGCCAATGCACTTGTTCAGAATTGAAGATATATAGTTGCTGTTTTTTATTTAGGTTAATGAGTAAAATTAAAATGATTTTACCTGCACTGGGCTCTAGGCTTTATGCTGTAAGCTAAATATTGAAAGGTATTTCTCGTGAAATAACGAAAGCTTTTTTGCCTAATGCCTACGGCTTAAAGCCTCAAGTGTAATCATACAATCTTATCTTGCAAGAATACTTAGGTGTTTTGTACCAAATCCCTCTCGGAAATTGCTTATTACTACCTAAGTATATTAAGAAATTATTAAGCCCAACTTCATACCTTAAGAAGTTGGGCTTATTTTTGGTTAAAATCATAAGCAAAAATACAGATACAATTACATAGAGCCATTTTTTGAAACAATTCGGTTTACAATCGATTTCATAAAAATACTTGTCAAAAAATGATTTATTAATAAAAAAAATAATTAAATTTCTATTCCTAGGCTTAATTCAGATAAATTTCAGCTGTAAAGTTATCTCCAAACCAATATGACCATTTGATTATGAACCGAACAATTACTCTCAATCCAACCCCATTTTTCATACCTAAACTATTCCGTATTTTTAGCAAAAAACGGCAATAGATAGCCCTCTAATATTTCACTTTTTCTTAAAATCTCCATATTTTATTATATGAGAGTGGATAAACTTTGCCCAATGTTAAGAATAAATCAAGTTGACTTAATGATTTATTTACAGCCTCTCGGTTTTGATGGGATAACTTGCGCCTCCAAATTAAGCATTGGTGAATGCTAGAGACAGGATACTCGTGATTTTCTATAATTCTAAAAAGTATACAACATCCTGATACTCATACTTATCAACCCAATTTTATCATGAACAAACTCTACTCTCAGAGTCTTACCAGCAAACTAGCCGCTGGTTTGCTATTAGGTGTTTGTGTGGGGCTTTCGCCCACACCGCTTCATGCTCACAACCGTGCAGCATTATCTAATTATAGCTTAGAAAAATTGATGACTAGTGAAATTCCCGTAAAAGGAAAAGTCATTGATGCCACAACTAACGAACCGCTTATTGGCTGTTCGGTTGCAGTGAAAGGTAGCAAGCGTGGTGTAAATACCGACGCAAAAGGAAATTTTGCATTGAATGTTGACGAAAAGGCAACTTTGGTCATCACTTTTGTAGGATACGAAAGACAAGAAATAGCGGTAAATGGCCGTACACAGATAGAAGTATCATTGAAATCTACTGCATCTGACTTAGAACAAGTTGTTGTTGTAGGTTATGGTAGTACAACGAAAAAAGATGTAACAGGTTCGGTAAAATCATTGAAAAGTGCCGAATTTAACCAAGGTATCATCAACACTCCTGAATCTTTATTACAAGGTAAAGTATCTGGGGTAAACGTAACTTCAGCGAGTGGTGAACCAGGTGGTACACAAAACATTACGGTTCGTGGACCAGGTGGTGTTCGTACAGGGAGTACGCCATTGTTTGTAGTAGATGGAATGGCGCTTGATAACTCGTCAACAGGTGGTGCAACCAACCCTTTGACATTTATGAACCCTCAAGACATCGAGTCGATTGACGTATTGAAAGATGCTTCAGCTACGGCTATCTATGGATCAAGAGGTGCCAATGGGGTTATTTTGATTACTACTAAAAAAGGAAAATCAGGATTCTCTTCGTTGACATATTCTGCTAGCTACGGTTTGTCTACTATGGCTCGTCCGTTGAATGTATTTACAGCGGATGAATATCGTAAGCAAGTAGTAGCTGTTGGTGGTGTATTAGAAGATTTTAAAGGCAATACCGACTGGCAAAAACAAATCAGCCGTACTGCTGTGACACAAAACCATAACTTATCTTTTGGTGGTGGTGCTGACAAATTGACTTATTATGGTTCATTTGGTATCCAAAATCAAGAAGGTATTATCAAAAACAGTCAATTGAATCGTTACTCTGGTCGTTTGAATGTTACGCAAAAACTATTAAAAGACCGTTTGACTGTTGATGTAAACTTAAATGCGTCACAGACCTACAACGAACGCCCTCCAATCGGATCTGTATTGGGTAGTGCTATTTCTACAAACCCAACGATTCCTGCTTATGACGCCAATGGCAATATCTATTTGTACCAATCAGGTACAAACCCATTGTTGGCTTTAAAGTTGGAGAAAGATGCAACAACCACTACCAGACTTTTGGGGAATATCTCTCCTTCATTGAAAATTACAGACCACTTAACGTACAAACTTAACTTCGGGATTGACTATTCGAGCGCACACCGTGATTTGCAATCCTTGGCTAACGCTGTACCACAACAAGATGGTCGTTTAGAATCGATTGACACTTGGAACACTAACCGATTGATTGAAAACTATTTGACTTATAACAGAAACATTGGCAAAGATCATACTTTCTCGATGTTGGTGGGTCACTCTTATCAAAGATTCTACTTCCAAGGTCGTGGCTATAGTATCAATAAATTCCCGATTACTGACCTTGAGCCAATTTATAACCCAGGCTTAGGACAAGAATTGACTTTGGCAAACAACAAGCCTTATGGTTATGCAACTATCAACGAATTACAATCATTCTTTGGTCGTGTAAATTACTCATACAAAGACAAGTATTTATTGACAGCAACAGTTCGTGCTGACGGTTCATCAAAATTTGGTGCTAACAATAAATACGGGGTATTCCCATCATTCTCGGCAGGTTGGAGAATTTCTGAAGAGGAATTCATGAAGGGTTCGGCTGTAAGCAACTTAAAGCTAAGAGCTGGTTGGGGTAGAACAGGTAACCAAGAAATTCCTTCAAAAATTACTCAAGCACGCTTTACTTCAGTGGTTTCTGGGACAACATCTTATCCTTTGGATGAGTCTTCTACCTACCCTGCTGGTACTTCATATACTCGTTTGGCTAACCCGAATATTCAGTGGGAACAGTCTACACAAACTGACTTAGGTTTAGATTTCGCATTTTTGAATGGCGCTTTGAGTGGTACAATCGATGCTTTCCACAAAGTTTCTGGCGATATTTTGTTAGAAGTAATTCCTTCTGACCCAGTACAACCAGCAGGTACATTCTGGACAAATGTGAAGGATATGACTATCACTAACAAAGGTTTGGAATTAGAATTGAACTACCGTCATTCTACGAAACAAGGTTTGACTTACGAATTTGGTGGAAACATTACTTTCATCAGCAACGTAGTAAACAAATCACCTTACTCAGTAATTCCTTCTGGTTCGGCGTCAGGTTCTGGTTTGACTTCTGCTACAATCAATGGTTACGTAAATGGTCAACCTATTGGTACATTCTTCTTGAAAGAATTTATTGGTTTGGATGACAAAGGTTTGAGTAAATACAGAGATGTTGACGGTGATGGTATCGTTACTGACAACGACCGTATTGCAGCAGGTACAGCCTTACCAAACAAACAATATAACTTCTTTGGTCGTGTAAATTACAAAGGATTTGATTTGGCTGTAAACTTCAACGGTGTATCAGGCAACAAAATCTACGATAACACTGCTAACTCTAACTTCTATAAACTACGTCTTTCTAAAGGAATCAACACTACTCCAGAGGTATTAGCATTCCCGAATGAGTCTGTAAACAACTCAGCTCCAGTATCGACAAGATTCTTGAAAGATGGCGCATTCTTACGTTTGAATAACCTAGCTCTAGGTTATACATTCGATACCAAAAAGCTAGGAATCAACGAGTGGGTTTCGGGCTTGAGATTATCTGTAACAGGTCAAAACTTATTCGTAATTACCCAATACAATGGTTATGACCCAGAAGTAAACACCGACCGTACAATCAACGGTATTACTTCTTATGGTATCGATTATTTAAGTTATCCAAAAGCAAGAACAGTTGTATTTGGACTTAACGTAACATTCTAATTTTCTAAAGAAACATGAAAAAACCGGTTATATTCCTTTCATTGTTAGCTTCTTTGATTGCTAGTCAAAGTTGTACTAACCTCGAAGAACAAGTACTAGACGAATCTTTTTCTCCGAGTATTTCTTATGCTGATATTGCTAATGGTACTTTAGCACCAGTATATGCTTTATTGCCAAGTGTATTTTTACATACTAACTATTTTGCTATTCAAGAAATCTCTACAGATGAGGCTATTTTGCCTTACCGTGGAGGTACAGACTGGGGTGACAATGGTATTTATTTAGCCTTGCACCAGCATACACAAACCAGTACAGATCCAAACTTGAAAAACACTTGGAACTTTATTCTCCAAGGTATTTCTCGTTCGGTTTCAGCTATCAATGAGTTTCAAGGCAAAACCGATGCAACTTCTCAGTTGTACTTGGCAGAATCACGTGGTATGCGTGCTTATTACTCAATGTTGACGTTGGATTTGTTTGGTGTTGTTTTTGTAAAAAATAGTGTTGGTGAAACTTCGAAAGTAATCCGTGGTGCAGAAGCAGTAGAATATATCAAATCAGAATTGTTGGCGGTTGAACCAAACCTTTCAACTACAGTAGGTCCTGGTCGTTTGAACAAAGCTGCTGCTTGGGGTTTATTGGCTCGCTTGTACTTAAATGCTGCTGTTTATCGTAATGTGACAGCACAGACTGTAACTTTCTCAAATGACGATTTGGACAAAGTAATTGAGTATACTGATAAAATCATTAACTCAAATCAGTACCAATTATCACCAGATTATTTCTCAATTTTCAATAGCGATAACCATAGCAACAAAGAAATTATCTTTGCTGTTGACCAACGTGCCGAGTTGAATGGTCATAACCGTTTGGCATACTTCTCGTTGTCGGGTGACCAATTCCCATTGCCAGCATTCCCTGCGGCTAATGGTACTGATGGACCAGCCATTACTTCTGATTTCTATCGTACTTGGGTAAATGCTTATGGCTCGCAAGACCCTAGCGTTGATCCACGTTTTTACAAGCAAAATCTTTCGATTTATTCAAACCCTGCTGACTCATGTGTAACGGCTGAGAGCTTTAATATCAACCGTGGTATTTTGCGTGGTCAACAATATGGTTTGATTCGTAAAAATGGGGTATTCTTGAAATGTCCAGATGGTAAAATGAAGGTAGGTAAACTTTACAATGACACACGTAACCGTCCAACTACTCCAGTGATCTTTACGGAAAAAGTAGACTTTACAGTAGCAGGTTCTGATTACTCAACTGGTTATCGTGTTGAGAAATACGAATTCTCGAAGAAATCTACTTCAGGTCGTAACTTAGGAGATGCTGATATTGTAATCTTACGTTTGGCAGATGTGTATTTGATGCGTGCTGAAGCAAAATTGCGTAAGAGTAACGATGCAGCTTCGGCTTTGGCAGATGTTAATACGGTTCGTGCTTCTAGAAAAGCGGCAACACCTCCTCCAGCTTTGACAAGTATGTCATTAGACTTATTGTATCGTGAAAGAGGTTTTGAGTTTTACTGGGAAATGCTTCGCCGTACAGATATGATTCGTTTTGGTAAATACGAAGATACTTGGACTGAAAAAACAAATACAGACCGCAACAAACGTATTTTCCCAATTCCACAAACAGCCATCGACGGTGCATCTAACCTTCCAGGCTACTTAGTGCAGAATCCATCATACTAAGAAGTGATGAGTTTTGAATGAGGAGTGATGAGTTTCATCACTCCTTTTTTTGCTTTATTATTTCTCCTTTCAACACTCTGCACTCAAAACTCCTCACTCCTCTCATTGGTTGTTATAATAAGTAAAATCCTTTGTAATTTTTCCATTTTGTAAGGTAAAAATCGTGCAGATGGGTAACTCAAAAGTATTGCTTGGCATGGAGCCTTTCGATATAAACTCTACAATGATATGGTTCGAATCTGAAGGATAAACACTAATAACACTGTCCCGAATATCTGGAAACATTCTGGCTAGTTCGGCATATTTAGCAATAGTTTGCTGCTGTGATTGCTTCACAGTACCATTACCAAAAGAGGGGTCCTTAAAATCTGCTGAGTCGACATACATCGCTGCCATTGACTTAAAATCATGGCGGTTAAAGTGTTCAAAATAGTTTTTGACAAAGGCTTCTGCTTTTTGTTTATTAGAATCTTCTTTTTGAGATTGACAGCCCAAAAGGGTCACCACCGATAGGATTACAAATAGATTTTTCATAGCAATAAAGGTTTATGTGGAGGGTATGTAAATGATGAGATGAAGCTATCATCTAAGAAGTTTGTAACTAAAATACCTGATTATCAATACTATTCCAAATCACAGTCGTTCTAGAAAACATTGAGGATATTGAAGAGCGAAAATGCCAAAGCTATCTTGCCTGTACGAATGCCAGCAATACGTGCAGCAAAAGAAAAGGTGGCAATCAGGTTTATTACAAGGTTTAAAACTAAAATAATAATTACTATTTTCATCTGAAGAACTGGTTAGAAACTTGAAAAGGGATTCGAAAGGAAAATTACTCCTTTTCGAATCCCTTTTCAAGTTTTTATTCTTTAATCAATTCTATTCCTAGAAGTTTTTTATCCTCCCCATCACCAGTTTTACTAAAGAAATGAGGATTTGCCAAGACTTCTTTTTTGTAAACATTTTCGTAATAGTTATTAGTCATTAAGTCAATTTGGTATTTCCGTTGACCTACTTGTGCATTTTTAAAAAGTCGACTGACAAAGTAATTTGAAAAGTCTTCAGGTTTGTATTTTGCTAGCGTTTGATATGGCACATGTTTTCCATCAATCCAAATACCACAACGTGGATGCGTCCAGATTTTTAGCATTTCAGCAGTTGGTCGTTCGAAGGGTAAATAGCTTGGTTTTTTCAAGGTTTCTCGTTCTTCCTGAGTTAATTCAGCATAGGTTTTCATTATTTCATGTCGGCTATTTGGTTTACTTGGATAAAAGGTTGTAACCAAATATTTCACTTTGTTGGAATCAATAGCTACAGGCATTGGTTTTTGAATCTTTTTCTCAGTTTTTTGCCCTAAAGACCAGTCTGAAAATCCAGCAATCAATACCAAAATTAAAGGCAAACAAGCCAAGCCACGCAAGATACGTGCGGTTACGGAGGTGTGATGTGTCATCATAAGAAAACGTTTTTTAGTAATAGAAAAGGTTGAACTGCTTGTTAAATAAAGAGCATTGCCTGTCGCATTTTGAAGTAATAGTTGCTGATAGGTCGGTACTTGTGTATGAGCGAGAACTTCTCTGTCAGCCAAAAACTCATGATTTAATTGAATGGCTTTTTTGTACAAATACAAGATAGGATTCCACCAAAAAACTATCAGAAATACCTCCACAAAAAGAATATCCCAAGTATGTTTTTGCTTTACATGAGTCAATTCATGCAAAAGAATATCTGATTCAATTCCTTTGGTTTGATAAATTGACTTGTTTAAAAAGATGTAGTTCCAAAAACTAAACGGGGCGATTTTCTCCTCAATCAATACCAAATGGGCATTCTGGTGTACTAGCTTCTCGTTAGTCACAGCTTTGCGAGTAATCAGATACAGTCCTCGCAAAAATCTGATCAACAACACTCCTAGTATTAGACCATAGATGTAGAACCAAATAGGCATTTCGACTGTGGGCTCATCACTTGATTGGAATTGCTCAATCGTAGGTATGTTCCCATCAATCGTATTTGCATTTTTTATAGGTAGAACTATTTCCATAACATGTTCTTGATACCATGGAATCTCGAATGAAATCAACGGAATTAACGTACTCAAGACTAGCCCTATGAGTAAAAAATAGCGCTTGAACACATGAAAGTTTTCGCCTTCGAGACATAGTTTATAAAATAGGTATATCAAACCCAGACAGGCTGAAAATTTGAGTAAGTAGAGTATCATTGCTGTTTCTGTTGAAGTTGATCATCAATGATTTTTTTCAATTCTTCTAATTCTTCTGTACTCATTTCACTTTGTTGAGTAAAAAAGGATGCAAACTGCCCAACCGAGTTGTTAAAGAAATTCTTAATGAGTCCTTTTACATGCTTCGTAAAATAATCGTCTTTGGATACAAGTGGGTAATACTCCCTCGAATTCCCGTATTCGCGATAAGCCACAAATCCTTTATCAATCATCCGTTTCAATAAAGTTGCTACGGTAGTCGTGGCTGGTTTGGGGTCGGGATATGCCTCTAGTAAATCTTTCATAAAGGCTTTTTCCTTCTGCCAAAGGTATTCCATCAGTTTTTCTTCAGTCTCTGAAAGCTTCATTTCTACATATTTAGAATTTACTCTACAAATGTAGAATAAAAAATTTAATACGCAATACTAGATTGATTTTTTTGGAAAAAATGATGGGATGTATTGAGGCTACAACTGTCTAGTTCGAGGCATTATTGACAATTCACATAGTCTGTGCTGGGCATTTTCTCCCATCCATTCGCAGGAATTTTATCTATAGAAGCAACACAAATAGATTTAAGTCCATAAATCTGCAATTTGCATTCTTGAAGCTTGGTATTTTGTCGCAAATCAATCGTTTCTAGTCTATTATACATAATCCATGAGGCATAAAGCTCCACTAGATTTGTCAGTTGAGATACATTGAACGAGCTTAAACTACTTCCAGTACAATTCAAGACTTTAAGCTGTGTGGAGTTATTCAAGAAATCTAAATTTGAAATATTGGTATAGGCACAATTAAGGTGTTGAAGATTGGCGAGGGGGCTTAATTGTATGGTTTGGATTTGTTTATAGTCGGTTACACCAGCAATCAACTCTTGAATACCTGAGCATTTTATATAAGTCAGTTTGTGGTTTTTACTCAAATCTAAAATGGATAAGGAATTGTAGGAACAATCAAGATATGTTAGGTTTTCAAACTCCTCTATTCCTGCAAGGTTTGAAATGGTGTTAGTAATGTTTGAAACATCTCCTTGAATCAGTAAGGTATCCACTTTCATGGCATCTATTTTTGATATTTCCCCATTTACTTGCTGGTCGGAATCAATTCCTTTAGTGACAAGCATTTTTTCAAAAATAGGGTCATTAATCGTGACTGCTTCAGCAATACCTTCTGTTTTTTTACATCCTAGTAAAACAAAGAAAAGTAATAAGTATAGTAGATTTTTCATAGGTATGATAGTTTTAGAACTGAATCGCTCTAGTCCAAGACTTGGTCTTGAACTAGTAATTTTTTACGTCTTCTATTATTTTTTTCCTTTATAATCTCGGTAGGTATCTGCTACAATTTTATGAATTACTTTATCGAGTGTTTCAACTTCTTGCTCAAGAAATGTCCATGTAGGAATCGAACGAATAGCCTCATAATCCATATTAATCAGGTCAATCAAGCCTTTGATATTTGCCACTGGTCTACGTATTTCATGGGAATGTTGCCATGCGATTTTTTCTAGAATTTGCACTTGTTCTTTTAGCTGAATCTCATTATGAATACGCCCTGTTACATCCTGAATCATTGCCAACACCAATTGTTTTCCATTAATCACAAAAGCATTTAAACTTACTTCCACAATAATTTCTTTTCCCTCTTTGGTTATTGAAGGAATAAATCTACCAGCTCCCATTTGATACATTCTTGGCATCTCTAGGTATTCAGCTGTATGCAAATGGTGGCTATTTTTGAAACGTTGAGGTATCAATAAATCAATATGTTGATTAAACAATTCGTCGCAGGTGTATCCAAATATTTTTTCAGTTTCAGGATTACATAATGTAATTTTCATTTGATTATCGACTATCAAAATGGCAATAGGTGCTGTTTCGATAATACGACGAAACTTCATTTCGCTTTCCTGCATAGAGATTTCAGCATTCTTTTTTTCATCAATGCTAAACGACTGCACCACCACACCAAGTAGTTGTTGATGCTTATCAAAAACAGGGTACATTTTTACCATAAACCAAATATCCTCTCCATAAACTGTCGAAGTCAGGATTTCTCTTTCAATGGTTTCACCACTCACTGCTAAGGCAAATACATCCAACAATTCTTGTGGATACTTGGCATAAATAAATGTTCGAAAGTCGGCACCAACATAGATTTTTTTTCCTAAATTTTCAAAAATCCTTCGTGCAATAGCATTATTAAATTGTAGAACTTTAAAGTCTTTACTTATCAAAATAAGTCCTTCGGTATTATTAGCAAAAATAGCTTCATAGGTTGTATTTGTGTACTCAAGTGCAAGCTCAGCTTTCTTTTGAGCATCAATATTTTTAACATATAAGGCTATACCAACCAACTCGTGATTAGTATCATACACAGGATTCATTTTGTATTCAAGCCAAATCGTTTTATCTCCTACAACGGCCTCATCTTGTACAATTGTGATTTCTCCATTTAACGCTTTCTGAAAACTATTTGCATATAACTGTCTTGTGGATTCAAACAAATAATCCTGATAATCATCGCCTATTTGAAGAGATTTATTAAAAAATCGGTAAATCGTTAGTTGTAAAGTACGATTATAAAGAATAACAGAATGGTTGGCAGAAAGTAGCACAAAACTCTCGGGTGAACTATCGAGTATCGCCTTCAAGGTATTACTTAATGGAGTTTCAGATGAGTTTAGCATTAGATAGGTATATACCCTAAAGCAATAAAAGCAATAGCAGCGGTTTTATATTGGTGATTTTTGTTAGCCAACAAATTTACACAGATTTCTAATTTTCTGCTCTCTTTTTGAAAATAAAGCTTTCAAATATGTACACTCTGTCTTTTTTGAGACCACCCAATTAACAAACACAATGCCATTCAATATCCTCCAGATAATTTGCGGAGCTATTGAATGGCAACTTTTACTCTTGAAAATCCTTAATTAGAAACTCCTTAAAATTTATAATTATATCCTACTCGAATGACCTGTGTTTCGTAATAATCTGCACTCGTGTATTTGAAACCATCGCCATTGACCGTTTTCTTAATTTTCATCGTGTTAAACAGATCTGTTGCATTAACCACCAATTCATGTTTGCCATTGCTTAAAGACTTTTTCAAACCTACATCACAAGAAAAACGCTGTTGGATTCGCCCTTGTGGGATTAGATCTGGCGCCAAATAAGTGAATAAAACTTGTAAGTCTGTTTTGTTGGGTAAATGAATGATATTGTTCCATTTAGTATTCCATGAAACCAGCATTTGTTCATCCGAACTCGATATATGTGGGGTCGGATAAAGGTTCATAATAGCAAAAGCATTTATTTGATTTCGGTAAACATTGGCATTGACATTTAACGAATACCAAGGAGCTATTTCCTTACTAAATACCATTTCAATTCCCGTATTATAGCTTTTATTTACGTTCTGAAAAATGGCATAAATCAAGGTACTATTAGGCACTGTGCTCGAAATACGAGTGATAGTTCCGTCTACAATTTTGTGGTACAATGATGTATAAAAATAACCTTGTGGGATACTGGTTTTATAACCCAATTCTAGACTATTGGTAAACTGAGGCTTAAGGGCAGGGTTACCCACTTTGATAATTTCCGCATCGTCATATTTCGGAAAAACACGAATATCTACCTCATTTGGGCGGTCTACTCGACGAGTATACAAAAAAGTTAACTGATGATTATCACTGATTTTGTACCCCAAACGTACATTCGGAAAGGGCTGTGTGTACGAATATCCATCACTTTTATAAGTATTGTGTGTTGGACTCACCTGATAATTTACCGACACGTATTCCATACGCAAGCCAATTTCGGCTTCGAGTTTTCGAGTTTCAAAAACCAAATTCCCATAAACCGCTGGAATAGATTCTTTATAGGTTGCTGGTCCACCCGCAGAAGAATCCAAAGGAGAATTAACCCCAGGGAAAAACTGCATATTGGTCGGAATATCACGTTTACGGTATTTTACACCTGTTTCTACTCTACCAAATTTGAGCGGTTTGATATAATCTAGGTTAAAATCTGATACCGTTTCATCAGAAAGTAATTTGAATGAATCTTTACCCGTAAAAGTTGGCATAGCATTGGTAAAAAAGTATTTCTCATCCTCACGGTGGAATGTATAATTGTAGCCAAAATTCAACAAATGCCCAGGGTCTTTAAATTTATGCTGATAGGCAAGTGTTGCCATAGCGGTAGTTTTCAATTCATCTTCCAAGAAAGTCCAAAGGCGTAATCTTTTACTAAAATCTCCGTTAAAAAATGGCTCATCGCCATTATCTAATATTTTCTCAGTACCAAATAAGCCCGAAACAGTCAAGGTATTTTGATTATCCAGAAACCAATCAAAACCTGCCTTTGAGTTAAAAAAGTTGGTATCTCGATTACGTTTCAATTGTTGTTTTATGACTGTTCCATCGTCATAAGTACGAGTAGTATATTCGTTTTTGTTGAGCGTGTGCGTATAAAGATTATCTACCTGAACGAAAGCATTGATTTTATTGGTACGATAATTTAATGCCAACGATGGATTGATTTTGGACGTCATCGTGTACTGCGGACGCACATCAGGATAGTTGTCTTGGCGCTGCCAAAGAGCACCCAAACCCGTGGCTAAACCCAATTTCCCATTAAAACCTTGCTTGATATTTTTCTTCATAATGATATTAATAATCCCTGCACTACCGTTGGCGTCGTACTTGGAGCTAGGGTTATTAATTACCTCAATTTTATCGATATTAGAGGCAGGAATATTATCTAAACCATATTGGGCGTTAAATCCTGTCAGCGCCGTTTGTTTACCATCTATTAAAATAGTTACCTTGTCATTGCCTCTTAGTGATACCTTTCCGCTTTCGATTGTCACACCTGGTACGCTTTGCATAGCCTGCAAAATCGAGCCCCCACTTTGCGAAATATTATTGGCAATAGAAAATACCTTTTTGTCCATTTTGGCGCTCACTTCATCGGCTTTTCCTTGAACGGTTATTTCTCCTAAGGTTTGTACGTTTTCGACAAGTTCAATAACGGGTAAATCCAAGAATGCGGAAAGTTTTCCTACGAAAACCTTTTGTTTAGCTACATTAAATCCAACCAGTGAAACCGTCAAAATATAATCATTGGGCTTTACATTAGTCAAAGTAAAACGTCCCTCCTCATTCGAGACTGTTCCTGTAACAAAGGCGCTATCCTTGGCAGTTTTCAAGATAATATTGGCATAAGGCAACACAGTTGTATTACTCTTATGTTTGACTTGACCCGAAATACTTACAGACGTAACCTGCGCCTGAGCGACATTTCCAAGCCACAACATCAAGCTTAATAATGTTAGTTTTTGAATGAGAGACGTTAATGTTTTCATATAAAATTGTTTGGGGCTTTTGGCAATAAGCTTTAAGCAGAATACCCTTATTCGCTTCAAATATTAGCCAAATGCCTAATATTGATATCCTAGAGCGTATTAATTCAAAATAAAATTCAACTATTTGACATTCGGCTTTTAGCTATGGGCTCTCGGTAAAAATATTTCTTATGAATTCATAGAAATTTTTCTGCCTAAGGCCGATAGCCTAGAGCTTATTAATGCAATTTTGTTTTGTATTAATACTAAAACAAGACCTTAAATTGATGCTTATTCATATCAAAGGCATACCCCATTTTCCAGTTGTATCTATGACAAATTTCTTTGGCAATAGCCAGCCCCAAGCCACTACTTACTTGCTCGGAGGAGGATACCGAAAAACGTCGAAAAATATGTGCAGGATTCAAAGATATTATCCCTGTATTTTGAACGTATAATTGTTGGCTATCTAAAAATATTACTATTTCACCCTCTTCTGAAGTATATCTGATAGCATTGGTCAATAAATTATACAAAAGTGTTTCTATCAAAAACTTATTTCCTCTAATATCTGGACGAGCTTCCAGTCTTACCTGAATTCTTAAGTTTTTGCTTTCGGCGTAATCTTGTAAAAGCTCCAAAATATCATTTATCATACCGCCAACGTCGAGTATTTCTACATTTTCGAATTGGTGATTTTCAATTTTTGCCAAAAGCAAAAGATTTTTATTGATACGAGAAACTCTGGCAAGTGGCTTTTCGATACCTTCGAGTACCTGCAATTGTGCTTCATTGAGTTCTGGCAGTTGATAAAATAAATCTACTTTTGATCTTAATATTGCTAAAGGTGTTTGCAACTCATGCGAGGCATTTTCGATAAACGTTTTTTGCTGTTTGTAAGCACTAATCGCCGCATAAAGCATCTTTTGAAGGGTATTATGAAGGTCTTCAAATTCCTGTATTTCGGTTTTTTCAAAGTCGATTGTCTCAGTTGCAGACAGGTCAAAGCTTTTGAGTTGCTCTAATGTTTTTTCAAAGGGACGCCAAGCTTTTTGGGCAATGGTTCTATTCAAAAAAATAAAACCCAAGGCTAATAGTACAAAAAAGAACAACGACACCACCGAGATAATATATACGATTTCGTCGGCCTCCTCTACATTGGTTTCAATCCATAAGCTGTACCGCTTTCCCTTAAAATGAATATGGCTGGCTAGACCTCTGAACCGATCTATCTCGGTATGTTTTTTATGCTTATTCTTTCGCATGACCAAATAGGTACTATCGGATTTTTTGAAGGGTTGATTTTCAGGGAAAATCCTAGTTCCAGACTGCAATACATTCCAAATGTGAGTCACACTATCAAATTGTGCTTGGGTGAGCAACAAATTTTGCAATTGCGAAACAATACGTTCTTTAATAATCAGATTATGTTCGTCTAATTCTTTTTGCCAAACTGTTTCTACCACCCAATAATAGGCAGGTATGCTCAAGCTCAAAATCACAAAAGCATAAATCGTAAATGCCTTTAGGGGCTTATCGAGGAGTTTGGTCATTTTTCCCATTTGTAGCCTACACCATAGAGTGTTTTCAAGTAATTATTCCCGCCAACTTCAAGCAGTTTTTTCTTTAAATTTTTGATATGAGCATACACAAAGTCATGATTATCAAACATATCTGCAATATCGCCCGAAAGATATTCAGCAAGGGCACTTTTGGAGATAACTTTATTTTTGTTACTGATAAAAAATACCAACAAATCAAATTCTTTGCGAGTCAGATTGATTTCTTGGTCATTGACTTTTACGTTTTTGGACAAAAGATTAATTTCTATTTCCTCAAATTGAACGGTATTCAAATTATTAAAATTCTTTCGTCGGATGACGGAGTAAATTCTCGCCAGCAACTCGGATTGGTGGAAAGGTTTTGGGAGATAATCATCCGCTCCTAACTGCAATCCTTTCACTTTGTCCTCTACCGAGTTTTTGGCCGAAAGTATTATCACACCCTCCAAACGCTGTTGGTGATTCATCGTTGCCAGCAAATCAAGTCCACTACCATCGGGTAACATCAAGTCGAGCAATACACAATCATAGGTATGACAGGCCAGTTTTTGACGGGCATCTTCCAACGTAAACGCCAATTCACACAGATAATTTTCGTCTGCAAGATAGGCGCCCATAGCGTAAGCCAATTCTTTTTCGTCTTCTATGATGAGAATTTTCATATTCAAAATTAGGATTAGATTCTGAATAAATTCTGAATTTTTGATTGACTGAGATGATAATTTACGCTCTAGCTTTTCAGGTTTAAGAACTCGGAACGCCCAATAAAAAGCAGTCTCTCGAGCTGTTTCAAGTTGTTAAACTTGAAACAGCTCGGGGCTAAAGAACATGAATATCTTCAATAGAATATTTATATTCTGCCTCATTTACATCATAAATTATACAACTCAATGTTAGATCACTCTCCTCATTGTCAAACCATAAGGGTATATCAATCCAAACTTGATTATCAAAATTAGTGTCATATAAATCTAAATTATTAAGTTGGTATGCTGGTGGCTTTGTTAAAATACCTGGATATGCTGATATTTCTTCCTCTAAAATCTCCTGAGATATTTTTTTTTGAATATCACTATTATAAATTATCTCAAACTGCTGTTCAAGCATAAGGTCTAATAATTTCTTAACTGTATTTTCAATTTTTTTCTTTTCCATTTTATTCTATCATGCATATGGGATACGTGTTGGGGTAGTACTTTTGACTCCTAAATTAGTGAAATAATCATCAGCTATATTAATTGCTGCTTTGGCATCATTACGACTGAGGCCATCCGCTCTCAAAGAGCGATACGCAATTCATCTTTCAGATCCATATGTTCCACTAGCTGTTTCAATTTTTCATCAAAAAAGCGTTCGGGAAATATTTCCCGAACGCTTTTTTGATGTTACCATACTAGATTTTACTCAGCTTAAGACACAATCATTGCGTCTCTACTGATGGAATACAAATTTTCACATAATCACTCACTCGCTAAATTCGGGATGACTTATGTTTCTCCCTAGTTGGAGTTTTCTACAACTAGCCTATCGGTAGCAATAATATATATAAACAACTGAAACATAACATCTTCCGACACCTAAAGTGTTTATTGGAGATAACTCCAACAAAGGCATAATAACACCTTTTCTTATGCTTAGTCTCTTGTTACTACTTTTCTATGGTTTAATCCCCAATCTTTCAAGGCATAGATTAAGGGGGTTAAAGTATCTGCATAAGGTTCTGTTTTGTAGGAAATTTTTATGGGATATTCCTCAATGATTATTCGTCGTATTAGCTTATGCTGTTCCAAATCTTTAAGCTCTTTGGCTAAAACTTTTGGCGTTATTCCCGGAATACTCTCCTGAATATCAGTAAATCGGTCATTCCCTACACTAATGGATATGATAATGGGTATCTTCCATTTTCCATTGATTACATCTAGGGTATCTCGAACAGGCTTTAATGTATCCAAACAATCGCAATGCTTTTTTTTCTGTGCCATACCTTCTCTTAAGTTAGTGGGCAAAATTTAAAAAAAAAATTACCCGCTTTAAGCTCTAGGCCTTATGCTGTAGGCTAAAAGTTGAAATGAATTTCTCATGAAATAACTTAAGCTCTTTTGCCTAATGCCTACGGCTTACAGCTTAAAGCGGGTAAAATTCATATTTATTTCCTTCATTACCTCAGCGAATAATTGAGTAGACTTGATGCGATCTTCAAATGAATACATGGTAGAGACAGCAATTAGTTCGTCCACATTTGTTTCTTCTAAGAATTTAACAACTTGCTTCTTTACACTTTCCTTATCACCCACAAAAGAAAATCTAAGCATTTGATATACACTAGGATGGTTAAAAATCTGCCTCCATTCTTCGGTCATTTCTACTGGAGGTTGTACTTTTTGCATATTGCCTGTGATCATTCCGTAAAACATTCCAATCAATGAAGTGAATTTTCTTTCTGCTTCTTCATTAGTATCTGCCACGATTACATTGATTCCAGCAATAGTATAAGGAGATTTCAGAAATTCCGATGGCTGAAACTCTTGCTCATAAATTTGTAATGCATTATACAAATGAGTGGAGGCAAAATGGCTCGCAAAAGCATAAGGTAAACCTTTTTTGGCTGCCAAATGTGCACTGTCAGTACTTGAACCTAATATATAAATGGGGACTTCGATACCTTCGGCAATCGCAACTCTTACTTTAGATGACCCATTCGAAAGTGAAAAGTAATCCTGTATTTTTTGAACTTCTCCTGGAAAAGCACGTGCTGCCTCAAAAGAATCGGAACGTATAGCTTGTGCCGTCAAACTATCAGTTCCAGCGGCTCTTCCTAAACCCAAATCTATCCTGCTAGGATATAATTGTCCTAACGTCCCGAATTGTTCTGCAATAATTAGTGGCGAGTGGTTAGGTAACATAACTCCGCCAGACCCAACTCTAATACGCTGGGTATTATCAGCCACATAACCTATTAAAACTGCCGTTGCAGAACTTGCTACGATTTCAGAGTTATGATGTTCGGCAAACCAATATCTTTCGTATCCACTTTCTTCAGCTACTCTTGCCAAAGCCAATGAGTTATTTAATGTTTCTTTGAAACTGTACCCTTGGGATACAGTTGCTAACTCTAAAACGGAAAATTTTATATTTTTTTTCATCTTACCAATTGCTATCAACTACTCTGCATTGAGATGCCAAGAAAGTATTATTTAATTTTCTTTAAACGAATTTTTCTGTCCCATCTATCCAAATGAAACGTTTAGTGCTAAGCATACATCAAATGCAATACACTTTTCACTATCATTTAAGCGTCATGAAACTTCAGGGCATTAAAGCATTGGACAAAGATAATTAAAATACACTTCCCAAAAGATAGTACTTTCCTCAAGGAAAGTACTATACAAATGAAAGTATTTTACAGATACCTTTGCGGTACAATTAACTATTGAGATAAAGGATATCAAACAAATGCAAGTTGTAACACAACTCCCTACCAGTCAAGGCATACAGCCGAAGTATTATGCCAGATTCGGGATTGTAATCGCTAACGGGTTTTGTTGTAACGGTAGTTCGAATATTGCCAAAAGAGGTTTGATAAGGAGTGAATAGATTGGTTCTTCACTTCGAAAACATTTGGGTTTACCTTTTCAATTTGCATTTATCATTTGTAAGAATATGATAAACTCAGTCCCAATTTTGGTCATATATCACGATGCAAACGATAGTTTGAAAGGAATATATTAACAAATTTTTATATGAGATTTGGAATCATAGATACTGGCGCGATTGGCGGTACAATTGCCCCAAAAATGGTGGCAGCTAGTCACACTGTTAAAATTAATAATTCGAACGATGCTGAAAGATTGAAAGCCCGTGCTGAAGAATTGGGGGCAATCCCAGCAACGTCTAAAGAAGTGGTCAAAGATGTCGATGTCATCATCCTTTCGCTACCGACAAATGCAGCAGCAATTAGAGATACCGCTATTGTTGAACTCTCAGCTCTTCCATCATATCCTTCCAATGAAGAAATAGTTGAATTCAACAGAAGATTATTTCCCAAAAATCCCAAATCAGTTTAATCTATAACAGTGGTTCAATACTGAAAAGTGAGTAGATTTTATAAAAACAAAATCCCCAAAGCCAAGAAGACTATGGGGATTTGATTTAATTGTTTGGGGTACGCTTGTTGGAATAATAATCCAATAACCGATACACTATTAACTAATAACGTCTTTTCTTTATTCTTAGAAACTGTAACGTAAACCTAACTGAGCTTGGTAACGTGACGATAATTGGTCAACTGAGAACGGTGCTGTAGTTGGTTTGATAAAGTTATAAGTTGGGTCTGTAGCAGTACCTGAGTTTTTACGAACTAAACCAATACTAGCTGTAGAGTTGAATGTATTTGATACGAAGTAGATTCTTCCCCACTCGCTATTCAACAAGTTAGTAAAGTTGATAATATCAAGTGAAATCTGTAATGTGTGTGATTTCTTTCCTGCTGTAGTAATATTAATGTCGTGCATCAAACGTACATCGGCTGTTGTATTCCAAGGAGTTCTACCAGTGTTACGCTCTGTGAAGTTGCCTTTGCGAGTACTCAAGTAAGAATCGCCGTTTACAAAATCCATAAACTGTTGTGCTTGTTGAGCTGCTGTAATGGTGTTACCACTAGCATCTTTGTAATCAACCATGTATTTTGTTGCTTCTGTTGCATCTTTGAACACATACGCCAAACCAGCAGCCTGTGGAGTGTTAGCAATCGTTGAGTTCACAAAGCCCCATGTGAATGGATTACCTGATTGAGCATTGATTACTGCCGAGAACTGCGTTGCGTGATTTTTGTTCCACTGTTTTCTATAACCCAAAGAAGCAATAATACGGTGACGAATATCAAAGTTTGAGTGAGCCAATGCTGGATCATTTGGTGTCAATGACTGGTTCAACTGCCAGTTAGATTCCATTGAGTTACGAATACCGTTTGTCAAATCCCACGATTGTCCGTAAGTATAAGCTACTGAAGCGTTCAAGCCAAATGAGTACGTTTTAGCAATTTGCGCTGTTAAGCTATAACGGTATCCTTGTGAAGTATTCGACAACATATAAGCATTCGAGAATGAAGAATTCACTTTTTGCCCTGTCGAACCACCCGACAAATATACTGGCATTTGGTGCTGAGTATCATAAGAGAAATAAGTAACCGAGTCTTTCAAGTTGACTTGTTGGAATTTCAAGTCGTTGATTGTTTTGGTATAAATCCCTTCCAAGGTAATTTTATAACCTTTTACGTTATAATCTACAGCCAAACTACTTCTCCATACTTGTGGCATTTTGAAGTTATTACTTACAACGTCTACTTGTGTTTGGTTACCTTGACCGTTATTGAAAGCATAAGTTTTAGCACCATCTTTCAATACATCACCTTTTACGCCTGATTTTGTAGCCAAGTTGTTTACGTCAAATGAACCATAACCAACACCGTCGTTATAGAAGGCATATCCTAACCAAGCAAATGGAATTTTACCTGTGAAAATACCACTACCACCACGTACGATAACAGACTTGTCGCCATTTACATCATAGTTAAACCCAATACGTGGAGAAACTAATACCTGTCCAAAAATCTTGTTGTTGATTTGAGACAAAGGCGTTGACGAATATGTAGTTCCTGCATTTTTATCAATTTGGGTATTTTGAGTTGCCGAACTAATAGATGGAGAATCAGTAGTTGCTAAGTCAAAACGTAAACCTGGAGATAATCTCAAACGGTCATTTACTTGAATATCATCTTGACCATATACACTGTACATTCCTACGTTGAATTTCGCATAAGGGTTATCGAAGTTATAATCACGGTCGTTGTTTGTAAAGCTATATGAACCTCTAACACGGTTTACTTTTCCCGCAAAAAACTCATCCAAACTTCTGTAAGATACACGACCATTCCAAGAGTTCACAAAACCATAATTGATTGAATACAACTCGTTGTGCGTACCTACTAAGAAAGTGTGTTTTCCTCTAAACCAAGTAAAGTTATCCGTAATTTCAAATGTTTTTTGACGCATGTTAAATACTGTAGCCTCACGGTCGTTACCGAAAAATATTGTTCCTCCGTTTGCTGCAATCTCCACTTGTGGCATCGATACGTTACCACTCAATGGCTGTCTGTAATCATGAATATCTGAATAACCCAAAATCAAACTGTTTGAAGCATTCCCAAAACGGCTTTTTAATTCTGCTACAGTTGAGTTTTGATTGTTCACTTGTTTGAAGTCCATACTCGCAAATCTGAAGTTGGCAGCATCTCTTTCCAAGTTGGTAGCTTCAGAAGTAATATAGTTGTTACGAAGTGACAATTGGTGTTTGTCAGAAATATTCCAATCCAAACGGTTGAAGAATTTATTACTTCTTGAAGAAATGTTATAATCTCCTGCCGTACCTACATCAAAACCGTAGTTTGTTTTTACAAAATCAGAGATTTTTTGAGCCGTTGCAGCATCGATCAACGATAGCGTATTTCCATTGGCATCTTTATATCCTGCACCATAGAAAAGGGGTTCTTGACGACGAGTGATTTCTTCGTTTGTAAAGAAGAACAATTTATTTTTAATCAAAGGCAAACCTACTCTAAAACCTGTTTGGTAGTCATAATAGCTACTTGGGATTTTAGCGCCATCACCAGCGTTGTTTGGACCAGTGATTGTTGCATTACGACCAAAACCATATACCGAACCTGTTACGTCGTTTGTACCACTACGCGTTACAGCGTTGATAGAACCACCTGTGAAGTTACCGATTTTTACATCGTAAGGAGCAATATATACTTGAATATCCTGAATCGCATCCAAAGAAATAGGATTGGTACGAGTACTACTTCCAGGCATACCCGAAGTACCACCTTGTCCACCCAAAGATGGGCTAAAACCAATCGCATCGTTGTTGATAGTACCATCAATTGTTACGTTGTTGTAACGGAAGTTTGTTCCAGCAAAAGAGTTGTTGGCACTTTGTGGCGTCATACGAGTCATGTCGGTAAGACTGCGGCTCAACGTTGGTAATGATTTGATTTGAGCTTCGCCCAAATTAGTGCCTGCACCTAATTTAGCACCACCTTTTTCGCCTTTTACTACAACCTCAGCCAGTGACGTACTTTCTTCTTGAAGTACAAAATCAACGTTAGAGTTTGAACCTAAATTGAGTGTGATACCCTCTACTACTTGTGAACGGTATCCTACAAACGTCACAACGATTTTGTAAGGACCACCTGGGTTCATGTTAGCAATAGTAAAGTGACCATCACCACTAGAAGCTACACCGTATTTGGCACCTGTTGGCAAATAGGTAGCGATAACTGACGCTCCTGGTACTTCCTGACCAGTTTTGTCTTTTACTTTTCCAGAAATAGAAGATGTTGTTACTTGAGCTTGGATTGCAGTCATGCTTAAGAAAAATACAGCAATAACTGTCAACAACTGTGAAAGTTGTTTAGCGTAAACGTTCGTTTTCATGATTTTACGAAAGAGTGAATAAAGAAATACCATGTTGCATTCAATATGAATGCAAGAAAATGTGATTAGAATAATGTAGGAAAATCTTAAATGAGGAGTTGTAAAAACAAAATGTAGCGTCCAAACTTAAATAGACTTCTTAGCTGTGTAACCAATGTTTTTGACAATGGCTGAAACGAAAGAGAAATAGCTTCTATTTCGCGAGCAATTGACGCTTTAATCTCCTGAATATCATCAGTATCGTCTGACTCTATATTTTCAAGAGAAGCATTAGTTTGGCTATCTACTACACTCAGTAGTTTTACAGCATGCTGGTTGGAATGATGAGAAACAGATTTCGTCGTAGCATGAACAAGCTTGTGCTCATGACTAATCACCGATTCTCTTGTGCTAATAGAAAAGAGCGTGATTAGGGTTATGACGATATGTTTCCAGAATTTCATGGTACAAACTTACATCGCCAATATTAACTAATATGTATTCCAATGTTAAATTAATGTTAAGGGTGAGTTTTGAGGTGTCAGCTTTGGGCTGACGGCAATCAAACTAAAAACATTTTCAAATTTTCAAATTCCCAAATCTTCAAATTTACGAAGGTTTTTCAACACGAAATAAAATAATGAACGAGGAAAGAATCGTAAGAATACCAATCAACAAGATAGACATTTCTATGCCGAAATAATCTGCCAAAATACCTGTCAACAAAGCCCCTGCCGCATAGCCCAAATCACGCCAGAAACGGAAAGTACCCAAACTTTCGGCTCGTTGTGAAGGATGTGTATAATCTGCAATAGCATTGATAAAGGTAGGATATACCAAAGCTGTACCTAGACCTAAAAGTATGCCTATTCCTCCAAACATCTCGAAAGAATCGGCCTTGATTAAACCCATAATCGCAATACCTTGAAACAACATTCCTCCAAAAAGCAACATCTTCTTAGAATACACATCGGAAAGCTTACCAGTAAAAAGCTGACTCAAGCCCCATACCATCGGGTATATCGCTGTAAGAATACCGATGTTAGTTTGCGAAAATCCTTTACTGAGTAATAAAATGGGTAATAACCCCCATACCATACCGTCATTAAGATTATTGACCAAACCTGCTTGTGTAATTCCGCTAAGGGATTTATGGGTAAAGGATGTATTCAGAAAAATATTTTTGAGTAAAGGAATAGTGCTTTGGGTACTTTCTTGCCCCACATGTAGGCGAGTATCTTTGACAAAAAGTACTGAAAGCAATAACCCCATGATTGAAAAACCAATACCCAGATAAAAAGGATACGGTCTAACTCCGTAGGTATTGGCAATATATCCTGTCAAAAATGCTACAATTCCTACCGATACATATCCTGCAAACTCGTTGATCCCTACCGCTAAACCTCTTTTTTTACTACCAACCAAATCTATTTTCATAATCACCGCCATACTCCAAGCCAAACCTTGATTGATACCCAGTAAGATATTTGCCAAGATAACCCAGTTCCAATTGTTGGCGTAGATTAAGATAAAAGGTACAGGCAAGGCAAATGCCCAACCTATCACAAGGAGTTTTTTGCGCCCAATAAGATTAGCCAGTTTTCCTGTAAAATAATTACAGATTGCCTTCGTGATACCAAAAGCAATGATAAATGAAAACACTGCCGTTTTGGAGGAAATCCCAAAATCTTTCTCAGCCAATTGTGGCAAGACCGAGCGTTCCAATCCTATCATTCCTCCCACAAAGGCATTGATGATGACAAGAATCGAAAATTGCTTCCAGTTTTCTTTTAAGCCAAGTTGTACGGTATTCATTGCTTGATGTATGAAAATTTCTAGTTTAAGACAAAGTATATAACTAATAGAAATGGTCTTCTGAATTTTTTCCGAAATCAAAAAAACAAATCCGAAACTGTTTGAAAACATACCTAGTTCAAGACTAAGTCTCGAACTAGGCAAGTCATAAAATCACACTCAAAATTCAGCACTCGAAATTCAGCACTCTACCTAAGTGTACCATTTTTTTCTAAACCAAAAGGCTAAGTTTACCAATCCAATCAAGGCTGGCACTTCTACCAACGGTCCAATAACACCTGCAAAAGCCTCTCCACTATTGATGCCAAACACGCCAATCGCTACGGCAATCGCCAATTCAAAATTGTTACCAGTTGCAGTAAAGGCGATAGAAGTACTTTTGGCATAATCTGCGCCAAAGTTTTTTCCAATAATGAAACTTACCACAAACATTACTGCAAAATATATCATCAAGGGAATGGCAATACGAACCACATCCATCGGAATCTGTACGATAAGTTGACCTTTAAGACTAAACATAATCACAATGGTAAACAATAACGCTATCAAAGTAATCGGAGAAATCATAGGAACATACTTTTCTTGAAACCAAGTTTCGCCTTTGGTTTTAATCAAAATCCATCTACTAAAAAGTCCTAAACCAAAAGGAATCCCAAGATAAATCCCCACACTCTCTGCGATTTGACTCATTTTTACCTCAATATTCAATCCTTGAATACCAAAATAAGTGGGTAAGACTCCGATAAAAATGTACGCATAAACGCTATACAATAGCACTTGAAAAATACTATTTAGGGCAATGAGTCCAGCGGCATATTCACGACTTCCATCAGCTAAATCATTCCAAACTACCACCATTGCAATACATCTTGCCAGTCCAATCAAAATCAAACCAACCATGTAATGAGGATAATCGTTGAGAAAAGTAATAGCTAGGAGGAACATAAAAATGGGTCCAATAATCCAATTCAGTACCAATGACGCTGATAATACTTTTATGTTAGAAAAGACTTCTCCCATTTTTTCGTACTTCACTTTTGCAAGTGGAGGATACATCATCAAAATCAAGCCAATTGCCAATGGAATATTGGTAGTTCCACTCGAAAATGAGTTAATCCAATTAGAGGATTCAGGGTAAAAATGCCCGATTCCAACGCCAATTGCCATCGCCAAGAATATCCAAAGAGTCAGATATCTATCTAAAAAACCTAGTTGCTTGCGTTCTACAACTGGGGCACAATTATTTGCAGACATTTCATATCGTTTTTGCTCTAGGCTGTAAGCTTTATGCCTTAAGCCAAAATATAAATTGTTTCTTATCAATCTTGTTAACCTCAATGCCAAAGACTTAGTCCTGATGATGCGAAGAAGTCTGATTAAACATTTTTAACAACATCCGCCTCCAGGCGTGCAACATGCTGACTGACTTGCTTGCAAATCACTCAAGCACACTTTAGGTTTTTGGGCAGGTACACCACAAGCATCTTGCGCCAAACAAGCTGTTTTCTTCGGTAGCAATTGGAAGTTTATGCCATCAAATCCTAATCCATACTTACCAATGGTATCAGACTGATACTCAACCTCTACCTCCAAATCTCCAATACCTAATCTATTTTCGGATAATGCGATGATATTCAACAATTTTTGTGGTTTCAAACGATGTTCGAAGTCATTTGCATCCCATAATTGGAAGTTTATTATCTTCTCGATGCGCTCCACCCCACCGCAATCAATAAAATGTCTGGTGATTAGTCCGACTTCTGTTACATGAAAATGTTCTGGTACAAAAGTGCCATTTGCTAATTGAAAATTTACCGATTCGGCAGTTGCTAAATGTTGTTTTACTTCTGAAAGTTTCATGATTTTATGCGTTTTGATGAAAATAAGTAATCGTGCAAAATAAGATTTAAGTTATGTGTTTAGGCACTAGGCAACAGGCACAAGGCAAAGAGTGTTAAAATGTTTTTTAATAACCACAGTCATGCTTTTTTCCAAAGCCCACAGCCGAAAGCCGTTACCTGAAAGCCCAAAGCCCAATCTTAAATTTTACCCGCTTTAAGCTCTAGGCTTTATGCGGTAGGCTAAAAGTTAAATAGTATTTCTCATGAAGTAATAGAAACTTTTTTGCCTAATGCTTACGGCTTATAGCCTAGAGCGTATTAATGCAATTTTATTCACAACAACCTTTACGGCTATTGAGCGTGGAGAGAATATTTCCAAAATAACTTTGAAGCTTCTCGACCCCTTTTTCGTCGATACAGTAACAAATAGCATTACCTTCAATAGCACCTTTGATTAATCCTGCATTTTTGAGTTCTTTCAAATGTTGAGAAATCGTAGGTTGTGCCAAAGGAAGCTCATTAACTATATCTCCTGTAATACAAGCATTTACCTTCAAGAGATAGTCTAAGATAGCTACCCGAGCAGGGTGACCAATGGCCTTAAACATAATGGCTAAGTCATTTTGCTCATCAGAAAAAAAATCTGTTTTTGTAATACCCATGTTAATTGAG
Source organism: Flectobacillus longus (assembly GCF_030056705.1). Classification (GTDB taxonomy): domain Bacteria; phylum Bacteroidota; class Bacteroidia; order Cytophagales; family Spirosomataceae; genus Flectobacillus; species Flectobacillus longus. Next base: position 45,928 of record NZ_JASHIC010000031.1, read on the forward strand.
TGATTGAATGAGTGAGTAATTGAGCAATTTTTATTTTACCAAAGAAAAAACATACAGCGTCTCCAAGGCGATTTGCTTGCTTCTGGCTTCGTACATGGCAGATTCTTCTGGAGTGCCATCAAAGGCTTTGGGATCTTCGTATGGCGTTGCAACTCTTGCACTTGCGCCAAATACCACTGGACAATTTTTGTCGGCACTGTTACAGGTCATTACAGCACAAAATCCAGCCTTTGGATTCGCATCACTATCATATTTTTTAGAAAATGCTGTAACAGGTGCCACATCGTCAGCAAAATAGACCTGATAGACAGGATTAGCGCCATTCGTAGTTTTCTCTATTCTAAATCCTAAACGTTCGGATGTTGCAACTGCTCTTTCGTTAAAAGCTGTTTCTTCAGTTCCACCCGAATAAGTTTCCACTTGCGGAATACCATAATAAGCAGCCGCCACACCAGCCCAAATTTGCCCATAATGACTCCTACGAGAATTGTGTGTACATATATATACCAATCTCACAGGTTCTTGATTAGCTACTTGTGCGCTTATAAAGCTTGAAATTTGTGTTAGAAGAGCCTTTCTCTCTTCTGAAATCGTATCAAATTGAGCAATTGAGGCTTCAATTAAGTTTTGAATTGGACTGAAAATCATCATTAGAAATGTTGGTTATAATATAAGTTGTGAATGTTGAGCAATGACGCAAAATAAAATTGATGTAGTGGTAACTCTTGCTGTTTCACGTTAAAAAACAATGAGTAAGAACTCTTTTGAACAAGATAAAAACTTTCGTAAAGCCCTAATTCATCATTCACAATTCACCACTCAAAACTCACTAGGGCTTCTTCTCTCAAGGATATGCGTATTGCGCCAAATGCCGTTTCTTTGAGCAATTCTTTCTCGGTACCCTACTATTCTAAAACCAGCCTTTTGATGCAAATGAATGCTAACGGTATTATTTGAAAAAATACTTGACTGGAGCATCCATATACCTGCGTTTTCGCTTTCTTCTATCACCCTGCTCATTAGGATACTTCCAAGACCTTTGCCTTTGGACTCAGTAGCTACATATATGCTCAATTCGGCAACTCCTGCGTAAACTTGCCTCGTAGAAACGGGACTTAGGGCAGCCCAAGCCAAAACTTTGCCTGCGTACTCTGCAACCAAACGACAGATTTTTAAATGCCCGCTATCCCATTTTTCCCATGAAGGTACTTGCGTTTCGAATGTGGCCATGTCGGTATCCATACCCTCCTGATAGATTTGCGCAACACTTTTCCAATCACTCTTCTGCATTGCTCGGATTACTATATCATTGACAATATGAGTCATGCGCATTGAGAAATTTTATTGACAGAACAAAAGTATATCGTAATATTGCGATATACAAATTTAACGATATGTTTTTCAAAAAAAATCTTGCCCGCTTTATTCAAACGAGCAAGACATAACAACTAATTATCCAAATATTAACCTTATTTCAATGCTTGTAAGCCATCTCCAGATTTATAGAGGGCATAATCTCCTTTTTTCATAAAACCTGGTACGTCTGAAAGGTTTTCTAACACTGCTTTTGATGATGCAGGAATAGAAAATGGCAACTTACCTGAAGGTTTAAATTTTCCTAAAACTATATCCAAAATAGCCTCAGGAGTTGTACCAAAAGTAGCTAATAAGGCATTACTTGGCGCCAATTCCTCCATCACCCAAGGGCTTGTAAAATTGACACAAAGTGTGCTTGATTTACCCAATTTTAAAATTTTATTGACATATTCAACATCAATCAGGTTTTTAGAAAGACGTAAATCAATCGGTGCCCCTGTCGAACCAAATAAGCCACCTGCCGTTCCTGGCATCAACCAAACAATAACCTGATCTGCCTCTTCAGGCGTTTTTACAAACTCTACCGCATAATCCGCTGAAGATTTTGATTGATATACATAATGAGGATTGTTTTTGCCACTTTCCAAATACGTTTCGAAATACACCTTAGTTTTAGCTTTGATTGGCAAAACCTTTTCGTTTTTCAGTACCACAATGGATTTGCGAAGGGCAATATCAGCTACTTTTTGAAAGTTAGCATTTCCTACCGTTTTTTGAGCCGCTTCAGCATCTACATAAGGATTCTCAAAAAGTCCTAGTTCAAATCTTTCTTTCAAAATTCTCGAAACAGATTCATCAATGCGTTTTTCGCTAACAAGCCCTTTTTTAACGGTTTCAATCAATAAACTTGGGTCGGCAGAACCAGAGTATAAATCAACGCCAGCGTCTAAACTTTTTTGATAACGTTCCAAAATAGAAAGACCTTCTACTCCCCAAGGCATCATCTCGATAGGTCCTGTATCAGAGTTTACAATACCCTGAAAACCTAGTTTTTTCCTTAACAAATCAGTAATAATGGCTTTACTGTAAGCAAAACCAACTTCCTCAAATTCGGTTTTGATAGGTTTCGCATAATAAGGCATCATCGAAGAAGTACCCGCTTTGATAGCCGCAATAAATGGTTTGAGATGGTATTCAAACATTCCTCCAGGGTAATGTTGATCTTTCCCAAAATCAAAATGTGGGTCTTGACCTTCTACCTGTGGACCTCCGCCAGGGAAATGCTTAGTCGTTAACGCTACAGAATTGGCATTCAGTTTTTTCCCTTGAAAACCTTGTACCACTTCAAAAATCATGCTGGCAGCCCAATCAGCATCTTCGCCAAAAGTGCCTTCTATTCGTTGCCAACGAGGTTCTGTAGCTAAATCTGCCATGTATTGATATCCCTTGCGAAGTCCCACGGCTCTCCATTCTTGGGCAGCAATTTCGGCAAATTGACGTGTTAGTTTCAAATCTCTCATGGCAGCCAAGCCCAATTCACCTGGCCATTTTGAAAACACTGTTGCTCCTACACTTAAGCCTACGGAATTATCACGAGTAATATGATTTCGAGGGTTAGATGCCACAATCGCAGGGATACCCAAACGAGTATCTTCGGTAAGTGCTTGCAAATTGTTGGACCATTCAGCTATGGTTTTGGCGTCTGTATTGGCTCGCAAAATAAAATTTCGCAGGTGTTTTTCTTTCACACCCTTAGTCGTTCCCGATGCCGACAGTAATGGATATGGCAAAGGTTTTCGACTAAACATATTGATATTTTGAACCAAATCTTCCTCGTTAAAACCGCTTGTAATAGATCCTTTCGGCTTACCTTGTTCGAAAGCAAAATCACCGGCCATACGAGTTGTACTAATAAGCATCATACCAGCCTTTTCGTCCAAAGTCATTTGGCTTACAAGGTTTTGGATTCGGGTATTGATGGGTAATCGCCAGTCTTCATAGGCGTCGAGTTTCCCATTTTTGTTTAGGTCTTTAAACTTTAATTTTCCAACCGTCAAAATGGGTACTGTTCTATGCCCCAAGTAAGGTTGTTGGGGATTTTGAGCATATCCTACTCCCAAAATATTTACTAAACCAATAGTAAAAATCGTCTTTAATGAATAAGGTACAATATTTTTCATAGTAAATTTTATTCAAAATTTTCTTTAAATATTAACACAAATGTATCAAAGTAATACAAGTAATAATTTACCAATTCATTTAATTTTTAATACTTTTTTGACAAATTCAGTTAGAAATATGTATAATCAATACCATGAAACCACAATTACTTAAGATTAATAAACCTTCGGACTTGTCGTTCAATATATTTGAACAATCCTGTCAATTTTTTCCAACGCCTTGGCATTTTCATCCTGAAATTGAGATTGTTTGGATGAAATCCAGTACGGGCAAAAAGTACATAGGTACAAGTATAGAGGATTTTAGTCCCGATGATTTGGTAATTATTGGGTCGTTTGTACCACATTTTTACAAAAATGATAATGATTTTATTGAAGGAAAGTCCTCAGAAATGGCTCAATCAGTTGTGATACATTTTACAGAAGATTTTTTAGGGAGTGATTTTTTCTTAAAACCAGAAAACCAAAAAGTGTTTGATTTATTAGAAAATGCTAAGCGAGGTATTCAATTTAGTAAGGAATTTTGTCAAAAAATAAAACCAACTTTATTATCATTGAGCCAGCTAGAAGGATTGGACAAATTGCTAGGTTTTTTGTCTATCCTTAATCAGATGAGTAAAGAAACCACGATTAAGTATTTGAATTCCTATACTATCACCATCAATAATTCAGAGGAGTCGGCTCGAATCAAGCAGGTATTTGCTTATATGATGCAAAATTTTCAACATGAAATTCATCTCGAACAAGTTGCCAGTTTGGTCAATATGAGCGAATCGGCATTTAGTCGATATTTCAAAAATCGAACTCGAGAGACTTTTAGCCATATCTTGACCGAAATCCGCATAGAATATGCCTGTAAAATGCTTCAAGATAAAGAAATTTCTATTGCCGATATTTGTTTTGATGCTGGATTTCAAAACGTTTCAAATTTTAATAGACAATTTAAAAAAATAAAAAAGATGACACCTCTTCATTATCGTCAGCTTTTTCATTAGTAAATTTTCTTTGGCTGAATGAAATTTCACTTTTTTTTGATCAAGAGTTAAACCTTTATAAAATTGGAGAGTCTCAAGAAGATAAGAGGTCAACAATTTTGAACAAAAACTAGAATCGGTTGATATTCGAGTAAAAATTGTGATAGGACAAATCCAAGAAATAAAATATTTGTCTTTGATAACTCTACAAGATTAATGAGTACCAAGAGCATACAGATTGAATAATTAGTGCCATATACAAACCATAAATCACTATATTTCAAATACTTAAAAACTCCGCTTTTTTATCTTGTATGGTATCCAGTACACTCCCAGATTTTGAAGTTTTTGTAGATACCCAAAAAGTACAAAAAAATTTAGGTCTTCAATCATTTTTAATAAGAAATAAGGATATAATATAACTAATACAAGATTCTTGTTTCTTAAATAATAAATTTGAGTTAAAACATTTGCAAGTGTTATTTCAACACACTACTTTTCGCATCAAATGAACAAGACATTTGTAAAATATCTCTTCTCACTAGTTATCCTCGTGTTGAGCTTCACGAACCAGTTGATGGCTCGCTCGCACAAGGACGGAGATATTATAGTGTCTTCTTCTAAGTCAAACTCGTCTTTTCACAACGCACTTCTTGAGCCTCATCAAAGCCCCATTTATACTGTACCTGTTTCAGAAAGAGGGGAAAAAGTATTCTTTGATGCAAACGAAAAAGAAGTAGAAGAAGATGAAGCAACTCTTGCTTCATCAGAACATATTCAGGGTGGCAATGCCATTGCATCTCTTTTCTTTAGTTGGTACCAAAATTTAATCCAACTTCGCAGTCCTCAATTTTCTTATTATTATAAGAATCTTTCACAATTATCTCCCAACAAATTATTCATAGTTTTTCGAGTAATCAGACTATGAGATGATGCTTTGGGGAGTCGTACCCCGTCTTCATTCCAACTATTGTTTCAGTTTCCTAAGTAAGTGATTATTAAGACAGTATATTAGGTATTGACTTTGCCTATACATTTTGCTTAAATTGCTTCTAGAACTGATTACAGTAATCTATCTCACAATTTCACAATACAAAATCATGAAAAAAATTCTCATCCTTATGGGTGTGGCTATGATGCTATGCCATACAAGCTGCGATTCTAAAAAAGAGGAAGAAAAGAAAGAAGAGATCAAACTTCTTGTAACCAGCCCGCTAAAAAAAGACACAACCGCCATTCACGAGTTTGTGAGCCAGATCCGCGCAATTCAGCACATCGAATTGCGTGCATTAGAAAAAGGTTACTTAAAAAAGATTTATGTTGATGAAGGTCAGTTTGTGAAGAAAGGACAGTTGATGTTCCAAATCCTTCCTTTGCAATATCAAGCTGAGTTCCAAAAAGCACAAGCTGAAGCAAATTTTGCTGAAATTGAATACCAAAACACTAAATCGTTGGCAGAGAGCAATATTGTTTCTAAAAACGAATTAGCCTTGGCAAAAGCAAAATGGGATAAAGCAAAAGCTGAAATGGACTTAGCCAAAGTACACTTAGGCTTTACCGAAATCAGAGCGCCATTTGATGGTATTATGGATCACTTCGCTGTACGTGAAGGTAGTTTGTTGGATGACGGTGATTTGTTGACAACCCTTTCAGACAACAGCAAAATGTGGGTTTATTTCAATGTACCTGAATCTCAATATCTTGACTTGAAAACAAAAGCCAAAGGAACAACTTTACCAATCGTAAAATTGAAAATGGCTAACCAAGATATTTTCTCTCATACAGGTGTGATTCAAACGATTGAAGCGGATTTCAATAACGAAACAGGTAACATTGCTTTCCGTGCTACGTTTCCAAACCCAGAGAAATTGTTGAGACATGGTGAAACAGGTAGCATCTTGATGGAGTCTCCATTGAAAAATGCAGTTATCATTCCACAAAAAGCTACATTCGAAGTACTTGAGAAAAAATATGTATTTGTCGTAGATAAAAATAATACGGTAAAATCACGTGAAATTACCATCGCTGCTGAATTGCCAGATATTTATATCATCAAATCAGGCTTGAAAGGTGATGAAAAAATACTTCTTGAAGGTATTAAGAAAGTTAGAGACAACGACAAGATTAAGTTCGATTACGAGGATCCACAAAAAGTGATTTCGCACTTAAGAGTGTATGCTGAATAATAGTAGAAATTGTGAGAGTTAGCTATTATGCTTGAGTGAATTCTTAATGCGTGAGTTCTGGAATTCGCACGCATTGGGTTATGGATGAGGTGGTTGTGTTTCATAACCACCAATTCACTCAATTCAAACTCTTTCAATACTTACTTCAATCACTTGTGTATTCAAAAACTTCAAGAAGAATATGTTTAGTAAATTCATACAAAGACCGGTATTAGCGATAGTAATATCGATCGTCATCGTTTTCATGGGGATTTTGTCTTTGAAGACACTCCCTACTTCACAATTTCCAGAAATTGCACCACCAGTAGTAATGGTAAGTGCATCGTATCCTGGTGCTAGTGCCAAAGTACTAACCGAGTCTGTGCTTATTCCCCTTGAGCAGGCTATCAACGGTGTTTGGGGTATGCGCTACATGACTTCCGATGCTACCTCAGCGGGTGAAGCCAACATTCAGATTGTATTTAACTTAGGAACTGACCCCGACCAAGCCCTCGTACAGGTAAATACTAGGATTGCCCAAGTATTGAACCGCCTTCCGACCTTGGTACAACGTGAAGGGGTTGTCGTAAACCGCGTAATGAACAGTATGTTGATGTATGTCAACCTTTACTCGAAAGACAAAAATGCGGATATGAAATTCTTGTTCAACTTTGCTGGGGTGAACATGATTCCTGAGTTACAGCGTTTGAATGGTATCGGTCAGGCTCGTATATTGGGTAGCCGTCAGTACGCTATGCGTATTTGGTTAAACCCAGACCGTATGCGTGCTTACAACGTTTCAGCCGACGAAATCATGGAGGCTTTGGGTGACCAAAGTGTGATTGGTTCGCCTGGTCGTATTGGTCGTGCCGATGGTAAACGTGCCGAAGCGCTCGAATATGTATTAACCTATCAGGGACGTTTTAACAAACCTGAACAATATCAAGATGTAATTATTCGGTCGAATCCTAATGGTGAAATCCTGAGGTTAAAAGATGTTGCCAAGGTAGAATTAGGTAGTGAATATTATGATATTTACTCAAATCTAAATGGTTATCCTTCGGCGGCGATTGTCTTAAAACAAACTTATGGTTCAAATGCTAGTGATGTAATCAAGAGTGTTAAAGATAAATTAGATGAACTGAAAAAGTCGTCATTCCCTCCAGGTATGGACTATCAAATCAGTTATGACGTATCTAACTTCTTGAATGCTTCTACCGAAAACGTAATTCATACCCTTCGCGATGCCTTTATTCTAGTGGCATTAGTAGTATTTGTATTTTTGGGAGACTGGCGCTCAACGTTGATTCCAACACTTGCAGTACCTATTTCATTGATTGGTGCATTCATCTTTATTAAGTTGTTTGGTTTGACCATCAACATGATTACTTTGTTTGCCTTGGTATTGGCTATCGGTATCGTAGTGGATGACGCCATTGTCGTCGTCGAGGCCGTCCATGCCAAGATGGAAGAGGAACATCTGTCCCCTTATAAGGCCGTAAGAAAAGTATTAGGTGAGATTAGTGGTGCCGTTATTGCGATTACCTTGTTGATGACTGCGGTATTTGTGCCAGTAGCATTTATGAGTGGTCCTGTAGGTATTTTCTACCGTCAGTTCTCTATCACAATGGCAAGTTCGATCATTCTTTCGGGGATTATTGCCCTTACGGTAACACCAGTACTTTGTGCCATGATTTTGAAAAATAATCACGGTAAACCTAAGAAGAAAAATATCTTAGACAAAGCCTTGGATGTATTCAACGCAGGTTTCGAAAAGTTGACAAACTATTATGTGAGTATATTGAAAGTAATCGCTCACCGCAAATTAGTTACTGTCGTATTATGGATTGTATTTGTGCTTGGTATTGCAGGTATTGCTTCTAATCTACCTTCAGGTTTTATTCCAAGTGAAGACCAAGGTATGATTTATGCGATTATCCAAACGCCTCCAGGGTCTACATTGGAACGTACCAACGATATTTCACGTAGACTTCAAGAAATTGCTGAAAAAGTAGAAGGTATTCAATCGGTATCAGCCTTGGCTGGTTATGAGGTACTTACCGAAGGTCGTGGTTCAAACGCAGGTACTTGTTTGATTAACTTAAAACCATGGGATGAACGTCATCATTCTGTTTCTGAAATCATTTACGAACTAGAAGAAAAAGCACATGAAATCCCTGGAGCGACCATCGAATTCTTCGATCCACCAGCGGTTCCTGGTTATGGTGCAGCGGGTGGTTTTGCCCTACAATTGTTGGATAAAACTAACTCAGGTGACTACAATCAGTTGGAAAGCGTGAAAAATGATTTCATGAAAGCTTTGCAAAAACGTCCTGAACTCACAGGTTTGTTTACTTTCTTTAGTGCCAACTATCCTCAGTACGAACTAGAAATTGACAACCAATTGGCTATGCAAAAAGGCGTATCGATTGGTAATGCCATGAACACTTTGTCTATTTTGATTGGTAGTACTTACGAACTAGGTTTTATCAAATTCCAACGTTTCTTTAAAGTATTCGTACAAGCATCGCCAGAGTTTAGACAATTGCCAGAAGATGTCATGAAATTGTATGTGAAAAATAACCGTGACGAAATGGTTCCTTTCTCATCTTTCATGAAAATCAAGAAGATGCAAGGGCCAAACGAAATCAACCGCTATAACATGTACACTACTGCCGCAATACGTGGTGGTGCTGCCAAAGGTTTTAGTTCGGGTCAGGCGATTGCTGCTGTACAACAAGTTGCCAAAGAAACATTGCCACACGGATTTGATATTGACTGGGCTGCCCTTTCTTATGATGAAGTTAGACGTGGTAACGAAGCCGTATATATCTTCCTTATCGTATTGGCATTCGTATATGTGGTATTAGCTGCTCAGTATGAAAGCTTTATTATTCCATTGTCGGTAGTATTATCATTACCAGCAGGGGTATTTGGTTCATTCTTGATGATTAAATCTATGGGCTTGGCCAACGATATTTATGCACAAGTTGGTTTGGTCATGTTGGTTGGTTTGTTGGGTAAAAACGCCGTATTGATTGTAGAATTTGCGATGCAAAAACACCATCAAGGTGCAACCGTACTTGATGCAGCTATCGAAGGAGCTAGAGTTCGTTTCCGTCCAATCTTGATGACTTCATTTGCCTTCATTGCAGGTTTGATTCCATTGGTATTGGCACACGGTGCAGGTGCAATTGGTAACAAAACAATTGGTGCTTCGGCCTTGGGTGGTATGTTATTCGGTACCATCTTCGGGGTAATCATTGTACCAGGCTTGTATTATATCTTTGGTTCAATGGCTGAAGGTCGCAAACTCATCAAAGACGAAGAGAACGACTCCTTGACAGAAAACCTTGTTCACCAATTAGATTCATTCCCTCAACCAGATGACAGTAACGACGATGAATAATATAAGAAAAATCAATTATTTAGCAACGGGCTGTGTACTGATGATGGTAGCGGCCTGCGTACCAAAGTCTTTGGTACCTGTGACTAAAATAGAAAACCGTAACACACCAGCTACTTACAATGGCGGTACAAGCGATTCGACCAATGTGGCTAAAATCAAGTGGAAAGAGTTTTTCACCGATCCAAAATTGGAAGCCTTGATTGATACAGCTTTGTTAAACAATCAGGAACTGAATCTTACTTTACAAGAAATTGAAATTTCGCGCAACGAAATCAATGCTCGTAAAGGGGAATACCTTCCTTTTGTAAAACTTGGCGGTGGCTTAGGTGTCGACAAAGTTTCGAGATATACCAGTCAAGGTGCGGCAGACGATATGTCTGAAATCCGCCCTGGCGTAAGAACTCCAGAGGTTTTGCCTGATATGATGGTGGGCGCAAGAGCGAGTTGGGAAGTGGATATTTGGCACAAATTGCGTAACGCACAAAAAGTAGCTGCACAAAACTATTTCGCAAGCATTGAGGGCAAAAACTTTCTGGTAACCAATTTGGTAGGCGAAATCGCTAACTCTTATTACGAGTTGTTGGCATTAGATAACCAATTGGCTATTATCAAGCAAAACATCGAGATTTTGAACAATGCCTTGAATATCATCAGACAAGAAAAACAAGCAGCTAAAGTTACTGAACTAGCTGTGCGCAGATTCGAGGCTGAGGTGTTCAAAACGCAAAGTTTGCAGTATGAAATTCAGCAGAAAATTGTTGAAGCCGAAAACAAAATCAACTTTTTGGTGGGACGTTACCCACAACATGTAGATAGAAGTTCGGACAATTTCAACACTTTGGCACCAACAAAGATATATGCTGGCTTGCCTTCGCAATTGATTATCAACCGTCCAGACGTAAGAGCAGCAGAGTTGAAACTTTCAGCTGCTAAACTAGACGTAAGTATTGCGAGAGCCAACTTCTACCCTTCTTTGGGTTTGAGTGCTGGTTTGGGCTTTAGATCTTACAATCCTTTGTATTTGGTCAATCTACCTCAAGCATTGATTACCTCATTGGCAGGCGATATTGCAGGACCATTGGTAAACAAATATGCCTTGATTGCTGGCTATAACACAGCAAGTGCCAAGCAAATTAAAGCAATCATCGAGTTTGAAAGAACGGTGTTGAATGCTTGTATTGAGGTAACAAACCAATTATCAAACATAGATAACTTGGATAAGAACTTCAACATGAAGTCTAATCAAGTAGAGGCACTTACACAATCTACGGAAATCTCTATCAAACTCTTCAAGTCGGCTAGAGCAGATTATATGGAAGTGTTGTTGACCCAGCGTGATGTATTAGAATCACGTATGGAATTGATTGAAACAAAAATGCGCCAAATGAATGCTTTTGTAAATGCTTACAGAGCACTCGGCGGCGGATGGAATTAATTTGTATTGTGTAATCGTTAGTGCAAATAACCCCATTTTACCGAGTAAGATGGGGATTATTTTTTAATTATGAGTTTTGAGTGATGAATTGTGAGACTATTGTAGATTTGGGATTTCTGATTTCGGATATAAAGTAAAATAGACTGTGCTGGTGCTGGATTGAATCCAGCACCTTTTTTTCTCTGGATTCTATCCTGAGGCTTTATTTCCAAAACTTTGCAAGGGGGTTAATTTTTATAATAGGATTGGAATCCTTAGATTGAGTTAGTACTGGCTAGGAAGCCAGCACTAGCTGAGAAAATTACTTAGCTTCTCTAATAATTATTTTATCTTCACCATCATGTAGCGTATAAAGGTAGTTTTTATCTTCATATTTTGCATTTACAGTATTCCTCCCCTCAACATTATGAAATGTTGGAATATCAATAGAACTAACAGGAACATTTATTTTTTTAAGTTCGCCATTAACCATTTCATTCTCTATGATTGTTAGATATTGACTATCTCCAAATTTGATTAATAATTCTCCCAAGATACCTTTATATATTGGGAATTTAATTTCTTTTGAGAGCCTAATATTCAATTCTTTATGAACGAATACTAGCAAAATAACAAAAGCTATACATAAAAATATTTTCTTAACCATAATTCTATTTGTCGTTTAGAAGGTCAAATAATTGTACATTAGCCAGTACCTATTTTTTCTCTGGATTGTATCCAGAGGCAATCGTTTCAAAACCTCACAATTGAGTTGACTTTCAACATAGGTTTACCTCATAGACAGATAGCAGAATTATAGAAAGGATTGGAATCCTTAGATTGAGTTGGTACTGGCTAGGAAGCCAGCACTAGCGGGTGATTGGAATCCTTGGATTGAGTTAGTACTGACTAGGAAGCCAGCACTAGCGGGTGATTGGAATCCTTGGATTGAGTTAGTACTGGCTAGGAAGCCAGCACTAGCGGGAAACTAGTTTCATACTTATTTAATACGTTTGAAAAAACTTGACATAAATATAGCATTCATATAAACATAGTCTAATTGCATTGTATCTCTATAAAATACACACTTATACGTAGTACTATCTGTATTCAAGAAACCATTATTTTCCCAATAGTATTTTGTTTTAACTATCTGCCCCGTAGAAGATTGATAGTGCAATCGGAGACTATCTTCAAGATATTCATAATACCACTTTACACTAGATGGAGCTTCTATTCTTCCATTACCGATACCGATGAATTCCCATTTCCCTAAAATCGCTTTTTGTGGAGAAATCTCTTCGTCTTTACAGCTTATAGAAAGTGTAAATAACAATAGTAAAATAAGTGCAGATAGTGTTTTCATTTTTGTACGAGTGAAACGATGAATATTTAAAATATAACCCTGTATTAAAATCTAAAGATACTTTACAAACAATAATGGTTGTAATTAGCCTTCACTTTTATAGGCTTTACTCACACGCTGGTGCTAGCTTTCTAACCAGCATCTATTTTTCTATGGATTCTATCCAGAGACTTTATTTCCAAAACTTCACAATTGAGTTGATTTTCACACGCTGGTGCTAGCTTTCTAACCAGTACCTATTTTTTCTCTGGATTGTATCCAGAAACTTTATTTCCAAAACTTCACTATTAAGTTGATTTTCATTAATGGCTTACCTCGCAGACAGATACCAGAATTATACAAAGGATTAGAATCCTTAGATTGAGTTAGTACTGGCTTGGAAGCCAGCACAAGCGGAGATTAGAACCCTTAGATTGAATGAGTACTGGCTAGAACGCCAGTATGAGCGTGGATGATTACTACTTTTCATTGTCATTTGGTAGTAACACGGCATACGCTTTCCAAGCATGTTCTAAATCATTAAAAAGCACCGCCTCAACAACACCATGATAGAATATACCTTTTTCTGAGTCGTGAATTGAGATGTAGTCTGTCTTGAAAAATCGTTCGTTAACATTTTTCGAAAACACAGGACGAACCATTGATTTTGTCTTTTCAGGAGTATTTGGATTTAGTAATAATCCGATTGTATCCTTTTTCTTAAAAAAATATACTGTCGTTGGCATAGGTTATATTTTAATCAATTAAAGTTAACAAATTACAAAACAGCATTTTAATTCGGCTGTGTTGACGAGGAATGGTGTAAAGTTACGTTTTGTCATCTTGATATATTACTATTTCTATCAAAATAGCATTCTCATTATCTCACGCTGGTACTAGCTTTCTAACCAGCATCTGTTTTTCTATGGATTCTATCTAGAGACTTTATTTCCAAAACTTCACTATTAAGTTGATTTTCTTTGTGGATTGGAACCCTTAGATTGAGTCAGTACTGGCTAGGAAGCCTGCACTAACTGGGGACTGTGAGCAATATTTAATTGCTTTATTTTAGATGCCCATTTCACTAAAATAGCTCAAAATTTATTAGTTGAGATGAAGCTAAAAATTCTTTTTAAAAAATCTTAATAATTCTCAAGACACATTTCATAAAATATTGTATCTTCGAGTATTAATCCACTATTTATCAGTTTGAGACATTACATTTTTTAAAAGAATAAGTACTGGCAAAAGACATAAGAATGTTTGTGTTCTAAAACATTCGTAACTCACGACTCATACTTTATAGTGGCTATTTCAAATTAGACATTCAATTAAAGAAAAGTAAAAGCCACACGGCATAAACTTATCTGACACTATTCATATTTGATTCAGGCATCGATTTTTCGATGCCTTTTTTTTGTACTTATACTACTCAATAAATTTACTCTGATAACGACAAAGCAGTGAAATAATAAAGGCGATATCCATTACTGAATATCGCCCATCATTAATAAATTAGGTTTTTATTATAAAGTTTTATACAGAGTTAGATCCAACTTATTGTGAATGTAAAACATTGACAATAAAAATTTTACATTCACAATTCATCATTCTCAACTCTGCATTAATAATTAATAACCAGGGTTTTGCATAGCAGTTTTTTGATCAGATGATAAAGGTTTTCCTCCGCTGTACACACCATCCAAGAATGTCTGTGGAATTGGTCTCAACAAATGGAAATCTTTGATATTGTTAGCTGCACCAGGGTTGTAAGCCTTCGCTCTTGCCACCAATGTTTTAGTTCTGCTCAAATCCTCCCAACGGTGGAATTCACCACAAAGCTCTCTTGTTCTTTCGTTCAATACCAAACACAACATTTTGTCATACGTAGAAGTATAGCCCAACTTATTGATTACAGCTACATCTTGCGCTGGCAAGTTGTTAACACTCGTAATATCAAGCGCTGTTGCTGTAGTTGCGACAGGAATGTTGTTTGACTCATAATAAGAGTTTTCAGTCAAGAAAGAGTTGATGTTTACATTCTGACCTGATTGAGATACAACATACGCGGCAGCACCATCTGTATAAGCAGCTCTGTCTTCACCAGCTTTATAAGCAGCTCTTTTTCTTACAGCATTGATATAAGGAAGTGCAGCATCATAAGAACCTTGACCAAGGTTTGCCAAACGAATTTTTGCTTCAGCAGCCATCAAATACGTCTCTGCGGATCTAGCCAATACCATATCTCTGTAACCTCTTACTTCGTTGATTGCCAAACGTGCTCCATCAAAATGTTTACTCAATGATGGGAAACGAACGTCTTGCACTAAACTTTTTCCATCTGAAGCATGAGCTACATATACCGTAGGAACGGTTTTGTTGGTTTTTGAATAAACAATCTCATCAACATATTTAGTTTTTGTAAAACGTGTATCTGATGGACTGTTGATAATAAACATCAAACCAAGGTCACCATTTACGTATTTACCACTACCATTGTTTAATCTACTTTTTGTTCTAAAACTTTTCCAGAATCTTGAGTCATTTACTTGGTCAAATACATCATACGTGAAATACGTAGGTGCCAAGCGGCTAAACGGGCGCATACCTGTCAAGTCACGTTGCATATACGGAAGGTCATCATAACGAGCCGTAAAGTACAAGTGCTGGTTGTTGAAAGTTGTAGCCAACAAGTTGTCACCAAACTGAGCAGAAAGAATCAATTCAGATAAAGTTTCATTAGCGCCATTTGGTTTGCTATAAGCCCAAATATCGCCAAAATTGTTTGCCAGAGGGTGTCTTGCAATTACTTCGTCTGAAAGTGACACAACCTTAGCCAAGTCAGCAGCCTTTGTAGAAGAGTTCCATGCATCATTGATTTCACTAGCTCTTGACAAATACGCTTTAGCTAAATAATGCGCTACCGCATCTTTAGTAATTTTGGCTGGAGCACCAGTATTATCCAACAAATCATACGCTTTTGATAAGTCATCGATAATTTGCGCATAAACTTTGTCTGGCGTTTCGCGTGTAAACTCTAATTCGACCGTAGTACTTACGTTCAATTTTAAAGGCACAGCACCGTATTGACGAACCAATCTCAAGTAGTTATAAGCACGCAAGAAGTAACCTTCACCCAAAGCTGTTTTCTTGATGGCATTATTGGTTGAGGTAATATCTGTAGCCGATTTGATAATCTGATTTGCCAAACCAATTGCCACATAGTAAGTATCCCAAGCTCTTTCTGCTGCGATAGTATTACTTGTTACCACAGTTACGATAGGTTTAAAACCGCCGTCGTAGTTGTTCCAAGGGCTGTTTGAGCCATCACCTCCTACATGAAACTCATCTGTTCCATAATTGGTAGTAGCAAATTGAACCTCACCACCTAATGGCACTGCAAATGTTTGGTTGTAAGCACCAGTTACAGCAGCCTGAATACCTTCTTCAGTACTGTAGTAAGCATTACTTCTTTGTGTTGTTAATTCTTCTTTTAGGAAGTCTGATTGACAAGACATATTAGCTAAAAGAGCGAAAGCACAAATACCTGTTTTTATATATCTAAACTGTACTTTATTCATCTTAAAAATCATTAAAAGTTAAAAATCAACATTGATACCCATTGTAAATCCTCTGTTCCAAGCTGAACTTTGTAAGTCCATATCAATCCAGTTGATATTGTTGTAAACCATTCCTAAGTTTTGTGCTTGGAAATAAACTCTTGCATGACTCAAGCCAAGGCTCTGAGAGAATTTGTCTGGCAAGTTGTATCCTAATGAGACGTTTCTAATTTTAATAAATGATCCATCTTTGTAGCCTAGTGCTGTGTAATAAGGGTCACCTGCTGCGGCTGTATAGTATGGGTGTTGATAATCTGCATTGGTATTGTTTGGTGTATAGTAGCTTACAACACGTTGGTTTGAACGACCTGTCAATGCCTCACCACCTGTGTTATACAAGTATTTCAAACGACCATACAACATTACTGATAGTGAAAATCCTTTATAGTCAAACGTGTTAGTCATACCTACGATAAATCTAGGAATAGTACTTCCTAATACTCTACGGTCATTTGTAGCATCGATTTTATAGTCTCCATTCTGGTCTACAGGTCTTACTGAACCAACAGTGAATGCTTGTCCATTAGCATTGAATTTAGCCATTTCAGCTGCATCTGCATCTTTCCACAAACCAGCAGATTGGTAGTCATAAATTACTCCTTGGCTTTGACCAATAAACCATTTATTGTTGATATCGTCTACTTTACCATTTGCTAACGATACAATCTGGTTACTTTGCCATGAGCCGTTGAAAGTAGTGCTCCACTCAAATCCACCTCTGTTTAGGTTTACCGTTGTTACTGTCAAATCAATACCTTGACTTGATGTTTCACCAATGTTTGCATAAGTATTCACAAAACCTGTAACAGATGGAATCGTTTTCAACATCAACAAATCTGTTGTACGAGACGTATAGTAATCTAAAGTACCACTAACTTTTCTTTTGAAGAATGAGAAATCAATACCGTAGTTGATTTGGGTTGTTTTTTCCCATGTCAAACTTTGGTTAGCTAAAGTTGAGTTATTAGTTTGACCTGTTGCAAGCGTACCACCATAAGGATAGTAAATCTGAGAAAGACCACCCTGAGTAGCATAAGGATCAATAGCAGAGTTACCTGTAACCCCCACCCCTGCTCTTACTTTCAAGTCATCAATCCAACGTTGATCTGCCAAAAATGGCTCGTTTGTCAATCTCCATCCTAAAGCAGTACTTGGGAAGAATGCCCATTTGTTTCCTTCTGCCAACTGTGATGCACCATCATAACGGCCTGATACTGTAATCAAGAATTTGTTATTGTAATCATAGTTGATACGACCTAAATATGAACGAAGTTGTCTCTGTGATAACGACGACCCCCAAGCAGACAATGGAATATTTAAAGCATTCCATTTTTGACTTGTCATAGGCACGTTATCTGCTGCCATATTGTTTTTGTCGTAAGTCCACTCTGTTTGAGTTTGGAGTGCCAATACACTCAATTGATGCTTTCCAATGGTTTTGTTATACGTTAGCATATTATCCAAAGTATAAGACAACGCTTGATCTTTGGTCAATGAAGCATAACTTGAACCTGTTCTGATTACTGAGTTTGCATCTAAGAATACCCCATTTTTATTGATTGAAACGTCTGGACCAAAGTTCATTCTGAATTTCAAGCCATCCAATGCTTTTGAGAAACCAGCGAAGTTAATTTCAGAATACAAACTACCAAAAATACGTAAGTTGCTACGTTGATCTTGAGAGTAATTCTCTTCATTTACAACCGTTTTGAAAGCATCGTCACCTCCAGGATACAGGATTCTTGCACCAGTGGCATCGTATGGTACAGTATAAGAAAACAAGTTTCTAGCACTTTCATACAGGCCCGAAGCTCCTACGTTGGTATTTTTACCTGCACCTGATTGACCGTATTCGTTAACTGAATAGGCTGCGTTTAATACGCCACCCATCGAGAACCAAGCATTTGGTTTTACGTCAACGCTCAATTTTGCAGAGTAACGCTTATAGCTTTGTCCTTTTACAGTACCTTGATTATCGATAAAACCAAAAGAGGCGTAAGACTTCATTTTATCGGTACCACCACTTACACTAATCGTATGTTGTCCTGTCAAAGATGGACGAGTTACCATACCAATCCAGTCTGTATTTTGTACCTTAGAACCATCCCATGTGCCACCTTCCCAGCCTTTTAGGATATTATTCCAAGACGATAAATCTCCAGAACCCTTAAAAATCAAGAAGTCATTTGCCTGAGTAGGTTTGTCACCACGAGGATACAAATTCTGATTCAAATAATAGTATGACCATCTTCTGTAATCGATATATTGCGCAGCGTCCATCAATGGTGAGCTGTTTTGCAATGTTTCAGTGGTAAAGTTAGAGTTCAAACTCAAGGTATATTTACCGTTTTTACCTCTTTTAGTCGTGATAATCACAACACCGTTTGCACCACGCGAACCATAAATAGCCGTAGCAGAAGCATCTTTCAAGATGTCTACTGTTTCAATATCGTTAGGGTTGATGTTATCGATACCACCCGATGTCAATGGAATGTTATCTACTACGTACAAAGGTGAGTTTGAAGCTGTCAATGAACGAACCCCACGAATCGTGATATTTCCTACTTGACCAGGTCTTTCATTAGAAGTAATGTCAACCCCAGCTGCTCTACCTTGCATACCTTGTAGCGCATTGGCAACAGGTCTTTGTGTAAGGTCTTTAGCACTTACGCTTACTACTGCACCTGTAACGTCTGATTTTTTACGCTCGCCATAACCAATTACGACAACCTCTTCTAAGGCTTTCGTATCTGTTTGTAATACTACATTTATTACCGTCTGATTTCCAACTGCTACTTCTTTTGTTTCGTAGCCCGTCGAAGAAATTACTAACACTGCATTGCCATCTGGTACATTGAGTTTAAACGAACCATCTACACCAGTGGTGGTTCCTTGATTTGTACCTTTGATTTTAATACTTGCTCCTGGAAGAATTTCTCCATCGCTTCCAGTAACCTTTCCAGTTACAGGTAAAGCCAAACTTGATTTGTTTGTTACTCTTACCGAATGTAGCAAACTAGCCTCTTTTGCAAGTACCAAATTGCCTTTACCTTCAACTTGAGTATAACTTCCAGCTAAGGCCACAAGCACACCCACATTTAGTAATTTTTTGAGCATTGAGATTAGGTTTTATATGAAATAATTGACAGAAAAAAGACCGCTTTTAATATGATTTATTTTATATTATTTTGTCTTTTTTGTCAAAGATATTACCATCCCAAACCCAAACCATCATGCTCCGTCCTGAACCATACAGCTACATTTTATTAAATTCATTCTTAAATTGATTCTATTTTCATTAAAGGGAAATATAATTTTTTCTATATATACTTTTTTTAGTACTATTTTTAAAAAATATTATTAAAGATTTCTCAAAAGTAAAAAACCTATCAGAATGGTTTCCGAAATCGTTTACGGAACATGAACTATCTTTATTATACGTAAAAAAAACGCTGTTATTATGAGAGAAAATCGGTATTTTTAAATAGTACAATTGTAATAGTTTATTGAGTAAATCCAAGCCTTATTTCATGCTTTTTATAGAATAAAATCGCCAGTATTTTTTTACTGATTTTGAAAGTTTTTTTATCAAACTGCCTAAAACATGATTAATATCACCTTATTTATCCTGCTAATCCTTATTTAAGCAGTACAGAAACAGGACAGCCCAAATTGTATTATTCTATCAAGACATGTAGCAGTTTAGGGAACAAAAGAATACTCTTTTTCTATTATCTATACAACAAATGCAGACCTACTAAACTCAGCAAAACAATCAACATGAAATACATTTTTGAAGAAAACTCTTTCCATAGTCACTTTTCGTTATTAATTGAAGAACACCAATTTGAGCATATTTTTTATGACAATCGTGAAGAACGTTTGCTTACCATTGTATGGAATCGAGGCGAATCTCAGCAAATCTTGATAGATGGGAATCATTATACTTTCCCTAAAAATACTATTCTTCCACTAATGGTAAATCAGTCTTTTTGGTTTGAAAAACCTCAAAACTTAGTTATTTGGCGTTTCAACAGAGAATTCTACTGTATTGTCGACCACGACAAAGAGGTGTCCTGTGTAGGTTTCTTATTTTATGGCATGAGAGAAATAACCTTCTTTCAGCTTTCTGAGGAAAACCTCCATCGTTTTGAATCTCTGCGCACAGTTTTTATTGATGAATTTAGTACAATTGATACCATCCAAGGCGAAATGCTGAGAATGTTACTTAAGCGTTTGATTATTTTAGTAACCAGAATCGCCAAAGAACAAAGTATTCAACCACCTATGGAAGAGCACGATTTTGACATAGTTCGCAGATATAATATTGCTGTAGAAAACCACTACAAATCCAAACATCAAGTGCAGGATTATGCCGATATGCTGAGCAAATCGCCCAAAACATTATCCAATTTATTTTCCATATATAATCACAAAACGCCTCTTCAAATTATTCATGAACGCATTACCCTCGAAGCTAAACGTTTATTGATTTTTACAGAAAAGCCCACCAAAGAAATTGCTTTTGACCTAGGTTTTGAAGAAGTAGCCCATTTTAGTCGCTTATTCAAAAAAGTGGTTGGAGACTCTCCTACTGATTTTAAAGAAAAATATTTTAAAAATTAAGTTAGCTGGCAAAATTAAAATAATTGTGCCCGCAATAGGCATTAGGCAGTAAGCCGTAGGCATTAGGCAAAAAAGCTTTAATTATTTCATGAGAAATACCATATAAATTTTAGCCTAGAGCTTAAAGTTATATGGTAAGCTAAAAATGCAAACAAATTTTGATGAAATCCGTAAGCCCAAAGCCGATTATCGAAGACTTAGGAAATATTGGTAACAAGTCGGGAAAAAGTGGTTCGTTGCGAGCAAGTCTATTGTATCAACTTTGCATCAACAAAATGATTCAATAAAACTTAAACAAAATCGAACATGAAAACTTTTGAAGTCCCAACTCGCGAACAAGTATCTGAAACAAACCAACATATTTTTGATAATCTCAAAAAAGGAATAGGCATGGTTCCTAATTTATATGCCACTTTTGCTCATTCAGACAATGCTTTGTCGAGCTATGTGACACTACAGAGTATGAAATCTTCTTTGAGCAATAAAGAAAAAGAGGTTGTAAACTTGGTAGTAAGTCAAATCAACGACTGTATCTACTGTCTTTCGGCTCACACAGCTATTGGCAAAATGAACGGTTTCTCAGATGAACAAATCATCAAAATTCGTAAAGTAGCAATCGATTTTGATGCCAAATTGCAGGCTTTAGCACAATTTGTTAAAGAAACTACCATCGAGCGTGGACACCCTAGTCAAGTATCTGTAGAAGCATTTTTGGATGCAGGTTATACCAAAGCTCAATTAGTGGATACCATCGTATTGATTGGCGATAAAATCATCACCAATTATCTACATGGCGTAACGCAAGTGCCTGTTGATTTTCCTGTTGCAGTAGCGATTTAGTTTCGCACGTAGAGACGCAATGCCTTGCACCTAACAGTTGATCGAACTAAATTGAGTGATTTAGTGATTATTTTAAAATAATCACTAAATCACTCAATCTCAATTCACTAAATTAAAGCCCATGAGGCGATGAAAGCTGCATTTTTACTGGCTCTACCATTTGAATACTGAGCATTGAAACCAGTTGAAATACTGTCGCAAACATCCCAATAATAGCAAAAGCCTGCACCAAATAGCCAATCATAACCAAGAGCTTCTCGATATATGCTAGTCTAGTGGGAACCTCATCCTCTTCGTCTACAAGACTTCCGAATAAACTTCTACAGTACAAAATAACATCCTGATGATGTACTATTATTTTCCCCAAAAAGAAAACGAAGATATTAAATACAAACGCTGGCAAGGTTGTCAGCAAAGAACCGATGATAATCATGATTAAATAGGTTGAAAATTGTTTATTATAAATAGGGTATTTTAAAGGTATTTAAGTACTTCTTTCTTCTTTTATACTCGATTTGTAAATTATTTTTCCACAAAACTTCAGCTTTTGGTGAATATAGTATCACTGGGTATATCCACAAAATAAGACTTTCCAATTCCTCCTCCACGAAATCTCAGTACCCAAAAATGTATATTCAGATGGATTTTCTGTAGCTTAAGTTAAATTACTAGGTTTATTTCTCAACTTGTGAGCAACTTTGTAAACTCATAAATGGCTTTAGGTTAAAGGTAAAAAAACATAAAGTTAGATTAATGAATTAGAAAAATAATGTCCAAAACTAGAGATACCTTTCTGAGCATACGTAAAAAACGAATTATTATCATCGTTTTTGCCTTTGTGCTGTACAATTTAGTTTCCTATATCATAGACCCATTTTCGGCGTACTGGAAAATCTATTTCCAGCGGGACTCGCTGAATATTTTTTTAGACTTGTTTCTCAACTTTAGCTTTTGCTGCCTCATTTCTGAATCGAGTATCTATTTGGGAATGCAACTCAATCATTATATCCCTTGGACCAAAAGTCCATATCGCAGACTGTTGATTGAAACGGGGCTTAACTTCATCTTGGTGATGCTTGCTATTGGCTTCTTTGATTTTTTGTACCGATTCCTAGAAATGTGTGAGGCTTGTCAGAATGTAACAAGCTCGATGAGTATCGAGATGCAACGTGGTTATATTCAGTGGATTGTGGTGAGTGTCATTATCTCTTTCATGATTATTGGCATCAATACCTGTGTGTATTTGATTGACAATTGGAAAAACTCCGAAATGCGTGCCGCAGCACTCGACCAAATGGCTGTGGAGGCCGAATTATACTCACTCAAGCTCCAAATTGACCCCCATTTTGTGTTCAACAACCTCAGCGTTTTATCAGAAATGATTCTAAAAGACCAGCAATTGGGCTATGAATATGCCGAAAACTTTTCGAGAATTTATCGCTATATGCTCGTCAATACCAAGAAAGACATTATATCTCTCGAAGAGGAATTAAGGTTTTTAAAATCATATATCTTTTTGATTAAACAACGAATTGGTGATGGCGTAACGTTTGAGGTAGATATTGAAAAAGAGTGTTTAGGTGCTTATTTGCCTCCTTTAACCTTACAGTTGTTGGTAGAAAACGCACTGAAACATAATAAAACCTCTCGCAGGAATCCGCTCCAAATTTGCATTTATAATACCGATAAAAATGAACTTATCGTGGAGAATAACCTTCTACCGATTGAAAACCCCATGAGTTCATCAGGTTTAGGGCTACAAAATATTCAAAGACGCTATAAGTTATTATGGCAAAAGGGCTTAGAAATTGACAAAAGCACCGATATTTTCAAAGTAATTATACCACTCATAAAAGCATGATACAGAAAGTATTAATCATAGAAGACGAAAGACCAAATGCCGATAGACTCGAACGTTTGATTAAATCTATTCGCCCTAATGCACAGATCGTGGATGTTTTGGAGTGTATTTGTGACAGTATCGAATGGTTTGAAACTCATGAAATGCCTGATGTGGTGATGATGGATATTCGTTTGTCGGATGGGTTGAGCTTCGAGATTTTTGAGAAAACTTCTATTTCTTGTCCTATCATTTTTACAACCGCTTATGACGAATATGCCGTAAAGGCTTTCAAATATAATAGCATTGACTACCTTCTCAAACCCGTAGAATTGGATGAATTGGAGCGTGCTTTTCAGAAATTAGAGAGTACGTCGTCAGTACCAGAGCCAGCTTCTTTGGCTAATTTGTTAAATTATTTTCAGCCCAAAGACTTTCGCACGCGTTTTCTCTTGCCCTATCGTGACGGATACAAAAGTCTACAAATCAATGATATATCCTATTTTTACTCTAAACTAAAAATTACTCGTGCAAAGCTACATAATGGCTCAGAGGAAATAATTCCATTGACCATGGAAGAGCTAGAAGAACAACTTAATCCAAAGGATTTTTTTCGTGCCAATCGCCAGTTTATCATCCATGTAGATGCTATTGAACAAATTCATAATTATTTTAATGGTAAACTAAAAATTGATTTGAAAAAAAGCCCCGAAGACATGGAGCTAATCGTAAGTCGTGAAAAAGCGAGCTTACTAAAAGCTTGGCTAGATTTTTAGTATGTAATTCCTTAATTTCTTACTCGAAGGTTTTAGACAACTTATTCCCTAATGTCTAATACCTCCTCCATATTTCAGTCAGATACCTTTTCTTTTCAGAATCCAATTTTGTCGTTTCGGTCAAATTTGACTTACCTTCTCGCTTTTCTCTTTATTTCTTTGTATCAAAAATTTTCTATCTATACGAAATCATGATACAAACCGCATTCAGAACAAGATTGTCTAGTAAGGCACTATTGTTTTTTGCTTTTACACTCTTGTTATTTTCATGCAAAGAACAAGCACAGCAAACCCAACAACCACCTCTAGTTGTTGATTTTATCCAATTAGGCGCCACCAATGCCGAAGTAGAAAAAAAATATCCTGGCACAATTGAAGGAACAGTCAATGTCGACATCAAAGCCCAAGTAACAGGTTATTTGGAACAGATTTATGTCAAAGAAGGTGATTATGTCAAAAAAGGTCAACCGCTTTTCAAAATCAAAAGTGATGTATTCAACGAACAAGTCAATAATAGCAAAGCGTCTTTAGAAGCTGCTTTGGCAGCTCAGGCCACAGCCAAATTAGAAGTTGAAAAACTCAAACCCTTAGTGGCAGGAAAGGTTGTATCTGAAATGCAACTCAAAACCGCACAGTCCAACTATGAGGCAGCAACAGCACAAGTACAACAAGCCAAAGCAGGATTGAGCTCTTCCAAAATCAACCTTGATTTTAGTGTTCTCAAAGCTCCCGTAAGTGGCTATATCGGTCGTATTCCCAACCGTATTGGCAACTTGGTTATGCCAAACGATGCTACGCCGTTGACAACGCTCTCAGAAATCAATGAAGTATTAGTGTATTTTTCTTTGAGCGAAGCAGACTATATCGCTTTTGCCAAAGAAGGAGGTTTACAGAAAAATGCCAATTCAGTAGAGTTAGTAATGGCTGATGGCTCGGTGTATAACCATAAAGGTCGTCTCACAGTAGCAAGTGGAAATATTGACAAAATGACGGGTAGCATGTCATTCAAAGCGATTTTCCCCAATCCTCAAAAATTGCTACGTTCAGGTGGTACGGCAAGAGTTATACTCAAAAAAGACTTTGACGGTGTGTTGAAAGTACCAATGGGTAGTGTCAAAGATATTCAAGATAAGTACTTCGTCTTTACCCTTGGCGACAGCAGCAAAGTTGCGATGAAACCTTTTGAAGTAGCAGGTAAAGTAGACGGTCAATATATCGTAAAATCGGGATTGAAGGCAGGCGAAAAAATCGCCACCAACAACATCGATATGCTCAACGAAGGCGTAATAGTGAAGGCGGTAATTAAGTAGAAGGCACTAGGCAAAGAGGCACTAGGCAAAGAGAAAGTATAAATCCTTATCTCTCCTTGCTTGATGCCTATCCCATTGTAACAAAAAGGCAAAGAGACTCTAAATAAAGAGAATGTATAAAATTTAATCCCTCTTTGCCTGATGCCTCACCCCTTTTTGCCTAATTAAAAAAAATCAACCATGCTAACAAAAATAATAGACAGACCTGTGCTGGCTACGGTGATTTCGATTGTCATTGTAGTACTAGGATTTGTGGGTCTCGACAGACTATCTGTCACTCGTTTTCCAGATATTTCGCCCCCAACTGTCATGGTATCTGGTTCGTATCCAGGGGGTAATAGCGAAACTGTGATTCGCTCGGTAGTAACACCGCTCGAAGAACAAATCAACGGGGTAGAGAATATGCAGTACATCAAATCTACGGCTAGTAATGATGGTACATTTTCTATTTCGGTCATTTTCAAACAGGGTGTAAATCCTGACCAAGCGGCTGTAAACGTACAAAACCGTGTACAACAAGCCACCCCTATTTTGCCACAGGAAGTAATTCGTATGGGTCTTACCACCTCGAAGCAGCAAAATAGTATGATTCTGATTTTCAACTTGTTTACTGAAGATAACAACAAGTATGATGAAACCTTTTTGCAAAACTACGCCAATATTAACCTTATTCCGCAAGTCAAACGTGTACCGGGAGTTGGTCAAGCCATGGTATTTGGGGCAAAAGATTATTCGATGCGTATTTGGTTGAATCCTCGCAAAATGGCAAGTTATGGACTCACTCCAGCCGAAGTTACAGCTGCTATTGCAGACCAAAGTTTGGAGGCATCTCCTGGGCGTTTGGGCGAAGAATCAGATGCGCCACTCGAATATGTGATTCGTTATAAAGGAAAGAAAAACTTGCCAGAAGACTATGATAATATTGTCGTAAAAAATCAAGGCAATGATATGATTCGCTTGAAAGATGTGGCTCGTGTAGAGTTTGGGTCTATTTCTTACAGTGGCTCCAACTCTTCGAATATGCGCAATGCGGTGACGATTGCGATTTTGCAAACAACTGGCTCAAACGCCAATGCCATCGAGATAGGCATTGACAAAGAAATTGAACGTTTGTCAAAATCCTTTCCTCCGAGTATCAAATATTCCAAACTAATCAGTACCAAAGAGCGCTTAGACGAGGCTACCAATCAGGTAAAATCTACCTTGTTTGAAGCCTTTATCTTGGTATTTATTGTGGTATTTGTGTTTTTGCAAGATTTCCGCTCAACACTTATTCCTGCCATCGCAGTGCCTGTAGCTATTATTGGTACGTTCTTTTTCTTGTTGGTATTAGGTTTTACGATCAATATCCTTACCCTATTTGCCTTGGTATTAGCCATCGGGATTGTGGTCGACGATGCCATTGTGGTTGTGGAGGCAGTACATAGTAAAATGGAAGGTAGTAATATGAGTGCCAAAGAGGCTACTCATTCGGCCATGAGCGAAATTACGGGTGCAGTTATCTCTATTACTTTGGTGATGTCGGCTGTATTTATCCCAATTGGCTTTATGACTGGTTCGGCAGGGATTTTTTATAAACAATTTGCTTATACACTTGCCATTTCTATCATTATTTCGGCAGTCAACGCTTTGACTTTAACTCCAGCCTTATGTGCACTTTTATTGAAAAACAATCATGCAACTGAGCATCATGGAGAAAAGAAAAAGTTAAGTTTTGGGCAAAGATTCTACGTTGCGTTCAACTATGGTTTTAATAATTTCACGAATCGTTATGTAAAAATCATTCGCTTTTTGGCATTACGCAAGTGGTTGGCTGCTGTATTAGTAGCAATTGTAATAGCTACTTCAGCTTGGGTTATGAACACGACGCCAAGAAGTTTTGTGCCAATGGAAGACGACAATATGTTTACTTACGTATTGAGTATGCCTCCTGGAACAGCCCTTACGCCTACCACGCAGGTTGCCAACAAAATCAATAACCTTTTGTCTGAACTCGAAGCCGTTGAAGACAATACTGCTATTACTGGATTTAACCTTTTGAATAACAGTACTAGCCCCGCTTATGCGGTAGGTTTTGTAAAACTAAAACCTAAAAAACTTCGTGGTAAAGTACAGGATATAGACGAGTTGATGGGAGTAGTTAACCAAAAGCTATCTGTCATTAAAGAAGGAATGGTCATGACGATGCGCCTTCCACCAGTTGATGGTTATGGTATGACCAACGGCGCTGAGATTGTTTTGCAAGACCGTAAAGGTAGAAGTCCAAATGTTCTTAAAGCTAAATCGGACGAAGTAATTGCCGAGCTCATGAAAGTACCGGGTGTTGCATCGGCTTACACCGTATTCCGTACCGACTATCCTCAGCTAGAGCTCGAAGTAGACGAAGATAAAGCCAAACAAATGGGCTTAGGTGTTAGTCAGGTATTGGGTACAGTTCAAAGTTATTTTGCTGGAGACCAAAGTTTGAACTTCTCAAGATTCGGAAAATTCTATCGTGTCAATATCAAAGCTGATGGCGTGTTTAGAATGGACGAGCAGGCTTTTGATGAAATTTATGTCAAAAATCCACAAGGACAAATGGTTCCTGTAAAGTCAGTAGTAAAGCTCAACAAGGTTTACGGACCAGAGGCTGTGAGTCGCCACAACCTATACAATGCCTTGACGATTTATGTGAATGCTATGCCTGGCACAAGTAACGGTGCATTGATGGATAATTTGGAAAAAGTATTAGACAAACTTCCAGCCGATTATAGTTATGAGTGGACAGGTTTGAGCTTGGAAGAAAAAGCTTCTGGCAACCAAACATTGGGTATTTTAGGACTGTGTTTACTATTTGTATATCTCTTGTTATCGGCTCAATACGAAAGTTATTTATTGCCGATGGCAGTGCTTTTGTCTATTCCTACAGGCTTGTTAGGCGCCTTTTTAGGTATCAGAAGTATCGGTTTGGATAACAACATCTATGTACAAATCGGGATGATTATGTTGATTGGTTTGCTAGCCAAAAACGCCATTTTGATTGTAGAGTTTGCCGTACAACGTCGTCGTGCAGGACTCAGTATTTTAGAAGCAGCGATTGACGCCTCGCGAGCACGTTTGCGCCCTATCATCATGACCTCTTTTGCCTTTATTGTCGGTATGATTCCGTTAATGATTTCAGAAGGAGGAACTGCCACAGGTAACCATTCGATTAGTACCAGTGCGGCTATGGGGATGCTGAGTGGGGTCATCCTTGGGATTGTTATAATTCCTATTCTGTATATGTTTTTCCAGTTTTTACAAGAAAAAGTAACAGGAAAAAAGGCATAAGGAAATACGGAAAAGCATATTTTCTAATTTTAGAAAAGAACATAAACATGAAACTAACAAAATATATCAGTATAGGATTGATCGCCTTGCTTTCGGCCTGTACTGTTGGCAAAAAATACAGTCGCCCCGATGTGAGTATGCCTGAGCATTTCAGATACTCCATTTCGACTACTGCGGACTCTGTTCAGTTGCCTTGGAGAACTTTTTTTAAAGAACCTCAATTGGTAGGTTTGATAGAAAAAGCCCTTGCCAAAAACAACGATGTATCTGTAGCGGTGTTGACTATACGCCAACTAGATTTGAATTACCAGCAAGCAAAGCTAGGCTTATACCCAAACCTTGATTTTAGTTTAGGCGCCAACCGTACTTGGCTTTCAAGAAACTCCCTAAACGGTTCATTGAGTGAGCAATTTTTGGGAACAGCCTATATGGATGATTACAGTGCTACATTGCGTTTGTCATGGGAGGCTGATATTTGGGGCAAAGTCAAAAATCATAAAGAGTCGAGTTTAGCTGAGTATTTTATGCAAAAGGAAAATCTTTCAGCGCTCAAAACTCGTTTGATTGCACAAGTAGCACAAGCCTATTTTAATCTTTTAACATTGGACGAACAGCTTGCTGTAGCTCAAAAAAATATTGCTTTGTCAGATACAGCCTTGAATATGATTCGTTTGCAATACCAGTCTGGACAAACATCCTCCTTGGCAGTAGAACAAGCTGAAGCACAGAAAAAGACCGCAGAATTACTGATTCCTGTCGCAAAACAAGCGATTTCGGCACAGGAAAACGCACTTAGCATTTTATGTGGAGAATATCCTACTAGCATCGAACGAACCAAAAATATGCAAGAGGCGTTACCAACTGCCTTATTCAGCGAGGGAGTTCCAGCTAATTTGTTAAGTCGTCGCCCCGATGTAAAAGCCAGCGAATATGCTGTAGTTTCGGCCAATGCCAAGATGAATTTGGCAAACATAGCACTTTATCCTTCTATTAGTTTAAGTCCATCGATAGGTGCTAATTCTTTCAAAATGAATACTTGGTTTGATTTGCCAGGCTCATTGATCAAAAATTTGGGCGTTAATCTTACACAGCCCATTTTCAACAAAAAAGCCTTACAAACTGCCTTTGAGGTATCTAGGATAGAGAGAGAAAAAGCTGTTTTAAACTTCAAACAGAGTTTACTTACCGCAGTGGGCGAAGTTTCGACAGCATTGAGCAGAGGCAGTGCTGCACAAGAACGCCTGGAATTGATTCAGTCAAAAAATAACTCGCTTTCCAAGGCAACTAAAGATGCTTTACTATTGTATAGAAATGGCATGGCAAGCTATTTGGAAGTGATTACGACGCTCAACAATTCATTACAAAATGAATTAGACGCCATCAGTGTTCGTAAAGAGCAATTTGATACTACCACAGAATTGTACCGTTCCTTAGGTGGTGGTGTAGAATAGTTTTTAACTGAGTGAACAAGAACAAAGTGTTAAAGGCACAAAGTGATTTTCTAAAAATACCTAACCCCTATTGTAGAGACGTTGCATGCAACGTCTACCAACTAATCATCAAAAGAGGGAATAATCCCTTAAAATATTACTTCTTACTACAAACCTATTGGGAGCCGTTGCGTGCAACGGCTCTACTTATATATTTTGTAAAAATTACTCAATTTTACTATTTTGGATTCTTATCTAAAATAATAATGTTATGCTTCCTAAATCATCTATTTATTACACGATAGTTCTCTTATTTTCAGTTTGTATATCGCCCGTTTTGGGGCAACAAAATGTACCTAAACTCTTCTTTTCAAGTACTGATGAATTAGATTTTAAAACTGTAGAACGCCCCTTTAGTACCCAAGAAAAAGAGAATTTCCTACCCAAATTTGATTCAGGATACGATACATTACACTATAACAAGCAGGAGTCTAAAGAAGAATTTCTGACGGGTATTCATTTTCTAGAACTCAATGGAGATAATAGTATTGATGCTATTTATTATGGATATGGAGGTTATGAACCCAATATTACCATTTTCTTCTTACAAGAAAATGGTAAATTTATTGAGCAATCTAGACATTTGGAAAGTATTGCTTCTTTAGAGTTTGATGCAAAACATCAACTTCAAAAACTAACCTTCTTAAATCTAGGCTGTTGCGGAGACTATATGGAGTTTAAAACTGAGTATATAGTAGACGCTAAGTTTAAGTTTAAACCTACTAAATCCAGTGCTAAAATGTCTGAAACGAAGTTTCCAACGCAGTATTTAGCTCAACCAATCAAGTTTGAAGTGATCAATGATGGTTATAGTCTGAGATATAAGCCACGAATTTATGATACCCCAACCACATTCCGTTCAAGTCCTTTGAAGGGAAATATATTAGGAACTTACGAAAGTAAAGCTCAGGGAATAGCATGGGCAGCATATACTGACCCGAGCGGCAGAACTTGGTGGTTTGTGGAAATGCAACCTACCAAAAAACTTAAAACGGAGTTTATGTACGACAATGATGGAGCTTATATATCAACTCCCCACACTCATCTTGGTTGGATGAGTAGTCGATTTCTAAAAATATTAGACTAATTCTAGATGCCTAACTTAACACATATCAGTAAACTACTCAGTAAAATCCTTCGCCATCAGCCTGATTTAATAGATATCCAATTGGATGAAAATGGCTGGGTAGATGTATCTACTCTATTACAAAATCTGGCGAAACACCAAACCTCCATTTCGTTCGAACAACTAAAGGAAGTGGTGGATACTAATAATAAAAAAAGGTTTTCCTTCAATGATGATTTCTCAAAAATCAGAGCTAATCAAGGACATTCTATAGAGATAGATTTGGCTTTACAGACACAAATTCCTCCTGATATTTTATATCATGGTACCGTTGAAAAAAATCTTACTTCGATTTTTGAAAAGGGTCTTTCAAAAATGAACCGACAGCATGTGCATCTAAGCGCTGATACCGAAACTGCTCAAAAAGTAGGTATGCGTCATGGAATGCCTATTATTTTAAAAATTGAAAGCAAAAAAATGTATGACCAAGGCTATGTTTTCTATCTTTCAGAAAATCATGTTTGGCTAATAGACAGCGTTCCTAGTGAGTTTATTCAGTTATAAGTAGACAATAAAGATTTAATGATAGGCTTTCAGCAGCCAGCTATGGGCATTCCGCAAAATATTTTGAAACTTTTAGCCTACTGTATATTGCTTAATGCCTACGGCTTACAACCTAAAGCGTATTTATGAAAACACAAAATTCAGTTTACATTGCTCAAAGTCTCGATGGTTATATCGCCGATAAACATGGAGGTATCGCTTGGCTTGATTCAGTTCCTAATCCTGAGGGCGACGATATGGGTTATTTTGATTTCGCTAATCGCATGGATGCGCTAGTAATGGGGCGTGTTACTTTCGAAACAGTCTGTGGCTTTGACTGCGATTGGCCCTACACCAAACCCGTATTTGTATTGAGTAATACCCTTTCCGAAATTCCAGAAGCTTATTTAGGGAAAGCATTTCTTGTCAAAGGAACACTAACCGAGATATTAGCTCAAATTAATGAGAAGGGCTACTCTCGACTTTATATTGATGGAGGAAAAACTATTCAACATTTTTTGAAAGAAGACCTTATCGATGAAATGGTTATTACGACTTTTCCCTTATTACTCGGAGGAGGATACTCTCTTTTTGGTGATCTTCATGAAACCTTGACCTTTGAACTGACCTCTTCTCGCATCTGTTTAGGGAGTTTGGTTCAATCTCATTTTATTAGAAAAAGATAAATCCCATAAAAGGATATTTTAGCTGTTTGGGTCAACACTAAAACATATTCAAAAAATAAATACTTACTTTTTTTACACCTATTTTATCAATTTTTTTCCGTAAATCCCTCTCTATTTACTCCAAACAGCATTATAATAAAAATCTATATCTCAATAATAATAATCGATTTGACTTATAATTATTCTTATCGTAATTTTAACATCGAATCAAGGAAAAATCCTTTTTTTATTACTAATATTATAGTAGTAAAATTTAGCATTTAAAGTGAAAAACCTTACAAATGGCATATTACCAAATGTTAATGCAGAATTTTACTTTTGACAATATTTTACCGTTAAAAACTAAACAATTTATAAAATGGAACATCACTCATCAAATCACGGTTCTCAAGAGGGAGGTAAATGCCCATTCCATCACGGTGCTTCTGCTCCTGCGCCAGCAAGACATGCCGCAGGCGGTGGTACAAGAAACCAAGACTGGTGGCCAAATCAATTACGTTTGAATATCCTTCGTCAACATTCTACGTTGTCTAATCCTATGGACGAGGGCTTCAACTACGCCGAAGAGTTTAAATCATTGGATTTGAGCGAAGTAAAAAAAGAAATCGTTGAGTTAATGACCACTTCTCAGGCTTGGTGGCCTGCTGACTATGGTCATTATGGACCATTCTTTATCCGTATGGCATGGCACAGTGCAGGTACTTATCGTACTGCCGACGGTCGTGGCGGTGCAGGTTCGGGCTCTCAGCGTTTTGCCCCTTTGAATAGCTGGCCAGATAACGTAAACTTGGATAAAGCTCGTTTGTTGTTATGGCCAATCAAACAAAAATACGGACGTAAACTTTCATGGGCTGACTTGATGATTTTGGCAGGTAACTGTGCTCTTGAATCAATGGGCTTTAAAACTTTTGGTTTTGGTGGTGGTCGTGAAGACATCTGGGAGCCAGAAGAAGATATTTATTGGGGTGCTGAAGACAAGTGGTTGGAATTGAGCGGTGGTTCAAAAAGCCGTTACTCTGGCGAACGTGACTTGGAAAACCCTCTAGCTGCGGTACAAATGGGTCTTATTTATGTAAACCCAGAAGGTCCAGATGGTAACCCTGATCCATTGGCTGCTGCACATGATATTCGTGATACATTTGGTCGTATGGCGATGAACGACGAAGAAACTGTTGCATTGATTGCAGGTGGACATACCTTCGGTAAAGCACACGGTGCGGCTGACCCAGGCAAATATGTGAGTGCTGAACCAGCAGCAGCTTCAATCGAAGAACAAGGTTTAGGTTGGAAAAACTCCTTCGGTTCTGGTAATGGCGAAAATACCATTACTAGTGGTTTGGAAGGTGCTTGGACTACTACTCCAACGAAATGGAGCAATAACTATTTTTGGAACTTGTTTGGATATGAATGGGAATTGACAAAAAGCCCTGCGGGTGCTCAGCAGTGGATACCTAAACATGGTATGGGTGCAGAAACTGTTCCAGATGCGCACAATCCATCAAAACGTCATACGCCAATCATGTTTACGACTGACTTGGCTTTGAGATTCGATCCAGCTTACGAAAAAATTTCAAGACGTTTCTTCGAAAATCCTGATGAATTTGCTGATGCTTTTGCTCGTGCATGGTTCAAATTGACACACCGTGACATGGGTCCTAAATCATTGTATTTAGGTTCAGAAGTTCCTGCGGAAGACTTAGTATGGCAAGACCCAATTCCTGCGGTTGACCATGAGTTAGTTGACGAAAATGACATCGCTGCTTTAAAAGCAAACATCGCTGCTTCAGGTTTATCAGTTGCTGAATTAGTTTCTACGGCATGGGCTTCGGCTTCTACCTTCCGTGGTTCTGATAAGCGTGGTGGTGCCAATGGTGCTCGTGTACGTTTGGCTCCACAAAAAGATTGGGAAGCAAACAACCCTGAGCAATTAGCAAAAGTGTTGTCAACATTGACTTCTATCCAAGAAGAATTCAATGCGACGCAATCAGGTGGCAAAAAAGTATCATTGGCAGACATAATCGTGTTGGCAGGTAATGTAGGTGTTGAAATCGCTGCTAAAAATGCTGGTGTTGAGGTTTCAGTGCCATTTACAGCAGGTCGTACAGATGCTTCGGCTGAGCAAACTGATGTTGAATCATTTGCAGTACTTGAGCCATTAGCTGACGGTTTCCGTAACTACAAAAAGAAAAAACATACAACTTCTTCAGAAGAAATGTTGGTCGACAAAGCACAATTATTGACTTTGACAGCTCCAGAAATGACTGTTTTAGTAGGTGGTTTGCGTGTCTTGAACACCAACTGGGATAAATCATCTCATGGTGTATTTACACACCGTCCTGAAGCGTTGACAAACGATTTCTTTGTAAACTTATTAGATTTCTCAACTACTTGGAATGCTACGTCTGACGACCAAGAAGTATTTGAAGGTCGCAACCGTATCACAGGTGAAGTGAAATGGACAGCTTCAAGAGTTGACTTAATCTTTGGTTCAAACTCAGAACTTCGTGCTATTGCCGAAGTATATGGTTTCCAAGACTCACATGCGAAATTCGTAAAAGATTTCGTTGCAGCTTGGACAAAAGTAACCAACCTAGATCGTTTTGATTTAAAATAATGATTGACTAGATTATTAAGTTGGTGAATAAAACCCGACGGTCGCTTGACTGTCGGGTTTTTGTTTTTGGTAAAACTCCCTCCTATTTTTCCCCAGTTTATCCTGCCAAATCCCCAATCTGTCGGAAAGGTTTTCTAAAAACTTAGTGTTTTGATTTGTTTTGAATCAGAAATCAAACAAAATCTTGTTCAACAATTCACTAAATTTAACGTAGCGTTCTTTGCCATTACAAAGGATATGCACTCTGATAATCATGAATAATAAACCGACTTTTGAAAAAACTTTTGAAGCTGATTCTATCAATCTTCTAGACTTGCAAAACTTTACTGGTGACCTCGAATTGATTGCGCATGACGAGAATACCATTAAGGTAGAAATCTATGCGAGTGTCAGAAGTATTTTTACTTTTTATATCTACAGTGATCCTCTCTTGGAATTTGACTTTGATACGCATGATTTGCGTTTTGAACAATCGGGCGATACTTTCAGTATTTACGCTAAACCACGATACTTTAATATGTTCAACTGGTTTAATTTTCAAAGTACTTCTTTTCGAATCTATATTCCCACTCGTTTGAGTTCCCAAACCAAAACATTCGGAGGAGATGTCTCGCTGAAAGGTATTGGAGGTAATCACTTTTTTGAAACTTGGGGTGGAAAAATTTTGGCACAAAACACCGTTGGTAACCTCAAAGGAAAAACGATGGGTGGCAAAATCGAGCTTATTTCTTGCCAAGGAAACATCTACGTATCGACGATGGGCGGCAATATTTTTGTGGCAAATAACCAAGCTGATATTCGTTTGGATACGAAAGGTGGCAATATGCTCGTCCAAAATCATAAGGGTTCTATTAATGGTTCGAGCTGGGGTGGTAAAATAGAAGCTTTTGGCGTAGAGGGTTCTTTCGAATGTCATACCTTGGGTGGTAATATTCGTCTGAATGATATTCATGGAAATATTGGCGTAAGTACCAAAGGAGGTAATATTTTCGCTGATATTCAATCGTTACATCAATACGCTTGGTTTGATACTTCGGGGGGAAATATTAAAATCACCATGCCTCTCAACCAACCCATGAATTTGGATGTTTCGGGAAGTCGTATTCAGTTACCACCTCTTACCGATTTTAAGGGTTTGATGACCAATGACACCATTCATGGTACTATCCTTGGAGGCGGACCAACGGTAAGCGTCAAAACCTTGGGAGGTAAAATCAAGATTCGTGAAAACAATCAACCATACGAGCCAATCCGACCAACTGACACTACTGTTAAAGATGCCCATAAAACTAACATCAACCTCGAAAAAAAGCCTGTAGATAGCCCAAAAGCTACTTTTTCAACACCCGTTAACCACTTTGACATGGTAGACAAACCTAAACCGTTTAGTCTAAAACCACCTTATGACCTTGGGTCAAGTATCATTTTTTGTTTGCTTGTCGGTTATGGCATTACGAGTATTGCTTATTTTACTTTAGAAATTTTAGGTAAATGGCAAATTGATTTTTCAGCTATTCAACCAGATATGGTGCTATTGACCACAGCGGCTGGACTTTCGGCGACCTTGGCTTGTTACATTTTTTTGACATTCATCGAGCCCAAAATTCCGCTCGATGAAGTCAAGTTTTTACCCCTGATGGGCTGTGCATTTGCTTCTTCCGCAATTATTGAATGGAGTATTTTACAAACTAACGTTTGGGCGTTTAGTGTACCTATGGCTATGTATTTTTATTTGGTATTACCTGCTTTTACTAGTTGGGTATTTTTATTTTATTGGCTTCAGCATCGTAATATCAACCGTAAAATTTCTGAAAAAGAATATCAATTACTCAACTTAGAAAAGCTCAAATCAAAAGCTCAACTAGATGCCTTGGAAGCCAAAATCAATCCTCATTTTTTGTACAATGCCTTAAACAGTATTGCAGGGTTAATTCATGAACAACCGAATCAAGCCGAAGAAATGACCATACAATTATCAAAGCTTTTTAGATATACGACGGGTCGAACCGAAGAAAGCTTTCATTCACTTTTTGATGAACTCGAAATTATCAGGGCGTATTTGAGTATCGAAGAAGTACGTTTTGGTCACCGTCTCTCCTACACTATCGCTTGTGATGAAAGTTTGTATTCTCAACAAATTCCTCGATTTTTACTACAACCCTTGGTCGAAAATGCCATTAAACATGGTATTTCAAAAATAGCCGAGAAAGGTATTATCGAAGTCAACATTAAACAAGACAATGACTTGCTAACCATTCAGATTCAAGATAATGGACCCGATTTTGCAGAAACCTTAGGCGGTGGTTTTGGCTTGAGAAGTGTTAAGGAAAAACTTAAATTGCTTTATGGCAATAAGGCTTCTTTGGAACTAAAAAACAACCCCAAAATCATCGAAATTCTTATCATGAATCGATAAGCAATATCTTGCTTTAGGCTCTAAGCATTAGGCAAAAAAGCTTCAATAAATTCATGAGAAATATTTTGCCGAGAGCCAATAGTTGAATTTTATTTTACATTCACAACTCATCATTCAGCATTAATACTTATGCCATACAAAACTATTGTAATCGACGATGAACCCATTTCGATTAATCGTATCAAAAGATTATTGAAAGAATATGACGATACCTTTGAAATCATTGGCGAAGCACTCAACGGACAAGAAGGGCTGGAAATGATAGAAGACCTCAGACCAGATTTGATATTTTTAGATATTGAAATGCCTATTTTGACTGGTTTTGAAATGCTCGAAAGACTTACTTTCATGCCGATTGTGATTTTTGTGACAGCTTATGATCAATTTGCGATTAAGGCATTTGAGGAAAACTCCATTGATTATTTATTAAAACCCATCGAAAAATCTCGCTTAGATAAAGCCGTACAAAAGCTTCAGAAATTTACCGAAAACCAAGCTCTAAAAATCTCAGTAGATAGTTTACAAAGTTTGACAGAACTTCTCAAACCTAAGAAAGAAATACATTCTATTTCGGTAAAACAAGGCGATAAAATTTTGATTATTGCTTTACAGGATATAGCTTTTTTTC
The DNA here is from genome assembly GCF_030056705.1 of Flectobacillus longus. Taxonomy (GTDB): domain Bacteria; phylum Bacteroidota; class Bacteroidia; order Cytophagales; family Spirosomataceae; genus Flectobacillus; species Flectobacillus longus. Next base: position 84,496 of record NZ_JASHIC010000031.1, read on the forward strand.
AAGCAGATGACAAGTATGTATTTTTGCATACCCTTGATAATAAACAATTTATCACCAATTATACGATAAGTAATTTATCAGAAAAGCTTCCAAGTAATTTTATTCGCATAAGTCGTTCGAGTATCGTTAATGGCAATCAAATCAGGGAATTAGAAAAACACTTTAGTGGAAAATATCTCGTTGCCCTCAACGACAGCAAGCGTACCAAAATAGAGACAGGTATCTCCTATCATGATAATCTCAAAAGGTTTTCATTGTAGAGACGTTGCAAGCAACGTCTCCAGCAAAAGATTTGGATATCATATAAATATTGTGTGAAGGGATTACACGCAACGTCTCTACGGTTTTTGTGTGGCGAAATATTCTTTTTTGACAACAGATGCCGTTTTGTGATCGCCAGAATGGTGCCAGCCTGGAGGCATAAAGATATATAGTACTTTATCTTTCATGGTCGGTGCATGATATACGTCCTTGGCCAATAGGATAATTTCACCAAAATAGGCATCCCAAAAATCTCCTGATTTCATTGGTCTAGTAATACCATATTCGATTTCCTCCTCATGCTTTTCGTCTTGTAAAGTACCGAATACCTTGTCCCAAATATTGAGCAGATTACAAAAGTTGGTATCCATATACAAAGGGTTACGAGCATGATGTACACGATGGTGTGATGGTGTCAAAATAATTTTGTTTAAGAATCCCAAACGAGCATCTTTCACCAAGTTTTCACCAATATGAATAAAAGCACCCCATGTTCCATCAACAAACATAATCAGAAACAACAACGGAGGATTGACTCCCATCAATATACAAATTGTAGTACGAATAATATCAGCATAAGGGCCTTCCAAGAAGAAGTGTGCATAAGTAATGGATAGATTCATTGACTCAGAAGCATGATGCGTTGAATGCAAACACCAAAATAAACGCACCTTATGACCCAAATAGTGGTACACAAAATGGGCAAATTCCCAGACCACATAGCCGTAAATAAACCAATACCAAGTAAACTCTGATTTGAAAATTGCATACGGTTCAAACAGACCGATACAAATACCCACCATACCAATGGAGATAAATCTTGATACGACACGATTGAAGATATAAGTAAAAAAAGCGATTTTATATTGTGTAAAACTCAAACGTTGAAAAAAGAATGCTCGAATTAGCTCGATTACCAGCAATACTGGAATAAGTGGCGCAAGTGCTTTTCCGATTCCATCTTGGGTTAAAAGGGCTTTGTAGTTATCTGTCTGAATAATTTCAATGAGGCCTCCAAAGCTAAAAAAGCCTACAATTTCATGATACAAGGTTTCTAAGATTTCCATAATGTTAAGTTTGAGAAAATTGGTTCTCAAAATTTAACAAATTCATCTCAGAAAGCTCTCAGGTTCTGTATGTTTTTAATAATGTCAAATATTTAGAAAGACAAAAGCAACAATAGGACTTTTTCTTAATCAATGATTAAAATAGAGCTAGTACTTAAGACTCCTAAAAAACAGGCATAATCCTTACTGGATTTATTAACTCCAACAAGATATAAAACCATATTCCTGTAGAAGTTCTATTGTACAGATATGCCATAAACTAAAGTACGTATATTGACTTTGGTTAATAAATTTATAGATATACCCTCAAGATTCCCTTTTCTTATTTTTTGTGGGTTAGCCACCATAAATTTTAATTATATTGCAACGAAAAACGTTCTTTTTTACTAGCAAGTATTTTGTGAAATTGCTCCAAATGGGCCGACCTTAAAAGAAGGTAAAAATTGTATTGCAAAAGTTCTGAAACCATACTTTCTGAAGCCCCAAGCTTTACAGGATTTGTAGAAGGAAAAAACATACAACTAATAGGAGTCGAACCAAATCCAGATACTATTTCAAAATTTAAACTTCGATAGAAATAGCAGTGTGCAAACAAGCATCAGCCACTAACAGACACTGAAGCAATTGAGCGAAATATTTTGCAGTAAACTACTGAAAATCAATACATTGCCAAGGCGTTTCTGGTAAAGGCAAACTCTCATAATTCTCATGTATTTTTTGGCTATATTTTAGTGGCTTGAGGACTAACTAGATGAGCCTTGATATTTCTACAAGCTCTTGCAGTGCTTGTTCTCGTTGGATGAAATAAAATAATAATATTGAACTATAAAAATGCAAACAAATGGAAGTAACAATAAAAGTTCATGAAAAATCAATCAGTAAAGCCAATTTTGAATACAAATTCATAGTTACGTCAGACTCCATTGAGGTAAAAGAATTAATATTAGAAAAGGTTAGACAAGAGGTACTTTCATACAATGAAAATATTGTTGAAAGTTTAAAGCAAATTAATATGTCCAATGATTTTGAAACAGCTCTTAATGATGAAGCAAAAACATCTTTAAGAAATAAAAGAAAATTAGAATTTGAAGATATAGAAAAACAATACTACACTGCCTTAGATGGTTTTAGCAAAAGCAAATATTTCATTTTTGTTAATAATAAGCAATATCACCATTTAGATGATAAAATAGAAGTCACACATAGTATGAATGTATTATTTATGAAAATCACGCCTCTTGTTGGCGGTTAAGTTTTACCAGATGATAAATATTTCAAATATTGCAGATCCAACTATTAGCCACGAATGGAAGGTAGTAATCGAATTCTTGGCTTCTCACACTGAACCCAAAAAGAATCCTCCAAAGTCATGGTACAAGGAATTATCCTCTTTAATTAATAGGAATATTAGCTTGGGAGAGTATGAATCTTTTTTGTTAGAAAATCTTAAATCTTTCAAAAAAGAAATACCAAACTTAGTATCCAGATATTCAGAAAATGATTATGCAAAAAGCCCTTTCCTGAGAGGTTTTTTACATAGCTCAATTCTATTTCTAGAAAACACAAAAATAACAGATATCATTGAAGATATTACTGTTACCTCTTTTAGTAAAGGTGCACAAGGTGTCCCTATTGGAAATGATGCTTTATATATCCTATCCGATTTACCTGTAGATAGAGTCGTGGGGTCACTTGGTAAACTCAGGTCAAGAATAAAAAAAGGACCTGTTCGCTCCAAAATTGCTACTATTTTAAATAATATTGGAAAAAAACATGGAAAAACAGCTAATGAACTAGAGGAAATGTCTATCAGTGATTTTGGATTAAATAACCAAAATGAACTTGTTTTTTGTGTAAATGATTGGAATGGCACCATTTCTTTTACCACGGTAAATCAAAGTGAAATATCTTGGACAAACGGAACAAAAGTACAAAAATCTCCTCCCAAAGAAATTACAACAGCTTTGAAAGAAGATTTGAAAGAATTTACTGAAAATATAAAAGAAATAAAAGAGCAACTTGCTAGCCAATGTTTTCGGATTGAGTCTTTTTATTTAAATGATGTAAAATGGTCTTTTGAATATTGGGAAAAGTATTATTTGCAACATAATCTGGTTAGTATTATAGCCAAAAATTTGATTTGGGATATAGTTTGGGAAGGAAATAAGGTAAATGTAACTTGGAGCAATGGATATTTTATAGATTCTAATCAAGCCATAGTTGAGAATATTCCTATTAATGCCACGGTTTCTTTGTGGCACCCTATCTATTCTACGATTGAAGAAATTCGAAATTGGCGCAAATATTTCAATGAAAAGCAAATTATACAAGGCATAAAGCAGGCATTTAGAGAAGTTTATGTCTTGACTGATGCCGAACTGAACACAAAGTCTTATTCTAATAGATTTGCCGCTCATATCATTCAAGTGGGGACTTATCTTACAAAATCAAGAAGCAAAGGTTGGATGGGTTCAGCATTATTAATGGAAAATTTTGCTTTAAAAATCCCTCATTTTGATATAAAAGCGGAGTTTTGGATTCAACGTATTAGTCAAGAAGGGGAAGATTGGTATGGTACAGGCTTAGGTGCAACAGATCAAGTAAGATTCTATAAAAATAAAGAACAGATTGAATTAAAGGATGTACCACCAATCGTTTTTGCTGAAGTAATGCGAGACGTGGACTTATTCATCGGTGCTTCAAGTATAACCAATAATCCTTATTGGACAGATAACGGTACAGGCAAGAATACTGATAGTCAAAGTTATTGGTATGAATACTCTTTTGGCTCACTGCGGATGTCGGGTGATATTAGGATGGAGACGCTGAAAGAAATAATTCCAATGCTATCCATTAAAGATGTCTGTAGTTTTGAAGGTAACTTTCTAAAAGTTCAAGGAAAGATTAGAAACTACAAAATACACGTTGGAAGTGGGAATATCTTAATGGAACCCAATGACCAATATCTTTGCATTGTTCCTGATTCGTCAAATAGAATGGCAAAAGAGAAGATATTTTTACCATTTGATAACGATGAAACATTATCTATCATCATTAGTAAAGCTTTATTGTTAGCAAAAGATAACGAAACCACCGACGAAACCATTATTTCTCAAATAACACTTAAATAAATATGAACTTTTAGCTGACTAACTTTCGTCGAACAACACGCTTACCTTTAACATCGGTAGCTGTTGCCAACTCGATTATTGTGAAACAGCTCCTATAAATTATTATTTCAAACCTCTTTTAAAGCAATTTAAAAGAGGTTTATTTTTGAATTAACATAGCCAATATCTTCGTAAGAGTCTCCATTTTAATAACTGCGTAGTTCAAACTGTAATCCGATTAAGCTCATCTATATCATCAGATAATAATACTTTAGAGAGATATTCCCTGACAAAATACCATATTAAAGTTGGACGTTGGGTTATCAAATTTTAATAACCAACAACTCATCAAACCGAGTTGTATATCTTTGGGATAATCTCTCATTCTTTAGCTTCCAAGTCCTATCAAATCCCTGGGCAGCAAGCTTCAATTTATTCCTTCCATTCGAATGGTTAATGGCATCCAAGACTTCCATTACCTTTCTGGCATTGTTATTAGGATTAGGGGAAAACAGGGCTAATTGATACTCATCTTCTGGTACGATACCCGATACTATTACTCCAGCTTTCTTATATTTAAAGCCATCTCGATAAATCTTAGATAAGCCCAATAGAGCATTCTTTATAATTACTCTCGAATCGCTATCTGCCACTGGAAGTGTGATAGTAATTGAATTAAAGTATTGCTTTTCGTGCTTCGAAAAAGGATTAGTTGTAACAAATACATGTACATAATTGGCAACACTTTTTTGCTTTCGAAGCTTAAATGCACAAGCAGCCGCAAAATTAGAGACAGCTTCCGAAAGAGGGCTGTATTGAGTGAGCATAGTTCCAAAACTTCGAGATGTACAGATATTCTTCTTTGGCTCATTGACTAAATCCACACTCAAGCAGGGAATACCTCTAAGTTCATACAGCATTCGTTGTCCTACTACCGACATCTTAGCTCTTACCCAATGCTCGTTGGTTTGTGTAAAATCAAATGCCGTGTACATATTATATGCTTCTAACATTTTTGCATATCGCCTTCCCACTCCCCAAATATCTTCTATGGGTGTTGCTCTTAATACTTGCTCTATTTTCTCAGGCGTGTCTAATATCCAGACTCCTGTTTCTTTGTGATTCTTTTTTGCATAACGGCTAGCAATTTTCGCAAGGGTTTTTGTAGATGCAATTCCTACACAAGTTGGAATCCCTGTACATTGCCTAACCTTGGTGCGAATTTGTATTGCATAATTTTCTAAATCCGATACTCCCTGAAGATTCAGAAATGATTCGTCTATAGAATAAACCTCAATTTCGTTTGAAAATTGAGATAGCGTTTGAACAACTCTGTTGGAAAGATCACCATACAGTACATAATTGCTACTGAATGCTTGAAGTTTTCCGCTTTGAACCAAGTCTTTAACTTCAAAGGCAGACACGCCCATTTTGACTCCCAACTCCTTGGCCTCATCTGAGCGAGCAATGACACATCCATCATTATTACTTAAAACGACAACAGGCTTATTTTTCAGCTCTGGCGCAAATAACCTTTCACACGAAACGTAAAAGTTATTACAATCAACAAGTGCAATCATCGTGTTCTGTGAATAATATAAGTTACTATTCCCCAAATCTCAAAATCGTCATAAGCATAGACTTGAATAGTCTTGTATCTAGCATTTTCAGGTACTAAAAAATATTGCTTCCCTTCAAGCGTCAATCGTTTTACTAAAAATTCACCATTTAATATGGCCACTACAATAGAGTCAGATTTCACTTTAAGTGACCTATCTACTACCAAAATATCGCCTGAATGGATATTGGCATCTCGCATAGAATCGCCCAACACCCGAACGCAAAAGGTACTAGAAGGATGAGTAACCAATAATGAATTAAAATCCAATTCCATTTCGATATAATCGGCTGCTGGGGATGGAAACCCTGCACTGACAGAGTCAAAAAGCGGTATTTCTAAAGATTCACCATTTTCTTTACAAATGGTGAAAATCTGAATTTCTTTAGGAAGTAAGGGATGTCTCATTTCAAATGAATACGTTTTTGCCTTTAGAATAAATATTTTATTTAAAGTTAAAAAACGTATTCAAATTTTAAAAGAAAATATACTTTTATAAAAAAATATATACATTTATTATTCATTTATTTTAGCAATTACTCCTCCAGCATATAACTCATCACCTCAGCATACCTTAAAAGCTGTTCGGGAATTTTCTAACCAAAACATGAGTCATTTCGAATTTTGTGATACCTTATTGCCAGTATTCAACATTTAGACCATTGAATATTGGAGCGAGCCAAAATTTGCGAGATGATTTAATGGTTTTATTCGATTTCTAGCAGAATAGTAAGTGTAAATTTGGATGATTTTTTGTAGAAAATGGAACGGACTTTGTACCATCAACCCTTATTCCATAATAGACTATGTCTTGTTTTTTTGAAGAAACCAATATTAAAATGACATCATGCTGGTAGGGATGTAACTTACATTTCGAAGTGGGCAATTGTTTGAATTTTCACCAAATCTTAAAAATTCAAAATTAATAGGAAATTATAAACGCTTACTCAGTATCAAAAAGCATTCCTGAAACCCCAAAAAGTAAAATTGTAAGTAAATCGTAAAAAGTACCTTGATTGTACGTGTTGAAGAATTTTTTGAAGAGTTTCGCAGGATGTGCCCTAGCCTTATTTTTACCCCAAAAGAAATTTTTCTATCTATTGATATAACCGAGTGGGACGGGGATACCTAATCTTTGGAAAATTTCAATGCAATATTCTAATGATTGTAGCATCTTTCGACGGATTAGGAATTCCTTTATATTGGCAATTATTAGATAATAAATCAGGTAATAGTTGTTGCAAGAACCGTATTGAGATATTAGAAAAGTGATTGTCATAATTGGTAAAGAACATATTGCAGGGATAGTTGGCGATAGAGAGTTCATTGGTACACTTCATGGTTTAAATACCTGAAAATAAACAATATTCCTTTTTGTATGCGCTTATCTAAACACCATCTATTGACCTTGAAAATGGAAGTATTTACCATATTGAGCGCCTATTAAAACAGCAAAAAGAGCGATACTTTCACGATGCTTTGGTGGATGGCATTGTCTATAATGTAATGCTAAAAAAGTTTTCTAATAATAATTTCCTCTTTGGGGCTGGTCAGTTTAAAGCCAAGAAATTAGGTAAAGTTTATCGCAAGCGCTAGGCAATTGAGGTACTTTTTCAGAATCTAAAAAGTCAAGGATTTGATTTAGAAAGTACACATTTAAAATGTATGAGAAAATTAAGTAGCCTTTTGGTATTTGTCTGTCTTGCCGCAGCAATTTGTTTCAGTATCGGCAAATACTATAATGGTAAAGTACAAAAAACAAAAACTAAAAATCATGGTTACATGGCTAAAAGCTTTTTCAGAACAGGTTTGTAACTATTACGTGAAGTACTAAAGAACCCTAATTCCAATTTAGGTAATTTATCATACAAAATCATCTAGGTGTTCTCTAAGCTTATAAAGCAAAAGAAACTTATAGTCAGCAAGTTATAAAAATCATCGGGTAGAGTAATGAATTTCAATACTCAGTAAACGAAAAATGTGCATTTTGTGCATAAATAGTGTATTTTTTTCACAATGGTAAATATTCTAACCATAAACAAGCTTATGAAAAGATTTGACTTTAGAAACTAGAAGAAGGTTTACAGTACCCTACAAAGAAACATTCCCAAAACAGCACTAAAACGTTATTGCTTGCAACACAAATGGTTTGAAGGTACGAAGGAGAGCACTTGGGCAAACCATTGCATTTATGACACGTTTTCGCAAATTCAAAAAATGGTTATTTGGGAATATTTAGAACTTTGACATTTTGAAGAAATACAGCAAGCATTGGAGGCTCACGAGTCCTTGCAAGTGGCATAAATCATTACCGACCACTAACACCGCAAAGTAGTAAAGCAGTAGGTAGCTCATGAGGCTCATATCCTCAAGGTCGCAGGTTCGAGTCCTGTCTTTGCTCCTAAACCTTAATATTTTATAGTATGATGCCATTACTTCTAGTTCCTGTATTACTATTTTTTGGAATACTTTAGTTTGTGTTGTGTACTCTTGACTGACTTAAGGAACAATTTTCAAAATAGTTTTATCATTATCACTTTTATCCTTTTACAAACATGAGTACTGTTGAAGTTGAAAACCTCGTAGATTTCTTTGTTAGCGCTATGGCTATGAGCTTTGCCTTTTTTGGTGCCAACTTTGCCTATAGCTTTATTGCTGGAACAAGTTTGGAGGACAAATTAAAAGACTTCGTAGGAGGCGACTTAGAGGATGATAATTAGTATTTTATTGCATTGGAGTGCAGTTTTTTAAAAAATATTCGTGCCATCTTTTATCGTTTTCTTTGCGGTTAGGCACTTTATTGAGAAAAACAAAAGAGACTAAAGAAGAAAGAGGGTTCTTAAATCCATTTGTTTGGATTTATGAATTGAGTGATTAGCTAGACTCCCACAGAATAATGTGGGAGGTTCTTTCTCTGAAGACAATAGGTGTAGAAATAGATTTTAAAGACTACCACACCTTGAATGGTAGCTTCTTTCCTCACGATGAAAATGATTTTGATTCTTTCTATAGCGCTTGTGGTCATTCTTCCATTCAGGAGAAAAGAACAAAACGTATAGTCAAATAAGTTATGTCTTTTCAAGGTGTCAGAATGTCTTAAATGTACGTTCTCTTATTGGCAACAAAAGCAAATTGAAGTATCTGCTACAGCTAGTAGTGTGACGACCAAACCTGTGGCGATACTTTGCCTATTTCACAGAATATGAATCTATTTTCACCTAAATCGGCGATTAACACAGACTTTGTAAGGATGCCTAAGACGCTTGAGCTTGTTTGCTCTACAACATCATCAAGGAAGAACTTTGATATGAAGAAAATATAGATAATTCGAATATCCGAAAAATGCTCAGGGGACAAAGAAATGTCACTCCGCAAATTGTCAAGAGACTTTCAGATTATCTTGGTCTTTCCAGACAACAGTTTCAGGGAAATATACAAATGGATATTGTAGGAACAAAACCAAGAAAATCACATGGCTAAAGTTATTTTGATAGAGTCCACTTCATTTAGTTTGATAACAGATGCCTATTCAAAAAAGATAGTTGGATATTATATAGCAGATAATTTAAATGATGAAATCGGACCGTCGATGCGGTAGTATTATGGCTCTGAAAATTGCACTCAAAGAAAGAAAAGATAAAACTGAGTCGTTGGTTCATCATTTTGACAGGGGAACACCATATTATGCTGATGCCTATCAAGAAGTATTACAGAAGAACAAAATCCTATGTAGCATGGCACCACAGAATTCAGACCCCTGTGAAAATGCGGGAGCTGAAAGAATAAATGGCATTTTGAAACAAGAGTTTATGATTTACACGTTTGAACAGAGTTTAGAAATAATTAAGGTTTTAGTTACACAATCTATTGAAGTTTATAATGAAATAAGACCGCATTTATCAAACTACCTTCTAACTCCCAATCAAATGCCCCAGCAGAACAAAATAAAATTTAAAACCTATAAAAAACAGTAGTAACTCAAGCTCCTACTGTTTAAATATTATATTTTTATTTCTTTAAATTCTGTATCATTACTTTAGGACGATACATATTTAAAAAAAAAGAGGCTATTTCTAAATGAACAGCCTCTTTTTCTATTATTGGCTTAGATAATAATCCTCATTTACAAAATGTGGTTATTAGTTATTTTGTAAAACCTTTTAAGTTAACTTTTCAAAGATTTCACTTTTTACAATACAGTACTTTTATCCCGCCATAAAACAATAAGTACTATATTATATTCTGATTTTTACATCCGCCTCATGTAAAAATTACTACTTTGGTTTATTAGAACTATTTACTAAACCCCCAATAATTTGGTGTTTGAGTAAATTTACAACTTACCATTCAATAACAACAAATTAAAGTTTTTATAATACAAATAATGGTGACAAAACACTTTTTCGCTACTTTACTACATAAATTAAAAGAGATTAGCATAAAATATGCTAACCTCATGTAAACTAAACCTAAGAATCTACTTCGCTCGCAACGAAGTTTATCTATACTTCTTTTATCTTTTGTATTTTAAGTTCTATTTAGGCTAATAAATATCTTTACGCTGACCTATCTTATTTTAGCTATCACCATCGGTACACATATCACTGGAGCACATTCGGCCACACATACTACGTATGACAGCGGCACAATTCTGCAAAAATCTGTACTTGGTAACGTTGTAATTTTCGTACCAATTATTACTGAGGGATTTGTATTACACAAGACATAATGATTATAAATACCATTACTCAAGCCCGAAAAGGTTGTGCCAGTCTGTACTTGTTGAATAACTCCTAGCCCATCTGTTAATAAATACTGAGGTGATAAACCCACAGAGCTCGGTACGGTTATACTATTGGCTGTTGTGTTGCAATCACAGATTGATATATCTACTGCCGTACTTTTCAAACAATGTTCGATTTCATTAAGGTTTTTTCCAACATCCAATGTTGGTAGACTTGTTTGTGTATTATCCCATGTTATAGCTACAGCTTTATAACTGCCAACGTTAACCGTTTCTATGGTACCTGAATTAACCACAGATTTATATCGGATAATATTACCTCCATCTACTAACACAACGTAACTTACGATATTGGCACCTATACTTTGACCACTAAGTTTTAGTTGAATTGTTCCTGGTTTGAAATTACACCCTAAGGTTTGACTACTGACTGTAAAACTACACACCATTAGAAGTGATGATAATAGCAAGAAACTTTTGGGAAAATACTTTTTCATAACCCTATCTTCTGTAGTATGATAAAGAGGGAGTTGTATCTCCCTCTTTATGTATATTAGAATCCAAGCACCCCTGGATTAATATCAGTTGGACAGTTCACAGTTGTGGTTGTCTCATTTGATGATTTTGGAGTACCACCATTCGAGCTTATCGTAGCAGTATTTTTGAATACTC